>NZ_VWVU01000057.1 GCF_008638365.1 Nocardiopsis quinghaiensis | reverse complement strand
CGGGGTTCTCGTAGACCCTTGGCCAGGCCGGAGCGGATCGTGGCGTCGATCTCGCGGGGCGGGTTGGGATCGCCGGAGGTGTTGGCTTCCAAGGCGGCGCCTCGCAGGGCGTCCTGGATCCAGCCGGTGTTCAGCAGGCCCTCGCGGGCGAGCTGGCCCAGCGAGGCGGCGGCGATGTAGAGGTTCTCGTTGCGCGTGCCGGGTGGCGCCTGCCGAACCCTGGCTAGCTCGCCGGTCACCGCAGCCCTGACGTAGGCGACACGGCGCCGGTCATCGGTGGTGATCGCGGATAGCACGTCGCTCGCGGGCCCCGGAGACGGGACGGGCGCGGCGGCGGGCCGATCCGGGGAAACGGGCCTGCGCAGCAGGCTCCATATCCATTCCGGTAGCTCAGCGGGGTCTTCGCGGTCGATGACCTCGTAGCGGCCCGTGCCGTCCGGAGCGGTGACCGGGCAGCCGGGGCCGACCACGTATCCGCCGTGGGCGCGAGTGTCGACCAGCCAGCCCAGGCCGGACCCTTGGTCTCCGCTGGTGTTGCCCAGCCGGGGCCCGGCGGGGTGGGTGAAGTACAGGTGTGTGCCACCCCGGCGGGTGCGCACGGTGAAGGTGTCCGTCGGCAACGCCTGTCCGGCGCGTTCGGCGAGGACCGCCAGGACGTCGGCGCCGTCGGTGACACCGGGCAGCGCCCACTGCGGTGGCGGGGTCTGGTTGGGTTTGGGCACGTCCAGGTCGACCACCACGAGCCCGGCCGGGCCGGTGGCGATGCCGTAGTTGGCCTCCGGCCACCGCTGCCACCAGGACCGGATCCGTTCGGGGTCGGTACTCGCGGCCCTCTCCCAGGCCTTGACCAGCGGGGGCTTCTTCGAGTTCGGGGTGAGCGGGAAGATGGGCCAACCGCGCCGGGCGGCGGCCAGGGCGTAGTCGACCGGTGAGAACGCGGCCATCTCTCTCCTTACGAGCAGGCTGTCTACAAGGGAGAAGGGGTCGAGACGCCAAGGTTGTGACGCCCCGACCCCTTCGTTTTCACTCAAGTCCTGGGAGCGAACGTCAGGGCGCCACCCCGGGGTGAGCATCGGCCAGGTCCATCACTGCGGTGATGATGCCGACCAGGACGCCTGTGATCCGGTTGCTGGCGTTCTCCAGGGCTTCGTCGCTGGTCTCAGGGGTGGTGACGCGGTCGATGAGTATGTCGACCCACATCGCCACCCCCGGGCAGTTCAGGACGGCGGCCAGAGTGCAGTCGGTCTCGCGTTCGGCCGTGAACAGGGCGCGGGTGAAGTCGTTGACGTCGTCGGCCAGGGCCCCGCCGCTGTCGGTGGTGGGGATGTTCTCCTTGCGCAGGGTCGGCTCCCAGAGGGCACGCACCCGGGCCCGCCGATGGATGAAGGCCAGGGCCTGGCGGCTCTTGGCCACCGCCGCCTCCATCTGGTCCAGGCGGTACTCCAACCGCGTCATCTCGGTGGGGGTGTCGCCGTACAGGTCCCAGTCCTCGCCCATCTCGTGGTGGACGATGTCGCGGATCGGGACGCTGAACGCCCCGGTGGCCTCGATCAGGTCCTCGCGGTCGCTCTCGGCGTAGACCGGGACGGGCTTGGTGTCAGGTGCGGGCATCGCAGGTTCCTCCGGGTTCTTGGTCTGTGCAAGGGGGAAGGGGCCGGCACGCCACCTCGTGACGTTCCGGCCCCTTCGGGCTCGGTCAGTGGTTGTTGTGCGGGTAGCTGGCCATCGGGTCGGAGGGGTCGTACCAGTCCCCGCAGTGGCACTGCCGCTCAGTGGTAATCGGGGCGAGACGAGTCCAGCGGCGAACGAAGGCGCGCATAGGATGTGGTCCTCTCTTTGATCGGAGAGAGACGGCCCCACCCGGTGCCTGTAAGCGAGGGTGGGGCCGTCGTTGTGTGTGGACCGGGCAGTCCCTCCGCCCGTCGGCTGGAACCGAAGAGCAGAGCCACCACCCGGGTAGGCAGCGAACCCCTCTCCGCAGCGGTCCGCAGAGAGGGGTTCGGGGGTGCCCCTAGAGGCCCCAGAAGGCCAAGAGAGCAGGTCAGACAGGGTTTTGGTTTCTAGGTGCGGGGCCTAGGATCTAGGCCCTGAGGGGCTAGTTCTAGGCCCCGCCAAGGGGTTGTTCTAGACCCTCTCCAGAGCCGCCAGGACGGCCTCCTTCTCATATCCCTGGCGGGTCGTCTTGGTCTCGGGGTCCTCGACCTTGGGAGCCCATACACCCTTGGACACGACCCCCAGCGGGCGCAGCATCTTCGCCAGCGCTTCCTGGGTCAGGTCGGCGAACTCGTCGGTGTCGG
>NZ_VWVU01000056.1 GCF_008638365.1 Nocardiopsis quinghaiensis | reverse complement strand
TCGGCCGCCACGGGGGCGGCGAAGGTGAGGGGTTCCCAGACGACCAGGTCGGGTCTCCACCACCGGCAGAAATCCGTCAACCCCACCACCATCGGATCGTTGAGGATCTTCCACCACATCATGACCGAGGACTTGGCCTCGGCCACCAGCTCGTCCCAGGAGTACTCGTCCGGCGGTGTGTCACCGGGGGTCAGGACCTCCTCGTCCAAGGCGAACGGCGCGTCGTCCCGCGTCTCACCGCTGAACAGGTTCGTCCGTAGGTCGAAGAGGCTGTGCAGGATGTGGTCGTGGCCGACGGGGACGGCGGGCAGCCCGGTCGAGGCCACGGTCGGCATCAGCTCGGGCTGGCTGGCCACCATCACCTCGTGGCCCGCCGCCCTCAGCGCCCAGGCCAGCGGCACCATCCCCAGGAAATGCGTCTTCTCCGCGTGCGACGCGATCAGTACCCGCACGGCGCCTCCCTTCCTCGATCGTGGACACTCGCGGGGCGGGCGGGCCCCGGAGGATGCCCGCCCGCCCCGTGTCCGGCTGTCAGGCCCCGGCGGCCGTCTCCGGGACGGCCCTCAGGGAGTGCGCGCACGCGACCAGGGTGCGGGCCTCGATGTTGAGGTAGTGGCCGTGTTCGAGCAGTTCCATGAGCTGCCCGAGGGTTACCCAGAGGCATCCCTCCGGTTCCTCCGTGGAACCGTCGGCAGCCGCTTCCACGATCCGGTAGCGGGTCTGTGCGTGGTGGAAGCGCCCGCCCTCCTCGGACAGCAGGGCGTCGTAGAGCACCCGCTCCCCGTCCCCGGTCGGGGCCTCCCCCAGGTGGGGCGCGGCCGAGGACTCCCGGGAGGCGGAGCTCGGGGTGACCTGGACCGTCGGGGCCAGTTCCACCACGTCCATGAGGCCGGGCTGGGGCAGCGCCCTCACCAGGAAGTGCAGAACGCCCCGGATCCGCCTGGCGAGGAACACCGCGAGGCCGTGGCCCCGGGGCGCGAGCAGCGGTTGCGTCCAGTGGCTGACCTCGCGGGTGTCCGCCTTCACGCGCACGGCGATCACACGGAACTCCCGCCCTCCGTCGTCGGCGACCTCGTCGGCTCCCCGGCTCCACCCCTTCACCCGGTCGAGCGGAACCAGCCTCGGCACCCATGCGCACCGGGATTTGGCCTCGATCAGGTGGCTGGTGATCTCACCGGGCCCGTGGAGCGCGGGGCGCGGAGACGTCGGTGACAGGGCGGAGTAGGACGCGGCGAGGGCCTCGCGGAACGGACCGCCGACCGGGGACGGGGGGTCCAGGCGCATGCACGCCAGTACCGTACGGGCGTCCATGTTCAGCAGGTTGTCGGTGCGTAGGAAACGCAGCACCTGGTCCAGTGACAGCCAGCAGAATCCCTCGTGGACGGGGACGTCCCCGTCCACGCGCACCACCATGTTGCGGTTGCGCTTGCGCCAGAACCACTGCCCCTGCTCGGACTGGAGCACGTCGACCAGTGTCCGCCGGGGGCGGGAGCCGTTGAAGTACTCCACGTAGGGGGTGTTCCGGCCGCCGTGGACCCGGGTGAAGTTGCTGCGGGTCGCCTGGACCGTGGGCGACATCTGGAGCACGTTGACGTTGCCCGGTTCGAACTTGGCCTGCATGAGGAAGTGGGGGACACCGTCGAAGTCCGCGGTGAGGACGCCGAGGATGCCGATCTCGGGCTGGTCGATGATCGGCTGGGTCCAGGTGTCGGCGCCGTCGCGTACCTCCACCCCCTCGACGGTGAAGAAGCCGCCGCTCCGGTGGCGGAGGTTGCCCGTCTCCTCCTCGAACGACCAGCCCCGCGCCTCGGAGAAGGGAACACGCTCCACCGAGACGGCGCGCGCTGTGTGCTGGTCGGCCAACCATGAGCGGAACTCCTCGTCGGAGACGGGCCGCCCCGGCTTCGCGGCAGTCGTCACAGCGAGGCCAGGGTCTTGTGCAGGGCGTCGACGACCCTGTCCTGGTCCGACTCGCTCAGGGACGGGTACATCGGCAGGGAGAAGATCCTTCCGGCCACGTCCTCGGTGACCGGCAGGGCGCCCTCCCGGTATCCGAAGTGGGCGAACCCGGTCTGGGTGTGCACCGGCCAGGGGTAACTGATGTTGAGCGAGATGTCGTGCTTCCTCATCCCCTCGATGATCCGGTCCCGCTCGGGATGCTGCACGACGTACACGTAGTACACGTGGTCGTTGCCCTCGGCGGTGACCGGGAGGAGGAGGTCGGTGCCGGCGAGCGCCTCCTCGTAACGGGCCGCCACGGCCCGGCGCCCGGCGATGTAGTCGTCGAGGCGGGTGAGCTTGCGGCGGAGGATCTCCGCGTGCACCTCGTCCAGCCGGGCGTTGAGCCCGTTGCGCGCCACCACGTAGTAGGCGGTCTCCTCCATCCCGTAGTAGCGGAGGCGGCGCATCCCCGCGTCCACCTCGGGATCGGAGGTGATGGTCGCGCCGCCGTGGCCGTAGGCGCCCAGGACCTTCGTGGGATAGAAGGAGAAGGCGCCTGCCCGACCGATGGATCCGGCTACGCGTCCGTGGTGCCGGGCACCGTGCGCCTGGGCGCAGTCCTCCAGGATCTGGAGTCCGTGCCGTTCGGCGAGGGCCTCCAGCGGTGCCATGTCGACGCACTGTCCGTAGAGGTGGACCGGCAGGATGCAGCGCGTGCGCTCGGTGATCGCGGCGGCCACCTGCTCGACGTCCATCAGGTAGGTGCGCGGGTCGATGTCGACGAACACGGGGACCGCGCCGACCTGGTCGATCGCCAGTACGGTGGGGGCCGCCGTGTTGGACACGGTGATCACCTCGTCGCCGGGCTCGATCCCCATGGCGAGCAGGGCGAGCAGGATCGCGTTGGTGCCGTTGTCGACTCCCGCGCAGTGGGCCACCCCGTGGTAGGCGGCGAACGCCTCCTCGAACTGCCCGACTCGGGGACCCCAGACGAGGTTCCCGGAGCCGAACACGCTGTCGACGGCTTCGAGGATCTCCTCTCGCTCCTGCTGGTACTCGTTGAGGTAACCCCAGACATACATGGTCATCGCGATATCACTTCCGAGTTCTGCGCTGCGGGGGGACGTTGGGGGTGACGGAGGGCTTCTCGTGACGGCGCCGGAAGGCGCGCCGGGAACACCGGGGCAAGGTAGGCGGATCCCGTTTCACGCGCCATGCGAGGACCGCGCCTCCGAGGCCTCGTCCAGGGTGTTGACGATCCAGTCCAGGAGGTCCTTGCCCTCGTCCTCGGCGGCCTTCTGCCACTGGTCGCGCTTGTGCGAGATGAGCGTCAGCCTGACCTGTGTGGACATGCTCCCGCTGTCACTCGCGGCGATGCCCGACCTGATCCGCCTGCGCAGTTCGTTCCGTGACCACTTCCACTGCTCCGCCCTGGTCAGCCATATCTCCTGCTCCGTCTCGGACAGGCTGGCGACCTCGGCGTGGTGCTGGAAGCTCAGCTTCTCCCTGCGCCGGGCCGCGGAGAACTTCCGTGCCACCCAGGCGTAGTTACGCAGCGTCTGGTAGTCGAGCGAAGTTTTGGCGATCGCCGTCTTGTAGCGGTCCGGATAGTACTCCTGACCGTAGATGAGCCAGTCGCCCAACCACCAAGCGGAAGCGTCAGATATCACGAAAATCTGATTACCGATACGCTGCCAGGAGTGAATTTCCATGTCCGGCGGAAGCGCAAGAGAGGTCCGTCTCGTCACAGCGGAGCGGTCCAGCGCTATCCGGTCGAAACTGGGCGGCGGTCCGCCGTTAACATTGGATCGGTGAATCCGACTCAGTGGGATAGTCAAGTCGCCCTCACTTAAAGCAAGTTTTCATCCCACCAGTCTTGCACCGTCCCGTGGGAAAGAGATGCGAGTACACAGCAGGAACTGGTGGGCAGGGATATTCACACACTTCGGAACAGCCGTTGGCAAGGACTGTCGGACACCTCGGACAGTAGACCAGAGAGCTCTTGCAAAGGTCTTGACAGAGACTGAACGAGCACTGGACAAAGAGGACGGCTAAGGTGCCGGCGAACCGCCGCCATACCCCCCGACCTCGAATGCCAAAGGACCTGGAAACATGAGGGTGCTGTTCGTTTCGTACGCGGAGAAGACGCATTTCCTGGGGATGGTGCCGCTGGCCTGGGCGCTGAGGGCGGCGGGCCACGAGGTGATGGTGGCCAGCCAGCCCGAGCTGATGCCGACCGTGGCCTCGACCGGGCTGCCCGCCGTCCCCGTCGGCCACGACCACGCCATG
>NZ_VWVU01000055.1:2500-5096 GCF_008638365.1 Nocardiopsis quinghaiensis | reverse complement strand
GCCAAATATTATAAATCCTATGGCGGAGAGCAAGGGATTCGAACCCTTGATACGCTTATGACGTATACACGATTTCCAATCGTGCTCCTTCGGCCAACTCGGACAGCTCTCCAATGGCTCCGCAGGTAGGAATCGAACCTACGACCGATCGGTTAACAGCCGATAGCTCTACCGCTGAGCTACTGCGGAATAATATTGCCTGGCAACGTCCTACTCTCACAGGGACAAGGTCCCAACTACCATCGGCGCTAGAGAGCTTAACTTCCGTGTTCGGTATGGGAACGGGTGTGACCTCTCTGCCATCATCACCAAACTATGAAGGCATATTCCTTCAAAACTAGATAACATTTGCTACATATTATATGGTTAAGTCCTCGATCTATTAGTATTCGTCAGCTCCACATGTCACCATGCTTCCACCTCGAACCTATCAACCTGATCATCTTTCAGGGATCTTACTAGCTTACGCTATGGGAAATCTCATCTTGAGGGGGGCTTCATGCTTAGATGCTTTCAGCACTTATCCCTTCCGCACATAGCTACCCAGCTATGCCCTTGGCAGAACAACTGGTACACCAGCGGTGCGTCCATCCCGGTCCTCTCGTACTAAGGACAGCTCCTCTCAAATTTCCTACGCCCACGACGGATAGGGACCGAACTGTCTCACGACGTTCTGAACCCAGCTCGCGTACCGCTTTAATGGGCGAACAGCCCAACCCTTGGGACCGACTACAGCCCCAGGATGCGATGAGCCGACATCGAGGTGCCAAACCTCCCCGTCGATGTGGACTCTTGGGGGAGATAAGCCTGTTATCCCCGGGGTAGCTTTTATCCGTTGAGCGATGGCCCTTCCATGCGGAACCACCGGATCACTAAGCCCGACTTTCGTCCCTGCTCGACTTGTAGGTCTCGCAGTCAAGCTCCCTTATGCCTTTGCACTCTACGAATGATTTCCAACCATTCTGAGGGAACCTTTGGGCGCCTCCGTTACACTTTAGGAGGCGACCGCCCCAGTCAAACTGCCCACCTGACACTGTCTCCCGGGTCGATAAGACCCGTAGGTTAGAATTTCAATACAGTCAGGGCGGTATCCCACCAGCGCCTCCACCGAAGCTAGCGCTCCGGTTTCAATGGCTCCCGCCTATCCTGTACAAACTGTACCAAAATTCAATATCAGGCTACAGTAAAGCTCCACGGGGTCTTTCCGTCCTGTCGCGGGTAACCTGCATCTTCACAGGTACTATAATTTCACCGAGTCTCTGGTTGAGACAGTGCCCAAATCGTTACACCTTTCGTGCGGGTCGGAACTTACCCGACAAGGAATTTCGCTACCTTAGGACCGTTATAGTTACGGCCGCCGTTTACTGGGGCTTCAGTTCAGAGCTTCGCTTACGCTAACCCCTCTCCTTAACCTTCCAGCACCGGGCAGGTGTCACCCCCTATACTTCGCCTTACGGCTTCGCAGAGAGCTGTGTTTTTGCTAAACAGTCGCTTGGGCCTATTCACTGCGGCTTTCCGTTAAGAAAGCACCCCTTCTCCCGAAGTTACGGGGTCATTTTGCCGAGTTCCTTAACCAGAGTTCTCTCGCACACCTTAGGATTCTCTCCTCGCCTACCTGTGTCGGTTTGCGGTACAGGCACCTTTTATCTCGCTAGAAGCTTTTCTTGGCAGCGGGGAATCAAAGACTTCGCTCCATAAGGAGCTTCCCCATCACAGCTCAGCCTTCACGATAAGCGGATTTGCCTACTTATCAGCCTAACTGCTTGGACGTGCACAACCAATCGCACGCTTCTTCTATCCTTCTGCGTCCCTCCATTGCTCAAACGATAAAGAGGTGGTACAGGAATATCAACCTGTTGTCCATCGCCTACGCCTGTCGGCCTCGGCTTAGGTCCTGACTAACCCTGAGCGGACGAGCCTTCCTCAGGAAACCTTAGGCATTCGGTGGACGGGATTCTCACCCGTCTTTCGCTACTCATACCGGCATTCTCACTTCTAAGCACTCCACCAGTCCTTACGGTCTGACTTCACTGTCCTTAGAACGCTCCCCTACCACTGATACCATTGGTATCAATCCGCAGCTTCGGTGGTGTATTTAGCCCCGGTACATTTTCGGCGCAGAGTCACTCGACTAGTGAGCTATTACGCACTCTTTAAATGGTGGCTGCTTCTAAGCCAACATCCTAGTTGTCTAAGCAACTCCACATCCTTTTCCACTTAATACACACTTTGGGACCTTAGCTGGCGGTCTGGGCTGTTTCCCTTTTGACTACGGATCTTATCACTCGCAGTCTGACTCCTAAGGATAAGTCATTGGCATTCGGAGTTTGACTGAATTCGGTAATCCGATGAGGACCCCTAGTCCAATCAGTGCTCTACCTCCAAGACTCTTACACTTAAGGCTAGCCCTAAAGCTATTTCGGGGAGAACCAGCTATCTCCAGGTTCGATTGGAATTTCTCCGCTACCCACACCTCATCCCCGCACTTTTCAACGTGCGTGGGTTCGGGCCTCCATTCAGTGTTACCTGAACTTCACCCTGGACATGGGTAGATCACCTGGTTTCGGGTCTACGACCACGTACTAAACGCCCTATT
>NZ_VWVU01000054.1 GCF_008638365.1 Nocardiopsis quinghaiensis | reverse complement strand
AAACCGTGGCAGCAACCTACTCTCCCACCCCACCACAGGGCAGTACCATCAGCGCAAAGAGACTTAACGACCGGGTTCGGAAAGAGACCGGGTGTGACCCTCCAGCAATAACCACCACGGAAACCCACAACCCACCAGACTCCAACCCCACACCACCAAAAAAGCGGGGGGCGAATCACAGCGAGCCAAGCTCCGTGAACACATGTGCGCGAACATCCAGTTATCTGCAGCGGACAAGCCCTCGGCCTATTAGTACCAGTCAGCTCCACCCCTCACAGGGCTTCCACACCCGGCCTATCAACCCCGTCGTCTACAGGGAGCCTTACCCTCTCACAGGAGGCAGGAGACCTCATCTCGAAGCAGACTTCCCGCTTAGATGCTTTCAGCGGTTATCCCTCCCGAACGTAGCCAACCAGCCATGCCCTTGGCAGGACAACTGGCACACCAGAGGTTCGTCCGTCCCGGTCCTCTCGTACTAGGGACAGCCCTTCTCAAGTCTCCAACGCGCACAGCGGATAGGGACCGAACTGTCTCACGACGTTCTAAACCCAGCTCGCGTGCCGCTTTAATGGGCGAACAGCCCAACCCTTGGGACCAACTCCAGCCCCAGGATGCGACGAGCCGACATCGAGGTGCCAAACCATCCCGTCGATATGGACTCTTGGGGAAGATCAGCCTGTTATCCCCGGGGTACCTTTTAGCCGTTGAGCGACACCGCTTCCACACGCCGGTGCCGGATCACTAGTCCCAGCTTTCGCTCCTGCTCGACACGTCCGTCTCACAGTCAAGCTCCCTTGTGCACTTACACTCAACACCTGATTACCAACCAGGCTGAGGGAACCTTTGGGCGCCTCCGTTACTCTTTGGGAGGCAACCGCCCCAGTTAAACTACCCACCAGACACTGTCCCCGAACCGGATCACGGTCCAAAGTTAGATGCCCGAAACAGTCAGAGTGGTATTTCACCAACGCCTCCACCGCCACTAGCGTGACGACTTCACCGGCTCCCACCTATCCTACACAAACCATCCCAAACACCAATGTCAAGCTATAGTGAAGGTCCCGGGGTCTTTCCGTCCTGCTGCGCGAAACGAGCATCTTTACTCGTAGTGCAATTTCACCGGGCCCATGGTTGAGACAGTGGGGAAGTCGTTACGCCATTCGTGCAGGTCGGAACTTACCCGACAAGGAATTTCGCTACCTTAGGATGGTTATAGTTACCACCGCCGTTTACTGGCGCTTAGATTCCCAGCCTCGCAGGGCGAACCCCGCTAACCAGTCCTCTTAACGTTCCAGCACCGGGCAGGCGTCAGTCCGTATACAGCGTCTTACGACTTCGCACGGACCTGTGTTTTTAATAAACAGTCGCTTCCCCCCGCTATCTGCGACCCCACCCAGCTCCAGCCGCGAAGGCCTTCACCAGACAGGGCTCCCCTTCTCCCAAAGTTACGGGGACAATTTGCCGAGTTCCTTAACCATGGTTCACCCGACCGCCTCGGTATTCTCTACCTGACCACCTGCGTCGGTTTAGGGTACTGGCCACACACGAACTCGCTAGAGGCTTTTCTCGACAGCATGGGATCACTCACTTCGCCTAAAACGGCTCGGCATCACGTCTCAGCCACACAGTGTGCGGATTTACCAACACACCGGCCTACACGCTTACCCCCGGACAACCACCGCCGGGTAGAGCTACCCTCCTGCGTCACCCCATCACTTGCCTACTACGGGATCGGATCCCAGACCAGACCAGAGGCAACTCCCGAAGGAACCGCCAAGGACCAGCGTGGTTAGCATCACCCGATTCAGCATGGACGCTCGCGCACGGGTACGGGAATATCAACCCGTTATCCATCGACTACGCCTGTCGGCCTCGCCTTAGGTCCAGACTCACCCTGGGCGGATTAACCTGCCCCAGGAACCCTTAGTCAATCGGCGGCAACGTTTCTCACGTTGCTTTCGCTACTCATGCCTGCATTCTCACTCGCACACCCTCCACCACACGATCACTCGGCAGCTTCTGTGGATGCACGACGCTCCCCTACCAACCCAACAAACGTTGAGCTTCACAGCTTCGGCGGTGTGCTTAAGCCCCGCTACATTATCGGCGCAGAACCACTTGACCAGTGAGCTATTACGCACTCTTTAAAGGATGGCTGCTTCTAAGCCAACCTCCTGGTTGTCTCAGCAACTCCACAACCTTTCCCACTTAGCACACGCTTAGGGGCCTTAGCTGATGATCTGGGCTGTTTCCCTCTCGACTACGAAGCTTATCCCCCGCAGTCTCACTGCCGCGCTTCACTTCACCGGCATTCGGAGTTTGTCTGACGTCAGTAACCTTGTCGGGCCCATCAGCCAAACAGTAGCTCTACCTCCAGCAAGAAACACGCGACGCTGCACCTAAATGCATTTCGGGGAGAACCAGCTATCACGGAGTTTGATTGGCCTTTCACCCCTACCCACACCTCATCCCCCAGGTTTTCAACCCTGGTGGGTTCGGGCCTCCACGAGGTCTTACCCCCGCTTCACCCTGGACATGGGTAGATCACTCCGCTTCGGGTCCACAGCATGCGACTCCATCGCCCTATTCAGACTCGGTTTCCCTACGGCTACCCCACCCGGGTTAACCTCGCCACACACCATGACTCGCAGGCTCATTCTTCAAAAGGCACGCCATCACCAAAGACACGCTTCAGCTCTGACGGCTTGACAGCACACGGTTTCAGGTACTATTTCACGACCCCTCACCGGGGCACTTTTCACCTTTCCCTCACGGTACTAGTGCACTATCGGTCATCAGGACGTATTTTGGCTTAGCAGGTGGTCCTGCCAGATTCACACGGACTTTCACGGGCTCCGCGCTACTCGGGAACACACCAACACCTAGACTCTTCCTTCACCTACAGGACTCTCACCCGCTCCGGTTCCGCTTCCCAACGGATTCAGCTAGAAGAACCACTCAGCGCTCCAGGCCGACAGACCTGGACAGATGCACCCCACAACCCCGCACACGCAACGACTGCCGTCTATCACACGCCTGCGGTTTAGCCTCTTCCCCGTTCGCTCACCACTACTAGGAGAATCACTGTTGTTTACTCTTCCTACGGGTACTGAGATGTTTCACTTCCCCGCGTCACCACCAACTGCCCTATACATTCAAGCAGCGGCAACCCGACACAACTCGGGCTAGGTTTCCCCATTCGGACACCCACGGATCACAGCTCGGTTGACAGCTCCCCGTGGCCTATCGCGGCCTCCCACGTCCTTCATCGGCGCCTGATGCCAAGGCATCCACCGTGTGCCACTATCACTTGGCCACTACAGATAACAAGATGCTCGCGCACACTATTCACGAATCAAAACACCAACCGCACACCTTCGCACCACTCGACCAGAACCAGGCCACAAGCCCGACCCCACCGAGAGTTCCTCAGGGCGGTCCGCGGGAAACACCACCGGCCACCAACCCCCACACAGAGCAGGAGATCAGCAGCCCAGAGGTTGCTTCCTCAGACACCCAACAGCGCGCCCCCGGACGCTTCTAGTCGCCCGAGGTGAAGTTCGATTCTCACAAAAGCCACTCCCGACACCGACGACCATCACGGCCCCCAGCACGGGTCCACTTCTGAGTCCGGCCGACCATAGGAAACAGTCAGCCTGCAAAAGACTCCTTAGAAAGGAGGTGATCCAGCCGCACCTTCCGGTACGGCTACCTTGTTACGACTTCGTCCCAATCGCCAGCCCCACCTTCACTCACTCCCTCCCCGAAGGGTTAGGCCGCAAGTTTCGGGTGTTGCCGACTTTCATGACGTGACGGGCGGTGTGTACAAGGCCCGGGAACGTATTCACCGCGGCGTTGCTGATCCGCGATTACTAGCGACTCCACCTTCATGGGGTCGAGTTGCAGACCCCAATCCGAACTGAGACCGGCTTTTAGGGATTCGCTCCACCTTGCGGCATCGCACGCCCATTGTACCGGCCATTGTAGCATGTTTGCAGCCCAAGACATAAGGGGCATGATGACTTGACGTCATCCCCACCTTCCTCCGAGTTGACCCCGGCAGTCTCCCATGAGTCCCCACCATCACGTGCTGGCAACATGGAATAAGGGTTGCGCTCGTTGCGGGACTTAACCCAACATCTCACGACACGAGCTGACGACAGCCATGCACCACCTGTCACCCGCCAACTAAATGACCCCACATCTCTGCAGGTCCACGGGTGATGTCAAACCTTGGTAAGGTTCTTCGCGTTGCGTCGAATTAAGCAACATGCTCCGCCGCTTGTGCGGGCCCCCGTCAATTCCTTTGAGTTTTAGCCTTGCGGCCGTACTCCCCAGGCGGGGCGCTTAATGCGTTAGCTACGGCGCGGAAACCGTGGAAAGTCCCCACACCTAGCGCCCAACGTTTACGGCATGGACTACCAGGGTATCTAATCCTGTTCGCTCCCCATGCTTTCGCTCCTCAGCGTCAGGTAAGGCCCAGAGACCCGCCTTCGCCACCGGTGTTCCTCCTGATATCTGCGCATTTCACCGCTACACCAGGAATTCCAGTCTCCCCTACCTACCTCTAGCATGCCCGTATCCACTGCAGAACCGGGGTTAAGCCCCGGTCTTTCACAGCAGACGCGACACGCCGCCTACGAGCTCTTTACGCCCAATAATTCCGGACAACGCTCGGACCCTACGTATTACCGCGGCTGCTGGCACGTAGTTAGCCGGTCCTTATTCCCCACCTACCGTCAACCCCCAGAGCACTGGGAGCCTGCGTTGGTGGTAAAAGAGGTTTACAACCCGAAGGCCGTCATCCCCCACGCGGCGTCGCTGCGTCAGGCTTTCGCCCATTGCGCAATATTCCCCACTGCTGCCTCCCGTAGGAGTCTGGGCCGTGTCTCAGTCCCAGTGTGGCCGGTCGCCCTCTCAGGCCGGCTACCCGTAATCGCCTTGGTAGGCTGTTACCCCACCAACTAGCTGATAGGCCGCGAGCCCATCCCCAACCGAGAAACTTTCCACCCACGGCCAGGAGACCATGGGTCGTATCCGGTATTAGACGGCGTTTCCACCGCTTATCCCGGAGTCGGGGGCAGGTTGCTCACGTGTTACTCACCCGTTCGCCGCTCGTGTACCCCGAAGGGCCTTACCGCTCGACTTGCATGTGTTAAGCACGCCGCCAGCGTTCGTCCTGAGCCAGGATCAAACTCTCCATAAAGGTCACTCAACCCGTACCCGGCGTAGACGCCTGGGCGGGTAAACCTAGAAGTAATCCTGACCAACCGGGTTGCCCCGGTTCATCAAAGGAACCCTCCACACCGAAGTGTGGTGGGGCCAAAACAAACATGGCTTAAAGAAAATCAAACACGCGCTGTTGAGTTCTCAAGAAACAACCGCTCATCCCGTACAAGCCTGACCGTCAGGGGTCTGTGGCTTTTCCGTGGAAGGCGCTGTTGCGTTTCCGCTTTGTTGTGTCTTCACTTTATCAGGTGTTCCGCACCCCGCCAAACCGGCGGTTTGTGGTGTTCCTGATCGGGGTAAAGCCCGTCCGCTTCCGCATTT
>NZ_VWVU01000053.1 GCF_008638365.1 Nocardiopsis quinghaiensis | reverse complement strand
TCCACCACCACGGAGCCCGCCACTTCTGGGAAATCGGACCCCAACCCCACCTCACCCCCCACGCCCGCACCACCCTCAACGACCCCACCACCCACTGGCACACCACCCTCCACAAAAACCACCCCGAGCAACGGAGCCTGTACCAGTCCGTGGAGGCCTACCTCAACGCCGGCGTCGGAGAGCTCGACTGGGCCGCGCTGCACGCGGACAAGGGCGGACGCACCATCCCCGTCCCGGGCTACCCCTTCGCCAGGCAGAGCCTGTCCGTCGGCCCGTCCCGGACCGCCCACGCCCCGCCCCCCGGTGAGAGCCCGGTGGAGACTCACCCCCTGTTCGACAGCGGCAACGAATAGAGAGATGAGGGACTGTGACCAGACGGACCCAGAGCTACGGGAAGACCTTCGGCCACGACGACGCGCTCGTCTCCCAACACCGCTTCGACGGCCGCGCGCTGCTCCCGGCCGCGGCCCAGACGGAGATGATGCTGGTCGCCGCCATGGCGGGTTCCCGCTTCTCCCCCGTCGAGCTCAACGACGTCGCCTTCCCGCGACCCCTGTACCTGGAGGAGGGAGGACGGGAGAGCGTCCGGTTGGAGGCGCTCACCCGCGACGACGGCGGCGGCGCGGACCTCACGATGCTCGCGGTGGCGGGACAGCGGGTCCTGTCCACGTCGCGGAGCCGTCGGCTGGGTGAGCAGCGGCCCCCCGAGGCGTGGCGGGTCTCCTGCCCCGACGGACTGGACCCCGCCGAGCTGTACTCGGCCTGGTCCGCGGCCGGCATGGAGTACGGTCCCGACCTTCGGGTCGTGCGTTCGCTGTCCGTCGGCGACGGCCAGGCCGAGGCCGAGCTGGACGCCTCGTCCACGGCCGGACCGTGGCTGGCGCACCCCCATCTGGTGGACGGGGTCCTGCAGGTGGTGAGCGTCGCTGCACAGAGCCGGACGGCGGCCTCCGGACCGCACGTGACCCTGCCCGTGGGCGTGGACCGGCTGGCCGTGTTCGCTCCCCTGCCCTCCCGGGTGAGCGTGCGGGTCAGGAGCGTGGAGTCCACGGACACCCACGCCGTCGCCGAGGCCCAGGTCCTCGACGGCCGTGGCCGGGTCGTCGCCCTCCTGGAGGGGGTGCGAATGCGCCGTAGCGCCTCCTCACCCCGTTCCGTGCTGGGCAACCGGGTGGTGTGGGCTCCCTCCGACCGGCCCGGCCCGCCGAAGGCCGAGGGCACCTGGGTCGTCCTGCGCCCCTCGGCGCAGCGGGGCACGTCGGCCGCGGAGGAGATCGTACGGTTCCTGCGCGACCGCGGCGCCCGGGTGGTCGAGGTGCTCCCGCCCGCCGCTGACACCTCCGACGATGGCGCCCGCGTCCCGCCGGAGATCTCCGAGCAGACCTTCTCCCGTCTGTGGGAGAGGGTCGGCACGGTGTCCGGCGTGGTGCACCTGTGGTCGACGGGGCCCGAGCGAGACGAGGACGACGAACTCGACACCGGGCTGTACGCCTGCCTGCACGCTCTGCGGACCCTGGGCGCGCGCCAGCGCACCGGGCGTTTCGTGGTGGTGACGGAGAACGCCCAGCCGGTGGGGGAGGGAGACCGGCCCGTACCGGGCAGGTCGGCCCTGTGGGGGCTGGTGCGCACGGCCGCGATCGAGTATCCCGGTCTGTCCCCGCGCCTGGTCGACATCGACTCCGGTTCCGCCTCGGCCCGGTCCGTGCCCGACGAACTCGGTGAGGGCCCGGTGGAGTGCGCCTACCGCGACGGCGCGCGCACGGTCCCCTCCCTGGTGGCCCTCCACGCCTCCGGCACGGGCACGGGTGTGCGCCCCGGGGGGCGCTACCTCGTCCTGGGCGGCCACGGGGGCATCGGTGTGGAGGTCGCCGAGCGTTTCGCCCGCGAGGGTGCGGGCGAGCTGGTGCTGGTGGGCCGCTCAGAGCCGGGCCCGGAGGCGGCAGAGCGCCTGGCCGAAACCGGCTGCCGGATCCGCTCGGTGCGCGCCGACGTCTCCGTGCCCGGCGCGCTGGCGGCCGTGGTGGCCGATCTGGTCGCCGACGGGCGCGGACTACACGGGGTGGTACACGCGGCGGGCGTCCTGCGCGACGGGCTGCTGCGCAACACCACGCGCGAGGACGTCGCCGCGGTACTGGCCCCGAAGGCGGCGGGGGCGCGGGAGCTGGCCGCCGCCGTGGAGGGCCTGGAGCTGGACTTCGCCGTACTGTTCGGTTCGGTGTCGGGCACGTTCGGCAACCTGGGCCAGGCGGGCTACGCCGCGGCCAACGCCTACCTGGACGGTTTCGCGCACACCATGGGCGGTCCTTGGACCACGGTGTCGTGGGGGCTGTGGGGCGAGGTCGGTATGGGCACGGAGGTCGCCGAACAGCTGCGCCGCCGCGGCGTCAACCCGCTGGGGACCCGGGAGGCCCTGGACGAGCTCATGGCTGTACTGCGCGGCGGGGAACACCTGGTGGTCGCCGCCCATCCGGACGGCGGAACGGTCCCGCACCCGGTCCCGGCGCGGCCCCGCCCCTCCGCGGAGCCCGAGACCGGCGGCTCCTCCCCGGAGGCGGTCGGCGAACAGGTCGAACGCCTCCTGACCCGGCGCCTCGGCATCGACCGGCTGTCCCCGACGGCGCCGCTGGGCGACTACGGGATCGACTCCATCATGAGCGTGGAGATGTCGGAGGAGCTCTCGCGGCTCCTGGGGCGGGAGCTGCCCGCGACCCTGTTCCTGGAGTACCCGGACGCGGCGGGAGTGGCCGAGGCCCTGGTGGAGCGCTACGGCGTACGCGTCCCGGCGCGCTCCGGTGAACGGTCCGGACCCGGTGGTGACGGGGCACCCGCGCCGTCCGCCCCCGTGGAGCCGCAGGCCCCGCCGCGCCGGGAGGACGTCGCGATCGTCGCCGTGTCCGCCGACCTGCCGGGCGGAGGGGGCCTGGACGGCTTCTGGGACCTGTTGGTGTCCGGCGGCCACGCGTTCACCGACGTGCCCGCCGATCGGTGGGACGTCGACGCCCTGTTCGAGCCCCGCTCCTCGGCGATGACCGGCACCTACTGCCGGACCGGTGCCTTCCTCCGCGTCCCCGAGCGGTTCGAGCACCGCTTCTTCGGGGTGTCGCAGCGCGAGGCCGACGAGATGGACCCCCAGCAGAAGATGCTGCTGGAACACGCCTGGCACGTGGTGGACGAGGCCGGTCTCAGCGACCGCTCCGACATCGGGGTGTTCGTGGGGGCGACCTACCAGCACCACCGGGACACCTCGGGTCTGGAGGACGTCAGCCCCCACACGGCACTGGGCTCGATGAACGCGCTCCTGGCGAACCGCGTCTCCTACACGCTCGACCTGACCGGCCCCTCCCAGACCGTCGACACGCTCTGCTCCTCCTCGCTCGTGGCACTGCACCAGGCGGTGCAGGCCCTGCGCGCGGGCCAGTGCGGAGCGGCCCTGGTGGCCGCATGCCACGTGGGACTGACTCCCTGGTACTACCGCAGCCTCAGCCAGCTCGGGGCGCTCTCCCCCGGCCTGCCCCGCCCCTTCGACGAGGACGCCGACGGTTTCGTGCCCGGCGAGGGCGCCGTCGCGCTCCTGCTGCGCCCACTGTCCGACGCCGAGCGCGACGGGGACCGGGTGTGGGGTGTCATCCGCGGGACGGCGGTCAACCACGGCGGCCGGGGAGGCGCCCTGCCCGCTCCGCGCCGGTCCGCCCAGGAGGCCGTGGTCCGCGAGGCCCTCACCGACGCCGGGACCCCTCCCGAGGAGGTGACCCTGGTAGAGGCCCACGGCACGGCGACGCGGCTCGGCGACCCGGTCGAGGTGGCGGCCTTGGGAGGGGTCTTCGGCTCCGCATCCGGCGAGCGCCTGCTGGGTTCGGTGAAGGCCAACATCGGCCACCTGGAGCCCGCGAGCGGCCTTGCCGGCCTGCTCAAGGTCGTACTCTCGTTCCACCACGGGGCGATCCCGCCGCTGGTCGGACACGAGAACCCCTCCAGCCGGATCGACCTGGCCGCCGCGGGCCTGTCCGTCAACCACGACACCGTGCCGTGGCCGAAGGACCGGCCGCGCGTCGCCGGTGTGAGCGCGTTCGGGATGGGCGGCACCAACGCCCACGTCATCGTGGCCGGCCACCCGGCGCCCTCCGCCTCGACCTCCGCCGCTGGACGCGAGCACGTGCTGGTGCTGTCAGGACACACCGTCGAGGCCCTGTCCGGCCGGATCCGCGACGTGGCCCACTGGCTGTCCGGGTGCGGTGAGGAACTGGGTGACGTGTGCTTCTCCGCGGCGGTGGGCAGGCACCACCAGGCTTTCCGAGCGGCCTTCCACGGCTCCGACACGGCCGAGGTACTGGCCGGGATGCACCGGGTCCTGGAGGCCGGAGGGGATCCGGCGGGTGCCTCGGTGCGCGGAGCGGGCGCCCCCGTCCCGGGGCCGCTGGCCGAGCGGGCGGCCAGGTTCGTCGACGGCGAGCGGGTCGACTGGCACTCGGTGTACCCCGCTGGGCGCCGCGTCGTGCTGCCCCCGTACCCGTTGGGCGCCGCGGACTCCGCTCCGCCGGAGGAGACGGCGTCCGCCGTAGCGCTTCCGGGCCCGGACGAGGAGAGGCTCCTGATCGGCCAGCACCGGATACTGGGCGAGCCGACGGTACCCGCCGCGTTGCTGCTGGCGCGGGCGCTGCGACGCTCCCCGTCGGTCCGCGACGTGGTCTTCGCCGAGCCGGGCACCGGGCCCGGGGAGCTCACCGACGAACTGTCGGGGGACACCGTCTCCTTCCGCATGGGCGGCAGGCGCATCGCGCGGGCGCGCTTGGACGGGGCAGCCGGTGCGCCGCCCCTCCCCGCTCCGTCGGAGGAACCCGCCAGGCCCCTGGACCCGGTGGGCCTCTACGCCTGGTTCACCGCCGCCGACATGGAGTACGGCCCCGCTCTGGCGGTCATCGACGGAATCCGCTTCGGCTCCGACACGGCCGTGTGCTCACTGCGGACGGACACCGGCTCCCCTCACGGCACGGCGGTGGTCGCCGCGATCGACGCCGCCCTGCAGGGCATGGCGGTCCTGACCATGGCGGACCGCTCCCCCTCCGGGTCGGTCCACCTTCCGGTCTCGGTACGTGCGGCACACGTGTTCGGTGACCCCTCCCGTACCAGGCGGGTCCGCGTGCGTCTGGTCTCGGTCGACACGGAGGGAGCACGCGTGGCCGACACCGTGCTGACGGACGGGGAGGGCAGGACCTTGGTCTCCCTGACCGGTGTCCGGTACCTGCCCGTCGGCGGTCCGGCCGCACCGCGGCGTGAGGGGGAGGACGCCGGTCGCGGTTCCGGGGCCCGCCCCACGGTCCCCGACCCGGCGACGCGTGTGACCGGCACGGTCCGTGCGCTCCTGCGTGAACCCGACCTGTCACCCGACACGCCCTTCACCATGGTGGCCCTCGACTCGATGCTGGCGGCCGAGATCGCCGAGCGGCTGACGTCGGAGCTGGGTGCGCCGGTCAGCGCGCTCGACGTCCTGGACGCCCGGGACTGCCGCAGCCTGGCATCGACCATCGGCGTTCCCGAACCGGCCCCGGTCCCAGGGGCGGAGGCCGCTCCGGTGACGGAGGAGGCGCAGGCGGGGACCGCTCCGGAGGCGAGAGCGGAGGCGGAGCCCGCTCCCGGGTCCGTCCGGGTGGCGGCGGAGCCCGTGGACGGGACGCGCGAGCGGCCCGTCCCCTCCCGGACGGCGCCGAGCGCGCGGGAGGACGCCCCCGTTCCCCGCGACGACGTCGCGGTGGTCGGTTTCTCCCTCGCCGTTCCCGGAGCCCGCACGCCGGACCAGCTGTGGCGTCTGCTCAGGGAGGGCGCGAGCGCCGTCGGCCCCGCGCCCGCCGACCGCTGGCGGGGGCTGGCGGACCGCCCCGCGGGCGGCTTCCTCGAAGGCATCGAGAACTTCGACGCCCGCCTGTTCGGGGTCTTCGCCAATCAGGCCAGGGTCCTCGACCCCCAGGCCCGATGGCTCCTGCGCGGGGCCTGGGAGTGCCTGGAGTCGGCCGGAACCGCCCCGACAGCCGTGGCGGGCACCGGGACAGGCGTGTTCGTGGGGGCCAGCTACCAGCACTACCGCGAGTACAACATCGAGTCAGAGCTGGACGCGCTGAGCGGCCTGGGCAACCACAACGCCTTCCTCGCCAACCGGGTCAGCCACTTCCTGGACCTGCGCGGCCCCAGCATGACCATCGACACCCTGTGCTCGTCCTCGCTGGTCGCCCTGCACCAGGCGGTACGCAGCATCCGGGCGGGAGAGTGCGACCAGGCCCTCGTCGCAGGAGTGAGGCTCGCCCTGTCGCCGCTGCACTACCACGCCATGAGCAGCCTGAAGGCGCTGTCGCCGACGGGGAGGTCGCGGGCCTTCGACGCCGACGCCGACGGCTTCGTCCCCGGAGAAGGCGTCATCACCCTCCTCCTCAAACCCCTCCACCAAGC
>NZ_VWVU01000052.1 GCF_008638365.1 Nocardiopsis quinghaiensis | reverse complement strand
TGGTCGCGACCCTGCCCCCCGCCGAACGCGAACGCCTGGAACCCCTGCCCCCCAACGTCCGCGCCGTCGAGTTCGCCCCCCTGCACGCCCTGGCCGCGACCTGCTCGGCCGTCATCAACCACGGCGGTTGGGGAACCTTTCTGTGCTCTCTGTCGTTTGGTGTGCCACAGGTCGTGGTTCCGACGTGGTTCGACAACGTCCTGCCCGCGCGGCGTCTGGAGGCGGCGGGGGCGGGACTGCACGTACCACCGGAGCAGGCCGACGGCCACAGCGTCCTCCGGGCGGTCACCCGACTCCTGGAGGACCCCTCCCACACCGCGGGAACCCGGCGTATACGCACAGAAATGGAGTCGTCACCATCCCCCAACCGGATCGCGTCCCGCATCCGCGAGATCACCGAACGGCACAGGCACGCCTGAGAGCGGTCCGCCGACGGCCGGGACGGGCTGGGCCGGGATGTGCGTTCCCCTCCCGCGGGTAGGACCGCGAACCCCCGGACGCCGAAAGCGGCGAGGACGGCCCCCCACACCGGCCCGACGCACGGCGACCACACCCATGCAACGCTGGGAGAACAGAGATGGACAGGGACATACGTGTTCAGTTACTCGGCAGGGTGGCACTATCCGTCGACGGCGAGGCGCCGGCCCTCGGTGGAGGCCGGCAGCGCGCCTTCTTCAGCGCCCTGGCGCTGAGGGCGAACCGCTCGGTGAGCCGCGAGGAGATCGTCCACGCCGTCTGGGGAAGCGAACAACCACATTCCGTGACCAGCAGTGTACACACCTATGTCGCCAGACTCAGGCGGGCCCTCGAACCCGAGCGGCGGCCACGCAGCAGTTCACAGCTCCTGGAGTTCGACGGGCTGGGCTACAGACTGAACATCGATCCGAAGAGGGTCGACGCACACCTGTTCGAGAACCGCCTGGACCAGGCCAAACGCAGCTCCGGCTCCCTCCACGACTCCCTCGCGGAGCACGAGGAGGCTCTCGCCCTGTGGGAGGGGAAGCCCCTGGTGGGCATCCCCGGGCCGTTGGCCCAGGTCGAGCGCTTCCGTCTGGAGGAGCTGCACCTGTCCGCGCTGGAGGACCGGTTCGAGCTGATGCTCGCCCTCGGTCTGCACCGCGAGGCGCTGCACGGCCTCTCCGGCCTCACGCAGGCGTACCCCCTCAGGGAACGGCTGCGCGACCTGCTCATGTCGACCTACTACCTGTGCGGCCGCCGGGCGGAGGCCCTCATGGAGTACCACGACCTCCGCGACGAGCTCGTACGGCAGATGGGCATCGAACCCGGATCCGACCTGCGGAGGAAGTACCTGCGGATCCTGCGCGGGGAGCCCCTGTTGGACCACGACCCTCCGGGCGGCACCACGCGGGTCCGCGCCTCCCGCACCGTCCCCGCACAGCTTCCCCGGAACATACCGGACCTGATCGGGCGGGACACCGAGACGAAGTACCTCCACAGCCTCATCGAAAGGCCCGTTCCCAATGACAGACCGCTGCTCATCCACATCGACGGGGCGCCCGGAACGGGCAAGACCGCCCTGGCCGTCCACTTCGCACACGAGGTCTCCTCCCTCTTCCCGGACGGACAGCTCTACCTGGACCTGCACGGGTTCTCCGCCTCGCGGGAACCGCTCGCCACGGACCAGGCCCTGCGGCACATGCTCTTCGGCCTCGGCGAACCCGTGCCCGACACCGTCCCCCGGGAACGGCTGCTGGGACTGTTCAGGAGCCTGACCTCGGGCAAGAGGCTGCTGATCCTGTTGGACAACGCGGACTCGCCGGAGCGCGTACGGCCGCTGCTGCCCGGCTCGCCGCGGTGCGCCGTGATCGTCACCGGCCGCGACCGGATGACCAGCCTGTCCATACGCGACGGAGCACGGCGCCTGACCCTCGAACCGCTCACCGACGAGGACGCGGCGCTCCTGGTGCTGCGGTCCGCCGCCAGGGCCTTCTCCGAGCAGAGCGCCCCCCGGCCCCCCACCCTGCCGGGGCCGGCGGACGTCGTGGAGCTCTGCCGGTCGCACAGCAACGCCCCCCTCCCCCTCCACTCGATCTCGGAGCTCCTCGTCCAGGCGGCCTCCTCCGAGCCGAGAAGGGACTCGGTACTCGAACGGCTGCCCCCCGACAGCTTCGAACGCTCGTTCGCCTCGGAGCCCATCTCCTGGTCCTACGACTCCCTGCCCCCGGACTCGGCCACGGTCTTCCGCTCGGTGGGGCTTTCCGACGCCCCCTTCCTGGAGGTGCGGGCGGTCGCCCACATGCTGTGCGGCGACGTGAGCGGTGTCCGGGAACACCTGGTGAAGCTCAGCACGGCCAACCTGCTCCGTGAGACCGGCCACGACCACGTGAGCATGCCCCGCTACCTGAAGCTCTACGCGAGGGAGCGCTCCAGGACGGAGGACTCCCCCGAGCGCAGGGCCGGGTGGGCACGCAGGATCGCCCACTACTACACCTCGTTCGCGGTCCACGCGTGCCGCGTCATAGCCGGGGAGCAGACCCTGCCGGGAGTGCACGGCCCCGGGTTTCCGGGTTTCGGAACACGTGACCAGGCCCTGGCCTGGCTTCGTTCCGAGAGAACCGTCCTCCGGAGCGTCACACGCGAGGCGGGGCGGACCGGGCGCGGCCTCTGAGGAGCTCCGCCGGTGCGCTGTCCCGCCAGCGGGACAGCGCACCGGCGGACCGAACCGGGAACGCCTTTCACGGACGGCCGGAAGGCCGACGAGAATAACTTACCCGGAGCAGAACCCCTGTCGTCGTCCGCTGACAGAAATAGGACAGCCTTTTCAGGCGTCCTTTCCATCCCCCGGAAACGCATCCCGGCCACGGCCCCGGCGCGCCGCGACCATTGTGCGCCCGCCGGCTCCGACCCGGGGACACGGCGCCTCGGGAGCGCAGCGGCCCGGACGAACCATACCGCTGGCCGATCAGGACGCCCCCTTCTATGCTTGGCTTCGCTCGGCGACACCCGTCCGGCCTTCCACTGGCAACTCAGGAGGAGGCAAAGTTCCCTGTGCGCACCGCACTGGACAATAAAACCGCAGTTTCGACGGCAAGGTGAAGAACCGGTGCGCCCCGGCAAGGAATCTCGAACGGAGCGGATATGCGTTTCCTGCGTGACAGGGAGAAATTCAGGGTTTCGGTCATCGGCCTCGGACACGTGGGTTCCTGCGTCGCGCTCGCCCTCGCCCACAGGGGTGTCGACGTCGTCGGGGTGGACACCGACACAGCGCTCGTGGAGGAGCTGGGACGGGGCCACTGCCGTTTCCAGGAACCGGACCTGGCGGACCTGCTCACGAGGTGCCGCGGCCTTCCGACCCTGAGGTTCTCGTCGAACCACTCGGCGATCTCCTCGACCGACGTGGTGATCGTCGTGGTGGGGACCCCGGTGGACGAGTCGGGCACGTTCGTCGACACCCAGCTCAGGGACGCCTGCAAGGAGATGAGCAGACACCTGAGGCGAGGCCAGCTCCTGGTCTTCAAGAGCACCGTCCCACCGGGCACGACCCGCGACCTGGTCATCCCCCTCCTGGAGAGCGGCGGCCTCACCTGCGGCGAGGACTTCGGAGTCGCCTTCTCCCCCGAGCGGCTGTCCCAGGGCGCCGCGCTGCGCGAGCTGACCACCCTCCCCGTCGTGGTGGGCGGCGCCGATCCGCACAGCGTCGAGGCGGCCGAGGCGTTCTGGCGCACGGCCCTGGGTGTCGAGACCACCTCGTGCTCCTCGCTGGAGACCGCGGAGATGATCAAGATCGCCAGCAACTGGTGGATCGACCACAACCTCGCGCTCGCCAACGAGCTCGCTCTGGTCTGCTCCCGGTTCGGGGTGGACACGCTGGAGGTGGTCGCCGCCACCAACAGCCTCCCCAAGGGGGAGGGCAACGTGAACATCCTGCTGCCCAGCGTTGGTGTGGGCGGTTCCTGTCTGACCAAGGACCCCTGGATGCTGTGGAGCACCGCGCGCGAGCACGGCGTCGAGCTCAGCACGGTCACGACCTCCCGCGGGGTGAACGACGGCATGCCCGGGCACGCCGCCAGGATGACCGTCGGAGCGGTGGAGTCGCTGGGCAGGACGCCTTCGACGGCCAAGGTCGCGGTCCTCGGCCTCGCCTTCAAGAACGACACGGGGGACCTGCGGGCCACACCGGTGGCCCGCATGGTCAGGGACCTGCGCGACCTGGGCGTCGAGGTCGCCCTCCACGACCCCCTCGTGGAGGAGGCCGACGCCGAGAGGGTCTTCGGCCTCCCGCTGTGCCCCAGCGTCGAGGACGCCGTGCGCGACGCCGACTGCCTCGCCGTGACGGCGTGGCACAAGGAGTTCTCCTCGATCGACTTCGCGGAGCTGAAGCGGTACACCTCGTCCCGCTGTGCCGTGATGGACGGGCGCGCCTACTTCTCCCGGGAGACCATCGGGCAACTGGAGTCTCTCGGATACACCTATCTCGGGATCGGACGGTAGATGCGATGACACGTGCAGTCGTGACCGGTGGACGCGGATTCGTCGGAAGCCACCTGGTCGACCGGCTGGTCGCCCGGGGCGACGAGGTGACCGTGTTCGACACCGGACGGCGGGCCACCCAGGCAGCGAGACGCCACGTGGACGCACGGTTCGTCACGGGCGACATACGGAACCCGGACGAACTGGCGGCGGTGATCACCAAGGACGTCGACGTCGTCTACCACCTCGCCGCGGTGGTGGGCGTGGACCAGTACCTCGCCACACCCCTCGACGTGATCGACACCAACTTCACCGGCACCAGGAACGTCCTGGAGAGGGCCGCGGAAGCGGGGACCAGGCTCGTTCTCGCCAGCACGAGCGAGGTCTCCGGGATGAACCCGGCCGTCCCCTGGACCGAGGACGCGGACCGGGTTCTGGGCAGTACGTCCGTCAACCGCTGGAGCTACTCCTCCAGCAAGGCCCTGGCCGAGCACCTGACCTTCGCCTTCGTGCGCCAGAGAGGCCTCGACGCGTCCATCGTCCGCTACTTCAACCTCTACGGTCCCCGCCAGCGTCCCGCGTTCCTCATCAGCCGGACCGTCCACCGCTGTCTCAACGGCCTCCCTCCCATCGTGTACGACGAGGGCAAGCAGACACGGACCTTCACCTCCGTCCACGACGCGGTCGGGGCGACCGTGCGCATCGGCGCCAGCGAGGCGGCCTCCGGCGAGTGCTTCAACGTGGGGAACTCGACGGAGATGACGATCCAGGAGGCGGTGGAACTCATCGTTGAGCTCACCGGTTGCGACGCGGGGACCAAGTCGATCGACACGGAACAGAGCTTCGGTGTCACCTACCAGGACCTGGGGCGGCGCGTCCCGGACACCACCAAGCTGCGGACCCTCATCGGGGCGCGGTGCGACACCGGCCTGCGCGAAGGCGTGACACGCCTGGTGGAGTGGGCGGCCGCGAACCCGTGGTGGCTGGAACTGGAGGACGACTCCCCGTCCTGACCCGCGGCTCCGGAACGGAACCGCCGCCGTTTGCCCCTCCCCACACCTGCAAGGAAAGAGCCGACATGCCGACCACTACGGAGTGCCGTGTCTGCGCCGGTACGGTCCGAGAGTTCTTCGACTTCGGACGCCAGCCGCTCTCCGACGCGTTCCGACTTCCCGACTCCACCGACGAGGAGTTCTTCTTCCGACTGGCCGTGGGCGCCTGTGATGCGTGCACGATGGTGCAGTTGATGGAGGAGGTACCCAGGGAACGCATGTTCCACGAGGACTACCCCTACCTCTCCTCCGGCTCCGCCGGGATGCGAAACCACTTCGAGGCGGTGGCCAAACGCTTCCTGACGTCCGAGCTCACCGGTGAGGACCCCTTCACCGTCGAGATCGGCTGCAACGACGGGGTGATGCTGAAGACCATCGCGGACGCGGGCCAGCGGCACCTCGGAGTGGAGCCGTCGGGCGGTGTCGCCGACATCGCGGCCTCACTGGGCGTCGACGTGCGCAAGGACTTCTTCGAGGAGGAGACCGCGGCGCGGATCATCGACCGGAGCGGACACGCGGACGTGGTCTTCTCCGCGAACACCTTCTGCCACATCCCCTACATCGGTTCGGTCCTGCGCGGTGTGGAGGCACTGCTCTCGCCCCGTGGCGTGTTCGTGTTCGAGGACCCCTACTTCGGCGACATCGTGGACAAGACCTCCTACGACCAGGTCTACGACGAGCACTTCTTCCTGTTCACCGTGACCTCCGTCCGGACGATGGCATCGCGCTTCGGTCTGGAGCTGGTGGACGTCGAGCGGATCCCCGTCCACGGCGGGGAGCTGCGCTACACGCTCGCCCGGGCCGGAGCGCGCGAACCCTCCGCGGCCGTCGCCGCCATGCTGGCGGAGGAGGCGGAGCGCGGGCTGGCATCGCAGGAGACCCTGCGCGGTTTCGGGGAGAGCGTGCGGCGCTCGCGGGAACGGCTCCTGGCGCTCCTGCGCCGCCTCCGCGCAGAGGGCAGGCGGGTCGTCGGCTACGGGGCCACGGCGAAGAGCGCCACCGTCGTGAACTTCTGCGGAATCGACGAGGGCCTGATCGAGTTCGTCACCGACACCACTCCGGCCAAGCAGGGGCGGCTCACCCCCGGGGGGCACATCCCGGTACGCGGGCCCGAGGCCTTCTCCGACCCCTACCCGGACTACGCGCTCCTCTTCGCCTGGAACCACTCCGAGGAGATCATGGCCAAGGAGCGGGCGTTCCGCGACTCCGGCGGCCACTGGATCGGTTACGTGCCCGAGGTGCGCGTGCTCTGAGGACCGTCTGGACGGGCGGGCCCCGGACCGGCCGGAGCCCGCCCGTCCGTCTTCTAGCGGTGGGGGGTGGTGTGTTGTTCGGCGAGTCGGGTGAGTCGGGCGGCGGTGTGGTTGGGGGTGGGCATCCGCTGGGCCTGGCGGCGTAGCCGGTCGGCGTTTCGGCGGTGCGCGGGGTCGTGCAG
>NZ_VWVU01000051.1 GCF_008638365.1 Nocardiopsis quinghaiensis | reverse complement strand
CCCCCTCAAACCCCCCTGGGCCCAGAAAGACCCGTTCAACCCCCTCGGCCCACCCGACCCCAAACACCCCACACTCACCCCCGGAAACCACCCCCTCCTCCCCGGAACAACACCACCAGGCCCGAACGACCCACCACTGACCGTCTACTTCCTCAACGAGATCACCACCGCCGTCCCCGCAACGGAAGCGGCCCCGTCACCGGCGCCGCGGCCGGAGACCGCGCCCGTGACCGAAAGAGGACAGCGCTCCCCCTCCCCCGAGAGGGACGGCGGCGCACGGTCACCCCAGCGCGGCACCGACACACGCGCTCCGTCCGACGACACCTCCGGCGCCCGCGCCCCCGAGGGCACGGAGGGCACCGTTTCCGACGCCGCAGGCGGACAGGTCTCCCCCGCCAGCGAGACCGCAGGCAGCACGGAGGACGTCCGGGACCGGCACGGCGGGCGCGACGACCGCGCGACCGCACGGGGCACGGGCACCGACGACCCGTGGTCCCCGACGCTGCAGGCCGCTCCGCGGACCGGGTCCGTGCCGGAGGCGCCCCCGGCGCCCGGAGCCGACGCCAACAAGGAGAACGGCGGGGACACCCGTCCCGCACAGCCGAAGACGGAGGGCGCACCGCGGCCGGAGCCCACCGGCGACACCACGGACACCGAGGAGGCGGGTTCCTCGTCCGGAGACGGCGAACGGGACCGGAACGGCGAGGACACGCGCTCCACCGGCCAGGACGACACCGCCACCCACGAGGAGGAGTCCTCCGACCAGAGCGGCACCGGCGACGCGCGGGGCGCCCGGGACGAGGAGGCCTCCGGCGGCGACCGGGAACGGGACGGCGCCGAGGACGGGCGCGACCGGGCCGGGGAGGACGCGGAGGCGGAGCCCGCTCCCGCCCCGGAGCACGACTACACGGGATCGGTGTCGCCGGACAGGACCACTCCGTACGACATCGGGTACCTGCTGACGTCGTCCCTGGTGAACGCCAGCATGATCCGGGCCCAGCACCTCGACGCGTTCGTGGAGAGGGCCCTGCCCGCCGAGGCCGGGGACCTCCCCCCGAGCGTGCGCGACCGGATCCGCGAACAGGTCACCGCCCAGCAGGGCGAGGACATGGGGGTGTTCTTCGGAAACGACGGGTTCACCGCCACGGTCCGGGACGAGGACGGCTCCGTCTGGAGGAGCCGGGTCAGGTTGGCCCTTCCCGAGGGGAGCTTCCACCATGCGCCGACACGTCCGCTCCGGGACGCGGAGCCCCCCGTGATGGAGGCGCTGGACGAGGCGGGCCAGGCCGCCTCGTCCGCGGGCGGCGGCGGGCACGGCGGCAACAAGGCCTTCGGCGCCGGCTTCACCCTCTCCCCGATGGTGGTCGCCTCGCTGGGCGCGGGCGACGTCGGTCCGCGCGTGGTCCTCAGCTTCACCGGCTCGGCGCGCCAACGCCAGACCGGCGAGAGCACGGTCGTCACCTACGACACCACCAGCGGGTACGAGCAGAAGAGCGCGCCGGAGGTCTACGCCGCGGACCTGGCCATGGACTTCACCGTGGAGCGGACGCCTCCGCCGACGGGGAGCGGAGCCGAGGACGGGGGCGGCGGCCCGCGCGGGCCGAACGGCGACCGCGACGGCAGGGGCGGAACGGAGGACCACCGCTCCGACGGGTCCGTGCACGAGGCCGCCGAGGGGGAGACCGTGGTGCGGGGGCACGCGGACTCGTCCAACGGGCTCGTCCTCGTACTCCCCGGCAAGGTCACCGCCCACGAGGGGCCGGGGACGATGCGCCTGCGCGACCCCCTGGCGACCGGCGCCGGGCGGGGGGACGCCGGGTCCCCCCGGGGGCTTCCCGACCCTCGCGTGTCCAACGGCCACCCCGTCCACGTGGGCGGCATCCGCCTGAGCGACGGCTCCTCGGACAAGGCCTTCCCCGACTGGATCGCCGACCACCTGTGGTCGCCCGACCAGGAGCGCAGGTGGTGGGGGCGGACCCTCGACGCGCTGACGCCCGGCTTCGTCGAGAGCAACAGGCAGCGGCGGATGGACTTCTTCCAGCAGCAGACGGGGAAGGCGTTCTCGGACGACTCCCTGCGCAACATCCTGCCGAAGGCCACCTCGGGCCCGGTGTTCGTCCCCGTGACCGACCCCTCGGGCAGGCCGCGTCTGGTGAGTGTCCAGAGCGTGCCGACCTCCTACGACGCCAAGCCCGACAACGTCCCGGCGGGCAACAGGTTCCGGGCCGACAAGTCGGAGCGCGGGGCGTCGAGCGCCCTCCAGCGGCACGGGGCCGTCGGCGGCTCCGGAGGCCTGGGCGCCGGCCTCGACGTCGGACCGCCGGGCTCGAACCACCGGGCGCGGTTCGACATCCTCACCGGTGAGGGCGGAGGCCGTCACCGGTCGACCGAGGAAAGTTCCCGCGGGACCTCCGGCGGTGCCAACCGCATGAGCTACGACCAGGCCGGGTCGGGGGCCTACGACGTCAGGCGCACCTACTACGTGCACTTCGACGGGGAACCGGACACCTACGTGTTCGACGGCGGCACGGTCGAGATCCTCACCAACGACGACGCGTGGGCCATCAGCGCCACCGCCCTGGCGGACACGGAGGGCACGGACGGCTCCGGCGGCGGCTCGGGCACCCGGGCACCGGAACGGGCACCGGAACGGGCACCGGAACGGGCACCGGAACGGGCACCGGAACGGGCACCGGCCCCCCGGCCGACGTCCGGAGGCGAACGGGACGGGGAGGGCTCCGGACGGAACCGTCACGGCGACGGCCCGCCCGGCCGGGAGCGGGAGGACGTCACCGGAGGCCGGGACCAGGGCACGGTCGCCGACAGGCGCGCCGGGGCCGGTGACGTCCGCGGCCGCGTTCGCTTCCGGGAGACCGTGGTACGGGATTTCACCTGGCCCGACGGGAGCATGTACCGCCAGGCGGACGACGGGCGGCCTCGCACCGTCTACCAGGACATCGCGCAGAAGGTGCTGGACGGCCTGGCCAGGAAGAGGCCCGGCCTCGTCCTGCCCGAACTGGCGCGCGACCCGAAGAAGTTCGCACGCGGGCCCGGAAACGAGGACGCGGGCTACTTCTCACGGCCGGTACGCGAGCACCGGCCCTTCCGGCGCGACCACGACATCGCCGTCCACAACACCAACAGGGTCATCGAGGCGGTCTCCGCGGCCGCGTTCAGGAGCGGCACCGACGACCTCGGGACGGACGGCATCCCCGTCCACCTGGTCGAGACGGGCAGGTTCAGCCCGTCGTCGGACAGGGCGACGGGCACGCACGTCCTGCGCCCTCCGTTCGTGACCGTGCGCGTCAGGGCGGACTTCTCCCCCCTGCGGTACACGGGGGACACCGGGAGGGGGATCGCGGTCGAGTACGGCGGCGCCTCCGACCGCGGCACCGGCCGCGGGACACAGGAACGCGACACGTTCAAGGCGTCGACCGGCGCGTACGCCCGCAGGAGCGACGTGGCCGACGCGAACGGCTATCCGTCCAGTGCGGGCACCAGCTCGGCCTCCGCACAGTGGGCCACGACGACGACGGAGTCGCGGGGTCTGAGCACCAAGGTCAAAAGCGAGCACATCGTCAACTACCCCGAGGGGGCCAGCACGTGGGAGTCCACGGCCAGCATCTCCGCGAGGCTGTACGAACACGACGACCTCGGCATGTCCAGGGGCGGCAGACCGGTGTCCCAACGCGGGACCGACCTGCTCGACGGACCGGTCAGGGTACGGACCACGGTGGACACCCCCGGCACCGGACCGGGTGCGAGGGACGACGGGGCGGACGGCACGCCGACGGACGCCACCGTCATCAGACCGATCCCCCAGGACCGGGCCCGGGAGATGATCCAGGGCCACACGTCACCGCGCCCGGAGGGCGTCAACAAGCGGCCGGGGCCGCTCGGAAGGGTGGCGCGGCGGCTCCGCACCGAGCACGGGGAGGAAGGCGGGGAGGGCCGCACCGAGCGCGACCGGGGCGACACGGCGATGCGGCCGGACACCGCCCGGGACGGCCGTGACCGGGACGACCCCCCGGCACGCCGGGACACCCCCGCGCCGACACGGGGGCAGCGCAGGGCCGCGGCCATCCGTGACATGGGCGGCGCCACCTTCCAGAACATCAACACCCGGTTCACCACGGACGACGGCCAGACGGTGAACAGCCTGGTGGAGGCGTTCTACGGAACCTTCCTCGAACATCCGCCCTGGGAGACCGGGGACGGCGGCCGGAGCAGGCCCGACCTCCTGCGGTTCGAGCGCGACCTGCACAAGCTGCGCCACTTCCTGACCAGGGGCGAGGGCAGCAAGGACTTCTACGAGAACACCTTCTCCCCGCAGAACCTGCGCAACAACCCCGCGCTGCACTCCTCCAGCGGGGTGCGCGCGCGCACGGACGAGAGCGGGGGTCTGCGGTCCGGCCACTCCATGCGCACCGCGTCGGCGACCCGCGTCGACATCGACTCGATCGACCGCTTCGAGCCGTCCGACGCCGCGGTCGGGTGGAGGGACGACACCACTCTGGAGGTGTCCGCCACGTCGGCGCGGAAGAAGGACCTGACCGCCCAGGCGGGCGGAGGCGGACGGGGAAACCCCAATCCGATGGAGTCGACCGAGGGGGACGCCGGGCACTCCGCCCCGCCCGACTCCGCCTCGGCGCCGCAGCCGCAACTGGGGCCCGCCGTGGGCGGGAGCCTCTACGACTGGTCCACGAGCGACAAGCCCTCGCAGAAGTTCTCCGAGACGATCGAGTTCAACCCCGAGATCCAGAGGTCGTACCGGTTCACCGGTTCGGGCGGTATCACGCAGGCCGTCGAGTTCGCCAGGAACTGGCGCGTCGGACCGCCGTTCCCCCACAAGGTCCGCTACCGGGGCTGGGAGGCCCGAGTGAGCGACCTGGCCGACGGGCTGGTCCACGTCCGCGACGCGCACGGTGCGGGCCTGGTGGAGGACCGCGTCGTGGACACCGGCGGCGGACTGGTCCGCACGCCCCAGCCGGAGCCGGCCCGCCCCGAGCGGGTACGGGTGCGCCAGGGCATGGAGGACTCGGGCAAGCTGATGCGGCCGGCCGACCCGGAGCACGCGCTCCAGGACCTCGCCGACAAGCTGGGCGCCGCGGGGTGGGAGCTGACCAAGAACAGCAGGGACGACATCCTGCACGTACTCACCTCCCACCTGGGTCTGCACCCCAACGTCGGGACCCCGCTGCCGGTGAGGATCAGCCCGATCGGGCACTCGGTCCTCAAGGGGAACACCGCGTCGACCGCGCCGGTGTCCCTGGACGCCACCGTGAACCTCGGACTCGACACGAGCGGCCCCCGGGTCGAGTACCTCGGCGGTAGGACGCGGTTCAAACAGAAGCAGAGCTGGGAGGCCGGGAACACGGGGCAGCAGGACCGGGGAAGCGGGGTGACGGCGGGCACGGGAGGAGTGGTCCTGGCCCCCATGCCCCGGCCCGGGGGCGACCAGCCGTCGAGCGGAGAGCCGCCGAGCCGCCCCCTGTTCACGGGCCTGTTCGGCAACCAGTCCGCGGCGTACTCCCGCAGCGACGGGACGGTCACCAACGACGCGGACAAGCGCTCCGTGCAGGTGTCGATGAGCACCCCCTACGCCAAGGTCTCGATGGACACGCGACTCACCATCGACCTGCGGATCTCCGAGCACCAGGGGTTCTCCGCCGCCATGGCGACGGAGAACCCGGGCGCGGACGACCTCCGCACGTTCCGGGGCGAGGGCGACGGGGGCCGGGTGCAGGCCCTCTACCCGGCCTCCTCCATCGAGCTACCGGCTTCCGGAAGCGGTACCGACGACTCCTCGCGGCGCACCGGCGGCGACCGCGGCGGGCCGGGGACTCCGGAGAACGCCTCCGACACGGCGTACCCCTCCCTGGAGGCGATGCTGCGCGCGTGGTCCCAGGGCAAGGACCCCGGCGGACGCAACGACGTGCGGGACGCCGTGGTGCTCCCGGTCTCCGCCGCGCGGAGCGGTCAGGACCCCCGGGACACGGCGCACGTGGTGGTGGCCAGGTCGCTCGGCTGGACTCCTCCGGACGGAGCGGTCCGCGACGGGCGCTACACCCCCGAGGCCGTCGAGCGGGCACGCGAGCACGTGGCGGACAAGATCGGGCTCAACGCCCGGAACAACGCCATCGACCACAGCCTCAACCCGCACGCCCTCAAATCGCTCTTCCCGAAGGCCCTGGACCCCGGTGGCACGGAGCTGATCCGGATGGGACGGACCCGGTGGAGCGTCCAGGCGCTTCCCGACCCCCGGTCCGCGCGTGTCCTCGACTACAGCCCGCACGTGCTCCTGACCGACTCCTCGGAGACGAGCAGGGCGTTCTCCACCTCCTCCAGCGGGACGGGCACGGCGTCCGCCGGCCTGGACGCCAAGCCCATCGGACGCGGTGGGAGCGGACCGGCCCCGGTGGGCGTCATGATCGGATCGGCCGGTCTCTCGGACGCCTCCCCCGCGGTGAGCGGCTCCGCCCGGTCCGGCACGGCCAAGGAGCCCTCCCACTCGGACCGCGTCCGCACAGGCCCCGGCTACCTCGTGGAGTTCGACACCACGTGGGCCGTCGGTGCCAGGTCGGAGCTGCGCGGCCCCTGGTACAAGCGCTCGGCGCAGTACGTCGGGAACAAGGCCTCGGCGGCCGGGAAGCACACGGCGGCCAAGGTGCGCGGCGTGTTCGGCGAGGAGGCGGGGCACGCCCCGCCGAAGGAGCGGCCGTCCCGCTGGCAGCGGGGCGAGGACACCACCAGGGTGACCGCCTGGATCTCCCACGACGACGCGGTCAGGCTGGGCATGGTCGACTCCTCCGCGGCCGACCGGATCACCCCGCTGACCGACCGGATCGGCGACGCCCAGAAGGCGCTGGCCGAGGCGGAGAGGAGCTACCTCGACGCACGCGCCCCTCTGGACGAGGCGGCCGACGCCGTGGTGGCCGCTCCCGGCGACCGGGCCGCCCGGCAGGCCTACGACACGCTGGAGAGGGCGTACCGGAAGAGCCTGGACGAGTTCGACGGCGCGATGCGCACGTGGATCGACGCGCTCCGCGACCTGCGCGCGGGTCTGGCCGACTCGTCGCCGTCCCCCCGGCCGCCCACCGAGAGCGCGTCCTCGCCCGCCACCACGGGGCGGGGGGCGTCGGCGGCCCCGTCGGGGGACACCGGCGGGGACGCACCCCTCCAGGGCCCGGCGCCGCCGGACCGGACCGGTGACGGTGCCGAGGACCCCGGCGCCGTCGAACCGGGCGAGCGAGCCACGGGGAGCCGGGACGGCCGACAGGACGGCACCGGCTCGGGCTCCGGGCAGCGGACGAGTGGTCGGCCCGCCTGGAAGGAGTTGGGCGAGCGCTTCGGCATCGGGCCCAAGGACGACCCGACCGCCTCCCCGGAGGGTTCGGACCGCGGTTCCGACCAGGGCTCCACCCGGGAACCGGACCCGGCCTTCGACCTGGGGGCGTTCTTCGAGGCCGAGCTGAACAGTGCCGTCACCGACGGGGAGAGCACCCGCCAGGGCACCGACGGCCCCGACGCCTCACCGCTGACGACGTCCGCCCCGGTGGCCGAGTCCTCCGCACCTCCCGCCGCACCGCACCAGGGGAACGCCGTGGGAACGGACGGCTCCGCGCCGGACGGCCCGCGGGGCGAGCGCCCGCCCGGCTCCGCGAACCGCTGACACCGGGCCGCCGCACCCGACGCTCCTTCCGGGTGCGCACCGCCTCCACGGCAATGGTCCCGGCCACTCCCCCTCCCCCATGAGGAGAGCCCCCTGACAGCAGGGGAACACTCAATAAATATCCGGCCATTTCCGGGGGAACCGTTCTGGAAGCGGTCCGGATACCGGCCAGGAAAAGGCGCTCCGAAAGACCCACACGCCTCCCGATTCCACCCCGTGACCTGTGCACACTCCTCGGAGGCGCATCGGAAAGGGGTCACGGGACCGTGGAACGGGCCGTCGGTCCGCGCGGTTGCTCCGGTGCTACTTTCGTGCCTCGCGTAGCGGCGGCCCGGAAGGTGGAACCGCGTATGCCGTTGGACCCCGACATGCCCGAGTCCACACGCACCGCCATCAAGGTCCTCACCGGCATCGAGGTGCCCCG
>NZ_VWVU01000050.1 GCF_008638365.1 Nocardiopsis quinghaiensis | reverse complement strand
TCCTCGCCAACCGGGTCAGCCACTTCCTGGACCTGCGCGGCCCCAGCATGACCATCGACACCCTGTGCTCGTCCTCGCTGGTCGCCCTGCACCAGGCGGTACGCAGCATCCGGGCGGGAGAGTGCGACCAGGCCCTCGTCGCAGGAGTGAGGCTCGCCCTGTCGCCGCTGCACTACCACGCCATGAGCAGCCTGAAGGCGCTGTCGCCGACGGGGAGGTCGCGGGCCTTCGACGCCGACGCCGACGGCTTCGTCCCCGGAGAAGGCGTCATCACCCTCCTCCTCAAACCCCTCCACCAAGCACTACACGACCACGACCACATCCACACCCTCATCAAAGGCACCGCCGTCAACCACGGCGGACGCACCAGCGGACTCACCGTCCCCAACAGCACAGCACAACAACACGTCATCACCGCCGCCCTCGAAGACGCCCGCACCCACCCCGACACCATCACCCTGCTCGAAGCCCACGGCACCGGCACACCCCTGGGCGACCCCATCGAGATCGAAGGACTCACCCACGCCTACCGCGACCACACCCAACGCCACCAGTACTGCGCCATCGGCTCCATCAAAACCAACATCGGCCACCTCGAACCCGCCGCCGGACTCGCAGGCCTGACCAAAATCATCCTGGCCATGCGCCACAAAACCATCCCCCCCACCCTCCACCTCAACCGACCCAACCCCGCACTCACCCTCGAAACCACCCCCTTCTACACCACCACCCAACCCACCCCCTGGCACACACCCCCCAACACCCCCCGACGCGCCGGACTCAGCGCCTTCGGCATGGGCGGCGTCAACGCCCACATCATCCTCCAAGAACCCCCCACCACACCGGAACGGAGCCCGGTCACCGTCCCGGGACACGTGCTCAGGGTCAGCGGCGCCACGGAGGCAGCGGTGCGCGAGCTCGCCGCGGCCTACGCGGAGCGGATCGAGGCGTGCCGGGACCAGGGCGAGCTGGCCGACGTGTGCCACACGATCAACACCGGGCGGGCCGAACTGGAACTGCAGGCGGCGGTTCTGGGCGCCGACGCCGGGGCGCTGGCCGGCGCGCTCCGCGAGGTGGCGGTCGGAGGATCCGGGATCGTGGCCGTCCGCGGCCCCGCCGGCGACCGCGGGCCGCTGGACCCGGCCGCCGCGGCGGACCTGGTCCGCCGGGGGTACACCGGGATCGACTGGGCGGCTCTGTCCGGGCCGCAGGCCAGGACCGTCCCCGACGTGCCCACCTATCCGTTCGCCGCGCGCGGCTTCTGGGCCACACGCGACGGGGACGCACCACCGCAGGCCGAGCAGGAGGAGGCATCCGCCTCCCCTGCGACCACCGAGACCACCGAGACCACCGAGACCACCGGTGTGACCCTGCCCAGGGCGGAACGAACGCGGTGGCGTGGCGCCCCCGCCCCCTCCTCCGAAGGGGCCGGAGGCGAGGTCGCCCTCGTGTGCGCCGCGGACGATCCCCTGTACGGGGCCCTGCGGACCCGGCTCACGGAGGCGGGATACACCCTCTCCCCGGACCCGTCCAGGACCGGGCACTCCTCGCTGGTCGTGGTCGACCCGGGGCCGGAGCACTTCTGGGAGGGGCTGCGGGAGTGGACCGCGGCCGTGGCCTCCGGCGGGCACCTGCTGTGGATAGCCAGGGGGTCGGCCGCCGTCTCCCCCGACGAGCTGTCCCGCCTGTCGCCCGCGGCCGCCTCCCGCGGCGCGGCGGTGCTGGCCGCCGGCGCCGAGTCCCGCCTGACCGCCACCGCGGTCGACCTGGATCCCGGTGCGGACCCGCCGGCCGCCGCCCGGGAGGTCGTCGCGGATCTCACGGCCGGCCCCGGCGGACGCGTCGCCCTGCGCGACGGGCTCCGGTACACGCCCCGTCGCGAGGAGGCGGACGCGGGTCCGGTCCCCGACCTGTCAGGGGACGGGTTCCTCCTGGTGACGGGCGGCGCGGGCGCGGTCGGGCGCCTGATGGTCCGCCGCCTGGCCGAACTCGGCGCCCGCCGCATCGGGATCGTGGGACGCAGCCGCCTGGACGCGGCGGCCGTGGCGGACCTCACCGGCCTCGCCCCCTCGTCCGAGGTGGCCTACATGAGCTGCGACGTGAGCGAGGCGGAGGAGCTGCGCGCCGTGGTGCACAAGCTCTCCCTGAGATGGGGGAGCCTGGCCGGGATCGTGCACGCCTCCGGTCGGGCGCTGCCCTTCGGCTCGCACAGGCGGCGCTCCGGAGAGGACGCCGCCCGGACCCTGGCGCCCAAGACCACCGGATCGGACAACGTCCTGTCCACGGCACGCGAGCGCCGGGCCGGGTTCGTGGTACTCGTCTCCTCCGTGGCCGGCGATGACCCCGCCGCCGGGCGGGGCCTGGTCGACTACGCCATGGCCAACGCCTACCAGTTGGCGCTCGCCGAGCACGCCGGGGCCGAGGACGGGCCGACGGTGGTGACCGCGCACGCCTGGCCCGACTGGTCCGGCGTGGGACTGGACGCGGACGCCTCCTTCTCCGCCACCGCCTCGCTGGGGACCGACGAGGCCCTGGCGGGCTTCGCCGCCCATCTGCTCTCCGGTGGCAGGGTGTCCTTCCCCGGGAGCTCCCATCCCGTCCGGACCGGGGAGGAAGCGGTGGCCCGGCCTCCACTCACCGCCCCGGAACGGCCGGAACCACGGGTGCCCTCGCGGTCCCGGGAGGAGACGGCCTCCCTCGTCCGCTCCTGCCTCACCGACCTGCTGGGGGAGGCCCCCGGGACCCGCACCGTCGCCGACCTGGGCCTGGACTCACTGGCCATCGCCGACCTGGTCAACCTCCTCGAAAAACACCACGGGCGGACGGTCGATCCCTCCGCGGTGATGCGCGCCCGCACGGTGGAGGACATCGCCGCCCTCCTGGAGGAGGACGCCCGGCCCGCCCCTCAGGCCGGATCCGCGGAACCCGCGGGGCAGCCGCTCGGCCTGAGCGCGCTCCTGCGCCCCCTCGCCGGCAAGTGATCCGCCGCGCCAACGACGACAAGGGAGAAACATGACGGCAAGAGAGACGGGGAGCGCCGGGGCCGGGGCCCGCGACGCGGACGACAGGCTCGCGGTCATCGGGATGGCGCTCCGCCTGCCGGGTGCGGAGGACACCGACGACCTGGGGTGGCTGCTGTCCGGAGACCGCGACGAGGTGGGCCCGGTACCGCCGACGCGGTGGGCCCGGAGCCTGTACCCGGAGGTGCCCGGAAGGGGCGCCTTCCTCCAGGACCCCTTCTCCTTCGACCATGCCAGGTTCGGACTGTCCGCCGAACAGGCCGTCCGTCTGGACCCCCAGCACAGACTCGTGCTGGAGGTCGGGGCGCTGGCCCTGGAGGAGGCCGGGCTGCTGGCCGACGGCGCCGCGCGACGCACCGGGGTGTTCGTCGGCTCCCGGATGAACTCCTACGGCTTCGAGCACGGCGGGGCCGAGGGCGGGGGCACGGGTCCGGAACGGGCCGCGGCGCTGTGGGGGCGCTCCCAGAACTTCGCCGCCTCCTGGCTGTCGGACCGCTTCGACCTCAGGGGGCCCAGCCTGGTGGTGGACACCGCCTGCTCGTCGTCGCTCACGGCGGTGTGGCTGGCCTGTCAGAGCCTGGCCTCGGGATCGTGCGAGACCGCACTGGTGGGGGGTGTGGACCTGATGGTCGACCCGCTCACCCTGACCATGCTCACCAACGCCGAGGCCCTCTCCCCCGACGGCCGGTGCCAGACCTTCGACGAGCGCGCCAACGGCTACGTTCCGGGTGAGGGGGCCGTGGCGCTGGTCCTCAAGCCGCTGCGCGCGGCCCTGTCCGACGGGGACGCCGTGCTGGCCTCGATCGTGGCGACGCACGTCAACAACGACGGGCGCACCATGGGTGTGACCACCCCGAGCCTGGACGCCCAGGTGGACCTGTTGGACGAGGTCTACTCGCGGGTGGACGCGACGACCGTGGGCTATGTGGAGGCGCACGGCACGGGAACCGCGATCGGCGACCCCATCGAGGTGCGTGCGCTGACCGAGGTGTTCGGGCGTGCGGGGGCGCGGCGGGGCTCGGTGGCGCTGGGCTCCCTCAAGCGGCGCACGGGGCACCTGCACTCGGCCGCCGGACTGGCCGGACTGGCCAAGATCGTGCACATCGTCGGTTCGGGAACGGTTCCTCCCACGGCCGTGCCCCGTCCCAACCCGCGGCTGCGGCTGGACGAGAGCCCCTTCCGTCTGCCCGAGCGGAACGGCTCCTGGCCCCTGGAGGGGCCTCGGCGGGCCGCGGTGAGCAGCTTCGGTTTCGGCGGGACCAACGCGCACGTGGTCGTGGAGGCCCCGACGGAGGCCCCTGCCCCGGGCCCCGGGCCGGGGCCCCTGCTGCTGCCGCTGTCCGCCGACACCCCCGAGGGCCTGCGCGAGCTGACAGCGCAGTGGCTGGAGCTGGTCCGGGAGCACGGCGACGAGGCCGCCGGACTCTGCGCGACCGCTCAGACGGGCCGACCGCACCGGGCGGTCCGAGCCGCCTTCCGGGGCCGCGACGCGTCCGGGCTGGCCGCCGATCTGCGCTCCCGTCTGCTCTCCCCCGAGTATCCCGGCGCCCCCGCCCCGGAGGAGGAGGCGGCGGTGAACTTCTGGATCCCTGCGATGGAGGAGCCGCCCGCGTGGCTCTCCCGGCTGTGCGCGGCCTACGGCCCCGTGGAGGAGGTCGTCACCCGCTTCGAGGAGGCGGCCGGGCTGGGGCGGGTCGGCTTCCGCGGACAGCTGCTGGAGCTGTGCACCGGTGTCGCGCTGGCCACCGCGCTGCGCGAGGCCGGTGTGACCGGTGGCTCGGTCGCCCTGCCCGACGACTGGCGCCCGCTCGCCGACCACGTGTGGGAGGGAGCCTCCCTGGAGGAGTCCCTGGCCCGGCTGCTCGCCAAGGAGCCCCCGGCCCATACTCCCGAACGGGACGGGGGCCTGGTGGCGCGTCTGGAGGCCCCGGACGCGGAACCCGCCGAGATCCTGGACGCCGTGGTCGCCGGGCTCTTCGAGAGCGGCCGCAGCGTCGACTGGGCCCGGCGGCGGGACGGACGGCCGCGGACCGGACGGACGCTGCCGCGTGAACAGGCCCAGGGCCCCAGCCTGAACCTGGCGGAACCGCGGCGCTCTCCCGAGACCGGTGAGGGGGTGCGGCTGGAGTCGGACTCCGGCGGCGCGTTCACCTTCTCCCGCGTGTTCGGTCCGGGCGAGGACCCCATCGCCCAGCACTGGGTCCACGGAGAGCCCATGCTGCCGGGGGTCGGCTGGTTCGACTTCCTGTCCCAGGGCGTCCGTGCCCGGGGTGACCGCTTCGAGGGAGTGTCGGACGTGGTCTTCCACCGCCCGCTCATCCCCTCCGGGGCGCACCGGGTGGTCGCCTCCGTCAGCGGGGACGGCCGCTTCGAGGTGCGCGGCGACGACGGCGTGCCCATGGTCACCGGCCGGCTGGCCGAGGCGGGGCGGGCGGACCGGGAACCACTGGCCGAGCTGCTGGCGGAGTGCTCCTCTCCCCGCTCCGGGTCGGGGATCTACCGGTGGCTGCGCCGGATCGGCTACCGGCACGGCCGCTACTACCGGAACGTCGCATGGGTGGCGGCCCGCCCAGGGGGCACCCTCGCCCGGATCGAGGGCGGTCGGCAAAGGGCCCTCAACGCGGCGGAGGTGAGCCTCTTCCCCGGTCTCCTGGACAGCGTGACGATCGTGGCGATCTCCCCGGACAACCCCGTCTTCGGCAGTGAGGACGCCCCCGCCTTCATCCCTCTGTCCATCGGGCGGCTCCGGGTGCTGGGGCCGTTGGAGGAGGCCGCGTTCGTCCGTACCGACACCGCCTTCTGGAACGAGGAGGCGTGCCGGTGCACCCAGGTGGTCACCGACGCGCGGGGGCGGGTGCTCCTGGCGCTGGAGGACATCACCGCCAAGAGGGTCGTTCCCACCGCCTTCTCCGAGGACCGGAATCCGGCGGGACGTGCCGACCGGGAGCGGGCCGGGGTCCTCCCCGCCGCTCCCGAGACGTCCGGCCCCCCGTCCGTGGCGGGGCCCGGACCGGCCGCCGGGCCGGTACGGGCCACCGACCCGGTCGGGCGCGCCCTGGCGTGGTTCCTGTCGGTGGCCGGTGTCCCGGAGGAGGAGGCCGACACCGAGTTCCTCTCGGGCGGCTTCGACTCCGCCGGGCTGGTCGAGCTCAGCGACAGGCTCTCCCGGGAGTACGGCTTGGACCTCTATCCCACCGAGTTCTTCGAGTTCCCCACCCCGTTGGCCTTCGCCAGGAACCTGGCGAAGCAGCGCCCCGAGGCGGTGTCCGGGTTGGCCGCCTCCGGCTCCACGGCCGACGAACCCGCGACGCCCGCGCCCGAACTCCCCGCAGCCACCGGTCCCGCAGCCACCGACCCGGTGGCGACCGGCCCGGTGGCGACCGGCCCGGTGGCGACCGGCCCGGTGGCGACCGGCCCGGTGGCGGTTGAGACGCCCGTCTCCGGTGGGAACGGCTCCGCTGCGGTGATCGGCGCAGCCCTCACCCTGCCCTGCGGGGAGAGCCTGGAGGAGTTCTGGGACCTGCTGCGCGGGGGCCGGGGGACGGTGGGGCCGCTGCCGGACGCACGGGCGGGTGCCGCGTTCGACGGCGAGCGGCCCCGCGCGTCCTTCCTGGACCGTGTCGACCTGTTCGATCCGACGCCGTTTCGCATCTCCCCCCGCGAGGCACCGCTGATCGACCCGCAGGCACGGCTGCTCTACGAGACCGTGTGGCGGGCGCTGGAGGACGCCGGGCAGATGGGCGAGCGCTCGCGCGGAAGCCGAACCGGCCTGTGGGTGGCCTACAGTCACGACCACTACCACGAGGAACGCCAGCGGGCCGGCGTACCGGAGGGCCGGGGACTCGGCCTGGAGGCGATGATCCCCAACCGTCTGTCCCACCTGATGGACTGGACGGGCCCGAGCGTGCTGGTCAACACCCTGTGCTCGTCCTCGCTGGTCGCCCTGCACCAGGCGGTGCGGCACCTGCGCTCGGGTGAGATCGACACCGCCGTGGTGGCGGGGGTGCACGCGGGGATCAGTCCCGAGTACTTCCGCTCGATGCGGGACCTGGGGGCGTTGTCGCCGACCGGCCTGTGCCGGGCCTTCGACGCCGACGCCGACGGAATGGTGCCCGGAGAGGGCTCGCTGGCGGTCGTGCTCAGGCGGACCGACGACGCCCTACGCGACGGGGACCGCGTCCACACCCTCATCAAGGGCACCGCCGTCAACCACGGCGGACGGACGAGCCGCTACTCGGCGCCCAGTCCGCGGGGACAGCGCGAGGTGGTCACCGCCGCCCTCGAAGACGCCCGCACCCACCCCGACACCATCACCCTGCTCGAAGCCCACGGCACCGGCACACCCCTGGGCGACCCCATCGAGATCGAAGGACTCACCCACGCCTACCGCGACCACACCCAACGCCACCAGTACTGCGCCATCGGCTCCATCAAAACCAACATCGGCCACCTCGAACCCGCCGCCGGACTCGCAGGCCTGACCAAAATCATCCTGGCCATGCGCCACAAAACCATCCCCCCCACCCTCCACCTCAACCGACCCAACCCCGCACTCACCCTCGAAACCACCCCCTTCTACACCACCACCCAACCCACCCCCTGGCACACACCCCCCAACACCCCCCGACGCGCCGGACTCAGCGCCTTCGGCATGGGCGGCGTCAACGCCCACATCATCCTCCAAGAACCCCCCACCACAACCCCGCCCACACCCCTGCCCCAACAAGCCCACCTGCTCAAGATCACCGCCACCACCCAGAACACCGTCCGCCACCTCGCACAGGACTACGCGGACGCGGTGAAGAGCGAACCTCTCGGGGACTTCGCGTACACGGTGAACACCGCCAGGCCCTCGTACCGGCATCGGGCGGTGGTCGTCACCGACGCACAGAACGCCGAGCGGGATCTCCGGGGTGTGGTGGAAGGCGACACCCCCATCACCACCACCACCAACCAACCCACCCCCACCGCCTTCATCTACACCGGCCAAGGCTCACAACACCCCAACATGGGCCACACCCTCTACACCACCGAACCCACCTACCACAACACCATCAACCACTGCGAACACCTCCTCCAACCCCACACCACCACCCCCCTCACCCAACTCCTCTACGGCAACCAACAACACCTCCTCAACCACACACAACACGCACAAATCGCCATCGTCACCACCCAAGTCGCCCTCACCACCCTCCTCCACCACTGGGGCATCCACCCCCACATGGCCATCGGCCACAGCCTCGGAGAACTCACCGCCGCCTGGGCCTGCGGCACCCTCACCCTCCCCGACCTCCTCCACCTCACCGCCACCCGCGCCCACCACATGCAACAACAACCCACCACCGGCACCATGGCCACCATCACCGGCCCCACCCACCACACCCAACAACTCCTCCACCACCACCCCACCCTCGAAATCGCCGCCTACAACTCCCCCAACCACACCACCATCACCGGACCCACCGAACACATCCACCAACTCATCCACCAACTCGGCACCACCAAAGCCCACCCCCTCAACGTCTCCCACGCCTTCCACTCCACCCACATGGACGGCGCACTCCCCCCCTTCACCCACACCCTCCAAACCACACCCCTCACCCCACCCCACACCCCCCTCATCAACGGACTCACCGGCACCTGGCACACCCCCACCACCGCCACCACCCCCACCACCTGGGCCAACCAAATCCGCCAACCCGTCCACTTCCACACCGGCATCACCACCCTCCACCACCACGGAGCCCGCCACTTCTGGGAAATCGGACCCCAACCCCACCTCACCCCCCACGCCCGCACCACCCTCAACGACCCCACCACCCACTGGCACACCACCCTCCACAAAAACCACCCCGA
>NZ_VWVU01000049.1 GCF_008638365.1 Nocardiopsis quinghaiensis | reverse complement strand
GATAGGAGTTGACCCGCTTGCGGGGCTCGGGAATCCCCACCCGCTCCAACGACTCCACAGCACGCCCGTACGCCTCGGCCCTGCCAGCCCCGGGATGATGGACCCGGTAGGCCTCCACCAACTGGTTGCCGATCGTGTACTGCGGATGCAGCGACTGCATCGGATCCTGGAAGACCATCGCGATGTCATTGCCACGCATCCGCCGCAGCTTCTTGTCCGAAGCCGTCACCACGTTCTGGCCCACCACCTCGATGGCCCCCGTGATCCGGGCCCGACTACCCCGATGCAACCCCATCAACGCCAGCGAAGTCACGCTCTTACCCGAACCCGACTCCCCCACGATACCGAGAGCGCCCCCCTCGGGCACCTCGAAGGACAACCCGTTCACCGCGTGAACATCGCCGTCCATGGTCGGGAACACCACCCGCAGGTCGTCCACGCGGACGACGGGCTCGGTCGAGGCCATGTCACTTTCCTTCGTTAGAGCTGGTCTTTTCAACGCTGTCGCGCGCTAGCCGGCGATCCGCACACGCGGGTCGAGGACCGGGTAGAGCAGGTCGACGACCAGGTTGCAGATGACGATGAAGATGGCCCCCATCAGGGTCACGCCCAGGATGACGGGCAGGTCCTTGGACACGATCGAGTCGATCGCGTACGCGCCGACGCCGTTGAGGGAGAACACCGTCTCGGTGAGGATCGCGCCGCCGAGGACCAGACCGATGTCCAGGCCCAGGATGGTGACGATCGGCGTCAGCGTGGGGCGCAGCGCGTGCTTGAAGATCACGCGGCGCTCGCTCAGGCCCTTGGCGCGGGCGGTGCGGATGTAGTCCTCCCCCAGGACCTCCAGCATGCCCGCACGGGTCTGACGCGCGTACTGGGCCGCGTGCAGGAACGCCAGGGTCACCCAGGGCAGGAACATCACCTGGAACCAGGCGACCGGGTTCTCGGTGAAGGGAACGTACCGCGAGATGGGGAACAGCTCCCACTCGTGCACGAGGAAGGCCAGGGCCAGCAGACCCGTGAAGTAGATGGGAAGGGAGACACCGACCAGGGCGGTCCCCATGGCCAGACGGTCGAAGAAGCTGCCCTTCTTGACCGCGGACAGGACGCCGACGGCCACGCCGCCGATGACCCAGATGACGGCGGCGCCGAAGCCCAGCGACAGCGTGACCGGCAGTCGGTCGAGCAGCTGGGGCAGCACGGGGCTGTTGGTGGTGAAGGAGTAGCCCAGGCAGGGCGCGGCGCACTCGACCGTCTCCCGGCCGAAGGTGAACTCCTGGCCGAACAGCAGGCTGCGCACGAACTCCACGAACTGCACGGCGACGGGCTCGTCGAGGCCGAGGCGCTCCACGGTGGCGGCGAGCGCCTCCGGAGTGGGCGCCTTGCCCACGTACATGGCGGCCATGCCCTGCGGGGTGACGCCCGCCCATCGGGGAAGGACGTAGAAGATCCAGAAGGTCACCGCCGTGACGACGGCGAGCAGCAGCAGTCCCGCACCCAGGCGGCGGAGAATATAGTTCAGCATCGCGGTCAGCGGCGGGGTCCCACGGGGCCGTGGGACCCCGCCGCTTTCACCTGCCTTCTCGTACTAGTTCAGGCCGGTAGGTGCGGGTCTAGCCGCGGTCCACACCGAGCGCCATGAAGTCGTACATCATGTACGCGGGCTGGTAGTAGACGTTGGTGAGCTCTTCGGAGCGGTAGAACAGCACCTTGTCGAAGACGACCGGCATGATCGCGGCCTGCTCCATGACCAGGGTGTCGATCTGCTCGTAGATGCTGGCGCGCTCGGTCGGGTCCTCGGTCTCGAGGGCCTTGTCCCACAGGCCGTTGACCTCGGGGTCGTCGAGCTCGGAGGTGTTGAAGTTACCGGTCTCCATGATGGCTTCGCCGTGCGTGATCTTGGAGGCGAAGCCGTAGCCGGTCGGCCAGTCCGGGCCCCAGCCCGAAACGCTCATGCCGATGTCGTTCTCGCGGACGTAGTCCTGCGAGCCGGCGTACTGGCCGAAGAAGTCGGCCGCCGGGAAGCTCTTGATCTCGGCCTCGATGCCCACCCGGGCCAGGGACTCCTGGAGGGACTCGGCGGTCTGGACGTCCTTCTCGCTCTCGACGCGGACGGCGATGTTGGTCGCGAAGCCGTCGGCCTGGCCGCACTCCTCGAGCTTCTCCTTCGCGGCGTCCAGGTCGCCCTTGTTGTCCTCGGACGGGTACAGGTCCGACTCGGGGTTCGAACCGGGGATCGCCGGCGGAAGCAGGTTGGTGGCGATGTCGCCACCGCTCTCACCGCCCCAGGCACGCCACATGCTGTCGCGGTCGGCCGCGTACATGATCGCCTGGCGGCAGGCCACGTTCTCGATGATCGGAGTGTGGAGGTTCACGTAGCGCAGGGCGCCCGAGTACGGGTTGTCCAGGTTGCCCTGGACGGAGTCGTCGTCGATCAGGCGGGCGTTCATCGCCGGGCCCACGCCCGAGCCGCGCAGGTCGACATCGATGTCGCCGTTGACCAGGCGCTCGTCGATCTCGTCCTGGCTGACGCCGATCGCGACCTCGACACGATCCGGCAGGGCCGCGCGGATCGGGTCCGTCGCCGGGTCCCAGTGCTCGTTGCGCTCCAGGTGGAGCTTGACACCGGGCTCGTAGTCGCCGTCGAACTTGTACGGGCCCGAGGAGACGACGTGCTCCTGGTAGAGCTCACCGCGGTCGGCCTCGATCGGCACCGGGGCCGTCTGCGGCTGGGTCAGCACGTTCGGGAACTCCGAGAAGGAGTTGTTGAGGTGGAAGACCAGCGTGTGGTCGTCCGGAGTCTCGATGGAGTCGAAGCCCGCGAGCGGGTCGGAGCCCTCGTAGACGTTGTGGTCGTCCTGGTCCAGGTGCGACTTGAAGTACTGCGGGCCCTCGGTGAACACGCCACCGTTGAAGTTGGAGCGCGCGATGCCGTACTCGATGTCCTGGGCCGTGATCTCAGTGCCGTCCTCGTACTTGAGGCCCTCCTGGATCTTGACGGTCCACTCGGTGAAGTCGTCGTTCGGCTCGGGCATGCCGGCGGCCATGTCGGGGATCAGCTCGGTGGCGTGCTCGCCCGGCTCGGGGTTGAAGGCCAGCAGCGTACGCGCGTAGTACCGGGAGAAGTTCCAGTTGAACGCGTAGTAGGTGTTGCCCGGGTCGGTGGAGTCGAAGTCGGCCTCGATGGCGTACTTCAGGGTGCCGCCGGCCTTGTCGGAGGAGTTGACGACCTCGGTGGAACCAGCGTCGAAGGTGCCCGAGCCGGAGTCGCCACCGGCGTCGGTGGAACCGCCGCCGCAGGCGGACAGGAGGATGGACGCCGCCGCGCCGAGCGCGACGAATCCATATGTGCGTTTCCTCAAGGAACTGCCTCTCATACGAACCTGATGGGGATGGTGGGATCAACCTGTCGTCGGATCTTCGGCCGTGGTGGTGGAGGCCGAGCGGGGCGGCCTCCACCGGCCGTGGATCAGTCGGAGGTCTTGGGGTCGAAGGCGTCTCGCAGACCGTCACCGAACAGGTTGAACGCGAGCACGGTGACGAAGATGGCCAGGCCCGGGATGAGGATGAAGTAGGGCGCCGTCTGGTAGAAGGGCACCGCTTCGGAAAGCATCTTTCCCCAGCTCGGGGTGGGCGGGTTGATACCGACGCCGAGGAAGCTCAGGGCCGCCTCGAAGAGGATGTTCGTCGGGATCAGCAGCGTGGAGTAGACGATGATCGGCGTGACCAGGTTCGGCAGGATCTCCCTGAGGAGGATGTGCCGGTTGCTGGCGCCCAGGCTCCTGGCGGCCTCGACGAACTCGCGCTCTCGCAGGGAGAGCGTCTGCCCTCGGACGATACGGGCGACGTAGGGCCAGTTGAAGAAGCCGATGATGAAGACGATGACACCGATGCGCAACCCGTTGCCGGTGAGGCCGAAGACGCCGTCGGGGATGACACCGACGAGCGCGATCGCGAAGAGCATCAGCGGGAAGGCCAGGAAGATGTCCATGGCCCGGCTGATGACGGTGTCGACCCAGCCGCCCACATAACCGGCGATGATGCCGAGGACGGTGCCGAGGGCCACGCAGACCAGCGTGGAGAGGAAGGCGACCAGCAGGGAGATCTGCGCGCCGTAGAGGATGCGGCTGAACAGGTCGCGGCCGGTGGTGGGCTCGACGCCCAGCAGGTGCTCACCGCTGATGCCGCCCCACGGGTCCGGGCCCAGTTCCGGGTTCTCCGGGTCCAGGTAGGGGGTACGACGGGCCGGATCGATGAGGTCCTGGTGGAACTGGGTGGGCGGGTGCCCGAACCACTTGGCCAACAGGGGCGCGAAGACCGCGGCCAGGATGAGCAGGACCACGACCACGCCGGAGACCATGGCGACCCTGTCCTTGCGCAGTCGCTGCCAGGCGATCTGGCGCAGAGAACGGTTGTCAGAGTCTCCGCGGACCTTCTGGGCCTGCGCAGCGACGTCCGTGACGTCGGTCTGCTCCGCCTGCTCCGCCGAATCGGGGGCATGCGAGGGCGCGCTCATCAGGCCACCACTCTCCACTCATACGCTTCTGGCCGAGGGGAACGGAACAGAACCCACGTGTGAGGCCGCAGGGGGTGACCCGCGGATCTCAGCAGTGGGGCCGGCCGGTTCTCGACGCTGGCTGGCGTGGGCGCTGTGTCGGCGCGGCGGGTGGTGACCCGCCCTCGCAGACGCCGGTCCGTGTGGGTGCGCCGCATCACCTGAGGGATTGGACACACCGGGACCGCTGCACCCGGGCTGTTACACAGCGACCAACTTACTCGCCCGTCGAGTACATATCGTCCAATATCCGATCATGTATCTAAATCGTGACAAACAATGCCAAAAAACTTATATAACAACAAAAGATGACACGGTTCGCATTCATCGGATGACCGGGCGCGAGCTGGGACGATGCCCGATGGGGCCGAATCAACGGTACGTCCGGCTGTACACCGGTTCGGCCATCCGAGAGAGGTGCTATGGCAAGTGCTATGTGGCGGAGCGTGTCAGCACGCATCCGAAACGCGACGACGGCCCCGCGTCGGCGGGGCCGTCGTCGGTCGTCAGCGGGCCCTTCCGGGCTCCGCTTCGGCTACTCGATACCGCGCTTGCGCAGCAACTCCTCGATGTCGCCGAGGTCGGAGAGGTCGTCGTCGGTACCGGACTTCTTCGGGGGCGCGCCCACCTGTCCCCTGGCGTTCTCGGCCCCGGCGGTCGTACCGGGCTGTGCGCCCTTCGCGTCCTTGGACGCCTTGGGCGCCCTGTCCCGGGGCCGGGCGCCCGCGCCGCGGGCGCGCATGACACCCGAGACCACGTAGAGCACCACCGCCACGCCCGCCAGGACCACACCGGCCCACACCGCCGGGTTGAACAGCAGGCCGACCAGGATGCCGAAGAGACTCATGATGAACTGCCAGACGGCGTTCATCAGCCCGATCAGACCGGCGGCCAGCGGTAGCAGTGACCACGCCACCCCTCGTAGGCCGGAGGCCGCGCCCTTGGCACGCCACACGACGAAGGAGATCACCAGTCCCACGAGGGTGAGTCCGCCTCCCAGGACCAGACCGGTCATCCATGTCAGATTCTCAGGCATGGGCCCAGTCTCCCATCCGGCGCCGGAACGCACATCCGGTCGATCCCTTAGGGCCTGCCCCCCGACCCGGCGCCCGCTTCGAGGGTCCCCCCTCCACGTTATCCGCGCGTGCGGACCCGGGCGAAGGCGAGGAGGGGGAAGGGGTGCGGTCAGCGGTCGGCGACCAGCGACTCCAGCCAGTCCAGGTCCACACCCACCAGGCTGTCCCGGAACACCACGCCCTCGCGCGAGGGGATCTCCACGTGGTTGGGCACCGCGACCGTGAGGCACCCGGCCTCGGCCGCCGAGGTCACGCCGACCACCGAGTCCTCGAAGGCGACGCAGCGCGCGGGGTCCACCCCGAGGCGCCGGGCGGCCCTGAGATAGGGGTCGGGGTCGGGCTTGTTCGCGGCGACCTCGTCCCCGGCCACCGAGTCGTCGAAGTTGTCCAGGCCGATCCCGCCGATCGCCGCCTGCACCAGCGGGCGCTCGGTGGAGGTCACCAGGGCCACCGGCACCCCGGTCTCCGACAGCATGGTCACCAGCTCCTTGGCCCCCGGGCGCAGCTGGGCGCCCCCCGCGAGCTTGACACGGAACCGGGCGTACAGGCGGTCGGCGACCTCGCGCGGGGTGAGGTGGTCGGCTCCCGTCAGGTCGATGATGTAGCGGCCCACGGGCTCGGCGGCGTTGCCGACGTTGCGCGTGTGGTCCTCCTCGGTCCACACCCCGCCCAGTTCGGCGACCAGTTCGGCCTCGGACTCGCCCCACAGGTGTTCGCTCTCGATGAGGGTGCCGTCCATGTCCAGGAGTACAGCCTGGAGGTGCCTGCCCTCGGATACCGCGGCGTCGGAGGCGTCAGGGCCCAGCGTGCTCTGCTCGCTCATACGTTCGGTGGCGTGTTCCGGCCGGAGCCGGAGGGACGCCACGCTCTCCCCTCGTGTGTCATGGTTTCCACCTGCCCAGGGGTACCCCCGGTGTGCGTCGTCATCGTGCTGGACGCGGGGCGCCCTCGTCGTGAAGAGGACCTGTCGGCGTCCTTTCCACACTACGAACACTCGGGCCGTGGCGGGGGGAGAGCTGCCCCACACACGGGGGCCCGGTCCGTCCCCGTCGAGGGGGACGGACCGGGCCCGGGCGACGGGGAGCGAACCCGCTCCCGTGCGTGACCGGCTCCGCTCAGACGTTGAAGTAGGTCGCCTCCGGGTGGTGGATGACGATCGCGTCGGTGGCCTGCTCCGGTACCAGCTGGAACTCCTCCGACAGAGTCACACCCACCCGCTCGGGCTCCAGCAGGCGCATGATCTTGGCACGGTCCTCCAGGTCGGGGCAGGCCCCGTAGCCCAGGGAGAAGCGGGCGCCCCGGTAGCCGAGCTTGAAGAAGGCCTCCAGTTCGGCCGGGTCCTCGCCGGCGAAGCCCAGCTCCGCGCGCACCCGGGTGTGCCAGTACTCGGCCAGCGCCTCGGTCAGCTGCACCGACAGGCCGTGCAGCTCCAGGTAGTCGCGGTAGGCGTTCTTCTCGAACAGTTCGGCGGTGGCGCGGCTGATCGCCGATCCCACGGTCACCACCTGGAAGGACACCACGTCCAACTCCCCCGACTCCTTGGGCCGGAAGAAGTCGGACAGGCACAGGTGCCGGTCGCGGCGCTGGCGCGGGAAGGTGAAGCGCGTGCGCTCGTCCTTGCCCTCCTCGTCCAGGACGACCAGGTCGTCGCCCTCGCTGTAGCAGGGGTAGTGGCCGTGCACCACGGCGGCCTCCAGGAGGCCGTCGGTCTGGATGCGGTCCAGCCACATCCGCATGCGGGGACGGCCCTCGGTCCGCACGAGCTCCTCGTAGGTGGGACCGTTGCCGCCGCGCGAGGCCTTGAGGCCCCACTGGCCCATGAAGGTGGCGCGCTCGTCGAGGAAGGAGGCGTAGTCGGCCAGCGGGACGCCCTTGCTGATGCGGTCGCCCCAGAAGGGCGGTGTGGGCACCTTGTTGGTGGTCGACACGTCGCTGCGGGCGGGCATCTCCTCGGGCTCGGTCACCTTGAGCCTGGCCCCCGACTTCACCCTGCGCTGGCGCAGGGCGGGCAGCTCGGCGCCCTCCACGCCGCGCTTGACCGCCATGAACGCGTCCATCAGGCGCAGGCCCTCGAAGGCGTCCTTGGCGTAGCGCACGTGGCCCTCGAACATCTCGGCCAGGTCCTGCTCCACGAAGGAGCGGGTGAGCGCGGCGCCGCCCAGCAGGACCGGGAAGCGCTCGGAGAGGCCCCGGGAGTTCATCTCCGCCAGGTTCTCCTTCATGATCACCGTGGACTTGACCAGCAGGCCGGACATGCCGATGACGTCGGCGCGCTCGTTCTCGGCCGTCTCCAGGATCGTCGACACCGGCTGCTTGATACCGATGTTGACCACGTCGTAGCCGTTGTTGGACAGGATGATGTCGACGAGGTTCTTGCCGATGTCGTGGACGTCGCCCTTGACGGTGGCCAGGACGATGCGGCCCTTGCCGTCGTCGTCGCTCTTCTCCATGTGCGGTTCGAGGTAGGCGACGGCGCCCTTCATGACCTCGGCGGACTTGAGGACGAAGGGCAGCTGCATCTGGCCGGAGCCGAACAGCTCGCCGACGGTCTTCATGCCCGACAGCAGTGTGTCGTTGACGATGGCCAGGGCGGGCTTGGATTCCAGCGCCTCGTCGAGGTCGGCCTCGATCCCGGCCATCTCGCCGTCGATGATGCGGCGCTCCAGGCGCTCCCACAGGGGAAGCGCTGCCAGTTCCTCGGCGCGGGAGGCCCTCAGGGACTTGGCGTCCACGCCCTGGAACATGTCCATGAACACCGAGAGCGGGTCGTAGTCGTCCGTGCGCCGGTCGTAGACCATGTCGAGGGCGACCTGGCGCTGCTCGTCGGGGATCTGGTTGATCGGCACGATCTTGGAGGCGTGCACGATCGCCGAGTCCAGTCCCGCCTGGACCGCCTCGTGCAGGAACACCGAGTTCAGCACGATGCGGGCGGCCGGGTTGAGTCCGAAGGAGAGGTTGGACAGCCCCAGCGTGGTCTGCACGTCCGGGTGGCGCCGTTTGAGCTCGCGGATGGCCTCAAGCGTTTCGAGGCCGTCCCGGCGGGTCTCCTCCTGCCCGGTGGTGATGGGGAAGGTGAGGCAGTCGATGATGATGTCACCGGTGCGCAGTCCCCACTCGCCGGTGATCTGCTCGATGAGGCGTGTGGCGACGCTCACCTTCCACTCGGAGGTGCGGGCCTGGCCCTCCTCGTCGATGCACAGGCCCACGACCGCGGCGCCGTGCTCCTGGACCAGCTCCATGATGCGGGTGAAGCGGGAGTCGGGGCCGTCGCCGTCCTCGTAGTTGACCGAGTTGATCACCGACCGGCCGCCGAGGGACTCCAGGCCCGCCTCCAGGACGGGCGGCTCGGTGGAGTCGAGCATGACCGGCAGGGTGGAGGAGGTCGCGAAGCGCGAGGCCAGCTCGCGCATGTCGCTGATCCCGTCACGGCCCACGTAGTCGATGTTGAGGTCGAGCAGGTGCGCGCCGTCGCGGATCTGGTCCCGGGCGATCTCCACGCAGTCGTCCCAGCGGCTCTCCAGCATGGCCTCGCGGAACTTCCTGGAGCCGTTGGCGTTGGTGCGCTCGCCCACCGCCAGGTAGCTGGCGTCCTGGCGGAAGGGCACGCTCTGGTAGAGGGAGGCGGCCGCCGCCTCCACGATCGGCTTGCGGTTCCTGATCCCGCGTCCCTGGACGCGCTCGACCACCTGGCGCAGGTGCTCGGGGGTGGTGCCGCAGCAGCCGCCGACCAGGCTCAGGCCGAACTCGGAGGTGAAGGTGTCGTGGGCGTCGGCCAGCGCCTCCGGGGAGAGCGTGTAGACGGCGCCGTTGGGGCCCAGTTCGGGCAGGCCCGCGTTGGGCATGCAGGAGATGGGGATGCGCGAGTGGTGCGACAGGTAGCGCAGGTGCTCGCTCATCTCGGCGGGACCGGTGGAGCAGTTGAGACCGATGACGTCGATACCGAGCGGTTCGAGGGAGGTCAGCGCGGCGCCGATCTCCGAACCGAGCAGCATGGTGCCGTTGGTCTCGATGCTGACCTGGGCGATGACCGGGACGTCCCTGCCCGCGGCCTTGCGGGCACGGTTGGCCCCCACCACCGCGGCCTTGACCTGGAGCAGGTCCTGGCATGTCTCGATGAGGACGGCGTCGGAGCCGCCGTCGATGAGTCCGCGCGCGCACTGCTCGTAGTAGTCGCGCAGGAGCGCGTAGGGGGCGTGGCCGAGGGACGGCAGCTTGGTGCCGGGCCCCATGGAGCCGAGAACGTAGCGGGGGTGGTCGGGGGTGGAGTAGGTGTCGGCGGCTTCGCGGGCCACCCGTGCTCCGGCCCGGGCGATCTCGTGGGTGCGGTCCTCGATGCCGTACTCGGAGAGGCCTCCGAGGTTGGCGGAGAAGGTGTTCGTCTCGACGCAGTCCGAACCCACGGCAAGAAAGGCGGCATGGGTGTCGTGGACGATGTCGGGACGGGTGATGTTGAGGATGTCGTTGCAGCCCTCGTGGCCCTCGAACTGGTCGAGGTCGAGATCGTGCGCCTGGAGCATGGTGCCCATAGCTCCGTCCGCCACGACGACACGCTGGGACAGTGTTTCGCGGAAGGTGGGGCTAGCTCTCATATTTCGCAACTCTATGTCGGAGCACCGCGGCGGCCCAGCTGATGTCCCCGTGACGCGTGGCACTGGGTGGACCCACGGTGCACAGGGCGGGTCGGGGCGTCCGGGGACGGCGGCGTCCTTGTCAGTCGCTGTCTGCGAGGCTACCCGATCGCCTGTTCCAGCACGTGAGACGGATGTCCCACGGAGCGCGGGCCGACCCCCTCCCCGGGAGCGCGGGCGACGGTTTCCCGGGCGGGTCGGGACCCCGTAGGGTGGGGCACGTCCGCGTGCAGGAAGGGGCCATCGATGACCAAGCTCGCCCGAGAGCTTGTCGAGCCTGTGATGGTGGCGGCGTTCGAGGGATGGAACGACGCCGGAGAGGCGGCGAGTCTCGCCGTGGAGCACCTCTCCAGGGAGTGGGGTGCCTATGAGCTGTGCGCCCTGACGCCGGACGACTACTACGACTTCCAGGTGACACGGCCGCGCCTGTCGGTCGTGGACGGCGTGGTCGGCGAGATCGAGTGGCCCACGACCCGGGTCCAGGTGGCCAGGCCGCCCGGATCGGGGCGCGACGTGGTGCTGGTGACCGGTCCGGAGCCGAACATGCGGTGGCGTTCCTACACCGCCGACCTGCTGGCGGTCGCCAGGGAGCTGGGCGTCCGACGGGTGGTGATGTTGGGCTCGCTGCTGGCGGACGCCCCGCACACCCGGCCGATCCCGGTGACCGGGATGGCCTCGCCCGTGGACCTGGGCACCACCGTGGGACTTGAGGCGACCACCTACTCGGGTCCGACGGGGATCGTGGGCGTGGCCCACGAGACGTTCAGCTCGGTGGGCATGGAGACGGTGTCGCTGTGGGCGGCCATCCCCCACTACGTCGCCCAGCCGCCGTGCCCGAAGGCGACCCTGGCGCTGCTGGCGTGGCTGGAGGACTTCCTTGGCCTGCGCATGCCGCTGGGCGACCTGCCCGACGAGGCCGTCTCGTGGGAGTCCAACGTCAACGAGCTGACCGCCGAGGACGAGGACATCGCGGCGTACGTGCGCGGCCTGGAGGAGGCCAAGGACACCGCCGAGCTGCCGGAGGCCTCCGGGGACGCGATCGCCCGGGACTTCGAGCGCTACCTGCGTCGCCACGACGAGGGCTGAGCACCTCCCCTGCGTGAGCGGGCCCCGGCGGACGTCCGCCGGGGCCCGCACTCGTCCGCACGCCTGTTCCGTGTCCGTCCGGGTTCCGGGACCGCCGGACTCAGAGCCGCAGGTGGCGCCACTCCCCCGTGGCCAGGACCGAGGCCCAGGCGCCGGCGATGCGGGCCAGACCGCGGCGGACCTCGTCCACGACGGCGGGGGCGAGCTGTACCCCGGTGTCGGGGACGGGCTGGAGGCGGACGGTGACGCGCAGGCCGTCCAGGACCTTCTGCCCCCGGGCGATCGCCTCGTGGTCGGGCTCGGAGCCGTGCTCCAGAACGGCCCGGATACCGTCGCGCAGGGCGATGGCCTCGTCGAGGTCGGCCAGGGTGATGGGGATCGCTCCCTCGGTGGCCAGGCGGTGCTCGCGGAGGAACCGAGCGAGATCGGCCCGGTCGGTGAGGCCGCCGCCGGTGGCGACGAAGTCCGCGATGAGTTCGGCGGCTGTGCTGCGCCGCGTGGGGGTGGTCATCATGGAGGCTATCCCACCACGGTTGGGCTCCGGATACCGGTGTTTGGACGAGCTCGTGGCCACAGGTGGTCACCGTGCACGTGCACGGAGCAGTACCGGGAGCAGGCGCTCGGCGTCCCGGGGACCCAGGCGGTCGGCGAGGGTCCGGTCGGTGGTGCGGAGTACGTCCGGTCCTGTCCGCGTGTCCCGGATCGTGGCAGCGGTCCACGGGCGTGGCGCCCGATGCGGGGACGGCCGCGTGACTACACTCGTGCCGCTCCGCCGGGACCCGACCAGCAGGAAGGCCGCCTCACATGTCGTTCGCCCAACCGCCCGCCACACCCGCGCGCCGGGCGCTGTTTCGCGCCCCGATCTGGCTGTACCGGCTCGGGCTGGGCGGGCTTCTGGGTGACCGGCTCGTACTGCTCACCCACAGGGGGCGCACCACGGGTGAGGCCCGACAGGCGGTGCTGGAGGTGGTGGGCGGCAACGACGCCACCGGAACGGTGCTGGTGGCCTCCGGGTACGGCCCGCGGTCGCAGTGGTTCCGCAACATCCGGCAGGAGCCCCGGGTGCTGTTCCAGGTGGGCGACCGGCGCCGCCGGGGCACGGCCACCGTCCTCTCCCCGGAGGAGTCCGGCCGGGCGCTGGCGCACTACGCGCAGCGGCGCCCCGGAACCGCCATGGCGCTGGTGCGGGGGCTGGGCCACGAGGTGGACGGCGGCCCGGAGTCCTTCGAGCGTGTGGGGGCCGACCCCGAGAACGGCGTTCCGGTCGTCCGCCTGGCCCCGGCCGACCCGCCGCCCACGCCCTACCCCGACCTGTCCGCGCGCTGAGCCGCCCGCCCACCCCGGCGGGCACACTCCACAACCGGGAACCGCGTGCGGTCTCCTACAGCGCCACGCCCAGCAGGGTGTCGGCGGTGGCGCGCACCAGGGCGGGCGCGCCGGTGTCGGTGCCCCCCTCGGTGAGGGCGGTGTCGGCCCAGGCGTCCACCGCGGCCAGGGCCGCGGGCGAGTCCAGGTCCTCGGCCAGGGCCGCGCGCACGGCGGCGAGCACCGGAGCGGCGTCGGGGGCGGTGCCCAGGGCCAGGGCGGTGCGCCAGCGCTCGGCGCGCGCGGTGGCTCTGGGAAGTTCGGCGTCGGTCCACTCCCACGGCGCGCGGTAGTGGTGGTCGAGCATGGCCAGACGGATGACGGCCGGGTCGACGCCCTGCTCGCGCAGCCTGGACACGAACACCAGGTTGCCCAGGGACTTGGACATCTTCTCGCCGTTCAGGCCGACCATGCCCACGTGCAGGTGGTTGTGGGCGTTGGGTCCGCCCGTGGCGCAGCGGGTCTCGGCCGCGCCCATCTCGTGGTGGGGGAAGATCAGGTCGCTGCCGCCGCCGTTGAGGTCGAAGGCCGGACCCAGCCGGTCCAGGGCGATGGCGCTGCACTCGATGTGCCAGCCGGGACGGCCGCGGCCCAGGGGGCTGTCCCAGGAGGGCTCGCCGGGACGCTCGGCGCGCCACAGCAGCCAGTCCAGCGGGTCCTTCTTGTCTGCACGCCCCGGGTCGCCGCCGCGCTCACCGAACAGCTCCAGCATCCGGTCGCGGTCCAGGTGGCTGATTCCGCCGAGTTCGGTGGCCTCCGCGGCGGAGAAGTACAGGTCGCCGTCGATCTCGTAGGCGGCACCGGTGCCGCGGATGCGCGCGGCGAGGTCGCTGATGAGGTCGACGGACTCCACCACTCCGACGTAGGAGGTCGGGGGGATGATCCGCAGGGCGGCCATGTCCTCGCGGAACACGTCGATCTCGCGGTGGGCCAGATCGCGCCAGTCGACACCGGTGGCCTCCGCGCGCTCCAGCAGCGGGTCGTCGATGTCGGTGGTGTTCTGCACGTAGTTGACGTCGTGCCCGGCGTCGCGCCACACCCGGTTGGCCAGGTCGAAGGTGAGATAGGTGAAGGCGTGGCCGAGGTGGGCGGCGTCGTAGGGGGTGATGCCGCAGGCGTACATCCCCGCCCGGGAGCCCGGCGTCGTCGTCCTTATCCGGTCGGTGGCGGTGTCGTGGACACGGAGGGGGCCGCCGGTACCCGGCAGGGGGACGATGTCAGGCGCAGACCATGAACGCATACCGGGAAGCCTATCCGGACGAGCGCACGGCACACCTCCGCGGGAGGGTGGTCGCCACACGTGATGATCACCCCAGACCGGGCGGGAATAGCGCGCCGGGGACCGGGTTCAGCGGTGCGCGGCCACGCCCCCGTGTCCCCTGCCGATGAGGATCGCGCCGAGCAGCGCCGCGGCGGCGCACACGGCGGCCATGCCCTCGTTGCCCAGCCGCCAGTGCAGCAGCGTCCCGCTGACCGAGACCACGTAGAACAGCCAGTAAGCTCCGGTCTCCATCAGGTTGCCGTTACGGCCCTCCATCGTGCCCCCTGCCGTGAACGCGTGCCTGCACGCGAGCCTGGCGGCGTGCGCGCCGTCTCCCTCAGAGACGCCCCGGTCACCCTGGGGGTTGACAGGTATCCCACGCGCGCGAGCGTGACGGTGGTTACGGAGATCCCGGCGGTGGCCGCGACGGCGGTCGTGAGCGTGGGCGCCCGAACGCGTGGCGGGCACCGCCGGCCGGGCGTACCGAAGGGGCGCGCGGCACCGCGGTCAGGGTCGTGCGGCCGCCGCGACCTCCAGCAGGTCCAGTTCCTCGCTCGCCTGTGCCAGGTCGGGGTCCCCGGCCGGACCGAACTCGGCGATGTCCGCCCGGATCGCGCGGAGCCGCCACCTCGCCCGGGCCGTGTCACGGCGCCCGGTACGCGCGTACGGGGTCTGGTCGTCGAGAAGTGCCTGGTCGCGGACGGTGGTGGCGCTCATGGGCGGTCCTTCGGGGTGGATGGACGGTCAGGGGTACCCCGGTTCACGGTGAGACGCGTCCTCCGTGTCCCGGGTTCACCGTGAACACGATCCCGTCCGGCGCCTACGGCACGCTTCCGGAATCCTTTCGCCCCCTCCCAGGTCAGCGGGAATCGGTGAGGGGGCGCCGCCACGATGTTCCTGTCCTCTACCCGTTGTCCCGACCGGAATACATAGCACCGGGCCACCGCATCGGCGTGTTCGGCGCGCCGCACGGAGAGAAACGCGTGCGCGGGCCGGGCCGAATCTTCGCCCCTCTCGCCCCTTTCGCCTCTCACCCCCCTTGTGCGGAAGCCTGACTAAACGTAAAGTAACTTAACGTTTCAATCCGCTACGTGACGTGGCGACTGCTCGTAGTCGCCGCCGCCGTGTCCGGCGCACAGGCGCCGGGCCGACTCCGCCCGCCATCGCCCCGCCATCGCGGGGCCTCCCCCCCGGAGTAGTCCATGCGTACCGCGTTCCTTCCACATCCAGCCCTCACCGCAGCCGCGTCCGTCCTCACCGCCGCGGCACTCCTCCTCCCCGCCACCGCGTCGGCCGCACCCGCCCCGGAGGCCGGGGCTCCGACCGCCGGTGCCGAGACCGCCCAGGCGGCGCAGTCCGACCTGGTGTGGCAAGACGACTTCGAGGGCCCCGCCGGCAGCGCACCCAACCCCGCCAACTGGAACCACGAAACCGGCGACCACGGCTGGGGCAACAACGAACTCCAGAACTACACCGACAACCGC
>NZ_VWVU01000048.1 GCF_008638365.1 Nocardiopsis quinghaiensis | reverse complement strand
ACCCACCGCCTCAGCGGCCACCGCCCCCGCGAACGACACCGGCTCCCACAACACCAGATCCGGACGCCACTGACGACACAACAACGTCAGATCCTCCACCATCGGATCATTCACCACCTTCCACCACCAGTTGACCGACTCGGAGAACCCCCAACTGAGGTAGTCCCAGGTCAGGACCTCGGCACGGTCCTCCGCGAGGTCGAACTCCTCCTCGTCCCCCTCCTGGCCGCCGTCCTCGTTGGCCCACGACTCCAGGTCCCCGAAGGAGTGGTCCCGGCCGACCGACACCGCGGTCAGGCCTGAGGTGACGATGTCCTCGACCAGTTCGGGCTGACTCGCCACCCGGACCTCGTGTCCGGCGTTGCGCAGCGCCCAGGCCAACGGCACCATGCTCGAAAAACCGACCGGATCCGCGTACGTGGCGATCAGAACACGCATGGTTCTATGTTCCCTCTCGGCTAGTGGACAGTCCTGGCGATGAAAGGGATCGTAGGCGAGGTGCCCCGCTCCCGGAACTCCCGTTAAACGGAGCACCGGACCCGAACGAACCGCGACGCCCATTGATCCTCCGGCGGAGCGCGGTTGACCTTCCGGCAGATTTCTGTAGAACCATTGCCGTAGAGTGCGCACCACCTGTCGCCCTGCCCCGTAAATACCACATCAAAGTGTGGTAGGAAAACTCCGATCCGCTTCGCCTGCCGACTTCGCACTGGGCATCGTCAACCTCGGACACCGGGAAGGCAAAATGAAAGGGATAATCCTGGCTGGCGGTTCGGGAAGCCGTCTCCAACCGATCACGAATTCGATCTCCAAACAGCTGGTCCCCGTCTACGACAAGCCGATGGTCTACTATCCGCTGGCGACGCTCATGCAGGCCGGCGTCCGGGAGATCCTGGTGATCTCGGCCCCGTCCGCCCTGCCCCTCTTCACCGAGCTGCTCGGAGACGGGAGACGGCTCGGGCTGGAGCTCTCCTACCTCCCGCAGGAGGAGCCCCGGGGGATCGCCGAGGCCCTGGTCCTCGGCGAGCGCCACCTCGGCGGGGCCCCCGCGGCGCTCGCCCTCGGCGACAACGTCTTCCACGGGAGCACCCTCCAGGAGCACCTGTGGGCGGGCCGCGAGCGGCTCGACGGCTGCGTGCTGTTCGGCTCCCCCGTGTCCGACCCCCACAGGTACGGGATCGCGGAGGTGGACGGGTCCGGGAACCTCCTCTCCCTGGAGGAGAAACCCCCGGCCCCCAAGTCGGACCTTGCCGTCACCGGCCTCTACCTCTACGACGGGAACGCGTCGGAGGTCGCCAGGAACGTGCGCCCCTCCCCCCGCGGGGAACTGGAGATCACCGACGTCAACGCCGCCTACCTGGAAGAGAAGCGGTCATCGATCATCACCCTGCCCCCCGGAATATCCTGGGCGGACACGGGAACGCCGGAATCCCTTCTGTCAACCTCACAGTACGTGTATTCCCTGGAGAAACAGGAGCGCACCCGCGTGGCCTGTATCGAGGAGATTGCCCTGCGTATGGGTTTCATCGACTCCGGCGCGTGCTACAACTTGGGCGCGGAAATGCAGCACTCGGCCTACGGCCAGTACGTGATGAATTTTGCTGAACTCTGGGACGACTCTTAGCGAAGGTAAGCGCGCATGCGGATACTGGTCACCGGGGGGGCGGGTTTCATTGGTTCGAACTTCGTCCGCCGAATGCTCTCGGGAGAATATCCTGGCCTCGGCGTCCGTGAGGTCGTGGTGCTGGACAAGCTGACGTACGCGGGCAACCTGTCGAGCCTGGCGCCCGCCATGGACGATCCCCGTTTCGAGTTCGTGCACGGGGACGTCTGCGACCGCGAGCTGGTGGAGAGGGTCTCGCGCGACGCGCGGATCGTCGTGCACTGCGCCGCCGAGACCCATGTCGACCGCTCCATCGCGGACGGCACCGACTTCGTCGGCAGCAACGTCGTCGGCACCTACACCGTGCTGGGCGCGGCCCTGGCGACCGGGGTCGAGAAGGTGGTCCTCGTCTCCACGGACGAGGTCTACGGGTCGGTCTCCTCCGGCTCGTCGACGGAGCGGGAGAAGCTGGAGCCGAACTCGCCGTACGCGGCTTCCAAGGCGGCCTCGGACCACTTCGCACGCGCCTTCCACCAGACCTACGGCCTACCGGTCTGCGTGACGCGGTGCTCGAACAACTACGGCCCCTACCAGTTTCCGGAGAAGCTGATACCGCTGTTCATCACCCGGCTGATGGACGGCCTCCCCGTACCCGTCTACGGGGACGGGCGCTACGTGCGCGAGTGGGTCCACGTGGACGACCACTGCCGGGGTATCGCCCTCGTCGCGGAAAGGGGCGCGCCCGGGGAGGTCTACAACATCGGCGGGGACACGGAGATGTCCAACCTGCGGATGACGGAGACCATCCTGTCCGCGCTGGGAGCGGACTGGTCCTCCGTGGAGTTCGTGGAGGACCGCAAGGGGCACGACCGCCGCTACTCCCTCGACTCCTCCAAGATCACCGGGGAACTCGGCTACCGCCCCCGGCTCTCCTTCGAGGAGGGGCTCGCCGGGACGATCCGGTGGTACGCCCAGAACCGGAGCTGGTGGGAGCCCCTCCGCAAGCGGGTGGACCTCGACATCCTCGGCGAGCCGGCCCGGGAGTGAGGCACGGGGCCGCGCGGCGCCCGGATGTCCCGCCAGCGGGACAGGCACCGGCGGCCCGCTCCGCGACCGCCGACACCATTCCCCGACCTCCGGAGGAGCAGCCATGTCCTACCAGGAACTCACGCCCGCGGCGTTCATCGGATCCGGACTGCGTTCCGACGCCCTGGTGGAGAACTCCTGGACGGTGCGGTGGGACCGCGTACGCGACCCCGAGGACCTCCTCGCCGACGCCCTGGGCCCCGTCCTGGAGTTCCGCAGTTCCGGAACCACCTCCGGTGGGGGCCGCCCCTGGCACCGGACCTGGGAACAGGCCTGGTCCGAGGCCGGGCTGCTGGCCGACCTGGTGCGTGGGGAGGCCCCCGAGGCGGTCCTGAGCTTCGCTCCCCCGCGCCACCTCTACGGGACCCTGGTCAGCGTCCTGGTCCCCGCCCGGCTCGGCCTGCCCGTCTGGTACCGGCCCCAGTTCGGCCGCATGCCCCCCGAGGGACTCCACCGGCGGTGGGCGGTCATGGCCATCCCGTGGGCCTTCCAGATCCTCAGCAGGCGACGGGCCTGGATCCGGTCCTCGGAGAGGCTGGCGATCCTGCACAGCACCGCCTCCCTGCCGTCCGCGGCCGGGAGGCTGGTCCTGGAGGAGTCCGAGCACGCGGTGCTCACCGAGGTCTTCGGCTCCACGGAGTCGGGCGGCGTGGCCACTCGCCGCCTGTTCGGTTCCGGTTCCGGGGAGGACTGGACCCTCTTCGACGACGTGGAATTCGTCCTCCCCCGCTCCCGGGGGGATGTGGAGGAACCCCTGCGCGTACGCGGCCCCCGGCTCGCGTTCCCCCCGGGCGGCGCCCCTCCAGACGAGTGCCGTCTCGACGACCACGTCAGGGTGACCGGCGACCGGAGCTTCCGCTTCTCCGGCCGACGCGACCGGCTGGTGAACGTGAACGGTCTCCGGCTGGACCTCGACGCCGTCGAGGAGCCGCTGCGCGAGGCCCTGTCCTGCGCAGACCTCGCCTGCGTGCCCGTGCGGGACGACCTGGCCGGAGAGCACTTCGAACTCCTCATCGCCGCCGGTCCCGGGGAAGGGCCTTCCCCCTCCTCGCTGGACACGGCACTCTCCCGGTTAGCGGTCCGCCCGCGCCGGATACGCGTGGTCGAGCGCATCGACCGCTCCGAGACCGGCAAGCTCCGGAGACTGCGACAAGAGCCCCTCATGACGGACCTGGGAGAACACACGTGACTGCCCGACCGACGGCTCCCGAACCCATCGGCCGCGACCGGCCCGAGGCCGACCCGTGGAACATCCTGCGCGCGGCCGGCTGGGACACCCGGCTCGAACTCGGGCCCGAGGACGTGGAGAGGATGGAGGGAAGCTCCCGTGTGCTGGACGAGAAGCTGGCACGCGGCGAAGCCGTCTACGGCGTCACCCGGGGCTTCGGCCCGCTGGTCGACTACGGAGCCTCCGACTCGCTCCTGGAGCAGGGCGCCGGGCTGATAGCCCACCTGGGATCCGGCCAGGGGCGCCCCCTGCCGCCCGAGGTCTCCAGGCTCGTCGTCTCGCTTCGCCTCTCCAGCATGCGCCGCGGCCACTCGTCCGTCTCACCCGGGTTCTGGCGCACCCTGGCCGACCTGTGGAACCGGGGCTTCACCCCCTGCGTCCCACGTGACGGTTCGGTCAGCGCCAGCGGCGACCTCCAACCGCTCGCACACGCCGCGCTCGCCTTCGCGGGCCGGGGGGAGGCATGGGTGCGCGAGGACGCCGGGTGGCGGATCCGCCCCGCGGAGAAGGTCCTCGCCGACCTGGGGGCCGCCCCCGTCCAGTGGCGCGCACGCGAGGCGCTCGCCTTCGTCAACGGCACGAGTGTGGGCCTGGCCCAGAGCGTCCACAACCACACGGAGGTCATGCGGCTGGCACGCGCCACCGCGATGCTCACGGGACGCAACGCCTTCCTCCTGGGGGCGAACCCCGAGGCGTTCCACGAGGGCATCGGTCTGGCACGGGGGCAGGTGGGACAGCTCACGGCCGCGCGCTGGATCCGCGAGGAGCTGCCCCGGGAGTTCGACCGCTCCCCCTCCCGGCCGCTCCAGGAGCCCTACAGCATCCGCTGCGCGCCCCAGGTCATCGGCGCGGTCCTCGACCAGGTCGAGGCCTCCGGGGCCGTCCTCGCGCGTGAGGCGTCGGGCTGCACGGACAACCCCGTGTGCGTGGACGGAGAGATCCTGCACGGCGGAAACTTCCACGCCATGCCCGTCGCCCTGGCCTCCGACCAGATCGGCCTGTGCCTGCAGCAGATCGCCTACCTGGCCGAGCGCCAGCTCGCCCTGTTCTGCTCTCCCACGACCAACGGGCGGGTGAACCCCATGCTGACGCCCGATCCGGGAGGCAGCAGCGGCCTGGCCGGCGTGCAGATCAGCGCGACCTCCTTCGTCTCCCGGATACGGCAGCTCGTCTACCCCGCCTCCCTCACCGCCCTGCCGACGAACAACGGCAACCAGGACCACGTACCCATGGCGCTGAACGGTGCCAACGCCGTCGCCGAGGCGGTGGAGATGGGCTGGCTCGTCATCGCCTCCCTGGCGGTGGGCACCGCCCAGTACGCTGCCCTCCTCGGTCACCCGGTCCCCGAGGACGGCGTGTGGCGACGCCTCGCGGACGCCTGCCCTCCCCTGGCACAGGACCGTCCCCTGGCCGCCGAGGTGCGGGCCGCGCGCACCGTGATCTCTGAGTCGACACCGCCCACGAGTGAAGCGCCCGCCGCCTGAGGCCCGTGCACCACCCCCGATCCGGAGGCCCCGATGCCGCAGCGAACGATGACCTGGCAGATGGACATCGCCAGTGACGAGTCCGTCTGGAACCAGACCCACGACATCCACCCGATCCTGAACCCGCTCGACGACACCTCGGTACGCCGGGTCCTCGAACGCACGCGCCTGGGCCCGGCCCCGCGCGTCCTGGACGTCGGCTGCGGGCTGGGAGGGTGGGTCTTCAAGATCCTGGAGTCCTACCCGGAGGCGACGTGCGTCGGGGTGGACATGGTGGAGTCGTTCATCGAGCGCGCTCGGGCCGAGGCGGCGGACCGGGGAGTCGGGGACCGCACGGACTTCCGTACGGGCGACGCCCTGAAGGACCTGCCGGACGAGCGGTTCGACCTGGTCGTCTGCGCCGGCCTGTCCGAGGCCTTCGGCGGGCTGGAGCCGATGCTGCACCACCTGCGCCCGTACCTGAAGAACGACGGCCGCATGATCATCGGCCAGGGACTGTGGAACCACGAGCCGGACGAGGAGTGCCTGCGGATCCTGGACGTCGACCGGGACACGCACATGCCCTTCGAGCAGGCCGTCGACATGATCGCCTGTGCGGGCTGGGCCCCGGTCTACGGGCACAAGAGCACCGAGCAGGAGTGGGACGACTTCATCTGGGCCTGCGTCGAGGGCCTGACGAGGTGGGCCCTCGACGACCTCAGGGGGGCCGGGGAACAGCAGGTCCCCGGCGTGAGCACGCCGGGGATCCTGTTGACGATGAGCAGCTACCGGCGTGCCTGGCTGCACGGGTACCGCTCGGCACTGGGCTACGCGACCTTCGTCCTGCGCCCGCTGCCGCCGCAGTGGATCCCCCTCCTCTTCGCGGGAGAGCTGGCGCAGCAGACGTGGAGCGCGCAGGGACAGGCCTCGCACGAAGACTCCTGACGACGTGCGAAGCACACGAGCCGAGCGGGAAAGGTGGAGCCAGTCTTGCGGACGAAGGACCTGTTCCTCAGCGGTCTGGGCGTGTTCGTGCCCGACACCGTCAGCACCGACACGGCGGTCGGCGAGGGGCTGTGCCCTCCCGAACTGGTCAAGGAGGGGGACATGACCGGGGCGGCGGTGGCGAACGGCCTCCCCGCCCCGGAGATGGCGCTCCGGGCCGCCCGGGCCGCCCTGGACCAGTCCGGTGGGGTCTCCCCGGAGGACCTGAGTCTGCTGTTGTACGCGGACACCTGGCACCAGGGGCCGGACGGCTGGTTTCCCCAGTCCTACCTACAGCGCTGCCTGGGCACGGGCGACGCCCTGTCACTGGAGATCCGTCAGGGCTGCAACGCCGTCTTCGGCGGCCTGGAGCTCGCCGCGCCCCTACTGGCGCAGTGCCCCGGGGACTCCGGCTCGGCACTGATCGTGGCCTCCGACAACTACGGGACGCCGCGGATGAACCGCTGGACCGCGGGCCCCTCCTTCTTCGGTGACGGTGCCAGCGCCCTGGTGCTCACCCGGGCCCCCGGGTTCGCCAGGGTGCTCTCGGTCAACTCGATGACCGTCGCCGAACTGGAGGAGACGCACCGGTTCGGCGAACCGCTCTTCCCCCCGGCGGCCACCACAGGGGCGCCGGTGGACTTCGTCACGCGCGAGGAGGAGTTCGGCGCCCACCTCGCCGAGCAGGGGACCGAGTCCGAGCTGTGGATCAGGCTGCACCACAAGATGCTCCTCGCCGTCAGCCGGAGCATGTCCGAGGCGGGCGTCACGTACACCGACCTCACACGCGCCGCCTTCACGAGCCTCGGCCCGGACGACATGGAGCACCGTTGGATGGAGCTTCTGGCCATGCCCATGTCCAAGTCCACTTGGGATTACTCCCGTCACATCGGACACATCGGCGCCAGCGACCCGTTCATCGGCCTGCACCATCTGGTGACGACCGGGCAGGTGGGCCCCGGCGACCACGTGATCCTGGGCGGCATCGGCTCGGGAGTGACGGTCTCCTGCGCCGTGGTCGAGATCCTGGACGACGCCGGGACCGGATGAGGGGGACACGTGCACTTCGACCTCACCCAGGAACAGCGGCGGCGGTCCGAGGACCTGCGCACCGCCGCCGAGGCCCTCGGCGGCGAGCCGCGGAACGGCCCCTCGGACCACGTGGACCGGTCCGAGTGGTCCCGCACGGCCGCCGCGGGCTTCACCGGACTGTGCCTTCCCGAGGAGTTCGGAGGAGGGGGCCTGGGCGCCCTGGACACCGCTCAGGGCTTGCAGGACCTGAGCACGGGCTCCGGCGACACCGGACTCGCCTTCGCCGTCGCCGCCCACCTGCTGGCGGGCGCCGTACCGGTCCGGGACTTCGGCGGCGGGGAGCTGCGTACCGCCCTGCTGCCGGGAGCCGTCTCCGGAGACCTGGTACTGGCCAACGCCATCACCGAGGCGCAGGCGGGATCCGATGTCGGGAACCTCGCCACGACGGCCCGGCGGGACGCGGACTCCTACGTCCTCAACGGCACGAAGACGTTCGTCAGCAACGCCCCGCTGGCGGACGTGTTCGTCGTGTACGCCACCACCGACCCGGGAGGCGGCCCGTTCGCCACGACCGCGTTCGCCGTTCCGGGCGACGCCCCCGGGGTGGAGGTGAAGGCGGCCCACTCCAAGATGGGCCTGCACGGTTGCCCGGCATCGGCGGTGGAGTTCCGTGACTGCCGGTTCCCCGCCTCCCTGCGGATCGGGGCACAGGGTCAGGGGTCGGCGGTCTTCCAGCACGCCATGGCGTGGGAACGGGCCTGCCTGCCCGCCATCTACCTGGGCGCGATGGAACAGCAGGTGCGCGACGCCGTGTCCCACGCCCGGCTCCGCCACCAGTTCGGGCACCGCCTCGCCGATTTCCAGGCCGTCTCCCACCGGGTGGTGGACATGCACCAGCGCCTGGAGGGCGCGCGGCTGCTGCTCCAGCGCGCCTGCTGGCTGCTGGACGGGGACCGGGGCGAAGCACCGTCCGCGGTGGCCTCGGCCAAGCTCGCCGTCACCGAGGCCGCGGTGGCCAACGCCCTGGACGCGCTCCACCTGCGCGGCGCGGAGGGTTACCTGGCCGGGAGCGCCGTCGAGCGCCAACTGCGGGACTCGGTGCCCGGGACGCTGTTCTCGGGAACCTCCGAGATCCAGCGGGAGGTCATCGCGAGGGGACTGGGACTGTGACCCTGGACGAACTGGTCGGGCGAGCCGCTCGGAGCAGGCCCGACGCCACGGCCGTCTCGGCGCCCGAGGGACGGATGACCTACCGCGAACTGGACCTGCGCGCGGACGCGATCGCGCGAACGCTCGCCGAACGGGGGGTGGAGGCCGGCGACAGGGTGGTCCTGTGGTCCGCCAAGTCCGCCGACCTGGTCGCCTCCACCCAGGCCGTCCTGCGCCTGGGCGCGGCCTACGTGCCCGTCTCCGCGGGTGTGCCGCCGAGGCGGGTGGCGCTGATCGCGCGCGACTGCACCGCGAGCGCGGTGCTGGCCCCGGAGGACCTGCTCGACACGCTCCCGCCCGACGCCCTGCCGGGTGTGCGGATGGTCGCCCCCGGCACCGCCCGGGAGGACGGGCCCCGCGGGGCGGGGCACCGCCGGGGGCCCCGGCCCGAGGACCCGGCCTACGTCCTCTACACCTCCGGCTCGACGGGCACGCCCAAGGGAGTCGTCGTGAGCCACTCCGCGGCGCTCGCGTTCGTCGGGTGGGCCGCGTCCGAGCTGGACGCCCGCGAGGACGACGTGTTCGCCAACCACGCCTCCCTCGGCTTCGACCTGTCGGTCCTCGACCTCTACGCGGCCTTCCGGGCGGGGGCGGCGGTCAGCCTGGTGCCGGAGTACCTCGCGCACGACGCCGTAGCCCTCGTGGACTTCGTGCACGCGGAGGGGATCAGCGTCTGGTACTCCGTACCGTCGGCCCTCGTCCTGATGATGCGGGAGGGCCGCCTGCTCGACCGGCCCCCGCCCCCCGGGCTGCGAGCCGTCCTCTTCGCCGGGGAGCCCTTCCCCATAGACCGCGTCCGCGCCCTGGCGCGCTGGTCGGCGGCCCGCCTCCTGAACCTGTACGGACCGACCGAGACCAACGTGTGCGCCTTCCACGAGGTGACGCCCTCCGACCTGGAGAGGGACCGACCGGTACCCATAGGACGCGCGAGCTGCGGCAGCAGCCTGCTGGTCCTCAAGGACGGGCGCCCGGCCGCTCCCGGTGAGGAGGGCGGACTCCACGTGGAGGGCCCCACACTCATGACCGGATACTGGGGCCACGAACCCCTGCGCGGCCCCCACCCCACGGGTGACATCGTGCGTGTCCTGCCCGACGGTGCGCTGGACTTCGTGGGCCGCGCGGACTCGATGCTCAAGGTCCGGGGGCACCGGGTCGAACCCGGAGACGTGGAGGCCGCGCTCAGTACGCACCCGGCGGTGGAGGAGGTGGCCGTGGTCGGAGCCGGAACCGGCCTCGACGCCCGGCTGGTGGCCTTCGTCGTGCCGCGCGGCACGGGGATGGGCGTGCTGTCGGTCAAGCGGCACGCGTCCGAACGGCTCGCGCCCCACATGGTCCCCGACCTGGTGCGCTTCGTGGAGGCGCTGCCGCACAACCGCAACGGCAAGACCGACCGTGCCGCGCTGGCAGCCCGCCTCGCGGACACGGCGGCGAACGGAGGTATGTCGTGAACGAGGCCCTGGAGCGGAACGAGGTCACGGAGAGGCTGATGGCCTTCGTCAGGGAGCGGTTCCTGGACGGGGACCCCCACGGAGAGCTGGAGGAGACCTCTCCCCTCGTCGAGTGGGGCGTGCTCAACTCGCTGAACTCGGCCATCCTCCTGAACTTCATCCATCGGGAGTTCGCGGGCGCCGTGCCCCTGGAGCACATCAGCGCCGCCAACTTCCGGGACGTGCGCAGCATCAGCGCGATGCTGTGCGCACAGCGATGACCCCGCGGGCCCGGTGGCCCGCACGTCCGCGCGCCGCCGCGGTGCGGCGCGCCCGAAGGAGTCCCGATGCTGTTTCCCCACACCCGGGTGCCGGGCGTCGAGCTGCGCGCGTGCCGTGTCCATGGTCCGGAGGACCTGCACCGGGTACTCGGCGGATACGACGGCCTTCCCAGTGCCGAGGTCCTGTCACAGCTCCTGCCCGAGGATCCCGAGGAGTACGCGGCCCAGTTCACCGTAGTACCCGATGACTCCGAGGAGGCGGTGGGCGTCGTCGGCCTGCACACGCTGGACCTGGCCAACGGCCATGTCAGGGCCGAGCTGTTCCTGCTCCCGGCCGTCGACGCGAGGACCGTGGCCGCCACCGCCGCGCTGACGGTGAACTACGCCTTCTCCATGTTCCGGATCCGCAAGGTCTACGTGTGGACGGTCGGAGGGGAGGCACGGGTGTTCCGCGACGTGCCGGTGGAGACGCGCAACGAGGGGACCCTGATCGAGTACGTGGCCGACGGGGACGGTTTGCACGACGTCACCGTCGTGGCCGTGGACCGCGAGGCGTGGGACGAGGGGGTCGCCTTCCTGGACGAACTCGTCGGCGCGGAGGCACCGCGATGAGCGCACCGACCACCGCGGCCGAGGCACGGGCGGGGGGACACGGGTACACGCCTCCGGGCGGTGTGGCCCACGGCCTGCGCGCGGTGAACGTCATGGTCAAGCGCGAGATGATCCGCACCCTGCACGAATGGGGCCGGCCCTTCTCACTGTTCCTGCAGTCGCTTCTGTGGCTGTTCGTGGTCAGCAGCGGTTTCGGTGCCCTGCTCCCCGACCTGCCGGACGACGTCGGTCTGGACACCGCGATGTTCCCGGGGGTCATCACGATGACCGTCGTCATCGCGGCCGTCTACTCCGCGTCCTCCGTCATCGCCGACCGTGACTCGGGGTTCCTCCGGGAAATGCTCGTAGCACCCGTGAGCCGTGCCTCCCTGGCCCTCGGCAAGGTCGTGGCCACCGCCCTGCTGGCGACGGGGCAGGGAGCGGTGGTCATCGCGCTGGGCGGGTTCGTCGGCGTCCCCTACCATCCGGGCCTGATGCTGCGGCTGGTCCTGCTGACCTTCGTCTGCGCACTCGCGGTGTCCGCCTTCGCCGTGATGGTCGCGGCGCTGAGCCAGAACACCCAGTCGTACTTCGGCGTGTCCCAGCTCCTCGTGATGCCGATGGTGATGCTCTCGGGCGCGCTCTTCCCCGTGGGCGTGCTCCCCCCGTGGCTGGCGCGGCTCGCCCTGTACAACCCCGTCAGCTACACGGTCGATCCCATGCGCCAGGCGGTCTTCGGCCATGTGTCGGCCTCCGAGAGCGTGCACGAGCTGTTCAACCCGGGCATGTACTGGTTCGGCCACCGGCTGGACATCGCCACGGAGGTTCTCCTGGTGGCCGGCGCGGCCGGCCTCTTCCTCGCACTCGCCGTACTGCGCTTCCGCCGAATCGACTGACGCACCGTCGGCGTGCGGAACTCCCCGCACGCCGACGGTGCGTCAGCGCAGTACGGCCCTGCGCATGGCGAGCAAACCGGCGGTCATCAGGACCGCCGCGAAGCCGGCCAGCACACCGAGCTGGGGAAGGATCTCCCCGACGCCGGCCCCGTGGCGGACCAGCGCGGCGAAGGCGTCGTACCCCCAGGCGTGCGGCGTGAGGTGGGCGACCTGCCGCATCCCCTCACCGAAGGAGTCGAGGGGTATGGCCGTACCACCGAGCACCCCCGCTCCCAGCCCCAGCATCAGGGCCGTCGAGCCCGCGCCGGCCTCGGTCCGGGCCAGGCCTCCCAGCAGCAGGGCTGCGCCTCCCCCGGCCAGGCTGAACAGCAGGAGCACGGCCGTGGCACCGAGCGGGTCCCCCCAGTCGACCCCGAAGACCAGGGCCGTGCCCAGCATGATGACCAGTGCCTGGGTCAGGGCGATCAGCAGCCGCCCGGCCAGCTCTCCCAGCAGGATCGTCCGCACCGGGGTGGGGGTCGCGTACATGCGTTGGGAGATGCCCCGCTGGCGGGTGCCCACCAGCGCGCTCGCGGTGGTCAGGGCGGTGAGGAAGGTGTAGAGCAGCAGCAGCGGTGGCGCGGACAGGTCGAAGGACCCGACCCCCGGGGGGAAGAGCGAGTCACCGGTGGTTCGTACGTCCACCGCGATGCCCGTCCCCGACGCCTCGTCCACCGCGGCGAGTGACTCCTCGAAGGAGCCGCCCGACTCCTCGGCCACGAAGGCGGCCGCGCGCAGGGTGGCGGCCTCGTCCCGGACCGTGGAACGGACCGAGGCGCTCAGGTCGAGGGCGTTCGTGTCGCCCTCCCTGGCGACGAACCGCACGTCGGCACCGCCCTCCTCCGACACGGCCTCGTCGTAGTCGTCGGGGATGACGATTCCGCCGTGCAGTTCGCCGCGCTCGACCGAGACCCGCATCGTCTCCGCGTCCGGGAGCCGGACCACGTCCACGTACCCGCCGGAGCCGAGTTCGTCGACGAGGCGCTGGGAGAGCTCTCCGGAACCCCCCTCCACCACCCCCAGGCGCTGCTGCTGGTCACCGCCGAACATCAGCCCGAGCATCAGCACCATCACGAACGGCACCAACAGGATGTAGAAGATGTTGGACCGGACCCTGAAGACCCGTTTCAGATTGAGAAAACCGATCGCCGCGAGCTTCATGCGTTCAGCATCCTTCCCAGTCGGAACAGCGACAGCGCCCCCGTCACCACCGCCATGGCCGACAGGACCAGGACGGGGACGAGGACGGCCGCGAACGAGCCGCCGCCCAGTTCGGCGAGTCCGTGGAGGAACCAGCGGTGCGGCGTGGCGAAGCTCAGTACGGACAGGGCACCGAGTTGAGCGACGGGGAAGAGCCCTCCGCCGAGGAGTCCCAGGCCGAACGCGACCACGGAGATCCGGTTGGTCGCCTGTTCCGACGAGCTGGAGAACGTCACCACGGCGGCGGTGATGCCCACCGCCGCGAGGGTCCCCGACACGACGAGGGCGGCCACCCCGGGCAGCGGTCCCCACTGGCTGCCCAGCACCAGGCTGGACACGGCCGCGAGGACGAACAGTCCGGCCGCGCCGACGATGGTGGCGCTCAGGGACTTGCCCGCCAGGATGGCCGAACGGCGGACGGGGGCCGCCAGGAGCCTGGCGAGGGTCCCGTCCCGGCGTTCGTCGAGGATGCCGGTGACACTCGACATCACCACGAAGAAGAGGAAGAAGTAGGCGAGTCCCGCCGCGTAGTAGGTGGCGGTGTCCAGTTCCCTCCAGTCGGCGGTGGTGTCGTCGACCAGTGACAGTGGCGCGGGCTGTTCCCGGACCCGTTGGGAGAGCGCCTCGGGCGTCTCGTCGGCTCCCGCCTCCAGGGCCTCCAGGACCGCGGTCCTGGAGGCGTCCGCCTCGACCGCGAACGAGTCGGCGATCTCCCTGGCGATCTGGACCTGGACGGCCGAGTCGGCGGATCCGACGATCTCGATGACGGCCCGGTCGCCACCGGCGACCGTGTCACTGAACCCCTGGGGGAGGAGGAAGGCCGCGTCCGCCTCGCCCTCCTCGACGAGGTGCTCCGCCTCCTCCGTGTCGGCGGCCTCCTCCAGGGAGATGACGCCGTCCTCGTCGAGGGGGCGCAGCACGTCGTCGACGAAGACCCCGCCGAGCCCTCCCCCGTCGGAGTCGACGACGAGGTAGCGGATGTCCAGGCCGTCGCCGGGTCCGTCACCCAGGAGGTGGGCGAAGAGGAACGCCATTCCCAGCGGCAGTACGAGACCGAAGAGAAGGAGGGAGCCGTCCTTCAGCCGCTGTCTGAGGTCCTTGGCCGTGATGGCCGCTATGACGCGCATATCCCTCAGTCCCTCAACGCCTTGCCGGTGAGGCTCAGGAAGACCGCCTCCAGATCGGGCTCGCGCACCTGGAGGGAGCGCATCTCGAACCCCTCCTCCGCCAGCGTGCGCACGATCGCCGGCGAGAGTTCGGACGCGTTGTCCACCGAGAGCTCCACGCCGCCGTCCTTGGCCGCGGCGGCGTGCACTCCCGGCAGCGCCTCAAGCAGCCGGGCGGCGTCCCCTGCGGAACCGTCCACCGCCAGATCGATCCTGTCGCGCTCTCCCAGGCGGGTGACGAGCTCCCGACGGGTGCCCTCGGCGACGAGGCGACCATCGTCGAGGACGCCGATCCGGTCGCAGAGCCGCTCGGCCTCCTCCATGTAGTGGGTGGTGTAGAGCACCGCGACACCGCTGTCCGCCAAAGCGCGTACGTGTTCGAGGATGGCGCTGCGGCTCTGCGGGTCCACACCGGCGGTCGGTTCGTCCAGGACGAGGAACCGTGGCCGGTTCATCAGGCCGGCGGCGATGTTCGCGCGGCGGGCCATGCCGCCCGAATACTGCGACACCGCCTCGTTCGCGCGGTCGGTGAGCCCGACCGCGGCGAGAACCTCGTCGACCCGTCCACCGGCCTCGGCCCTGGGGATCCCGTACAGCTTGGCGAAGAAGTGGAGGTTCTCGACGGCGGTCAGGTCCTCGTAGAGGGCGTTCTGCTGGGGTACGAAGCCGATGAGCGCCTTGGTCCTCATCTCCTCCGGGCCGTGGGGGATCCCGCCGACCGACACCTCGCCGGCATCCGGGCGGAGGATTCCCATGACCATGGAAATGGTCGTTGTCTTTCCCGCACCGTTGGGCCCGAGAAGACCGTAGACCTCCCCCTCACCGATCGAGAAGCTCACATCGTCGACGACCTTCACGTCACCGTAGGACTTGGTCAGCCCGACTACCGCTACTACCTTCTCCATTACCCCTTTTCCTCACGCCGAAATAAAACCACTAAATCCCCATAAGGATATTGGCGGACCACAGTAGCAACACCGGAGGAAAGACGTCCCGCATCGCGGGAAACGGCCCGCTCTGAACACGGCGGCGCGCGGTCCGGAAATACTCAGGTCCCCGCGGAACCGACCGCGTCCACCGGCTTCGGCGCTTCCCCCGCGGTTTCCCGCACGAGCCCGGTGAGCGTGCCGACCACCTCGTTGGGCGAGGGGAGTTCGCGCATCCGGTCCCTGGCCCCGGCCGCGCCCCGCGCGTAGGCCGGGTCGGTGAGCACCCGGTCGAGCGCCTCACGCACCTGTGTTCCGCCGACCGTCCCGCCGGTGAGGACCACGGCCGCTCCCGCGCGCCCGACTCCGGCCGCCATGAGTTTCTCGTCGAACTGCATACGGGGCACGATCACCTGGGGGACGCCGTGGTCGAGCATGGACAGGACCGTGCCCGCCCCGCCGTGGTTGATGACGGCCGAGCAGGTCGCGGCCAGGGCGTGCAGGGGGGCGAACTCGACGGCGCGGACGTTGGGGGGCAGGGGTTCCAGGCGTTCGCGTTCGGCGGGGGGCAGGGTCGCGACCA
>NZ_VWVU01000047.1 GCF_008638365.1 Nocardiopsis quinghaiensis | reverse complement strand
ATCACGCGGGTGCTCCAGCGGATCCTGGCGCTGACCGCCGCGATCTGGCACAACGATCGCACCGGCCAGCCGGTCCTACGCTCTTTGACGGCCTACGACCACTGACCCCTTGGAATCACTCATCTAGTGCTGCCTCGAGAAGGAGGCCGCGGTCGGCATCCGCAGTCATCATGATGTTGGCAGGCCACAGCAACACAGGCACCAACAGCAAACACCACGGAGGCGGCACCATAGCCGACGGTCCATCCCATCTTGAGTAGATCGTTCCGACCGTGCCCGATGATGTTCACCAGCACCAGTCACACAGCGAGAACCTCGCGAGGTGCCATCGGACGCCACCGAGGGCCGGTGTGTGCTCCGTTTGTGCTCCGCAGTTCCGGACTGACACGACACCGGGCGACACCTCTTGGCACGAAACGATGGCGGTGATCGGGTGGATAGGGACGAAACGGCATCCTGTGGCATGTAGAGGCACGAAAGCACCGGACTTCTAATCCGATGGCCGCAGGTTCGAATCCTGCCGGGTGCGCCACAAAACCCCAGGTCAGACGGGGCGTGCGAGTCGAACAGACGAGGTGCGAGGTCCCATTTGGGGCCTGAAATGCTCCGTGTGTGCTCCCCAGTGCAAGGTCCAGTACAGGTGGGGGTGCACCTCGCGGAGCACTTTGCCGTTCCGTGACCCTGGCTGGGGGCGCACCGTGTGCGCCCACCAGCGGCCCGCTACCGCCCTGACGCCCTGCGCGGGGCGTGCCCGGGCGCTCAGGCACGCTCTGTCGCCCCATCGCCCGCATACAGCCATTTCAGCCGAAACCCTTCATCCTCCACAAGTTCTCGCGCCACAATCTGTGACACGACCAAGGCGAGGTGGATCTGGGCTGCAGTGACAACGTTCGCGATCCTGGCTGTGTAGGGCGGCGACATTGTCCAATACAGCGCGCAGCCGCGGTCCGCTGTGGGATCGACACTGGTCGTGGACGGTCTTTCCGCAGGGGTGAGGGCATGGGCGTGGTGCTAGCGCCTTCCGACGTCCAGACCGAGGAAGACCCCGATGTCGTCGGGGGTCAGGGGTCGGGACACCTCAACGCTCGCCTTGTGCCACCTGTGCGCTCAGAAGCCCGTTCTCTCCAGGGTCCCGTGTCCGCGTACAGGTCCGCGCCCTCACATGGCGTCGGCGTGCCCCTGCTCCAGCACCGCGTCGGGGCGGAGCTGCCCGGAGGCGAGCGCGTGCGCGGTCTCGCTCATCCTGGCGTGTCGACTACGCGCGTAGCGGCGCAGGGCCTGGAAGGCCTGCTCCATGTCGAGCCCTCCGGCCTGCGCGAGGAGCCCCTTGGCCTGTTCGATCGTGATCCGGCTGTTAAGCGCACCCTGGAGCTGTTCGGTGAGTACCTCGCCGTGGCGGATCGTGCGTTCCTGGAGGATGCCGATCGTGGCGATGTCGGCGAGCGCCCGGGCCACCTTCGCGTCCTCGGCCGACAGCCCGCCGGGACGCTGGTTGAACAGGTTCAGCGACCCGATGACCTCGCCGCGCAAGCGCAGCGGAACCGCGTGCACGGCCGAGAAACCCTGCTCCAGGGCCTGGGGCGTGAAGACGGGCCAACGCTCCGTGGCCACGGACAGGTCCGCGACGACCACCACCACACCGGTCTGGAAGGAGTCGACACAGGGGCCCTCGTCGGTCTGGATCTGGAACAGTTCCAGCACGCGGGTGCGCTCGTTGGAGGACGCGACCAGTTGCAGACTGCCCCGCTGGTCGGACAGCATCAGCCCTGCGGCGGAAACGTTCAGGAGGTCGACGCAGTGCGCGGCGAGCTGGTGCAGCACCTCGGGGACGTCGTAGTCATCGACCAGGGTGTCGGCCAACTGGACGAAGGCGCCCACCAGATCCGACTCCCGCCGCGTGCCCGAAGGTAGTGAGTCGTTCATGAGGGTCCCTCTACTTTCGCTCCAGCTGTGACGATGCTCTGCTCAGTGATCTTCCCAATGGCCATTGCCGTTGTCAGCGCCCGCTCCTCACAGTTCGATGTCGGCCGGGACGAGTCGGCCGGAGACCAGGTCATCGGCGATCTCGTCCACCATGCGGCCGACCGCGAACGCGTGGGCACGGAGCTTCGCGAGCGCCTGCTCCGCTGGAACACCCAGTCCGGAGATCAGCATCCCGGTCGCCTGGTGAACCTGGGCGCGTTCCCGAGGCAGGGACACGACCCACTCCCCGTTGAGTGAGTCCACCCTCAGGGCCAGCAGTGCCAGCGTGGCGATGTCGACGATGCGCAACGCGGTGGTCACCTCCTCGGCGGACAGCCATCCCGGCTCGCTGCGGTACAGGTCCAACCCCCCGATGCCGATCGCTCCGCGCTGCAGGGGAAAGGCGAAGACCGCTCCGACCGGATACGTGCCGATCTCGCTGGCGAACACTGGCCAGCGCGACCCCCGATCAGCGGCGAGGTCGGAGACCAGGACCGGTCTGCGCGCCTCGTAGGCCTCGAAGGACGGCCCCTCACCCAGGCTGCACTGCAACCGCTGGATCCGGTCGCTCACCCCGTCACTCGCGTACAGCGTCTCCCGCGTTCGGGCTCCGCCCACCAGCGAGACCGAGACACCGTCGACCGGGAGCAGGCGTGTGGACACCTCTCCGACCAGCGCCAGCACGTCCGTTCCACCGAAACCGTCGTCGAGTGCCGCGGCGACGGTGGACCATACCCGTTGGAGTGACTCCTCCGGGCTCTCGGGAACGCTCACCGGCTGGGCACCGCTTTCCCTTCTGGTCGGCGGAAACGGCCCGCAACCGACATTGGTGGTGCTCGGGGAACGACCGGTAAGGGTAGACAGGCACCGAGAGCCGTTTCCACCAACTCTGTCACAGAAGTCGCCAGAGCGGATCCCGTTGCACGAACGCCCCCATACGTGCTAGGAGTGAAGTAACTTTTTTTCGCGTCCCACGCGCATCACGGTGCCAGGGCACGAATCCAAGGTGTACTGCCCCAGAAGACCGGCGGTCGACAGACACGTGTCCGACGACTGAAGGGGCTACACCCATGACGGCTTCCATACACTCCAGCCCGCCCGTGGGCGTCGACGACCTGTTGACACGCACGGGTTCCGGTGATGAGCGGGCATTCGCTGCTCTCTACGACCACGGCGCGGCCACGATCCACGGCCTCGTCCTGCGCGCCCTGCGCGATCCCGCGGTGTCCAACGCGGTCACCCGGGCGGTATGGGTCCGGGTATGGCGCTCGGCCGGCCGGTACACACCCGACCAGGGTTCGGCGATCGCCTGGGTGATATCGCTGGCGCACCGAACGATCGTCGAGCGAATCCGCTCCGCCCCGCGCGACACCACGCCAACCCGCATCGGATCGTCCCGCACCGGACACGTCAGCTCCGAACCGGGCTCGGTGTCCTACCTCTCGATGGCCGCGCGGCGCCGAGCCGTCCTCCTGGCCTACTACCAGGGGCGCACCACCGAACAGATCAGCACCACCCTCGGGGTACCGCACGACACCGTCGCGACCATGGTCCACTCCGGGCTGTTGCATCTGCGGGCGCACCTGCGCATGGCGGACAACACCGCCGTGGACGTGGACAGCCTCAACACCGCCGTCGACGCGGAGCAGTGGTGAGCGCGCCCGATGAGCATTGATGCGGCATGGGCCGCACACGCCGTCGTAGACATCGAGCGCAGTGTGGAGCTCAGCTATACCAAGCACGCCCGTGACGTGCTCTTCCGCCACTGGCAGGAAGAGGCCGAAGGGGAGGACCGGGACTCCGCACCCGATACCGGCCCCTACCTGTTCGGCGGCAAGGCCGAACACCGGGCGTTGGCAACGGCGACGCGTCGGCTGCCCCCGGAGGAGCGCCGCGTCGTGCGCATGCGCCTGTCCATGCATGAGTCCACCGACACCATCGCCGCCGCTCTGAATCTGTCCCCATCCCACGTCGCGCGGCTGCTGACTCAGGGCCTGTCCCGGATCCGCGACGAGCTCCTGACCTGACCGGACCACCGTGTTCCGCTCGCGTGGGGTGTGCCGTGCCCCGGCATCCTGGCCGTGGCACCCTCCTCATCCGATGGCCGCAGGTTCGAATCCCGCCGGGTGTGCCACAGAACCCCAGTTCAGACGGGGTGCGCGAGTCGAACAGACGAGGCGCGCGAACCGGATCCGGGCCTGAAACGCTCCGTGTGTGCTCCCCAGTGCAAGGTCCAGTACAGGTAGGGGGCGCACCTCGCGGAGCATTGTGCCGTCACCGTCCGGATGGGAAGAGGCAAGGCGTATCGGCAAGTGCGAGCAAATCAGCTACCGGGCGCACACCGTCATTTGAGCGATATGCTGCCCAGATTTTCTCTGGAGGATATGAAGCCGCTGCTGCCACTACCTTCGAAGACCGGATATCTCCGCGTGGACCAGCGTTCTGTACTGACCACAGTACTGTCCGCACAGATCTCGGGATACTCATGGAAACCTGCAAACGGCTTATCCGGCGTCAAGCACGCCACCGCTCACCGCTGATTTCAGACCTGGACCGAATTCGGCCTGTGACCCCAGAACCACCAGGCGGTCCTGAACGAGCTGGGCCGACGCGCCCTGTCAAAGCGAGGGTCTTGCACCAGCATCCAGGAAAATTTATTTTGGGCCAATACTTTCATGCCCAGCAAAAATATATCGAACTCACGTTCGACAAATAGATAAGTGTGGCAACAGGGTTTGAATATGTTCGTTGGGGGTATTTATTAAATACCCGCACGAGGCGCCTCTGGGCGGGAGACGCGGTCGCCGCACCCGTGGGAATTAGGGAAATCCCATGGGCACGGCGGCCTTTTGCTTGCCCAATTGGGGCAATTATGCCTACCCTTGGCAGGGCACTTTTCCATATGACAAAAAAATTCCGCTCCATGGCTTTCACAGCCGCTTCTGAGGGAACGTAACCCACGCAACGCGATCATCCCGCCGGACCGCAGCTTCTTACCTCGGCCAAGGGCGGGGCCATGCCGTCGGACCGCTGCCGCCCAGGCAGACATCAGGCAACAGCAGGACAGAGCACCAGGGGGTCCCTCTTGTCCACCATCGCTTCCTACGCGTCACACAAGGCCACCGACCACACACCCGTCATCCCCGGACCACACAGACCGGTCCTAAACGAGAACTCCTCGGCCGAGGAGCTCCTGTCCGCACTCAGACGTCTGAAGGCAGGAGATCCCCAAGCGACCAGACTGCGTGAACGGGTGGTGATCCTCTACCAACCACTGGTCAACAAGATCGCACGCCGCTACGGGGGTCGCGGAGAACCGCTGGACGATCTGAAACAGACCGCTATGGTGGGGCTGATCAAAGCCATCCACGGCTACGACCCCGACCGCGGCAAACCGTTCATCTCCTACCTGCTGCCCACGGTCACCGGAGAGGTCAAGCGCCACTTCCGCGACCACACCTGGGCCGTGCGCGTGCCCAGACGCCACCAGGAGAACCGGACGAAGCTGCGACGCGTGATCGGTGAGTTCCAGCAGACCCATGCGCGCACTCCCACGGTCCGCGACCTTGCGCAGCAGATGGGGTTGCCCGAAGGTGAGGTCAGCGAGCTCGTCCAGGTCTCGGAGTCCTACCGCTCCCTCTCGCTGGACGCGCCGGACGCATCCGGCTCTGACGGCCAAGAGGGCTCACGGTTGGAGGACCGTTTGGGCAGCGAGGACAAGGGTCTGGAACTGGTGGTCCAGCGCGAGTCGATCAAGCCCGCCCTGGCCCGCCTACCCGCACGCGAGCGCGAGATCCTCCTCCTGCGCTTCTTCGGTGACCATACCCAGACCGAGATCGCCGACCGCCTCGGCTACTCCCAAATGCATGTGTCCCGTCTCCTCAAGGGTGTCCTGGAGCAGCTGCGCGAGGAGATGGCACGGGGAAACGCCCGTTCATGAAGGAGGCGCCGAACATAGTCGGAGAAAGCCACGAGGGACGGCTTCCGGCAGAGAGTACACACTTGCGTGTGGCGAAGCGCGCCTCGTGTAGGCTCTGGTAGACGGGTGCCAGCCGGATCCGTGCCCACCAGGTCGAAGACTCGGCGCACGATTCAGCTGGGGAAGACCATGCTCAGCTCGATCTCGCCAGGAGTGGTCTGTACACGCACGGATCGAGAAGGAAAGGACGCAGGCATAGAACCAGTGCCCTGGTATGCTCGTGGATGGTTTATGGAATTCTCTTTTCCGTGTGAACCCGCCTGAGGCAGACAGGAAAAATGGCTGCTGTGCCTCGTGGGCGCACGGGGGTGGTCCACGAGTCGCAGCAGCCTTTCGTGTGTCTTATTGAGGTTGCCATGGGCACGCATCGACCGATACTTTCCATACGGCGAAAGAAACTTTTCTCCGTAGCCTTCGAAGACATTTCTGAAGGTACGTATTCCCCGCACCGCAGCCGTCCCCACCGGGCCCCAGCCTCCTGAGCTCCGCACGTCTCCTGCCTTCGTTCTCCTTCCCGCCTGGAGTCCGCGTCCTGAGGCTCTGCGTGTTGAGGGGCTCACGTCTGCGCTCCGGGGTCCTCGCGTTTGCCAACGGAGGGTCCTCGGACAACGCGCAGGGGCCGACGGCGCCCGCGGCCTCTGTGCCAGCGAACGGACCCGGGCGCTCTGCCGCACAGGAAGGGTGCTCCTCGGAGCGATACGGTCGGCGGCGGTGGTCGTGGGCTGCTACTCCACCGAACATGCCGCCCGAGGACCGAACGCTCCTCCCACCCCTTCCGTTATCGTCACGTGGCTGCTTCGTCCGTCGATCATTGTCGGGCGTCAATACGCTTGGCACGTGGCGCTGGACGCCCGCCGTTGTCGAACAGCGTGGGATGGTGGAGTGAGTGAGCAACGACGACATGGTCCCCGGGGGGACCGGTGCGCCAGCGGACGGCGGACGCCTGCGCGCCCTGTCCCGTACCGGTCTGGGCGCCGAGTCGCACGAGGACATGGAGCGCTTCGCACGCCTGGTCGCACACGCGCTCGGGGTCTCGGTGGCGCTGGTCTCGCTGTTGGAGGAGGAGCGCCTGGTCTTCCCCGGCATGGTGGGGCTGGGAGAGCCGTGGGCCTCCTCCCGCCAGAGCCCGCTGCCGGACTCGCTACGCCGTCACGGGTCGGCCCTGGACGAGCCGATCATGTGTGACGATGTCCGATCCGCCCCCTCGGGCTGCGTCTCCGGTGCCGTCGACGGCCTCGGGATGGTGGCCTATGCGGGGATGCCGCTGACCGACGACCGGGGCAACGTGCTGGGCGTCCTGGCCGCGGTCGACACCGCGCCGCGGGCCTGGAGCGATCAGGACCGCGAGACACTGCGCGACCTGGGTCTGGCCTGCAGCGGGGAACTGCGTCTGCGCATCCTCGCGCGCAGCGCCCAGAAGGTCCGAGGTCAGGCCCAGCGCTCCTTCGAGCGTTCCCAACTGCTGTTGCGCGCCGCCGACGACCTGGCCGACACCACCGGCCTGGCCCAGGTGCGGCGCACCATCAAGGACCTGGTCACCAGCGACCTCAAGCCCGTCTACGTGGGGCTGGCACTGGTTGAGGACGACCGGATGCGCCGCGTCGTCGACACCGCGGACCCCTCGACCATGGACGTGGCCTACGAGGAGTACGGACTGGACAGCGACTGGCCCACGGCCCTGTCCGTGCGCACCAACACCCTCGTGGAGGTGCCCGACACCGACGAGCTGCGGGACTACAGCCCCGAGGCGCGCGCCGCATTCTCCCTGCTGGGGCTGTCCAGCGCCGTGTGCGTCCCACTTCCCGGAACGCACATACCCCTGGGTGCGCTCGTGCTGGGGTGGGACAGCACCCACGAGATAGACGTGGTGGAGCGCGCCATGCTGCGCTCCCTCGCCGGATACACCGCCCGCGCGGTGGAGCGGGCGGTGTTCGTGGACCATCGTGTGCGGTCCGCCCGGTCGATGCAGCAGGCCATGCTGACCGACCTCCCCGAAATCCCCGGTCTGGAGATCGCCGCGCTTTACCGCCCTGCGGCCCAGGAGGACATGGTGGGCGGCGACTGGTACGACGCCTACCCCCTGCCCGGAAACGACGCGGGCGGGGCGGTGGCGCTCACCGTCGGCGACATCACCGGCCACGACATCCACGCCGCCGCGCTCATGGGCCAGGTACGCAGCATGCTGCGCCAGGCCGACATAGACCACACCGGGCACGGGCCCGTGCGGGCCATCACAGCCTTCGAGCACGCCAATCGGGAACTGGGCGTCCACGCCAGCGGCACGATGCTGCACGCTTACTTGAGACCACAGCCAGAGGGATGGCTATTGACCTGGACCAACGTCGGCCACATGACGCCCCTAGTCGCCACTGCCGAAGGCACGACTGATCAATTGGGCGAGCATAACCTGCTCTTCCACCCTGATATCCCGGACTGGCCCCGTACCGACCACCAGCGGCTGTTGAAGCCGGGTAGCACTCTGCTGCTGTTCACCGACGGGCTGGTCGAACACCGGGGACACGATCTGGACGCGGCCATCTCCCACACCGCGTACATGCTCGCATCCGGAACCCGCGAGCCACTGTCTGCTCTGCTGGGAGAGATCGCTGACAAGGTCGCCGGTGCCGCGCATGACGACGACGTCGTCATGTTGGCGGTGCGGCTGGCTGACGGGGCGGCAGTCTAGGGCCTCGACAGCTCACCCCTGGCCTACAGAACCGGATCCCAGGGCACAGCGCTCCTGCCTCTTGTGACACAGGAAAAATTAACGGACAAGCGTTCTTACAAAGAAGAAAGCTCCTCTGCGAGAGTCATCGGCGTGTTCGGTCAGGCGCTTGTAGCAGATGAGGAGGCAGGCGATGCCGAGCATGGCCAGGAAGGTGGAGGCCTTGGCTCCTCGGGCCAAGGATGGGAGTGCTTCGCCGTCGTTGACGTTGGCGGCGGAGACTGCGCAGGTCAGCAAAGGCCCTGGTTGTCGCTGGCCTGCGTGATTTCAGCGGCCAACGTCAACGGCATCGAGGCACTCCAGCCCCTGGTCCGGGGCATTCCCGCGGTGCGGCCGCGGCGAGGCCCCGGCGGCGACGTCCAGCCAAGCTCCACGGCGATAAGGCCTACCACTCCCGGGATCAGCGCCGCTGGCTGCGCGAGCGCGGGATCGGGGTGCGCCCTGGCCCGCCCCGGGACCGAGATCTCCCAACGACTGGGACGGCACCGGCACAAAAGGGCGAGCGCTCGATCGCCTGGCTGGGCTCCTACCGGAGACTGAACGTGCGTTGGGAGCGCAAGGCCTCTGCCTTCCTGGCCATGCTCGGCATCGCCTGGAAACTCTGGGAATAATGCATATAATTAAAGTCAAGACATTCCCATGATCACGCACAGAAGGTCTTCACGAACTTTCCCGCGAAGTCGCAGCGCACCAGGGGACCTTTGATCCGATCGGTCACCGGTCCCGGGGATGAGGAAACCCCAGGCCAGTTGGGGTGGACCCGTGGACTGACCTGGGGTTGGTGATGCCGTGTGGCTCCTGGTGTGCTCGCCAATTCGGCTACACCACCGTCACTACGTGGCGGGTTTGAGCATCGCGGCGGTGGCCTCGGCCGCCGCCCGCGCCACCTCGGGGAACATCGTCTGGTAGGTGTCCTGGGTGAAGTGCGTGGTCGCGTGCCCGAGCTCTCCGGAGACCACCTTCACATCCGCCCCCGCGGCCAGGGCCAGGGAGGCGGCGCCGTGGCGAAGCCCGTGCAGGTGGATCGGCGGCAACCCCGCCGCCTTCGCGATCCGGTTGAACCACCGGGTCACCTGCCCCGGATGCCAGCCCGACCCATCGGACTGGGTGAACACCAACCCCGTGTCGTTCCAGCCCTGCCCTGCTTGGAGGCGGGCCTCGGTTTGGAATTTCTTCCACGAGCGCAGGACCTTCACCGTGTCCTTGTCGAGGGTGATGGTGCGCTGTCCTGCCGCGCTCTTCGGCGTCGTCGTGGCCACCTTCCAGCCCAAAGTGATCACCTGGGTGCGGATATCCACCTGCTGATCGGTGAGCCGGTTGTTCACCCACGGCAGCCCGACCGCTTCGCCCTGCCGGAGTCCTTTGACGGCGATGAGGTGGAACAACGGAAACAACCACACGTACTTTTTGGCGTAGGTCAGGAAGGTGATGGTCTGCTCCGGGGTCCACACCATCACCTCCCCCGGCACCACCCCGTCCACCTGCCACTGGCGCACCCGGTCGGCCGTCCACACCAGCGGCTTCGTACGCGGACACGACGGCAACCGCACGTGCGAGGCGATGTTTACCAACACCGGCAGGTCCGGACGCCGCACCGCTTCGGACAGGGTGCTGCGGAGTGTGGCGCGGATGCGGTGCTTGGTGGCCAGCGACACCACCCGCCTACCTTTCACCGAGGCCCGCACCTTCACCTCAAGGGATTCACGGCATTCCAGGATGTGGGTGTTCCGTTCTTCGACCTGGGCGAACATTCGGAAATGGTTTATGGACTGTCCCGCTGGACCAAGGAGGCCAGCACCTAAGAAAGGGTGTGCCGGGACGATGCTAACCGTCCAGGCACACCCCTGGCCGGCTACGGCCTGGTGACGAGCAGGTGCGTGGTCCGCTTGGTGATGAAACGCCTCGATGTGCCGTCGAGCAGGGACTTGTCACGGGCGGCTGTGAACGCCAACCGGTCCTCACGGTCCTTGTCCCAGGCACGCACGTGGTCCACGATCCGGGCACACAGTTCCTGAGCGGCCGGGCCGTGGCCGATGGCTCCCAGCTCGGACTCCCGGGCACCTTCCTCGCGTCGGTGGGTGAGGTAGGCCAGCGAGGAACCCTCGATCACCGCGGGGGTCATGGACGGGATCACCGGTCGCGCCCGACCCGACTTCACCGCCTCAGGCTGAGCAGCGATACGGCTGGTCCCCCGCTCGGCCACGACCAGCCGTCCCCCGAGGCCGTGGATCGGCTCGACGCCGACCGTGACTCCCGACCAAGTGGCGGTGGGAGAAGTGTCCAGCACCCCGGCCAGGTCGTCGGAGCGGATGCCCTGGTCTTCGTCATAGCGCACCATGACACCGCCGCCGAGGTCGAGGTCGTGTTCGCCGTCGTCGTTGCGCATGGGGATGAACCCGCACAGGCGCGCGGTCTCGCTGATCATCCGGTCACCGTGGCGACGGAACGCGATCGACCGGGTCGTGCCCCGGAACCTGAGCGGAATGATCAAGAGGCCTCCGTCGACGAGCTGGTCCCACCAGGTGCCGGGAATGTCCCACGACCCGGCGGTGATGACGATCCGGTCGTAGGGAGCGCGCTGGGGGACCCCCTCTTCACCGTCGCCGTGCACCAGGCGTACCCCGTCGACTCCGGCCCGTTCCAGGGCGGCGCGGGCGTGGGCGATGGCGTCGGCGTCGATGTCGATGGAGGTGACCGACCCAGTCGGTCCCACCAGATGTGTGAGCAGGGAGGCGTTGTAGCCGGTTCCCGCACCGATCTCCAGCACGTTCTGTCCGGGTTCGGTCTCCAACTGTTCGAGCATCATGCCGACGATGCTGGGCGTGGAGGCGGAGCTGAGGCACTCTCCTGCCGGACCGCTCTTGATCGCGATGTTGCGATCGGCGTAGGCCGTTTCCAGGTCCTCGTCGGGCAGGAAGAGGTCGCGCTGTACTTCACGCATGGCCTTCTCCACGCGCGGGTCGTTGACCCATCCCTGGGAGCGGAGGATGTCGACCAGGCTGTTGCGCAGATCGGTGGCAGTGGTCACGGGTGTGCCCTACTTTCGTGGTCGGTTTCGCGGTCAGCTGGTGATCAGCAGGCAGGTGTCCCACCGGGTGCGGTGGGCGGGAGCAGGCAGGTGTGCCAGGGCTTGTCCGGAGGAGCCTTCCAGGAGTCCGGTGCCGGTGCTGGGTCGCACCGTGACCTGGTGTTCCAGGTTTCGTACCACCTTGTCGAGGCGTCCGGTGCCCTCGTCCTCGGCTGTCCGGCGCAGGGTCTGCAGCAGCCCGGAGCGGCCGTGGCACAGGCTTGCGTCGAGTGCGGCCAGCCGGTCCTGGTCGGTGGCGCAGGCCGCCAGCGCATCCACGCTTTCGGCGGCGCGCCCCGTTCGGCCGAGGGCGAGGGCGGCCAGGTGCTGGGCGCGTGCCTGTCCGGGGATGCCGTAGCACCACGTCGGCCGCATCGGGTTGGGTTCCACGGGTTGTTGTTCCAGGTACTGGGGCCAGGTGATCCAGCGGGGCCACCACACTCCGTCGTCGTCGCGGTGGCGCCAGATGTTCATCCAGGCGGCGATGTACTCGATGGCGTCGACCTGTCCGGGGACCTCCACGCCGTGGTGCAGGGCCGTGGCCAGGACGGCTAGGGGTCCGGCGATGCCGTGCGCCATTCCCAGGTTGGCGTGCCCGTGGACGAAGCCGGGGCTCTCCTGTCCTTTCGGGGACAGGCGTGTCCACCATCCGGGCACCTGTCTCCCGTGCACGTGGCGGGGCTCGGTGAGGGCCACCAGGTAGGACAGCACCGCGCGGGTGGTGTCCCCGTCGGGTTGGGTGGTCAGCAGGTAGGCGCCCAGCCCGGAGAGTCCACCGATGAGGTCGTATTCGCGTGGGGTCGTGGTCGCGTCGTCGGCCAGACGCCGGTGCGCTGTGTGGAGACGCTTTCGGGTCAGGGTGAGTACATGGGTGTGCAGTCGCCGACGGAGCTCGGCGTCCCCGGCCCGGGTGATGGCCAGCACGTAGGCCAGGGAGGTGACTCCGCAGAACAGGGCGCCGTCGGGGTGGGAGGAGACGGAGGTACGGGTGGCGGCCCGCAACCATGCCAGCGCGGTGTCGGCGCTGTCGGGGGCGGTGGTGGCTCGGGTCAGGTGGAACAGCGCGGGTCCCAGAGCGCCGTTGGACAGCGACTGGCCCCAAGCCGGGTCGGTGATGTCCTCGGGCACCCGGTCCAGGCCCCGGCTCGGTGGTGCGGTGGTGTTCACGTGCGGGCCCTCTCGGCACGGTGGTGCCAGGTCAGTGCCACTTGCCGGGCGGTGCGGTAGCAAGTGCGCTCCCCGGCACGGTCGATGCCCAGAACACGGTTGTGGAGCATGTGCAGCAGTGAGGAACAGACCGTGTCGGGGTCGGGCCCGGGGCGCTCGTCCAATCGGGTCCGGTAGGTGATCAGTGCACGGTGCAGGTCGGGATGGGTCGGGTGTGCGGCGAGCTCGGCGGCTCGTTGCTGGACGTGTGCGGAGGACGCATCGGCTCGCTTGTCCTCGCGGTGTCCCAGCAGCCACCAGGTGCCACCGGTGAAGGAGCGCACGGTGTGGACCATCATCGCGGCGGCCAGTGCCGTGGCGTCCGTGGCACCACGGGCGAGGCGGTCCAGAACCACGGCCGATTCGGTGGTGAAGAGCGCTTCGGCGGCCTCCAGGCACGGCCCGCTCCCGTAGCGTCCGCTCTCGGGCCGGTAGGTGTCGAAGGCCAGGCGGGGAGAGAGCCCGGAGTCGCGCAGGCGCTCGGCCCACGACCCGAGGGCGGTCACAGCCCGGGAGGTCTCCTGGGAGGAGCCGACGCGGATACGCAGGCGCAGGTGATCGGCGTCTCGGGGTTCGCGGTAACGCAGGAACCACCAGGGCGGGTCGCCCAGCTCGTTCAGGAGGGCGGGTAGGTGGTGTGTGAGGATCTCGTTCTGGCGGTGTGGGTGGGTGTAGACCTTCGCGAACACCCAGCGCGCTCCCTCGGATCCGGGGAAGTCTCCGCGTTCGCGATCGGTCACAGTGACAGGGCAGACCCGTTCCAGAGGTGAGGGGGACGGAGGCAGTGTGGTCACCAGTGGCACGACGACCTCGTGCTCGTGACCGCCGATCCACCCCAGGTCTGCGTCCGGGTCGGGTACCTCGGTCAGCAGGGCCCGGCCGTGCCGGTCCAGGTGTGCGAGCACCAGTGCCCTGTGCGCAGCCGCTTCCAAGTCGACCGGCAGTACCCGGTCCCCGTGCACGAGGCCGACGGCGTCGGGCACCCTCCACTGGTGGCGCCAGGCCTTCAGGGTCTGTTCCCGATCCCGCCCGAGGGGTGCGTCGTCTCTGGTGAGCATCCACCGGGCCGATGCCAGGATGGTGCGCCGGTAGCGGATCCGGGGCAGAAACGGCAGCGCAAGGCCGGAGTCGCCCCAGGGGAACTGTTGGTAGGAGGCGCACAATCCTCGTGTGAAGTTCGCCAGGAACCGGGCCAGCGCGGGTGTCTGGGAGTCCAGGGACAGTCCGTGCATCATCTGTGGTTCGACGATGCGGCCTGTGGGGGTGTGCACCAGGTACAGACGGGTCCGGTCTGCCAGCACACCCAGGTCTGCGGCGGTGAGCACGCCGGGCTCCCCCTCGGGCCGGTGCTCGCCCAATGCCAACACGTGGTCCAAGAAGCGCGGGGTGCGTGCGACCTGGTCGGCCGCTGGAGTCAACGGCGCAAAGCTCATCTGGGCGGGGAACGCTCCTGCGGTGGTCACCGGAATTCGTGAGACCGCCGCTGCCAACGGTGAGCCCGCGATCTGGATCCGGCCGGTCATCGTCCCGATCGCACGGGCCGGACGCAGCCGCAGCGTGTAGCGGTCGGCATCGAGATCGGCCGGACTGGCAGAGAACACGGTCACCGCGGCCTCCACGTGGGGCGGCACCCTCACCGAATCGACTTCGGCTACCGCCAGTCCGTCCAGGTCGGCGTCGTCGAGCACGACCTCGCGTTGCCCGAGCACCGCAGCGCGCTGGGCCAGCACCAGGAGGCGTTCTTGCCGGGCGAGGAAGTTCGGGGTGCGCTCGCGGGGCAGGGACAGGCGGGTCCCGGGATAGGTGGCCGGGTAGCCCAATCCCATGTCGCGGTCGAGCAGGTCCGCCAGTGGGACCACCGTCCCAGCCCCGTACCGGTGCACGAACTCGGTGTAGTAGTCCCGCCAGCCGGGATCGCCGCCCGGGTGGGGAGACAGACGGACCAGGGCGGTAGCCGCGACAGCAGCCTCCTCGGCCACACTGTTCGGCAGCGTCAGGTCGCAGTCCAACTGCAGGTCGATGCGGAGCGGTGCCGCGGTGCTGGCCGGGTCGGTTTCTGCTTTCCGGAGCTGGTCCAGGACAGGAGCAGCCGCCCGCACTTTGTGTATCTGTGCCCGGTCGAGATGCTCCAGGACGTGGCCGAGCACGTCGGGAGTGGTACCTGGGGCACGCAGTTCCGAAACGAGAAAACCTTGGGTGAGCAGGCCGCGAATCATCGCTGCAACGGCTTCACGCGGCGCGGACGGCTCGTGCGCGCACAAACGGTCGGCCACCGCGCTCACGGTGATCGGTGTGGACGCTGCCTCCAGCACGAGACGCACCGCTTCGGTCCGTCGGACCTCGATGCGCTTCTTGCCGTGGGTGAGTTCGTAGTGGTCGCCGCGCAGACGGATCCGGTCATCAGCCACCACATGCAGCCGCTCGGCCGCCTCTGGAACAGCTTCCAGGTCGGTGACGGCCTGGTGCAGCCACTCCGGATCGGGCCGGGTGACGGCCCGGTGATCGAGCCCCCACCGCAGCCGGGTCTTCTCTCCGAAAGAAGCGGGGGCGGTACCGGCGAAGAACCCGAACGGGGTGGAGCGACCCGTGGCGCGCAGTAGGTACCGCATGAGTGCCAGGGTCGCCCGGCGCACCTTCCGGTCGTCATCGACCCGGCGGGCTGTGATGGCGTCCAGAAGCGCGGACAGGGAGGGGCTGGCCAGCCGCACCGCCTCTGCCGATGGTCCCGGCCACTGATCCGATACCCAGGCCCGCACCTCTTCAGGGGCAGCGTGATCGGGGTCGGGCCACACCTGTGACTCTGGGTCTCTTGGCAGTCGGGCCGCCCGCAGCAACGCCGGGCCCAAGGCCCGGTACAAGGCGCTCACGGTTCCTCCTTGATCGTTCGCTGTCTGGGCCCGGGGGCGTCCCCGCCCCCGGGTTTGGTGAGAGGTGTCAGGTTCCGCTGACGCAACTGCCTGACGCACAGGTCGCGCCGCATCCGCCGTCACTGACCAGCACGGTGAGGCTGTCGGCCGCCACCAAGTCCTCGGTCACGTGCACGTCCAGGATCAGATCGGGGGTTTCGTGCACCGCTCTCCTCCTTCGTCCATCAGGGGGTAAGGCGGCTCAGAGGCCGCTGTTGGTGCAGGCGCTCGCGCACGTGGAGCCGCAGCCGTCGCTGGTGTCGCAGGGCACGAGACCGTCGTCGTTGACGGCCTCGTCGGTCACCCGCACTTCCAGGGCGAATGTGGATGCGTTGGTGTTCTTGGAGTCCATGGCTTTCGTGTCTTCCTTGTGTGGTGTGTTGTCACGAGGTGGGCACTCGCCTCGGGCCCGGATATGGGCCCGGAGGTGCGCGAAAGGATGGTCCTGGTGATCTCCTTCCGCCCTCGTCGTGGAAGCCCGCTGGACCGGGCTCCCTTCTCGGATCAGAGAAAGGGATACTCGGAGCCGGTGAGGGGCCGGGCGAGATCGGGACGGTGGCGGAGCAGGCGACGAACAGCGCCGGCAAGCTCTGACAGGTCGCCCTGCGGAGCGAAGCCGACGGTGGGTGTGGCCCGGATTCCGGTGTTTGTACACGCCTGACTCGCGAAGGCATGTCCCAGCACGGCCAGACAGGTCGGATCGTTCAGGGGCTGTTCCTGACGCTGCGCCATCACCCCGACAGCGACTTGCTCCCCATGAGGGATGCAGGGGCGCGGTACTGGGCCGCTGTCCGACCGCCCATGTTCTTTCTGTCGGAAGCGACGGGGAAGCCCCCTGTACTCGGCGGGTCCTGGGATGGACACTGGTCCAGCTCCTTTGCCTCGGGTGTCGTTCTCGTTGTCCTCGCCTGAGTGGGGTTCGGCCGGGGAGATGGCCGGACCTCGCAGGAGAGGGCGGTAGCGCGTACAGCTCTCGGACCGAAGAGGTGCCCCACCGCACCGCTCTGGTGTTGTTCGTCCCGGCTTCCGGAAGGGACGGACCGTTGTCAGGTCAGCTTCCTCCGGCCAGGGTGAAGTCCCGAGCCAGCAGGGAGTACACCTCACGGGCGAGGAAGCGCCTGTGCCCTCCAGGAGTCCTGAAGCTGGACAGGAGTCCGCGGGCCGCCCACCTAGCCACGGTTTTGGAGTCCACGCGGAAGAGGGTCGCGACCTCCGCAGGTGTCAGGGGTGCTTCGGATTCGGTGTCCGTCGCAGGGAACGCGGTAGTACCAGAGGTCACGTGCGGTTGTCCTTTCCAACAGGGACAGCAGGGTTACGGGCGAGAAAGGCGAACCAGTCGCTCACCTGGGGATGGCGGCGGCGCAGCGCTTGGCGTTCGGCGTGGGTCAGCCCGCCCCAGAGCCCGATGTCGGCCCGCTCGGTCAGGGCTCGGGCCAGGCAGTCCACTCGGATCGGGCAGGGAGCACAGACATGGCGGACACGTCGCTGCTGCAGAGCGTTGCCGAACAGGTGCTCGGAGTCGGGCAGGTCCTGGCACGGAATGCGAGGTGCTGTGATGACTGTGGTCATCGGTACGAAGGGACCGGTAGCGGGCAGGGCGCGTGGGACACGGGGTTGATCGAGGTCCAGGAGCAACACGAGACGGGGCACCGCCAGTACGACGCCGGGTGGGTGCGGGCGATCACCGTCTGAGCACGCCTGATCTGGATCTCCAGCCCTTCGGCAGAGGCGTCCGAGAGGGGGGCGAGGTCGGCGTCGCCCTGGTAGAAGGCGAAGTACCTCCTGGCTCCGGGCCCCCACATCACCCACCACAGGCGGTGGTGACGCTCATGGAGTTGCTCAGCGGCCGAGTACTGCACACGGTCATCCGCCACTTCCCAACCCACTGCGGTTACCGGCCCGTTCCGCCACGGTGACGGTGCAGCGCCAGGAGTGTGGAGAGCGGTCCGGGCACCTCCGTCGCGGGCCACGCCGCTGTGGTCAGCCGGAACCGTCGCCCGGTAGTTCTGTGTCGCTCCCACATGCACCCCTCCGTACTGGCGCCGAGGCCGCTGTTCCCGGTAACCGCGCAGAGCGGTGTCCCGCGAAAACAACGACTGTCGTCCCTGGTGTGTGGGTTCAAGCCTGTTGGAGAACGGTTGCGCTGACCACCCAGAGCAACCATGATGATTGGCTGCAACATCTTCCTGTTCAACAGGGAGGTTTTGCGCTGGCTCTCCGGACCGTTAGCGTCCATCAAACACATCGCCCGACCGCGGGAGGCACGATGGCGATGAAGGCCCGTAGCGCTCGCCAGGAGCAGAAGGCGACAGCCGACCGGCTCCGCTCACAGGGGATGTCATGGGTGGAGGTGGCCGAGGCCTTCCGGAAGCGCTACCGCGTGAACGCCCGTGTGGCCTTCCGCCTGGTTCGCGGCTGGAGCCAGCGGGAGGCCGCTGACCGGTGGAACGACCGCTGGCCCGCCTCTCCCAAGACCTTCAAGAACTTCTCCTACTGGGAGCTATGGCCCTCACCGACCGGTTACGCGCCGTCCTTGGAGATCCTGGCCCGTCTGGCAGAACTGTACGAGTGCTCCGTAGCCGACCTGGTCGCCGACTGCGCCGACCACCGAGGCACGGACCCCGCCCACCGGGCGAAGTCCGTCGCCGATGAGCTTCCCCTCCTCGTGGCCCATGGAACCCCCGATGCCGACACGGAGGGCGAGCAGGCCCTGGCGCTCGCGAAGCGCTTGGAGTCCTTGGACGTCCACGACATCGCCCGTGGTGTGGCCGCTTGGTCCGTCTCCGGCGGCATAGGGCCCAATGCCCGCCGCGTGTTCCTGAAGGTCTCAGCGGGTCTGTCGCTGGCCGCGTCCCTACCGGTCAACGCATCCAACGAAGACCCGCTCACGCCCGGCAACGGAAGCACGCGCGCCGACGAGGACTACTCGGGAATCTGGCATAGCCGATACCGCTACCCCAGCAGCAGCCGACACAGCGAATTCACCAGCGAGCACTACGTCGTCCTCCGCCAGGAAGGCACGCATCTGGTCGGACAGAGCCTGCCGCACACCACCGGTTCCCGACTGGACCTGCAACTGGATCTCGACAAGGGTGTGGCCAGCGGCTCCTGGAGCGAACGGACCTCGCCCACTGGTTACTACCGCGGCGCGGGCTACCACGGCACCCTGCAGCTCCTCATCAACCCGATGGGGCGCGCCATGAAGGGCAAGTGGCTGGGGTTCGGCAAGGACTTCACGGTCAACTCCGGCGAGTGGGATCTCACCTGGGTGGACCATGCTTCCTCACACAGGACCATCCGCGAGTACCACATGAAGCTGTGAGCGCTTGGTTCACCCGCCCAAGCTCTCAGCCGGGCCGGTGATGAGCGCGACCACGGTGCTGCCCCGGCGGAACCTGCCGCGCGCCACCAGGTCGTAGACCCCGGCGAGCATCTTGGCCACGTAGATCCGCTCCAGCAGCATCCCGTGGCGCGCGTGGAACTCCTCGATGAAGGCGGCCAACCCAGGTGAGTGCTTGGCGAATCCCCCGAAGTGGTAACCGGTCTCGATCGACCAGTTGTCGGTCACCGCGCCTGCCTCCTCCTGGAGCCGGCGTACCTCCTCGGTGAGGAAGTCACCGCCCTTGAGCACCGAGAAGCCGATGGCTTCCTGCCCTGGGGCCAGGCCTGCCGCCAGACCGGCGAGTGTTCCACCCGTGCCGCACGCACAGCAGAGGGCGTCGAAGTCCTCGTCGATCTCGTCGGCGATCGGAGCGCAGCCGCGCACGGCCAGGGCGTTGCTTCCGCCTTCGGGCAGCAGGTAGAAGTCGCCGAACCGTTCGCGCAACCCGTCGACGACTGCGGATGTGTGCTTGGACCGGTAGGTCGTCCGGTCCAGATACTCCAGCCGCATGCCCTGTTGTGTGGCGTAGGTGAGCGACCAGTTGAGCGGAAGGTGCTCTTCGCCTCGGATGATGCCGATGGTCGAGAATCCGCACGCCCTGCCGGCCGCGGCCACCGCTCGGATGTGGTTGGAGTAGGCCCCACCGAAGGTCAGCAGCGTGGAGTGGCCCTGCCCGTGTGCCGCACGGAGGTTGGGGTGGAGCTTGCGCCACTTGTTGCCCGGTACCTCGGCGCTGATGAGGTCATCGCGCTTGAGTAGCAAGCGGACCCCGTGCTCGCGCAGGAGCTCATCATCGACTTCCTCCAGAGGTGAAGGCAGCCGTACGTCTGCATGGCCAAGGCCCTTGAGCTCCATACGGGCCAGGTTAGTCATCACGAAACGCGGCACACACCAGAGCCTCCATAGCTCCCGGCGCCAGACAAGTTGCTACCCCTCGCAGGGGCGATGAAGGCGACGTCAGTGGACCCCACGGCCCCTGGTCGAAGGGTTGCTACCCCTCACAGGGGCGATGAGGACCCGGCTCCAGCGGCGCGGCTCCTCCTCATGTGACGTCGGTCGACGTCACACGGGTGGCAACCGCCACGAAGACGCTCCGAGCCACCGACTACCAACTCGGCGGCGGCTCATGCCTGAACGCGATCATGACGCAGCTCGCCTACGCCTACCGCCTTCTGACAGCCACCGAACTGACCCAGGATGTCGGACGCCAGATGTATCGCGCCATCGCTGACCTGCACAACCTCGCCGGGTGGGCGAGCTTCGATGTCGGCCGCTACTCCACGGCCGCATCCCATCTCTCCCGGGCCCTGGAACAGGCCCAATACATCGAGGAGCCCTCCCTGTCCGCCAACGTGCTGTACCGGATGGGCAGGCTCCACCTGCACCGCGGGCACGCACCCCAGGCCCTCCGCTTCCTCCAGCTGGGGCAGATCGCCGCCCAGGACTCCGGGTGCGAACGGACCGTGGCCCTGATGTGCGCGAACGTGGCGTGGGCCTACGCCGTCCTCGGTGACGGCAAGCGGTCCGGGGAATCCCTCGCCAGGGCCTACGACGCCTTCGCCAGGGCGCAGGAACCTGCAGACCCTTGGGTGGGGTTCTTCTACGAAGCCGACCTCGACGCCCTGTCGGGCGTCATCCACGCAGCACTGCCCGTCCCCGCTTCGAGGTCCTA
>NZ_VWVU01000046.1 GCF_008638365.1 Nocardiopsis quinghaiensis | reverse complement strand
CCAGGAGTCGTGCGGTGGTGTCGTAGAGTGCACGGGCGAGGGAGTTCAGGTCTTGCGTCACAACATGACCATGGGCTCCCTCGCCTCATGCTCAGACCATGCACCCCTTGGAATTACTCATCTAGGCAGCCCACAGGATGAAGTTGCTATTGCCGAGCGCCTCCTGTCAGGCCCGAGATGGCCTTCAGCTTCTGGTCAGGACAGAGGAGGCTGGTAGACGACGACTTGCCTCGTGCGATGCGTCTGTGTTCAGCACTGATACGCCAGTGATCTGATTCCTCTCAACAAGTTGTGTTTTCCTAGGTATATCAATTGTCATTTCGCGAGATCCAGTGCGCAGGAACGAGTGCTTGATCGTTCTCGTAGCGCCAGCGCTGGATGACATGCGGGCTGAACTCCGGATGGTCTAGATCTGCGTGTTCCATGACGATGACCTGGAACTTTCCGCTAAGACGACTCAGCATGTCGTTGATAGCCTGATAGACGTTCAGTAGCATGTTGCGATCTCTGGCCGCCAAGACAGATTTTCCTTGATGCTCGGGCGGGAAGTACACCTGCGAGGGTTGGTCGAGGATCAAGAAGCGAGGCACCGGCGCGTGGTGCTCGGAAAACCACTCGTGCAGGCCGAGGAATGTCGCAACGTGGTATCCCAGGTAGTTCTCTCCGCTGCCCATATTCGCGAGTGGCAGAGGACCTTCGGGTTTATCAGCTACGACTGTGAGGCGATTGATGTCGAGGCGAATGGGATTCTCGGAGTGTTCGAGTCTGAGGCTCACGGCCTGGGAAGTGATCTTTTGGTTGATGAGCGACAAAAAGCTGGCGAGGCGCTCGCCCTGGGTGTCGTCGCCGAGCTCTTCCTCTAGCTCGGCGATCTGTTGACGCAGTTCTTCTCGGCGGTCGTTCAATGGTGGGGCTACCGCTTGGTAGGCGGCAGTGTCGAGGTAGAGACTGATGCGTCCTTGAACGATGGCAGCGCGGCGAAGATCGTCTGGCTCACGCTGCAGAGCGCGCAGGCCAGCGGTGACTCCGGTGATCTCTTCTTGGTTGCGGCTCAGCTCCGACCGTAGGTCCTGCAGTCGGTTCTCTTCCTCGCTAATCAGACGTTGGATCGTTGGTGTGTCACTGCCGATGGCCTGAAGATCTCCTTCCAAATGTGCGAGATCGCGGTTCAGGGCCGTGACTGTGTCATTGGCAGAAGGGAGAGAGCTCGCGCACACTGGGCAGTGGGCATCCCCTGAACTCTCGGGGTTGCGGCGCAGTAGATCAAGTGATGTGAGACGGGCGCGTTGCTCGGCAGCTTGGCTGGTGAAGTCGTTGTTCTCAGCCAGAGTTCGCTTAAGATCGGCGATCTTGGCACGACTCTGCCCGTGAAGACGGCGTAGCTCGCCGCGGCGCGCGACGAGCGCCCCTATCGGATCGTCCGCACGGTATTGGTTGGCTTGGATTTCGGCCTGGCCCAGGGCTTGGCGTAGTAGCGTAAGGACATCGTCGGCCGATAGATGCCGGCCGGTGGGCGGGGGCAGCAGGTGAGCTTCGACTGCTTCAGTGAGCAGAGCGCGAGCTTGCCCGCTGGCAGGATCAGTTTCGCCTATTACGTTGATTGCGGCTTCCTGGTCAGCCAGATCGCGGCGCAGCAGGCGGAGTCGGTTGCGCCTTAGGGCCTGCTCGGGGTCGACTGCACCGAGGAAGTAGGGAATGACGCCGCGGATGGTGTTGGGACGCCACTCTTCTCCTTGGGAGTGGAAGAGCAGGTCGGGGTTAGCGACCTCGTTCTGGGCCTGCAGGCAGAAGAACAGAGCGTGGCGGATGGATGGGGCGATCGTCGTGGCTCGAGCGACGGACGGCACACGGACGGTGCGATCGATGCCGCAGAATTCGCTGAGCAGGTCTTTCGCAGCATCTAGTGGCGTAGAAAAATTGAGCTTATCCAGAGGTGGAGGCGGGCTGCCAGGTGCCTGGGAGATGATGCACATCACGGTACTTACGGTGGCTTTGCCTTTGGGGGCGCGGCGAGCGACGAATAGTTGCTGATCGGACTTGACCAGGGTGACGGCGTAGGCGCTGACATAGTCACGGACTATGCCGGCTTTGACTGGATAGCCTTTACTGCCGAAGCAGTAGTCGATGATGGTCATCAGGGCGCTTTTGCCTCGCCGTGAATCGCCAGTTACGATGTTGAGTCTCCCGGTCCTGAAAGGAACGGTACGTATCTGGTCCGGTTGCTTACCGTAGACGGTTACCGCCTGGATCTGAAAGGTCAAGGCTTCACTCCAAGGAGGGTCAGGACGGTACTGAGGCTTCCTGCGCTGGGCAGCCATCGTCCGAGTTGGAAGGCCGCTTGCTGGATGGCCGTGCTCTGTTCGGTGTCACCTCTGACAATTTTTGGGAGTGCACGCGGTATCGGGGTAAGGCCGTCGCTGTCGCAGCGCAGGATGCCGCTCTGTAAGGCGAACAGAAGGCCGGGGCGCACGACGGTAGCCAGAGCGGAGGTGTTGCGCCCCATAGCGATCCGTACGGCGTCGTTCTGTTCGATCCATCCCATCAAGCTGGCACCAGTGGTGGCGGGCAATTCAGCGCGGATGGAGGGCTGCAGGGCCATGATGGCGGCGGTGACTGCCACCGGTAGCGGACAGGGAGTTGTGTAGCCCTTGTCGTGGCCGTGGACCGCACGCGTGCACAACACTGCGGTGAAGGCTGGATTGTAGAGTGCCCGCTCCTCGCGGCTCAGTTGAAGGGCCGCCATCAGCTTGCTCCGGCTGGTTCGAGAAGAGCCGCAAGCCGGGCGGAGAAGTCGGGATGCCAGCCGACCCTAAGTTCATCGGCCAGCATGTGGTACGACCCCTTGGGGATGAACACCTCTTGGAGGCCGTTTCGGATCTGCGCGCGGGCCTCGCGATCGACCCAGCTGTAGATCTGCCTGGCTTCGCGTTTCATCTCCTTCTCGGTCGCTTCGGGGCCTAGTTCTTCCCTCATCTCGGCGAAGCGTGCCTGCCACTCCTCGACCAATCTGCGCTCGTAATCGCCGATCTCTCCGGGGCGCAGCAGCTTCTCCTCCGACCAGCGCGATCGCTGGGCGAAGGCGCGGATGTAGTCCCGGACTGCGAGGTGGACCCTGTCAGGACCGACCCCGATCAGGTCGAGTTGTCGAACGAACGTCTTATCAGCGGACTCAACGGGTTCCGGTTCCAGGTTCATGATGTCCTGGTCGATGGGAAGGTTATTGGGACTGAACTGTCCGCGCAGTCGGCTGAATACTTCATCGAACTCTGATCCGGTGATCGGTGCCTTTCCTGGAGTGGTTAACTGTTCGATGACTCGGCCGTAGAACCATCCTTCCAGTCGGGTGAGGAAAGCTGTAGCAAGGTCACGTTCAACGGCCAGGACCGCACGTTTTAGCATTCCGCTACGGATCTCATTGATTCTGGGTGAATGGCCAATGACATCGACTCGTGAAAGTAGTTCGCGCTGCCGCTCTGGTCCTGATGTCTCCAGTGCATCGAAGGCTTTGAATGATTTTTGGAGCTTCTCGTTCTTGGACGCTTTGCGTGCCAAACGCAGCAGCCGTAGAGCTTCGTCCACGTCGCGGTGTCCGGTCTCCTTGGGTTGGAGGTGGTGTCCTGCGCTGTCGGCCGAAAGTTCGGCGGTGGTTAGTAGGAACAGGTCGGTCTCGGCCAGGTCGATCCGCCTGTTCAGGTCGGCCTCGCACCAGATTCGGAGGGTCTTCCACAGGTCTTCCGACGTGTCGGTCAGGCGGATTCCTTCAGCGCGCTGCTTCAGCTGGAGCAGTTCCGTCAATGATCCTGCATGGGTCTCGATGTCGTCGGCAGCCTCCACAGCAACGCTCCACTCGAGTCCGCCCATCGACCGCTCGATACACAGTTCTAGTGCTTTGGCGAATTGGTACAGGTACCCGAGCGCTGAAGCGGATGCTTCGAACTGGTCGTCCTTGGTCACCATGGACTCCGTCATCCTCCCTATTGATCTGATACAGATCCTCCCATGGAGAGGCGTGATGGGAGAATAGGCACTGACGATTACGAAGAGAGCCGTGCTGGCCGCTGCCTTGCGTATCGGAAACCTTGTGACTGATGCCCTGTGTGTCCCGTGTGTTCCTTGTGCGGGTGGCCGGGCACGGGCCCCGACACCCGAACTCGAATCAGTCGGTCTAGCGTGATAACCATGCGCTCACCCACCCCTTCAGTGCATCAGCATCGCCCTCGCCATGGTTGCGTTGCCAGCGCCCACCGTCATCGCTGGAGCCCTGATCACCTTCCTCTGGTGCCTGCTCCCTGCCGATCTCCCAATCGGACGCAGCCTCCCCATCACCTGCTCGCTGAGCGAGCTTCGGGCGCATGACTGAGTGGTCATCAGGCCTATGACTGGCTGGTCATGGGCTTGCGGGCGTGGCCTGGCCACAGTGGGCGCATGGATGGATTCGAGGAAGGTACCCGTCGTCTGACGGGCCCGAGTACGGGCAGGTGCGGCGATGGTGGCTGACCTGCTGACTCAGGAGTTGGAACCGGAGCGCTGGGGGTTCAAGGCCGCGAGGTTGAGCGAGGTCGCCGCCTTGGGGATCCCCGTGCCTCCTGCACTGTGTCTACGCGCTGACGCCCTGGTTCGTGGGACCGCCGAAGCGGTGAATGCGACGGGTACGTGGCTGCGCCTGTACCGGCCCCGTCGGGTCGTGATCCGTACCAGCGCGCACGAAGACTTGTTGGAAAGCGCCCAGGCCGGACGGACGGTCACGGTGTTGAACTGCCCGCCGGATGCCTCGGCGCTGGTGCGGGCGATCGACCAGGAGTTCGTCACAGAGAAGAATCTCGGCGGGGTGGCTGGGGCCTGCGTTCTGGTCCAGGAGCAGGTGGACGTGACTCTGTACGGTGTGGCGTTCTCCCGTGAGGGCCGTGTGCTGGTCGAGGCGACACGAGGGCCTGACGGAGTGACCGGTGGGAGGATCCCGCAGGTCCGTGCTCGTGTGGAGGGCGAACGGCTTGCCGTCAACGCGAACGGCCAGACGATCCCAAGCCTGGCCCTGATACGGCGACTCCGTCGGGTGTGCCGGCTGCTGGCCGAGCACTTCGGATTCGACGTCGATGTCGAGTGGGCGTGGACCGGCGCGTCAGTGATCGTGCTGCAAGTCCGCCCCGTCACGGGCGAACCGCTGGAGTGGGCCTCATGAACGACATGGGCAAGTTCGAGGCCATCACCGCCCTGGAGAACCATGGTCTGCTGTGCATGCCCGTCAGTGTCTTTCGGCACCCGGCTTCGGTGACCAGTCGGCAGCTCCGGGATCAGTTCGGCCGGGACGCACATCTCGTCGTGCGTACGGGAGCCGACTCCGAAGAACGGAACCTCCTCCGGTTGGTCGGCGCGACGGTCGAGGCCGCGGCGGAATGGATCAACGAACTGCCACCGTCGTTGTCCGCGTTGGTCCAGCCCTACGACCAGGTGCTGTTCTCCGTCGAGCTGGCCGTCTACGACGGCCTGGAAGCAGCCGAGATCATCCCCGGTATCTGGGAACTGGACAACCAGCTCACACCGATCGTGGTCGGTATCCAAGGTGATCGAGTCGGCCTCACGGCCCTCAACTTCGGAACTGCTCAGACGGCGAGGTTCCACGACCTCGTCCGTGGCCACTACGAGAGCCCCGCCCAGGTGGATGACTGGCAGGTCGCCACGGTCATGGAGTGGGTTCGCGGACGTCGCCGCGATTTGGCCGCTCTGCGCCGGGATCTCGGTCACTCCTTCGGGCTCAAGCTGCACTACTCCACCCGCTTCGGGCTCTCCCCGCAGAACCTCCGGAGCACAGTGCCCCACCGCGAGACCTGGACGGGGAACCAGAGCTCGCCACGCCCCGCGGTTGCGGTCCTGACCTCCACGAACGAACCGATTCCCAGCGGTCCGCTGCTGCTCGATGTGTCCCTCGCACGTGAGCAGCACGCCCAGCTCACTGGCTTTCTCAGCCGCCTGCGGAAGGCGGGGACCAGCGAGGTCTACCTGCGTTCCGGGCTGCTCTCCCATCTGGCCATCAACCTCCGCGAGGCCGGAATCACCGTGAGGAGTGCCCATGGGTGAATTCTGGGTGGTCGAAGGCATCGACGGAGCGGGCAAGAGCCACCTCCTGTCCCGCCTCACCGACAACATCCACGAAGCGGTCGTTCTCCGCAAGGACGTACTTCCCTCATCAGGCAACCCCTGGGCGGACGAACGCCTGTCAGCGATGCACCGCCTCACCTGGGGCTACGACCACGCCGAACCCGTGTGGCACTACCCGACCCGTTATTGGCTGCACACCCTCGCCGCCTGGTACGAGCTGTTCCACCACGTCCACGTGGCACCGGCGCTCTCCTCCGGCCGTTCCGTCGTGGTCGACGGCTGGTACTTCAAGCACCAGGCCCGGATGGCGCTCTCCGGCGACGAACGACTGGAGGACTTGGCCGCGCGGGTGTTCTCGGCCCTTCCCCAGCCGGACCACATCGCCAAGCTGTCCACACCAGCGCACCTGGCCGCGGCCCGCCGCAACGGAAACTCCAAGCCCTCCGAACACGGAGCCTTCGTCACCGGCGAGGCGACCACGTCCGCGCGGAGCTTCACCGACTATCAGACCCGCACTGACCTCGCCCTGGGCTCGCTCCTCGCCGCCCACCCGGCTCCCGTTCACACCGTGGGCAGCGGCTCCGGCACCGAGCACATCCTGTCCCTTCTTCGCAAGAAGGCCGCACCATGAACACCACCGCGCCCGTGGCCGTTCCCACCGGTCACACGATGGGGGAGCGGCTGGCCGACTACGTGCTCCCCAAAATCCCGGTCGACCTGCTCACCGCCACCAACGGCCGGGCCTGGGTCTACCCCAACCGCTCCCTGTCCTTCCTCCTCGGCGGAGACAAACGCGAGGGGAAACGGTTCAACTGGCGCCGCCCCTACTTCACCGTCGCCGACCAGGTCCTGCACTGCGTGGTCCCACCGGGCCGCGACTACGCCCACCACTACACCCAGCTCGTCCGCGAGGCCTGCGCACTCACCGGGCTCCCCACCGACGTCACCACGGAACCCCCGGCTCCCGGGCAGGGCTTGGAGTTCATGGACCACTGGCTCCCCGCATACCTGCCCGCCAACGACCGGGTGATCCTCGGCTACGTCGAACCCCTCCTCCGCGACCGCACCACCGACTGGACCCACCGGCCCGGGTTCGGCTGGCGCACCGCACGCGTCGGCAACGCCACCGTCCTCCTCCTGGGCTGCGAGTTCAGCTTCTGGGGAGACCTCGCCGGAGACCTGGTCACCGCTCTGACCGCACGCGGGCACACCGGAGGAGTGGTCTACGTCGGCAAACTCGGTGGGCTCCAGCCGGACATGGCACCCAACACTCTCGTCGTCACCGGTACCACCACCCGCATCGAGGAGTGCCGCCTCACCTGGGACAGCGCCCTGGACCTCACCCAGGCGCCCGCCACCCTCCGCTCCGGCGTACGGCACGCCACCGTTCCCAGCGTGCTGGACGAAACCCGCACCTGGTTCGAGGCCAACAGGGCGGACTTCGACGTCGTGGACCCAGAGATCGGCCACATGGCCCGCGCCGCCACCACCGCCGGCGTCCCCTTCGACTACCTGCACATCGTCACCGACAACCTGTGCGGCACCTACGAACACGGCCTCTACGGCGAGCGCGCCGCACCCGTGGCCACCGGGCGCCGCCGCTGCCTGCACGACATCGAGACCATCCTGTACCGGAGCCTGACATGACCATCACCGCACCCGTCACCGTCCTCGGCCTGGACTGGAGCACACCGGACACACCGTGCCTGCGCACCACCGCCACCCCTGACGGCAGCCAGCTCCATCCCCTCCTGGGCGAGCACACCTTCCGCGTGGACGGCGACGAGCGCTACTGCGTCGGCTGGTTCGACCTCACCGGCCCCGAGGGCAGGCACGTGCGGTGCCGCAACGACGAGACCGTCACCAGGGGAAGGCAGTGCCGACGCTGTCAGTACAAGGAAGGCTTCGTCGCCGCCCACCAGGCACATCACAACCCACACGCTCTGCCGGACAACATCCGCGGCTACCTCCAGCAGCCGCACTGGCTCTACCTCGACGTCTTCGCCAAGGGGATGACCAAGGTCGGCACCGCCGCCGAACTCCGCCGACGCAGCCGCCTGGCCGAACAGGGCCCCGTCGCCGCCGTCTACATCGCGCGCACCTCCGACGGCATCGCCGTCCGAGCCCTGGAGGCCGCCGTCTCCCGGCATCTCGGCCTGCCCCAACAGGTACCGACCCGCCACAAGGTCCTCGGCCTCCAGGACCGGGTGGACACCGCCGCGCTCATGATGCGGCTCACCGAACTCGCCGCCGAGGCCACCGCCTACCTGGCCACGATCACCGCGGACCAGCCTGGCACCGAGGTGTTCCTCGACCCGGAACCGTGGGCCCGCCCCGCGTGCGCCACGACCGTCTTCGACGCCGCCCCGGTCCTGGCCTACCCCGCTGCCCTCACCGAGGGAACCCACCACCTGCGCGTCACCGGAGCCAGCGGACCCGTCGCCCTGTTCACCACCGAACCCGGCCCCGACGCCGCCCGATACTGCGCCGACCTCAGCAAACTCATCGGCCGCCGACTCGTCCCCGCCACCCCAGAGAATGCGCCCACTAGCGCCCCGACCCTGTTCTGAACCCGCCCCTGCCTGCGAAAAGGAGATCCGTGGACGACACCCTGAGCGAGATCTGCACCTTCTGCTGCGAAGTCGAAGGAGGCGACGACTCCAACCTCTTCTACGACCTGGGCCTGGCACGCGCCCGCTCCGACTACGTGGTTCACGAGAGCGACCACTTCGCCGTCATGCCCTGCATCGGCGCCCTGACCGACTGGTACCTGCTCATCGTCTCCAAGCGCCACACCCTGTCCGTGGGCTGGCTCGACAACGCCGAACGCGCCGACCTGCGCACCCTCATCCCGCAGGTCACCGACCTCGTCCGCAGGCGCAGCGGCCTGGACAGCCTCGTATTCGAACACGGCAGCCTCGACTTCCGCGACAAGGGCGGCGCCTGCTACGACCACACCCACATCCACGTCGTGGCCACCGACCGCGACCCCCAGGCCTTCCTCGACCAGATCCCCGCACCCATCGCCATGCAGCCCTGCCCGGACTGGATCGGTGCCGCTCGCCACCTGGTGGAGGACCGACAACGTTCCTACCTCGCCTTGGGCACACCCGGACAGGACTGGATCGGCACCGCCACCGGAGCACCCTCGCAGTTCTTCCGCCGCTGCCTGGCCTCCTGGATGGGCGCTGAGGAAGGCGAATGGGACTGGCTCACCTTCCCCCAGACCGACCGGGTCCAACGCATGAGCAGCCTCCTTGCCGCGGGCTGACACCCAACCCCCGCTCACGAAGGCGGAACCGGCGCCCCGGCGTAGGCTGGGGCGCGTGGTTCACACCGAGGACTTCGTGCGGCGCGCGACCCGCGCCGTCCACACCGTTGCCGACTCCATGGGCCTCACCCCGTCCCAGGAACCCGAGCTGATCCGGGCGGGGGAGCGGGCCGTGTTCCGCCTCGACGGCGGCGGGGTGATCGCCCGCGTCGAGCGCTCCGCAGACCGGTCCCCGGAGGCCATCCGCGAGGTGCGCGCCGCCCGCTGGCTCGCCGACCAGGGCATACCGGTGAGCCTCCCCCTCCCGGGTGAACAACCCGTCCCGGCCGAGGACACCGTCGTCACCCTTTGGGAGGCCGTGAACGGGGAGTGGACCGTCCCCCGGGAACTGGCCTTGCTCCTGCGCTCCCTGCACCGGCTCACCCCGCCACCCGACCTGGACCTGCCCGACCTCGATCCTTTCGACCGGATCCGCGAGCGCATCGACACCGCACCCCGGCTCACCGCCCCTCAGCGCGACCAACTGCACCGGCTCCACCGCGACCTGGCCCAGCGCCTTCCCACGGTGCGCCCCGTCCTGGGACGACACGTCATCCACGGCGACGCCAACATCGGCAACGTGCTGGCCACCGACCACGGGGTCGTGCTCTTCGACCTGGACGGCATCTGCTGGGGCCCGCCCGAATGGGACCTGGTCCTGACCGCCCTGTACAGGGACCTGGGCTGGCACACCGACGCCGAGTACGCCGACTTCTGCGACGCCTACGGATTCGACGTCACCGCCTGGGACGGTTACCCGCTCCACAAGGCGATTCGCGAGCTGCGCATGACCACCTGGCTCGCGCAGAAGGGCGGAGAGAGCCCCGAGATCGACGCTGAGATCGACCGGCGCGTCACTGACCTGGGAGATCCCGAACGCCCCCGGTCCTGGCACCCCTACTGACCAGCGGCCACTACGGCGCGCGCTTGGCGCAGGAACCGCGCTGCACCGGGCTGGTCCCGGTGGGGGAGTACCTGCCTCGCGAAGTCGTCCAGGTACCCCACGCACCGCGCCGACGAGGTGGCCTGGACCAGGGGAACCACCTGCTCGCCGATGTGGCCTGCCTCTTCCACTTCACCCTGGCCGAGGACGGCCGCGGCCAACACCAGGCGGGTGAACACCCGGCTGCGCGCGTACTCCTCACCGCTGGAGGCGGCCAGACTCTGCTCGGCCAGACGGCGGGCGACGTGTGCGTGCCCGAGGTCCCGATGGCAGTGCGCGACCTCGTCGGAGTACTCCGAGTGGTCGAAGTACCTGATCCACTCCGGGTCCGTGGCGGGTTCGCGGCTTCCGAACGCTCGCTCGGCCTCACCCAGCGCCCGGAAGCAGTCGCTCCTGTCCTTGCGGGCGGCGTGGGCACGGGCCTCCATCATCAGGAACTGGGCGCGCATCGTCGCTGTCGCACGGGCACCGGCTCCGGTGAGGGCAGCGCGCGCCAGGTCGCGGGCCTCGGCGTGCGCGCCCAGATAGTTGGCCTGGTGGCTCATCGCGGACATGACGCTCGCCCCCAGCAGCCGGTCCTCGGCGTGTGTGGCCAGGTCCAGGGCCTGGACGAAGTACCGGCGGGCGGCGCCGTTGCGTTGGGCGTCGTAGGACATCCAGGCGATGGAGAGGACGAATTCGGCCGCGACCGTGAACAACGACCGCCGTACCGCCTCCGTGTGCGATCGCCGGAGGAGGGGGACGACGGTGTCGTTGAGGTAGTGCACCGCCGTGGTCCTGGCGTTCTCGCCACCGAACCGGTTGTCCAGGGCGCCGAACGCCGCGGTCGCGGCGCGGACCGCAGCCACCGGGCCCTCCTCGACCAGAGGGTTTCCCTCGGGGGAGACCGCGTTCCGTACGAGCCAGGAGAGTACAGCCGGGCTGACCGCTGAGGTACCGGCCCCCTCCTCCATGCCCGGTGTGTGATCGACGTCCGCCCGGGCCAATCGCCGCAGGACCGAAGCGGCCTCCTCGCCCGAGTCGTTCAACCCCAGAGCGAGCCCGGCGGGTACCCGTGCCATCTCGGGTGTCGGGATGGCGTATCCGTGCGTGATCCCGTCGAACGCGCGGCTCCTGGACTCGGGCCTGCGAATCTCGCGGCTGCCGTTCAGGACCCGGGAGACCATGGCCTGGGACAGGTCGCACATGCGGGCGATGGCGTCCTGCGCCAGGTGGGTGTGCCGCAGTAGAAGGCGGATCAGCGCGTTGGGGTCCCGGTCCGCGACCGCCCGCCGCACTTCGGGAACGCTCCAGAACCGGCTGGGAACACAAGAGCAGTCACCGGGCTTTCGTGCACGACCGCAGTTTCCGCAGAACACGGCATACCTTCCGAATTGGCTCGCCAGAGGGGGAGTGGAGTGGCACCGAATCCTACGGTGGCACCGGATCTCGGGACCATGACCGGCCTGTCATAACCACCATGCCCGCTCCGTCATAGCGTTGTCTGGTGTTTCTCCAGACAGTGAGTACATGAGTATCTCAACGCATGGCTCGCTTGCTCTGGCCTGCTGTTTCCCGGTGGAGGGCTGATGCAGCGCCTTCCTCCCCAACGCTCGCCTCGGGACGAAACGGTGTCGCTGCCTCGGCGCATCAGCTTCGATGACCCGAACACATCGGGACTGCTGTGCGGTTCCGACACCGCTCACCTCTCCCAAGCCCGCCGGTGGGCAGCTCAAGCCACCCGGACCACACCGTTCGCCGCGCACCCCTTGGTCGTGTCCTTGGCCGAGCTGCACGCGAACGCTCTACGGCACACCGCCTCCGGGCTACCGGGCGGGCAGGTGCGGATCGAGATCGAACGGCGCCGTCTCCTCTTCGTCCTGCGCGTGACCGACGACGGTCCCTGTCCTGGCGCGGTAGCAACCGTGCCCCAAGCGGCTCCTCCTTCCTCCCCGACGGGCGCAGGGCCGACGTTGGCCGAGAGCGGCTACGGCTTGGCGATGGTCGATGCGATGGCCTTGTACTGGGACTTCTCCGCGAGCAGTAGCGGTGCGTTGACCGTTCGCGCGGTCTTCGATCGGTCCGGGCGTACACGTAGTCGGCAGTGACGAACAGCCAGCGAAACGGATGCGCTCGCTATTCCGTGGCTGGGGTTGAAGGTTCTCGTTCACCCAAGGGAACATCGACCACCCTCAACGGGCAAGGGAACCCGTTTCGTTGAACTAGGGCTGTTCTGTACCTAATTGCGTGGGGGTGGGTGAGAAGCGCAGCTTCGGGGGCGTATGTCTCCGGAGCCATTGACACTCACCCAGTAACCCCACACCGAGAGAACTGGCCTCAAGCGCGGGGTCGCTGACAAGAGAAAAGGGTGCCCCGAACCAGTGAGGCAACACCGGTCCGGGGCGTGATTCCCACCTGACTACACCAGGAGGAAACCGTGGAGAAGCATAGCGGGCGGCACCGCAGGCGCCGCCAGGGTTGGGGCGAACAAGTGCGTTGGCTGCTCGGTGCGGTGCTCGCCGCACTGTTGTGTGGCCCCACCGATCGGAGCACACGACCGGCAGCCGAGGACCGCCGACCGATGCCCTCGCGGAGTGCACGGCCAGGTTGCGAACCTATCTCGGCGCGAACCGCGGCCAAGGAACGGGGGCATGTTCCGCGGCCTCGCTCCGAGAAACAGCCGAGCGCGACTCCGGTGGGGGTGTCGGCGCAGCGGGCGCGGGCTCTGTATACGGGGCCGCGTGGGTGGTGCGAGGACGACGACGGGGTACGCGGAGTGCGCCCCTATCTCGCGCGGCATGAGGACCGCGTCGTTCGTACGCGCACCAGGGGAGGCTTGCGAGCGAACTGGTGCGGGGAAACGATTGGTGGTCGAGGTCTGGTGGCTTCCCGGCCTTCGAACAGCGGAGGCGGTGGCGGTGAGTTCGCCGAGCTGGCCTGCTTGGTGCGGCGCTGGAAGGCGATCTCAACCTGAGGGGTAGGCCTCTCGCCGGGGTGGTGCTGACTGTGGTCACGGACCAGTGCCACCCTGGCCTCGCTTGGTGGGAACGAGGTCGGTAGAACTTTGCAGGCAGTCGTCAACACGTGCGTCTGTGACCTCTATGCCGGTGTGAGAGGGGTGGCCTCGTCAGCACGCCGTGTCAGGGTGTGAACCTCCACTGAACCCGAAGTGAACCCCTGGGCCAACGGGTGGGCCGTTACCGGGGCCGAGGGGTGGGCCGCTCTTAGGTGGCCCACCCCTGCCTGTGCTTCTGTGCAGGTCAGCGGGCTTGTGGGTGGGCCGATGGCTGTCCAGACTTGTACCCAAGTGGGTGGTTCTCTTCACGTAGGCGGGCGGGCGCCCTCGCTGAGGGGCGGCTCGCCCGCCTCGTCTGTCTCCAAAGGCGCTTCACTCGCCTTGGTTTCGTCTTGTCTGATGAAGGTTCCTCGGCTTCATCATGAGCGGAAAGCTGACCCCTTAGTGCTGTGTGGTCTCCGGACGAGCTCGGGCACGCGACCACGCACTTCACCCAGGACACCTACCAGACCGTCTTCCCCGAGGTCGCGAGGGCAGCGGCCGAGGCCACCGCCGCGATGCTCAAACCCGCCAGGCGGTAGCGGTGTAGCCGAACCGGCGAGCACACCAGGAGCCACACGACACCATCAACTCCAGGCCGACCCACGGGTTCACCCCTGTTGGCCTGGGATTTCTTCCTGCCCGAGACAGGAAACCGATCGGATCAAAGGTCCGCTTGTCGAGGACCACGCGTGGTTTCCGGGTGGTGGAGAACATCCTGTGGAGACGCTGACGTTGATCTCGACGGCACCGTTTCGTGGCGTTTCTGGCAGGGTGAAGCACGTATGAACGAGAACGAGGGTTGTGTTCGTTGCCGTGGGACGGTCGCCCCGGATGGTTGCTGTTGGGATTGCGGAGCGGCTCAGCCGTCGTTTCGCTCCCATGTGGAGGCCACGGTCGACGGTGGTGCGGCGGGTGTCAGCGACCGTGGGCTGCGCCGTGGTGTGAATGCCGACGCCATGAGCCTGGTGGTCAAAGGTGAGTGGACGGTCGGGGTTGTCTGCGACGGTGTCTCGATGTCACCCCGGTCGGATCGTGCTGCTCAGGTCGCGGCGGCGGTCAGTGCGAGCACCATGGCGAAACGGCTTCAGGAGGGAGCCGTTCCCGAGGCGGCCTTGGAAGATGCCGTCGTGCGGGCGGGACGTGCGGTTACCGCCTTGGTGACGTCGGCGGATATGGCACCTGCCTGTACGTACGTCGCGGGCGTCGTTGGCAAGGGAGGCATGTGGGTTTCTTGGGTAGGTGATAGTCGCGCCTACTGGTTGCCGGATGAGGGGCTGGGATTCGCGCTGACCGAAGACGACACGGGCGAGCACGACGCGCTCGTCGCCTGGTTGGGCGCGGACGCAGAGGAGCCGGTTCTGCGAGGCCGGAGCTACCGGCCGTCGGGTCCGGGGCGCCTGCTGCTGTGCACGGATGGACTGTGGCGGTATCTGTCTTTGGCCGAGGAGTTGCGCGCCGCCATCCCACCCCATAAGTCGGGTCCGGGGCCCGATGGCGGTCTTTTGGCTGATGCGCGAAGCTTGGTCCGTCACGCCCTTGATGCCGGTGGCCATGACAACGTCACCGCGTTGCTGATCCCCGTGAACGGATTTGTGGGCGGCTGACGCGCACAGGCGGCCCCGGAACGGGTGAGGGATTTTGGGGGCGGACGTGGCGGTACAGGGCCTGTGTCCGCCCCTGGTGGGCGGACGCGGGCCGTCCCAACCCGGCGCCCATACGGTCACGGGATGGCAAAATGCTCCGAGAGGTGGGACCACCTTGTACGGGACCTTGTACTGGGGAGCACACCAGGAGCATTTGAGGGCCGAAAACGTGGCGAGGACCTCGTTCGAGGCCCTCGCGCACCCCGTCTGACCTGGGGTTTTGTGGCGCACCCGGCAGGATTCGAACCTGCGGCCATCGGATTAGAAGTCCGGCGCTTTCGTGTCTCTACGTGCCACACGATGCCGTTTCGTCCCTATCCATCTGATCACCACTGTCGTTTCGTGTCAAGGGATGCCGCCCGGTGTCGTTCCAGTCCGGAACTGCGGAGCATAATCGGAGCACACACCGGCCCCTGGTGGCGTCCGATGGCACCTCGCGAGGTCCTCGGCCGACTTCCGGCTTTCTTGAACATGCTGCTCCGAGGCGGGGTGCGTGTCCTCCATCGGCCATCGCGTTCGCGGTATCGGCGGGTGCGCGATGATGGTCGCCACCCTTCTTTCCTGGGAAGGTGCAGACCGATGACCTTCACGCCGTTGTTCTCCACCTACGGCCAGGGCGAGAACCGCGTCACCTCCTCCATGCTGGCCGTCTTTGAGCGCGTTGGACTGGCCCTGACGGAGACGATCTCGGCCCGGGCCTCGGGCGGGTTCACCTTGAAGACGATCGTCTTCATCAACCAGTACTCCACCGGCAAGGGCGCGGTTCTCGACGGACGGATCGCCACGGACCTCACCTACCTGTTCGAGGCCAAGACCGTCCGCAACGCCGTCCAAGACCCGGACCAACTCATCGGTCACCTGAGGATCCTGGAAGAGGAACCGGGAAAGAAGACCTGTTTGTGCTTATCCCTGGCCCGGTCCGCTCCCAAGCCGTAGAGAGCCTGGCGAACACGCGACTGGTGTGGTTCAACTTCGCAGCCCTGCATGATGCCACTACCGAGGTTCTTGGACGACACCCTTCTCGTTCCCTCAAATCTCGTTCCCTCAAAGCGAGGCCGGTTCCTGCTGCGCGACCCGTGGGCCTGGACCATGAACCAGGCCTACACCTCTCTGACGGCCTTGATCCGGCCGAGGGTGTCCAGAACCAGCCACCCCAAACAAACCTGAGCGCTCCGAACTGAGGTGCCCCTCAGGCAGGACGCAGGCCGAAAGGGCCAAACTGGTCAGCGAATGTCCGAGTACCAGTCCGTGTTTCGTTTCAGGTAGCGGTATCCGACCCACTCCTGAGCGAGCCGTCTGCCCTCCATGAGAAGGTTCACGGTGTCCGTCCGGTGCTGCGCGGGAAGCCAGTTCGCAAGTTGTGCAGCCTCCGCCGCATTGGCCGAAGCCTCCTTTGCGTTACGGGGCCGCCCCAGGCTCAATAGTGCTGCGTACAGCATTTCGGTGGGCTGTACGGCGGGCAGACCGAGTTGTGATGCCGTGTGGGAGGCCTTCAGTGGGATGCGTACGCCGCTGAGGTCCAAATCGCCGAAATAGCGGATCTCCGAGATGCGGTGTTCTGCGGTGATGGCCCGGACTGAGGCTCGGAAGGTGGCGCCCAGGCCCCAGGCGACGTATCCAAGGCGGTGCTGTTCGGGAAGGCACTCGACGAGGGACCACCAGGTGGTCGAGTTCTCGACGACGAGCAGAACGTCACCGGTTCCGACTCGACGGTACCGGTCATCCGCTTCCTCCGAGGAGAAGGTCTCCGTGAGCAGCGGTGGCGGTGGCCGAAGGGTTCGGATGACCTCATCGAGCCGCTCCGGATCGGAGAAGAGCGGCCCAGACTTCAGCTCGTCGAAGGTCTTCTCGGGCATCGGGAAGTCGGTCTCGGAGCCGAAAGTGCCGAAGATCTCCAAGGCACGCTCACGGATCGGCACAACGAACAGGTCCGGGTCGCTCTTGCGCCAAAGGTTGATGGCGGTGTATGCGGCCCGCTGCTTTGGGGTGGCCCGCTGCCATTCCTGGGCGAGCCAGCTCAGTTCGTGATGCCAACGTGGCATCGGTCCCTCGACACGGACAGGCCGGTCCTCGGGCAGGAGCCAGATCTTGACCGGCAGGGACACCGTCTCGGGAGTCCTCTCTGAGAAGGCCTTGATCAGACCACGCCGTTCGAGGACGTTCAGACAGCCGTCGAGTACGGCAGGCTCGAACTCTCCTTCGGGGTTGCGGTTGCGGACGTTCCGGAAAGCCTTCAGCACGGCCTCCAGCGGGATCTGCGTCTTGCTACCGGCTTTGCGCTTGTTGTCCTTGGCCCACTGGCGCAGGAGTGCGAGGAGTTCACGTTCCCGTCGGGGCAGTGCTGTCGTGGCCGTCGGTGTCTCCTGCGTCATTCTCCGGCCGCTTCCACATCGCGGGTGAAGACCCTAGCTGCGGACAGACGTCCAGTGCCGTCCGTGGGAGGCAGGCCGTCGAGGTAGTTGCGGATCAGTTCGTCCACGATCAAGTACTTGCGCGCGGCCCTCAGGTCGGCGTCGTTGCGTAGCCGGATGATCAGGGGAAACTGCCCCAGCGCGTTCTCGTCGAAGAGCCCCGTAGTGTAGACGAGTTGGACGCCGAGCGCCTCCGCCACCGATCGTTGCAGGTCGAGCAGGTAGTCGGCGTTGGCCCGTCCGATGGGGTTGTCGAGGAATAGGACGCCTGCGTGGCGGTCGCGCTTTCGGCCCTTGGTGTTGGCTCGCAAGGCCGCCATGGTGCAGTACAGGAGGATGGCGGCGGTGAGCTCCTGACCGCCGGAGAAGATCTGCTTCACCTTAGACACCCGTACGCGCTCCGTTCGCAGGACCTTGTCAGGCTTGAGTATGTACACCCGGAACCCCTTGGGGACGGCTGTGTGCACCCCGCGCAGCAGCAGGGAGAAACCGTCGCGCCGCGTCTTGCGCCCGTCGCTGGTGATGCCAGCGGCGGCCTCTTCGACGACCTGTCCGAGGTGGGCCGTGAGCAGTTCGTCGCTGAGCCTGTCGAAGTTGAACTGGATGAACTCCTGTCCGGCCCATTCGGCGAGGGAACGCGGTAGTGCAGACAGTCGCTGTGCCGACCGCAGCATGGCCAGAGCCTTGTCGACCTCGCCCTTGAGATGGCTGATGATCACTTGCCGGTGTCGACTGATCTGGTTCAGATCGTCTGTGAGGCTCCGCAGCCGCGAAGTGAGAGGGATATCCCAGCCGGCTGCCTGGGCGGTCAGCTCTTCGGGTGGGAGGGTCAGGATCTGGCGGCGGACGGGGATGTTCAAGGAGTCGTACTTGTCGGCGCCCGCGTGCTTCTTCAGCCTGTCGATCGCCTTGCGCAAGTTCCGCTCGTGCTTGGCCAGATCGTCCCGGGCTGTGTTCTTGGCGTGGTCGAGTCGGCGGTGCTCGCGGCGTGCCGCAGCGGCGTCATCCGCGAACGGCTCGTCGGCGATTTCCTTGGGAGCGAAAGTCGCGAGGGTTTCCGCCAGGATGGTGAACTCCTTGGCAGCGTCCTTCGCCGTCTCCCATTTCAAGACGGCTGTTGTGTGCAGGGCAGCCACCGAAGCCTCCGCGTCCGCGGCGGCCGACTGCTTCGACCGGACTTCCTCGACCACTTCCTGACATGCGGTGATGTCGGAGGGTTGCTGTTCCAGAGGCATGGGAGTCATGTTCTCCGAGATGAACGCCTGGAATTCGCTCGCGCGTTCCTTCAGAGCGTTCTCACGCTGTCCTTGGGCGAGTTGGGCCTTCCCAACTGCCTCTTCAGCCGCCTTCTGCGTACGGATTGCACGCCGTAGTGCTTGCGCGCGAGTGGACGGATCGGAGGCCTCGGGGGTCAGCAGGAGCCGGTGGGCAAGGTCACGAGGAGCGTCGTCCAGCTCGGAGTACTCAGCGCTGGCCGCTGTTTCCTCTACCTCTGCCTGGGTGAGGCTTCGGCGCAACTCGTCCGGCACATCGGCCTTCTCGTAGTTGTCGGATGCGGTCTTGTAGGTGTTGCGCAGCACAGCAATGGGCTCGCACGGAGCATCCGCGTTGTCAGGGACATCCTGCGCGCCGGGCAGTGACACCCGTTCCTTGAGCGCGTCTTCCTTGATCCGGAGTTGCTCACCGGCTGTGTTTCTGTGTTCTTTCGCCAGGCGGCGGTGTTCGTCCGCTGCGACTGAGGCCTGCGCGGCCTCTTCGTTCTGCTGGTTTTGTCGCACCTCGGCAGCATGGGCCAGGCCCGACCATTCCGGAATCTGGGCTAGTTGTTGAGCGATGTTGTCGAGTCTGCCGCTCACTGCGACCAAGCAATCTCGCTCGTCCGCAGTCGTGCGTTGTGTTGTTCGATTCTGCGTCTGCCGTTTGACCAGTTCTGTGACACCGCGCTGTCGCTCGACTGTGTTCTTCTCTGCAGCGACGAGATCCTCGGCAGCCACGGCGGCTGTTTCGTGCAGAGCGGCCAGGGCACCGGGCAGGTAGCTCTTCCGCCATGTGGTGACTCGGTGCCTGAGTTCCTCATCTCTGCGTTTGGAGTCCGAGACATCGGCGAGGAGCTGCATGCGTTGGGAGCACCTTTCCTCGATAGCTTTGTGTTCTGCGTCGGCTGCCTCAGGGTCGTACAGAGCGGGATGGAAGGGAAGAGTAAACGCAACACCGTCCGGCTGTCCCGTCCGTGCCGATTCGAGCGCCTCACTGGTGCCCACAGCCACATAAGCGGTGGGATGAGGTGTCAGCGCGGCGAGAATTTCACGGGCCTTGCTCACATCATCGTCGGAGTTCAGCAGAACGCCGCTGACGAGGTGGGGCGTTCTGGCCAGGAACTCCTCGCGCTTCCGCTGTGGGTAGTCCGCAAGATGTTCCCAGCCAGGCCAGGCGTCGATTCCTTGGTCTTGCAACACTTGGCACGCTTCGGTCACGACGACCGGCGGCGGCAGCAGCCGTCCGTCGTCCAGAGCCAGCTGGGCCTGTTCGTCGCGGGCTTCTTCGATCCGCGACGTGACGTGTTCCCGTTCGGCCTCAGCGATCGCCCCGGCAAGACGCTCGATCAAGACGTGCGCATCCCTTTCGAGGTCGACTCGTTCGCCGTCGAGGAGCGCGGTCAGTCGTGGTTCGGATTCCAGTGCAGCCTTGGGAACCATGGCTTGTTCCAGCTTGTCCTGAAGGCGTTCACCATAACGACGTGCCTTCCCCTCGTTCTCCTTCGCCTCGTCCAGGAGCCCCCGGGCCTCGGTGTGTTCCTCGTCGAGCGTGCCCTCCTCTTCTGTCAACGCGTCGATTCTTTTCCGCACGGCTTCTAGGGTGTGTTGTGCTTCCTGAGCAGCCTGAGGCAGCGCTTCCGTATCGGCTGCCAGCCCGTCGTCCACGGCCTGCTGGGCATCGGACTGGACCGCCTCTATACGCTGCATGAGGATTTGCCACTCGCCCTGTGCCTCAGTCGCAGCCTTGAGTGCCCTCTCTCGATCGCCGCGTACCTTCACCTCGGCCTCGTCATGTCGTCGAGCCGTCTTCTCCTCATCGCGCGCTCGGGCATCAGCTTTGCGTGCGAGGGCCGAAAGCCCGGCGGCGAATGCTCTAGCAGCCCTATCCCGTGCTTCAAGGGCCGGGCGCGCACGTTCTTCGCTGACATTGACCAGTTCACGTAGCTGTGTCGCCTCGTCGGTCTTCTCCTGGTGCCGCAGTACGATGGCAGTCGCATGCCACCCTGCCGCCAGGGCGTTGGCATCGTCCCGCTCGGCGGACGCACGTGTGACACGAGCTCTGGCCTCATCCAGACGCATCGCGGCAAGTCTGCGTCTCTGTTCGGCTACGGTCGCGCTCCATCGCTTGGCCAGATGCGTAGCGCCGTCCCGCTGCTGTGCGAGACGGGTGGTCTTCTGCTTCAGCTGCTCCAGATCAATGTTGTCGTTGTGGATCCGACGATTGATCCGCCCAGCGAATTTCACCAGGCTTTCCTCGACCTGCTGAGCTTGCTTTCGAGCATCGATTTCCGCGCGTGACACATCGATCAGTGGTCCGTGAAGTTCAACTGTGTGTTCCACGAATTCCTGCTCCAGCAAGAGACCCTGCCGCCGGGCGAGCTTGTCTAGGTGCTGGGAGACCAGCTCGGCCAACTCTGTCAGGCTGTCCTGCTTGATCACGGCTTTGAGTAGGAAATCGACGAAGCCCGCGTCCGATTCGAGATCAAAAGCTCGTACCGCCTCGCCTTCTCCCTTGTTCATCACCCGCTGGTATCGGAAGAGCTCAGGGTCAATGCCGATCTTTGCTAGACGCTCTGTCCAGCCGCTCTGGGACTTCGGCCAGTCGAGCCCCAGACGAGGATCCTCGTCCTTGAGTTCGAGCAGTTCTTTGCGGTAAGCGTCGAAGGACAGATAACGGCCGCTGTCAATGATCGGGAGGGTGTCCAGAGCTAGCGTCTCGGTGGGGTGGAAGTGGTACCACCCCTCTTGGAGGTTGTCGGCGACTTTGGAGACCGTCTGGTTCTTCCAGGACATTGCCTTGCCGGTGACAAGTGTCCGGCCGTTCACTGCGTGCGTCCATTCGAGGACAACATGCGAGACGTCCTTGGCCAACACATAGTTGTCGAGAAGGCGGGGGTCATCAGCCCCCTTCGTCAGGTTTCGCCCCGGGAGCAGCACCGAGAAAATCAGCTTGAGGAGCACGGACTTGCCGCCGCCGTTCTCCAGGAAAAGCACGCTGGCTGGTGACGGGCGTAGTGTCTGCGTCACGGAATCGAACAGTTCCGTTTGCTCTCGGACGACTGGACGGCCGACACTGCTGAGGTCCAGGGTCACATCCTGGAATCGTGCGCCTGCCGGGCCAACGGAGCACAGACGGACCCGGGACAGCTCATAGTTCATCATGTCTTCCACCCGGGCCCGTCAGTACAGCATGCCGGAATCAGAAAACCGGATGACACCGGTGGCAGCCGGTCCTGCAGGGACACCGAGCCGTAGCAACTCGTCGTACGCCTCGACGGCTGCCAGTTCACGGACCTGCAGTTGGTAGCGGCCGGTTGTGCGGTAAACCTTCACTGAGAGTTCCTCGTCCTCGGCCTCGGTCAGCATGCCCTGGTCGACCAGGTAGCGGAGGGCCTTGCCCACGATGGCTTCGGTGGATGGCGGAGCGGCACGGCCATCGCTGGTCGAGTTGGCCTCGGGTCTGCGCAGGTACACGCGCCAAGCACGTTCCAGTTCGGGAGCGTCAGCCATGGGGTCGCTGTTCTCCTCCGATTCATCCACACGTGCGGACAGTTCCCGGCAAGCGTGACGTACCAGATTGTCCACCGTTGAAACCGTGGCTTGGCCGACATAACCGTCGTCTGCGAGGTCCTCAGGCCGTGGGAAACAGCAAGCAGCGATGGCCAGGTGGGCGATACCGTGCAGCACCCGCTCTGCCTCTCGCTGATGGGTCTGGCGTGCCTGTCTCGCGTAGTGATCGAGTTTGGTTTCGAACACTGAGCCCGGCAGAGTCCCGAAGACGGCACCGGCTCGCTGGGTGATTCCGATGACGCGCAGTCCGAGGCCTGCCGCACTCTTCCTCACCAGTTGCTCGAACGCCGGTTCTTCGTTGTACCGGCGGATGAGGTCCGCGTAGTCGGTGTCCCGGTGCGGACGCAACCTGGGCCGAAGGCCGTATCCGACAAGCTGCGCAGCCTCCTCTGCGTCGTGCTCGCTGTAGGTGCCGAGTTCCCTGCTCATCGGTCGTCTCCGGTGTGCTTCGTGGACTGTGCCTGGTGTTCAGCTGTGGACAGATTCAAGAGCCGTGCCGTGGTGAGGAGCAAGTCATCTCCCTTGAATCCCTGGCTGTCCAGGCTGGCGTTGGCGTGCACGGCCAACAGGACCTGATGGTCGCTCCGGCGCAGAGCTGTTCCGGTTTGCGGACCGTACGCTTGCAATGCCAGGAGTGCTACGAGTTCAGGAAGCTTGGGGTCTAGAGCTGCCGCCTCGTCCAGGAGGCCAGAGAGTGTGCGCACTTCGTCAGATAGGTCGAGGATCGCGTTGGCTTGCTCCCACTGGAGGTCAGTGAAGCGCTTCTGCTCTTCCACTGTCTCCAGGTTGGGATCAAGGACTTCTTCCGCGAACCGTGTGCGCTCTGGGGTCGGGCGTAGCAGCAAGGGGACGAGGGCGGCTAGGTCCGGAACATCCTGGACAACCGGGCCGGAGGACTCTGTGAAGTAGCGGTTGGTCAGTCTGGACACGTCAGCGACCGGTAGATCAAGAGTGGGTATGAGGAGGTGACCGTACGGGTCGAGGGTCTGACGCTGGAGAGTGCCGGAGAACTGCTGGCGATCCTGTTGCTCTCGGAAGAGGTCCCGGGCCCCGATGAGGCGGGTGTGGAGCTTGATGTGGCGTCGTACGCAGTCCTCGACGATGTCGACGAGTTCTGCCGCGTGGCTCTTGCGTACGGGATCTTCCGCCTCGTCGCGTGCCTCAGCTATGTACTTCGCGATCGCTCGTTCGGCCTTGACCCGTTCCTCGACGTGGGCGAGCGCGTTGTCGAGTAGTTCCGGTACCTTCTCTCGCCAGTCCACCGCCTGCACGTTGCGCTTGGTGGCATCCAATTGGACGCGGATCATGTCCCCATACTGGATCGTAAGGAGCTGTGCTTGCTCGGCGACCCGCTTGGCGTCTGCCAGCCGACCTCGCCTAATCAGGTTGTCGAGTTTCACTTCCGCGGCGATCTGGGCGGACTCTACGTCGGTGTCTAAGGCACCAACCAGGACGTTCAGCGCCTCGTGCGAGGCACGCAGGTATAACTTGCCTGTGGAGTCCCTGCGCTCTTCAATGAGCTTGAAGTCGAAGGTGCGCACGCGATAGACACCGTCGGGGTCCACTGCTCCGTACGGGCGGCGAAACGCGCGGTCTACGTCCCCGAGGTTGATCAGGCTCTCCAATACCCAGGCTGTGACCCGAGCATGTTCCTTGGAGGGGCGATGCGGTGCCTGTCGTGCGACGAACTGCTGGACCCGGTCCATGATCTGCTGGTGGCCAGCGCCCGTGTCGAAGTCCATAGTGATCGCGACCTGGTCGATGGTATATAGAGCGATCTCCGCCATCAGATAGGTCTTAGCTTCGGCCCACTCGATCATGCCCTTGCGGGCGTCGAGATCGTGCAATGGGGCGGTGCATGCCAATGCCTTTGCTCTGCGGCTGAGGCCTTCGTCAACCGTGACAGCAGGAGCCCAGCTTTCATCTCGCACAGTTGACACAATAACCCTTTAATCCTGCTCCGGACTTGGGTTTTCTCAGTTTTTCGCCCGGGTGTGATGAAGGCTCTGGTATGTGGCGGAGTTGCCTTCTGTCACTCATGAGGGGTGTGCCACCGTTGAACTGGGAGCAGGTACCCAGTAGGCGTGTGCCGTTGCTTGCGGCACGGGGACAACTGGTTGATCTTTTTGACTGACGCCGTGGGGCTCTGACAGAACCTGTCAGCACGGGCATGGACGAGGTGTGGGTGGGAGACCTGGCCCCATCAGTTCACGGGCTCGCTTGAGGTGAGGCGAAGAGACCCATGTGACCTAGAGTTTTGTGGCACCCGCCAGGATTCGAGTCTGCGACCATCGGATTAGAAGACGCTACCCAGCGTGACCCCAAGTCGTCCTACGGTGCAGCTGCGAGCTCGACTCGAACGGGTCGGGGCAGTAGGGTGCCACATTTGGTCGAGCGAACAAGCTGTGCGAAGTTGCGCCACGTCTCTCTGCGGACCCCCTCAGGGTCGAGCACATGAAGCTGGGCAAGAGCACGTTCAACATCATCTACCTTGCCGGGGCGGTGACCCTGGCCACTGGACCTGTCACCGAACGGATGGTCGGTCTCAGGGAGGACCCGGTCGAGCGGCAGGCTCGCCAGCAGCTCGGGCTTCCGCAGCATCGAAGCGTTGACCGAGAAGTAGCAGCCAAGCTCGACCGCCCGCTTGGTCTGCGTTTCGTTGCCAAGCCACCAGTGGAGCACTGCGCCGTGGATCGGTCGGGCCGTCAGGCACTCCAAGGTGACATTGGTGGCGGCGAAGCTGTGGATACTTGTGAGTCGGGGATTCTGTTGCAACGTAGCCAAAACGGCATCCAGGGTCGCCCGCTGCGTGTCCAGGGGCACGCGGGACTTGCCATCCAGGCCAACCTCACTGACGTACGGCGTTCGGGCGATCAGCTCGGAAAATCGAGCTGCGTCGAAGGCATTCTGCACGCGGACGAGGCCCGGGTGGCAGCCCACCCCCCAGATCGTCCACGGGTCAGATCGTTTGAGTACACGCTCGGCTTCATCGAGCGAACGAGTCGCAGCGAAGATGAGCGAACCAAGCTCCAACAGATCGCCAGGCGAGATGTCCGGCTCAATGTGGGCGTGCATGTCGATCGGCGGCAGGCGTCTCATTGATAGAGGCTCCGTAGCTCTTGGATCCCACGCTGGCAAAGGTCAAACACATCGCGCAACGGGTAGTCGTCCGGAAGGCTCAGCGTGGTGAGGTCCCGCGTCCTCACACCCCGGCGGATGAAGTTGCGAACAGGCTGCTCGACCGACTTGCCGTCCAGCCACTTCTGCACGGCAGGATCGCTGCTTGGCGCGATGTAATCGCTGAAGTCGGAGATCCCGGAGGCGACGAAGGATGCCCGCCGCAGCACGCACCCGAAACAGATGCCACAGGGCCGGTCGGCTGAAATGCCGTGGGCTCGCTGGCCAGTCAGCGCGCACGAGTGGGTGGCACTCAGAAACGAGGAGGCTTCGTCTGCGCCGACCAGGTTCACGACCTGCCTGTACATCTCGCCCTTGGTGATATGCCCGAAGGGGTTCTCGATAACCGCGTGGGCACCGACTTTGGTAAGCACAGCCGCTAGATCCTGCAGGAACTTGGGATGCGTGGTGCGCGTCGACAGGCTGCCGAGGCGTTCGGGGCCCAGCGGCGGATTGATCGAGGCAAAGCCGTTCTCGGGTATCCACAACGGCACTTGGTGGATGGAGGCGACCGCCAGGCCGAGAGCCAGGAAGAGCAGGGAACGCGATCGGGTGGTTGACTCGGATGGATACGACGTGCCGTCGATGCGCTCACCGCGGCGTCCCAGGTGCACGACTATATGTTCCTGGCTCGGGCCAGGGATGAGTCGCTCGAGTTCGGCAGCGATATGTCGCTGGATGGGTGCCAACATCGTGTTGTTGTAGTGCGACAGCAGGATGTGATGCTGGTCCGCGGTAAGCAGCGAGCGGGAGTACAGCCCGCCGATCGCCGAGTCGGCACCGCCGCTGAGAAGGATAACCCGCCGAGGCGTGACGCCCATTTCGTTGGGCGCTTGGGCCTCAGCCGGTTCCGGCTGCTGCGTGAACGACAAACTCCAGCGGTCGCCGCTGAGGAACCCAAGTACACCCGCAAGTTCATCGGCCAAGCCGTTCCAGGATGCCGCGTCGGAAACCGGGATCTCAAGATCGAGCGGGCGCTGATTCCAGTTCGCCCCACGGCCTTCGCGCAGCACAGAGCGGTCGGCAGCAAAGGCGGTCAGCGCAACCCGAACCACATCAACGTTCAGGGGCGGAACCGGGCCGAGTGTGGCCAGGCTGGGGCTGAAGCCTCTGGTGAATGTCGACCGCTGGTCCGGCAGCCAATAAAAGGATGAGGCGGCCTCATCTTCCGGAATATCGTCGGTTGCACTCAGGCGCAACGTGAACCGGGACATCAGCTGCCACCTCCGACGATGCCACGGATGGTCTCTAGGCCCGCCTCGACGGCGCGGCTGACTTCATCCTCGGTCGCGCCGTCGACCGACAAATTGGCCTGAGTGGCGATCGCTTCCGCGGCGTCACGGATATCGCTCTCCGCAACGGCGGCCAGATCGTGGTTGTTGACCAGACCACCCGACTCAACCAACAAGGTCTCGGCGATGATGACGGCGATGGTTTGACGGACCATCTCTTCTGGAGACAACCGGTAGCCACCCCGTTCCTGCTCCATCACCCACTCTGCCACCTCGGCGGCGACCCGGCGCTGCTCGTGATCCTCGATCGTGCTGTCCGGAGCCGTACAAGCCATGTCGACGATGCGGCGAAGCACCTCAAACTCGTCACCAAGCCCGCGGAGTTCGCTGTAATCAAGCCCCAGACGTTCAAGGGTTGCGGCGTCGCCTGTGCGATAGGCGTAGGCAGCCGCTGCCGCCCGCCCGGCAGTGCGAGCCGAAGTAGCAGCCGACCGTCGCGGCCCGCCGCCACTCCTGCCGCCCGCATCCCCGGCACCCGAGGCGCCTGCACCTCCGCCACCAGGACCGTCACCGCCACCACCTCCCGATGAGCGCGGGCGAATCAGGTTAATGACACGTCGAAGGTGGTTCGGATCGAGTGGTGGCCGCTCGCCGTCCGGCTTCCCGTCGCCGCCAGCTCCGGACAGGCCGTCCAGGTAGTCGCCAATGGTGTCCCGGATCGCTTTGCCGTCCTTGCCGCCGCTCCCAGAGTAGGCGCCACTGGTTCCCATCAGGCGTCTCCTTGCGGGGTGAGTGCACTCTCGACTGCACGTTTGGCCGGCCCCTCTGAAAGCCTCTCCTTCCAGGCTGTCAGAACGCTGCGGATCTCCGCTGGATCGTCGCGCCTGAACTGCAGCGGCGTGGCAAGCGTGATGTCACTCGGTGGCAGCATCAGCAGGGCATCACACGCGTCGGACACCACTCCGGGTTGGCGGCGCAGGATTCGGAAGATGGCATTCACGCCGGCCTTCTGCTTGGCAGGCTGGTCGCGCAGTGTCCGTCCAATATGGCGCAATAGGTCGGCAGCGTCGCCCGCTTCCAGCTTCTCCAACTCCTCGTCGGTCACCGAAGCGCGTTCGCGCGTGGACTCGGACATCAGATTGGCAGCGATGTCGCGGAGTCGTTCGGGAAGGCTCTCATCGATCAGCGTCACGCCGGCGAAGCTGGCGGCCAGCGTCAAGTACGGCGAGAGGTCCAACCCCCGGAGCGGTGGTGCCAGCTTGGCCCAGCGCACCATGGCCTGCGAGTACTGTCCCGACGTCGTTGCCATCACGGGCGGTTCAGGCACACGCTGACCATCTCGTCGAGGTCGGACAGCGGATTCACTGTCACCAACACCGTCAGCATCCGCGGGTTGATCAGGGTCGGGCGCTGTGTCTGTAGCCGCAGGTCGCCCGGCTTCATCCTCAAGGCGGGCTAGCTGATCCCGCATCTCTCCCTTTGCGAACCAGCCAAGAAGGATCTTGAACTCTGGCTTCATCAGGGCTTCGAGGGTCATGAGCTTCGCCACGACGCTCGGATCCAGGGTGATGCCCCGGCGTGAAGCTACGGACTGACGCACGCCTAGATCATTAAGGAACCGTTTGATGTAGCGCGGGTTGCCGTGCAGCTTCTCGTACAGCAGCGGTGTCAGCCGGGAAGCAAAGGCCAGTTCCTCCTCCATCGCGAGACCGTTGATTACGCCGATGTCGTCAACCGTCCCGCCGCTTCGGCGGACCTGTGCGCACCGGTCAATAAGAGCGGTGAGCTGCTCCGCCCCGGCAGTGCCTTGAAGCTGCAGCAGCAACAGGTAGGCCTGCGTGTCGAAGTGACTGAGGGCCGGCAGCGGAATGGTCGTCTGTACGATCTTATGCAGGTAGAGCGTGGCCGGGTCCTGCTGATCCACGTCGCTCTCTTCGGGCCGTCCAGTCGCCGCAAAGCGAGTCCGAATGGCGTCAGCGACCCGCTCCTCGTCGGCCGCGATGACGAACGACATTTTTGGCACGGCCAAGAAGAGGCGCATCGCTTCCAGGCTCTCGACGACCGTCTCTGGCAGGCAGCGGTCCAGATCGTCGACCAGCACGACCACCGCGCGTATGTGCTTCAGGTCGTCGGAGTCGATGAGTTCCGCGAACTCGTCGCGGAAGGCCTCCAGCCCGCGCACCGACTCTTCGTCGCCCTCCCTGGGCTTTACCAGCTCGACGAGCTTGTCGAAGTCAGGGATTTGCAGGGTCAGAGACGACGTGGCCGCCAGCTTGATCGCCTTGGCCCAGTCGATGCGCTTACTCAGCCGGATGAGGAGGCTCTTTGCCTTCTCCGTCTTGGTCTCGGACCAGTTGATCTCAGTGCCAAGCGCCGCCAGCACCTCCGCGATGAGGCTCTCTTTGGCCCCGGTAGCCGGGTCATAGCGCCACGGGTCGGTCTGGACGACCAGAATCTTATCCTCGGGCGTCGTGCGCCGAACAAGCTCCTGAGCAACCAGGCCGAGCACCGTGGTCTTACCGCTCCCCCAACTGCCAGACAGACCGAGAGCAACTGGATCAAGCGCCTCGTCCAACAGCGCGTCGGCGACCGTTTGGGCCACGGCATCGAATGGGAGCAGATCGATCTGGGCCGGGTCATCAGACCACAGCGAAAGAGCATGTGTCGTCAAGACGTGCCTCCGAACCAAAGACCGGCGCCGCGTTTGACGGAGCTTAACCCAGATCTTAGACACGGGGGGTGGTTGATTACGTCGCGGATGCCAGCATAGACGTCTGAGATACCTCGGAGTCGTTCGGAGCCACGTTTCCGCACCGCCAGTGACGACGCCGGGTTGTTGTAGCGGTGAACCCACCGGAACACCGTGCGCCGTAACGTCGCCTCGTCCGCGTACACGGTTTCTCCGGCGAGGGTCCCACGCTTGAGTGCCGCGTTGAAGCTCTCCGCTGCGGCGTTGTCCGCGCTCGACCCGATCGCCCCCCATCGACTGGATCACCTCGAGCTCGGCGCACACCTGCCCGTAGGCCTTGGAGGTGTAGACCGACCCGTGGTCGGAGTGGAATACCGCCCTCTGCAGACTCCCCTGGTCGCGGGCGGTCGCTCTCAGGGCGTCGGTTGTTTTGTACCGGGTCTGCTGGAGGCTGTGGCATGTACCGGGACCGCCTCCCGTCACTCTCACGAACCGAGCAGTCGTCGCCCTCGATCTCTGAGCACGGGTTGGAGGCGATGCTGGGCCACGCCAGCATCGTGCTGACCGGGGACACCTACACCAGTGCCTTCCGGAGGGGATGGCCCCCGCAGGTCTC
>NZ_ML703344.1:1597-30896 GCF_008638365.1 Nocardiopsis quinghaiensis | reverse complement strand
AGGCGGCAACTGGGTCTACGACCAGTCCTTCTTCATGATCCTCAACGTCGCCGTCGGCGGCGAATGGCCCGGCTACCCCGACGCCACCACCCAGTTCCCCCAACAAATGATCGTCGACTACGTCCGGATCTACGAGAACTGACCCGGTGAACGAATCCCGTCCCCGGCGGCGACGCCGGGGACGGGACCAGGGGCGGGATCGAGAACGGGTCAGGGGCGGAAGAGCACCTTGAACACGCCGTCCTGCTTCTTCTGGAACTTCTCGTAGGCGGTCGGGGCCTCGTCCAGGGACAGGTGGTGGGTGGCGAAGTCCTCCACGCCCAGGCGGTCGGCCTCGTCCAGCAGCGGCAGGATCTCCGGTGTCCAGCGGCGCACGTTGGCCTGCCCCATCCGCAGCTGGATCTGCTTGTCGAAGAGCGTCATCATCGGCATCGGGTCGGCCATGCCCCCGTAGACGCCGATCAGCGAAATGGTGCCGCCGCGCCGCACCAGGTCGATGGCGGTGTGCAGAGCGGTCAGCCGGTCGACGCCCGCCGTCTCCATCATCTTGGCCGCGGTCCCCTTGGGCAGGAACGAGGCCATCCGCTGGGCGAACTTGGCCGAGCCGTGTCCCGCCGCCTCCATGCCGACCGCGTCGATGACCGCGTCCGGGCCGCGGCCGTCGGTGCGGTCGCGGATCTCCTGGACCAGGTCGTCGGTGCCCTCGGAGGAGTCGAACACCTCCGCCCCGCGGGAGGCGGCACGCGCGCGCCGCTCGGGCACCGGGTCCACGCCGAACACCTGCCCCGCGCCCAGGTGGCCGGCGACCCGACAGCACATGTCGCCGATCGGCCCCAGGCCCAGGACCGCCACCGAACCGCCCTCGGGCACGTCGGCGTAGCGGACGGCCTGCCAGGCGGTCGCCAGCACGTCGGAGAGGAACACGTAGCGGTCGTCGGGCCCTTCGGGGGGCACCGGGATCGCGGTGTTGTCGGCGTGCGGGATCCGCAGGTACTCGGCCTGTCCGCCGGGCACCGAGCCGTAGAGCTCGCTGTAGCCGAAGAGCGCCGCGCCCATGCCCTGCTCCTTCACCTGGGTGCTCTCGCACTGGCTCTGCAGGCCGCTCCGGCACATGGCGCAGTGGCCGCAGGAGATCTGGAAGGGAACGACGACCCGCTGCCCCGGAACCAGGGAGGTCACGCCGCTGCCCACCTCCTCGACCACACCCATGGGTTCGTGTCCGAGGATGTCCCCGGGGTTCATGAAGGGACTGAGCACCTCGTACAGGTGCAGGTCCGATCCGCACAGCCCCGAGGTGGTGACCCGGATGACCGCGTCACCGGAGTCCTCGATCCGGGGATCGGGGACGTTCGCGGTCCCGACGTCCCTCGTACCGTTCCACACCACTGCCTTCATGTCTCCCCCTGGTCCCACGACGGTCGTGGTCGGTCGTGGCCGCCCACTACCCCGGTCACATCTCGGAAAACGACCCCCGTAGCCCACGGGAAAGAACGACCGGGTTTCGCTACGGTGGGTAGCGGACATCCGCTGTCCGTACCGGTACCGCGTCACGGCGGCCGTTCGCGAAGCACCTGGCCGCTTCCCGGCTGTCGGGCGGACCGACCGCGTGACCGGACTCGCCGCCGCCCAGTGCCGAGGAGGCCCCATGGCCGCGAGGATCACCGCCCGTACCCTCCTGGCGGGCGCGGTGGCGCTGCTGCTCCTGTGCGGATGCGCCTCCCCCGCCGAGGATCCCGAACCGGAGGAGCGCACCTTCACACCGGGCTCGGACCAGCTCACGATCGTGGTGGACAGCGGCGACCTGGAGGTCTCCCCCGCGCGGACGAACGAGATCCGGGTGAGGCGCTGGGTGTCGGGCCAGGCCGTCATCGGCGGCCCCGGGGTCACCTGGGGACTCAACGGGCAGACCCTGTCACTGCTGTTCAAGTGCAACCAGGGGGACGCGTGCCACGTCCGCTACGAGGTGTTCGTCCCCGAGGGCACCTCGCTGACCGTCGAGGGCGGCTCCGGCCGTGTCGAGGCCACCGCGTTCGGCAAACCGCTGACGGTCAGCACCGCCGAGGGGTCGGTGGAAGTACAGAGGGTCTCCGGTCCCCTCTTCCTGAGCAGCGAGGAGGGGGACCTGCGCGCCGGTGGGGTGCGCTCGCGCAGCCTGAGGGCCACCACCGGGAGCGGGAACATCGACGTGTCCCTCACCGGTGTCCCCGACGACGTCCGGGTGGCCACGGAGGAGGGCGCCGCGACGCTGGAACTGCCCGAGGCCGCCTACGACGTGGACGCCTCCGGCGGCGGGGAGGTCGTCACCAGGGTGGAGACCAGCGACGACAGCCCGCACAGGATCGTCGCCGAGACGGACAGCGGCCGGATCCGGCTGGTCCCCGCCGACTGAGCGGCCCGGGCACGCGGGAGCGCGGCCCGCACCGGGAGCGGACCGGGAGGAGAGCACCTGGACGGCGGGGACCCGCCTTCGGCGATGTTCAGGGGCCTGCCCTGAGCACCACGCAATCTACCGATGCCATCACTGACCTCTTCAAGTCCCTGGAAGGCACACCAGGAACACCGATCTTGAGCTCCGGAAGAGCAGCTACAGCGGGATCGGGCAGGACTGCGCGGAGGTGGGCGAGCTCCCCGCGGCACAGCCGTTCGGGACTCCAAGCACCCCGGCACCGGACCGGACGCCCGACGTGCGCACCCTCCGAAGACCCGGTTCCGATTCCCGAAACCCAAGTTTGCTCCCCGCGAGTCCCGCGGCCGGACGGGCGGTGCCAGAATACGGGGTGTGAGACACCAGCACTCGGACACACCGGACCCCGCGCAGGACTCTCCCCAGGTCGGCCCGCCCAAGACCAGCGCGGCCGGGCTCCCGGCCGTCCTGAACAGCGTCCGCCAGGTCGGCGAGCACGCGGGCGTGCGACGCGGACTGCCCGCCATGCTCGCGGTCAACCAGAAGCGCGGCTTCGACTGCCCCGGCTGTGCCTGGCCCGAGGGCGACAGGCGGCACCGGGCCGAGTTCTGCGAGAACGGCGCCAAGGCCGTCGCCGAGGAGGCCACCGCCAAGGCGCTGACCGCCGAGTTCTTCGCCGCCCGTCCGGTCGCCGAGCTGGCGGAGCGGTCCGGGTACTGGCTGGGCCGGCAGGGCCGCCTCGCCGAGCCGATGTACCTGGCCGAGGGCGCCACCCACTACGAGCCGGTCGGCTGGGACCGCGCCCTGGACCTGGTCGCCGAGGACCTCCGGGCGCTGGGCTCCCCCGACGAGGCGGTGTTCTACACCTCGGGCCGCACCAGCAACGAGGCCGCGTTCTGCTACCAGCTGTTCGCCCGGGCGCTCGGCACGAACAACCTCCCCGACTGCTCCAACATGTGCCACGAGTCGTCCGGGTCGGCGCTGACCGAGACCCTGGGCGTGGGCAAGGGCAGCGTGTCCCTGGAGGACCTGCGCGAGGCCGACCTCATCATCGTGGCCGGGCAGAACCCCGGCACCAACCACCCCCGCATGCTCTCCGCCCTGGAGAGGGCCAAGCGGACCGGAACGCGGATCGTCACCGTCAACCCGCTGCCCGAGGCGGGAATGCGCGAGTTCCGCGACCCTCAGCGCGCGGGCGGCCTGCTGGGGCGCGGCACCGAGCTGACCGACCTGTTCGCGCAGGTACGGCTGGGCGGCGACCTCGCCCTGTTCAGCGCCCTCAACCGGCTGCTGCTGGAGTCCGACGAGCGCGGCGAGGACGTCCTGGACCGTGAGTTCGTCGCCGCCCACACCCACGGTTTCGAGAAGTTCGCCAAGACCCTGCTCGGCGAGCCGGACGAGGAGTTCTGGCCGCGGACCGAGCGGGCCACCGGCCTGGACCGGGAGCTCATCGAGCGGATCGCCGCGATGGTCACCGCCTCGGAGCGGATCGTGGTGTGCTGGGCGATGGGCCTGACCCAGCACAGGCACTCGGTTCCCACCATCCGCGAGGTCGTCAACTTCCTGCTGCTGCGCGGCAACGTGGGCCGCCCCGGCGCGGGCGTGTGTCCGGTGCGCGGCCACTCCAACGTGCAGGGCGACCGCACGATGGGCATCTTCGAGCGCCCCGCCGAGGCGTTCCTGGACGCCCTGGGCGCCGAGTTCGGGTTCGCGCCACCGCGCGAGCACGGATACGACACCGTCAACGCCATCCGCGCCATGGCCCGCGGTGATGTGCGGGTGTTCTTCGCGATGGGCGGCAACTTCGTCTCGGCCACTCCCGACACCCTGGTCACCGAGGAGGCCATGCGTCGGGTGGGGCTGACGGTGCACGTGTCCACCAAGCTCAACCGCTCGCACGTGGTGACGGGGACGCGGGCACTGATCCTGCCCGCGCTGGCGCGCAGCGACCGCGACGTGCGCGGCGGTGAGTCCCGGTGGGTGACGGTGGAGGACTCCATGGGGAAGGTGCACGCCTCCCACGGGGTGCTGCCTCCCCTGTCGGAGGGCATGCGCTCGGAGGTGGACATCGTCTGCGACCTGGCCGAACGCGTGCTGGGCGACTCCCCGGTGGCCTGGTCGGAGCTGACCGACTACACCCGGGTGCGCGAGCACGTGTCGGCGGTCGTCCCGGGGTTCGAGGACTTCGACGCACGCGCTCGGCGGCCCGGCGGGTTCACCCTGCCGCACGCGCCGCGCGACGACCGGCGCTTCCCCACCGCGACCGGGCTGGCCAACTTCACGGTGAACGGCACGTACGCCCCGGAGGTCCCCGAGGGGCGGCTGCTCCTGCAGACGCTGCGCTCGCACGACCAGTACAACACCACGGTGTACGGCCTCGACGACCGCTACCGGGGCATCACCGGTGGTCGCCGGGTGGTGCTGGTCAACCCCGAGGACGCCCGGGAACTGGGTCTGGCCGACGGCTCGTACACCGACCTCGTGGGCGAGTGGCGGGACGGCCGCGAGCGGCGCGCGGCGCACTTCCGTGTGGTGCACTACCCGACGGCGCGCGGGTGCGCGGCCTCCTACTTCCCGGAGACGAACGTGCTGGTCCCGCTGGACTCCACGGCCGAGACCAGCAACACGCCCACGTCGAAGTCGGTGGTGGTGCGGTTCGAACCGGACTCCGGTACCGGCCTTCACCGGTGACCTTGCTCCTGGTGGTGCTGTCGGCGGTCGACGGTGCCGCTGGGAGCAAGATCATCCCGGGTGAGCGTGAACCGCGCCCGGTCCCGTCCCCCGGTGTGCGAGGGTCCGGGGGCCCGCTCGTACTCTGGTGCGATGCCAGCTATCTACCTCATCCGCCACGGGAAGGCCTCTCCGGAGGCGGAGGACTACGACGAGTTGAGTCCGACCGGCTACGAACAGGCCCGGCTCCTGGGCACCGAGCTCAAGCGGCGCGGACCGCGGGTCGGCCGGGTGGTGACGGGCCTGCTGCGCCGCCAGCGCCAGACCGCGGCCGCGGCCCTGGCCGAGGCGGGCCCGGACCTGGAACCGCACGGCGACGAGCGCTGGAACGAGTACGACCACCTCGGCCTGCTGGGCGACTACCCGGCCGGGACGGGCTCCCTCCAGGAGCGGCTCGACGCCTCCCTGAGCGCGTGGATCGAGGCCGGGGGCAGCGGCCCGGGCACCTGGGAGGGCTTCCGTTCGGGGGTACGCGAGGCGCTGGACGACCTGGTCGCCGGGCTGGGCCGGGGCGAGACGGCGCTGGTCTTCACCTCAGCCGGGGTCATCGCGACGGTGTGCTCGACCCTGCTCGGCACCTCCCCGTCCGGGTTCCTGGCGATGAACCGCGTGGTGGTCAACGGCTCGGTGTCCAAGCTGCTGCACGGCCGCGGCGGCACGCAGCTGTTGTCCTTCAACGACCACGCCCACCTGGAGCAGGGCGGCCCCGCCCTGATGACCTACCGCTGAACGCGTGCCCAGGGGAAACCGACCGGTCGGTACCGTCCCGCGGGCGGCACCGACCGGCCGTCCTCACCCCGCCTAGACTCCGTCCGCCGCCTCCCTGCGCTCGGCGTCGCGCCGCAGCACCGCGCGCAGGGCCAGCTCGTAGCCGAAGACGCCGCATCCGGCGACGTAGCCCGCGGCCACCGGCGCGGTCACCGACGTGTGCCGGAACTCCTCACGCGCGTACACGTTGGAGATGTGCACCTCCACCACGGGCGCCTCGATCGCGTCGATCGCGTCGCGCAGCGCGATGCCGTAGTGCGCGTAGGCACCGGGGTTGAGCACCACCCCGGCCCAGCCGCGCGCCTCGTGGATCCGGTCCACCAGCGCGCCCTCGCTGTTGCTCTGCGCGCACACCACCTCCACGCCCAGCTCCTCACCGAGGGAGGTCACGCGCCGCTCGACCTCCTCCAGGGTGGTGGTGCCGTACTGCGCGGGGTCGCGGGTGCCCAGGAGGTTGAGGTTGGGGCCGTTGAGCAGCAGGACGGCGCGGGACTGGTCGGACACAGCGGACATGCGGGTCAGCGCTCCTTCTCGGGTCGGTGGCAGCAAGCCTAGAGGGGTCGCGCGGAACGACCGAGGCCCCGGTCGGCCCGGGACCGCGCGGCAGGTAGCATACCGACCAGTCGGTCCACGATTCCTAGGAGGCGACCCGTGGCGTCCACCCTGCTGTCCGCGCGCGACCTGCAGTTCCTGCTCTACGAGTGGCTCGACACCGAGGCGCTCACCAGCCGTTCCCACTACGCCGACCACTCCCGCGAGACCCTCGACGCGGCGCTGGAGCTGGCCGAACGCGTGGCCACCGACCACTTCGCGCCGCACAACAAGGCCAACGACGCCAACGAGCCGCACTTCGACGGCGAGCGCGTCCACGTCATCCCCGAGGTCAGGAAGGCGTTGGAGGCCTACGCCGAGACCGGCCTGAGCGCCGCCGGGATGCCCGCCTCCGCGGGAGGGGGCCAGCTCCCGCACGTGGTCTCCAGCGCGTGCGGCGCCTACTTCCAGGCCGCCAACCTGGGCACCTCCGCCTATCCCTTCCTCACCGCGGGCAACGCGCGCCTGCTCCTGGCGCACGGCAGCCCCGAGCAGATCGACACTTGGGTGCTGCCCATGGTGGAGGGGCGCTTCACCGGCACCATGTGCCTGTCCGAGCCGCAGGCGGGCAGCTCGCTGTCCGACATCACCACCCGCGCCGAGGCCGGGGACGACGGCACGTACCGGCTGTTCGGCAACAAGATGTGGATCTCCGCGGGCGACCACGAGCTGACCGAGAACATCGTGCACCTGGTGCTCGCCAAGATCCCCGGCGGCCCTCCCGGGGTCAAGGGCATCTCCCTGTTCGTCGTGCCCAAGTACCTGCTGGAGGACGACGGCTCGATCGGCGAGCGCAACGACGTCGTGCCCGCCGGACTCAACCACAAGATGGGCTACCGGGGCACCGTCAACGCGCTGCTCAACTTCGGCGAGGGACGCCACACCCCCGGCGGGCGGGCGGGCGCTGTCGGCTACCTGGTGGGCGAGCCCCACCAGGGGCTGAAGTACATGTTCCACATGATGAACGGCGCCCGGATCGGGGTGGGCGCGGGAGCCACCGCCGTCGGCTACACCGGCTACCTCAAGTCGCTCGACTACGCACGCGAGCGCCTCCAGGGCCGCCCGATGGGCGCCAAGGACCCCGCCCAGCCGCAGGTGCCGATCATCGAGCACACCGACGTGCGCCGGATGCTGCTCGCACAGAAGAGCTACGTCGAGGGCGCGCTCGCCCTGGTGCTCTACTGCGCCCGGTTGGTGGACGAGACCGCCAGCACCGAGGACGAGGACGTCCGCCGGCGCGCCCACCTGCTGCTGGACGTGCTCACCCCGATCGCCAAGAGCTGGCCCTCCCAGTGGTGCGTGGAGGCCAACGACCTTGCCATCCAGGTGCACGGCGGATACGGCTACACCCGCGAGTACGACGTGGAGCAGCACTACCGGGACAACCGGCTCAACCCGATCCACGAGGGCACCCACGGCATCCAGGCACTGGACCTGCTGGGGCGCAAGGCCGTGCTCGACGACGGCGCCCGGCTGACGCTGCTGCTGGAGACGGCGCGGGAGACCGTGGCCCGCGCACGGGAGCTGGGCGGCTCCGAGGCCGAGTACGCCGAGCTGCTGTCGGCGGCCCTGGAGCGGACGGCGGAGACGGCCGCGGCGGCCTGGGCCGAGGGCGACCCGGCCGTGGCACTGGCCAACGCCACCCCCTACCTGGAGGCGGTGGGCCACGTGGTGGTGGCGTGGCTGTGGCTGGAGCAGCTGGTGGCCGCGCACGGCCGCGAGGGCGGCTTCTACGAGGGCAAGCGCGCCGCGGCGGCCTACTTCTTCCGGCACGAGCTGCCGCGCACCGGTCCGCAGTTCGACCTGGTGGCCTCCCGCGACCGCACCGTCCTGGACGTCTCCCCCGACGTGCTCTGACCGGGGGGTCCGTCGGCGGCACTCGTCCACAGCACGCACAATGAAGGCATCCCCTTCCCACCTCTCCAAGACGGACCCGTGGGTTCTCGTCGAACCGATCTCCTGAGGAACGCTGTGAAGAATGATCTGCGCGCCCATGTCGCCGTGGGCCACCACGCCGAGCGGGCCGTCCCCTGGACCGTGCTCCTCGCGGTGCCGGGACTGTGGATTCCTGACCTTCCCGCCTGGGCCCTGGCACTGGGCTTCGCGCCGATGTACGCGGCCATGGCCCTGCACTGGGCGACCCACCGCGGCAGGTTGTGCGAGCTGTGCGTGGCCGACATGCCCCTGAGCGGCTCGGAGGTCGCCGAACGGTGGCGGCGCCCCCTGCGCACCTTCCACTGGGTCGTCGAGCGCTTGGGCCGCACCGCCCTGGCGGCCGCCGCCGTGATGATCGCGCTCGGGCTCCTCGTCCCCGCCGCGGGGGTCTCCCTGTTCTTCGTGCTCGTCTCGACGGGACTGCTGTGGGCCATGCGGCACTCGCGTGTCGCGGTGTGGTGCCCCTGGTGCAGGCACGGGGGCGGTGAGGACGAGGAGTCGCCGGTGGCACCGGTCCGGCCCACGGTGACCGCCTGATCCGGCCGGCAGACCGTGTCAGCAGGGTGCGCTGGAGTCGCAGGAGCTGCTCGTGCCCGTAGTAGCGGCGGATCCCGCCGGGGCCGCTCCGTCCGGCCCGGGAACGGCGTCGGGGGTTGACGCTACGTCAACCGCAGCCCCTTCACGGCCGGGCCCGGAGCTTGAGCTCAATAAAGGTTGAGGGTTCATGCTTGCCGAGAGGTTCCCACCGGTTCCTCCCGGCGGGCCGTACGGGCCGGCCGCGCCACACCCTCACAGAAACGGGGCAGCTGATGACGGCACGGGGAAAGATCCTGGTGACGGGGGCGACCGGCAACATCGGACGGCACGTCGTCTCCGGACTGCGTACGGCCGGGGCCGACGTCCGTGCGCTGGCGCCGGATCGTCTACGTCTCCGCCGCCGCGGTGTCGGACGAGGTCGGCTCCGAGGACAACGGGGTCTGGGGGCGTATCGAGCGGGAGATCGCGGACTCCGGCCTGGAGTGGACCTTCCTGCGCGTCGGCGGCCTGGCCACCAACACCCTCGGCTGGGCGGACCAGGTCCGCCTGGACGGGACAGTGCGGTGGACCCACGGCGCGGCCGGGCGGTCGCTGGTCCACGAGAGGGACGTCGCGGACGTCGCCGTGCGAACGCTCACCGAGGACGGTCACGTCGGGGCGAAGTACGTGCTCACCGGCCCCGAGGTGGTCACCCAGGCCGAGCAGGTGCGTCTCATCGGCGAGGCCGTCGGCCGCCCCGCCCGTTGGGAGGAGGTCCCGCGTGAGGTGACCCGGGACAGGTTCCTGGCGCAGATCGGCGACCCGGCGTTCGCCGAGGCGGCCCTCGACGCCTGGGGCGAGATGGTCGAGAACCCCGAGCCGGTCTCCACGGCCGTGGAGGAGGTCACCGGGCAGCCGGCGCGCACGTTCCGCGAGTGGGCGGCCGACCACGCCCACGACTTCCGTCCCCTGTCGGACGCGGAGGCCGCCGAACACCGGCGGTCCCCGTTCCGGGAGAGGGCGTTGGAGGAGCCCGTCCGCCTGCCGGCGCCGGACGCGGTGCGTGTCGCCCCGCTGGAGTCGGACGGCGGGCACGTGGAGGTGCGCGGCGGCGGGCCCCGGCGCTTCGCTGACGGCTTTCCTCAGCCCACGTAGCGCCGGGCCTTGGACTCCCGGCGGGGACCCTCCAGGGCGCGCAGCCCCCGCTCCACTTCGGGCGGGACCGGCCTGCGCTCCCTGAGCACCCACGGCAGGCCCGCCAGCGCCTCGGCGACGGCCATCGCGCTGGAGCGGTCGCGCGGCACCGACCGCAGGGTCGACCAGGTGTGCCGCCACGCGCCGTCGGCGGGGCGCCGCAGCCAGGCGGTCCACAGGGTGTTGCGGATACCCAGGCGACGGCGCCGGGACGGGTCTCGCACCGGGGAGGCGGCGTGGTGGGCGACCGTCCGCTCGTCCCAGCACATCCACCACCCGGCGGCGGCCAGGTCCAGCGCCAGCAGTTCCTCCTCCCCGCCCAGCCACAGGCGCGGGGAGAAGCCCCCCACCTGCTGGAAGGCGCGGACGCGGAACACGGTGACCCCGGCCAGCACTCCCAGCAGGGCGGGTCCGGGCAGCCAGTCGGGGCCCGGGACCGGCGAGTGGCGCAGCTCGGGGGTGAGGGGGTCCTCGTGTCCCCCGGGTTCGACGATCAGGCGCGCCGTCACCGATCCCAGCCCGGGGTGGGCGTCCAGCAGGCCGGCCGCCCGTTCGAGGGAGCCGGGATCCCACCAGGTGTCGTCGTCGCAGAAGGCGACGTAGGGCGTGTCCAGGGCCTCCACGCCGATGTTGCGGCCCACCGAGCCCAGGTTGGCGCCCGCCCGGACGAGCCGCACCCACGGGTGGCGCTCGCCGACCGCGTCGGCCGTGCCGTCCGTGGAGGCGTTGTCCACCACCACGGTCGGCGGCGGTCCGGACAGGGTCTCCAGGCGGTCCAGGGTGCGCAGCAGTTCCTTCCGGCGGTCGCGGGTGATGACCACGATCCCCACGCGGGCGCCCTCGCTCATGCCTCCTCCAACAGGGACAGGTGCCGTTCCACGCGCGCGGGCACCGGGCGGCGCCGCGCCATCGCCCCGGGCAGGAGCCGCAGCGCCCCCGTCAGGGCCCCGCGGGAGACCGGGTCGCGCAGCGAGCGCCCGGCCAGCCGCGCCGTCCGGGCCAGGGCCAGGCCCGGACGGCGGCGCAGCCAGACGGTCAGCAGCGCGTTGCGCTCGTCCATCGTCCGCCGCCACCTGCCGGGCGGGCGCATGGAGGAGGGGTGGTGGTGCACGCGCACGTGCTCCAGGTGGCACAGGTCCCAGCCGGACGCCGCGAGGTCCTGGGCCAGGAGCGCCTCCTCCCCCGCGAAGAACAGCAGCGGGTCGAAACCGCCCACCTCCTTGAAGGCCTCGCGCCGCACCACGGCCGCGCAGGCCAGGAAGCCGAGTATCCGCGGCCCCGGCAGGCCGTCGCCGGGCAGCGGGCTGCGCGCCATCGCCTCGTTGACCGGGTCCGGTCGCTCTTCCTCCCCGACGAACACGGACGCCGCCACGAGCCCCAATCGCGGGTGGGTGTCCAGGGTGTCGGCCGCCGCCTCCAGCGCCCCCGGGGCCCACCAGGAGTCGTCGTCGCAGAAGGCGACGTAGGGCGTGTCCGCGCGCGCCACGCCGGTGTTGCGGGCGGCGCACCCCATGTTGCGGGGCTCGCGCACGAGCAGGACGTCGGGGAACCCGGAGCGGACGGCCTCGGCGGTGCCGTCGGTGGAGGCGTTGTCCACGACCACCACGGGCGGCCGGGGCTCCAGCTTCTCCAGGTGCACCAGTGTGCGCAGCAGCTCGTCACGGCGGTCGCGGGTGGCCACCACCACGGTGACCCGCGAGTGCTCCGGGTTCCCCACTCTGTCCTCCCTGCCGTCCTTCGCTCAGCCGTCTCAGTTGGCGGGTGTGGCTCCCTCGGGCAGCCCGTCGTAGCGGGAGCGCTGCTCCACGAAGTAGGCGACGGTGCGCCGCAGCCCCTCCTCCAGGCGTATGCGCGGACGCCAGTCCAGGACCTCGGCGGCCAGGCGGATGTCGGGGCGCCGAAAGCGCGGATCGTCCTCCGCGCGCTCGATGAACGTGAGCCCCTCCTGCGCGCCGGTGACGTTCAGGACGACGCGGGCCAGGCTCAGCACGGACAGCTCCTCGTCGCTGCCGATGTTGATCGGTCCCGTCGCCTTGCTGTCGGCCAGGGCGAGCAGGCCCCGCACGGTGTCCTCCACGTAGCACAGCGACCGTGTCTGGTGGCCGTCGCCGGCCACCGTCAGGTGCTGGCCCTCCAGCGCCTGGGTGACGAAGGTGGGCACCATCCGGCCGTCGTCGGCACGCATGCGCGGCCCGTAGCAGTTGAAGATGCGCGCGATGCCCACGTCCGCTCCGCGTGCCCGGTGGTGGGCCATCGTCAGCGACTCGGCGTAGCGCTTGGCCTCGTCGTAGACGCTGCGCGGACCGACCGGATTGACGTTGCCCCAGTAGGTCTCGCGCTGCGGGTACTCCAGCGGGTCGCCGTACACCTCGCTCGTGGAGGCCAGGACCAGGCGCGCGCCGTGCTCCTCGGCCAGCTCCAGGACGTTGCGGGTGCCCAGGCTGCCCACCTCCAGCGTCTCCACCGGAAGGCGCAGGTAGTCCGGCGGTGAGGCGGCCGAGGCCAGGTGGAACACCGTGTCCACGGGTTCGTCCAGTGTGAGCGGTTCGATGATGTCGGCCTCTCTCAGCTCGAACCGCGGATGCCCGGCCAGGTGCCCCACGTTCTCCGCACGGCCGGTGGCGAAGTTGTCCAGGCACACCACATGTGCGCCCCTCTCCAACAGCCGTTCGCACAGATGGGAGCCGATGAATCCGGCACCACCGGTGACCAGGGCCTTTCCTCTCGACGCGGATTCTCGCATCGTCGCCCACCTCCTCGGAGGGTCTCACCACTTGCCTGGGTCTGTTGTCTGGAGGACTGGGTCGGCGGGGGCGGTCCGGGTGCCGCCGGACGCCGGGGAGGCACCGGAGGCTCCCGGCGGCACCCGGACACGCGGGCGGACACGGCTTAGGGCCAGGACGTCTCCTGCGAGGAGCAGATGACCATCTCGCGCACCTCGCAGCCGGGCGGCTGGCGCAGCGCGAACACCACCGAGCGGGCCACGTCCTCGGGCGCGTTGAGCTTGGCGTCCGGACCGGGCTTGTACTGCTCGGGCCTGTCGTCGAAGAAGGCCGTGCTCATGCCGCCCGGGACCAGGAGCGTCACCCCGACCTGGCCGGCGAGTTCGGCGGCCAGAGCCCGGGTGAAGCCCACGACCCCGAACTTGGAGGCGCAGTAGGCGGTGGCGTCGCTGAGCGCGCGCAGGCCGAGGGTGGAGGCGCAGTTGACCACCGTGCCCTCGGAGGAGCGCAGGTGCGGCAGGGCCGCGCGGGTCACGGCGGCGGTGCCGAGCAGGTTGACCTGGATGACCTTCTCCCAGTCGTCCGCGGACACGTCCGTGAGCGTGCCGCAGGCGTCGGTCCCGGCCGCGTTGACCAGGGCGTCGATGCGCCCGTGCTGGACGACGACCTGCTGGACGGCGCGCTCGACCGCCTCGCGGTCGGCCAGGTCCACCTGCTCGAAGGGCAGGTCGTTGCCGGGGTGCTGCTTGTCCAGGATGATCGGGTGCCCGCCCTCGGCGGCCACGGCCTCGGCCGTGGCGGCTCCCAGGCCCGAGGCGCCCCCGGTGATCAGTGTGTTCCCTAGCGAACGCATATCTCCCCCGTTCCTCATGTCGAACTCGTCATCGGTGACCGGCTCGTGGCCGGTGGTCTGTGGGCGGTCGGCGCGGGCCCGGCCGTCTCAGCGGACGGGCACGTTGTCGCGGCCCCGACCGCGTATGCGGGTGATCAGCCCGGTCGTGGAGTGGCCGGGCACGAGCGGCACGGTGACCACCTCTCCCCCGGCCCGCCGCACGGCGGGTGTCTCCGGCAGCCCCTCCACGTCGTAGTCGCCGCCCTTGACCCACACGTCGGGCCGCAGCTCCTCCAGGGCGTGCACGGGAGTCTCCTCGCCGAACACGACGACCTCGTCCACGCAGTCGAGCGCGGACAGCACCCGGGCACGGTCGCGTTCACCGACGACGGGCCTGCCGGGGCCCTTGAGCGCCCGCACGGAGGCGTCGCTGTTGAGCAGCACCACGAGGCGGTCCCCCAGGGCCCGGGCCCGCCGCAGCAGGTCGACGTGGCCCGCGTGCAGGACGTCGAAGCAGCCGCCGGTGGCCACGACCCGCTCGTCCCGCCCGCCGGCCGCGGTCTCCGGACCGGCCGCGGTACGTGCACGCGGGGCAGGCAGGCCCGGGTGGGGGCGGGTGTGGGCCGCCGCCCCGCCCCGGGCCACGAAGGCCGCCGCCGAGCCGACCCCGTGGCGGACGGCGGCGCGCACGTGCGCGCCGTCGGCCAGTGCCGTGGCGCACGCCGCAGCGAAGGCGTCGCCCGCCCCGCAGGTGTCCTCCGGCACGTCCACGGGCTCGCCCGGCACCAGGGCGCGCTCCCCGGCCCCGTCGGCCCAGGCGGCCCCGTGCGCGCCGAGGGTGACGGACACGGAGTGCGTCCCCCACACTCCGGCCAGCTCACCGGCCCGGCGCAGGGCCCGCTCGCCCTCGTCCTCGGCGACCTGGGCCTCGGCGGCGTTGGGCGTGACCAGGCGCGCGCCGTGCAGGGGCGCCGCTCCGCGCGGGTGCGGGTCCCACACGAGTGGGACGCGGTCCGCGCACGCCGCCAGGGCCCCGCGCACGGCGCTCTGACGGGTGAGCCCGTGCCCGTAGTCGGCCACCAGCACAGCCGAGGCGCCAGCCAGGGCCCGGGCCACGACGGCGCCGGACGCGGTCTCCTCCACACCGCCGCACCCCTCGTCCAGACGGGCCACGGTGCGCCCGTTGGCCTGGACGCGGGTCTTGGTGGGCGTGCGCTCCATCAGGGGCAGTCCCACGAGGGTGACCTCCCCGTCCAGGAGGGCGGCCAGGTCGTCGGCGGCCGCGTCGCGGCCCACGGCGGTCACCAGGACCACCTCGCGGCCGCCCTCGCGGGCGCACAGCGCGGCCAGTGCCGCGCCGCCCGGCCGGTACCAGGTCTCGGTCCCCTCCAGCACGGGCGCGGGCGCGTCGGGGCAGTCGCGCCGGGACACCCCCCGCATGTCCACGTCGAGCAGGGCGTCGCCGACCACCACCACGGGTCCTTCTGCGGCGCTCACGTGGCGGCCCTCCGCGCCGGGACGAACACCTCGTGCTCGCGCGCCGCCAGCTCCCGGTCCACCGCGGCGCAGAACACGTGGACGAGTGCCAGGTGGACCTCCTGCACGGTCGAGGTCCTCGGTGCGGGGACCGCGACCGTCTCGTCGCTGAGCGACTCCAGGGCGCTGGGTCCCGGACCGGTCATCGACCAGCAGGTGACGCCGAGCTCGTGCGCGGCCTTGGCCGCGGCGACGACGTTCTCGCTGTTGCCGCTGGTGGACATGCACACCAGCAGGTCGCCGGGCCGGGCGTGGGCGCGCAGTTGGCGCGCGTAGACCTGGCGGTATCCGTAGTCGTTGGCGATGGCGGTGACACTGGAGGTCTCCGCGTGCAGCGCGATGGCCGACAGGGGCGCGCGCTCGTCCTCGAAGCGCCCGGTCAACTCGGCCGTCAGGTGCTGGGCCTCGGCCGCGCTGCCGCCGTTGCCGCAGGCGAACAGGCGTTGCCCGTCACTCAGAGCCCGCGCGGCACGCGCGCCCCACGCCTCGACGCGGGCCGCGTCGGTACCTCCCAGGGCGGCGCTGAGCCGCCTCAGGTGTGCGTGCATCACTCCTCACCTCCCCTGGCGGTGGTGCCGACCGGCGTACCGCTGACCGTGCGGGGCGCCGGAACGCCCGCGCCGGTCGTGGCGGCCGTGTCGGTCACGTGCAGGTAGCACTCCTCCGTGCGCCGGGCCACCTCCGCCCAGGAGTAGCGCTCCCGGGCGCGCTCGGCCGCCGCGTCGGCGAAGGAGGACCTGGCCTCCTCGTCGGAGAGCAGCCAGCGCACGGCGCGGCCCAGCCGCTTGGGCGACCGGGGCGGTACGAGCAGACCGTTCTCCCCGTGCACGACGGTGTCCACGTGGCCGCCCACGCGTGAGGCGACCACGGGGACACCGCAGGCCATCGCCTCGACGGTGGAGATCCCGAAGGGCTCGTACCAGGGCATGTTGACGGCCGCGTCGACCGACCTGAGCAGGGCGGGTACCTCGTAGCGGTCCACACAGCCCAGGAAGCGGACCCGGTCGTCGACGCCCATGCGCTCGGCGACCATGCGCAGCCGCACCGCCTCGGGCTGGGTCCACAGGCGGTCCAGGTCGGCGCCTCCGGCTATGACCAGTTCGGCCTCGGGTACCTCGGCCAGCGCGCGGATCACCGTGTCCACGCCCTTGCGCCTGACCAGGCGGCCCAGGCTGAGCAGGCGCGGCCGGTCGCCGCGCATCATGGCGCCGGGGCCCTCCGGGGTGAAGCGGGAGGTGTCCACGCCGCAGGGCACGACCGCGACGCGCCCGGGCGGGACGCCCCACTCGCCGAGTTCGCGCCGCTCCTCGGTGGAGGTGGCCACGACCATGTCGCACCGGCTGGCCACGGCGCGCTCGGTCGGGATGCGGTCGACGGGGCTGGTGTCGTCCGAGCCCTGGTGGCGGCGCTTGACGGTGCCCAGGGCGTGGAAGGTCTGCAGGACCGGTAGACCCAGGGCGTTGGCCGCCCGCAGCGAGGCGAAGCCGCTCATCCAGAAGTGGGCGTGGACGACGTCGGGCCTGTGGACCCGCCAGGCCGCCCGCAGACGCTGCGCGAACTCGGGCATGTACCTGGGGAGTTCGTCCTTGCTGATCGGGGCCGCCGGTCCGGCGCGCACGTGCTCCACCCGCACTCCCGGGCCCATGGGCACGGTGTCGGGTTTCTCGGTGTCGGTGCGGCGCGTGTAGACGGCTACCTCGTGTCCGCGCGCGGCGAGCGCCGCGGCCAGCTCGGCCACGTGGACGTTCTGGCCGCCCGCGTCCTCTCCGCTGATCGCCGCCAGCGGGCTGGCGTGTTCGGAGACCATGGCGATCCTCATGACGTCACCTCCTGTAGCACCCGGTCCCAGTTGTCGAGGAACCTGGTGAGCCCGTAGCGGCGCAGGGCCGCAGTACGGGCGGCCATGCCGGTGCGGAAGGCGAGGTCGCGATCCTCCTGGAACGCGTGCAGTGCCTCCGCGAGTACTCGGGGGTCGGTCGAGACGGTGCCCGCCTCCGGTGGTACGGCCTCGTGTGCCTCGGTGGTTCCCAGGACCGCGACGGGGAGGCCGAGCATCATGGCCTCGATGAGGGAGAGGCCGAGTGAGGTCCACCGCAGGGGATGGGCGTAGGCGCGGCGGCGGGCGAGCTCGTCGTGCATGGCGCCCTGGGGCAGGTCCTCGTGGGCGCGCAGCCGCGAGGGTGGCAGCCCGAAGTGGTCGGGGACCCCGGCCACGCCCATGCCGAACAGGTCCAGGGGCACCCGGTCGGCGAGCGCGGGGAGCAGGTCGGTGCCGGTGAAGCGCCAGCGGCGCAGGGGTTCGTTGAGCACCACGCCCGCGCGGGCGATCTCACCGGTGTAGCGGTGCCCGGGGTCGGGCACGCCATGCTCGACCACCCGGGTGGGGGCACGCCCGCAGTCCCAGAACAGGTCGTTGAAGTGCGTGACGTGGACGACGGGGATGTCGTCGCGGTCGGCCACGGGGTGGCGGGTGACCGGCACGTCGTCGCGTGGGGTGTTGTGCTCGACGTAGACGGCGGGCACGTCCCTGCCCAGGGTGCGGCCCAGGAGCCTCTCGGCCAGGGCGAGTTCGTGCGGGCGCTGGAGGACGACCAGGTCGGGTTCGCTCCCGCGGATCCGTTCCCAGGGCGTCTCCACGGCGTTGCGCGGCCAGTCCCACGTCCGCGCGCGGCCCCGGCCGTCCGGCCCCCGGTCCGGGGTCACCGGCAGCAGGCAGGTGTGCCCGCTGTGGACGAAGGCGGTCGTCCACGATCCGTGGACGTGCCAGAGCAGGATCCGCAGGACGCGCCGGGGCGTCCTGGCCTCGCCCTGGGCCATGTCGGCCGGGGCCGTCCCGGCCGGGACGGTCGTGGCCGGGCCCGTGGCCGGGGCCGGGGCCGGGTGGTGAAGGGTCATCGTTCCCCCAGGAGTTCGTCGACGGCGGTCAGGACGTCGTCGGAGGAGACCGAGTTCAGGCAGGGATGGCCGGGTACAGGGCAGACCCGGGCCCGTGTGTCGGCGCAGGGCGCCCACTGGTCGCCCAGGACCCGCACCGGTGTGCCGTAGGGGGCCCAGGCCGAGGCGGGCACGACCGGGGAGAAGAGCGAGACCACGGGCGTGCCGACCGCGGCGGCCAGGTGGGCGGGGCCGGTGTTGCCCGAGACCAGGACGGCGGCGCGGTCGAGCAGGTCGGCCAGTTCGGTGACGGTGGTGCGCCCGGCCAGGTCCGCGCCGCCGTGCGCGGCGATCTCCCCGGCCAGGTCCGCCTCACTCGCCGAGCCGGTGACCAGGACCCGGTGTCCGCGCTCGGCGAGCGCGGCGACGGTCTTGGCGGCCAGGTCGGGCGGCAGTTCCCGGGAGGGCGCGTCCGCGCCGACGTGGACCACCGCGTACCCGCCCGGCCCGGTCAGTTCCCGGGTGTCGGGCAGCGGGCGGCGCACCGCCAGGCGTCCGGTCTCGCCCACGGGAGGCGGATACCCGGCGGCCTCGGCCACGGACAGCATCCGTTCGGCCTCGGGAACGCCGTGGGCCACGTGGTGGCGCACGTCGAGCAGGCTGCCCGGGTAGTCCTCGCTGACGGCGCAGATCCTCGGCACCCCGGCCATGCGCAGGAGCAGGGCCAGCGGCAGGGGCGACTGGTGGAAGGAGGTCAACAGCACGGCGGCGTCCGCGCCGACGCGGGACAGGCGCTCCACGAGGCCGGTGACCTCCTCGCGGTCCACCGGAGGCGGATCGGCGGCGATCCAGGGAGCGCACCAGGTCAGGACCTCGTCCACGCCCGGGAGCATCGCGGCGGCCTCGGCTCCCCGGGGCCCGGCCAGGTAGACCACCCGGTCGGCGCCGTGGGCGACGGCGCGTACCGCCGGCCCCGACAACAGGACGTCGCCCATGCTGTCCAGTCGTGCCACGAGCACGGTTCCGTCACTCACTGAACGCCCCTCCCAGGAGGCGCAGGACGGCCGCCTCCAGGTCGGGTGCGGTCTCGGGAGCGCCACGGCTCTCCGCGTCCAGGGTCGCCGCGGTGGGCACGAGCACCCCGCGCGCGCCCGCGGCGCGCGCGGCGTCGACGTCGGAGCCGATGTCGCCGACCAGCGCGCACTGGGAGGCGCGCAGGCCCAGTTCGGCGGCGGCGGAGTGGACCATGCCGGGTTCGGGCTTGCGGCACCGGCAGCCGCCCTCCTCTCCGTGCGGGCACATCCGCCAGACGTCGAAGGGGCCGAGCAGTTCGTCCACACGCCGGTTGACCGCCTCCACCTGGTCGTGGGTGAGCAGCCCGCGCGCGATCCCGGACTGGTTGCTCACCACCCCGACGGCGAGTCCGGCGCGGCGTGCCAGGGCCAGCGCCCGCGCGGCGGTGGGCGTGGGACGCACCTTGTCGGGGTCGCCGTTGTAGGGGACGTCCTCGACCAGGGTGCCGTCCCTGTCGAACAGGACCGCCCGGACGCCGGTGGCCGGGCGCGCCCCGGCGTGGCGGATCTCGCCGCGCAGCCGCTGCCAGCAGGCCAGCGGCGGGATGAGCGCGCTGGTCACCGCCATGTCGGTGATCTCGGTGGCGGTGGCGGGCCCGCCGGTGACACGCCGCCTGGTGAAGGCGGCGGTGCGCGCCGCCCACAGGGCGCCGAGCGCGACGGCCGCCCTCCGGTGCCCGGTCAGCGCGGCCCCGGCCGCGGCCGCGAGCGCGGCCGTGGTCACGATGTGCCCGCGCAGGCCGCCGGGCCCCTCATCGACCCGGTCGCGCCAGCCCCGTCCGTGCAGGCGGTCCATCAGAGCGTTGTCGACGTTGCCGCGCTGGGCGGGAAGACTGGCCCAGCGGCCGCCGCCGCGCAGCGGGTGCACGCACTCGCGTTCGCCGCGGACCAGGGTGTATCCGGCGTCCATGGCCCGCAGGGCCAGGTCGGTGTCCTCCCGGTAGGCGCGCGGGAAACGCGTGTCGAAGCCGCCGACCGCCTCCAGCGCGCTCCTGCGGTAGGCCATGTCGGCGGTGATCCACAGGGCGCCCTCCAGGGCCAGGGTGGCGCGTTCGGCGTCCGTGGGTCCGCGCCCTCCGGGCCGGGGCACGGTGATGCGCCCCTGGCTCGCACCCACCTCGGAGGGCAGGGAGGCCAGGTCCGCGCACAGCCGCTCCGGCCAGTCGCCGGGCGGGGCGACGTCGTCGTCCAGGAAGGCGATCCACTCGCTGTGGCAGGAGTGCCATCCGGCCTGGCGGGCGGAGGCGGGGCCGCCGCCCCCGGTACGCAGGACGCGCACCCGGGCGTGGCCTGCGCCGAGCAGGGGCGCGGTCTCCGTCAGCGGCCGGTCGTCGACGACGACGATCTCCTCGGGGGCCGCCTCGGGCGGCGCGCCCAGCAGGGGCCGGAGCACGTGGGGCAGGGTCTGGCGTCCCATGGTGGGCACGACGACCGCGTAGCGGGGCGCGCTCATCGGTACACCCTCTCGCGCGGGTGGCGGCGGACGACGAACGGTCCGATCGCCAGGATGTCCACGGGCGCCGAACCGAAGCACTCCAGGGCGTCGCGCGGCGAGTCGACCATGGGGCGTCCGGCGGTGTTCAGGCTGGTGTTGACCAGGACGGGCAGGCCGCTGCGCGCCTCGAAGCGCTCCAGCAGGCGCGAGGTGAGCGGGTCGTCGGCCGGGGCGACCGTCTGGACCCGTGCGGTGCCGTCCACGTGGACCACGGCGGGTATGCGTTCGCGCCAGTCCGGATGCACGTCGTGGACGAAGAGCATGTAGGGGCTGGGCAGGGGCCCGCCGGAGAAGATCTCCGGCGCCCTGTGCTCGGCCACCATCGGCGCGACGGGACGGAACTGCTCGCGGCCCTTGACCCGGTTGAGCCGTTCGAGGTTGCCGGAGTTGGTGGGGTTGGCGAGCAGGGAGCGGTGTCCCAGGGCGCGGGGCCCGTACTCCGAGCGGCCCTGGAACCAGGCCACCAGGGCGTCGCCCTCCAGGGCCTCGGCCACGGTGTCGGCCAGGTCGTCGGGGCGCTCGAACTCCACGTCGGCCTCACGCAGCACGTGCCACAGCTCGTCCTCGTCCCAGGAACGGCCCAGGTCGGCCCCCGGCATGGGCGAGACGTGGTCCTCCACCAGTGAGGCCACGTGCAGCGCACCGCCCAGCGCGGTGCCCGCGTCGCCGGACGCGGGCTGGACCCACACCCGCTCGAAGGGGCTCTCGCGGGCGATGCGGCTGTTGGCGACGCAGTTGAGCGCCACCCCTCCGGCCATCGTCAGGTGCGGGCGCCCGGTCCGCTCGTGCAGCCATCCGAGCACTCCCAGGAGTGCCTCCTCCATGGCGACCTGCACACTGGCGGCGAGGTTGGCGTGTTCCTTGGCGGGCTCCTGGCCGGGCTCGCACGGCTCGACGAGGGAGTTCCAGTCCACACCGGACGCACGGACCAGTCCGTCGCCCTCGTAGCCGATGCGCTCACGCACCCGGTCGAGCATGGTGGGTTCGCCGTAGGAGGCCAGGGCCATCACCTTGTACTCGTCGCTGGAGCGGTGGAAGCCCACGTGCTCGGTGAGCTCCTCGTAGACCAGGCCCAGCGACTCGGGCAGCGGCTGGCGGGCCAGGACCTCCAGGCGCCCACCGGTGTAGACGCCCGCCAGGTGCGAGGTGCTCTCGCCGCGCCCGTCGGCCACGAACACCGCGCACTCGCCGCCTCCGGCCTCGGTCGGGGCGGCGAGTCCGGTGGAGGCCGCGTGCGCGACGTGGTGGGGCACGTAGCTGACCTTGGCCGGGTCCAGCCCCGGCAGGGCCGTGGCGAGGAAGTGCGGCGCTCGCTCGACGTAGAACAGGCGCAGTCGCTCCCAGCCGCGGTCCTGCCCGGGTCCCTCGGGATCGGCCAGGGCGGGGTCGTAGGAATAGATGACCGCGTCCAGGTCGGCCGGTTGCAGCCCCGCCTGCTCCAGGCACCAGCGCATCGACCGTACCGGCAGTTCCCAGGCCGAGAAGGGAACCGCCTCCTTGCCGTGCTTGCGCCGGGAGAACCTCTCCTCCTCGGCCGCCGCGACGGTGCGACCGTCCACGACGAGCGCCGCCGCCGGATCGTGGAAGACGGCGTTGACACCGAGGATTCTCATGACCGCTCCCTCCTGGACGGAGTCTGTGCACTCGGACGCTGAGCGCACTCACTCGACTACCAGTCGAAGCGACGCCTAAACATGGGCAGGGAGCGGGCGTGCGCCCCCACCTGCCCTGACACCGGGCACGGGAGACGACCCCGAGACGGCTCGCCGACACGGAGGGTGAGGACGGAGGCCGGGGCGCCGGCACGGGGCGCCGGCACGGGGGCACGCGCGCACGATCCGGAGCAGTCTGCCGAGACGCGGCGGGACATCATGTTTGTCCATGTGGATGTGGGCTATGGGACGAGTGAGGCCACGGACGTGTTTCCGGCGCGCTCGCGCCCACACCGGCGGAACCGCGCCCCGGCGCGAGGCCGTTCGGAGGAACACGGCCGAGGCAGAAGCCGGCAGAAGGGAGCAGGCCATGGTGCGAACCATCGACGAGGTGATGAGCACTCCGGTCCGCACGATCGCACCGGACACGTCGCTGCGCGAGGCCGCGGAGATCATGCGCGACTCCGACGTGGGCGACGTGGTCGTGACCCGGGACAACAGGATCATGGGCATCCTGACCGACCGTGACATCGTCGTGCGCTGTGTGGCCGAGGGCGGCAACCCCGTCCAGCACACCGCCGAGGAGGTCTGCAGCTCCGAGTTGGCCACGGTGCCGCCTCAGAGCGGAATCCGCGACGCGGTGCACGTGATGCGCACCAGCGCCGTACGCCGCCTTCCCGTGGTGGACGACGACCGTGTCGTCGGTGTCGTGAGCATGGGGGACCTGGCACGGGCCGTCGACGAGGACTCCGCTCTGGCCGATGTCAGCGCTGCCGATCCCAACCACTGAGCCTCCCACCGGAGAGGCACTCCCGCTCCCGCCCGGTCAAAGGGGACCGGGCGGGAGCGGGTCGTCCCTGCTGGTGTCCCGGGCGCTGGGACTCGGTGACTTCGCCACGGCCGTTCCCGCGCTGCGCGCGCTGGAGAGGGCTCTGCCCTCATGGCACCGGATCCTGGCGGGCCCCTCCTGGTACCGGCACCTGGTCGAGTTGGCCGGGCTGCGCTGGCAGGTCCTGCCGACCGCGCCGCTGTGCGTCCCGGACGGAGCCTCCGCCCCGGACCTGGCGGTCAACCTCCACGGCCGTGGGCCGCGGAGCACGGCGGCCCTGGCCTCCCTGGGACCCGAGCGGCTGTGGACCCACGGGCACCCGTCCGCACCGGAGTGGCCCGGGCCCGAGTGGCCTCAGGAGGTCCACGACGCCGAGATCTGGTGCCGTCTGCTACGCCTGCACGGTGTGGCGGCCGATCCGGACGACCTGAGGTGGCCGCGTCCGCCGGAGTGTGCGGACCGGTCCGGGCCGGAGGACGCGGTGGTCACGGGGGACACCGCCGTCGTCCATCCCGGAGCCGCCTCGGAGTCGCGCCGGTGGCCCGCGGAGCGCTTCGCGCGGGTGGCCGGCCACCTGGCGGCCTCAGGACTGCGGGTGGTGGTGACCGGGTCGGAACGCGAGGCGGCCCTGGCCGAGCGGGTGGCCGAGGCCGCCGGGCTCGGTCCCGGAGCGGTCCTGGCCGGGCGCACCTCCCTGGGCCTGCTGGCGCGCCTGGTCTCCGGGGCCCACCTGGTGGTGTGCGGGGACACCGGTGTCGGTCACCTGGCCACCGCCTACGGCACGCCGTCGGTACGCCTCTTCGGCCCCGTGTCCCCGAAGCTGTGGGGGCCTCTGGTGGACCGGGACCTGCACGCGTGTCTGTGGAGGGGGCGGCTCGGCGACCCGCACTCCGCGACGCTGGACCCGGGTCTGGAGGCCATCGGCGCCGAGGAGGTCCTCGCCGCGTGCGACACCGTGGCCGCCTCGGCCGCCGGCCGCACGGACGGCGGGAGGGTCCGCGAGCCCTGATCCCGCCGCGGAGAGCGGTACGCCTCCGCCAGGGGAGGCCGCGAACGCCCCGGCCCGCCCGGCGGCCGTCGGTACGGCTCGTCTCTGCCCAGGGTTCCCCAACACCCGGGCAAGCTTCCTCCAAGTCATGGTTCCGCGCTTTTTCGGGACTCTCCTCATGGGCACGTACACGCTGCGTACCCACCGGCCCCGAGCCGCGTTCGCCGGGCAGGCCACCGAAGCCACCGCCTTCCACCATCGTCCACACGAGCGCACCGCGTCCCGGAAGGCGGCCGGACGTCGCACGACGACGCGGACGCAACCGGCCCCGGGCCTCAACGAAGTCCATCGACGAGCGAGGTCTTACGTGTCCGCCAACACCGAAGCCATGGAAGCCTCCTCGACCTCCTCCGCCTCGGCGGAGGAGCTCCTGGCGGCCCTGAAGGCACTGTCGAGCCAGGACCCTCGCGCCATCGTGCTGTGCGAGCGCGTGATGGACCTCTACCGTCCACTGGTGCAGCGGATCGCCCGCCGCTACGACGGCAGGGGCGAGCCCTACGAGGACCTGAAGCAGACGGCCATGCTGGGTCTGGTCAAAGCCATCCACGGCTACGACCCCGACCGCGGCAAGCCGTTCATCTCCTACCTGCTGCCCACGGTCACCGGCGAGATCAAGCGCCACTTCCGCGACCACACCTGGGCCGTGCGCGTACCGCGGCGGCACCAGGAGAACCGTAGCCAGCTCAGGCGCGTCACCGGCGAGTTCCAGCAGGCCCACGCGCGCACCCCCACGACCGCGGAACTCGCCCTGGCGATGGGGATCTCCGAGGCCGAGGTACGCGAGCTGACCCAGGTCTCGGCGGCCTACCGGTCCCTGTCGCTGGACGCGCCCGAGGTCTCGGGCTCCGGTCGCGGGGCGAGCGCACCGCTGGAGGACCACCTGGGAAACGAGGACGAGGCCCTGGAGCGGGTGGTCGAGCGCGAGTCGATCAAGCCCGCCCTGGCGCGCCTGCCCGAACGGGAGCGCAGGATCCTCATGCTGAGGTTCTTCGGCGACCACACCCAGTCCGAGATCGCCGAGGCGCTGGGCTACTCCCAGATGCACGTGTCCCGTCTGCTCGCGGGGGTCCTGGACCAGCTGCGCAGGGAGGTCGTCGCGGACCCGTCGCGCGGGGACGACCGTTCCTGACGCCGGCCGCCGCCGGGCCGGCCGACGGCGGCGGCACGCACGGCGTACGACCACGTCCGTCCCCGAGGGGGGCGGCACGCGGGGCGACGCCGGTGACGCGTTCGGACGTACACGGTCGGGACCGGACGCGGACGCCCGCAGGAGGCGGTGTCCGTAGCCTCGGAAGTATGACCGCACAGACCCGCTCCGCTCTCGGCCTGCCAGTGCGGTGCGCTCCCGGTCCGGCACGTCCTGACGGCGGCGTACCCGCTCAGATGGCCTCGCGGCGCTGCAGGTAGGAGAAGGCGCCCCAGCCGGGCAGCACCGGAAGCCAGAAGGTCAGCAGCCGGAACAGCAGCACCGCGGGCAGCGCGACGGCCGCGGGCACGCCGACCACGGTGGTCATACCGCCGATCAGGGCCGCCTCCACCGCTCCCAGACCGCCCGGTGTGGGAGCCGCGGAGCCGATCGCGTTGCCCGCCAGGTAGACCACCGCGACCGCCACCAGGCTCACCCGGGTCTCCGGGTCGGCGAAGGCCAGCACCGAGAAGTGCATGCACAACACGAACGCCACGGTCAGCAGCAGCGTCCCTCCGAAGCCCAGCGCCAGGCTGGAGGGGCTCTGCAGCATGTCCAGCAGCCGAGGCAGCACACCGCGCAGGTAGGGCCGGACCCGGTCGACGACGGCCCGCCGCAGCCGGGGCACCAGCAGGGTCATGCCCACCGCGGCCGTTCCGGCGATGCTGATCACGACGACGGTCGGGGACGGCGTGAACCCCGTCCAGTACGAGGTGCCGGTGAGGTAGGCGCACACCAGCAGCAGCGGAACGTGCACCAGGAACCCGACCAGCTGGGTGAGGCCCACCGCGGACAGGGCCAGCGAGGCGGGCGCCCCCGCCTTGGTGACGAACCGCGTGTTGACCGCGATCGACCCCAGTCCGGCGGGCGCGGCGATGCGCACGAACGATCCCGCGTACTGGACCATGACGGTGCGCCACCACGGCAGCGGCACGGGCACGAAGCCGATGAGGATCATCGCGGCGGAGAGCGTGCACACCACGGACACCACGGCGGCGGCCGCCGCCCACCCGGGATCGGCCTGGCCGATGGTGCTGAAGTCCACCCCGGTGAGCTGGTACAGGAGCACCAGGCCGACGGCGGTCACGACGATCACGCTGACGATGGTGCGCGGCCGCATCCGTTCCAGGCGCGCCGGTTCGGAGGGCGCCTCCGGGGCCATACTCACCACGCGCTCGCGCAGCCGCCCGAGGAGCCCGCGGTCCCCGCGCAGGCCCGCGCGCAGCGTGTAGGGCAGACCCGCGGGCTGCAGGAACGGCAGGACCGCGGCGGTGGCCGAAACCCCCAGCGCGCGTACCGCGGAGTCCACCGCCCGCTCCACCCCCACCCGCATCGCCAGCAGGGTGACCATGGCGGCCTGGTCCAGGGCCGTCTGGAGTTGGGGCGCGGCCACCGCGCCCCGGTCCAGGCCGGTGAAGACCGCCCGTTCGGGAGGACTGCCCAGGACACCGACGGTGGTGCCGTTGAGGTTGCCGTGTGCCAGACGGTACCGGTGCAGGAGACCGAGCTCGTCCCAGCACAGGTCGAGCAGTTCGTCGGTGAGCTCCGACTCGTCCAGCTCGTCCAGGGTGCGGAAGTCGGGCAGTTCACGGACCAGCAGGACGGTGCCGGGTACGAGTTCACCGACCGCCAGGACACGGGGGACGGTGACCCCGGCCTGGCGGGCGGAGAGGCTCATCAGCGCGGCGTGTTCGGCGCGGCGGCGGACGCCGTAGAGCATCCGGGGCGCCACGGGACCGCGCAGGAAGAGCAGGTCGCGCAGGCGCCTCCAGAACCCGGTGGTGCTCTCCGAGCTGAGCACGATGACCTCCCCCCTGCGCCCGTCGTCGAACTCGGCCAGGTAGCGGGGGTTGCCCTCCACGTCGTCGTCCGCGCGGACCACGTCGGTGGCGTTCAGCCCGAACCGCCGCATCTCGTCGTACAGGCGTCCGCCGGTCTGGGGTAACGGTCTCTCTCCCAGGAAGTAGCGGACCAGGGCCGCGCAGGTGAGGCCGACCAGGACGGTCAGGACGAGGGCGAGGAGGCTGGTGACCCCGGCCAGGAGCGCACAGGCCGCGACGGTGGTGTTGCCCGCCCACAGGGCCGAACGCACCCGGGGCATGCCGGTGGGCATGGTGCGGGCGAAGGCGAGGACGGCGGCCACGTAGCCGAGGGCGGCGCTGGTGAAGACGTCGTCGGGGGCGAGCACGTCGGGGAGCCGCTCGGGGCCGATCAGGGCGATGAGTGTGGCGTTGATCAGAGAGGCGAGGGTGTAGGCGGCGATCCCGGAGATGACCGGCCGTGCCAGGGCCCGCGGTCCCTCGGTGAACAGGACGCGCAGGACGACGTAGCTGACCAGGACGATGAGCAGCAGGTTGGCGCCCACGGCGGCGAGCAGGAACAGGCCGGTGGGCAGCAGTGCGCGGAGCCGGTCCGGGTCGGTGGCATCCACGTCTCCGGTGGCCAGCTGGACGGCGAGCATGATCGCCGCCACCACGAGCAGGCCGGCCGCGCCCACGAGGAGGTCGACGGGCCTGCGTGGGGCCCGCGCGGTGTGGGGAGCCGGGGAGGGAGCGTCGTCGGTTCGGGGAGTCACGTCCCCAGAGTGCCCGATCGACGGGGTTCCGGGTGCCAGGGTCGGGGGCGTTTCGTGTCACCGGAAGCGGTCACACGGCGCCGGGCGCGCCGCCGCGCGGCCCGGGTGGGTCCCGGCGCGTGGCGGCGCGCACGCTTCCTCCGACGCGGAGCGGGGCGGGGCACCGGGCCCCGCCGGCGGTTCCCCGCTCAGCCCCTGCGCTGGTAGCGGCGCTGGAAGCGCTCGACGCGGCCCGCGGTGTCCACCACACGGGTCTGGCCCGTGTAGAAGGGGTGGCTGGCGCTGGAGATCTCGACGTCGATCAGCGGGTAGGTGTTGCCGTCGCTCCACTCGATGGTCTTGTCGCTGACGGCAGTGGACCTGGTGAGGATGGCGAAGTCACCCGCGCGGTCGCGGAAGACCACCGGGTGGTAGTCGGGGTGGGTTCCGGGCTTCATGTCTCCCCCTGTGGAAGTCGGTCGGTGGAGGGGCCGCCCCGGTCCGGACGGCCGTGCCGTCCGGGCCTGACGGTGACGGGCCCCGCTGGCGGCGGGCGCTCGCTCAGCGCTCCTCGCGGAAGTCGACGTGCCGACGGGCACCCGGGTCGTACTTGCGCAGGGTGAGCCGGTCGGGCGTGTTGCGCCGGTTCTTGCGGGTGACGTAGGTGTAGCCGGTTCCGGCGGTCGACCTGAGCTTGGTGGTCGGCCGGATCTCGTTACGTGCCATGGATGCCTCCTCCGGGTTCCACACATGACAAGTCGATGACAACCGTTTTCATTCCCGCGTTGACCGGTCGGCCGCCGTCGACGGACCGCGCCGCGCTCGGAGGGGAACCGGAGCGCGGGGCTCCACGGCCTGGCCACCCGCCGCGGGCCCCACCGTGACCACCTGACCACGATCCTCGGGCCCGCCTCGGCGCGACACACCGCCTGGTGGGGCGGTGACCCGCATAGGCATACCCAGGTGCCTCCCTGCCGACACCGTGGGCGCGGGTCGGCAGGGAGGTTCCCGGGCTCACTCCTCCGGAGGGGAGCCGTTCCGACCGGGCGCCGGTACTGGCGCCCGCCCCCTCCCGCACGACGACGCCGGTGCCACCACGGGGTTCCACGGTGGCACCGGCGTACGGTACGGAAGGGCCGGACCGCCCCAGGGACGGCCGGAGGCCGGGACTACGCGGCGGTCTTCCCGTCGCGCTTCTCCATGCGCTCGGCGCGCAGGGCACGGGCCTCGTCCGGGTCCAGGAGGGGGGCGGCGTTGAGCAGCTGGCGGGTGTAGTCGCTGCCCGGACTCTCATACACCGAGTCGCTGTCCCCCATCTCCACGACCTCACCCGCACGCATCACCGCGACCCGGTCACTT
>NZ_ML703344.1:416-1587 GCF_008638365.1 Nocardiopsis quinghaiensis | reverse complement strand
TCACCGGTTGGTTGCATCACTACAATCACCACCGGTTCCACACCGCGATCGGTGGCCCTCCCGCCTCCCGCGTTCCTAACCTCTCAAGTCAGTACAGCTAGAGCCGCCGCATCCCGGCTAGGTCGCCTGGGTGCGCTGGCGCACCCGTTCGGCGCGCAGCTCACGCGCGTGGTCGGGATCCAGGACAGGGGCGGCGTTGAGCAGCTGGCGGGTGTAGTCGCTGCCCGGACTCTCATACACCGAGTCGCTGTCCCCCATCTCCACGACCTCACCCGCACGCATCACCGCGACCCGGTCACTCACCTGACGCACCACCGCCAGATCATGCGCCACGAAGATATAGGTCAACCCGAAGTCGTCCTGCAACTCCGACAACAAACGCAACACCTGATCCTGCGTGGACACATCCAACGCCGACACCGGCTCATCACACACGATCAGCTTCGGCTTCAGGATCAACGCCCGCGCGATCGCGATCCGCTGACGCTGACCACCCGAGAACGCGTGCGGAAACCGGTTGTAGTGATCGGGCTCCAACCCCACCCGCTCCAGAAGCTCCTGCACCTGACGGCGCACCTTCCGACCGTCACGCTCACCCTGCACCCGCAACGCCGTCCCGATCGCATCACCCACCGTCAACCGCGGATTCAACGACGAATACGGGTTCTGGAACACCATCTGCATGTCCCGACGCAACGGACGCAACTCCCGCTCGGACATATGCGTGATATCGCGGCCCCCGAACTCCACCCGGCCCCGGGTGGGCTCCAACAACCGCATCACCATCCGCGACAACGTGCTCTTACCCGAACCCGACTCCCCCACCACACCCAGGGTCTCCCCCTGGTACAGATCGAAGGACACGTCCTTCACAGCCCAGAAATCCGTCGCACGACCCCACATCCCACCACGGACGTGAAACCGCTGGGAGACGTTCCCCACCCGCAACAGGGGTTCGCCCCGCTCCTCCTTCGGTTTCGGGGTGAAGGGTGCGAAGGCCTCCTCCGGCCCCTTCTCCCCGGTTTCGCCCGCCGCGGTCACCCCCGCCCCGCGACGCTGCTCCTGCCGGGTCCGCTGCGCGCGCTCCGCGCGATCGCGTGCCCGCCTCTGGGCGCGGGAGACCTCCACGCGCGGCACCGCCGCCAGCAAGGCCTGGGTGTAGGGATGCTCA
>NZ_ML703344.1:0-406 GCF_008638365.1 Nocardiopsis quinghaiensis | reverse complement strand
GGTGGGCTCCAACAACCGCATCACCATCCGCGACAACGTGCTCTTACCCGAACCCGACTCCCCCACCACACCCAGGGTCTCCCCCTGGTACAGATCAAAGGACACGTCCTTCACAGCCCAGAAATCCGTCGCACCGCCCCACGTTCCGCCACGCACCCGGAAACGCTGCGAAGCGTTCTCCACACGCAGCAGGGGGGTCTCTTCGGAGGAGCTCCCGCCCGCGGCGGCCGGAGCGGTGGTCGGAGTGGTGGTCGGGGTGAAGGCCGAGAACTCGCCCGCTCCGGTGACCCTGCCCTCGCGCTTGTCGCGCTCGACCCGGTCGGCCCGGTCCTGGGCGCGCCTCTGGGCGCGGGAGACCTCCACGCGCGGCACCGCCGCCAGCAAGGCCTGGGTGTAGGGATGCTCG
>NZ_VWVU01000042.1 GCF_008638365.1 Nocardiopsis quinghaiensis | reverse complement strand
ACTGGTACTAATAGGCCGAGGGCTTGTCCGCTGCAGATAACTGGATGTTCGCGCACATGTGTTCACGGAGCTTGGCTCGCTGTGATTCGCCCCCCCGCCTTGTTTGTGGTGGTGTGGGGTTGGAGTCTGGTGGGTTGTGGGTTTCCGTGGTGGTTATTGCTGGAGGGTCACACCCGGTCTCTTTCCGAACCCGGTCGTTAAGTCTCTTTGCGCTGATGGTACTGCCCTGTGGTGGGGTGGGAGAGTAGGTTGCTGCCACGGTTTGTTTTGAGGGGGGGGGTTGCCTTGCGGGGCGGCCCTCCTCTTTTTTGTGCCTGTACTAGTTCACTTGTGAATCCAACGCGTTCCTAGAACCCGTAGTTGTACATCGCCCCGCCCGGGTACACCGTGCCGACACCGTTGCGGTAGGCGTAACCGCCGTAGGCGGCGCCCTCCACGAAGGTCCACCCGCCCAGGGTCCTTCCGTGCAGGGCGACGTACCAGCCCGCCGCGTTGGGATCGCTGTAGGCACGCAGTGCGAAGTGGACGTGGGCCCCGGTGGAGGAGCCGCCGGCACAGACGCTGTTGCCCTGGCTGCCCAGGTAGTGGCCCACTCCGACGTTGTTGCCGGGCAGCCACTGGTAGTTCTCCAGGTGGTAGTAGTCGGTGGAGTAGCCGTTGTCGTGGATCACCCGGGTCCACCCGGTGCACAGGCTGTAGGCGTACCCGCCGCGGGCAGCGCGTACGGCGCGGTCGCCGCCGGAGAAGTCCACCGAGCTGTAGGGATAGCCGGAGCTGAAACCGTGCGGGCCGCTGGTCATGACCTGGTACGTGCCGATGGCGAAGGGCAGGCCGACCCCGGTGTAGGCGGCCGTCCTGACCCTCTCGGGATCGGTGGAGGCCGCGACGGTCTCCCGCTCCTCCTCGGCCAGCAGCGTCGAGTCGGCGAGGATCGAGGAGAACTCCTCAGTCCCCTCCAGGCCGACGGTCCAGTCGCCACCGCGGTACTCGGCGGCGAACAGCCAGGCGTACGGGTTCTCCTCGGACCCGGTCGGTGCGGTCACGATGGCGACGCCGAAGGCCGAGTCGCCGGAGGCCTCACGGACGTCGACTCGGACGTCGCGCTCCTGGGCGGCGAGCGTGGAGATCCCGGAACCGCGGAACTCCAGGACGTCCGAGACCACCGCGTCGGCCAGGACGTCCTCGGCCGCCGCTCCCGCGCCCTGGCCGGGGAGGTCCCTGGCGACGGTGTCGACGGTGATCTCGACGTTGTCGGCTTCGGCCAGCGCGGTGTCGGCCACGGGTTGGGCATGGGCCATGGAGGCGGAGGTGAGCAGGGCGGCGGCCGCTGTGGCGGCCAGGGCGCCCGAGTATCCGGTACGGGGCCTCGGTCGGAGACGGTCGGGGGCGATGAAGGCGGTGGGGGAGGTCAAGCAGCTCCTCAGGGGTGAAGGAACAGATTCGACACGAAAAGGTGTGATCGTGTGACCATCGCAGAGTAGCCAACCAGTGACTCCCGGGCAAGGGATGAACCCGGTTCCCATCGACGGACCGGGCTTCGCGAGGCGCTTCCGGAGGGTTCCGCCGACCCACGCGTCGGGCGTTCCCCCGCTCCGCGCCCTTTCCCCGATGTCCCCTCCCCGGCCCGGCCGCCACCGCCCGAGGGGCCCGCCGCGGTCGCGCCGGTGTCAGCGGGCGCCCGAGACCCTCCTCTCCAGGCCGAGGAGGAACTGCTTGCGGTCCAGCCCGCCCGCGTAACCCGTCAGCGAGCCGTCCGCGCCGATCACCCGGTGGCACGGCACGATGATGCTGACCGGGTTGCGTCCGTTGGCCATCCCCACCGCGCGCGAGGCCGTCGGCCTCCCCAGTTCCGCGGCCAGTTCCCCGTAGCTCGCCGTCTCTCCGTGCGGAATCGTGGTCAGCGCCGCCCACACCCTCAGCTGCCACTCGGTACCCGCCGGGGCCAGCGGTAGGTCGAACTCCCTCAGCTCACCCGCGAAGTACGCCTCCAGCTGTCGTACGGCCTCGGTGAACGGCTCCGGGTCCGACACCCAGTCCTCCGGGAAGCCCCTGGCCCTGTCGTCCTTGCCGGCGGTGAGCACCCCGCCCAGGGCCTCGCCGTCACCGAACAGGACCAGCTCGCCCACCGGCGAGCCCATCATCGTGTACCGGGTCGGTCCGGGACGGGGAGCGCGGAACTCCACCGTCGCTCTCCTCGGGGGAGCCTTCGGCTCCACGTCCATCGGCAGCATCTCCTGCTCCACTCCCTGATCCGTGCTCATGCCAGTTCCTCTCTCGTTCTCACCAGCGACGCCCACAGCAGGTGGGTGACGTAGGACCTCCAGGGACTCCACGCCAGGGTGTCCCTCCTGCCCCCGACCCCCAGCGCCTGTTGGACACCGAGGTCCCCGTGGAGGAACACGTCCGGATCACCCAGGCCGCGCATCCGCACGTAACCCGCGGTCCACGGTCCGATGCCGCGCAGCTCCATCATGCGCCGTTCGGCCTCGTCCCGGTCGCAGCCCGGACCCAGGTCGATCCGGCCCGAGGCGATCGCTCCGGTCAGTCCCACCAGGGCTCTCCCACGCGCGACCGGGATGGAGAAACCGGTCGGGTCGGCTTCGGCCAGCACGTCCGGGGAGGGGAACACGTGTGTCAGACCGCCGTCCGCGCCGTCCAGGCCGGGTTTCAGCGGCTCGCCGAACCGCTCCACCAGCCGTCCCGCCAGTGTGCGGGCGGCGCGTACCGACACCTGCTGGCCCAACACCGCCCGAACCGCCAGCTCGGCGGGGTCCACGTGGCCCGGGGAGCGCATCCCCGGGTGCGCGGCCACGATCGGTCCCAGCAGCGGATCCCCGCCCAGGACCTCGGTGACCGCCCGGGGGTCGGCGTCCAGGTCGAGCAGCCTGCGGCAGCGGCGCACCGCGCTGGCCAGGTCGCGTGACTCCGACAGGCGCAGACGGCACAGTACGTGCCCGGCCCTGGTCCCCTCCGACAGTTCCACGGTTCCGGGACCGTGCGGCAGCGACAGCGTCCTGCGGTAGATCCCGTCGCGGTACTCCTCCACGCCCGGCACCGCGCGCTCCCCGAGGAACCGCAGCATCCGCGCCAGGTCGATCGGCTCCCGGTAGGGCAGCCGCAGTGTGATCGTTCCCGGCTCGCCGGCCGGTGTGCGCCTCATGGCGCGCATCTCGGTGGGGGAGCGGTCGAACACCGCCCGCATGGTCTCGTTGAACTGGCGCACACTCGCGAACCCGGACGTGAAGGCCACGTCCGCCATCGGCATGTCCGTGGTCTCCACCAGCACCCGCGCGGTCTGGGCGCGCTCGGTGCGGGCCAGGGCCAGCGGCCCCGCGCCGACCTCGGCGCTCAGCAGCCGGTTGAGCTGGCGCTCGCTGTAGCCGACGGCGGCGGCCAGGGTGCCGACGCCGCCCCGGTCCACGGCGCCGTCCTGGATGAGCCGCATCACGCGTCCCACCACGTCGGCCCGCAGATTCCACTCCGGGGACCCCGGAGTCAGGTCGGGGCGGCACCGCTTACAGGCGCGAAACCCTCCCTCCTGGGCGGCAGCGGCGGTCGGGAAGAAGCGGGTGTTGACCCGCTTCGGAGTGACGGCAGGGCAGCTCGGACGACAGTAGACGCCGGTGGTGCGCACGGCGGTGTAGAAGACCCCGTCGAAGCGGGCGTCCCTGCTGTGTACGGCGCGGTAGCGCTGGTCGTCGTCCATCACAGCACCCATGATCGCCGACGCGGCGGACCATAAGCTGGCGGTTTTCGGACATCGACCCCGAGGAGCTCAGGACCTTCCGTTCCCCGGAGCCGCGGACCTTCCGGGCCCGTTCTCCTCGTCGCCGCGCACGTCGTCCGCCGTCTCGCCGTGTTCGAGGAGGTACTGCACGTAGAACGGGCGCAGAGCCTCCCGGACCTCGGGGTCGGTCTCGGCGGACAGCGCCTCGTAGACGAAGCCGGACAGCTGGGCGACGCTCGCCTCACTGGCCTCCTCATGGCCCGCGGCCGCCTCGGCGGCCGGGACCAGGCTGAGGAGCCGCCAGAAGAAGCGCAGGTCCCACCGCCGACGCGCCAGCTCGATGGCGCGGTCCCGCAGGTCCTCCGTGCTGATCTGGTCGAATTCGGTGACATCGTCTCCCATGCTCGGAAGATACCCGTCCCCGCGCCCGCCATCCGGAAGTGACCTGCGTTACGCTTCACACGAGTTGATCATCTCCTCCCCGCGCACCCGGGGACCTCCCACAAGGAGGGCCGGGCGACCGGGGAAACGTTCGTGAGGGGTTTGTCATGGCCGAGGGCGCAGCACGGGTCGTCGTCGCGAAACCGGGACTGGACGGGCACGACCGCGGTGTCAAGATCGTGGCCCGGGTGCTGCGTGACGCCGGGGTGGAGGTCATCTACACGGGTCTGCGCCAGACCCCCGAGATGATCGTGGCCGCGGCCCTGCAGGAGGACGCTGACGCCATCGGGCTGTCCGTGCTCTCGGGTGCCCACATGACCATGTTCTCCCGGGTGATGGAGCTGCTGAAGGAGAACGGCGCCGAGGACATCCGGGTGTTCGGCGGCGGGATCATCCCCGACGCCGACATCGCCGAGCTCGAACGCCTGGGCGTGGCCAAGATCTTCACGCCGGGTGCCCCGACGGCGGAGATCGCCGACTGGGTGCGTGAGAACGTCCGTCCGGCGCACGCCGCCTGACCGGCCCCCGGCCCGGGCCCCGGTGGGTGACGTTGGTCGCATCCGCCGAAGAGTTCGGCCATGGGCGAAAAGGCGCGTCGCGGTGTGATCCGCGGTGTCGCTCGTCACATATTCTCCCACGCGGGAACTCCCGCGATGCCGCGTGAGCGGCTTTTGCGGGTGTGACGGGACCGGCCAACACGGCCCCGGTGTCCGGCGGCCGGATTCCAGGCGACTAAGCTTTGCGCATGTCGCGGGTGGCAACGCCGCGGCGATCTCGATCTAACGGCTCAGCCCTCCGGGCTTTGCGTCGTGTGACACGCGTCAGTGGATCACAGCCGATCAGGACGAGGCCACCCCGGTAGACATCCTGAGCCAGCGAGTTACAAGGACGGACCCTCGTGGACCTGTTCGAATACCAGGCGAAGCAACTCTTCGCAGAGTACGGGGTTCCCGTACCCCAGGGAAAGGTGGCGAGCACGGCCGCTGAGGCACGTGCCATCGCTGAGGAGTTCGCCGCCTCCGGAAAGTCCCGCGTCGTCGTCAAGGCGCAGGTCAAGACGGGTGGCCGCGGTAAGGCCGGCGGCGTGAAGGTCGCCGACGATCCCGAGGACGCCCAGGCCAAGGCCGAGCAGATCCTCGGTATGGACATCAAGGGCCACACGGTGCACCGTGTCCTGGTCGAGGAGGCCTCCGACATCGCGGAGGAGTACTACTTCTCCTTCCTCCTGGACCGTGCGAACCGCACCTTCCTGTCGATCTGCTCCGCCGAGGGTGGTGTGGAGATCGAGGAGGTCGCCGTCACCAACCCCGACGCGGTCGCCAAGGTCGCCATCGATCCGCTGACCGGCGCCCCCGCCGACGTCGCCGCGGAGATCGTCAGGGCGGGCAAGCTGCCCGAGGCCGCCGCCCAGGGCGCGACCGAGATCATCTCCAAGCTGTGGGACGCCTTCGCCGGCAAGGACGCCACCCTCGTCGAGGTCAACCCGCTGATCCTGACCGCGGACGGCCGTGTGATCGCCCTGGACGGCAAGGTCACCCTGGACGAGAACGCCGAGTTCCGCCAGGACCTGGAGAGCCTCACCTTCGCCGAGGAGGGCGACCCGCTCGAGGTCGCCGCCAAGGCCAAGGGCCTGAACTACGTCAAGCTCGACGGCGAGGTCGGCATCATCGGCAACGGCGCGGGCCTGGTCATGTCCACCCTGGACGTGGTCGCCTACGCCGGCGAGGGCCACGGCGGAGTCAAGCCCGCCAACTTCCTGGACATCGGCGGCGGCGCCTCGGCCGAGGTGATGGCCAACGGCCTGGAGATCATCCTGGGCGACCAGGCGGTGAGGAGCGTGTTCGTCAACGTCTTCGGCGGCATCACCGCCTGCGACTCCGTGGCCAACGGCATCGTCCAGGCCCTGGAACTGCTGGAGAGCCGCGGCGAGGACGTCAGCAAGCCGCTGGTCGTCCGTCTGGACGGCAACAACGCCGAACTGGGCCGTGAGATCCTGACCGAGCGCGCCCATCCGGCCGTGCGACAGGTCGACACGATGGACGGCGCCGCCGCACAGGCCGCCGAGCTCGCGGCGAAGTAGGGGACACAACACCATGGCTATCTTCCTGAACAAGGACAGCAAGGTACTCGTCCAGGGCATGACCGGCTCTGAGGGCACCAAGCACACCCGCCGCATGCTCGCCTCGGGCACCCGGATCGTGGGCGGGGTCAACCCGCGCAAGGCGGGCCAGAGCGTGGACTTCGACGGCACCCAGGTGCCGGTCTTCGGCTCGGTGGCCGAGGGCATGGAGGCCACCGGCGCCGACACCACCGTGATCTTCGTGCCGCCCAAGTTCTGCAAGGGCGCGGTCTTCGAGGCCGTGGACGCCGGCATCGGCCTGGCCGTGGTCATCACCGAGGGCATCCCGGTGCACGACACCGCCGCGTTCTGGTCCCACGCCCAGGCCACGGGCAACAAGACGCGCGTCATCGGCCCCAACTGCCCGGGCCTGATCACGCCGGGCCAGTCGAACGCGGGCATCATCCCGGCCGACATCACCAAGCCGGGCCGGATCGGTCTGGTCTCCAAGTCGGGCACGCTGACGTACCAGATGATGTACGAGCTGCGTGACATCGGTTTCTCCACGGCGGTGGGCATCGGTGGCGACCCGATCATCGGGACCACGCACATCGACGCGCTCAGGGCGTTCGAGGCCGATCCCGACACCGACGTGATCGTGATGATCGGTGAGATCGGCGGGGACGCCGAGGAGCGCGCGGCGGAGTTCGTCAAGGACCACGTGACCAAGCCGGTCGTGGGGTACGTGGCGGGCTTCACGGCTCCCGAGGGCAAGACGATGGGCCATGCCGGCGCGATCGTCTCGGGTTCCTCGGGCACGGCCGCCGCGAAGAAGGAGGCGCTGGAGGCCGCCGGCGTCAAGGTCGGCAAGACCCCCAGCGAAACCGCCCAGCTGGCGCGCGAGCTGTTCTAGCCCGCCCAAGGCGTACTCTTCCCAAGGCTCCGCCCCACCGCACCGCGGTGGGGCGGAGCCTTGGGCGTTCGGGGCGGCTCTGAGGCGCTCAACCGCCGCCGATCTCCTTGGGGCCGCCTCCGCGACGCCTGCGCACGATGGCGGTGGTGAGTCCGGGAGCCACGAGCAGAAGGAAGAACCCGAGGAAGACGGCGATGGCGGTGACACTGCCGGACATGATCGTGGGCACGCCCCACACGAAGAACAGGAAGCCGGCCCAGCCGATCAGGCCACCCAGGTTGGGGCCGCGGTCCTTGCGGTCCACCTCGCCATGCTTGGAGGAGCCCTTCTTCACGGGCGCGGGCTCACGGGTGGCGGGCGCGGTGTCGTCGGCCACGGTGACGGAACCCGGGCGCAGCCGTGTCGGCAGGTCCTCGAAGAGCGGCACCAGGTCCAGGTTGGTGACGGCGTTCAGGGCCGCGGTCGAGCGGGACTCGTGCTCGTCGATGTCCAGCCGGCCCTCCTCCAGCGCCGTCCGCAGCTGTTCCAGCGCACGGTCGCGCTCGTCGTCGGAGATGCGGTAGCGGTCGGGTTCGGGACCTGCCATGCGGGATCGTCCATTCGAGGCGGGGGGCGGTGCCGGGCTCACATGGTACGACGAGGGCGTCGCGGGTTCGGTTCCCCGTGTCCACGACGGCTTCGCTCCACCGCTGAGCGGCGGGGCGGACCGCCGGGGCCGACCGGGCCCCGGGCCCACCGGTACGACACGCGCGGCCGGAATGGCGTGGAGCATTCCGGTCCCTGGCAGCATAAGTCGGGTGAGTACGCCAGGATCTCCCCCCGACCGCGGTCGTCCGTCCCAGCGCCTGCGGACCAGCGGCGCCGACGCGCCCAGACCCGTCTACTCCACCGGCGGGATCGCCGCGGCCACGGCCGCGGGGCTGGGGCTGGCGGTGATCATCACCCTGGCCATCATCGGGTGGGTCGCCGCGCCGCACGACGCCTTCGGCGAGGAGATCGTCGACATCCTCCAGGGCGCGGTACTGGCCTGGTTGGTGGGCCACCACGTGTCGTTCTCGGTGCCCGACGGGCAGATCGCCCTGCTGCCGCTCGGCCTGGTCCTGGTTCCGGGGCTGCTGCTGTACCGGTCGGGGCGGTGGCTGGCGCGCTCCTGCTCGATCCCCCGCCTGCGGTACGTGTACCGGGCGGCGCTGGCCATCGCCGGTCCCTACGCGGCGATAGCGGGCACCCTGGCTCTGCTGGCGCGTACCGAGACCGTCGAGCCGAGTATGCCGCGCGCACTGGTCATGGGGTTCGTGATCGCCTTCCTGTCCGGTGGCCTGGGAGCGCTGCGCCAACTGATGCTCGACAAGGGGGTGGCCGCCCGGGACCTGCTGGACCTGATGCCCGCCCGGTCGAGGTCCCTGCTGGTGGGGATGCTCGTCTCCACGGGGACGCTCCTGCTGGGCGGCCTGCTGCTGTTCCTGGTGGCCCTGGCGATCAACCTGCCCGAGGCGGTCGAGACGACTCGGGCCCTGCGTCCGGGGCTGGTGGGCGGTGTGCTGCTGCTGGTCGTCCAGCTGGCCTATCTGCCCAACGCCGTGGTGTTCTCGTTGTGCTACGCGCTGGGCCCGGGGTTCGCGGTGGGGACGGGGACTGTCGTCGCGCCGATGGGGGTGTCGGCGGGTGCCCTGCCGATGTTGCCGATGCTGGCCGCGGTACCCGAGAACGGGGCCGCTCCGGTGGCGTCCCTGATCGCTCTCGCGGTGCCGTTCGTGGCGGGTGCGATGGGCGGTGTCCTGACCCAGCGCAGTGCGCCCGACGTGGTCAGCGAGGCGGCCCCGCTGTGGGGTTTCGTGTGCGGGGTGACCACGGGGATGCTGTGCGCGGCGCTGGCCGAGGTGGCCGGGGGGCCGCTCGGCGGCGAGAGGCTGAGCGAGGTGGGCCCGTCGGCGTGGCAGGTGGGCCTGGTCGCCGCCCTGGAGGTGGGCGTGGCGGCCGCCGTCGCCGCGTGGACCGCGAACTGGTGGTACACGCGTGGACGGCGCCCGGTACGGTCGCGCCCCGCTCCGAGGAAGGAACCCGAGGCCCGTCCGGAGCCGAAGCCCCGTCCGGAGCCGAGGCTGCCCACGGATGTGCCGGTCGGGGAGGGGCTGGCCACGGTGACGCCGTTGCGCCGCCGCGAGGACGGGGACTCCCCGTCCTCCCCGGGCCAGGACGGCCGGGAGGACACGGGGAGGGCGGACCGGGCCGCCGAGCGGGCGGAGCGCAGGCGGGCTCGCCGGGAACTGAGGGAACGGCGACGCGAGGAGCGCAGGGCCCGGCGCGCCGAGGGCGGTCGCTGGTGGCGCCGCGGGTCCGTCGAGGACGAGGAGTCCGAGGAGCTGTACGGGATCACCTACGAGGCCGCCCCCGGGGACACCGACGCCCCCAGGGGCTGACCCGGGGACGTGCCCGAGCCCTGACACGGCGGCGGGCCGCTCCGGAGACCTTCGCCGGAGCGGCCCCGCCGTGCTCGGTCCGCTAGGCGTTCTCCTTGGTGGCGGGCTTGCGCTTGGCGGGCTCGAAGACGGCGTTCACCAGGTCCGAGCACCACTTGAGCAGCTCCAGGTCCCGCAGTGGCCTGCCCCCGATGCCACCCGACTTGGGGACCGGGACCAACAGGGTCTTCGCGGCCTCCTTGTGGATGGTCTTGGGGTACAGCCGTCGCATCCGCAGCTCCTGCGACTCGCGTAGCTCCACCGGGGAGAAGCGGATCTGGTTGCCCTGCATCACCACGTCGGAGAGTTCCGCCGACTTGGCCAGCACCCGGAACCGGGCCACGGCCATGAGGTTGTCCACCTGCTCGGGCGGTGCGCCGTACCGGTCGGTGAGCTCCTCGTAGGCGGAGAGGATGTCCTCCTCGCTGGTGACGCTGGCGATGCGCTTGTAGGACTGCAGCCGCAGCCGCTCACCCGGCACGTAGTCGTGCGGGATGTGCGCGTTGATGGGCAGCTCGACCTTGGTCTCGGTCTCCTGGACCGCGTCCGGGTCGCCCTTGAGCTCGGCCACCGCCTCACCCACCATGCGCACGTACAGGTCGAAGCCCACGCCCGCGATGGTCCCGGACTGCTCCGCGCCCAGGATGTTGCCCGCGCCCCGGATCTCCAGGTCCTTCATCGCCACGTACATGCCCGCACCCGTCTCGGTGTGCTGGGCCACGGTGGCCAGACGCTCGTAGGCGGTCTCGGTGAGCGGCTTCTCCGGCGGGTACAGGAAGTAGGCGTAGGCGCGCTCGCGCCCGCGGCCCACCCGTCCGCGCAGCTGGTGCAGCTGAGACAGGCCGTAGGTGTCGGCGCGGTCGATGATCAGGGTGTTGGCGTTGGGCACGTCCAGGCCGGACTCGACGATGGTCGTGGAGACCAGCACGTCGAAGTTCTTCTCCCAGAAGTCGACCATCACCTTCTCGAGCTGCTGCTCGTTCATCTGGCCGTGGGCGAAGGCCACCCGGGCCTCGGGCACCAGGCGTTTGATGGTCGCCGCCACCTTGTCGATGGACGCCACCCGGTTGTGCACGAAGAAGACCTGTCCCTCGCGCATCAGCTCGCGGCGGACCGCGGCGGCGATCTGCTTGTCCTCGTAGGGTCCCACGAACGTGAGCACCGGGTGGCGCTCCTCGGGCGGGGTGAGGATGGTGGTCATCTCGCGGATGCCGGTCAGACCCATCTCCAGCGTGCGCGGGATGGGCGTGGCCGACATCGCCAGCACGTCCACCTGGGTGCGCAGGCGCTTGAGCGACTCCTTGTGCTCCACGCCGAAGCGCTGCTCCTCGTCGACGATGACCAGGCCCAGGTCCTTGAAGCGGGTCTCCGACGACAGCAGCCGGTGCGTGCCGATGACGATGTCCACCTCGCCGTTGCGCAGCCCCTCCCGGGTCAGCTCCACCTCGCCGTCGGTCTGGAACCGCGACATCGGCCTGACCGTGACCGGGAAGGACGCGTACCGCTCGGTGAACGTGGACATGTGCTGCTGTACCAGCAGCGTGGTGGGCACCAGCACCGCGACCTGCTTGCCGTCCTGTACCGCCTTGAACGCGGCGCGCACGGCCACCTCGGTCTTGCCGTAGCCCACGTCGCCGCAGATCAGCCGGTCCATCGGGACCGACTTGGACATGTCCTTCTTGACTTCTTCGATGGCGGCGAGCTGGTCGGGCGTCTCCACGTAGGGGAACGCGTCCTCCAGTTCGCGCTGCCAGGGGGTGTCGGGGCTGAACGCGTGGCCGGGGGAGGCCTGTCGGGCCGAGTACAGCCGGATGAGGTCGCCCGCGATCTCCCGGACCACCTTGCGGGCGCGGCTCTTGGCCTTGCTCCACTCGGCGCCGCCCATCTTGGACAGCGTGGGAGCCTCGCCGCCCACGTAGCGGGTGACCTCGCCCAGCTGCTCGGTGGGCACGAACAGGCGGTCTCCCGGCTGTCCGCGCTTGGAGGGCGCGTACTCGATGAGCAGGTACTCGCGGGTGGCGCCCTGTATCTGACGGCTGACCATCTCCAGGTAGCGGCCCACGCCGTGCTGTTCGTGGACGACGTAGTCGCCCGGCTTGAGCTGCAGCGGGTCCACCGTGCCCCGCCGCCTGCTCGGCATCCGGCGCATGTCGCGGGTGGAGGACTTCTGTCCCGCCAGGTCGGTCTCGGTGAGCACCACCGTGTGCACCGAACGCAGCAGGAACCCGTGGTCGACCAGTCCGGTGGTGACCGTGGCGACCGCGGGGGCGGGCCGCTCGTCCAGGTCGGCGGCCAGGGCGGCGCCCAGCCCGGCGTCGCGCAGCATCGCCACCAGGCGCTCGGCGGGTCCGTGCCCCTGGGTGACCAGCACGACGCTCCAGTTGTCGTGCAGCCAGCCCTTGATGTCGGCCAGAGCCCGCTCGGTGTCGCCCCGGTAGGTGTCGGCGGACACCGCGCCGACGACGACGGAGTCGTCCTCCTCGTCCGATCCGCCGCTCTCGCCCGCGGTGAACGGGGTCAGCCCCCACCAGGGCAGGTCCAGTTCGGAAGCGGTGGAGCGCAGCTCGGAGATGGACATGTAGGCGGACTCGCCCAGGTCGATGGGCGCCTCACCGCCGGAGGCGGCGTTGATCCAGGACGCGTCGAGGAACTCGGCGCTGGTGGCCTCCAACTCCACGGCGCGGGTGCGGATGCGCTCGGGATCGCAGCCCACCACCATCGCGTCATCGGACAGGTAGGTGAAGAAGGGCTCCATGCGGTCGGCGAGCACCGGCGCGAACGCCTCCATGCCCTCCACCGACACACCGTCGGCGATCTTGTGCAGGGTCTCGGCGAGGGAGGGGTGCTCCTCGGCCAGTGCCCGTGCGCGCTCGCGCACGGTGTCGGTGAGCAGCAGCTCCCGGCAGGGCGGCGCGAACAGTCCGGAGGCCGCGCTGGTGCGCGGTCCGCCCTCGTCGCCCTCGCCGGGACCGATGGAGCGCTGGTCGGCGACCTGGAAGTAGCGGATGTCCTCGACGGTGTCGCCCCAGAACTCCAGCCGCAGCGGGTGTTCCTCCGTGGGCGGGAACACGTCCAGGATGCCGCCGCGCACGGCCATGTCGCCGCGCTTCTCGACCAGGTCCACACGGGCGTAGCCGGTGTTGGTCAGAGCGGTGACCACGTCCTCCATGGGCGTCTCGTCGCCGGGGCGGATACGTACCGGCTCCAGGTCGCCCAGACCCGCCACCAGCGGTTGCAGGACACTGCGTACGGGGGCCACGACCACCCGCAGCGGGCTGGTCAGCGGGTCGGAGGGGTCGGGATGGGCGAGGCGGCGCAGCACGGCCAGCCGCTGTCCGACGGTGTCCGAGCGCGGCGAGAGCCGCTCGTGCGGCAGGGTCTCCCACGCGGGGAAGAGCGCGACCGAGTCCTCGGGCAGCAGGGAGCTCAGCGCGTCGGCCAGGTCGGCGGCCTCGCGCTCGGTGGCGGTGACGGCGAGCACGGTCCGCTGCGCGCCCACGGGCGCGTCCGCGGCCAGTGCCCCCACCATGAAGGGGCGCAGCGCCGCCGGGGCGACGAGGTCGAGGTGGGGATCGCGGCCGCCCCGGGCGGCCTCGATCGCGGTATGCAGCGCCGGGTCCCTGGAGACGTCGGCGAGAAGTCCAATGAGGCTCATAGCACCAGAAAGTGGAAGTGGTCCGGATCAGGCGGTGGTGGCCGCGGTCCGCACGGTGAGAGAGGCGGCTGCGGAAGGTGGACGCCCGGCACCTCTCAGACTATCGAGTCCGACGGCTTCGCGCGGGTGGGGTGTGGACAACCGGTGGCGCGGGACCCCCGGGCCGTGCGCGTTGCGGGCCCGTGCGCGGGCGGCGGCGCGTATCGGATGAAACCGGTCCCGAACTGCTTCTATTCCGTTCGGAGTGGTGCGGGCCCGGGGCCCCCGGCGCTTCGGGCATACGCTGGGTGCGTTTCCCGGACCCCGTAGGAGAGGAACCGCGTGGTGAGTGCCAACAGGCGCGGGAGTGCGCCGGAGTCCGGCGTCGAGCGGTCGGACGCCCCGGTCTTCGCCCCAGGTCCGAACGGGCTCGCCCACCTGGAGCTGATTCTCAACGGCGCCTATCCGCTGTCCGGTTTCATGACGCGGGACGAGGCGGAGGCCGTGGAGGGGGAGGGCCGCCTGCCCGACGGGCGCCCCTGGCCGGTTCCGGTCACCCTGGAGGTTCCCGCGGAGCTGTCCGGAGTCGACCACCTGACCCTCACCGATCCCGAGGGCGCGCCGCTGGCCGGACTCGCCGTGACCGAGCACTGGCGGGGCGCCGAGGGATGCCACCGCCTGGCCGGCGTGGTGACCCTGCTGCGTCCGCCGACGTACGGTGTGCTGCGCGAGCTGCGGCCCTCGCCCGCCGAGGTGCGGGCCCAGCGCGAGCTGGAGACCTCCGGCCGCCCCCTGCTGGCGGTGGTCACCGACCGGCCCCTGCACCACCGGGCCCTGCACCAGATCCGAGCCGAGGCCGACTCCCTGGGCCAGGTACACGGCGACGGCGCCCGAGCCGAGGTGCTGGTGATCGTCGACACCGGCCTGGAGGACGAGGGCATGGCCACGGCGGTACTGGCCGCCGAGCCCCTGCTGCCCGCGCGCACCTCCCTCGTGGTGTGCACGCTGCCCCGCGGCGCCGACCGCTCCCGGGGTGTGCTGGGCGGCGCGTGGGGGCCGCGCGAGGTGGCGCTGGCCGCGCACGTGGCCGCCGCCTACGGTGCCACCCACATGCTCGCGGTGACCGACGGGGACGGCCCCGACGTCGAGCGGGTCATGGCCCAGCGCCCGCCCCTGACCGTGCTGGACCCCGAACCGTGGCGCTACTCCTCCGTGGAGGGGCTGTGGTTGCCGCTCACCCGGGTCGACCCGGGCGAGGCCCGGTCCGAGCTGACCGACGAGCAGGTGGAGGCGGAGCTGGCACACGGGCGCGAGCTGCCCTCCTGGTTCACCCCGGCCCGCGTGGGCGCGGAGCTGGCGCGGTTGCGCCCGGCCCGGACCAGGAGGGGCCTGACCGTGCTGTTCACCGGCCTGTCCGGGTCGGGCAAGTCCACGATCGCCCGCGGTGTGTGCGACGGCATCCGCCGCTCGGGGAGGTCGGTGACCCTGCTGGACGGCGACGTGGTGCGGCGCATGCTCTCCAGCGAGCTGACCTTCTCCCGGGAGCACCGGGAGCTGAACATCCGCCGGATCGGGTACGTGGCCTCGGAGGTCACCCGGCACGGCGGGGTCACGGTGTGCGCGCCGATCGCGCCCTACGACAGGGGCAGGGCCGAGGTGCGCGCGATGGTGGAGGAGTTCGGCGACTTCTTCCTGGTGCACGTGGCCACACCTCTGGAGGTGTGCGAGGCCCGCGACCGCAAGGGCCTGTACGCCAAGGCGCGCGCGGGACTGATCCCCGCGTTCACGGGGGTCTCCGATCCCTACGAGGAACCGGACGACGCCGACCTGGTGGTGGACACCGAGGGGGTGGACCCGGCCGATTCCGTGGCCCGGGTGATGGCCGCCCTGCGTGAGGGCGGCTGGCTGCCCGAGCACGACGGCCGGTCGGCGCGAGCTGTGGAGGACGAGTGATGGACGAGACACGGGACGGCGTCCGACCTGTCGGGCACCGGATGCTGCGCTTGGTCGAGGTGATGGACACCCTGCGCCGGGAGTGCCCGTGGGACAGGTCGCAGACCCATGAGTCGCTGGCCAAGTACCTGATCCAGGAGGCCTACGAGACCCTGGAGACCATCGAGGACGGCGACCTCCCGCTGCTGCGCGAGGAGCTGGGCGACGTGCTGCTGCAGGTGGTCTTCCACGCGGCGATCGCCGCCGAGCGCCCCGAGGGCGACCCGGCGCGGTTCACGGTGGACGACGTCGCCGACGCCATCGTCGACAAGATGACCCGCCGCCACCCGCACGTGTTCGGCGGGGTGGAGGTCTCGGGCACCGAGGAGGTGCGGTCCAACTGGGAGACCATCAAGGCCGCCGAGCGCGCGGAGAAGGCCAGGGCGGGAGGCGGCGACGGGCGGACCTCCGTGCTGGACGGGGTGCCGTTCGCCCAGCCCGCCGTGATGCTCGCCCACGAGCTGCAGAAGAGGGCGGTGCGCAACGGGTTCCCCGCCGACCTGGTGGTCGACGACGGCGCCGAGGGCGGCGAGCTCTTCGCGGCGGTCTCGGCCGAGCGCGACCGGGGCCGTGACGCCGAGATCGACCTGCGGGCGGCGGCCCGCCGGTTCGACGCCCGCGTGCGCGCGGCCGAGGGCGCGGCCCGAGCCGACGGACGGGAGCCCCGCGAGCTGTCCGAGGAGGAGCGGCGGGCCTACTGGACCAGGTCCGGGGACGCCTAGGTGTACCGACCTGAGAGGTGAGGAACGCGGGACGGGACCGGCGCTACTGGTCCCCGCGCCGGCGCCGCGCCGACTCGGGCGGGGCGTGCACGCGGATCACCTCGGTGGAGGGGTCGTCCGCCGCCGGAGCGGCGACGGACGCCCCCTGGGGCCGCCGAGCGTTCTCGCTGATGACCAGCCACAGTCCCACGACCACCCAGTTGGCCGTCAGCGCCGATCCGCCCGCCGACAGGAACGGTGTGGTCATGCCGGTCAGCGGGATGATGAGCGTCGCTCCTCCCAGCACGATGAACACGTCGAACGCGGTGAGGAACGCGTACCCCAGCGCGGTCAGCTTCAGGAACCAGTCGCGGGTGGCCAGGGCGATCCGAAAGCCCCGCTCGGCCAGTAGGAACAGGAGGAGGAGCACCGCCATCAGCCCGGTCAGCCCGAGTTTCTCGCCCACCGACACCAGGATCAGGTCGCTGTCGGCGGCGAACACCTCCTGGACGAAGCCGCCGCCGAACCCGGTGCCCGTCAGGCCGCCCCCGGCCAGGGCGAACATGCCCTCCACGACCTGGAAGCTGCCGCCCGGACGCGCGTACACGTCGGGGTCGAACGCGTTGAGCCAGGCCTCCACCCGGTTGCGCACGTGCACGAACAGCAGATACGCCACGTACGCCCCGCTCGCGAAGGCCACCAGGCCGATGAGCACCCACGACTTGCGCGCGGTGGCGGCGTAGAGCACCGCCAGGAACGTGCCGAACAGCAGCAGCGAGGTTCCCAGGTCCCGGGTGCCCACCAGCAACAGGATGGCCATACCCCAGCCCACCGCCATCGGGGCGAGGTCGCGGGCGCGCGGCACGCTGAACACCTTGAGGCGCCCGATCCTGACCGTGCGGGTGACCAGCGCCATCACCTCGCGCCGCCTCCCCAGATAGGCGGCGAGGAAGACCACCAGCAGCACCTTGGCGAACTCCGAGGGCTGCATGGTGAACGGTCCGAGGCGGATCCACCGCCGGGCGCCCAGCACCTCGTGCCCCAGCGGGGACAGCGGTAACAGGAGCAGCAGCAGGGCGGCCGTCGCGATCAGGTACGTGTACATGCTCAGCCGCCACGGTCGGCGCACGAGCACCACCGTGGCCGTGCACAGCACCATGCCCGTCACGGTCCACAGCAGTTGCCGGTCGGCGTTGTCGTGCCCCGGATCGGACCCGGTCATCTGGAGGACCCAGATCATGGTGAGGCCCAGCCCGTTCAGGACGGTGGCCACCGGTACGACGACCGGGTCGGCGTAGGGGGCGGTGAGGCGCAGCGCCGTGTGCAGGCCGACCGCTCCGGCGCAGAGCACGCCCAGGTAGACCAGCGGGGCGGGGTCCAGGCCTCCGGTGACGGACAGCGACGCCGACAGCAGGGTCGCGGCGGCGGTCAGGAGGGCGGCCGCCAGGAGGACGAGTTCGGCGCGGCGCCTGGGTCTCGGCGGCAGGGCCCCGTCGGCGGGGCCGGACTCGGTCTCGGGGCTGCCCATGTCGTCTGTCGTCCTGCCGTCCGTGTGGGGCCCGGAGCGCCCGGGCCGGGCACCTCGGCCCGGAGTGCAAGTCCGCGGTTGCACTATAGGCGGTGGAGTCGCGCCTGTCCGGTGACGTGCCGCGGTCCGGGCGCCCCGTTCGCGGGGGCCGGGAACGGGGTTCCCGTCCGGACGGGCGCGGTGGTCGCCCTCGGCGGCGTCCGGGACGCCTCGGTCCTGTTCTCCCCGGAGGAGGCCCCGCCCACCGCGAACGTGCCGTGGACATCGCGATGCCGGCCCCGGAACCCGGCATATCCGGTATGGACTAGACCAATTCCGCCGGGTGCGCACTTCCCTCCCGGGGTGAGGTCGCTAGTCTCGTGTCGGGTCCTGAACCAGTGGTCCGAGAAACCCGAAGAGACGGAGATAGACTGTGGCGTCCATCGAGGCAGTACAGGCGCGGGAGATCCTCGACTCCCGGGGAAACCCGACAGTCGAGGTCGAGGTTCTGCTCGACGACGGAACCATCGCACGTGCGGGCGTCCCCAGCGGCGCCTCCACCGGCCAGTTCGAGGCCGTCGAGCTGCGTGACGGCGGCGAGCGCTACGGCGGCAAGGGCGTGACCAAGGCCGTCACGGCCGTCAACGACGAGATCGCCGACGAGCTGCTCGGCCACGCCCCCGACGAGCAGCGCATCATCGACCGCGCGCTCATGGACCTGGACGGTACGCCGGACAAGTCCCGGATCGGCGCCAACGCCATCCTGGGCGCCTCCCTGGCCGTGGCCAGGGCCGCCGCCGCCGAGGCCGGACTGCCCCTGTTCCGCTACGTCGGCGGTCCCAACGCGCACGTCCTTCCGGTGCCGATGATGAACATCCTCAACGGCGGGGCGCACGCGGACAGCAACGTCGACATCCAGGAGTTCATGATCGCGCCGGTCGGCGCCCCGACCTTCGCCGAGGCCGTGCGCTGGGGCACCGAGGTCTACCACTCCCTCAAGTCGGTCCTCAAGTCCCACGGACTGGGCACCGGCGTGGGCGACGAGGGCGGCTTCGCCCCCAGCCTGGACAGCAACCGCGCCGCCCTCGACCTGATCGTGGAGGCCATCGAGAAGGCGGGCTACACCCCGGGCACCGACATCGCGCTCGCCCTGGACGTGGCCGCCACCGAGTTCTGCACCGACGGCGTGTACACCTTCGAGGGCAGGGCGCGCTCGGCGGAGGACATGGCCGCCTACTACGCCGAGCTGGTGGACGCCTACCCGCTCGTCTCGATCGAGGACCCCCTCGACGAGGAGGACTGGGCCGGCTGGAAGAGGCTCACCGCCGAGATCGGCGACCGGGTCCAGATCGTGGGCGACGACCTGTTCGTCACCAACCCGGAGCGGCTCCAGCGCGGCATCCTGGAGGACGCCGCCAACTCGCTGCTGGTGAAGGTCAACCAGATCGGCACCCTCACCGAGACCCTGGACGCGGTCGCCCTCGCCCAGCGCAGCGGTTACACGGCGATGATCAGCCACCGCTCCGGTGAGACCGAGGACACCACCATCGCCGACATCGCGGTGGCCACCAACGCCGGACAGATCAAGACCGGCGCCCCGGCGCGCAGCGAGCGGGTCGCCAAGTACAACCAGCTGCTGCGCATCGAGGAGGAGCTCGACGACGCCGCCGTGTACGCGGGCGTGTCGGCCTTCCCGCGTTTCGCCAAGCGCGGCTAGTCTGCCCCAGTGTCCCGCGAATCCGAGCAGCAGCTCCCAAAGGCCAAGAAGGCGACCAAAGCCGACAGGCCCGGGCGTGATCCTGCCCGGAGGACGGGACCCGTCGGCACGAGCACGGGCCGCACCCCCGGGGTGCGGCCCATGCTCACCAGCCGCGCGGCCATCCTCGCGCTCGTGGTGTGCGTGATCGCGCTCAGCCTGGCCTATCCGTTGCGCGAGTACGTCGCCCAGCGCGCCCACATCGCCCAGCTCCAGGAGGAGCAGGCGCGCATGGAGGAGAGCGTGCGCGAACTGCGCGAGCGGGAGGAGGAGCTCTCCCAGGAGTCCTACGTGGAGCGCGAGGCCCGGGTCCGGCTGCACTACCAGTACCCCGGCGAGACCACCTACATCATCGCCCGGCCCGACGCCGAGGACGACGCCGAGACCGACACCGGCCCCAGCGAACCCTGGTTCACCTCCCTGTGGCGCTCGGTGGAGGAGGCCGACAGCCCGCCGCCCGGCGGCGGGCTCTGAAGGCCCCTCACCGTCCTCAGATCAGAGGGGGAGCGCGCGGGCCAGGAGCGTTCCGGCGGCCAGCGCGGCCAGCGCGCAGCACTCCGTCGCGGCGGCGTAGGCCGCCGCGGTGAGCGGGCGCCCGTTCCGGGCCAGTGCGAGGACCTCGTGCGAGAACGTCGAGTACGTGGTCAGGGCGCCGCACAGCCCGACGGCGACGAGGGCCCACACCTGCGGCGGCACGGCCGTCGCGGACGTGATGCCGAACACCAGGCCCAGGAGCAGGGTGCCCGCGGTGTTGACGGTGAGCGTGCCCCAGGGGAGCCGGTCGGAGACCATCCGCCGGACGGCCCCGTCCACCAGGTAGCGCAGTGCCGCGCCGGCGGCGCCCCCCAGGCCCACGGACCACAGTTCCCAGCTCACGGGCGCCTCCCGCCGCTCGGTGCGCGGACCAGGAGCCCCGCGGCCCATGAGCCCAGGGCGGCACCGGCCACGGCCCCGACCAGGGTGAGCGCCATGTAGGCCACGGCGGGGAGGACACGGCCGGACGCCAGCAGCAGGCCGATGTCCAGGGTGTGCGCCGAGTAGGTGGTGAAGCCGCCGAGGAAGCCGGTGCCGAGCAGCTGCCCGACCCACGGCGGCGCGGCCCTGGGGACGGTGACCGCGGTGACCAGGACGCCGATGAGCACGGCGCCGGTGAGGTTGACGGCCATGGTGGCCAGAGGTAGGCCCTGGTCCGGGACCGGCCAGGCCACCGACACCAGGTGGCGGGCCATCGCACCCGCGGCTCCGCCACAGGCGGCGACACCGGCCATCGCCGCGGTACCCGGCGCGCGGGCCCCACGCGGTGCCAGGTGTTCGCCCGTGGGCATGCTCCTCCTACGAACACGCCCCGGGGCGTGGACTCGGCCGGGTGGGCACGGGGCCGCTGCCGTGCGGGGACCGTTGGCGGATGCGGTCGGCGACGGCGGGCCCCACTGCCGCGCGCCACCCCTCGGGGCGGCGCCACGGGCGCCGGTGCGTGCCCGAGCGAGCCCAGGCTACCCCGTACCGGCCCTATGCTGGGTGCGCCATGACTTCCGCAGATCAGCCCGTTCCGGGGCCCGTAGACGCCGCCGGGCGCACCGCCCCGGTCGCCGAGCGCGACCTCACCGCCGTCGAACTCCAGTTGGGCCGCGCGCCGCGCGGGGTGCGCGGGGTCGCACACCGCTGCCCGTGCGGCCTGCCCGACGTGGTGCGCACCGCGCCCCGCCTGGAGAACGGCGAGCCCTTCCCGACGTTGTACTACCTGACGTGCCCGCGCGCGGCCTCGGCCATCGGCCGGATGGAGAACGAGGGCCGCATGCGCCAGATGCAGGAGCGGCTGGGGCGGGACCCCGAGCTCCGGGCCGCCTACACCAGGGCGCACGAGTCCTACCTCGCCGAGCGTTCCGAGCAGGCGCGGCTGGACGGTGTCGAGCCGCTGCCCGAGGGAATGCAGAGCACCGGTGGCATGCCCACCCGGGTCAAGTGCCTGCACGCCCTGGTCGCCCACGAGCTCGCGGAGCCGGGGACCAACCCCTTCGGCGCCGAGGCGCTGGAGGAACTGCCGCACTGGTGGGACAGGGGCCCGTGCGTGTGTGTCGACGAGGACGCCCCCGAGGGCGTCGAAGGGAACGGGTCATGAGCGGTGTCGCGTCCATCGACTGCGGAACGAACTCCGTCCGCCTGCTGATCGCCGACGTCGTCCACGTCGGCGACGACGAGGTACAGGTGGTCGACGTCGACCGGCGCATGGAGATCGTGCGCCTGGGCGAGGGAGTGGACGAAACCGGGGCGTTCGCGCCCCAGGCCCTGGAGCGCACCTTCGAGGCGCTGCGCGGCTACGCCGAGGCCATCGAGACCCACGGCATCCCGCTGGGGCCGGACGCGGTGCGCATGGTCGCCACCAGTGCCACCCGCGACGCCGACAACCGCCAGGTGTTCATCGACGGCGTCCGCGAGATCCTGGGCGTGGAGCCCGAGGTGGTCACCGGCCTGGACGAGGCGGAGCTGTCCTTCGTGGGCGCCACGGCCGAGTTCGAGGCCGAGGCGGCCGAGGACGGGGAGAGCCGGCTGTCCCCGCCGTTCCTGGTGGTGGACATCGGAGGCGGCTCCACCGAGTTCGTCCTGGGCGGCGACCCCGGCGACGGGGAGGGCGGTGACCCGGACGGCGAACTGGTCCGCGCGTCTCTGTCCGTGGACATCGGCTGTGTGCGCATGACCGAGCGCCACCTGCGCGGCGACCCTCCCACGGCCAAGGAGATCGAGGCGGCGACCGCGGACATCGAGGCCGCGCTGGACGAGGTCGAGCGTGTGGTCCCGCTGCGCGAGGCCGGTTCGGTCGTGTGCGTCGCGGGCACCGCGACCACCGTCGCCGGGATCGCCCTGGACCTGCCCGAGTACGACCCCGAGCGCATCCACCACGCCCGCGTGGGGGCCGCCGACCTGGAACGCATCACCGGGGAACTGCTCGGGGCGACCTCCGCCGAGCGTTCACGCATCGGCGTCATGCACCCCGGTCGGGTGGACGTCATCGGCGCGGGTGCGCTGGTGCTGTCCCGGGTGCTGGCCCGCACGGGTGCGGACTTCTTCACGGCGAGTGAGCACGACATCCTCGACGGTGTCGCCTGGAGCCTCGTCTAAGGGGCCTTCGGGGACCTCGCCAGTGCTTCGCCAGGTGAGTCGTGTCACCCCGACAGAGCCTTGTGAATGCTTTCACAACCGCTGTGACCTGCGAAAACGTGATCGGTCCGGGGCGGGAAGTGGTGAAAAGGTGGGCTGGTGTGAAGCTTCTCTGTCGGCAGATGCTTGTGAAAGAATGCACAAGCACCCACCGAAGTGGGTCGAAGCACCCGCTCCGGCCCGGGCGGCACCCCACCGCGACCGCGGCGTGGGCGACCGAAGACCGTGACGACCTCGCGGCCCCTGGGAAGAGGGGGCGCCACACTCAAGGAACCGTTAGGGCGGATATGCGATGACCGAGAGCAGGAATTACCGGCTGGTACACGGCGGAGGGGACGAGGCGGAGATCCCGCACATCCTCATCGTCGGCGGCGGTTACCTCGGGATGTACACCGCGAGGCGGCTGGAGAGGAAGCTCGGGTCCGGTGAGGCGCGGATCACCGTCATCGACCCGAACTCCTACATGACCTACCAGCCCTTCCTGCCCGAGACCGCGGCCGGCAGCATCTCGCCCCGCCACGTCGTCGTCCCGCTGCGCAAGGTCTTCAAGAGGGCCCGCGTCCTGGGCGGCCGGGTCGTGCGCATCGACCAGGCCGACCGTACGGTCCGCTACGAGCCCAACGCGGGCGAGCCCGAGACCATCGCCTACGACTACCTGGTCATGGCCGCCGGCGCCGTCTCGCGCACCCTGCCCATCCCCGGCCTGGCCGAGTGGGGCGTCGGGATCAAGACCGTTGAGGAAGCCGCCTACCTGCGCAACCACATCCTCAACCAGCTCGCCATCGCCGACTCCACCGACGACGAGGCCACCCGCAGGAAGGCGCTGAACTTCGTCTTCGTCGGCGGCGGCTTCGCCGGCGCCGAGGCCATCGCCGAGCTGGAGGACCTGGTCCGCGACGCGGTCCGCCTCCACCCCTCCATCGACCTGGAGGACGTGCGGTTCTACCTCATCGAGGCGGCCGACAAGATCCTGCCCGAGGTCGGCCCCGAGGTCGGTACCAAGGCCCTCAACCAGCTGCGCCGCCGCGGCATCGACGTCCGGCTCAAGACCTTCCTGGAGTCGGCGGTCGACCAGCGCGTCAAGCTCAGCGACGGCGCCGAGTTCGACGCCGGGACCCTGGTGTGGACCGCGGGAGTCAAGCCCAGCCCGGTCGTGGCCGCCAGTGACCTGCCGCTCGGCCCCAAGGGCCACCTGGACACCAGCGAGTACCTCACCGTCAACGGCGCCGAGAACGTCTTCGCGGGCGGTGACAACGCCCAGGTGCCCGACGGCAACGGCGGCTACTACCCGCCCAACGCCCAGAACGCGGTCCGCCAGGCCCCGGTGCTCGCCGACAACGTGGTCGCCAGCCTGCGCGGCACCGAGCTCAGGGCCTACCGCCACAAGAACCTCGGCGCGGTCGCCGGGCTCGGCCTGCACAAGGGCGCCGCACAGCTGTTCGGCAAGATCCGGCTGAACGGCCGCATGGCCTGGTACGCGCACAGGGCCTACCACCTGTTCGCGGTCCCGACCTTCAACCGCAAGATGCGCGTGCTCTCGGACTGGACGCTCGCCTTCCTCCTGCGCCGCGACTTCGCCGCGCTCCCGGAGATGGCCGAGCCCCGGCAGGCCTTCGAGGAGGCCAGCCAGCCGCAGGTCGAGGACGGCCGCCTGCGCCGGGTCAGCTGACACCGCCCGGGTGTCCCGCCACGCCCACCGACGCGGCTGCACGGTCAGGCACAGGAGAGGACCGGTTTCCTTGGGGAAGCCGGTCCTCTCCTGTCCCAATCCGGCCAACTTTAATCAAAGTGGGCAATCAACCCGCCCGGTATGATGGGCTCGCCCTCGTAGCCCAATGGAAGAGGCAGGCCCCCTAAAAGGGTCACAAGTGTCGGTTCGAGTCCGACCGGGGGTACCAGTACCTGTTCCGCCGCCCGGCCCCGCGTCGCCCTCCGCCATCCCGTACGGAAGACGGGACCTGTTGAGCGGGGGGCGGTTCGGGCGCCCACGGGATTCCGGAGGCCGCGGAGCGCGCGCCCGGGGGACGAGTACGCGTAGAGGCCGAAGGCTCCCGTTCCGCGGGCGTCCGAGCACGGGCCGAAGCGGAGCGGAGGCCCCGAGAACACGGCTCCGGGTTCAGCGCTCGGAGCCCTGCTGCTCCATCAACAGCTGGAGCTGGGTGAACAGGCGCTCGCCCGGGTCGCCCAGGTCGATCCCGCTCACCGCCGCCGCCCTGCGCACCCGGTACCGCAGCGTGTTCGGGTGGATGTGCAGCCGCTCGGCCGCCGACCGCGCGTCACCGAACGCCTCCAGGTAGGCCAGCAGTGAGTGCACCAGGTCGGCGCCGCCCGCACGGTCGTGCTCGACCAGCCGGCTCACCCTCGGATCGCGCAGCGAGGGGTCCTCCCGCAGCCGTGCCAGGGTCTCGCTGACCAGCACCCGCGAGCGCACGTCGGAGATGGTCGCCACCTCCCAGTCCACACCCCGGTGCAGGTCGCGTCCCATCGCGTCCAGCACCCGGTCCGCCTCCGCCCGCGAGTCCGGCACGTCGCCCAGCCGCTCCACCAGCGCCCCCACCGCGGCCTGCACCTCCAGCCCCAGGGCCGCGCGCGCGGCCGACACCGTCTTGCGTGTCAGCGCCAGTACCGACTGCTCCACCCCGCGCCACCCCTCACGGCCGCGCGCCAGGTCCGGCAGCAGCACGTACACCCGTCCGCCCAGCTCGGTCACCAGGGCGCTGCGCCGGTAGGCCGCCGTGTGCACCGACACCAGGTCGACCATCTGGCGGCGGCGCAGCTCAAGCTCGGGCCGGTCGGGACGCCCGGCCCCCTCCTCGCCCGTCCCCTCCGATCCCTCTGCCATCGCGAACGCCGCCACCAGGGCGCCCCGGTCGGTGTGCACCTCCACCGTGTCGGCCAGTGCGCCGGCGTCGATGCGCCCCTCCAGCAGGCTCGACAGCAGGTCCTCGCGCAGCCGCAGCCCCGCGCTGGCCTGGGTGCGCTGCCGGATCATCTGCAGGGCCGTGGTGCGCGCCGCGCCCAGCAGGGCCTCCTCGGCGTGCTCGGCCAGCGGCCGCGACCCCTCCTGCACCCAGATCGCGCCCAGCGGCTGGCGCCCGGCGTGGATACCCACGGCCAACCGGCGCCGGATGCCCAGCTCGGGGTGCTCTTCCACGCGCACCACCTCCTCGCCGGCGCGCAGCTTGGCGAACACCCCCCACTCGCGCAGCAGCGCCAGGTACGACTCCGGGCCGCGCCGCCCCAGCACCGACAGCCGCCGCAACTCGTCCACCTCCGCGCCGCTGGAGTAGGCCAGCACCCGGCTCGCGGCGTCCTCGATACTCACCAGGCCCCCGGTGAGCTGGGCGATCGTCTGCGCCATGGAGAACAGGTCTCCGCTGGCCTCGCTCAGGTCCTCGGAGGCCGTCAGCCGTGCGTCGTCCACGATGGACTGGCACACCGACTGCAACTGGTCCCAGCGCACCTCGGGGCGGACCGAGAGCAGCGCGATCCCCGTCTCCTGCGCCTCGGTGCGCAGAGCCCACGGCTCGTCGGCGGCGCCGGGACGGGGCCGGCCCGGCCTCGTCCCGGAGGGCGGCGGCAACACCTCCTCCTGGGGTGCGTGTCCGCTGGCCTTGACCGCGACCGCCGTGGCGCCCTGCTCGGCGAGCGTCCGGAGCAGCCGCCGCGCCGAGGCCCCCCGCGCACCGATCAGCAGCACCAGGTCGCCCTCGCGCACCTCCGGGCGGTCCTCCGGATCGAGGATGACCACGTTGTCCACCCGAACATCGATCCCGCCCGGTGCGGCGGCCACGTCCAGGACGGGGTCGCCGAGCGCCAGCAGCAGCCTCCGCAGAGGGATGCCCGTCGGTTCCTCGGAGGAGACTCCGCTCTGAACAGGAGGGACGCCGGTTCCGGGATCGAACCCGGACGAGCTGTCGCCAGCGGTGGGAAACGGGTCGTGGGGTGGGGCGTCATTACTCATATGTGTCCCATTTTGTCCTGGTGAACAAATAAGGCGGGCAAAGAGTGGCCTGCCCCACAAGGTTCGCACGGCCCCGCTCTGAGAGCGTTGAATCAGCCAGACCCTGCTTGTTTCAGGGACATTCTTCATTGGGGAGGTGCCCATGGACGCCGTGACCAACGTCCCTCTGCCGCAGAACGAACCCGTTCTGTCCTACGCGCCCGGCAGCGCCGAGCGCGAGGAGCTCGTGGCCAAGCTGGAGGAGCTCGGCAGCCGGAGCATCGACCTGCCGATGCGCATCGACGGCGAGAGCCGCATGGGCGGTGGCGATCCCATCGACGTCGTGCAGCCGCACCGTCACTCCGCCGTCCTGGGCACCATGCGCAACGCCACCCACGACGACGCGCGCGACGCCGTCGCCGCGGCCAAGGCCGCGGCCCCCGCATGGCGCGCGATGTCCTTCGACGACCGCGCCGCCATCATCCTGCGCGCCGCCGAGCTGCTCTCCGGCCCCTGGCGCGCCACCATCAACGCCGCCACCATGCTCGGTCAGTCCAAGACCATCCAGCAGGCGGAGATCGACTCGGCGTGCGAGCTGATCGACTTCTGGCGCTTCAACGTCTCCTACGCCCGCGAGCTCATCGCCCAGCAGCCGCTGAGCGTCAAGGGCGTGTGGAACCGTATGGAGCAGCGCCCGCTGGAGGGGTTCGTCTACGCGATCACCCCCTTCAACTTCACCGCCATCGCGGGCAACCTGCCCACCGCCCCGGCCCTGATGGGCAACGTGGTCGTGTGGAAGCCCTCCCCGACGCAGCAGTTCGCCGCCGAGCTGACCATGCGCCTGCTGGAGGAGGCGGGCATGCCCCCCGGCGTCATCAACATGGTCACCGGTGACGGCCTGGACGTCTCCGACGTGGCCCTCAACGACGCCGACCTGGCCGGGGTGCACTTCACCGGTTCCACCAAGACCTTCCAGCACCTGTGGAAGAGCGTCGGGGAGAACATCTCCCACTACCGCTCCTACCCGCGCATCGTCGGCGAGACCGGTGGCAAGGACTTCATCGTCGCCCACTCCTCGGCGGACCCCGAGATCCTGCGCACCGCGATCGTGCGCGGCGCCTTCGAGTACCAGGGCCAGAAGTGCTCGGCCGCCTCACGCGCCTTCGTCGCCCGCTCGGTGTGGGAGAAGGTCCGCGAGGACCTCGCCGCCGAGACCGAGGCACTGCCCATGGGCGACGTCGCGGACCTGTCCAACTTCATCGGCGCCGTCATCGACCGCCGTGCCTTCGACAAGCTGTCCAAGGTCCTGGAGGACGCCAAGTCCGACCCGACCCTGAACATCCTGGCGGGCGGCACCGCCGACGACTCCGTCGGCTACTTCGTGCGCCCGACCATCATCGAGGGCTCGGACCCGTCCCACGACGTGTTCCGCACCGAGTACTTCGGTCCGGTCGTCGCCGTCCACGTCTACGAGGACGAGAAGTTCGACGAGATCCTCAAGGTCGTCGACGAGGGCTCCGCCTACGCCCTGACCGGCGCCATCCTGGCCAACGACCGCGCCGCGGTCGCCAAGGCCACCGAGGCGCTGCGCTTCGCCGCGGGCAACTTCTACGTCAACGACCGGCCGACCGGCTCCATCGTGGGCCAGCAGCCCTTCGGCGGCGCCCGCGCCTCCGGCACCAACGACAAGGCGGGTTCGGCCCAGAACCTGTCCCGCTGGGCCAGCCCGCGCGCCATCAAGGAGACGTTCGTCGCGCCGACGGTCTCCTCCTATCCCCACCAGGGATGACGCCGGGTCCGCGCCCCCTTCCGCCTTGAGGGGGCGCGGACCCCGTCCTGACCCACCGGTGCGGCCGGGACACCCCCGGCCGCGCCCCGCCCGCGCCAGCCGACCGGCTCGCGCACGTCTTCTTCGAGGTCACCATGCTTCGTAAGCCCCTGCTGCTCGCCGCCAGGTCCGAGACCTGCCGTGAGATCGTCGAGCGCACTCCCGTCACCCGGGCCATGGTCAACCGGTTCGTCGCGGGCTCCACCCTGGAGGAGGCGCTCCCCGCGGTCGGGGAGCTGGCCCGGGACCGCCACGTCACCCTGGACTTCCTGGGTGAGGACACCACCGACACGGTCCAGGCCACGGCCACGGTGACCGCCTACCAGGACCTGCTGGCCGCGCTGGGCGAGGCCGGTCTGAGCTCCCGAGCCGAGGTGTCGGTCAAGCTCTCGGCCGTGGGCCAGTTCCTGGACCGGGACGGCGAGAAGATCGCCCTGGAGAACGCCCGCCAGATCGCCGAGGCCGCCCAGGCGGTCGGCACCACGGTGACCCTGGACATGGAGGACCACACCACCACCGACTCCACCCTGGGCATCCTGCGCGAACTGCGCCAGGACTTCCCGTTCGTGGGTGCGGTGCTCCAGGCCTACCTGCGCCGCACCGAGGCCGACTGCCGCGACCTGAGCGGCGCCGGTTCGCGCGTGCGCCTGTGCAAGGGCGCCTACGACGAGCCCGAGTCGGCGGCCTTCCGCGACAAGGCCGAGGTGGACAAGGCGTACGTGCGCGCGCTGCGCGTGCTCATGGAGGGCGAGGGCTACCCGATGGTGGCCTCGCACGACCCGCGCATGGTCGCCATCGCCGGCGAGCTGGCCGCGGCCAACGGCCGCGGCGCGGACGACTACGAGTACCAGATGCTCTACGGCATCCGCGACGCCGAGCAGGTCCGCCTCGCGGCCGAGGGCAGGCGCGTGCGCGTCTACGTCCCCTACGGCACCGAGTGGTACGGGTACTACATGCGCCGACTGGCCGAGCGTCCGGCGAACATGCTGTTCTTCGCCCGCTCACTGATCACACGCGGGTAGGACGTCCCGCCGGACACGCCCCGGCGGGGCCGGGATCCGGGAGGCCCGTTGCCCAACGGTGACCATGCCCACGGAACCTGGTGCGAGGCCCGTACGTTACTTTGTGGGCAGTGAACCACGCGTTGAAAGGGCCTTGACGAGACATGCGCATGCGGAGTTCCAACCCCGCTCTCAAGCGGGCGCTCCAGCAGGCCGGACCGACTGGGTATCCCCAGCAGGGTTACGGCCAGCCGGGCTACGGTCAGCAGCAGGGTTACGGCCAGCAGGGTTACGGCCAGCCCTACCCCCAGCAGGGCTACCCCGGCGGCCCGGTGCAGAGCGCCGACAGCCAGCCGATGACCATCGACGACGTGGTCGTGCGCACCGGGATGACGCTCGGTGTCGTCGCGGCCCTGGGCGTCGTCAACTACTTCCTGTTCGGTGTGGCACCCGGCCTCGCCCTGGTGCTCACCATCGTGGGTGCCCTCGGCGGCCTGGTCCTGGGCCTGGTGATCGCCTTCAAGCAGATCACCAACCCCGCGGCCGTCCTGGCCTACGCGGCCCTGGAGGGCCTGCTCGTCGGCGGCCTCTCCGCGTTCTTCGGCCGCATGCTGGAGGCCAGCACCGGTGACGCCGGTGCTGGCGGCGCTCTCGTCACCCAGGCGGTGATCGGTACCGTCGCGGTGTTCGGCGTGATGCTCGCCCTGTACAAGTTCCGCATCATCAAGGTGACCGACGGCTTCGTCAAGGCCGTCACGTACGCGGTGCTCGGCGCCGCCGCCCTGATGCTGGTCAACTTCGTCCTGAGCTTCTTCGTCTCGGGCGGCCTCGGCATCCGCGAGCCCAGTCCGCTGGGCCTGCTCGTGGGCATCGTGTTCGTCGTCCTGGCCGCCCTGACCTTGGCCGTGGAGTTCCGCGGTATCGAGGAGGGACTCAACGCCGGTGTCCCGAACAGGTTCGCCTGGCAGTTCGCCTTCGGCCTGACCGTCTCCCTGGTCTGGCTCTACATCGAGATCCTGCGCCTGCTCTGGATCATCAAGACGATGTTCTCCGAGTAGCCTGCTCCGGACGGCGGGGGCCGCTGACCGCGGGTCCCGTACGAGAGGGGCCACCGCCCGGGTGTTCACCGGGAGGCGGCCCCTTCGTCATGTCGCGTGTGCGGCCGCGGCCGACCGCGGGTCAGGCCCTCCTGCGGCGGGGAGCGGGGATGGAGCGGTTCCTGCGGCGGCGGTCGTACTCCGTCACGAGGGCCTGTGCGTACCACTGGGGCAGATCGTATTCGTCGGCGAGCCAGTTCGACCGGTCCTGGCAGCGCACCAGGCCCGGTCCTTTGTCGAGGGCGTCGAACCACTCGTGGAGGTCTCGGCCGGTGACGACCGGGATGCGTTCGATGAGCTTGGCGTGGATCTCCGGCGAGTGGGTTACCGACATAGGCACCTCCGGCAGCGCGTTGGCGTGTGGCACTTATCTGCGACCCTGCATCAGGATCACGTTTTGGACAAGCCCTGGTCACCAGCTTTTACCTTGCCGGTGCGGGAACGTCTGCCCGGAAGTGCTACGTAGCCGAACGCGGATGTGACAGGGGGCGGTCACACGTGTTCCGACAGCGCCGGAACCACCTGGTGGCCAGAGGACAAAGCGCCCGAACACGGCGAGGGGCCCGGAACATGAACTGCTCCCTGGAAGTTGGACTGGAAATCCAGTTCCATCGACCAGGGAGCAGTCCCATCAGAGCGAACAGCACGCTCACCCCCTCCCAACGCGAGACCGCGATAGCGTGGTTCGAACAGGGCAT
>NZ_VWVU01000041.1 GCF_008638365.1 Nocardiopsis quinghaiensis | reverse complement strand
TCCCCCATCGCTCCCAGGACCGCGTTGAGCAGACGCACGTCGGTGCGCTCATCGGTCTTGGGCAGGGTCCCGGCCTCCTTGCGCAGTGCCCAGGCGCGATCCGCGATGGCCTGGAGCTCCCCGCGGTCGGGGTCGATGAACGCCGCCCGCGTCTGCACCGGGCTGCTGCCCTCAGCGAGGATGTAGCCGGCGCCGCGCTGGTCCGGCTCGAACAGGGCCGCGCTGTAGCCGCGACCGGCCCATCCCGTCCCGAGGATGGTGTCGGAGGCGGCCGGGGTGGTGCACCGCAGCGCCCACCGGATGGACAGGATGTCCCGCAGCCGGGTCGGGACGACCTCAGCGGCGGGCCGCTGGGTGATGACTCCGGTGATGATCCCGGCCGCGCGGCCCCGGCCCACGATGTCGGCCAGCGCGGTCATGAACTCCTTGTCGGCCTTGGTGTCCCCGGAGGCGGACCAGAACTGGACTTCGTCGATGTGCACCACGATCGGGTGCAGGCCGTACTTCTTGGCGATGGCCTCGGTGACCTTGGGAGCGCCGATCTTGCGCAGGATCTTGTAGCGGCGGTCCATCTCCGCGATGACCTCGCGCAACATCGCGATCATGGCCTCGGGCCGCTTGTCGGTGAGTACGAACTTGGCCATGGGCTCCCACACCATGAGGTCGAACCCGAACTTGCCGTCGGCCAGGTAGACCTGGGTCCTGGGATCGAGGAAGAACCAGGCCAGCACGTTGTTGGAGGCCACGCTCTTACCGCCGCCGGGCTCCCCGCCGATCATGTAGGAGCGTTCGACCATCCTGAACTCCACGGCCCGGCCCCGGGCGTCGCGCCCGGCGAAGAGCTTGTCGGTCCAGAAGTTCACCCGGTCCGGCACCCGGGTGGCCAGCGGGTTTTCCACCCGGCCGCCCTGCATCGGGTCCTCGTCGGCCACCCACAGGCGCACCCTGCCGTTGTGGCCCTTGACCGGGTCCAGGGCGACCTGGACCTCGTCCACGCCGATCGCTCCGGCCAGCTCCCCGCGCCTCTTGGTGGCGTTCTTGTAGGTGGTGCCCGGGGGCAGCTCCAACGTCGCCTCCCAGGCTCCGTTGGTGCGGGTGACCGGGCCGACCACACGGATCTGGTCGACCTGTTTGGCGAGCTTGGCGGCCACGAACACCTTCTTGACCTCCTTGCCGGAGGGAGAGCCGCCCAACGCGGTGTGCCCGGCCTCGGCGTCCCCCAACGCGGCCCGGCGTCGCTCCAGGCCGCCGGCGACCGCGAGGACCATGAGCAGCGCGATGATGGGCACGGCCGGGGTGAGCAGGAACCATGCCGCCGTCCCGACGGCGGCGGTGGCGCCCGCCCCGGTCAGCACGACGTTGCGGCGCTTCTTGCGGGTGGTCAGCACCAGCTCGGGCTTGACGGCCAGCTGGGTGTCGAGTTCGGCGGCGGTCATCCACCGCCACACGTGCCCGGCCCCGCGGGCGGTGCCCACGCTGCCGTAGACCAGCTCGTGCTTGAGCACCGCCAACGCGAGCTTGTCGGGGCGCTTGGCGACTTCCCCGGCCCGGTGGGCGGCGGTACGCATTCCGTCGGGCACGACCACGGTTCGGGTCTTAGGGCGGACTGCGATCTCGGCGGACGGTGCCGGCGCCTCCGGCTCCTCGGTGTTGGTAATGATTTCGGCGTCCACGACCTCCGACTTCTCCCCGGTTTCCGGAGACGGACGGCCGGGGAAGGCGATGACCTCAGCGTCGTGGATCTCGGTGTCGTCGGGTTCGTGGTCGGGGTTCGTGGCGGTCATGCTGGTGGTGCCTCTCTGATGAGGTGCGGGCGGCGGCGGATCTTGGCGGTGAGGCCGCCGCCCGCTTGGTGGTGGGTATGGGTCAGTAGTCGTTGACGTCGAAGTCGGTGGTGAACTGCTCAGCGCTGTCCAGGCCGCCCTGGACGAACTCGTAGATGCCGATGAACGGGCCCGACGCGGCCAACCACAGGCAGGGCACCAGCAGCGCCAGCCACGGGGTCAGGGAGCGGGTACCGCCGTCCTTGAGCTCGAAGGTCACCCAGGCCGTGGCCACGACCGCGATGAGGGTGGCCAGCCCGTCGAAGGTGGCAGAGTCCAAACTGCGCACCCCGGCGATGGCGTAGGGCGCGATGAAGGGCACCACGGCCAACCCCGCGATGAGCGAGGTCAGAGTGAGCATCCGGCCCCGTTTGCCGAAGATCAGCAGCGTGATGGCGAGCCCGGTCGCGACCAGGGCGACAATCCCGCTGGCCATAGGGCCTCCTTCCTGCGTTAGGCGTGCCTGCCCCGCCCGGGGCAGACACGGGAGCGGGCGGGGTCAGCGGGAGCGGTTCTCGTCGCGGTGGCCGGAGACGACCAGGCCGATACCGGTAGCCAGGATCAGACCGAGGATGAGCAGCTCGAACACGGTGTGTGCCTTTCTGATGAGATGGGGTGGTGGCGGGTCGGTTGGCGGTGAGGCCACCACCCCTGGACATGGGTTGCGCTGGTCGGAGAAGACGGTGTTCAGAACAGGGACAGCTGGCCGGCGCACAATGCGCACCGCTCGTGCGGGCGCATGCGGTGCTTCTTGGGCTCGCGGCACCGTTCAGCAGGCGGAGCGGCTACCTTGCCCAGGTGGCGATGTTTGTCCTGCTCAGCCAGTTGCTTGGCGTAGTACTCGTCGAACTCTTCACCGCAGGTGCAGCGCACCTGGTAGACCCAGGCCAGGCCTTGGCTGGTCTCTTCCTGGTGGCGTTCGACCTTCGGGTTGTGGCGGTCCTGCGGACTCACCGGTCTTCCTCCGGTGCCGGGGCGCACTCACGGCAGGGCGTGTAGCCGAACTCAGCTCCGAAGGACCACCACAGGCCGCCCCGGCCCCCGCAGGCCACGCACAGGCCTTGTGCCTGGCACTGTTGGGGGCTCAGACCGGAGTTGCGCCGGGTCCAGGCGGTGTGGTCGAACCTGGGCGGGGTCGGCCGCGACCAGGCGGCCGGGCGAGGGTGACGCTGGATCATCACCGCTCCTTGCGGATCGCGCTCTGGTGGCGCTTGACCGTGGACTCACCCAACCCCAGCGCGGTCGCGATCTGAGCCGCGGTGGCGTCGGGATGGGCGTACCAGTAGTCCGCGACGCGCTGGCGGTTGTGCTCACCAGTCGCGCGGCGGGCCTGGTGAGCCGGTTGGGTTCGCTGGCTCACACCGTGGTCGGAACCCGTCTCGGTCTCGCCGTGTTCGCGCTGGTCAACCACAATCCGAGACGCATTGTGAGCCTGCTTGGTCCGCCAGGCCTGAGCGACTTCCTCACGGGTGGGGATACCGGTCTGGCCCGGGGCCGGACCGTCGTGGTCCGGGCCGGACGGGAGCGGGCTCACACCGTCGTCGGGGCCGTCGTGATCGGCCAGGAACGCCGCGATCTGGTCGGCCATCACATCGCCCTGCTCGTTCAGCCACCGCTCACCGGAGATCGCCGGGCGCGCTGGTTCCTCGTGGTCCTGGCCGTCTCCCATCGCGACCCGGCGCAACTCGGACTCGTCGGCGGCGTCGACGTCGGCCAGCGCGTCGGTGATGGCGGTGGACAGGCTCGTGGCGGACAGGTACGCGGCCAACGACCAGGCCGCCGCCCCGAGTGAGCAGACCGCCCCGATCGGACTTCCCAGAGTGGCCAGAACAGCGCTGACCGCCAGCGGCACTCCGATCAGCAGCCAGAACACGATCCGCTGCCAGGGCTCCAGATCGGTTGAGCGGGCGGCCAGACGTCCCCGGAGCAGGATCATCGCGGTGGACAGGATCGTGAGCCCGGCTTCGACCAGGTAGCCCATACCGGCTGGCGACTGGCCGGGGCGTCCTTGCAGCCAGGCCTCGATGGCCATCCCGGATCCGATACTGAGCAGGACCGACAGCACCAGGCAGCCGATCATGTACCGCGACCGGGTCAGGGTCAGTTCGGCCACGGCCCGCCCGGGGGACGTGGTGTCCCGCGCGGCCTGGATCGCTTCGAGAGTCTTCTCGGCAGCGGCGGCGCGGGCGTCGGAGACGCGGGTGCGTCGCAGCTCGCGCTTGTGCTCGGCGTCCAGGGCGTCGCGCTGCTGCTGGGTGCGCAGGGCGTCGGCGTGGCCCCGGGTGGCCGGGTTGGTGCGCGGGTCGTTGAGCAGGTACTGGTCGCTGATGCTGACCAAGCTGCGGGCCTGGTCGACCTGGCGGGTGACATCGGCGGCCACGTCCAGGACATCGCCACCGCGACGGTTGAGGAACTTCATCGTGCTTCCTCCTGCGGAACCGGAGCGGGCAGGGACAGCGGGCGCGAGGCCAAGTCGGCGGCCCCGTCCAAGACCAGGACGGCGCAGGCCAGCGGCAGTGCGGCCAACCGCAGCAGCGCCACCGCCAGGACCAAGAGCAGAGTGAGCAGGACGGACAGGAAGCCGACCGTCTGGATACTGTGCACGGTGGTCACCGCCTGGCCTCCTTCCTCGCCCTGCGGTTGCGCAGGAACGCCAGGTCGCTCTCCTGCTCGGGCAGCAGGCCACCGGTCAGGTGACGCAGCAGCAGCACGACCAGGGCCAGGGCGAACGTCATGAGCACGAGCGTCAGCAGCAGGTTCATCGCCGGGCCCCCTTCCGGGCCGTGGTCTTGCGCGGGGCGTGAGTGAGGGTCAACCGGGTGCGACGCCAGCGCCGGAGCGTGGCACGGACACGACGTGTGGTGCGGCGGATACGGGCGATGACAGTGACGGCCAGGACGCCCAGCAGCACCCCGGCGGCGGCGTAGACGAGCGGCTCCATCAGGCGGCGCTCCTCACGGCCAGGGCGGACGGGGCGCCGTCCGGGGCGGGCAGGTCGCCGACCAGGTCCGCGAGGATGTCGGCGGCGGCAGTACGGCGGGCGGCGTAGGCCTCCCAGGTCTCACCGGGCAGGAACGGGGCGAACAGCTCACTAGCCAATTCGGGGTCTCCCAGCAGGCCGGTCAGCTCCTCCAGGGCCGGGGCGGGGGTTTGGGTGGCGCTCGGGAACGGCAGAATGGTCGGCATCGGGACAGTCCTCTCAACGGGGTGGTCTCGGTAAGGAGGCCTCCGCGGGGCGCAATCCCGCGGAGGCCTTCGTCGTCGGTGGGAACAGCGCGGTGTTCAGGCGCTGAGCTGCTCGGTCTCCAGGCGGTCGATCTCGGCGGTGAGTCGGTCGCGCTCGGCCCGCAGCAGAGCGAGCTGGTCGATCGCGCCGGTGACCACAAGGCGGCCCTGGACCAAGCGGGTGGTGTATCCAGCGGCCGTGACCAGGTCGCGGGCCTCGGAGCGGAAGTGAGGGTGGATTTGCAACATCGCCCCGGCCCGGCACAGCCGCGAGTCGAGCACGATCCTGCTGTTGGTGGACGCCATCTCGGCCGTGGCGACGATGTCGACCAAGTCGGCGTCGGCGACGGGCATCGGACGGACGGACAGGGTCTCGGTGACCTTCATCAGGTGATCCCTTTCGGCACAGGCGAAGCGGGGCGTGTGTCCCCCACACCCGCCCCCAGAACCGGGGCGGGATAGGCGCCACACGCCCTCAGGCGCTCTGGGGCTGGCGGGCGAATCGGCGCCGTCCGTGACGGGAGGCGAGGATCGCGGCGACCATGAGCATCACGGCCAGGGCGAAGAGCACGGTGAGCATCAGCCCGGACGAGGCCATCACCAGGGCGCTGATCGCGATCCAGAGCGTGTGCCAGTCCTGGTCCATCCGGTACGCGCCCGTGCCCAGGTGCGGGGCGTCGTCGTGGCCGGGGCGCGGTGCCCCGAGGGCGGCGAACCCGGACTTGCCGATCGCGCGGTAGAGGCCGGCGGCGGTGAAGCGCCGGTCGAACCACCAGTGGGACCAGGCGGTGAGCGCCAGCCCGGCCGCAACGGCCAGGGGGTGAACGCTCAGCCCGGTCACCGCGACCACCGCCAGGACGGCGGCGGCCTGGAAGGCGACCACGACCGCTACGTGCTTGGTGCACGCCATCCGGCCCGCGTGGTCGCAGCCGCCCTTGGCGGCGGCCCAGGCGGAGGATTGGAAGGGGTGGTCGGCCAGCAGGTGCGCCGGGTAGCTGGCGGCGGTTAGCACGGCGAAGACGACAGCGTCGGCCTGGGGCATGATGGAAGAACCTCTCTGCTCGTTCAGGTGAGGGCCGGGGGCCGCCGCGCCGTGGAAAGTGAGGCGGCCCCTCGGTGTGTGGGGTCGGACTGGCTACAGGTCGGCGTCGGAGATCCAGCCGCGGTGACCGCCGCCGATCTCGGTCGTGCCGTCGCTGTAGGTGCGGGTCGTGAAGCCCTGGGAGTCGATCTTCTGGCCGGTCATCTTGCGGCCCTTACGCTCGTTCTCGTCCTGGCGGTTGAGCTCGTCCTTCAGGTACTTGGCGAACTTCTTGTCCATCTCGTCCCTCTCCTGAGGTTCGTGTTGCCTGGTGGGTGTGCTGCTCGGTTCGGGTCAGCCGAAGTGGATTCCGCCGGAGATGGTCCCGGCCTGGACGACGCCGCCACCGTGCTGGACCTCGGTGGATCCGTCCTCGTAGGTGATGACGGTGACCCCGTCCTTCGTCTCGATCGACTGGACGTTCTTCTTCTCCTTGGCCATGTCGGCCCCTTCCTGTGTGGGTGTGGACCCGGGTGGTCCCCGCCCGGTCCCGCCTGCCGTGTTGTGCCAGCAGCTGGGACCGGACAGGCACCCCTGGGGTGCGGCGCGGCCATGCCATGCGGCCCCTGCTCTTGCTGGGGCGGCGCACCCTTATCGGGGTGCCGTGGCCACGTCTTCCCTTCGCCGCCCCTTGTCTGCTCGGGGTGGGGTCGGGGCAAAGCGCGCTGTTGAGTTCTCAAAGCTCGTGTGCTTTGGGCTTCCATATGCCTCACCTGTGGTGATGCGGAGGTCGCTGCCAAACACGGGAATGAATCGAGAACGACACCGCTTGAAAGAGATGCTGTCCTCAACTCCTCTTGAGGAGTTGATGTAACTATGACTGTGACTCGGCCGGTTGTCAACACCTCTTGAGGACTAGGCTGTGCGTGTCAACGAAGGATGGGTGAGCACCAGATGGTCACGGGCAAGGCGTACGAGCGCATCGCGGATGACCTGCGGCAGTCGATCCGCGCGGGTGAGCTAGAGCCGGGGGACAAGCTGCCTGCGGAAACGAAGCTGGCAAAGCGCTACTCGAAGGGCCTGCCGACAGTGCGGCAGGCCTTGGCGCAGTTGCAGGCAGAGGGACTGATCGAGAAGCAGCACGGCCGGGGCAACTTCGTCCGCAAACCGCGCCGCCTGGTGGTTCGTACCAACGAGCGTCACCAGTGGGAGAAGGACCGAGTCCAGGTAGAAGCGGAGGAGCGGGGGTCAACCGGCGCCACCGAACGGGACACCGGCCTGACGATGGACGACCTCGTGTTCAGCGCCGCATACACGGAGGTGAAAGCTGACGGTGCCTTGGCGAAGGTCCTCCGAGTACCGGTGGGAACCAAGCTGGTGGAACGCGTCTACCGCACCCGCCACAGGGACGAGCACGCGCCGTTCAACCTGGTGCGCTCGTACCTGATCCATGAGCTGGTGGCGTCCAACCCGGACCTGCTTGACGACACTAAGGAACCATGGCCTGGGGGCACACAGAGCCAGCTCCACACCGTTGGTATCGAGGTAGATCGCGTCGAAGAGCGCATCACCGCGCGTCCCCCGACATTCGAAGAAGCAGAGGAGCTGGAGTTGAGTGTGGGCGTCGCCGTGATGGTTCTCCAGAAGACATCCATCGACACGGACGACCGGGTCGTGGACTGGTCCGAGGTCATTCTCCCCGGCGACCGCACAGAGGCTCTCTTCACGACCCAGTTGACGCGGTGGTAGCCGTGACAAGGCTCATCTCCGTCATTACGGCGGTGCATGCCCCCAGTGCCCGGTTCCTGCCCGACGCGTACAAGTCGCTGTCGAAACAGCAGCTCCCCGACGGCTGGGACTGGCAGTGGGTCATCCAGGAAGACGGGGAGACCGACGACGTCAAGCCCCACCTCCCGGACGACCCGCGCATCAGCTTCGGCCAGGGACGGCCGGGCCGCGCCGGAATGGCGCGCACCATGGCGCTGCCTCGGGCGGAGGGCGACTTCGTCAAGGTGCTGGATGCCGACGACCAGCTGACACCGGGCGCGCTCGCTCGGGACATCAAGGCTCTGACAGACATGGCCGGGATCAGCTGGGCCACCTCGCGAGTTCTCGACCTCATGCCCGACGGATCCACGGTCGGATTCGAGGGGGATCCGACGGAGGGGCCGATCGGGGCCGGCGCCGTCTTCGACTTCTGGAAGGCACACGACTTCCGGGCACCGGTGCACCCGGCCACGCTGTGCGTACGCCGCGACCTGCTCTTGGCTCTGGGCGGGTGGATGGCTCTGCCCGCATCCGAGGACACAGGGCTCCTTCTCGCGCTGGACAGTGTGAGCCGTGGCTGGTTCACATCTGAGACGGGGCTTCTCTACCGCAAGTGGCCCGGCCAGGTCACGGCAGCAGCCTCGCACGTCAACGAAGACGAGAGGGTGACGCGTATGGCCGTTGTGGAGGCGCGGGCGCGAGCCCTCGCGGAAACGGGTTGGCGCTTCGAGGCGTCCTGATCGATAACGCGGAAGACGGCGGTGCCAACGTGGCTCACCGCCGTCTTCCGCGTTTTGGAGGAACCGGGAGAAGCGAAGCTAGCCATTGGGGGCAGCCGGGTTCGGCAGTCCTCTCTGTCCACCCGGCAAACCTGCCTTCGTGTCTGGCAAACAGGGGTGTCACAAGCTGGCTCCGTCTGGGCTTCCCCTTGCTGATAGGGGAGTTCGGAGAGCGGGGAGAGAGCCAGGACGACGGTATTGCCGACAGGACTCGTAGGCAGGCTCGCAGAGCAGCTCCCGGAGGGGTTCGCAGAGGGGTGAACCACTCTTCCGGGCTTAGAAGCCCGCACCTCCTACAGAGTCAGGCTTGCAGCTCTGTCGGCAACAAGGCGACATCTTCTACTCATCCACCTCCAGGTGGATGAGTAGAAGACACTCACTCCTTCCCCACCTCTTCGCGCACCTCTCTGTTGGTTCCAACTCGACAGACAGGACCTCATGCCTTCACGAGCACATCCCGCCCCCGCACCTGAGCACATCCACTTGACCCCGCTCAAAACCAAGATCCTGATCAACCTCACCCATCACCGACTCGCCACCACTTCACAGCTCAAACGCTTGATCCAACCCCAGGCCGCCCATCCGCACTACCTCCGCAAGGCTCTCGCCCAACTTCGCACCGACGGACTCGTGGACCGTGTCTTCCGCCCCCAGGGCCGGGACCACGTCTGGTTCACCACCCAGGCCGGCACGGAGCTGGCGCACGCCCACGGCGGGGCGCCCGAGCGGAGCTACCAGATGGACGCTTCCCGCGCCCAAGGACCGCTGCAGCAGCACGCCCTGGCCGTCGTCGAGACCGGGCTGGCCTTCCTCGAGCACGGCCGCCGCCACGGACGTTCGCTGGGCCCGCTTAGCTGGACACCGGAAGTCGCCCACCGCTACCGCAGCGGCAAGTCGTTCAAGGACTCCACACTGATCACCGACGCCGTCCTGGACTACGTCCACGTCGAAGGCAGCTCCCAGTGGGACCTGTCGTACTTCATCGAGGTGGACCGGGCGACCATGCCCGTGCACCGCCTGGTGGACAAGATCAACGCCTACCAGTGCTATGCCACCTACACCCCGGGCATCAAGCGCAGAGGCCGGCGCCTGACCATCGGGGACTTGTCAACGCGCCCGGCCTGGGAGCGTCGGTACCGCTGGTTTCCCATCCTCCTGTTCGTGCTGACGGCCCCCTACGCGGCGGTGGTACTCCGCAACCGCCAGCACGCGTTGCAGCGGATGACGCCACGGTGGGCTTACCACGGCGGGGACAACCCGACCCTGAAAGCCGGTGTGGTGCTGCTGAGCGACCTCCAGCAGCACGGGCCCGCGGCGGACATCGTGGTGCCGCTGCACTACGACTCCGAGGATGAGCGCACCAGCATCGTGTTCCGGTCTAGCGGAGACTAGAGCGGAGGCTGCGGAGGCTAGCGGAGGCTGGGCTTTCTGCTCAGCCTCCGCTCTATATCCGGAGGTCATACGCACTTTTATACGTCGTGCGGAGGCTGCGGAGGCTACGTTTCCTTACTCTCTAAAAAGAGAAGAGCACAGCGCCCCCCACTGGCTAGCCAGCGAGGGGGCGGGACATCTGGATTGCTGAGAGCTCCGTGTGACCGCGCCTAGGTTCCAGTGAAGCGGGACCTCGCGGGTGGCTGGGTCTTCACTGCCCAGCAGGCTCTGTTGGGAAGGGAACGTTCAGATTAGGATGTGAAGTCTCCAGAGAGGAGCCCGCATGGGTCAGGAACGTACGCCTTCCCTCTTCGCACCAGACCTCTCGATGACCCCTGAGAAGCCAGTTGGCGATCGTCCCGAGCGGATGAAGGTGCTCATCACCGTCAAAGCAGCTCCTCAGCCATCAAGCACCTACGGGGAAACTGTCTGTGTAGCTGGGCTCAGGTTGGACTTGGCAAGCCAGGGCTGGATTCGGCTGTATCCGATCAACTTTCGCGAACTCGAATCCAACGGCCGTTTTCGTAAGTACGAAGTTATCAACCTTGAAGCGCGGCCTTCGCATTCACATGATTCGCGCCCCGAGAGTTGGCGTCCGGTTATCCCATCAATAGTCAAATCTGGATACCTTAAGGACTGGAAGACCCGGGATCCTTATATTGCGGACTATATAGAGGAGTCTATGTGCAGGATGTTCGCTGAAGCGAAGCGCACAAAAAACTCTCGATCGCTTGCGGCGATTCGGGCGAAGGTCGTGAAGGGTATAGATATAGAGCCGCATCCTGGGTGGACGCCTCAGGAGCAGAGAAAGATCGATCAATACGTATCTCAGCAAGAGCTTGGATCGACCGTTCCGCGTTCGGCTCTTGAGGCACCCCGGTTTAAAGCCTGGTACAAGTACGACTGCTGGGGAGGCAAATGCGCGGGGCACCGTCAAGGAATTCTTGACTGGGAATTGGTTGCGCTTCAGAGGAGGTTCAGTGAACTTGGCGATGATCACTTGAAAGAAGTTATCTATCATAACTTTTTTCAGAGAATGTGTGGCGCCGAACGTGAAACGATCTTCTACGTAGGAAATCAGGCTAAGAGGCAGCAAACATTCTCAGTCCTAGGAACGTACTATCCCAAGGCTATGTGAGTGCCAGTAGCGACATCTGCCTGCGGATGGCTTGCAGGGTCACATAGCGATGGCAGCGCTCCTCGTTCGCCTCGAAGCACATGAGAGCAACAGTCCTGTCGGCTCCTTCCTTGGCGATCCGCTTGATCCACTCAATGGCCTCGGGGGAAACGAGCATATCTGAATATGTGGACCGAGAATCTTGAAGCTCAGCCACGGTGCCAGCGAATCCGGAGCGATTCCATTTTGGATTGCCAAGGGCGGGTGCGTGTAGGTAATCGACGCTGATTGATTTGAGGTTGGCGGAGAGCTTGGTCTTGCTCAAGCCTGGCTTCCGTGAAATGGGATTTAGGCGGACGTCAACGAGTAGAGATACCTGCTCCGCCTGAACTTTTTCTATGAAGCCGTTGGCGTCCAGGCCCTCATACCCGACGCCAATCACTCCGTTGCAGTCGAATATTGGGGTGTCCATCCGTAGCCTCCATCTTGAATCGGCAGCATTGAGGTCTCACCTTACCTGAGTGGCGGTGTAAATTGAACCATCTTCATGGATGTTTTTTGTGGAGTTGATCGCACTTCATTGTCCACAGGCTGTGAACGTTTTGCGAGGACGCACAAGAGGACTTAGCAGGCTGCTTATGGCGGCTCAGGTCAAGATCGGATGAATTGATCTGTAGTTGGGGGCGTTCTTGCCTGCTGTTGTCTCATATTCAGACCAGCCAGGGTCGCCGCCAAAGGCGGTGTCAGGCACGACAGCAACCCCGGGTGAGAGACCTTGCCGGGCGCTGATCGCCGGGCTTGCTCAGGAGTGGTGTTGCGCTGAATAGGCGCTGAAGTTGTTGGTAGGCTGGTTCCAATGAGGCAAACAAGCAGGTCAGAGGCGGTTTTCTCGGAGTGTGTGTGATCGCCTGAAAAGCGGAAGGTCGGCGGTTCGACCCCGCCCCTAGCCACTCCCCAAGAGCAGCACCAACGCCCGGAAGCCCTTTGGCTCCGGGCGTTTTCGCACTCCCGGTGACAGCGACCGGCCCGGCCGAGCGCGTCCCGGCTTCCCCAGCGCCCGCCGCCTGCCGTCCAGCGAGGCGTGCGCGTAGGTCCGTTATCGTCTTCCGTCCAGGAGCGCTGTTCCTCGGAAGGCGGGCCAACCGCTCGGCCCGGGTGCTCTTACCGGGGGAGCCCGGCGTCGGGCCACTCCGGCAGCGACCACGGAAGGCCAGGTGAGAACCATCGCGAGCGACCCCCAGGGCCGCATGGCCCGGTGGCAGGTCATCAGCCCGGCCTTCACCATGGTGGCCATGGCCTTGGCGGGAACGGCCGCGTACATGAACCGGAACGGCGTTCTTCTGGTGATGGCGGCTCTGCTCTTCGTGCTCGCGGCGGGGATCCAGGTGACATGGCTGGTCCGGATGTACCGGCAACGGCGTCATGGCTCCGTCCGCACGTCCGAAGAACCGTAGCCACTGACAACCACCATGGAGGACCTGCCCGGCCACCTCACGGGCCAGTGGTCGCGCGAGCCGTTCGGCCCGGTACCGCCAGGGGCCGGTCGAGTGGCCCCTGGCGCTGGGCGGCCTGGGGCGGGCCCGGCCGGGGTGACGAGACCGAGCACGTCGTATGCGTGGTTCTTCGGGTAGTGTCCGGGTCCGTGAGCCATGTGACAGCCCCTGACGGAACCCGCATCTGGTACGACGTCCTCGGGGAGGGCGACCCCCTCCTGCTCCTCAACGGGCAGTCCCTCGACCACGAGATGTGGGACGGGGTGCACACCGAGCTGGCACGGCGCCACAGGGTCGTGCGGATGGACTTCCGCGGCACAGGCGGCAGTGAGGCGCCCCTCGGCGAGCCCTACACCTTCGAACTGTTCGTGGGCGACGCCCTCACCGTCCTGGACGAGCTGGGGATCACCCGGACGCACGTCTACGGGTTCTCCATGGGCGGCAAGGTCGCCCAGACCTTCGCGGCCACGGCGCCCGGACGCCTCGGCTCGCTGGTCCTGGGATCCACGGCGCCCGGGGGACGCAACGAGGTCGAACGCCCGAGGTCGTCCACCCTGGCACTGCGCCAGGCCAGCACGGCCGCCGGGCGCGACATGATCGCCGAGCTCTTCTACACCCCCGCGTGGGCGGACGCCCACCCCGACACGGTCACCCGCGTCCTGCCGCGCGGGCCGCTGCGCGCCCAGCGCCTGCACTTCGGCGCGAGCACGGGCTACGACGGCTGGGATCTGCTGCCCGCCGTCAGGGCGCCGACCCTGGTCGTGCACGGTGAGGACGACGTCCTCACCCCGGTCGGCAACGCCGCCCTCCTGGCGGAGCGGGTCCCCGGCGCCCGGCTGCTGGTCCTGCCCGGGGCGCGCCACGGCTACCTGCACGAGGCCGGGGCCAAGGCCACGCGCGAGGTGCTGGACTTCCTCGCGGAGCACCCGCTCTCCGCACGGGACTGACCGGAGCGGCCGGGCCCCGGCACCGGAGCCGCGGGGCGCCGGAGCACGGCCCGGCACCGCCGGGGGCTACGGAGGGGGCGGCCCCTGGTGGAGGTCGTTGCGGACCCGGTCCAGGAGGCGCCGGTCGCGCTTGGTCGGCCGTCCCGCGCCCCGGTCCCGCCTGATGACGGGCACGGTCGCCTGCGGCGGCGGGGCGGGTGTGTTGTCGACGTAGCAGCGGGCCGCGACCTGTGCTCCCACGCGCTTCACGATGACATGGCTCACGTCGACCATGCGGGTGACCCCGTGCAGACGGACGCGGACCTTGTCGCCGGCCTTGACGGTGGTGGCGGGCTTGGCCGGGCGGTCGTTGACGCGCACGTGTCCGCCACGGCAGGCCTGGGCGGCGTCCGAGCGCGTCTTCGTCATGCGCACGGCCCACAGCCAGCGGTCGACCCGGGTGCTCTCCGGTCCCGACGGCAGGGGGGCCGATGACTCGTTCACGCCGGTTCCTCTCGCTTCTCTGGGACGTTGTGGGCCACTCTAGGCGGCCACCGGTACGAAGTACTCCGGAGTCGCGCTAGAGTTGTACCCGCAGCGAGGTCCTGTGGAGCAGTTAGGAGTGCTCGCCACCCTGTCAAGGTGGAGGCCGCGGGTTCAAATCCCGTCAGGACCGCATGAGGAAGGCCCGGTGTCCACAGGCACCGGGCCTTCGGCTTTTCTCCGGCCAGTACGGAAGGGCAGAGGTACGTTGAGCTACCGGTACGCCGTTGAGCGGACCGACCATTCGGCGTTGGCGAGCGGGCACGTGCTGCGCTCCGCCCCGGGCTTCCCCGGTTTCCCCGTACGACTGGCCAGTGAGCTGTTCCAGCGGGCGATGGTGCACACCGGCCGGGAGGCCGTACGCCTCTGGGACCCCTGCTGCGGCAGCGGATACCTCGCGACGGTGCTGGGCTTCCTGCACCGGGACCACCTCGCCCACGTGCGCGCCTCGGACGTGGACGCCGACGCGGTCGCCCTGGCCGCGCGCAACCTGCGGCTGTTGACCGCCGAGGGACTCGTGGAGCGTGAGGAGGAACTGCGCCGGTCCGCCCGGGACTTCGGCCGGGTGACCTTCGTGGAGCGTGCCGGGGCCGCCCGCGACCTGGCCGCCGGACTGGCCGAGACGGGCGGCGACCTGCCCTCCGACTCGGCGGTGGCGGACGTGTTCTCCCTGGCGGAGTCCGTGGACGCCGACCTGGTGGTGACGGACGTGCCCTATGGCGAGATGACCCAGTGGGCGGGCGCGGTTCCGGGCGAGGACCCGATGCGGGGATTCCTGGAGTCCCTGGGACGGATGCTGCCCGAGCGCGCCGTGGTGGTGGTGACCGCCAAGACCCGGCGCATCGCGTTGCCGGAGGGCGTGCGCGCTCTGGAACGGGTGAAGGTCGGAAACCGCGCGGCGGTACTGGTCCGCGCACGCGACATCGCCCACTCGGTCCACTCGGCCCACTAGAAGCCGTGTCCGCCGAACGCTCCCCCGAGGCCGCCCGCCGTCGCCGCCATGGGTTCCGGCCCCTCCTGGGTCCCTCCTGATATGCGGCCGTTCTCGGCCGCGACGGTGTGGGATACGTGACATTCGCCGCAGAAGAGGCATATTCGTTAGTGGAAGCGGTGACCGCTGGCCTCCAGTGTGTCCTCCCCTCCGCACAGCGACTCCCGGGCGCACACGCCGCCCGGTCCCGCGGGACGGCGACGGCCGCCCCGCGGACTCCTTCCCGATGGTGACACCGAGGCGGTGACAACGGCAGGGAAGCCGCACCGCGTGAGGGGGCGGACATGAGCACGACCACAGACGGCGCGAACGAGAACGCGGCGGGCGGGAGCGTGCGCGGCGCCGCCGGATGGCTGGAGGCGGACCGGGACGCCCGCAGGGCCCACCGGACCGCGGTCACCCGCCAGGCCGCCTCCGTCCTGCTGGGCCATCCCGGCCAGGCCTTCTTCGAACGCCTGCCGCTGGTCGCCCGGGCGGTCGCCGAACTGCCCTGGGGAGCGGTGCGCACCGCGCTCCGCGAGTTCTGCGAACACGCCTCCACCACGCCCGAGCCGGAGTTGTGCGAGCACTACGCGGACGTGTTCGGCCAGCGGTCCCTGTGCCTGTCCCGCTACGGCGACGCCTCTCCGTGCGACCGGGTCCCGTCCGAGGTCGCACGTGTCTACGCCGAGGCGGGCTGGGCGGTGCCCGCGGACGAACCGCCCGACCACCTGACGGTCGTCCTGGAGTTCGCCGCCCGCGCCGACGCCCGCACGGGAGAGGCGCTGCTCCTGCGCCTGCGCCCCGGACTGGACCTGCTGGGCGAGGCCCTGCGCGACCACGGCACCCCGTACGCGCGTGTCCTGGACGCCGTCCGGATGACCCTGCCCGAACGTCCCGGCGAGGGAGGGCCGGTGCACCGGCTCCAGGTCCCCCCGCCGCGGACCGGCACGGATCCCGGAACCAGAGCCGGAACGGACTCCGGCGCCCGGACCGGTACCGCCGCCTCCGACCGGCCCGGGGGCGAACCGTAGGGGACGCGGTCCGTCCACACCGCCGTCACCAGCACGTACGACAAGGAGAGCCGTCACCATGGAGCTGTTCCCGGACTTCCCCCTCGACGCCTGGCAGGACACCAAGCAGACCCTGCACCGCTTCGAGCAGATCGTCGGCAAGGTGCGCCTGCACCACAGTCCGCGCCGCAACCACTGGTGGCACGTCCCCTTCCACCTCACCGGCAGCGGGATCACCTCACGCCCCATGGGGATGACGGACGGCAACCCGGTCTTCACCGTGGACTTCGACTTCGTCCGCCACCAGTTGATCGTCTCGTCCCTGGACGGAGGCACGGTCTCCTTCCCGCTCCAGGGCAACAGCGTGGCCTCGTTCTACCTGCGGTTCCAGTCCGCGCTGGACAGCCTGGGCGTGGACGGCACCATCCCGAGAGCGCACCCGTTCGACCTGCCCGACGCCGACCGCCCGTTCGCGCGGGACCACGAACACGCCACCTACGTTCCCGAGCAGGCCACCCGCTACTGGCAGGTGCTCAGCCAGGTCAACATGGTGTTGGAGGAGTTCGCCGCCGGCTTCTCCGGCAAGACCAGTCCCGTGCACCACTTCTGGCACACCTTCGATATCGCGGTCACCCGCTTCTCCTCGCACACGGTTCCGCAGCCGAGGGAGGCGGGCCAGGTGGTGCGTGAGGCGTACTCGCGTGAGGTCGTCAGCTCCGGGTTCTGGTTCGGCGACGACAACGTCCCCGAACCCTGCTTCTACTCCTACACCGCGCCCGAGCCGGAGGGGCTCACCGGCCGGCCGCTCAGCCCGGCCGAGGCCGAGTGGGTCCCCAGCGGCGACGGGCACCTGGCCCTGCTGCGCTACGCCGACGCGCGCGAGGCGGCCGACCCGCAGGCGACCGTGCTGGAGTTCATGGAGAGCGCCTACCGGGCGGGTGCGGGGCTGGCCGGATGGGACATCGAGGCACTGGCCTGTCCGGGCGGGGCCACCGATCCCTACCTCGGCGGACGGTGATCCCCGTATGGCGGTCGCGGGGCCCGTGAACCGGTCGGTACCGTCGCCCCCGTCGTCCGGGGCCGGCGCCTCCCGGGGTGTGTGCGAGGGATATGTGTGGGAACGTGGGCATTGGGCTCACGCGCACACCCGTGCGCGGACGCAGGGAGCAGGGGAGTGCCATGGACCTGACGGTTACCGACGTTCCGGAGCGGTCACGTTACGAGGTGAGCGCCGACGGGACGGTGGTGGGATTCTGCGCCTACCACCTGATCGACGAGGGCGTGTACGCCCTGCCGCACGTGGAGGTCGACTCGGCCTTCGAGGGCCGGGGCGTGGGCAGCCACCTCATGCGCGAGTCCCTGGACCACATCCGGGAACGCGGACTCAAAGTGGTGCCGATCTGCCCGTTCGCCCAGGCCTACATCAAGAGGCACCCGTCCTACACGGACCTGGTCCACGAGGGCTGATCCACGGAGACGTCCGCGGAGGCCCGTGGACGACCCGCGGGGCGAGTGCCGTAACGGGAGCATCACCATCCGACTACAGCATGCTCTGGGTGGTGACTTCTTGCACTTCACGGGTATGTGAGGGCGGTTGTCCTTCTTTGGAGCAAGGAGTTCCGTTCCCGTGTTAATCGCAGACGCGACGCCCGGCGTCGGTGTACGCATCACCGAGGCCATCGGCACGTTCAACAACGACTTCTTCTGGTCCTGGGTGCTGATCCCGCTGCTGGTGGCGGTCAGCCTCTACGTCACCATCAGGACGGGAGTCGTCCAGGTCCGCATGTTCCCGGAGATGTTCCGGGTGCTGCGCAGCCAGCCCGAGATCGCCCCGGACGGCAAGAGGGCCGTCTCGTCGCTCCAGGCGTTCATGATCTCGGCCGCCGCCCGCATCGGTACCGGCAACATCGTCGGCGTGGCGGTCGCCATCTCCCTCGGTGGCCCGGGCGCCGTCTTCTGGATGTGGCTGATGGCGACCGTCGTCGCCGGGACCAGCTTCATCGAGTCCACCCTGGCCCAGCTCTACAAGGTCCGGGACTCCACGGGTTACCGGGGCGGCCCCGCCTACTACATGGAGCGCGGCCTCGGCCAGCGCTGGATGGGCGTGCTGTTCGCCGTCGTCCTCATCATGACCTTCCCGATGGTCTTCAACGCGGTGCAGAGCAACACCATCGCCGGTGCCGTGGCCAACTCCTCCGCGAGCCTGGGCGGGGGCTCGGGTGTGTGGCTGTCGGCCATCGTCGGGGCCGCGGTCGTCGTGCTCACCGCGCTGGTGATCTTCGGCGGTGTCCGCCGGATCGCGCGTACGGCCCAGGCCCTGATCCCGACCTTCGCGGCGATCTACCTGGTCATGGGCCTGGTCATCCTGGCGATGAACTACGAGCTGATCCCGGAGATGTTCTCGCTGATCTTCGAGCACGCCTTCGGTATCCGTGAGTTCGCCGCCGCCGGCCTGGCCACGGTGATCATCCAGGGTGTGCGCCGAGGGATGTTCTCCAACGAGGCGGGGCTCGGCTCGGCCCCGATCGCCGCGGCCAGCGCCTCGGTCACCCACCCCGCCAAGCAGGGCCTGGTGCAGAGCCTGGGCGTCTACTTCGACACCCTCGTGGTCTGCTCCATCACGGCCTTCATCATTCTCATCTCCTACCAGGAGGGCACCGGCGAGCAGCTGGAGGGCGACCTCACCCAGCTCGCGGTGACCTCCCAGCTGGGTCCCTGGGCGCTGCACCTCATGACGCTGATCATCGTTCTGGTCGCGTTCACGTCGGTGCTGGGCAACTACTACTACGGCGAGTCGAACCTGGAGTACCTGACCGGCAACAAGAGCGTTCTCGTCGGTTACAAGGTGGTCTTCCTCGTCGCCAGCTTCCTGGGCGCCCTGGGCTCGATCGACCTGGTCTGGACGCTGGCCGACACGACCATGGGCATGATGGCGCTGATCAACCTCATCGCCATCACACCGTTGGCGGCGATCGCGGCGCGGCTGCTCAAGGACTACACCGACCAGCGGCGCCAGGGCATCGACCCCGTGTTCACGCGGGACCGGCTGCCCGGCGTGCGCGGCGTGGAGTGCTGGGACCCCGAGAAGGCGGATCCCGCCGACAAGGCGAACCAGGTCTCGCCCTGATCCGGCTCGGACCGATCGGCTGAACGGGGCGGAGGGCCGTGTGCCCTCCGCCCCACGGGTTTCCCAAACCACGGCTTTCGGTGACGAAACCCGCCAAGTAAGGCGTTTTCGTCTATCTGTGTTCTTTCGGTCACGGCGAATAATCGCTAGTGTGCTGGGTCACAGTTGTGGCGGCCCGTGTGTCTCGTCGAGGGAGTCCGATGTCCATCGTCTCAATCGAGCCCGCCACCGCCGAGCGGTGGGAAGACCTGGAGAACCTGTTCGGACCGACCGGAGCGTACGGGCACTGCTGGTGCACGTTCTTCCGCAGGCGCGCCAAGGACCACACGGCGAGTACCTCCTGTGAGCGCTCGACGCGCGGGGCGGACAACAAGGAGGAGTTGCGCCGGCTGACCCTGGAGGGCCGGATACCCGGCCTGCTCGCCTACGACGAGGACGGCCCGTGCGGCTGGGTTTCCGTGGCCCCCCGCGAGGACTTCATCCGGCTGTCGCGGTCGCGGTCCCTGCGTCCGGCCGATCCCCGTGAGCCGGGTGTGTGGGCGCTGGTCTGTTTCTGGCTGCCGCCCCGGCGGCGCAGACGCGGCCTGGGCAGCCGCCTGCTGGAAGGGGCGGTCGAGTACGCCCGTGCCAACGGGGCCCGTGTCCTGGAGGCCTACCCGATGGACACGGCCGGGGGCCGGGCGCCCAGCGCGGAGGTCTACACGGGCACCGTGGAGATGTTCCAGCGGGCCGGGTTCACGCTCAACGGACACCACGTGAGCGAGCGCGTGGTCGCGCGCCTGCAACTGAAGGCCGAGTAACCGCACCGGCTTCCCCCCTCCCCGTGGTCCCCCGCCCCCGCGGTTCTCCCTCTCTCCCCCCTCCGGATCCGTAGGGCGGGTCTCCCGCCGACCATGGAACGGGGGGAGGGTACCGGGATCGGGGCGGATCGTCTCCGAGGTCCTCGCACGACGTGCGGGGGCCTTCACCGTGTCCGGAGTGGTCGCTTCCGCGAGGTACCCCCGGCGGGTACCGTGGCGACCGGGGCCTCCGGCTCCCGTGCCAGACGGCGAGGGGTGCCTGCTCTGGGAGTTCTCCCGTATGGGCGGGGCCCGGTCCCGTGTCGGGCATTTGACAAATGCATACCCCTCAGGGGTATGTTGAGGTGATCGGAGACCGGTCCCAGAACGACAGACACACCACACATGCCCCAGGAGGCGAAATGGCTGCCACCACCACCGCTGTTTACACCGTTGACGGCATGAGCTGCGGGCACTGCGTCAACGCTGTCACCGAGGAGGTCAGCGAGGTCACGGGAGTCACCGACGTCGAGGTCGACCTCGACGGCAAGAAGGTGACCGTCACCAGTGAAGGCCCGGTCGACGACGGGTCGGTCCGCGCCGCCATCGACGAGGCCGGATACGAGGTCCGTGACTGACACGGACGCGGCCGCGAAGCCCGCGCCCCGGGTCCCGCGCACGCGTCCGCCCCGGCGTCCGGGGCGGACCGTCACCGGGCGCCGGGGCGGGACACCGCGGCGGACGCCGACGGGCACCAGGAGTTCCGGGACACCCGGGAGGGGTCAATGAGTACCAGCAGAACCACGGCGGAACCGACCGGCACCGCGCCGGTCGAGCTGGCCATCGGCGGGATGACCTGCGCCGCCTGCGCCAACCGGGTCGAGAAGCGGCTCAACAAGCTCGACGGCGTCAGCGCCACCGTCAACTTCGCCACCGAGAAGGCGCGTGTCTCCTTCGCGGGAACGCCCACCCCGGTGGAGGACCTCGTCGCACAGGTCGAGAAGGCGGGCTACACCGCCACCGTGCCCCGGACCGGGACCGAGACGGCCGAGACCGCCGTCGACCCGAACGATCCCGTCCGGGCACTGTGGAACCGTGCCATGGTCTCCCTCGTGCTCTCGGTGCCCGTCATCGCCATGGCCATGGTCCCCGCGCTGCAGTTCACCTACTGGCAGTGGGCCTCCCTGGCCCTGGCCGCGCCCGTCGTCGTCTGGGGAGCCCTGCCCTTCCACGTGGCCGCGTGGAAGAACCTCAGGCTCGGCACGGCCACCATGGACACGCTGGTCTCCCTCGGGGTCTCGGCCGCCTTCCTGTGGTCGCTGTACGCGCTCTTCCTCGGCACCGCCGGGGCGCCGGGCATGACGCACGCGTTCGAGCTGACCATCGCCCGCAGCGACGGGGCGGGCAACATCTACCTGGAGGTCGCCGCGGGCGTCACCTCCTTCATCCTCCTCGGCAAGTACTTCGAGGCGCGCTCCAAGCGCCGTGCCGGAGACGCCCTGCGCGCCCTGCTCGAACTCGGCGCCAAGGAGGTCACCGTTCTGCGCGGTGACGGCCCCTCGCCCCGCGAGGAACTCGTGCCCGTGGACCGGCTCGTCGCCGGCGACCGCTTCCTCGTCCGGCCCGGTGAGCGGATCGCCACCGACGGCACCGTGGAGGAGGGCACCTCCGCCGTCGACATGAGCATGCTCACCGGCGAGTCCGTCCCCGAGGAGGTCTCGCCCGGCAGCCCCGTCATCGGCGCCACGGTCAACGCGGGCGGACGCCTGGTGGTGCGTGCCACCCGGGTCGGATCCGACACCCAGCTCGCCCGGATGGCGCGTCTGGTGGAGGAGGCCCAGAGCGGCAAGGCCGAGGTCCAGCGCCTGGCCGACCGGGTGTCCGGGGTCTTCGTCCCGATCGCCATCCTGATCGCGCTCGGCACGCTCGGCTTCTGGCTCGCCATCGGCCAGCCCGCCGCGGCGGCCTTCACCGCCGCCGTCGCGGTGCTCATCATCGCCTGCCCCTGCGCCCTCGGCCTGGCCACGCCCATGGCCCTGATGGTGGGCACCGGGCGCGGCGCCCAGCTGGGCATCCTCATCAAGGGCCCGGAGGTCCTGGAGAACACCCGCCGCGTGGACACCGTCGTGCTGGACAAGACCGGCACCGTCACCACCGGTCGGATGGCGCTGACCGGCGTCACCGTCGCCGACGGCGAGGACGAGCAGGAGGTCCTGCGCCTGGCGGGGGCGCTGGAGAACGCCTCCGAACACCCCGTCGCCCGGGCGATCGCCTCCGGCGCCGCCGACCGGGTGGGCGCCCTGCCCGCACCCGAGGGCTTCGCCAACGTCGAGGGCCTCGGTGTTCGGGGGACCGTCGACGGCCGTGCCGTCCTGGTCGGCCGGGTCGCGCTGCTGGAGGAGCACGGGACGCCCCTGCCCGGGCAGCTGGCCACCGCCCTCAAGGACGCCGAGTCCGAGGGGCGCACCGCCGTCGCCGTCGGCTGGGAAGGCCGGGCCCGGGGAGTGCTGGTGGTGGCCGACACCGTCAAGCCCACCAGCGCCGAAGCGGTACGCCGGTTCCGCGAACTGGGCCTCACCCCGATCCTGCTCACCGGTGACAACGAGGCCGTGGCCCGCTCGGTGGCCGCCGAGGTCGGCGTCGACGAGGTGATCGCCGAGGTCCTGCCCAAGGACAAGGTCGACGTCGTCAGGCGGCTGCAGGCCGAGGGCCGCACCGTGGCGATGGTCGGCGACGGCGTCAACGACGCGGCGGCCCTGGCCCAGGCCGACCTGGGACTGTCCATGGGCACGGGAACCGACGTGGCCATCGAGGCCGGCGACCTGACCCTGGTACGCGGCGACCTGCGGACGGCGGCCGACGCTGTCCGGCTCTCGCGCCGCACGCTCGGCACGATCAGGGGGAACCTGTTCTGGGCCTTCGCCTACAACGCGGCGGCGCTGCCGCTGGCGGCGGCGGGTCTGCTCAACCCGATGCTCGCGGGTGCGGCGATGGCCCTCTCCAGCGTGTTCGTGGTGAGCAACAGCCAGCGGCTGCGCCGGTTCCGTCCGCTGGCGGCGGAGGACGCCGTCCGGGCCTCCTGAAGCGCCGCCCGGCACCCCTCCGGACGGCGCCGCCCCCGCTCCTGGTCCCGGGACGGGGGCGGCGCCGTCGTCCCGTCCGCGCCGGGGCCGCGAAATTCGGCGGCGAAGCGGCAGATGGGGGCGGTCGCCCCGCGAAGGGCGCGAAAACGGGTCTCGCGCCCCGCCGGGGCGGGCCGCTAGGGTTACGCGAGGTCGTACGGCCCGGGCACGCGCCCGTGGACCGTTCGGCCGGATCCTGCCCGGAAAACCCCGCGCACCGGTCCCGGACCCCCCGGGGTCGTGCTCCCACCCCCCACGTGAAGGACGGCCCCAGCCCGTACCCGACCGTTCCAGCCGAGGTTCACCGTGTCTTCTGGATGCCCCCGCGCCGCGCTGTACCAGAGCGAACCGCACCCCGACCCCTACGCCGTGTACGCCAGGATGCGCGCCGACCACGGCCCGGTGGTCCCGGTCGAGCTCGAACCGGGAGTGCACGGATGGCTGGTCACGGACTACGCCACACTCATCTCCTGGTCCCGGGACACCACCACCTTCAGCCACGACGCCAGGCTGTGGCGGGACTTCACCGAGGGGCGGGTCAGCCCGGACTCCCCGCTGCTGCCGATGATGGCCCCGCGTATGAACGCCCTGTTCGTCGAGGGCACCGAGCACCAGCGCTACCGGCGGGCGATCACCGACGGCCTCGGCGCCGTCGACCCCGAGCACCTGAGCGGCATCACCAGCCGGTACGCCGACCGGCTCATCGACGAGTTCTGCGAGCGGGGGCGGGCCGACGCACTCAACGAGTACGCACGCATGCTGCCGCTGCTGGTGATGAACGACCTCTTCGGCTTCAACGAGAAGCAGGGTCTGCGCTTCGTCACCGCCATGCGCAACCTGTGGCAGGGCGTGGACGCGGAGAAGTCCAACGCCGAGGCCGAGCGGGCCCTGTCCGAGGTGGTGTCGGACAAGCACCGCGAGCCCGGCGACGACCTCACCACCCGGCTGATCCAGCACCGCGCCGCCCTCAGCGACGAGGAGGTGATCATGCAGCTCCTCCTCGTCATCGCCGCCGCCAACGAGCCGACCTCGAACCTGATCGCCGCGTCCCTGCGGGCCGCCCTGAACGACCCCGCCCTGACCGGGTACGGCTCGGCGTCCCTCTCCGACACCGCCCTCAACGACCTCCTCGACCGGGTCCTGTGGCAGGACCCGCCGATCACCAACTACCCGGCCATCTACCCGCGGGTGGACGTGCCCGTCGGCGACGGCAGGGTGATCGGGGCCGGCTCCCCCGTCCTGCTGGGCTTCGCCGCGGCGAACCACTTCTTCGTGAGGGAGAACGCCGAGCAGATGGAGGAGAGCACCAACCGGGCGCACGTGGCCTGGGGCGCGGGCCCGCACCGCTGCCCCGCGCGCGACGAGGCCACCACCATCGCCATCATCGCGGTGCGCGTGCTCCTCGGCCGGCTCCCCGGGCTCCGCGTGGCCGTTCCGCCGGAGCAGCTGCGCTGGCAGCTGTCGGCCCTGTCCTGGATCCCCGTCCAACTCCCCGTCGAGTTCGCCCCGCAGGTCCGCCAGCCCTCCGACCCCGTGGAAGGAACACCGTGGAGCCCGTCCGACTCGCGCCAGGAAACCTCCGAGCCCAGGCAGCCCACCTCCGTGAGCTCGGGCCTGTCGTCCCTGTCGAACTTCCTGGTGAGGTTGCTGCGTGGGTCGTGACCACGCACGCGGCGGTCACCGAGGTCCTGGCCGACCAGCGCGTGCGGAAGGACAAGAGGCACTGGCGTGCCCTCAACGCCGGTGAGGTCCCGCCGGACTGGCCGCTGATCTCCTGGATCATCGCCGAGAACATGCTGACCAGCGACGGCGAGGAGCACACGCGCCTGCGCGGGCTGGTCTCCAAGGCGTTCACCCCGCGCCGGATCGAGCACATGCGCGAGGGGATCGCCGCCACCGCCGAGGGGCTGCTGGACCGGATGGAGGCCGAGGCGGCGGCGAGCACGGACGGGGTGGTCGAGCTCAAGGCGCTGCTGGCGCAACCGCTGCCGATGACGGTGATCAGCGACCTGTTCGGGCTGGACGCGGAGGCACGGCCGAAGCTGCACCGGCTGGTCGGGGTCTTCTTCGACCAGAGCGTCACGCCCGAGGAGGCGACGACCACCTTCATGGAGATGTGGGGCGTGCTCACCGAGCTGGTCGCGGCCAAGCGCACCGAGCCGGGCGACGACCTGACCTCCGCCCTCATCGCCGCCCGCGACGAGGACGACAGGCTCAGCGAGGACGAGCTGGTCTGGAGCCTGGTGCTCATCATCAGCGCGGGCTACGAGACCACGACGAACCTCATCGCCAACGCGGTGCGGACGCTGGCCCGCCACCGGGACCAGCTCGACATGGTCCTGCGGGGAGAGGTCGACTGGTCCAGGGCCGTGGAGGAGGTCCTGCGCTGGGACGGGCCGGGGGAGTTCGTACCGATGCGCTACACCACCGAGGACGTCGAGCTGGCCGGGGTGGCGGTCCCGGCGGGTGAGCCGCTGCTGATGGGCTACGGCTCGGCCGGGCGCGACGAGGAGCGCTACGGGCCGACGGCGCACCTGTTCGACGTCACCCGCGAGGACACCTCGCACCTGACCTTCTCCCACGGGCGGCACTACTGTCTGGGCGCGGGCCTGGCCCGCATGGAGGCCCTCGAAGCGCTGCCGCGCCTGTTCGGGCGCTTCCCCGGGCTCGACGTCGCGGTGGCCGACGAGGAGCTGGTCCCGCTGCCGTCGATCATCGGCTCGGGGGTGGAGGCCCTTCCCGTACGCCTGGGGTGACGCTCCCCGGGCGGGACACGCCCGGTGCCCTCGGTCCCGCCGGAACGGCGTCCTGCGGTGTTTCCGGCGGGATATGTGCATTTAGGGGGTCTTGGGCGGATCTGACATGCCGAGAACACAGACATATCACCGTGGCGGTCAGCGCCACCAGTGGTCGCGGACTTCTAGGGTGTGTTCGGTGGGTGCCGTCCGTCATGCGGCGGGACGATTGTCCACCGGACACGCCCCCTAGACTCACTAACGGTTCGGGTCCGCCCGGCGGGCCCGTGCCCCTTCCCGCCCACGCACCCTCCCGCCCCCGGGCCGGGCCCCACACTCCACACCGCACTTCCCCCGCAGAGGAACCGCGCCTTCATGAACAGCTCGGAAGCCGACCCCGGTCGTCTCCTGGTCAACCGGTACCGCTTGGACGAGGTCATCGGCGCCGGTGGCATGGGGCGGGTATGGCAGGGCACCGACACCCTCCTGGACCGGCCGGTCGCGGTCAAGGAGCTGACCACGCCGCCGAACCTGCCCGCACACGAGGTCGAGGTGCTGCGCACCCGCATGCTGCGCGAGGCGCGCAGCGCGGCGCAGCTCAGCCACCCCGCCATCATCACCGTGTTCGACGTGGCCGAGGAGGACGGCCGCCCGTGGATCGTCATGGAGCTCGTCCGCGGCCCCTCCCTGGGCGATCTCATCCGCGACGACGGGGCACTGCCGGTCCGGCGGGCCGCCGCCATCGGCGAGCAGATGGCCGCGGGCCTGTCCGAGGCACACGCCCGGGGCATCGTGCACCGAGACATCAAACCGGGCAACGTGCTCATCGCCGGGAACGACCGGGCCGTCCTCACCGACTTCGGCATCGCCCACCTGGACGGTGCCACCCACCTGACCAGCACCGGTCTGCTGATCGGCTCTCCGAGCTACCTGGCCCCGGAGGTCGCGCACGGGCACGCGGCCACTCCGGCCTCGGACATGTGGGCCCTGGGCGTCACCCTCTACCAGGCGGTGGAGGGCACGCTGCCGTTCGACCGGCCGACCCCGATGGCGACGCTGACCGCGATCGTCACCCAGGACCTTCCGGAGGCGGCCAACGCGGGCTCGCTGCGCCCGGTCCTGGAGGCCCTGTGCGAGAAGCGCCCGGAGGACCGGCCGTCGGTCGGTGAGGTGCGCTCCCTCCTGCGGGAGGTCCGGGACGGTGCCGGGACTCCCCCGGCGCCGGTCGCCCCGACCCTGACCGTCACCGAGTCGACGGAGGAACCGGATCCCGCGGAGGAACCGGAGGAGGCGAGCGGCGCCGAGGCGGCCCCGGGCACCGGTCCCGACGCGTCGGAGCCCGACTCCGGCCGGGCCGCCTCCACACCGCCGTCCGCCGTCCCCCGCAGGAGGGGGGACACCGCGTCCCGCGGGAGGACGCTGCTGGTCGTCGCGGCCGTGCTCGTGCTGCTGGTCGTGGGCGCCACCGCCAGTGTCCTGGTGAGCATGAACCGCCCGGGCGACTCCGGCGCCGGGCTCGTCGACGGCTCCGGGCAGCAGGCCGCCGTCGATTCCGGGCCCGAGGGCGGGGAGGGGGAGGCCGACCCCCAGGAGGAGGAGTCCGAGGCCGGGGAGCCGTCCGGGGAGCCGTCCGGGGAGCCGAGCGAGGAGGACGGCGAGGAGGATGGCGAGGAGGACGACAGGTGGGACTTCCTGGTCCGTCACGAGGACTCCAGCGGGTTCTCCGTGGACGTCCCCGAGGACTGGGAGACCGAGCGGCGGGGCCACATGGTCTACTTCCACAACCCCGACGGCGGGTACCTGCTGGTCGACCAGACCGACGCACCCGGCCCCGACGCCGGGGACGACTGGCGCTCCCTGGAACCCTCCGCCCGGGGCAACTTCGGCGGCTACGAGCTCATCGGCATCGAGGACGTGGAGGCCGACTGGGCCGGGGACTACGTCAGCGCCGCCGACTGGGAGTTCACCTTCGAGAACGGCGGCATGCACGGCGTCAACCGGGGCTTCCACACCGAGAACAAGGGTTACGCCCTGTTCCTGGTGGCCGACAACGACGACCCCGAGGCCAACCGGGCGCTGCTGGACCGGATGTCCCAGAGCTTCGAGCCCGCCGGCTGAGGGCCCCGGGCACGACGACCGAGGGTCAGAACACCGAGCAGTTGGTGATGTCGGTGAAGGCCTCCAGGGCCAGCGCCGCCGTCACCGAGTTGCCCTTGGCGTCCAGGCCCGGGCCCCACGCCGCCACCGAGCACCTCCCCGGCACGATCGCGAGGATGCCGCCGCCCACCCCGCTCTTGCAGGGGAGACCGACACGGTAGGCGAACTCGCCCGCGGCGTCGTAGGTGCCGCAGGTGAGCATCACCGCCATGATGCGGCGCGCGTCGGGCCTGCTGAGCATCTGGGAGCCGTCCGCGCGCCTGCCGTGGCGCGCCAGCAGCAGCCCCGCCCTGGCCAGCTCCTCGCAGCTGATGGTGACCGAGCACTGCCGGAAGTAGTGCTCCAGCACGTCCGGCACCGGGTTGTGTATGGTGCCGAAGCTCGCCATGAGGTGGGCCAGCGCGCGGTTGCGGTCCCCGTGCTCCCTCTCCGAGCGCGCGACCACCTCGTCCGGGCGCAGGTCGGGGGCGTCCGCCTCCGTGCGCAGCAGCTCCCGCAGCGCGCCGGAGGCGTCCCCCGTGTCGGTCAGCAGCTGGTCGGTGACGATGAGCGCGCCCGGGTTGACCATCGGGTTGCGCGGGACGCCCTCCTCGAACTCCAGGTGGTACAGGGAGTTGAAGGGCGTGCCCGACGGCTCGCGGTGGAGCCGCCCCCACACGCTGCCGCCGGACTCGCTCATCACCAGGGCCAGGGTGAACACCTTGGTGACGCTCTGCATGGAGAAGCGCGTGTCGGCACGGCCGCCGGCGCGGTACAGGTCACCGTCCACCGTGGCGACCGCGATGCCGAACTGGTCCGGGTCCACCCTGGCCAGTTCGGGGATGTAGCCGGCGACCTTCCCCTCACCGACGCGCGGCCGCACCCTGTCCATGACGGCGTCGAGCACACCGGTGTAGTCGTCGCCGTCGCACGCCTGGGACACCGCGTCCTCCCCTCGTGCCGGGTCCTGAGTCCCTTCCCGACTACCCAGAACGGTGCCGCGCACCACGCACCACGCACCGCGCCGGAGCGGTACGCGGTATGCGGCCGGGTCGAGCCGGGCCGGGCCGAACGGGTGCGTCAGCCGCTCTCGTCCAGGAGCCGGGCGTCGTGCACCAGCAGCGCCACCTGGACCCGGTTGTTGAGCCTGAGTTTGGTGAGGATGTTCGACATGTGCGTCTTGACCGTCGGCACGCTCAGGAACAGGGCCGAGGCGATGTCGGCGTTGGACCGCCCCTCGCCGACCGCCACGGCCACCTCCAGCTCCCGGCCGTTGAGCGCCGCCAGTCGCCGGCGCGCGCGGTCGGCCCGCTCGCCGTGGTCGTTGGCGCCCACCCGGTCGATCAGCCGCCGCGTCACCGTCGGGGACAGCACCGACATCCCCCGGGACACCTGGCGCACCGACTCCACGATCTCCGTCGGAGGGGTGTCCTTGAGCAGGAACCCGGCCGCGCCCGCCCGCAGGGCGCGCAGTACGTGCTCGTCGGCGTCGAAGGTGGTCAGCACCAACACCTCCGGCGGGCTCTCCAGGGCGCGCAGGCGCTCGGTGGCGGTCAGCCCGTCCACCGTGGGCATGCGGATGTCCATCAGGACCACGTCGGGGGAGTGCCGCCGCACCAGGTCGAGCACCGCGCCGCCGTCCTCGGCCTCGGCCAGCACCCTGATGTCGGGCGCACCGCCCATCATCATCACCAGGCCGACCCGCACCAGCGCGTCGTCGTCGACGATCACGACCCCGATCCGCCCGCGCTCCGTCTCGCTCATTTGGTTGTCGGGCGTGGAAACCCCGTCCTTCAGGGCGAGGAGGAAACGCCCTCTCCTTCCTGTCGCTTTCTTGTCACTTTCCCTCACATGACCACAGGGCGACTACTGCGCTGTGACCCATGGCGGGCAAGACCGTGAAGCGGGCGTTCAAGTACCGCTTCCACCCCGATGATGCGCAGGCGGCCGAGCTCTCGCGCACGTTCGGGTGTGTGCGCCTGGTACGGACGGGGTTTGGTCGTGGTCGACCGGTTCTTTCCCTCTTCCCGGCTGTGTTCGGCGCCCGGGTGCGGCTACGTGCACGCGTGGCTGCCGCTGAACGTGCGCGAGTGGACCTGTCCGAGGTGCGGGGCCACTCATGACCGGGATGTGAACGCGGCGAACAACCTCGAAGCCGCCGGGCTGGCGGTTCTTGCCTGCGGAGCTGGTGTGAGACCTCAACGGGAGTCCTCCCGGACGGGGCGACCGGCGGTGAGACAGGAAGGCCACGGGGCCACCCGTGACGGGGCCAGGGCCCCGAACCACCGGTAGGTGGTTCCGGAATCTCCTGTCTCCAGGCAAGAGAGGAAGTCAAATCGGCCACGGTAGCCAGGCCGACAACCGCCAGCCACCACCGGAGTCCGGGCCGTGCTCCAGGTGTCCGGAGGCGAGGGACACCCGTTCGGCGAGACCGGCGAGGCCCTGACCGCGCCCGTCCCCTCCCGCGGCGGCGGGCGCGGGCCCGGAGGAGGGCCCGTTGCGCACCTCCACCACCAGTCCGTCGCCGGGCGCTCCCCTGACCAGCACGCGCGTGTCCGCGCCCGGGGCGTGCTTGCGCACGTTCGTCAACCCCTCCTGGACGATCCGGTAGGCGGTGCGGCCGGCGCGATCCGGAACCGTTCCGCCGTACTCCTCCACGAACTCCACACGGGCCCCCGCCTCGTCGGCCTCCTCCACCAACTGCTGGAGGTCGGCCATGGTCGGCTGCGGCAGCTCCCCGACCGGGGCACGCAGCACCCCGATCACCTCGCGCAGGTCCTGGAGGGCCTGGTGGGCGCTCTCCCGGATCACCTTCGCCGAACGGGCCACCTCCTCGGCGGGGGCGTCCGGACGGTACTCCAGGGCACCCGCGTGCACGCTGAGCAGGGACAGCCGGTGCCCGAGCACGTCGTGGATCTCGCGGGCCATGGCCTCGCGGACCTGGTGCTGGGCGTGCTCGGCGCGCAGCCGCGCCTCGGTCTCGGCGTGCACGGCGCGGTCGCGCAGCGACTCCACCAGCTCGCGCCGGTGGTGGACGGTGAGCCCCCACCCCGTCACGGCGCCCTGGAGGGCCGCCCCCAGGAGGAAGAGCACGAGGAAGGGGGCGTGCGGGTCGGGCCACAGGGCGGAGTTCACGAACGCGGCGCCCACGCTCAGTCCGTACACCGCCAGGCTGGTGCGGGGCGGCCGGTGCACGGCCAGGGTGAACAGGGCGATGAGCATGGCGCCCGCGACCAGGCCGGAGACGGCGGAGAACAGGACGAGCGCGACGGCGATCTGGACCGGCCAGCGGCGGCGCCACCACAGGGACAGGCAGCCCAGGAGGGTGAGGAGCGCGTCGGAGGCCTTGAGCCACACGGGCAGGACGGGCAGGACGGGTTCGGAGGCGGGGAAGTCGGGGAGTTCGGCGGCGCTCACCAGTGCGAAGAGGAGCGCGAGCAGGAAGGCGGAGGAGTCCACGATCCAGTCGCGCGCACCGCGCCGACGCGGAACGGACATGGCGTTCATCGCTGGGCAGTCTACGTCCGCCTCCGGACGGGGAGGAGGCGTCCGGCCACGCGGGCCCCACCGAGGCCACCGGGTGTCATGCTTTGGTCGTGCGGCGGTCCGATGGTCGTACGGGTGGCCGGGAGGACTGGACGGACGGCCGATGTGCGGCGGGGAGGCCGCCGCCTAGTGTCGCGGGTATGCGCAAGGTCATTCAGGGCGTCGGAGTCCTGCTCCTCCTCGTCGGCGTCAGCGGTGCCGTCGACCACCTCTGGGCCCAGCCGTTCCTGGGCGTCGTCCTCAACTCGTTCAACCGGTTCGTCGTGCCCCACGTGGCGCTCTTCGAGGGCTACGAGGTCCTCGCCAACCTCGGTGTGGCCGCCGCCGGGGCCGCCCTGGTGCTGGGGACGGAGGCGCTGCGGCCTCGGAGCCGGGCCTGAGGAGGGGCCGCGTCCGGGGACGGACCGGTCCGGCGATCGCGGTGTCCCGGGCGGTTCGTGTCAGGTCGGGTACCGCGTGTCGGTACCTTGGGACCGATGAGCACTCTGGTCACCGGAGCCACCGGAATGGTGGGCCGACGCGTCCTCACCCAACTGAGGAGCCGCGGCCTGCCCGCGACGGGCGCGTCCCGCACCTCACAGACGCGTCTGGACTGGACCGACACCTCCAACTGGGACGAGATCCTCGACGGCGTGAAGAGCGTCTTCGTGGTGACGCCGGTCGGAAGCGCCCTGGGCAACAGGGTCGCCGGATTCCTGGAGAAGGCGGCGGGGGCCGGGGTCGGCAACGCCGTGGTCATGACGGCCATGGGAACCGAGCACGCGCCGTCGGACTCCGACCAGCGCGCCGCCGAGTCGCGGGCCAAGGGCCTGTTCGACCAGTGGACCGTGCTGCGGTCCAACTGGCTCTTCCAGGACTTCACCGAGGGGACGTTCGCCAGCATGGCGCGTGCCCGCAACGGCCGCCTCGAACTGCCGGTCAGGAAGAAGACGGCGATCAGCTTCGTGGACGCCCGCGACGTCGCCGACACCGCCGTGGCCGCGCTGCTGGACGACCACAGCGGCAGGGAGTACACGCTCACGGGTCCGCAGGCGCTCACCTTCCGCGAGATGGTCAGGCAGACCAGGGGCACCGAGAGCCCGGTGTGGCGGTTCAAGGCCGTCGACGAGGCGGGCTTCTACTTCCGCGCCACCGACCGGGGGTGGGGCGAGCGGTACGTGGACACGTTCAACGAGCGTTTCGCCGCCGCCGTCGCCGGACGCGCCGCCGAGGTCACCGAGGACGTGCGCGCCGCCCTGAAGCGCGATCCCATCCCGCTGGCCCGCTTCGCCCGCGAGGCCCTGCTCTGATCCGAGGCGCCGAACGCCCGTCCCGGGAGGGGACGGGCGCCCTGCCTCGTGAACCGGTCTACTTCAGCAGCTGGCGGGCCATGACCAGGCGCTGGACCTGGTTGGTGCCCTCGTAGATCTGGGTGATCTTCGCGTCGCGCATCATGCGCTCCAGCGGGAAGTCCTTCACGTAGCCCGCGCCGCCCAGCAGCTGCACGGCGTCGGTGGTGATCTCCATGGCGGCGTCGGAGGCGTAGCACTTGGCGGCCGCGCCGTAGAACGGCAGGTCGTCGTCGCCCCGCTCGGACTTGGCGGCGGCCACGTAGACCATCTGGCGCGCGGTCTCCAGCTTCATCGCCATGTCGGCGAGCATGAACTGGATGCCCTGGAACTCGGCGATGTGCTTGCCGAACTGCTTGCGCTCCTTGACGTAGGCCACGGCCTGGTCCAGGGCGCCCTGGGCGATGCCGACGGCCTGCGCGCCGATGGTGACGCGCGTGTGGTCCAGGGTGCGCAGGGCGATCTTGAGGCCCTCGCCCGGGGCGCCGACGATGCGGTCGCCGGGAACGCGCACGTTGTCGAAGAACAGCTCGCGGGTGGGGGAGCCCTTGATACCGAGCTTGCGCTCGGGCTCGCCCAGGCTGAAGCCCTCGTCGTCGGCGTGCAGCACGAACGCCGAGACGTTGCGGCCGCGCGCGCCCTCGGGGTCGGTCACGGCCAGCACCGTGTAGTACTTGCTGACCCCGGCGTTGGTGATCCAGGACTTCTGTCCGTTGAGCACCCAGCCGTCGCCGTCGGGAACGGCCTGGGAGCGCATGCTCGCGGTGTCGGAGCCGGCCTCGCGCTCGGACAGGCCGTAGGAGAACATCGCCTCGCCGCCGGCGACCTCGGGCAGGTAGCGGCGCTTGACCTCTTCGGAGGCGCCCAGGACCAGCGGCATGGTGCCGAGCTTGTTGACCGCGGGGATCAGGGAGGAGGAGGCGCACACGCGGGCCACCTCCTCGATGACGATGCAGGTGGCCAGGGCGTCGGCGCCCACGCCGTCGTACTCCTCGGCGATGTGCGGGGCGTGGAAGTCCGTGGCGACCAGGGCGTCGAGGGCTTCCTGCGGGAAGGCGCTCTTCTCGTCGACCTCCGCCGCGTGCGGGGCGATCCTGCCCTCGGCGACGGAGCGCACGGCCTCGCGCAGCTCCTCGTGGTCCTCGGTGGTCCTGAACAGGTCGAAGTCGCTCATCTGCTTCCCTCCCCGGGGGAGTCGCCCCTCGGTGTTTGGCACTGCGTGCCTCTCTGTGGCATCCGGTGTCAGAATAGGGGGTGGAAAGGGCGAAGTACACCGACGGATTCGGATAGCTTCGGGATGTCGGCGCGAAGGGGGCGGACCCATGGAACGGTCGGGAGGCCGAGGCGGCCAGCCGCGTGCGGCCATCCGCGAGGTGGTGCTGGCCGCGGTGCGGCTGTTCACCGAGAGCGGCTTCGACGCCACGACGATGGACCAGATCGCCACCGCCACGGGTGTGAGCCGCCGCAGCCTCTTCCGCCGCTTCGGCTCGAAGGAGGACATCCTCTTCGCCGAGCACGACGAGCTGTTCTCCACCGTGGTCCGCTACCTGGAGGCATCCCCGGACGAGCCGCTGACCTCGGTCTTCTCCGCCGCTCGCCTGGTGCTCCAGGGATACCTGCGCGACCCGGAGATCACGGTGCCCCGCTACCGCCTGGTGCGCGCCCATCCGCGGCTGCGCGACCGGGAGGTGGCGATGACCGCCCGTTACCAGGCCGCGTTCAGCAGCTACCTGGCCCGGCGCGGGGGCGGTGAGGGCCGCTCCCTGGCCGCGGGTGTGGCGGCCGCGTCGCTCATCTCGGCGCACAACCACGTCCTGCGGGGGTGGCTGCGCCGTCCGGAGCAGGACAGCCGCGAGGTGTGGGCGGGCTTCGACGAGGCCATGGACTTCGTCCGCCGGGCCGCCGAGCCGATGCTGCACGCCGAGCGGGAACCCCGGAGCGACCACGTGCTGGTCGCGGTCTACCCCGGGGGCACCGGCCGTGAGGAGCTGCTCCGCCGCATCGGCGCCGCCGTCCAGGACCCCGAGGGCTTCTGAGGACCGGGCCCGGGGGACCTTCGCGCCCGCCGACCCGCGCGGTCCGTCGGCGCCACGACGCGCGTAGGCTGGACGGAGCCGGTAACCGGGCAGCATACGAGGTGGAGCGGACAGCGGAAATGAGTGTGGACACGGCGAGCGCCACCAAGCAGGAGTCAGAGGTCGCGCGTGAGGCGTCCCGTCGGCGGACGTTCGCGGTGATCTCCCATCCCGACGCCGGTAAGTCCACGCTGACCGAGGCGCTGGCGCTGCACGCCGCGGCGATCTCCTCCGCCGGGGCGGTGCACGGCAAGGGCGACCGCCGGGGTGTGACCTCGGACTGGATGGAGATGGAGCAGGACCGCGGGATCTCCATCACCTCCGCCGCG
>NZ_ML703343.1:8603-62426 GCF_008638365.1 Nocardiopsis quinghaiensis | reverse complement strand
TATGCGTCCGAGTCCCAACGGCGGGAGGCCTTCACCGGATGGCTGCATCACTACAATCACCACCGGTTCCACACCGCGATCAGCGGCCCTCCCGCCATGCGCGTACCTAACCTCTCAGGTCAGTACAACTAGCGCCTGCGCAGCACCAGCAGCAGGTTCCAGGTGACGATCTCGCGCAGCAGGGGCACGCGCACGACCGGCTTGGCCCACCCGGGCAGGTAACGGGGGCGGACGTCCACCACGTCCACGTCGGAGCGCCCGCGTGTCCAGCGCAGCATCTCCTTGGCGTGGGCGGCGTACATGGTGCGGCCGAAGTCGTTCTTGGGCCGTCTCCCGTGGCGCCGCGCGAACCGCTCGGCCGCGTACGCGCCGCCCAGGTAGTGCCACGGGGAGGTCTCGTGCCCGCCCCACGGGGACAGCCACAGCGTGTACGACAGGTACACCAGCCCGCCGGGCCGGGTCACGCGCACCATCTCGTCGGCCATCCGGATCCGGTCCGGCACGTGCTCCAGCACGTTGGAGGAGAAGCACACGTCCACCGAACCACCGCGCAGCGGCAGCTCCAGGGCACTGCCCTGGACGCCGTGGGTGTCGGCCTCACGGCCGTGCAGGGTCATCTCGTGGGCGTCGGAGTCCACGCACAGGCAGCGTGCCCCCGCGGCGCGCAGCTCGTCGGCGAAGTAGCCGGGACCGCCGCCCACGTCCACCACGAGCCTGCCGTCCAGGGGGGTGTAGGAGCGCAGCTGGGCGACGGTGTCGCGGGCCAGGGTGCCGTAGAAGCGGGCGGGGTCGGTCTGCTCCCCGCGGAAGGCGGCGAACAGTCCCACCGAGCGGCCCAGGGTGGCGCGGAACGGGACGGTGCCGTCGGCGCGGGCGGCCTCACCGGTCACGCGGCGTCCTCCAGTACCACGTAGTGGCGCAGGTGGCGCCAGTGGTCCCCGCCCCAGTACTCGTCGGAGGCGGCGATCCGGCCGCCCGGGACCAGTCCGGCGATGCGCTCGGCGGGCAGGGTGTGCATCCGCATCGGCGCCGGGTAGCGCAGCAGCGTCCGCTGAGCCAGGGCCACCAGCGGCCACGGCGCGTACCGGAACACCATTCCCTTGAAGGTGCGCCGCTCGGACTCGGGCACGCCCAGGACCATGGCCCCGCCGGGGCGCACCACCCTCGCGAACTCGCGCACGTAGCCCTCGGCCAGGTCGGGCGGCAGGTGCTGCAGGACCAGGTCGGTGTAGACCAGGTCGAACGAGTCGCCCCCGAACATCGACAGGTCCGGGCGCTCGTTCAACTCGAACCTGATCCGGCCTCCGGAGCGGTCCAGACGACGGGCCTCCGCGAGCATCGGCGCGGAGATGTCCACCCCCACGACCTCGTCGAAGTGCGCGGCCAGCGCGTTGGACAGCCGTCCCGCGCCGCATCCGAAGTCCAGCACCCGGCCGCCCCCGGGACGGATGCCCAGCTCCTCCAGGCGGGCGACGGACGGATCGACCTCGGCCCGTCCGGAGGCGAGGAACTCGTCGTCGTCCCAGCCTCCGCCCCGTTTGCCGGGATCCACGCACACCGCCCACAGGGGCTCGGCGGAACCCAGCCGGGTCCAGTCGCGGCGGACCTGTTCGAGTCCCACCGGCAATCACCTCCACGGTGCTCACGACCCCGGCGGGACACGGTTCTGTATCGTGTTCCTGTTCTGGGTGTGCGGGCCTGAACAGCCTGCGACAAGGGTCAGGGAAAAAGTGGAACGTGTTGTATTCTGGCACCCATCTTCCGGGTTGGCCAACCTCTGCGGCGGGAGGGAAATCGATGTCGCCTGTTCCTCCCACGGAGAGTGGGCACGACGGCCCCGGTACCGGGACCCCGGCGGCGGTACCCGCCGGTAGCCCGGACAGGCCGCCCAGGGTACGCCGTCCGGTCGAGGAGCCCGACGAACAGGGCCCCGGCCTCGGCGAGCTGGCCCGAGCGGCGCTGGCCACCGCGCGCCGCCTGGCGCGCGACCGCCTGGTCCTGGCCGGGCTGCTGCTGGTGGCGGTGGCCGTCGGGCTCAGGTTCTACGTGCTCGGCGAGGCCTACTTCGTGGAGGACGACTACCTCTTCTTCGCCAACGCCCACGCCAGCGACCTGGGGCCGGACTACCTGTTCTCCCTCCACAAGGGCCACCTGATGCCGGGCGCCCTGTTCCTGGTCTACCTCCAGACCACGTTCTGGCCCTACGAGTGGTGGATCAGCGCGGGCTCGATGCTGGTCCTCCAGGCCGCCGCCATGCTGGTCTTCCTCCGCCTGCTGTGGGAGCTGTTCGGCCGCCGCTGGGCACTGCTGGTCCCGCTGACCGTGTACGTGCTGGCCCCGCTGACCGTCCCCGTCCTGGGCTGGTGGTCGGCGGCGCTCAACGCGGTCCCCTTCCAGCTCGCCCTGGCGCTCGCCCTGCTGTGGACCGTGCGCTACCTGCGCACCGGTGACCAGCGCGTCATCTGGTGGGCGGGCGGCGCCGTCGTGTTCGGCATGCTGTTCACGGTCAAGGCGGTGTTCCTGCCGCCGGTGCTGTTCGCGGTGGCCGCCGCACACCTCTACCCGGGCGGCCCGGTCGCCGGTGCCCGCCGCGCCTGGGCGCTGCACCGGCCGTTCTGGGTGGCGATGGGCGTGCTCTTCGCCGCCTACGCGGTGTTCTACCTGGCACGGATGCGGGTGGAGGAGGGCGGTGAGGGCGCGGGCGTGCCCGAGAGCCGGCCCGCGCTGGCGATGCTGCGCGGGCTGCTCACCGAGGTGTTCCCGGTCGGCGCCCTGGGCGGCCCGCTGGAGTGGGGACCCGTCACCCCGGCGGGCGGCCTCGTCGACCCCCGCGGTGTGGTGGTGCTGGGCGCCTGGGCCGTGTTCGCGGTGATCGTGCTGGTCAGCCTGCGGATGCGGCGCGGGGCGTGGCGGGCGTGGACGCTGCTGCTGGGCTACGTGGTGGTCGTGGACATCGTCCCGACGATCATCGCGCGGGGCCGGTTCCAGGACGTGGCCGCCACGGATCCCCGGTACGTGGCGGACGCGGCGCTGGTGTTCGCGCTGTGCCTGGCCCTGGCCTACCTGCCCACCCGGGAGGAGAGGGCGCGTGCCCTGGTCGGCGGAGCGGGGGAGGTTCCGGCCCCGCGGGCGGCGCCCTACCGGAGGCGGCCCCGGCGCGGCGCCCGGACCGCCGCGGTGCTGGCGACGGTGGTGTACGCGGCGGCGGCGGGTTACTCCACACACGCCTACGCGCAGACCCTGAGCGGCGACCGCCTCCAGTGGTACCTGGACACGGTGCGGGCGTCACTGGCGGACGTTCCGGAGGAGGGCGGCCTGTACGCGCGCCCGGTTCCGGAGGACGTGGTCCTGGAGTGGAACGGCCCGCGCAGCCTGAGTTCGTGGGTGCTGACGCCGCTGGCACCGCCCGAGGTCGCCCGGCGGATGACCGAGCCCGAGGAGTCCGACACCGCCTACGTGTTCAACGACGCGGGTTACCTGGTCCCGGCCCGGCCCTCCGACGGCAGCGACATGTTCGCCCCCGGACCGGAGGACGACTGCCTGGAGCCCTGGGAGGGGCTCGTGTCCTGGCCGGTGCGGGCGCACGGCGGCTCCACCCAGGTCGCCACCCTCGGCTACACGTCCGAGGAGGACGTCGGCGTGGTGGTGGCGCTCGGCGACGACTGGATCGAGGTGGACCTGCCCGCCGCTTCGGAGAACGGCACCTGGCACGTGCCGGTGGGCGCGCCCGGGGAGAGGCTGGCGGTGTTCCTGCCCGAGGAGCCCGAGGACCGGGGCGGGCTGTGCCTGAACTGGGTGTCGGTGGGCGGGATGGCGCCGACCGTGGAGGGCAACCCGTGGGTGTCGGAGGAGGACGGCCGCCCCGGGGACTAGGGGAGTGCGGCGTGCCCGCCGAGCACGTTCCGGGCGCCGTTCCTCCCTACCGGAGGAACCGGTGGGACCAGCGCCGGACGGGCTTCTCCACCCACCGGTGGGTCGCCATGGCGAGCAGTACCGTTCCGATCGTCACCGGCACCACGTCCAGCCAGAACGACCCGGTGTAGACCTCCTGCCCGGTGAAGTCGCGCCACAGGTACAGCACCATGAACTGCCACAGGAACACGCCGTAGGAGATCCGGGCGAGGAACTGGCTCACCCGGTGCCGCAGCAGTGCTTCCATCCACCGCCCGCTCCGCCAGGCGGCGGCCCGGCGCAGCGGAACCGGTGCCGAGGCCGGGTGCGGGGCCAGAGCGGCGGGCGCGACCAGGAAGAACGCGAACCCGATCCCCGTCAGCGAGTGCACCGCCGAGGTCCAGATGTCGCCCGAGCCGACGAGCCGGCTCCCCGCGGCGTCGGTGGCGTTGAGGACGAAGAACCCGCCCGCGAGCAGCCAGCACACCCCCGGGGAGGCGGCGACGGTCCGGCAGAAGCGGCGCACCGGGCCGTCCGCGCCGGGCTCGCGCCACGCCCACTCCGAGAGCACGGCCAGTGCCATCCCGGCCGCGAACAGGCCCGCCGCCCGGGGCAGCCAGGTGTGCATGTACGCGCGCTGCTCGGGATGGAACTGCGGGACCAGGGCGACCAGGCCCAGCACCGCCATCACGGCCAGGCCGACGAGCAGGCGTCCGCCCCGGGCGTCCACGTCCCGGCCCCGGCGCGCCCACAGGGCCAGCACCAGGCCGAGCAGCGGCAGCAGCAGATAGAAGCTGACCTCCACCGACAGGCTCCACATCTGGCCCAGCCCGTGGGGGCCGGTGCCGAGCCACGGGGGGTCGGTGTTGAAGGGGAAGGTCAGGGTGAGGACCTCCCCCCAGTACCGCGGTGAGCCGAGCTCGTCCTGGGAGTGGACCAGCAGCGCCGCCACGGCCACCACCCAGTAGGCGGGGAACACGCGTGCGGCACGGCGCCACAGGTAGGTGCGTGCGCGCGGTCCGCGCACACCGTCCAGGGCGGCGCGGGCCCAGGGCCGGTACAGCAGCACGCCGGAGAGGGTGAAGAACAGGGGCACGGCCAGGTCGAGGGAGGACAGCAGCCCGCCGAGCACACCGGGGGCCAGGGCCTCACCGGTCTCGGCGGCGACGTGGAAGACCAGGACCATCAGGGCGGCCGTGGCGCGGATGCCGTCGAGGGCCTCGTGGCGGCCGTCGACCTGCGGGAGGAGCAGCCGGGGATCGGCGCTCCGGGAGGGGACCTGCACGTCGCGGTCCTCGGGCGCGGAGGGATGGGGCGCCATGGGCCTTCCAGGTAGGGGAGGATCCAGAACGCGTTTCACTAGAACGTGTTATAAAAATTTCGACACGCCCTGGTGACGTCGTTCCCTACTGGGCAGTACTCTACCCGGAACTGAACCTAGTTCCACTAGACCCAGTTCCAGATCTGGACTCTCATACGCCCAGGAGGGCACATGCGCCGTACCGTTGCGGTCGTTCTCGTCGCGTTCGGGGTCTTCTTCCTCGCCCTCGCCCCCATGGCGCGTACGTGGTTGTCGAGTTCCCTGATGAAGACCCCTCTGGACTACTACAGCCAAACAGTCCTCACCGACGAGGGGGCCACCTACTTCAACATCGAGGACGTGGAACTCGTCGAGGGCGCCGTGCTGGAGGCCACGTCGACCATCCGGGCCGACGTGGCCTCCAGCACCGACGAGACGGCGGTGTGGGACCAGTTCACCTGGGTCAAGGACGCCGACACCGGTTTCGGCATCACCTCCAGCAGCCGCCGGGCCGGGCACGACCGTGTCACGGGAGAGGCCGTCGACTGCTGCGACGCCATGGTCAACGACGAGTCCGTCGCCCAGAGCGGCCAGGCGTGGAAGTTCCCCTTCTACACCGAGCAGCGTGACTACGACTTCTTCGAGACCACCGTCCAGGAGGTCGTCCCCATGGAGTTCCGGGGGACCGAGGAGGTCGAGGGCATCGAGACCTACAAGTTCGTCCAGGAGGTCGACGGGGCCACCACCGGCGAGCGCACCCTGCCGCGCTCGGTGGCCGGGCTGGAGGGCGAGGGCGACGTCACCGGAGACGAGGTCTTCTCCATCACCCGCACCTACTGGATCGAGCCCGTCACCGGCTCCCCCCTCAAGATCAGCGAGGACCAGAACCGCGTCGTCGTGGTGGACGGCGAGGAGGTGCTGAACCTGTTCGACGCCGAGCTCGTCTCCGACGAGGAGTCGGTCCAGGCCGCGGCCGAGAAATCCGAGCAGGGACGCACCATGCTGCCCCTGCTGCACACCACCCTTCCCATCGTCTGCCTCGTCGTCGGTGTCGGCTTCGTCGGCGTCGCGGTCGTGCTGTTCCTCACGGGGCGCCGCCATGACCAGTACAGCTGATCCACGCACCCGTCCCGCACCGGAGCGCCCGACCGGGCGCACCGGTGCGTGCCCTCCTCCCCCGCGCCCTCGGTGACGGAGAGGACGCGGGCCACGGGGCCCGCGGCGGGCGGGGCCCCGCCCGAGGACCGGGCAACGGCCCTCACGCTCATGGGGGCGTGCCGGCCCCGGCAGTGGCTCAAGAACCTCCTCGTCCTGGCCGCCCCCGCGGCCGCGGGGGCGCTCACCCGCCCCGAGGCGCTGCTGACCTGCGCCGCGGTGTTCGCCCTGTTCTGCGTGGCCGCGAGCGGCACCTACCTGCTCAACGACGTCCACGACGCGCACCGGGACCGCGCGCACCCGCGCAAGCGCCACCGGCCGGTCGCCTCCGGCGCGCTCCCCGTCCCGGTGGCCGTCACGACGGGAGTCCTGTTCTGCGCCGCCGCGCCGCTGGCCTCCCTGCCGCTGGGCAACCTTCCGCTCTCGGCCCTGATCGCCGGGTACGTGCTGCTCACGCTGGTGTACACGCGCCATCTGCGGGACGTGGTGGTGTGCGACCTGGTCGCGGTCGCCGCCTGCCACGTGCTGCGCGCCGTCGCGGGCGGGGTGGCCGTCGGCGTGCCGCTGACCTCGTGGTTCGTGATCGTGGTGTCGCTGGCCGCGCTCCTGGTGGTGGTCGGCAAGCGTGAGGCCGAACTGCGTGCGCGCGGGAGCGCGGACGCCGTCCGGCCGACCCTGCGCGGCTACACCACCGCCTACCTGGCCCAGACCCGCACCATGGCGTCGGGCGCCATGATCGTCACCTACTGCCTGTGGGCGCTGGAACAGGGCGAGGGACCGCGGACGCTCTTCCACGCGGTGAGTATCGTTCCGTTCATCATGTTCGTCCTGCGCTACAACCTGCTCGTGGACCGGGGCGTGGGGGAGGAACCCGAGGACATCGCCCTGCGCGACCGGCCCCTGCAGCTCGTCCTCGGCGCACTCGTGGTCCTGGTGGGACTGGGGATCTACCTGTGAACCGGCCGGAACAGCGGACCCTCCTGAGCGGGTGGGGACTCACCTCGCCCACGGCCGCCCACGTGGTGCGTCCCCGCACCCCCGAGCAGGTGGCCGAGGCGCTCGCCGGGGCCGGAGGGCGCGGTGCGCTGCCGCGCGGACTCGGACGCTCCTACGGCGACGCCGCCCAGGACGCCGGGGGACTGGTGCTGGACTGCACCGGGCTGACCGGGCCCGTGCACCTGGACACCGCACGCGGTGAGGTCACCGCCCCGGCGGGCACCAGCATGGACCGCCTCATCGCCCACCTGCTGCGCCGCGGCCACTTCGTCCCCGTCACCCCCGGGACCCGGCACGTCACCCTGGGCGGGGCGATCGCCGCCGACGTCCACGGCAAGAACCACCCCGCCGCCTCCTCCCTCGGGGCGCACGTGCGCGCCCTCACCCTGGTCACGGCGGACGGGCGCACGCGCCGCCTGGGGCCGGGCCCGGACGGCGGGGACCCCGAGCTGTTCTGGGCGACCGTCGGCGGTATGGGACTGACCGGGGTGGTCACCGAGGCGACCCTGGCCGTGTTCCCGGTCGAGTCCTCCTACATGCGCGTGGACACCGATCGGACGGGGAGCCTGGAGGAGACCCTGGAACTGATGGCGCACGCCGACGACCGGTACTCGGTGGCCTGGCTGGACCTGTTCGCCCGGGGCGGGGCCCTGGGCAGGGGAGTGGTCACCCGGGCCCGCCACGCGCGGCTGGGCGACCTTCCGCCGCCGCTGCGCCGACGGCCGCTGCGGTACCGGAGCGCGGGCGTGCCCGTGCCGCCCCTCACCCCGCCGGTGGGGACCGTGAACCGGTGGAGTGTCGGCGCGTTCAACGCCCTCCACCTCAACCGGGCACCCCGGCGCCGGCGCGGCCAGGCCCAACCTCTGACCGCCTACTTCCATCCGCTGGACGCCCTGCGGGGGTGGAACCGGATGTACGGGCGCCCCGGGGCGGTGCAGTACCAGTTCGTGGTGCCCTTCGGCGAGGAGGGCACCCTGGCGGGTGTCGCCGAGAGCCTGTCCCGGGCGCGTGCGCCCTCGTTCCTGGCGGTCCTCAAGCGGATGGGCGAGCCGACGCCGGGGCCGCTGTCCTTCCCCCGTCCCGGGTGGTCGCTGGCCGTGGACCTGCCCGCGGACCTGCCCGGGCTCGGCGCGGCGCTGCACGGTTTCGACGAGCGGCTGGTCGCGGCGGGGGGACGCCTGTACCTGGCCAAGGACGGCCGGGCCCGTGCCGAGACCGTGCACGCCATGTACCCGGAGCTGCCCGCGTGGCGCCGGGTGCGGGAGCGGGCCGATCCGGACGGGGTACTGGTCTCCGACATGGCCCGCCGCCTGCGGCTCCTGTGACACCGGCCCGGGCGGGGACACGATGACGACTGTTCGAGGAAGGCGGGGGAGCGCCGTGCGCGACTCGGTGGGATCGGTACGGAGCGTGCTGCTGCTCGGCGGCCGCAGCGAGATCGGTACGGCCATCGTCGAGCGGCTGGTCCGCGAGGGCGCCCGCGAGGTGGTACTGGCGGCCCGGGGCGGGGTCTCCTCCCCACCGGGCGCGCTCACCGGGCTCGGCGCCTCCGTGCACTCGGTGGACTTCGACGCCGGCCTGCCCGACACCCATACCGGCACCGTGGCGGAGGCGGTGGCGCTGGTGGGCGACCTGGACGTGGTGGTGGACGCCTTCGGGGTGCTCGGCGAGCAGTCCGAGTACGAGGCCGATCCGGCCGCCGCCGCCCGCTCCGCCGGGGTCAACTACACCGGACACGTGTCCGTGGGACTGGCCGTGGCCGCGCGCCTGCGCGAACAGGGGCACGGGACGCTGGTGGTGCTCTCCTCCGTGGCGGGCGTGCGGGTGCGCAGGTCCAACTTCGTGTACGGGTCCGCCAAGGCTGGCCTGGACGGCTTCGCGCAGGGACTGGCCGACTCCCTGTACGGATCCGGGGCACGGGTGCTGGTGGTGCGGCCGGGATACGTGCCGACGCGGATGTCCGCGCACGTGGAACCCGCCCCGTTCCCCGCCACCCCCGGCCAGGTCGCGGACGCGGTGTCGGCCGGATTGCGCTCGGACGCCACGACCGTGTGGGCTCCGGGCGTGCTCCAGCCGCTCTTCGCGGGCATGCGGCTGATGCCGCGCGCCCTGTGGCGCCGCCTGAGCCGCTGAGCCCGGTCGACGGGGGCGCCCGCACGCGGGAGGCCCCCGCCCCGACGGCTCCGGAGGCAGCCGGGCTACCCCGCGTCCTCGGCGGTCAGCCGGTAGAACGCCAGCGGAACCAGGCAGCACAGCATCACCGCGGCGGGCACGAGCGCGCTGCCGACCAGCATGCCGAGCAGCGCCCCCTCGCTCTGCCGGACCACCTCGCCCGCTCCGGACTCCACGTAGCCGCTCAGCGCCAGCGACAGGGACAGCAAACCGGTGCCCACCGACTGCGCCATGGCCTCACCCGAGGTCCACACGCCCGACAGCACCCCGCCCTGGCGCTGGCCCGAGGTGTCGGCGGTGGCCAGGCAGTCGGCCAGCATCGACCACGGCAGCAGCGTCGTCCCGGACAGGCCCACGCCCACCAGCACGGAGGAGAGCGCGGCGCCGGGAAGGCCCCACAGGGGGATCATCAGCAGTCCCAGGGCGCCCAGAACGAACACCACGGCCGAGTACCCGGCCGTGCGGCGCTTGTCCACCCGCACCGACAGCCGCTTCCACAGCGGAGCCGAGGCGATCAGCGGCACCAGCACGCACACCATGAGGACGCTCGTGTACTCCGGCCTGCCCATGACGTTGGCCGTCACGTACGGCACACCGGCCACCATGGTGCCTCCGGCCGTCGCCATCAGAAGGTTGGCGGGGAACAGCACCCGGAAGTGGCGGTGGGCGAAGGCCGTCCGCAGCTGGGCGAACAGGCCCTCGGAGCGGTGCGGGAACACCGGACGCGGCGCACGACGCGTTCCGACCACCGAGCTCAGCATCGACACCAGTACCACGCCGCCCATGACCAGGCCCATCATCCGGTACCCGGTCACGGTGTCCTCGGGGGCCGACTGCAGGACCGGGGCCAGGGCGCCGCCCAGCATCAGGGCGAGTCCCACGAACGCGGTCCGCCACGTGTTGAGCGTGGACCGCTCGTGGTAGTCGGAGGTGATCTCCCCGGGCATGGCCGTGTGCGGCACCTGGAACACCGACGACGCCAGCGCGGCGGCCACGAACACCGCCGCCACGTACCCGGCGGCGGCGTTTCCCTCCAGGGGCGGACCGGCGAACATCGCGGCGAACAGCACCGGCAGGGCCAGCGCCCCGGCCAGCATCCACGGGCGGCGCGGTCCCCACGACGAGCGCGTCCTATCCGACCAGATGCCGATATACGGACTGACCAGAAGGTCGATCAGTTTGGGCAGGAACACCACCAGCCCGGCCAGCGCGGGGCTCACCGCCAGGGTGTCGGTCAGGTAGATCAGGAGCAGCAGCCCCGGCACCGTGTTGAAGACGCCCGTGGCCACCGCTCCGCTGCCGTACCAGACGTGCACGGACCGGGGCAGCGACGCGGTCCGTCCGCCGCTCGCGGCGCCGCCGGCCGGCGCGGAGCCGACCGTGGCGGTCACGGGTGGCCGTCCGCGGACGCCTCGGCCCGTGCACCGTCCGGGGCGTCATCCTTTCGGGTCTCCGCGGCGTACAGTTCCTCGTGGCCGACCGGGTCCACGTCGTGCGCCACGGGGCAGCCCTTCGGGAACGTGCCGATCTGGTTGACGTCGTAGCCCTGCGGGTAGCTGCGGATGTTCGGGTTGCCGTCCGCCCACAGCGGCTCCTCGCGCGGCTTCATCCGGCGCACGACCCTGGCGCGCAGCTTCAGCGCGATGTCGGCCGCCCTGCGCCACGCCCTGCTGGGCGGGTCGTAGCGGAAGGTCTCGATGAGCGACTCGTCCAGGATCGCCATGGAGAACCTCCGGGCCAGTCCGGACACACGCCGCGGGTAGAAGGTCACCATCAGGTCGAGGGTGGAGTCGGAGACCGCGCGTCCGCCCTCGGTGTAGGCGAAGTGCTCGCGCTCGTAGGAGTCCATGAGGTCCCGGAACCGCTCGTAGGTCTCGGGGATGTCCTTGATCCCCATGTACTTTCCGAGTTTGCGGTAGTAGTTGGTGACCGCGCTGACCTCGTGGTCGGTCAGTCTGCGCCAGCCGTATCCGTAGTCGTTGAGCCAGCGCACGGGCATGACCACGAACGTGCTGAGGACGTACCGGTAGTCGTCGTTGCTGATGTCGTAGGAGCGGTGCATCTGGTTCATCCGGCGCAGCGCGTCGCGCCCCCTGCCCGGCTCGAAGCCGTACCGCATCATGTTGTTGAGGATCAGCGCGGTGTCGTCGTAGCGCTTCTGGGTGCTGCCGGTGAACTCGTTGGTCCGGCCGAGCAGCTCGCCGACGCTGGGCACGGCGTAGGTGCGGTACAGGGCGATGCCGAGCGCCCGGCCCATGTCCCAGGGGAACTCGTGGGCGTTGAGGATCTGCATGATCCGTACGCAGTCGGCCTCGGCGTCCAGGCGATGGATCTCGTCTCGGAGAGCGAAACGCTTCATTGGCGGGTTCCTCCAGGGAAGGGGGTGGTACGGGCCGGGGGTGTGCGAGGCGGGGGTGTGCGAGGCGGGGACGGGGGAGCCGGGCCGAGCGCGTGCCGTACGGGGGAGGCGGGGGCTACTCCTCCGCGGCCCGGGGGGACGCCGCGGTGTCCGTGTCACCGGAGGGGACGGGGTCCGGGGACGACGCCGGAGCCACGGCCTGGTCCGGTGCGGGCACGCGGGCGCCCGTGGCCGCGACCTCCCGGGTGGCCATGCCGTGCGGGATCGGGCAGCCCTGGGGGAAGGTGCCGATACGGGACGGGTCGTAGCCGTCGGGGTAGCTGCGGATGTTGGGACTCTGGCGGGCCCAGCGCGGTTCCTCGCGCGGCCTCATCCGGCGCACGACCCCGGCGCGCAGCTTCAGCGCCGCGTCGCTGAGCCTGCGCCAGGCGGCCGAGGGCTCGGGGTAGTCGAAGGCCCGGATGAGCCGGTCGTCGAGCAGCGCCTTGGTGAAGGGGCGTACCAGGGGCCGCTGCCAGGCCGGGTAGAAGTCCACCATCACCTTGAGGGTGGAGTCGGAGACCGCGCGTCCGCCCTCGGTGTAGGCGAAGTGCTCGTGCTCGTAGGAGTCCATGAGATCGCGGAACCGCTCGTAGGTCTCGGGGATGTCCTTGATCCCCATGTGCCTGCCGAGTTTGCGGTAGTAGTTGGTGGACGCGTCGACCTCGTGGTCGGTCAGTCTGCGCCAGCCGTATCCGTAGTCGTTGAGCCAGCGCACGGGCATGACCACGAACGTGCTGAGGACGTACCGGTAGTCGTCGTTGCTGATGTCGTAGGAGCGGTGCATCTGGTTCATCCGGCGCAGCGCGTCGCGTCCGCGTCCGGGACCGAAGCCGTGCTCCATGATGTCGTTGAGGATCAGCGCGGTGTCGTCGTAGCGGTGCTGTGCGCGCTCGGTGAACTCGCGTGTGCGCGCCAGCAGCTCGCCGACGCTGGGCACGGCGTAGGTGCGGTACAGGGCCAGGCCCAGTGCCTGCTCGATGTCCCATGGGAACTCGTGACTGCCGAGGATGCGCACGATCTGCTCGCAGTCGGCCTCTGCGTCCAGAGCGTGGATACGGTCGTACCACTCGAACCGCTTCATGGAGAACTCCAGTCACCCTCGTGTGGGCCCGCCCCAGACGGGTCCATGATCTGCCGTGGGTGACGCCCGATGACGTCCCACGGGGCGCACTTTACCTGGAAGGCCCTTGTGTACAGAGGTTCCGGGGGCACAAAACCTGTCCGCAACCCCCGCCTGTGTCCGGAATGTTCCCTTTCCTGTGGTTCTGTCTCCAGGCACACGAAAGAGGGGCCCGGGGCAGCGGCCCCGGGCCCCTCCAGCGCACGTGTCAGGCGGCCATCTGCTCGGCCACCCGGTTGATCAGCGTCACCAGCACGTTCTTGGACGACTCGCGGTCCCGCGCGTCGCACAGCGCCACCGGAATCGCCGGGTCCAGGCTCAGCGCGTCCCGGACCTCGTCGACCGCGTAGGTGTGGGCGCCCTCGAAGCAGTTCACCGCCACCACGAACGGCACGCCCCGCCGCTCGAAGAAGTCCACCGCGGCGAAGCACGTCTCCAGGCGGCGGGTGTCGGCGATGACCACCGCGCCCAGAGCGCCCTCCGACAGTTCCTCCCACATGAACCAGAACCGTTCCTGCCCGGGTGTGCCGAACAGGTACAGCACCAGGGTGGGGTTGATGGTGATGCGGCCGAAGTCCAGTGCCACGGTGGTGGTCGTCTTGGCCTCCACCCCCGACAGGTCGTCGACCCCGTAGCTGGCCTCGGTCATCACCTCCTCGGTGCTCAGCGGCGCGATCTCGCTGACCGATCCGACCAGTGTGGTCTTACCGGCTCCGAAGCCTCCGGCCACCAGGATTTTCAGCGCCGCCGGAACGGGCGCCTGCGTGTCGTCAGAGTCGTTGGATGCCATCGAGAACCGCCTGGAGTACGTCCCGGCTCACCGGGCTCTTCGCTGTGTAGGGGGCGCGGGCCAACGCGAGGCCGCGGTTGAGGAGGTCGCTCAGCAGGACCTTGACCACGGCCACCGGGATGTCCAGGTGCGCGGACACCTCGGCGACCGACTGGGGGCGGCGGCACAGTTCCAGGATGCGGACCTGCTCCGGCTCCAGCGCCATCTCGTCGACCTCGGCGCGCTTGGCCGCGATCACCACGCTGATCATGTCCAGTTGGACGGTGTCGGCGTGGTCGCGGCCCTGCGCGATCACGTACGGGCGGACGAGCGGTCCGGTGTCCTGCGCTCCGGACGCGTCCTCGTCGTATCCGCCGACCGCGTCGCGGTGCGGCAGTCCGTGCGGTGTTCCGTCGGGTGGCAACTCGCTGTGCGCTTGCATAACGTCCCCTAACGTGTGGCTTCCCCGGAAGTGCCCTCATGCCTGGGCGCGGCGTCCAGATAGCGGCCCACCTGCTCGACCAGGACGTTCATCTCGTAGGCGATGAGACCGACGTCGGAGCTCTCCTCGGCCAGCACCGCCAGGCACGCGCCCCGCCCGGCGCCGGTGACGAACAGGTACGCGCTCTCCATCTCCACCACGGTCTGGAGCACCTCGCCGCCGCCGAAGTGGCGACCGGTGCCCCGGGCCAGGCTCTGGAAGGCGGACGCCACCGCGGACAGGTGCTCGGCGTCCTCCTTGACCAGTTCGTGGGAGCGCCCGATCAGGAGACCGTCGGCGGAGAGCAGGATCGCGTGCCGGGAGCCCACCGCGCGATCGAGCAGTTCGTCCAGCAGCCAGTCGATGTCCTTCTTGCCCGCGCCGCTTCCACTGTCGCGCTGGGCGTTCTCGGGAGTACTCGTCACGGTTACGCGTCCTTGTCGGTGTCGTTGGTCTGCTGCTTGCCGTCGCGTCGTCCGCGGTCGGTCCCCTTCTGGAACGCGGACATGTTCCGGCGCAGGCGCGCCAGCCGCTCCGCGCTGCCCGGAGCCTTCTCCGGGAAGGGCGCGCCACCCGCCGCGGGTCCGTTCCGGGTGTCGGGCTCGGGGTCGGTGGCCAGCTGCGGGGCCAGGTTCTCCTGGGGGCGCCGCTTGGGCAGCGGAGGCCGTCCCCCGCCGGCCGGGACCGTGGCGGGCGGTTCGGCACCGGATCCGGCGTCGGGGCTGGGAACCGCGCTGATGGTCGGGGTCCGGGTGGGAAGGGAGGGCCGGTCGCCGTTCGTGCCCGGGCCGAGGAAGTCGTCGCCGTCGGCCGGCGCGCTCCCGGAGCCGGTCACCGGACGGACCTCGGGCGCGGGCTCCGTGCGGGCCTCGGCCTCCTCCCCGTCCGGGGCGTCGTCGACCGGCGCGGACACCGGGGTCAGCACGGGCTTGCCGCCGTTGCCGGACTCCAGCTCACCGGGCGAACGGCCGGGGATCCCGTTCACCTCCCACACGTCCCCGTCGCCGTTCTCGGAGGAGGTGAGCGGGGCGCGGTCACCGGAGATCAGCCCGTGCGGCAGCAGGACGATCGCCTGCACGCCCCCGTACGGCGACGGGCGCAGGTGCACGCGGATGCCGTGGCGATGCGCCAGGTGCGAGACCACGAACAGGCCGAGGCGCATCTTCTCGTTGAGCCGCATCACGTCGAACTCGGGCGGGCTGGACAGCAGCGCGTTCGCCGACTCGAGTTCGCTCTCGGTCATGCCCAGGCCGCGGTCCTCGATCTCGATCGTCACGCCGTTGGGGACGTCGTCGCTGCTCAGCCGCACGTGCGTGTGCGGCGGGGAGAACATCGCGGCGTTGTCGACCAGCTCGGCGACCAGGTGGATGACGTCGGCGACGGCCGGGCCGTTGAGGTGGACGCGGGCGATCCGCTCGCGCTTGACCCGGGTGTAGTCGCCGGACTCGGAGATGGCGCCGCGCAGCACGTCGATCAGCGGCATCGGCCGGTGCCAGGTGCGCCCCGGTGCCTCGCCGCCCAGGATGAGCAGGTTCTCGGCGTTACGGCGCGAGCGGGTGGCCAGGTGGTCGAGCTTGAACAGCTGGGACAGCTGCTCCGGGTCCTCCTGCTCGCGTTCCATCCGGTCCAGCAGGCGCAACTGACGGTGGACCAGGGTCTGGCTGCGGTGCGCGATGTTGAGGAACACGCGGTTGACGCCCTGGCGCAGCTCGGTCTGCTGCACCGCCTCCTGGACGGCGGCGCGCTGGGCGGTGTTGAACGCCTTGGCTACGTCACCGATCTCGTCGTCGTCGGCGGCCAGGCCGGGCAGGGCGGTCTCGGTGTCCGCGCGCTCACCCCGGTGCAGGCGGCGCATGAGTTCGGGCAGGCGCTGCTCGGCCAGGTCGTTGGAGTCGTCGCGCAGACGCAGCAGGCGCTGGGTGAGCGCCTCCGAGGAGCGGCGTGCCAGCAGGAACGCGCCCAGGATGACGGCGGCGACGCTGAGGCTGCCGGCGATGGCGACCAGCACGGCCTGGTTGGCGGTCTCGCGGGTCATCTGGGCCGAGTGCAGGGCCTCGTCGGCACCGATGGCGGTGAGCTCGGAGAGCACGTGGTCGTAGGCATCGGACCACTCGGCGACGTCCACCGGCATGGACAGGTCCTCGACCTCGGCGGGCGCCAGGGTGACCGGGTCGGTGACCGTCTCGGTGGTGACCTGGCGGTCGATGATCGCCTGCTGCATCTCCTGCAGCCGCTGGTACTCGGGGCTCGCGAGCACCGCCTCGAAGCGCTCCTCCTGGCCCTCGCCCTCCAGGTAGCGGCCGTTGGCCGAGAGGAAGCTCTCGTAGGAGCCGACCAGCTCGGTGAACCTGTGCTGGTCCTCCCGGGTCAGCTCGTCGTTGGCGAAGGCGCGGGCGATCTGGGCGTCGGCCTGCGAGAACAGGTCCACGGTGCGGAACATGTAGGTCGCGGTGAAGCCCGGGCTGACCGAATCCGGTCCGTTCTCGCCCTCGCGTGCCTGGCTGTCGAAGCTGTCGGCGCCGTGCAGGATCAGCTCGTTGTAGTAGTCGAGGATGTCGCTCCTGGACGCGTCGCCCGCGTCGACCGACTCGCGCAGCGTGTCGATCTCGCCGTACTGCATGTGCAGCATCTCGATGTGGTGGCCGCTCTCACCGGGTGCGATGTCGGCGAAGCCGATCAGCTCTCCGATGACCGTGCCCATGGAGGAGTCGGTGCTCTCGCGTGCCTCGGCCAGCCGCTGCTCCAACTCGGTGTCCTCGGGGTGTTCGAGGAAGGCGATCGTGTGCGACCGCTCCTGCATCACGTCCACGAGGCCGACGGCGGCGGGAGTGACCAGGTCGTTGGTGGCCTTGGAGCGGATCAGCTGCATGACCGCGTCACCGGTGAGGGTGAAGGTGAGGATCAGCCAGAGCACCACCAGAGCGGTGGTGGGAATCATGACCATTGCGCGGATACGGGCGGTGATCGTCCGCCTGCGTCGCTTGGGTACTGCCTGCACGGTTCTCCTGTCGATCCGCGTCTGAAGTTTGTCGGGGGTGCGGTGCGGGGCCGCGGGCGCCGGGTGCCGGGAGATCCGGCACTTCTCGGCCCGCTGAGCGCGGCCTCCTGCCCCGCGGGGCGGCGTCCGTCGGGGGTTCTCGACGCGGGACGTACCGCAGGGTAACCACAAACACGGCATTTCGGCGTGGGGATCGTATCTCGCCGATGAAACGCTGAAATATCCGGGTGAGGAAGCAGTCTGCCACGAAGGACGAGAATGTCTACTTCTTGGGTGGATGGTAGAGGTGTTGTCTCCTGTCAACCATTGTGACAATAGGGCAAAGGTCACATAAGGCAAAGAGGGCGCGCAACCCCAGCTCCGCGCGGCTGTCGCCGCCGGGACCGCTCAAAGGCGCGACCAGGGAAGGATATTCGCGTTCGGCCCGCACACCGTCGTGGAGCGTACTAGCGTTGTCGGCCGGAACGGGCGCGGCGACGCCGCAGGACGGGGAGGTGCCGTGGGCCAGTCGTTCGGCGGGGGACAGACCGCCGTGGACATGGCGGTCGCCGCCGTGCCGTTGTTCGTGGTCGCCGGTGCGGCACTCTACCTGTGTGGGCGGTACCGCCGCTACGGCCGCCCACGCGGCCGGCCGGGCGCCTCGCCGTGTCCCTCCGGCGCTGCGCCCCGCCTGTCAGCGCCACTCCAGGTAACCCAGGAACAGCCCCGTGCACGCCAGGATCACGCCCAGCCCTCCGAACAGTCCCCGTACCCAGTGCGACAGCCACGGCGCGGACACGATACGGGCCGTCGCGGGCCGGTCGGGGTCGTAGGCGACGGTCACGATCTCCCCGGCGCGGGAGGCGGTCCACCCGGTGTTCTCGTGCTCGGCGTGTACCTCCTCGCCCTCCTCGGTGCGGAACTGAACGATCATGCGCGAGGCCGTGGAGGTCTCGTGGTAGCCGATCACCCGGGCCTTGGCGCGCATCCCGTAGCGGATCAGGCGTAGTTCGAGACGGGTGTCGCGCGCCACCATCCAGAGGATGGCCACCCCGGAGAGGAGTGGGAGCAGGGGGTACAGGTGGACCATCGTGGGGGGTGTCCTCTCAGACGTCCTGGGGCTCTGGCTCGGTGCGGCGGCGCGGGATGGTCCCTCGCCGACCGCTCATCGGCTGGTCGGGGGTGTTCGCGCCCATCGGTCCCATTCTGCCTGGACAGGACCAGGCATGCCATGCACGGCCAGGGGCGGAGCCGGGGGCGGACGCGAGACACCGTGCGGGGACGGGGAGATGAGGTTGGATGGGGATCGCGGACCATCGGACGAACGGGAGGATCAGGGTGTCAGAGATCTCTGAGCGGGTCGCGCGGGTCCTGGACGACCCCGAGAACTGGCCCAGCGACCCCAAGGAGGCCGTCGCGCTCCAGCGGCGCCTGGCCGGCCGGGTACGTGAGGAACCGCTGGACGTGGACTCGGTGCGGCTGGTGGCCGGGCTGGACGTCAGCTACGCCAAGGACAACACGGCGCTCTCGGCGGCGGCCGTGGTCATGGACATCCGGACGATGGAGGTGGTCGAGTCCGCCGCCATCTCCTCCGAACCGTCCTTCCCCTACATCTCGGGGCTGTTCGGGTTCCGTGAGTCCCCGCCGGTCCTGGAGGCGCTGGGCCGGCTCGAGGTGACCCCCGACGTGTACCTGTGCGACGGTTTCGGCCTGGCGCACCCGCGTCGCTTCGGGGTCGCCTGCCACCTGGGGGTCCTGCTGGACCTGCCGGTGGTGGGGTCGGCCAAGTCGGTGCTCTACGGCAAGCACAGCGTGCCCGGGAACGAGCGGGGGTCGTGGACGCCCATGGTCGCCGGGCGCTCGGAGGTGGTCTCCGACTCCTCCGCGCTGGCCGAGCGGGGCGGCGAGGTCCTCGGGCGCGTGCTGCGCACCCGCGCGGGCGTCAGACCCGTCTACGTGTCCGTCGGCCACCGCGTGGACCTGGAGGGCTCGGCCGAGCTCGTACTGCGGATGTCACCCAGGTACCGGGTGCCCGAGCCGGTGCGGTACGCCGACAGACTGTGCGGCGAGCACCGCAAGGCGGTACTCGCCGAGAAGGAGGCCCGGGAGGGAGGGCCGGCCGGGGACCGTTAGCCGCGGTCCCCGGCCGTGCGGCCCCGGTCCGGGCCCGCGGGGGCGTGGAGAACACACCCCTACCAGCTGGTGGGGACCGGGCGCCCCTCGTTGTAGCCGGCGGCACTCTGCACGCCCACCACGGCGCGCTCGCGGAACTCCGCCAGCGAGGTGGCGCCCGCGTAGGTCATCGAGCTGCGCACACCGGCGACGATCTGGTCGATCAGGTCCTCCACGCCCGGCCGCTCCGGGTCCAGGTACATGCGGCCGGTGGAGATGCCCTCCTCGAACAGGGCCTTGCGGGCCCGCTCGAAGGGGGAGTCGTCCGAGGTGCGCAGCCGGACCGCGCGGGCCGACGCCATGCCGAAGCTCTCCTTGTACTGCCTGCCCTCGGCGTCGCGCATGACGTCGCCCGGCGACTCGTAGGTGCCCGCGAACCAGGAGCCCACCATCACGTTGGACGCGCCCGCCGCCAGGGCCAGGGCCACGTCGCGCGGGTGGCGCACGCCGCCGTCCGCCCACACGTGCCTGCCCAGCTCACGCGCGGCCTCGGCGCACTCCAGCACCGCGGAGAACTGCGGACGGCCGACGGCGGTCATCATGCGGGTCGTGCACATCGCGCCCGGGCCCACGCCGACCTTGACGATGTCGGCGCCCGCCTCGACCAGGTCGCGGGTGCCCTGGGCGGTGACGACGTTGCCCGCCACGAGCGGCACCTCAGGCGCCAGCGAGCGCACCTTGGCGACCGCGGCGATCATCTTCTCCTGGTGGCCGTGGGCGGTGTCGATCACCAGCGTGTCCACACCGGAGGACAGCAGCTCGGCGGCCTTGCCCACCACGTCGCCGTTGATACCGACGGCGGCGGCCACCCGCAGGCGGTCGTCGGCGTCCACGGCGGGCGTGTACAGGGTGGAGCGCAGCGCGCCGGTGCGGGTGAGCACGCCCACCAGGGCGCCGTCGCCGTCCACCACCGGTGCCAGCCGGTGCCGGCGGTCGTGCAGTGTCCCGAACGCCTCACGCGGCTCGGTGTCCGCCGGAACGGTCAGCAGTTCGGTGGACATCACGTCGCGCAACTGCGCGAAGCGGTCGACACCGGCGCAGTCGGCCTCGGTGACCACACCGACCGGACGACGGCCCCCGTCGACCACGATCACGGCGTTGTGCGCGCGCTTGGGCAGCAGGTTGAGCGCGTCGCCGACCGTGCTGGTGGGGTTGAGCGTGATGGCGGTGTCGTGCACCAGGTGCCGCTGCTTGGTCCAGGCGACGACGTCGGAGACCACCTCGATGGGGATGTCCTGCGGAATGACCGCGATTCCGCCGCGCCTGGCGACGGTCTCGGCCATCCTGCGTCCGGCGACCGCCGTCATGTTCGCCACCACCAGCGGGATGGTGGTGCCGGTGCCGTCCGACGACGACAGGTCCACGCTGAGCCGGGATCCCACGGCGCTGCGGCCCGGAACCATGAACACGTCGCTGTAGGTCAGGTCCTGCTGGGGTGCCTGGTCGTTCAGAAAACGCAATGCCTCATACCTTGGTCGGGACCGCAGGGGGTGGACCATCCGCTACTACCGCGCGCGACCGCCTGTTGATCCCCCTCTTACCAGTCAAGTATGCCGTCACCGATTAGGCCGGGTGACCTCCGATCTGGCATGATGGCTCGACCCCCACCTACTCGGCCGCTTCCCGTGCCCCCGGTCAGTGTTTGAGCGTGACCTCACGACGGCACGCGGGGACGGCACTCCTGGAGAACCCGAATGCCGAGTTTCACGTTCGCACAAGTCAAGGAAGAGACCTACAAGGCCAAGGACGCCTGGTGGACGGTCTTCCTGGTGGATCCCCTGGCCGGCCGCCTGGTCGTCTGGACGGCGAACCGCACCAGCGTCACCCCCAACCAGCTGACGCTGGGCGCCGGGATCCTCGGTCTGCTCTCCGCGCTGTGCTTCGCCGCACCGGTCCTCGTCACGGGCGGCGGCTGGCCCTGGCTCCTGCTGGGCGCCCTGCTGTTCCACCTCAGCTTCGTGCTGGACTGCATGGACGGCAAGATCGCCCGGCTGAAGGGCACCGGTTCGGTCTTCGGCACCTGGGTCGACTTCGTCTTCGACCGCATCCGGTTCTTCGGCTGCGTGATGGCCCTGCTGATCGGCCAGTGGGCGGTCACGGGGAACGCGGCCTACCTGATCGTGGCGCCGGTCGTGGTCTTCTTCGACCTGCTGCGCTACCTCAACGGCTCCCAGGTCGCCAAGACCCGTAGGGGCATGCGCCGGAAACTCGCCGAGCTGACCGGCGACACCGATCGGCTGCGGGCCGCGGGCCCGGGCGACGCCGATCCCGAGGACGACGAGGCGGCGGACGCCCTCGACCGTCCGGCCGCCCCGGTGCCGAGCGGCTTCTACCCGCGCATGCGCGACATGCTCCTGCGGCACCGGGTGCGTCCGCACCTGTTCAGCGGGATCGAGTTCGAGATGTTCCTGTGCGTGGTGGCGCCGGTGACCGTGCTGGTCGCCTTCTTCACACCGCTGGGCAGCCTCATCATCCCGGTCGCGGTGTTCTCCGTCCTGGCGCTGGCCTTCTTCGAGACCGTCCTGGTGCTGCGGCTGTGGAAGGAGACGCGTCGTTTCGAGAAGCGCCGCCGCGAACTGCTCGCCTCCGGGACCGCCGCCAACGCCGGTACCGCCTCCGACACGGCGGTCAACAGCGGAAGCTGATCCCTCCACCCCGCCCCGCCGTGGGACGGGGCCGGGAAGAGACCGGGGGCGGTGCGCCGACGCGCACCGCCCCCGTCGTTTCCGCGCGGCCCGGCCGCCGGACCGGAGGAGGAGACGGAGTCAGGCCCCGGCCCCCGCCGTCGCCGTCCTCCGCCTGTCGGCCTCGGAGCCCTCGCCTCCCCGGGCACCGTCCCCGGGGCCCGCCGCGGGGTCCCGGCGCAGGAACCAGGTCAGCCGCGGTTCCACCGCCCAGCGCATACCCCGGCGTACCCACGGGGTGCACAGCAGCAGTGTCAGGCCCATGCCGAAGGCGACCATGGCGATCGTCCCCGGCGCCCCGGACATGAGGCCGTACCAGGGGGAGGCCTGGAGCAGGAGGAGGACCACCGAGTGGCCCAGGTACACGTACAGGGTGTAGGCGCCCAGCGGCGTGAACCACGTGCGCTGCCTCGGGATCAGCGCGAGTACGGCGAAGGTCATCACCAGCGCGAGGCCCATGAAGGCCATCCGCAGGCCCAGGCTGGGCAGGAGCGGGTCGATGTCCCGGTCGGTGAGGCTGTTCGTCCAGAAGAGCCAGTCCCGGCTCAGGTGGCCGGAGATGGGCACGGCCAGCACCGCCGTCGTCCCCAGCACCAGCACGGAAGCGATCCGCACCCACAGCCTGTCCAGGTAGGCGAAGTGCTCGCGCCGCAGGCTGAGCCCCAGGACGAAGAACGGCAGGAAGCTCACGACACGGCCCAGCGAGAGCGTCCCGCCGAGGTCGGCCGTGGCGGCGAACATCGAGATGGCCACCGCGACGAGCACGGGCCAGCGCAGCCGCTGCCAGATCGGCACGCTCAGGCGCCACAGGAAGAGGGCCACGAGGAACCACAGGGTGTAGGTCGGCTGGAGCACCGACAGGGACTCGGGCAGCCCACCGCGCTCGACGGTGTAGATGGCCTGGTGGATCGTCCAGAAGATCAGGTAGGGAACGGCCAGCGTCAGGACCAGCTTCTCCACACGCCTCGACGAGGCGTCGAAGGACCGCGAGAGGTAGCCGCTGATCAGGATGAACGCGGGCATGTGGAAGAAGTAGATCCAGTAGTACAGGGCACCGGCGGGTCCGTAGCCGCGTAGCGCGCCGATCGCGTGACCGATGACGACGAGTGCGATCAGGACGAACTTGGCGTTGTCCAAGCGGGAGTCACGGCCGGGGTCCGGGGACGCCGCGCCGGTCTTCCCGACCGTGGCCGGGGCGGTCGTGCCCTGCCCTGGCTCCGGACTCCGGTCTGCTGGACTGGTCATGGATGAGGCCACGAGTGGACTCCGAGGTCTTCGGCTTCTGGGGCGTGTACGTGTTCTTCCAGGCCGTGTGCGCTGGACAGGCACACGTGCGGGATGGTGCCGCGTGGCGCGCGAGGGGAGCACCATGGGTTCGGACAGGTGAACATGTGCTGCGTTACCTTACTGTGATGTAGCAAGGGATGCCAGCGGTTCTGCCGTATTTGGTGGAAAGTCGCCGGAGTCCTTCCTCACCCGGAGCGGAGCCGGGGTGCGCGAGGCGCGTGTGACATGAGCGGCTCGGCAGGGAATCGCTTTCCGTGTGCAGACCCTAACCCATGCGTCACACCGCGGCGCACCGTGGGTGAACGTGCCAGTGTGTGCCCGTGAAGGGCGCGCCGATAGGCTGTGCCGTCAGACGGGTGCCCGCTGGGCAGCTCCGACACAGCCGAGATACGGAAGAAGGCGGTGAAAGCCGTGCCGCACGCGGTGGACCCCAACCGTGCCGCTCAGCACGGGAACGTGGTCATGCGACTCCTGGACGAGCTCTTCCCGCTCGTGGAGGGGTTCTACGTCGACCTGCACAAGAACCCCGAGCTCTCCCACGCCGAGCACCGTACGGCCAGCGGTGTGGCCGAGTGGCTCACCCGGACCGGCTACGAGGTCCACAAGGGTGTGGGCGGGACCGGGGTCGTCGGTGTCCTGCGCAACGGGCCCGGTCCCACGGTGATGCTGCGCGCCGACATGGACGCGCTGCCCCTGGAGGAGAAGACCGGACTGCCCTACGCCAGCACCACCCGTGCCGTCGACGACGGTGTCGAGGTGCCCGTCATGCACGCGTGCGGGCACGACGCCCACACCGCCTGCCTGGTGGGGGCGGCCGACCTGCTCTCGGAGACACGCGACGAGTGGTCCGGGACCGTGATGATCGTCGCCCAGCCGGGCGAGGAGACCCTCGACGGCGCGCAGGCCATGCTGGAGGACGGGCTGTTCGACCGGTTCGGCCGACCCGACGTCATCCTCGGCCAGCACCTGGGCCCGCAGCCCGCCGGGCTGATCTCCCACCGCGCAGGGATCATCCTGGGCGCCTCCAGCTCCTACCGCGTACGCGTGTACGGGGAGGGCGGCCACGCCTCACAGCCGAACACGACCGTGGACCCGGTGCTCATCGCCGCGAACATCGTCACCCGCCTGCAGGGCGTGGTCTCCCGCGAGGTCAGCCCGAGCGAGATGGCCGTGCTCACCGTCGGCAGGATCCAGGCCGGGACGAAGGCCAACATCATCCCCGACGAGGCATACCTGGAGATCAACACCCGGGCCCTGAACGACAACGTCTCCGCGCAGCTGGAGGCCGCCATCGAACGGGTCGTGCGCGCCGAGGCCGCCGCCTCCGGAGCCACCCGCGAGCCCGACGTCGAACGCTTCCAGGACGCCGGTGTCACCCTCAACGACGCCCAGAGCACCGCTGACGTGGCCGCCGCGCACCACGCCTACTTCGGCGACGACTACGTCATCCACCTGCCCGACCCCTCCCCGGCGACCGAGGACTTCAGCTACTTCGGACTGCCCGACGACCCGCAGCCCATCCCGTACGTGCTCTGGTTTGTCGGCGCCACCCCGCACGACGTGTGGGAGTCCGCACCCGGCGACACCCCGTACGAGAAGATGGGCAACGTCCCCAGCAACCACTCGCCGTTCTTCGCGCCCGCCCGGGAGCCGACCCTGCGCGCCGGGCTCGCCGCGATCACCGTCGCCGCGCTGTCCTACCTGGGCCGCCGGCATGACGGTGCGCCCGAGTCTCTCGGGGCCCCCGTGGGCATGGCGTTCCCGGGGCCCGCGCCCGAGGACCACGCGAACCCGTACGCGACCACGGGCGATCCGGTCGATCCGGTCGATCCGCCGAGCGGTGCCCCGTTCAGCGCGCCCGCGTCGCAGGACGACCCGTTCGCCGATCCGCTCTCGGACCCGCTCGGCCCGCCGCCGTCCGGTTCTCCGGTGACCGGCCCGTCCGAGTCCCACCACGAGTCCAACGACGCCTACGACAGCGCCTACCTGTCCTCCTCCTGGGGGGACCCGGGGGAGGACCGGGCCAGGTCCACCCACGAGGCCGACATGGACGCGGTGATGGGATCCCAGGACGAGGAGCTCCGCGGGGAGTGGCACGGCGACAAGGCCGAGGAGTCCACGCTGTCCGCCGACATGGCCTCGCTGATGGACGAGGACGACGACCTTCCGCAGGGGCTGCGTCCGCCGCAGGGTCCGCCCTCGGGCCCGGCCTACGGCGGTCCGCCGCCGCGGGGCGGTGCCCACGACGCGCCGCCGCCCTCCGGGCCCGACGACGACCAACCCGACTACGACCACCGCCGCTGACCGCGGATGGGGGTGGTCCCGTGGCGGTGGGGTGATCGCCGCCTGCGTAGGTCGCTGCGCCACCCCCGGGAGATCCCCCTCCTCGTCACGTGCGTGGGGGTGACCCTGTTCGCCGTGACGGGCGCGCTCAGCCGCGCCTACTCCGGTGACCCGAACGAACCGCTGCTGTTGCTCAGCATCCCCGTGCTCGTGTACTTCGTGCGCGGGCAGCTGTACGCGCGCCAGCGCGTCAACGGGGTGCGCATCACCGAGGAGCAGTTCCCCGAGGCGCACCGGATGGTGGCCGAGGCCGCCGCCGCCTTCGGCATGCGCCACGTGCCCGAGGCCTACATCGTGCTGGGCAACGGCGTGCTCAACGCGTTCGCCTCAGGGCACGGCTTCCGCCGCTACGTGACCGTCAACAGCGACCTGTTCGAGGTGGGCGGGCGTCTGGCCGACCCCGACGCGCTGCGGTTCGTGATCGGCCACGAGGTCGGGCACATCGCCGCCGGGCACACGTCGTTCTGGCGGCAGTTCGGCGTCTCGGTGGCGAACGTGATCCCCGGTGTGGGCACCACCCTGAGCCGAGCGCAGGAGTACACGGCCGACAACCACGCCCACGCGTTCTGCCCCGAGGGTGTGCAGGGCCTCCGGGTGCTCGCGGCGGGCAAGTACCTGTACCAGTCCGTGGACTTCGACGACATCGCCGCGCGCGCCCACACCGACACCGACTTCTTCGTGCTGCTGGTCAACCTCCTGTCCAGCCATCCGGTGAACACGTTCCGGTTCGCCGCCCTCGCCGACCGCAGCAGGCCGGGCCGCGTCCTGTGAGCGCCCTCCGGCCCCGCCCTGGCACTCCGGCCCTGTCTAGCCCCCCGGGACGGGCAGCCTGTGGGCGACCTGCCGGGGCAGCGGCTCATGGCGCAGGTAGGCGCGGGTGAACACCCCCGTGCCGTGCGAGACCGACCGCAGTTCCACGGCGTACCGGGTGATCTCCAGCTCCGGCACCTCCGCGTGCACCACCGCCCGTCCGCCGTCGGCCGCCTCGGTCCCCACCACCCGGCCGCGTCGGGCCGACAGGTCGCTCATCACCGCGCCCAGGTAGGTGTCGTCCACCTCCACGGACACCTCGTCCACCGGTTCCAGCACCGCCAGCCTCCCGGCCGACGCCGCGTCCCTCAGCGCCAGGCGGCCCGCCTTCTGGAAGGCCATGTCCGAGGAGTCCACCGAGTGCGCCTTGCCGTCGTAGAGCGTCACCCGGATGTCCACCAGCGGGTACCCGGAGTCCACACCGTCCACCATCTGGGCGCGCACGCCCTTCTCCACCGACGGGACGAACTGGCGTGGCACGACCCCGCCCGTGATCTCGTCGACGAACTCCAGGCCCGCACCCGGCTCCAGCGGCTCCACCCGGATCCGGCAGACGCCGAACTCGCCGTGCCCGCCGCTCTGCTTGACGTTGCGCCCCATGCCCTGTGCCGGAACCGCGAAGGTCTCCCGGAGCGGCACACGCACCTGGCCGGTCTCCACCCGTACCCCGTAGCGGTGCTCCAACCGGTCCAGCGCGGCGTCCAGGTGCGCCTCACCCAGGCTCCACAGCACCATCTGGCGGGTCTCGGGGTTCACCTCCACCCGCAGCGACGGGTCCTCCGCCACCAGCCGGGCCACCGCCTGCGGCAACCTGTCCTCGTCCCCGGGGGAGGCGGCGGCCAGCGACACCGGCAGCAGCGGCTGCGGGAAGCGCCACGGCACCACCCGCAGCGGCCGGTCCGGATCGGAGAGGGTGTCGCCGGTACGGGCGTCCGGCAGCTTCGCCACCAGGCACAGGTCACCGGCGACCACCCGGCCCACCGGGCGGATCCCACGTCCCAGCGGCACGGACAGCGGCCCCACGCGCTCGTCGTTGCCGATGCGGTCCAGTTCGTCCGATCCGGTCAGTCCGCAGGACACGCCGTGCCCGTGCAGGTGGACGCGGGTGTCGGGGCGCAGCGTCCCGGAGAAGACGCGCACCAGGCTCATCCGGCCCACGTACGGATCGCTGGTGGTGCTGAGGACCTCCGCCACGAGCGGGCCGTCCGGGTCGCACGACACGTCCCGCACCGGTTTCCCGTCGGGCGTGGCCACCGGCGGGAACGGGCGGCGCGTCGGATCCGGGCACGACAGCGGCAGTTCACGCAGCAGTTCGCGCACGCCCACGCCCCGGACGGGGCCGGTGGCCAGGACCGGGTGGAAGCCGCCCGCCGCCACGGCCAGTTTCAGGTCGGCGATGAGCAGGTCCAGGTCGAGTTCACCACCCTGCATGTAGCGCTCCATGAGGACCTCGTCCTCGCTCTCGGTGATGACCTCCTCGACGAGGGTCTCCCGGAGCGGGCCCGCCGCCTCACGCAGCCAGTCCGGCGCGGAGCGAGGAGCGGGGGCGCCGTCCCCCTCGGAGTAGTCGTAGTAGCGCTCGGAGACCAGCCCCCACACGCCGACCACACGGCGACCGTCCCCCGTGCCCTCCACGGCGGGGACGTAGGCGGGATGGACGCCGGGCCCGAACGCCTCCTGGCACTGGGCGACCACCTCGTCGTAGTCCGCGCGCGGGTGGTCGATCCTGGTGACGGCGACCGCCCGGGGCATGCCCAGGGCGGCGCACTCCTCCCACAGCACGCGGGTGCGGCCGTCCACGCCGTCCAGGGCGGAGACGACGAACAGGGCGGCGTCGGCGCCGCGCAGTCCGGCGCGCATGGCCCCGATGAAGTCGGCGTATCCGGGGGTGTCCAGCAGGTTGACCTTCACGTCGCCGACCATGACCGGGTTGACGGTGAGGCGGACCGAACGCCTCTGCCGGACCTCGACCTCGTCATGGTCGCTGACGGTCGTGCCCTCCTCCACGCTGCCGGGGCGCCCGATCTCCCCGGCGGCCAGGAGCAGCGCCTCGACCAGGCTCGTCTTCCCGGCACCGGACGGACCGACCAGCGCGATGTTGCGGATGTTCTGGGGCCTGTCGGCCCCCGGTACGTCTACGGCTCGGTCTACCATCCCTGCTACCCAGCCCTTCGGGGTCCGAGCGGTGGTCACGCGGGCCGGGCGTCACCGCCCGTGGTGTGACCTGTGACACTTCCACGGTCACCCTTCGCGGGCCGCACGGCAAGAGGTGGCCAGGTCCGAAATCCGGCATGTGCGCTATGACTCGTTTCGGACCTCTACTATTGCTCCGTGCCATGGTCGGAATCCCTCCCCCAGTTCAGCTTCGCCGGAACCGTTCTGACGGTCCTGCTGCTCCTCTTCGCCGCGGTCGGCGAGCCCTTCCTCGGAAGAAGGGCTTTCGCCTGGCTGTCCCGTAGACGCGACGGCGACGCGCGAGCCCTCACGCTGGTGCACGCCGTCACGATGGGAATCCACGTGCTGTGGGGCCTGGCGGTCCTCGGGGTGCTGCTGCTCTCGCCGAACCTCGCCGCGGCCGACCTGGGCCTGCGCGCGCCCCATGCCTGGGGACCGGTCGCAGGAGGCGCCGCCGGCGGACTGCTGGCCCTGGCGGTGCTGTGGGTACTGGTCAACGGACTGCCGGAGAAGCTGCCCCTGCTCGGCGCGGGCCGGAACCGGGGCGGGGGCCGGGGCGGCGGCAGGAGGGGCCGAAACCCCGAGGAGCCCGAGGAGCTCGCGGAACACGGCACACGCGGCAGGCGCTCCCCCGGCCACCGGGGGAGGCGCGCCGCCGCCACACCCGTCTCCCTGCCCGAACCCGAACGCGAGCGAGGCCTGCTCGTACCGCGCGGCACCGTCGAGCGGGCGCTGGCCGCCGGGGTGGCCGTCACCGGGGGCGTGTTCGGGGAACTGCTCTACCGGGGGCTGTTCATCGTCCTGCTGGCGGGGATGGGCGTGCCGCTGTGGATCACCGCCGTGCTGTCGGTGGCGCTGTTCTCCGTCGCGCACCTCTACCAGGGCTGGTGGGGGCTGGTCAGCGCCGGCGCGTCGGGCACCCTGTTCACCGTCCTCTACCTGGGCACCGGAAGCATCTGGGTGCCGATCCTCGTCCACGTGGCGCTCGACCTGCGCTCTCTGGTCTTTCCTCCCGCCGCCGTCCGGGAGGCCTGGGACCAGGGCTACGACGAGTACGGGACCGACGAGTACGGGTACGACGAGGCCGAGTACGGGACCGACGGGTACGAGGCCGGGCACGAGGAGGCCGGGCACGCGTACGGTGACGAGGGGTACACGGCGGGGCCGGGATTCGGCCCCCGCGACTGATCGGGCACGATGGTGGGGTGTCCGACGCCATTGACCACCCGCTCTCCCAGCCCCCGGAAGACCGTTACCGGCTGACCACCTCCGACGGTGTCGATATCGACGCCGTACTCCTGCGCGGTGCCGAACCCCGCACCACCGCCGTGGTCCTCGCCAACGGGTTCACCGGCACCTACCGCAACCCGAACACCCGCGCCGTCGCCGAGGCGCTGCTGCCCGTCGGCGACGTGATGACCTTCGACTTCCGCGGCCACCACGGCTCCGGCGGGCTCAGCACCGTGGGCAACTCGGAGATCCACGACCTGGAGGCGGTCGTCGTCCGCCTGCGCGAACTCGGCTACACCTCCGTCTCCGTCGTGGGCTTCTCGATGGGCGCCGCCGTCGCGGTCCGGCACGCCGCCATCTACGGCGGGACGGCCGCGGTGGTCTCGGTCAGCGGCCCGAGCCGTTGGTACTACAAGGGCACGCGCCGCATGCGCCTGCTCCACCTCGGGATCGGAGGCAGCGTGGGCCGCTTCCTCCTGCGCAGCTTCCGCAAGGTCCGGGTCATCGACCAGGAGTGGGATCCCAGGCCCGCCGAACCGCGCGAGGTCGCGGGGGAGATCTCCCCGACACCCCTGCTGGTCGTGCACGGGGACGCCGACACCTACTTTCCGGTCTCCCACGCCACCGCGATCCACGACGCCGCCCGGGAACCCCGCGACCTGTGGATCGTCCCGGGGATGGGGCACGCCGAACGCGCCGTCACACCCGGACTGGCCGTACGCATCCGGGACTGGCTCGCGGAGAGGACCGGTCCGGAGGAGGGCTAGCGCGTGCCCGGAAACCGGATGATCTTGCCCGTACCGGCGTGCTCGACCGCCGACACCGCCGCTACGGGCAAGATCATCGCTGTCAGGCGCGTCCCGACGCGCCCGGGGTCCGGATACGCACGGCTTCGACAGGTATACGCGTGTCGGCTAGAAAGGACGGATGATCCGATCTGGTTCGTCCGCCTCGGGGGATGACGGGGCACGGTCCGCCACGTCCGAGGACGAGGCTCTGCCCGGGCTGCGCGGCAGGGGCTTCGCCCTGCTCATCGCGGCCACGGCGATCGGACTGTGCGGTTTCGCCGCCGTCCTCCCGCTGGTTCCGCTGTGGGCCACCCGCGGCGGCGCGGGCGAGTTCGGCGCCGGGAGCACCACGGCCGCGTTCATGCTCACCACCGTGCTCACCCAACTCGCCATGCCCTGGCTGCTGGAGAGGGGCGGCTACCGGTGGGCGTTCCCGGTCGGATCCCTGATCCTGGGACTGCCCGCCCCGCTGTTCGCCCTGACCACCGACCTGGGGCCCCTCGTGGCCGTCTCGGCGGTGCGCGGTGTCGGCTTCGGCATGGTCAGCGTCGCCGGGACGGTGCTCGCCGCACGCCTGGTCCCCCACCGCCAGGTGGGCCGGGCCACCGGCTACTACGGACTGGCGGTCGGCCTGCCCCAGGTGCTCATCCTGCCCGGCGGGGTGGCGCTGGCCCTCCACATCGGTTTCGACACCGCGTTCTGGATCACCGGCCTGTGCTCGGTGCTGGGCGCGGTCCTGTCCTGGGGCATCTGGTTCGCCGACGGCGGGCGCAACCGCCCGGCGCTGCGCGGCGTGGACCGGTCGGCCGCGAGCGTCCACGGAGCGTCACCGGCGCCCTCGCCACTGCTGGCGCTGGCCGCGCCGCTGGTGCTCATGCTGCTGACCGCGTCGTCGGCCGGTGCGGTCATCACCTTCCTGGCCATCCCCCTGGAACAGGCGGCGTGGCTGGTGGGAGGTGCCCTGGCCGCCTACGCACTGGCGGTCGTGGTGGGCCGCTGGACCGCCGGGATGCTGCACGACCGCCACCGGCGCACCCTCCTGCTGCTGCCGGGCACGGCCGGCGCGGCCCTCGGCATGGCCCTGGTCACCGCCGCCCTGTGGTCGCACGGAGGAGAGGGGACCGATCCGGGGGCGTGGACGGCGCTACTGGTGCTCCTCGGAACGGCGGTGTTCGGCCTCGGCTTCGGAGCGGTCCAGAACGAGACCGTCACCCTCATGCTCAACCGCGCCGGTCCGGCGGGATACGGCCGGGCCAGCGCGGTGTGGAACATCGGCTACGACGCGGGCTCGGGTGCCGGAGCGATAACCCTGGGCCTGCTGATCCAGCTGTTCGGCTACGGTCCCGCCTTCGCGGTCACGGCCGTGGCCCTGCTGGCCGTCCTCCCGCTCGCCCTCAGCGGGCGGGGACCCCGCACCTGACCCGGCCCGGCGCCCGAACCCCGCCTAAGTACAGGACCGTCCCTGGTGGGGGCCGTGCGCCACACTGGCGACGCTGTGGGCCGTCCCACTAGTACGACGAGATGTGCACGTGGTCGTAGTGGTTCTGGGTGGTGCTGCCCCGGTCGTTCATCCACGTCCACTGGCGTGACGTGGACTGCCAGATCTGCTGCTCCCAGATGATGTACTTGATGCCCAGCCGGTCGGCGTTCTCGATCCCGTACTGGGCGATCTGCGTGCCCAGGGCCTGGTTCTCCGCCGAGGGCACGGCGCCGCCGGAGCTCATCATGAAGTCGCAGGCGCGTCCGTCACCGTGGTCGTCGGCGCTGGCCCTCCAGCAGCCCACCGGGTAGGGGGCGCCGTGGGTCTGGATGATCTCGTCGCGGATCGCCGCCATACGGGGTGTCGTGGCGTCCCAGCCCCCGCCGTTGGCGCTCGCGGGGATGGTGCCGTTACCGGAGGTCTCGGGAACCTGCTCCGCCTCGTACTCCTCGATGCGCGCCTCGACCTCATCGCGCTCCGCCTCCAGCTTGTCGATGAGCTCCTCGGCCTCGGTCTCCTCGTCCCGCAGGTCCTCGGCGACCAGGGCGGCCTCGTCGCGGGTCTCGATGAGCTCGGAGATCTGCTCGGACTGGGCCTGCCCGAGGTAGTCCATGGCCGCGGCGTCGGCGAACATGTCCTCCGGGTGGCCGGAGAAGACCACCTGGAACACGGGGTCGAGGCCGCCGCTCTTGTACCGGGTGGAGGCGATGGCGGACACCCCGCTACGGGAGGACTCAAGGCGTTCCTCGACCTCCTGCAGGTCCGCCTCGGCCTTCTCCACGCGTTCCTTGATCTCGGTGAACTGGAGCAGCTCGCCGTCGTAGGTGTCCTCCAGCTCCTCGGCCCGCTGGGTCAGCTCGTCGATGTCCACCTCGTCGTCCGGCTCCGCGTGCACCGTTCCGGGCAGGACGACCACGAGAGCCGTGGCCAGGGTCGCGAGGGACAGGGTGACACGCCTGCCGCGCGGGAAGGAGGGAGGAGTGGATGTCATGTTCTTCTCCGAGAACGGTGTCCGAGCGCATCCGGTCGGCCGACGGCGTGTGGCGGGGGCGCCGTGGCTGCGGGAGTTACCCAGCAGACCATACGAGATCGTGGCGTTACATGCCTAGTGCGTTGACTCACGTGACTTGGGGGAGTGCGCGGGGATGTGTCCGAAGATACCCGTAACGAAGGACCGGATCAGCCCTTCGCGGCATGGCCGGAGAACCGTATGGGGGAGGTCGCGTCAGCTCGCGCCGCCGAAGGCGCTGGGGAGCTGCACGCCCGTCGGCTTGGGCGGTTCGGCGGGCATGAACCAGTCCGAGCGGCGGATGTCGCGCAGGGCCCGCTTGCGCGTCCCCGCGTCCAGGCGGTCCACGTAGACGATGCCGTCCAGGTGGTCGGTCTCGTGTTGGAGGCAGCGGGCCATCAGCCCGGTTCCCTCCAGGGTGACCGGTTCGTTGCGCAGGTCCACACCGGTGACCACGGCGCGCTCGGCACGCCTGGTCGGGTACCACAGCCCGGGCACCGACAGGCAGCCCTCCTCGCCGTCCTGGACCTCCTCCGACAGTTCGGCGATCTCCGGGTTGATCACGTAGCCGATCCGGTCCTCGACGTTGTAGCTGAACACGCGTAGGCCCACCCCGATCTGGGTGGCGGCCAGGCCTGCCCGCCCGGGAGCGTCGACCGTCTCCAGCAGGTCCCGGACCAGCGTCTCGGTGTGCTGGTCGAACTTCGTGACAGGGGTGGTCGGTGCGGCGAGGACGGGGTCGCCGAACCGGACGATGGGGCGCATGGTCATGCACCACAGGTTAGCCGGGACTCACGGGAGGTCGTACGGAGGCGGAGAACCCGGACACGGAGCGGGCGGCCCGGGCCGCGCGGCGCGAGCGCGTCAGGCGGCCAGGCCGGGGCGCAGAGCGTCGTCCAGCACCATCTCGATGTAGTCCAGCGCGGCCCGCCGCCGGGCCAGGGCGCTTGCGTACAGGGAGGACGCGTTGGCGCTGCGGCGCACGCGCAGGCACTCGTTGACGATGCGCTGCCACCGGTCGGGGAAGGCGTGTAGGGCGTAGGCGCCCGCGCCGGACTTGGAGGTGATCTCCCCGGTCTTGAGGGTGAAGTGCAGACCGCTGACGCTCAGCACGCTCCACGAGGGAGCCAGCGAGCCGAGGACCGCCAGTCCGCGCGGAGTCACCAGGCGCCCGGCCTTCTCCCGCCAGCGCCGCCACTGCTCGTCCAGGGAGCCGAGGGACCAGGCGCGCAGACTCTCGGGCTCGTCCCACACGTCCAGTTCGAGGGGGTGCGGGCCGCGGACGGTGACACCGTGCTCGGCGAGGATGTGCCAGGTGACGGGGTTGACGTCGGTGCTGGCGCGGCTGCGGAACCGGCCGTTGGTCACCGAGGGGACCGGGCCGCAGGAGGCCGGGTCGCCGGTGAGGTCGTCCCAGGTGACGTGGATGCCGTTGAACTGGGGCCTGGGGATGTGGGCGCGCATGCGCGTGTGGACGCCGCGCAGCAGCTCCAGTTCGTGCGACTCCGGCGTGCGGCCGGTGACGATGACGAAGTCGACGTCGCTGGTGTGGGGGCGGAAGTCGCCGAGGGCGACCGAACCGGTCAGGTAGAGCCCTTCGACCAGGCCGGGGGCCTCCTGGTCGGCATGCGCGAGAAAGGTCTGGGCCAGCGTCTGCACCCGAGGGTGGACAGCCATGCTCACTCCAGTCTGGATGGTTCGGTGCGGATCTCGGGGCGCGGCCCGTCCGGTGCCGAGGAGACCGGGGGCGCGATCGCCCGGAGCGGTCCTGTGACGCTTGGGCCTGCAGGTACTCGCTCCATCAGTACCAAGTGTGGGTGGGCCGGAAGCTCATGGCAAGTAATCACACCAGACCCGCGTCCTGTCTCCCCACGCCAGGTGGTGCGCGGCTATGTCGCCTTGGGGGAGCACACACCCTTGACGGGCAGGGTCGGGATGTGCATGGGCTCCGAACGGGCGCCCGGCCCGGACCGGGCCGAGAACGGCGGCTCCGGGAGGAGGCGAGAAATTCGCGTCGTATCAGGCAGGGCGTTCGGCGCACATTCATCGGCACGTGCATCCGCACTTGTCATATGCATGTGAAAACCTTTGCCGGGTTTTCTCTAGAGAGGCGTGCGGACGAAAACAGAGATGTGAACGTCTGCGAATGGTGGATGCGGTGCCCGCGGTGTCCTGTCGCGGGGCAATTGTCGTAAGGGGGTGGGAATCGTCCATCTGGGCAGGTGGGCGGCCTCCGTTTCCCCGGAAGTAAGGACAAACGCCTTCCCCGTCGGGCTTTGTGAGGTGTACGCCACCATCCGGGGGTGTGGACAGTCTACGCTCCTTAGGCGATTGTTATGATTCACGGAGGCTCCCGGCGGTGATAACCACCACAGCCATTGTCCGCTGTTTTCCTCCATGTAACACGGCAGAACCCCCCTGAAACCGTGCCGCTTTACGCTCGACGGACAACGGTGGTTCTCCAGGCGACGTACGAAGGAGCTTGTGCATGGTCCCCACGATGGTCCTCGTGGCCGACGACTCGCGTGACGCCCACCGTCGGGAGGCCCTGTGCGGCCTGGCCGAGGCGGTGGCCAGCAGGGGAGAGGTGCCGGTGGCCCCGGCCTTCGGCAGCCCCGACGACGTCACCGCCGCCCTCCGCGCCGTCCGCGGTCCCAAGGTGGTCGTCCCCGCGTTCGTCGCGGGCGGCGACGTCGCCAGCGCCCACCTGCTCTCCCGGCTCGGCATCGGACGTTGGGAGGACTCCTGTCAGACCGCGCCGCTGGGGGCGGTCCCGTCCATCGTCGCCGATCTCGCCGGACGGCTCACCGACTCCGGCTGGAGGCCGTCCGACGGAGTGGTCCTGGCCGCGGACGGCACCACGGGCACCGAGGAGCGCCAGGTCGTCATGGACGTGGCACGCATGCTCAGCCGCCGCCTCGACTCCCCGGTCCAGGTCGGTTACCTGCGCACCTGGGCGCCGTCGGTGTCCGACGCCGTCGACCGGCTGCGCCGCCACGGCCACGACAAGGTCGCCGTCGCCGCCTGGAGGCTGGTCGACGGTCCCGACTTCGACCTGCTGCGTGGGCTGGACGTCACCGCCATCACCGCGCCCCTGTGGCCCTCCGAACTGGTCGTGGACACCCTCCTCGCCCAGCACCGGGCGGTCAAGGGGCGTCTGTCCTGAGCCACGCCGCCCCACCGGCGGGCCGTCGGGGAACACCCCGGTCCTCCACCAGGGGTGAGGGCGCCGCGCCCGAGGGTGTGCACGGGCTCCGGGTCGTTTCGTTCCTGTTACCGCGAGCACGGAGGTGGGTATGGCCCAAGCGGGCGGGAACTACCCGCACCCACGAACGCGGTACCCGTACCGTGCCGCCAGCGCGGCGCGACGGCGATCCGGGCGCGACCCCTTCGTCGGCTTCGTATTCCGCACGTCGGCGCGGAGGTCCCTCCGCGACCGGTCCTGGCCCCGGACGGCGTTCGCCACGGGCCCTCCGGTCCGTCGACCCGGGCACAGGGGGAGCGGCCCCGGGCAGGCGTCGACGTGAGCGAACCTAAGGTGGTTGTATGAACGACGTCACAGCGCGGCTCGTCGATGACCGGCAGCGCCGGCGTCTGGAGCGGCGCTTCGGCAGCCAGGTCGACGAGTGGCTGACCGAACTCCCCGCGATCGTCGAGAAGCTCGCCTCCGAGTGGCGGTTGACCGTCGAGGGCCCGGCCCCCCACGGCCGGACCTCCGTCGTCGTCTGCGTCACCCGCCCCGACGGCGTCCAGGGCGTGCTCAAGCTGTCCCCGGACACCGGCCTGGCCGTCTCCGAGGCCCGCCTGCTGCGGATGTGGGAGGCCTCCGGACGCGTGCCCGGGCTGTGGGGGGTGGACGGCGGCCGGGGCGCCATCCTCATGGAGTGGATCGACGGGGACACCATCGCCGCGATCGGGGAGGTCCCGTCCATGGAGACCATCGGATCGCTCATCGCCGAACTGCACGGCGTCGAGGTGCCCCGCGGGGAACTGCTCGAACTGCGTCCGCTGACCTCGCGGGTGCAGTTCATCTTCGACCTGTGGAACCGCGAACGCGCCGAGGGCCCGGCCGCCGACGTGGTGTCCGTGGCCGCCATGCACCAGGGGTTCTGCCGGGCTCGCGACCTGGCCAACGGGACGGTCGACGTCGTGCCCGTGCACGGGGACCTGCACCCGGGCAACGTGCTGGACGGCGGCGAGCGCGGTCTGGTGGCCGTCGACCCGCGCGCCTGCCTGGGCGACGGCGCGGTCGACGCCGTGGACTGGGCCCTGTGGAAGGCCACCAGCCTGACCGAGGTGGTGTACCGCGTGGACGCGCTCTCCCACGTCCTGGGAGTGGACGGCGACCGGCTGATGGAGTGGGTGCGCGCCTTCGCCCCCTGTCTGGCGGTGGCCAAGGCCAACCGCGGCCAGGTGGGCACCGACGAGTTCGACACGCTCATGGAGCTGTCCGAGGGACTGGCCTTCGCCACCTGACCCGGGCCCGGAGTCCGCGACGGGTCAGTGCTCCGGCTGCGGGGACCCGGTCCTCTCGAAACGGTATCCCCGCCCCGCCTCGGTGATCAGGTACCGGGGACGCGCGGGATCGGGCTCCAGCTTGCGGCGCAGCTGTGCCATGTACACCCGCAGGTAGTTGGTCTCGCTCTGGTAGGCCGGGCCCCACACGTCGTGCAGCAGCTGGCGCTGGCTGACCAGCTGGCCCGCGTGGCGGGCCAGGAGCTCCAGGATGTGCCACTCCGTCGGGGTCAGCCGTACCTCCTCGCCTTCCCGCAGCACCCGCTTGGCTCCCAGGTCCACGGTGAAGCACGGCGTGCGCACGACCGGTGCCTCCTCGGTGCGCATCGACCGGCGCTCGGCCGCCCGCATCCGGGCCAGCAGCTCGTCCATACCGAACGGCTTGGTGACGTAGTCGTCGGCGCCCGAGTCCAGGCAGCGCACCTTCTCACCGGCCGAGTGCCGGGCCGACAGCACGATGATCGGCACCTGCGACCATCCGCGCAGCCGCTGGATGATCTCCATGCCCTCCATGTCGGGCAGCCCGAGGTCGAGCAGGATCACGTCCGGGTGGTGGTCGGCGGCCAGCCGCAGCGCCGACGCGCCGTCGGCCGCGGTGTCCACGTCGTGCCCGCGCGCCCGCAGATTGATCCTCATCGCCCGGATGATCTGTATGTCGTCGTCAACGACCAGGACCCGCATCGACCCGCCTCTCGTCCCCGCTGTCGGCCTCGTTCTTCTCCACAGCCCGGAGAGTGAACACCATGGTCAGCCCGCCTCCCGGAGTGTCCTCGGGGTCGAGGCTCCCGTGCATCGCCTCAACGAAACCACGTGCGACCGCCAGCCCGAGACCCACCCCCGTGCCCTGGGGGGCGTCGCCCAGGCGCTGGAAGGCCTCGAACATGCGCTGCTTGGCCTCGTCGGAGACACCCGGTCCCCGGTCCACCACCCGCAACTGCACGCTGTCGCCGTGTGCGCTGGCCGCGAGCAGCACCGGCACGCGCGGGTCCGGGTTGTGGCGGACCGCGTTGGAGACCACGTTGGCGACCGACCGCTCCAGCAGCCCGGCGTCGGCCAGCACCCGGGGCAGGTGGTCGGGAACGTCCACGGTGACCGCCCCGTGCGGCAGGCCCAGAAGGGTGACGGGCACGACCTCCTCCAGGCCCACGGCGCGGAGTTTGGGACGCACGCTGTCGGTGTGCACCCGGCTCATGTCCAACAGGTTGTCGATCAGCCGGTTGAGCCGGTCGGTGGACTCCTCCACCGTCTCCAGCAGGTCCTCGCGGTCCTCGTCGGTGAGGGCGATGTCGGTGGCGCGCAGGCTCGACAGGCTGGCCTTGATCGAGGTCAGCGGCGTACGCAGGTCGTGCGAGACCGCCGCCAGCAGGGCCGTGCGGATGCGGTTGCCCGCCACCTGGCTGCGCGCCTCGGCCGCGTCCCACTCCAGCCGCTGGTGCTCCAGGGCGATGCCGATGTGCGCGGCGAACGCCCGCAGCACGCCCCGGTCGGTCGCGGGGAGCACGCGACCGCGCAGCGCCAGCGCCAGGTTGTCGGAGATCGACACCAGCACGTCCGACTCGTCGGGGGAGTCGCACGCCGGGGCACCCACGCTGTGCGCCGCCCGCCACCGGCCGTCCTCCCGCAACTCCAGCAGTGTCGCCGACCGCTGGCCGAAGGTCTCCCGGATCCGCCGCAGCAGGGCCTGGAGGGGTTCCTTGCCCGCCAGGACGCTGCTCGCCAGCAGGGTCACCGCATCGGCCTCGGCCCGGGCCCGGGCCGCCTGCGCCGACCGGCTGGCCGCCATCTCCACCACGACCGCCACCAGCGCTCCCACCAGGGCGAACGCGGTCAGCGCCAGCGCGTTGTCCAGGGACACCGGAGGCCGTCCGTGCAGCGGGGACAGCAGCGCGGTGAGCAGGACCGCGCTCCACAGCGCCGACACCAGTGCGGGGCGCAGGCCGCCCACCGCCGCGGTGGCCACGGTGGCCAGCAACAGCAGCATCGCTTCCGAGGCCGCACCCACGTTCTCGAACACGGGCAGCGCCATCACCAGCGACAGCAGGGTGGGGGACAGCAGGGAGAGCGACCATCCGGCCACCCGCCGGTGCTCGCCCAGCCCCCGGCCCGGCTGTGGCAGCGGCCACCGTCCGCTTCCCACCCGCTCGTGGGTGACGATGTGCACGTCGATGTCCCCGGAGTCGCGTGCCACGGTCGCACCGACCCCGGGACCGAGCACGTACTGCCAGGCGCGGCGGCGCGAGGACCCCAGCACGATCTGGGTGGCGTGCACGCCCCGCGCGAAGTCCAGCAGCCCGGTCGGGACGTCGTTGCCGACCACCTGGTGGTAGGTGCCGCCCAGCTCGGCGAGCAGCCTGCGCTGCCGCAGCAGGTCCGCGCTGGGTGCCTGAGCCATCCCGTTCGGCGGTACCACGTGCACGGCCAGCAGGTGGCTGGGCTGGGGATGGCCGCCCCGCGAGCGGGCGGCCACACGGGCGGCACGGCGGATCAGCGTCTCACCCTCGGGGCCGCCGGTGAGCGCCACCACGACACGCTCCCGGGCCTCCCAGGTCCGCCGGATCTCGTGCTCGCCCCGGTAGCGGGCCAGGCTCTCCTCCACCCGGTCGGCGGTCCACAGCAGTGCCAGTTCGCGCAGGGCCGCCAGGTTGCCCTCGCGGTAGTAGTCGGCCAGGGCGGCGTCCACCCGCTCGGCCGGGTGGATGTCGCCGTGCGCCATCCTGCGGCGCAGCTCCTGCGGGGTGACGTCCACGAGTTCGACCTCGGCGGCGCGGCGCACCACGTGGTCGGGAACGGTCTGCTCCGGGCGCACACCGGTGATCTGGTGGACCACGTCGTTGAGCGAGTCCAGCTGGTGGACGCCCACGGTGGACAGCACGTCGACGCCCGCCTCCAGCAGTTCCTCCACGTCCTGCCAGCGGGTGGTGTTGGGCGCGCCGGGCGCGTTGGCGCGAGCGAGGTCGTCGACCAGGGCGGTCCCCGGCGCGCGTGAGATCACGGCGGCGGTGTCCACGGAACCGGACGGGTGCGGCGGTACCTCCTCCAGACCCTCCAGGAGGGCGGAGGTGCGCTCGCGCCGGTGGGTGTGGACGGCGGCGACCACCACGTCGGCGCCGTGCTCGGCCCGACGGCGGGCCTCGGCCAGGGCGTTGTGCGTGGTACCGACACCGGGTGCCGATCCCAGGTAGATGCGGAGCTTTCCTCGTGCCACGGGATCCATTGTCGGGGCACCGGGATGCCGCATGGGCCGCTTCCGCCCGGAGCTGCGGTGGAACGGCCGGAGCCGGGAACACTCGGGACGGCATCCGCCCATGTGCCCGGCATGGGGCGGAACGCGATCTCCGGCCGGTCCGCGCGGTCGGCGAGCACCAGGGAGGAGGCGCGGCGGCCGTCCACCGGACGCGTTCACGCCGCGAGACCGGTGCCCCGTCCCCCGAACGACGGTTCCTTCCCCGGCCCGCCCGGCGGGCAGCCGTTCCCCGGCCCGCCCGGACAGCCCCACGGCGGCCAGCCGGGGCGGTTCCGGCTCCCGGCCGCCCAGCCCGTACACGAAGATCCGGGACGGCCGGGTACGCCCAGGCGCGGCCCGGCGGGCCCGGTCCTCGGCGGCGTCGCCCCGCAGGTGGAGCGGCAGCTCTCCCTTGAGGGGGAGAGGGCGTGACGGGGGTGCGCCGGAGGCCGGTCCCTTGAGGTTCCGGTTCCAGAAAGCCCGCCGCGCCGCCTGCGGTACGCCCTACGGGGCGGGGATGAGCTTGCCCGGGTTCAGCACGCCCTCGGGGTCCAGCGCCGCCTTGACCGCGCGCAGCACCTCACCGCCCAGCGGCCCGATCTCCGCGGCCATCCACGGCCTGTGGTCGGTGCCCACCGCGTGGTGGTGGGTGATCGTCCCGCCGTGGGCCGCGATCGCGTCCGAGGCCGCGCGCTTGGCCCGGCCCCACCTCTCCAACGGTGCGGCACCGGCGGCCGTGGCCACCGTGAAGTACAGGGAGGCGCCCGTGGGATAGGTGTGCGACACGTGGCACATCACCACCGCGCCGCCCTCCCCGTCCTCCAGCACCCCCGTGAGCGCGTCCGACACCGCCGTGTACAGCGGCAGCAGGTCGGTCCACGACGCGGCGGTCTCCAGGGTCTCGGCGAGGACTCCCGCCGACAGCAGGGTGTCGCGCAGGTAGGGCGCGGAGAACCGGTTGCTTCGCCAGTGCGCCACCGGTTCCGGACCCAGCGGCGCGCCGCCCGCCGCGGCCATGGCCTCCCGGACCGACGCCGCCCGGGCCTCCACCTCGGCCCCGGCGCCCTCGAAGCCCAGGACCGCCTGGCAACCGGGCGTGGCCTCACGCCCGCCCATGGCCGCGCCGACGAAGGTCTCCGACTCGTCCAGCAGCCGCGCCATGGTCGGACGGACGTCGGACTGGGCGAGGGACCGCAGCGCCTCCGCCCCGGTCGCGAAGTCGGGGAAGGACCACGCCTCGTCCAGCACCCGCTCCGGGCGGCGGCGTATCCGCAGGCCCACCTCGGTGATCACCCCCAGCGTGCCCTCCGAGCCCAGCACCAGGCGGCCGAGGTCCGGTCCGGCGGCCGAGGCCGGAGGGCCGCCCGTCTCCAGGGCGCCGCGCGGGGTGGCCACGCGCAGGGACACCACCATGTCCTCGAAGCGGCCGTAGCCGGAGGACGCCTGGCCGCTGGAGCGGGTGGCCGCGTAGCCGCCGATGCTCGCGTACTCGTAGCTCTGCGGCAGGTGTCCGAGCGTGCACCCGTGCTCGGCCAGCATCGCCTCGGCGTGCGGGGTACGCACGCCCGCGCCCAGGACGGCGGTCATCGACGTGGTGTCCACGGACACCAGCCGGTCCAGACGGCGCAGGTCCAGGGCGACCACGGCGCGGAAGCCGCCGCGCAGCGGGGCCACCCCGCCCACCACGCTGGTACCGCCGCCGAAGGGCACCACGGCGACGCGTTCGGCCGAGCACACCTCCAGCACGCGCTGGACCTCGCCGTGGTCGGCGGGGTACAGGACGGCGTCCGGGGCGGGATCGGCCGAGCCAGCGCGGCGCAGCAGCAGGTCGGGGGTGCTCTTGCCGCCGCTGTGGCGCAGCCGGACGGCGTCGTCGGTGCGCACGCGGCCGTCCCCGACCACTCCCGCGAGGGCCTCGCGCGGACGGGTCTCCAGACGTGAGGGGGGAAGCTCCACCCGTTCCTCGGGGACGGGGGGCAGGTCCTCCAGCGGCGCCCCCAGCACCTGGGAGATCAGGTCGCGCAGTCCGGGGTCCAGGGCGGCGGCTTTGGCGGGATCGCCCCAGGCGAACCAGCTCATGTCGGGCGCGGGGTCGGTGCCGGGAGCCCTCCCGGAGCCACCGGAAGGGACGGTCTCGTCAGTCATGCTCTACAGTTTTACACATGGCGTCAAAACGTAACGTTGATGACCGGATCATGGACGCGGCTCGTGCCTGCGTCGAGGACTTCGGGGTGCGCCGCACCACCCTGACCGACGTGGCCCGCCGCTCCGGGGTCAGCAGGCCCACCGTCTACCGGCGCTGGCCCGACGCGACCACGCTCGTCGCCGACCTGCTCACGCGGGAACTGCGACGGATCCTGCTGGAGGAGGGGTTCTCCTCCGGCGACCAGGCCGGGGAGAACGTGCGCGTCCGCCTGGTCCGGCACGCGGCCGGGGTCGCGCGCGCGATGCTCGCCCACCCCCTGTTCACCCGGATCGTGGACACCGAGCCAGAACTCCTGACGACCTACACCTTCCAACGGCTGGGCACCAGTCACCGGGTCGCCCTGGAGCTGGTGGAGCCGATCATCTCCGAGGGCCAGCGCGACGGCTCGGTGCGCACGGGCGATCCCGAGGTGCTGGCCCGCTTCGTGCTGGTCACGGTCCAGGGAACCGTCACCTCCCGCCGACTGTTCTCCGACGTGCTCGACGGGACCGGGCTCGTCGGCGAACTCACCGTCCTGCTGGACGGCTACCTCGCCCCGTGATCCGCCGGGCCGGTCCAGCCCGTGTCCAGCAGCACCCGAACAGGACCAGCCGAGACCACCGACGAACGAACCAGGACCGCCCATGAGCCCCACAGTCACCGCCGCCTCCTCCCTCAACGCCGCACGGCGCACCGCGGACCTCGCCGCGCTGGAGCGCCGCCCCCGGGTGGACGTCCTGGTCGTCGGCGGGGGAGTGACGGGTGCCGGTGTCGCACTCGACGCGGCCTCGCGCGGCCTGTCCACCGTGCTGGTCGAACGCCACGACCTGGCCTTCGGCACCAGCCGCTGGAGTTCCAAGCTCGTCCACGGCGGCCTGCGCTACCTCGCCAAGGGACAGTTCGGTATCGCCTACGAGAGCGCCCGTGAACGGGACGTCCTCATGCGGGTGACCGCGCCCCACCTGGTGCGGCCCCTGCCCATGGTGGTGCCCGTCCACCGGGAGGACAGCCTGTCCAAGGCGCTGTTCGTCCGCATGGGCATGGACATGGGCGACCTCCTGCGTGCCCTGGCCGGCACCCCCGGCAGCGTGCTGCCCCGGCCGCGCCTGCTCAACGCCCGACAGACCCGGCGCCTGCTCCCCGGAGTCGCCCGGCGGGGCCTGCGCGGTGGCATCCTCTCCTTCGACGGCCAGCTCGTCGACGACGCTCGCCTCGTGGTGGGCCTGGCGCGCACCGCCGCACGCGAGGGGGCCCGGATCATCACACGCTGCTCGGCCGAGAGCGTCTCCGCCGACGGCGCCGTCCTGCGCGACGAGGTCACGGACCGCATCGTCCCCGTGCGCCCGCGTGCGATCGTCAACGCCACCGGCGTCCACGCCGACCAGCTCGACCCGCACGTGCGCCTGCGCCCCAGCAGGGGCAGCCACCTGGTGCTCGACGGCGCCGTCCTCGGCAACCCGAGGGCCGCGCTCACCGTGCCGATCGACGGAGGCGTCAGCCGGTTCGTGTTCGCGCTGCCCCAGCCGGACGGCCGGGTGTTCGCCGGGCTCACCGACGAGCCCGTGGACGGCCCCGCCCCGCGTGTCCCCCAGGCCTCCGAGGGCGACGTGGACTTCCTGCTCCGCCAGATCAACCGGGCCCTGGAGACACGTCTGGACCGGAGCGACGTCCTCGGCACCTTCGCCGGGCTGCGCCCGCTCCTGGAGGGCGACGGCCACAGCGCCGCACTGTCACGCGGGCACGCCGTCACGGTCGCCCGGAACGGCACGGTCACCGTGGTCGGCGGCAAGCTCACCACCTACCGTGCGATGGCCGAGCAGGCCGTGGACACCGCCGTGCGCGTCCGCCGCCTGTCCGCCGGGCCCTGCCGGACCCGCTCCCTGCCGCTGGTGGGAGCCGCCGCGCACGAGGAGCTCGACGCCGTCGACGCCCCGCGCCGCCTGGTGGCCAGGTACGGCACCGAGGCGGCCGACGTCCTGGCCGAGGCCGACACGGACCCGGCACTGCTCGTACCCGCCGTGCGCGGGGTCACCGGCGCCGAACTCCGGTTCGGGGTGCGCCACGAGGGGGCCATGGACACCGGAGACCTGCTGGACCGGCGCACGCGCGTCGGCCTGGTCCCCGCGGAACGCGCCGAGGCCGAGGCCGCCGCCGAGGAGGCGTTCGACGCCGTGGGCTGAGGACCGGGCCGGGGCGGCGGTCGGAACCGGCGGGTGCGGGTGCGTGCTCGGAATCAGCGCGACTGACCACACCCGGATCCCCTGTCCCGCAAGGGTTTGATCGCGTAAGGTCGTAGCCGTTCCGCGCCGCCCTTCCCCAAAGCGGACGCCGGACGCTCCCCAGCCGCCCCCTCACGCGGTTCTCCTGCCCGTCCGAACCGCACCGCCGAAGGAGTCACCCATGCCCACGCTCGTTTCCGTGCCCGCCCTGACCAAGGCCGAGGACACCGTCCTCGCGGGTGTACCGGACGAGTACCGGCACTACTTCAGCGGGCGGCCGCCGGTCCCGTTCACCAAGCGCCACTGGGAGTTTCCCGGCGAGCCCGCGAGCGTGCCGCTGGCCCGCGCCTTCCTGGACACCTGCGCGGCCGGCCGGGACACCGACTACCGGTACGTCTTCTCCCTCCTGGGTACCGAGCTGGCGACCAACGCCATCCGGCACAGCCGCTCCGGTGAGGAGGGCCAGAGCTTCGTGCTGAAGGTGACCCGGGCGCCCAACGGGATCACCCTGGTCTGCCGCGACAGCGGGAAACCGACGCGTTCCCCGGAGGGCGAGGAGGGACCGCTGGTCGCCGCGCCGATGGAGGGGGACCGGCTCACCGCCGAGAGCGGGCGGGGGCTGGCCCTGGTGGACAGCTTCGCCACCGCCTGGGGTGACAACGGACACCCCAGTATCCGCAAGGTGTGGTTCCACCTGGCCTACGACCTCACCGGCAGTTCCTGGCCCGCCGCCTGAGGCACCCGCCCGTCCCGAGGCGGGCGGGTACCGCTCGGCCAGGTGCCGGCGCGCCGCTCACCTGCCGTCGAGGTAGGCGAGCGTCGCGCGCACCCGGCGGTGCCCGCTGTCGGAGGGCGACAGGCCGAGCTTTGCGAAGATGTTGCCGACGTGCTTGTGCACGGCGTTCTCGGTGACCACGATCCGCTCGGCGATCTCCCCGTTGCCGAGCCCCTCCGCCATCAGGGCCAGCACCTCGTTCTCGCGTGGGGTGAGTGACTCCAGGGGATCACGGGGACGACGGGCCAGCAGCTGCCGCACCACCGTCGGGTCCATGACCGTTCCGCCGTCCGCCACGCGCCGCAGGGCGTCCACGAACTCGCTCACCCGGCCCACCCGGTCCTTGAGCAGGTAGCCCACCCCGCCGCGGCCGTCGGCCAGCAGCTCTCCGGCGTAGTCCCTCTCCACGTACTGCGAGAGCACCAGCACCGGCAGCGCCTCGTGTCCGCGGCGGGCCGCGATCGCCGCGTGGATGCCCTCGTCGCGGAAGTTCGGCGGCAGCCGCACGTCCACGATCGCCAGGTCCGGCCGGTGCCGGTCGACGGCCTCGGCGAAGGCCGCCGCGTCCCTGGCGACCTCGACCACCTCGAAGCCCCGGGTGGAGAGCAGCAGTTCCAGCCCAGCCGACAGCAGCACGTTGTCCTCGGCGATCACGATCCGCACGGCATCTCCACGTCGACCACGGTCGGCCCGCCCGCCGGGCTGTCCACGCGTACCGTACCGTCCAGGGCGGCGACCCGGCGACGGAGTCCCCGCACTCCGCTGCCGCGCTCCTCGTCCACCCCGCCCGAGCCGTCGTCGCGCACCGTCACCCGCAGCACGTCGCCCGTCCGCTCCAGGCGTACGGCGATCTCTCCGGCGCCGCCGTGCTTGACCGCGTTGGTGACCGACTCGGTGACCACGAAGTAGGCCGCGGTCTCCGCGGCCACCGGCAGCGCGCCCAGTTCGCCCACGTCCATGCGGGTGGGAACGGTGGTGCGGGCGGCCAGCGCGGCCAGCGCTCCGGACAGCCCCCGGTCGGCGAGGATCGGCGGGTAGATGCCCTGGATGACCTCGCGCAGCTCGGCCATCGCCTCCTCCGCGCCCTCGTGGGCGCTCCTGAGCAGCGCGGCGACGGACGGGTCCCCCTCCGTCGCCTCCCGGGCCACGCCCAGCTGCATCGCGATCGCGACCAGCCGCGCCTGGGTGCCGTCGTGCAGGTCGCGTTCGATCCTGCGCAGCTCCGCGCCGTGCGCGTTCACCACGTCGGTGCGGGTCCGCTTCAGCTCGTCCACCCGCGCGGCCAGCAGTTCCGCCCCGGTGGGCGCCAGCAGCGCCAAGGTCATGCGGGCGTGCGCCCTGGCCGCGGGGCGGGCCGCCCACAAACCCAGCGCGGCCCCGACCACGAGGTATCCGGCGAAGGCCGCCAACGCCATGTCCCAGCCCTCCACCGGGAGCCAGAGCAGCTGGAGGCCGTACTCCTCGGGGAAGGCCCACCAGAACGGGAACTGCGGCACGGTCATCACCAGCCCGACCGCCAGCACGCCCACGAGTCCGAGACCGGTATTCGCGAACGCGGCCAGGGGCATCCACAGCAGGACCCTGCGGGTGGACGGCCGCCCCCACAGCTCACGGAGACCCGACGCCTCATGGTCGGGGAGCCTCGGAACCGGTACGCCGAGCAGCCGGGAGGCCCACTGCTGGTGCCAGGCGGCCCACCGGCCGATGAGTCCCACCCAGCGCGGGAGCAGCGCGAACCCGAGGCCGCCGACCAGGATGGTCAGCGCCACGACCAGGGTCAGGGGCAACATCACCAGCGTCACCAGGCCGGAGCCCAGGACCACCAGCAGGTAGACGTTGGACCGCGCCACCCGCTTCCAGAAGTCCCTCATCCTCATGGCCCCTTCCGCCCGCGCCGTCGTTGACAGGATCAGTCTGACCCGTCCGGAACGTGCCGGGCACTACAGCCAGCCACCCTCTCGGCCGGGGAGCGCGGGGGACCACTCCGTCGGAGGACTGTCACAGGCGTGGCGAACACCGGGACCATGCGCCGGGTCCCGTCGAACAGCTCTCCACGAGGCCGGTCGAACCCTTGGGACGAGCCTGCACGGACTGGTCCGGCACCCGGCCGGTGTCGAACGGTGGCGGCTGCGCGTTCAGTTCGCGGGAGAGGAACTGCCGCTGCCGTACTACTCCGACGGCCCCGACCAGGACTTCGACGGACTGGAGGGCGACCCGGCCGAGGACTTCGCAGTCCGGCACGGGGATGTCGTCCGCGCCCGGGAGGCCGCCGCGTCCTCCTCCCCGGACGGGGCCGGGACGGAGGCGCGCAGCGGCGAGCCGATCCAGCTACGGGTGGTCCTGGTCAAGCCGACCGCCGAGGCTGGTCCCACGCCCCGCAGGCCCGCGGTCGACGCCTGACCCGGGAGGGGGGCGCCGCCGCACGCGGCGGCGCTCAGTCGTCGCCGTCGCCGTCGGTCAGGGCGTCCACCGCCACCGCCACGCCGATCACCAGCGCGGGGTCGCCGCCGACGTCGTGGCGGTGGGTGTTGACGTCCACGGCGTAGGTGTCCCGGACACGGAACCACTTGCGGGACACGTGCGCGACGGTGCCGTGATCGTCGCTGATCACGTACTCCTTGCCGAGGAAGTCCCCGACCACCTCCCAGTCCGGTGCGCCCTCCACCTCCACCGTGAGCTTGTCGCGCACGGGGTTGACCAGGCGCTTGCGCACGGTGGCCGAGGCGCCGCCCTCGCGCTCGACGCGCATCTGGTCGCGCACCTTGAACAGCTTCTTGCGGATGACCGCCAGGACGTTGCCCTCGGTGTCCTTGAGCTCGAAGGTCGTGCGCACCCGCAACGCCTTGCCGTCGACGAGGAAGACCTTGCGGTCCTCCTCGTCGGTCACCCAGTAGTCGTCACCGATGTCGAACACGCGTTCGCGTACCAAGAACTTCATGTTCCGAAGCTAGAGCACGTCCGCCCGGCGCACCAGGGCCCTCGTCGGCCTGTGGAGGACCGCCCGGGAAACGCGTGGCGCCCGTCCCGGGGCGCCGCGTGCTCCCCGCACACGCGGGGATGTTCCCGGTCACCGGATCCGGTGCGCGGCGTATCCACCGGAGTCGGCTGAAGGCCCCGCGCACCGTTCCCATCCCGCCGGTGCTGGCCGCCCCGCTGAGGGACCACCTCCGCCTCCACGGCAGCGGGCCCGACGGGCGTGTGTTCCAGAGCGTGCGGAGCAACCCGATCCAGCCGTCCACCTACTGGCGGGTGTGGGACCGCACGCGGGGCCTGGCGATGATCCCGGAGGAGAGGGAGGGGCCGCTGCTGAGGCGTCCCTACGACCTCCGGTGCGCCAGGGGTGACCTGCCGGCTGAACAGCGGTGTCCCGGCGACCCAGGTCGCCCGGTGGGCAGGGCACAGCGTGGAGGTCCTGCAACGGATCTACGCGCAGGTGTGGAGCGAGATGGACGAGGTCTGGATCGACCGAACGGGCGACTACCGGTGACCTGGATCACAGACGGACGAAACACCCAGGGCGGAGGCTCCGAGTGCTGTCGGAGTCCCTGCCCTTTTTGCGTTATATGTCCTGACCACAGCTCGACCACAGAAGCTCGGGAAACGTGGTGTCAGGTGACGTGAAACGAAGAACGCCGACCATGGTGGTCGGCGTCGTTCTGGCTGCTCAGCAAGGCGTTTTCGCTGCTTCGCTGTGGGTGCCCCCTGCAGGATTCGAACCTGCGCACACGGCTCCGGAGGCCGTGCCGCTGAATCGCTCCTACCTGCGCCAACACCACCTTTGACCATGTCCCTGTCCACCAGCCGACCACAGCGGTCCTGAAAGGACATCTCAGGCGACGTTCCGTAAGCAGGTGGTGACGTCTCGGCTAGCCAGTGGGGGGCTTCCCTCCTGTTGTGCTCTTCATCTTTTTAGAGAGTAAGAAAACGTAGCCTCCACAGCCTCCGCGTGTGCCCCGAAAGTGGGCCTGATCTGCGGTGATGGTGCGGAGGCTGAACCTGAATCCCAGCCTCCGCTAGCCTCCGCAGGCTCCGCAGTAGCCTCCGCCCCCCATGGCTAGCTCGGTTGTCAGGAATGCCTGGTGGGGTGAGGTCCGGATGAGGTATGAAGACACCAGTCGGTTTTGCCTTGAATCTGTGGGTGAAATGTCTGTTTCTCAAGAAGTTGGAAAATCGGTCGCTTGTCACTGGTAAGTTCCCACGTCAGCGACTGTGCTCCCCGCGCACGCGGGGATGGTCCCTCGTGGATCTCCACGACCCGGCGTGTGGGGGCGTGCTCCCCGCGCACGCGGGGATGGTCCCCCGGGCACGATGACGTCCGGCGGTGGCGGTGGGTGCTCCCCGCGCACGCGGGGATGGTCCCGCCATCCGGCGCCACTCCGTCGTCCACCCCGTGTGCTCCCCGCGCACGCGGGGATGGTCCCGGTCGTTCGAACGCAGTCCGCACCACTTTTCGGTGCTCCCCGCGCACGCGGGGATGGTCCCACCGACCACGGTAACCAGGTCTAACAACGTAGGTGCTCCCCGCGCACGCGGGGATGGTCCCCCACCATCCCCGACCCCGCGTTCGGCGGACTGGTGCTCCCCGCGCACGCGGGGATGGTCCCCTTAAGGTTTCCATATGAGCAGCGAAGAGATCGTGCTCCCCGCGCACGCGGGGATGGTCCCCCGATGTGGGCCGACTGGTCAAGGGCGTGGCTGTGCTCCCCGCGCACGCGGGGATGGTCCCGCCATGGTGGCGCCGCGCTGCATGATGTCCTGGTGCTCCCCGCGCACGCGGGGATGGTCCCCCGGAAGGCCCGTTCCACTGGCTCAAGGTCAAGTGCTCCCCGCGCACGCGGGGATGGTCCTCCGCGCCGCCACGGGAACTGCTCGTGCGGCTCGTGCTCCCTGCGCACGCGGGGATGGTCCCCTCGGAACCTAGATACCTAGTCAGCTAGAACCGTGCTCCCTGCGCACGCGGGGATGACCCCCTTGGGGCTGTGTTAGTCAAGCAACGAAGAAGCTGCTCCCCGCGCACGCGGGGATGGTTCCGTGGCCGTGTCTGGCCTGGTGTCGATGCTTTCCTGCTTCCCACTCACATGTGGATGATTTACTTCAACCTTGGAGCTGTATTAGAAGACTTTGGAGTCGAAGATAGGGATTTTATATGGATGTACTGCTGTTGAGTGGATAAGTTAGGGGTACCCTTAAGCCTTGCGGCTCTATGGAGTACAGCAAAGAGGCCCGCAGTGCCTTGACCGGGAAAGTAAGGTGCACTACGGGCTTGGGTGGTTCTAGCTAGGGCTTCTTCTGCCTAGCTAGGACCACCGGTCATCTGTTCGAAGACCTGACGAATCAAAGCGCCAACTCCTCCGCCCAAGACTGGTGCCAGCCAGAAGGGCGCAGTGCGCTTCTTCTTGCGTCGCTTCTGTCGCCTCCGATCAGATTTATGCGTCCTCTTCTTTGACATCTATCTCCCTGGTGGTGTTGCCGGGCCACCATCTGTGTGGCCTGTTTCGGCGAACCCATCGGCGCCCAAGGTTGGGAGCAGAGGGGCGGGCTAGATCGGGAGTGATCGGACGCATCACCCAATCTACAGGCAAAGTGGTGAGCGCGTGCCCCTGTTGGAGTGTCCTTTTCATGTGCATCGCAACGCGAACCATTGACCTGCAAAGATGCTGATCTATGAGGTTCTCCTTTCTCGATATGTGCACGAATTTTGGACCCTCACGATTGCGTTTTTCGGGCTACTGGGGGAAGTCTCGTTGGTTGGGTATGGCGCTCGTTGTCCGATTTTTCGGAGGAGAATTCCAGGTGAACGGGAGGGAGGTTGACCTAATGGGTGCTATAAATATAGCTGGGCTCGATGTCTCTTCTAGAGTTTTTGGGGTGTTCGGCTGTAGATTCGGCATCTGATCTATATTTCGTCGGATTCGTTCGGTTCGTGGTGGATGGGGATGTTTGTCGCCTGATTGGCCTGGTAGTGGAGCGGGGCAACGATGTCGGCATCGGGGCCGTGTCATCGTAGATTGCTTAGGAAGAGCACGCCGACCGGCACAATCGCGTTGGGCTTCTCAGACCAGGACGAGAGCAGGCTTCGCAAGGCGTTCCGTCGTGTTTGGAGTACCTGGGCGCTGGCACTGGTGAGCACGACCAGAACGATGGGGAACCACCGGTACTTTTTCTGCCAGGCGAGTGTTTCCTGCCGCTTGGTACTCGTTCCGCGGCGGCGCACCACAGGTGTCCAGGGCAGGGGGCCCAACGAGACACCGGTTCGTCGGCTGTGTTCGAAGAAGAGCAGACCGACCTCGGTCACGGCCAGGGCGTGCGCTTGGAGGGGCCGGCCGCCCGGGCGGCGTCCATTCGGTATGGGCGCCTGGGCACTCCGCCGTGCACTTGGACCAGCGTGGTGCCCGCGTGGGTGGCGAACCAGACACTGTCGCGTCCTCCTGGCTCTTCATCTTTTTGGAGAGTAAGGAAACGTAGCCTCCGCGGCCTCCGTGTGTGCCCCGAAAGTGGGCCTGATCTGCGGTGGTGGTGCGGAGGCTGAACTTGAATCCCAGCCTCCGCTAGCCTCCGCCCCCCATGGCTAGCTCGGTTGTCAGGAATGCCTGGTGGGGTGAGGTCCGGATGAGGTATGAAGACACCAGTCGGTTTTGCCTTGAGCCTGTGGGTGAAATGTCTGTTTCTCAAGAAGTTGGAAAATCGGTCGCTTGTCGCTGGTAAGTTCCCACGTCAGTGACTGTGCTCCCCGCGCACGCGGGGATGGTCCCCTCTCCACCGGGGAACGCAACGACCTGTACAAGTGCTCCCCGCGCACGCGGGGATGGTCCCGGAGTCAAGGCGTTGGCGAGCTGGCTCGCGCGGTGCTCCCCGCGCACGCGGGGATGGTCCCGCGTCCAACGCGTCCGTAACCTCCGTACGGGTGTGCTCCCCGCGCACGCGGGGATGGTCCCGCGGTGAACGTGACCGGCCAGGTGATGGGGTTGTGCTCCCCGCGCACGCGGGGATGGCCCCGGCATCCGTAAGGGCCACGAGGCGGGGACCTCGTGCTCCCTGCGCATGCGGGGAAGGTCCGCGCAGAGAACCCACCGATAACCTTCCGCTTTTCAGTAGGCCATGCTGAATCCAGCAGGGACCACTCTGACCTGCTTCAATAGAAGAACCTGCTTCCTGGCGGCGGAACTTGGACGCGGATTGGACGCGCGGCCCCAGGCGAGCTCTCCCGAGACGGCGAAATCTCAATGGGTTCCCTGCGCAAGAAAAATCCCATGATCACATAAGCGGATGTTTCTCGACTAGTTGACGACCTAAGTTCGAAGACTTGTTCGCACGATCGTGTATCCTTGGCCCCGCTAACTATTTGGGGGAATATTGGCCACTCTGCACCGTGTCGTGAGGTCCGCTTCGGGACTCAACACCATCGCCACACAGGCCCAGCGGTCCGCCCTGGGCAACCTCGGAATGATCAGCGCGCATCGCACCCGCGCCACCTTCCTAAGCGCCGCACTCGCGAACACGCAGCCCCGAGCCTTCGGAATCGGCGCGCACCTCGAAGAGGTCGTGAGGTCCGCTTCGGGACTCAACACCATCGCCACACAGGCCCAGCGGTCCGCCCTGGGCAACCTCGGAATGATCAGCGCGCATCGCACCCGCGCCACCTTCCTAAGCGCCGCACTCGCGAACA
>NZ_ML703343.1:0-8593 GCF_008638365.1 Nocardiopsis quinghaiensis | reverse complement strand
CCTCGAAGAGGTCGTGAGGTCCGCTTCGGGACTCAACACCATCGCCACACAGGCCCAGCGGTCCGCCCTGGGCAACCTCGGAATGATCAGCGCGCATCGCACCCGCGCCACCTTCCTAAGCGCCGCACTCGCGAACACGCAGCCCCGAGCCTTCGGAATCGGCGCGCACCTCGAAGAGGTCGTGAGGTCCGCTTCGGGACTCAACACCATCGCCACACAAGTTGCCCAAGCCCATTTTGCAGACTTCACGTCAGAACTGTGGAAGCAAGCCAGGCAAGAAGCACATAAATCTGCGGATTCTGATGCCGTCGATCGCGACTACATTTTTTATGCCGCTTTGATCATGTATGTGGTCGCCCTAGGGTTCGTGTTTGATATGTTTTTTTCCGACTTCGAAGATCCAAACAGGTTCGAATTCTTCGCAGCCACCCTCACCGCCAACGGCGCTGGGGCTATGGCATATAGCGCAACCAGAAAGTTCCCAATCTGGGTAGACCGCCAACTCAAGGGCGTACAATGAAAGGCGCCTGGGAAAATTGCCCAGGCGCTTAATGTTCCGCCGAATTGTGATGTTAGCGCTTAGTTGACCGTTGCTCGTCGGCGTCTTCCCAGGTGCGGTTCATCGCGCCCTTAAGCGTCTCCACATGGTCGACGACTGGCGAGATCCCGAAGGAGCGCAGGAGCAACATCGCGGCGTGCTCAGGCTTCGGGTCGTCCTGGGCGATCGGTTCGAGCCCTTCGCTCTCCAGGAGTTCCCGTACCTGCCGCACGAGCTTGTTGCGGTCGTAGCTCTGATACATGCTCACGCCTCCCAGCGCTTGCCGGTGATCCGCTCGTAGACCTCGATGTACCGGGCCCGGGTCGCCTCTACGATCTCATCCGGGATCTCGGGACCGGGCGGGGTGCGGTCCCAATCGGTAATAGTGCTCGACCAGTCCCGGACGAACTGCTTGTCGAACGCGTGCTGGGGCCTGCCCGGCTCCCAGTCGTCCGCAGGCCAGAACCGCGAGGAGTCGGAGGTCAGCACCTCGTCGGCGAGCACGAGCGTACCGTCCGCCGCACGGCCGAACTCCAGCTTGGTGTCAGCGATGATGATGCCGCGCTCAGCCGCGATCTCCGCGCCGCGCTTGTACACGTCCAGGGTCACTGTGCGCAGGCGGTCGGCGGTCTCCTGACCGATCTCCTCGACGACGTCCGCGAAGGTGATGAACTCGTCGTGGCCCTCGGTCGCCTTGGTCGTGGGGGTGAAGATCGGTTCGGGGAGCTTGGACGCCTCTACCAGGCCCTCGGGGAGCTTGATCCCGGAGACCGTGCCCTGCTTCTCGTACTCCTTGAGCCCCAGGCCCGCGAGGTAGCCGCGGGCGATCCACTCGACGGGAAGCATGGTGAGCTTCTGGCAGCGCACGGCACGTCCGGCCCACTCTTCGGGAACGTCGGTGGCGGAGATGATGTGGTTCGGGACCACGTCGGCGAGCTGCTCGAACCACCACAGCGAGAGCTGGGTCAGGATCTTGCCCTTGTCGGGGATGGGGGTGGGCAGCACGACGTCGTAGACGCTCACGCGGTCCGAGGCCACCAGGATGAGGTCATCACCGTCGGCGTAGACGTCGCGCACCTTGCCCGAGTGCAGCAGTTCCATGTCGCTCCTACCTGGAGATCTCGTAGTTGTAGGTGGCCCAGCGCCGGGCCACGGAGACGGACTGGCCGAACTCGATCACGTCGCCTTCGGCGTTGAACACCCAGTTCTGCTTGCGCAGGACCGGGGAGCCGAGCGGGATGCCCAGCGCTGCGGAGTCCTCTTCCGAGGCGATGTCGGCGCGAAGCTGGTCCTTGCCGGTGGCGGGTGTGAGACCCGTCTTCTCCTGGACGTACTTCGGGGTGCCCTGGGGCAGCCGCTTCGCCTCCAGGAGCAGCGGAGCGCTTTCAGCCAGCTCTCCGTTGAACCAGGACGTGCTGGCCGAGGAGGGCACGTCATCCCGGAGGGTGACGCGCTGGCGTCGGATGACGTTCGTGCCTGTGGGAACGCCGAGGGCGTCCGCGACTTCCTCGGATGCCGGCACCAGTTCGGCCGCGCGGATCTCGGCACGTTCGTTCGCCGCGTAGATCCGGCCTTCCAGGCTGCGGACCACACGGTCCTTGGCGCTGTCCGCCGCCTGGTCGCGGGTGACGATGCTGCCCTTGCCGGGTTCGCTGCGCACCAGGCCCTCAGCCTTGAGCGTCCCGACGACCTTGGTCGCGGTCGCCAGCGAGATCTTCCACTTCGCGCTGATGGCGCGCACAGAGTCGATCTTCTGCCCGTCCTGGAGGACACCGGACTCGATCTCGGCCTTGATGTGCTTGACGACCTGCATGTAGGGCGGGTCGGTGCGTTGGACCTGAGGGGACACGTGCGGCTCCTTCGTGGTGAACATGATCAGTGTACTAGTACGCATATATGTCGGCCATGTGAGCTGGGGCTTACGACCTGCAATGCGCTCAGGCCCAATGAATATGCCAACTGTACTAGTACGCCAAACGCTCGCGTGCTATAACAGTTGCACGGCCACAGGCCGCAGCCCGGAAGAGGACTCCGGTGACCAGGGCAGAGCCCTGTCCACCGCGTGGAATCCCGGAGCGCACGAGCTTTCACAAGCCCTTGAGGCACATAGCGCGCACGCCCTGACCCCATCCCGAGCTCTCAAGGGACGGCGAAGGGAAGACGTGGCCACGGCACCCCATAAGGGTGCGCCGCCCCAGCAAGAGCAGGGGCCGCATGGCATGGCCGCGCCGCACCCCAGGGGTGCCTGTCCGCCCCCGCCTCCCGGCACAACACGGGACACGCGGGGACGGGCCGGGACCACCCGGGTCCACACCCACACAGGAAGGGGCCGACATGGCCAAGGAGAAGAAGGACATCCAGTCGATCGAGACGAAGGACGGGGTCACCGTCATCACCTACGAGGACGGATCCACCGAGGTCCAGCACGGTGGCGGCGTCGTCCAGGCCGGAACCATCTCCGGCGGCATTCACTTCGGCTGACCCCATCCGCGCAGCACACCCACCAGCTAGCCCAAGCACATACCGAGGGGCCGCCTCACTTTCCACGGCGCGGCGGCCCCCGGCCCTCACCTGCACAACAGAGAGGTTCTTCCATCATGCCCCAGGCCGACGCTGTCGTCTTCGCCGTGCTGGCCGCCGCCAGCTATCCGGCGCACCTGCTGGCCGACCATCCCTTCCAGTCCTCCGACTGGGCCGCCGCCAAGGGCGGTTGCGACCACGCGGGTCGGATGGCGTGCACCAAGCACGTGATGGTCGTGGTCACCTTCCAGGCCGTCGCCGTCCTGGCCGTGGTCGCGGTGACCGGACTGAGCGTGAACCCGGCCGCGGTGGTGGCCGGGCTGACGCTCACCGCCTGGTCCCACTGGTGGTTCGACCGGCGCTTCACCGCCGCCGGCCTTTATGAGGCCATCGGCAAGACCGGTTTCGCCACGCTCGGAGCTCCCCGGCCTGGCCACGACGACGCCCCGCACCTCGGGACAGGCGCCTACCGGATGGACCAGGACTGGCACACCGCCTGGGTCGCGATCAGCGCCCTGGTGATGGCGTCGGCCGGACTGATGCTCGCGGTGCTGGTCGGCATCGCCGCCATCGTCATGATCGCCGCGATCCTCGCCTCCCGCCACGGGCGGCGCCGGCTCGCTGCGGCCTGAACACCCCGCCCCACCGATGACGAAGGCCCCCGCGGGATTGCGCTCCGCGAGGGCCACACCGAGATCACCCATCGAAAGGACACACCTCGGATGTCGACCATTCTGCCGTTCCCGAGCGCTGCCCAAGCCCCCGCCCCGAACCCGGAGGAGCTGGCCGGCCTGCTCGGCGACTCCGAACTGGCTAGCGAGCTGTTCGCTCCGGCCCTGCCCGGTGAGACCTTCGAGGCCTACGCCGCCCGCCGCGCGGCCGCCTTCGACATCCTCGCCGACCTGGTCGGAAAGATGCCCGCCCCGGACGGCGGTCCGGCCGCCACGGACCTGAGGAGCGCTGCCTGATGGTGCTCACTCTCGCGATCGTTCTGGCCTACCTGGCGTTGGCTGCTCTGCTGCTCACCCCGGCCAACCCGATGCGAAGGGACCGCTGATGGAACCGCTCCTCTACGCCGCCGTCGGGGTGCTGCTGGGCATCCTGGCCGCCACTGCCTTCGCCCGTATCCGTCGCACCACGCGCCGCGCCCGGGCCACGTTCCGGCGTTGGCGCCGCACCCGGTTGGCCGTCACCCAGACCCCTCGCAAGTCCAGGGCTCGGAAGGGGGCCCGGCGATGAACCTGCTGCTGACGCTCCTGCTGATGCTGTGTGCACTGGTCGCGGTGTACGCGCTTCTGCGTCACCTGACCGGCGGGCTGCTGCCCGCACGAGCCGCCGACCTGGCTGAACTCCACGCCATCCGTGCCCGCCAGGACGGAGGTGAGGACCGGTGACCACCCTGCACAGCATCCAGGCCGTCGGCTTCCTCGCCGTCCTGCTCACCCTGTTCCTGGTCCTGGCCGTCACGCTCCTGCGGCTGGCCGCACTGCCGCTGGCCTGCGCCGTCCTGGTGCTGGACGGTGCCGCCGACCTCGCCGCCCGCCCGCTCTCCCTGCCCGCATCGGCCCCGGAGGAGGGAACCCGATGAAGTTCTTCCACCGCAACGGCGGCGTCCCGGACGTGGCCGCCGACGTCACCCGCCAGGTCGAACAGGCCCGCGACCTGATGGGTATCACCGATCAGAACCTGCTCGACAACCCGCGCACCAACCCGGCCACCCGGAGCCACGCCGACGCTCTGCGCATCCAGCAGCAGCGCGACGCCCTGGATGCCGAGCACAAGCGCAAGCTGCGACGCACCCGCGTCTCCGACGCCCGCGCCGCCGCTGCCGAGAAGACCCTCGAAGCGATCCAGGCGGCGCGGGACACCACGTCCCCCGGCCGGGCCGTGGCCGACCTGACCCTGACCCGCTCGCGGTACATGATCGGCTGCCTGGTGCTGTCGGTCCTGCTCAGCATCGGATCCGGGATGGCCATCGAGGCCTGGCTGCAAGGACGCCCCGGCCAGTCGCCAGCCGGCATGGGCTACCTGGTCGAAGCCGGGCTCACGATCCTGTCCACCGCGATGATCCTGCTCCGGGGGCGCCTGGCCGCCCGCTCAACTGACCTGGAGCCCTGGCAGCGGATCGTGTTCTGGCTGCTGATCGGAGTGCCGCTGGCGGTCAGCGCTGTTCTGGCCACTCTGGGAAGTCCGATCGGGGCGGTCTGCTCACTCGGGGCGGCGGCCTGGTCGTTGGCCGCGTACCTGTCCGCCACGAGCCTGTCCACCGCCATCACCGACGCGCTGGCCGACGTCGACGCCGCCGACGAGTCCGAGTTGCGCCGAGTCGCGATGGGAGACGGCCAGGACCACGAGGAACTCGCGCACCCGGCGATCTCCGGTGAGCGGTGGCTGAACGAGCAGGGCGATGTGATGGCCGACCAGATCGCGGCGTTCCTGGCCGACCACGACGGCCCCGACGACGGTGTGAGCCCGCTCCCGTCCGGCCCGGACTACGACGGTCCGGCCCCGGCTCGCAGCGGTACCCCCACCCGCGAGGAAGTCCAGGAGGCGTGGCGGCTCCGGCGGGTTCACAACGCGTCTCAGATCGTTGTCGACCAGTACGAACACAGGGAGCCCGAGACGAACCCGGGCCATGGTGTGAGCCCGCGGACCACACCGGCTAGCCAGGCCCGCCGCGCGGCCGGAGAGCACAACCGCCAGCGCGTCGCGAACTACTGGTACGCCCATCCCGACGCCACCGCGGCTCAGATCGCCTCTGCCCTGGGGCTGGGTGAGTCCACGGTCAAGCGCCACCAGAGCGCGATCCGGAAAGAGCGGTGATGACCACCCAACCCGACCAGGCACACACCACGGTCCGCCACCGCCCGAGCATCACCCGCACCCTCGGTGACCTCGGAGAGGGAGAGGCCTGGGTGTACCAGGTGCGGTGCACCTGCGCCATGCCCGTCTTCGAGTCCCACTACCGGTTCAAGGCCGACGACCGATACCGCCACCACTTGGAGTCCGAGGCCACCGTCGACCCGTCCGAGCGGTGCCGCGACCCCAAGCACCACAAGGTGGCCGGCTGGGACGTGTGCGCGCTGTGTGCCGACCAGCTGCCCCTGTTCTAGTCACACCCCGCCCGCTCCCGGGCTTCTCGTTTCCGGGGTGGTGGCCTCACCGCCAAGATCCGCCACCACCCGCACCTCACCAGAAAGGCACACATCCATGTTCGAGCTGCTCATCCTCGGTCTGATCCTGGCCACCGGTATCGCCTTGGTCGTCTCCGGCCACCGCGACGAGAACCGCTCCCGCTGACCCCGCCCGCTCCCGTGCCTGCCCCGGGCGGGGCAGGCACGCCCAACGCAGGAAAGAGGCCCTATGACTAGCGGGATCGTCGCCCTGGCCGCGACCGGGCTCGCCATCACGCTGCTGATCTTCGGCAAACGGGGCCGGATGCTCACCCTGACCTCGCTCATCGCGGGGCTGGCCGTGGTGCCCTTCATCGCGCCCTACGCCATCGCCGGGGTGCGCAGCCTGGGCTCTGCCACCTTCGACGGGCTGGCCACCCTCATCGCGGTCGTGGCCACGGCCTGGGTGACCTTCGAGCTCAAGGACGGCGGCACCCGCTCCCTGACCCCGTGGCTGGCGCTGCTGGTGCCCTGCCTGTGGTTGGCCGCGTCAGGCCCGTTCATCGGCATCTACGAGTTCGTCCAGGGCGGCCTGGACAGCGCTGAGCAGTTCACCACCGACTTCGACGTCAACGACTACTGACCCACACCCACCACCAAGCGGGCGGCGGCCTCACCGCCAAGATCCGCCGCCGCCCGCACCTCACCAGGGAGGCACCACCAGCATGACCGCCACGAACCCCGACCGCGACCACGACGACACTCAGGTCCACGACGCCGAGGTCATCACCTTCCCCGGACGGTCCTCTCTCCCGGTCGATGACGGGCCGGAGGTCGTGGACGCCGAGATCGTGCCCGACGACAACGAGGACCAGGAGGACAGGCCCGAACCGCCACCGTCCACCGAGGTCGCGGCCCGAACCAGAACTCGGGCCGTGGTGGTGCCCGCCGGAATGCGTACCGCCGCCCACCGGGCCGGGGAAGTCGCCAAGCGCCCCGACAAGCTCGCGTTGGCGGTGCTCAAGCACGAGCTGGTCTACGGCAGCGTGGGCACCGCTCGCGGGGCCGGACACGTGTGGCGGTGGATGACCGCCGCCGAACTCGACACCCAGCTGGCCGTCAAGCCCGAGCTGGTGCTGACCACCCGCAAGAAACGCCGCAACGTCGTGCTGACCGGGGTGGGCGCCACCTCCGCCGTCGGGACGGCGGCTTGGTTCCTGCTCACCCCGGCCGTGCCCATCATCGCGCTGCTCGTGGTCCTCGCGGTCGCCGGCGGCCTGGAGCGGCGCCGGGCCGCGTTGGGGGACGCCGAGGCCGGGCACACCGCGTTGGGCGGCTCTCCCTCCGGCAAGGAGGTCAAGAAGGTGTTCGTGGCCGCCAAGCTCGCCAAACAGGCCGACCAGATCCGTGTGGTTGGCCCGGTCACCCGCACCAACGGAGCCTGGGAGGCGACGTTGGAGCTACCCCCGGGCACCACCTACAAGAACGCCACCAAGAAGCGAGGGGAGCTGGCCGGAGCGATCGGCGTGGACGAGGTCCAGGTCGCCCTGGACCCGGTCAAGGGCCACAACGGCAGGGTGCGCCTGTGGGTGGCCGACGAGGACCCGATGCAGGGCGGCCGGGTGGAAAACCCGCTGGCCACCCGGGCGCCGGACCGGGTGAACTTCTGGACCGACAAGCTCTTCGCCGGGCGCGACGCCCGGGGCCGGGCCGTGGAGTTCAAGATGGTCGAACGCTCCTACATGATCGGCGGGGAGCCCGGCGGCGGTAAGAGCGTGGCCTCCAACAACGTGCTGGCCTGGTTCTTCCTCGACCCCAGGACCCAGGTCTACCTGGCCGACGGCAAGTTCGGGTTCGACCTCATGGTGTGGGAGCCCATGGCCAAGTTCGTACTCACCGACAAGCGTCCCGAGGCCATGATCGCGATGTTGCGCGAGGTCATCGCGGAGATGGACCGCCGCTACAAGATCCTGCGCAAGATCGGCGCTCCCAAGGTCACCGAGGCCATCGCCAAGAAGTACGGCCTGCACCCGATCGTGGTGCACATCGACGAAGTCCAGTTCTGGTCCGCCTCCGGTGACACCAAGGCCGACAAGGAGTTCATGACCGCGCTGGCCGACATCGTGGGCCGGGGCCGCGCGGCCGGGATCATCACCGGAGTCATCACCCAGCGGCCCGCCGCTGAGGTCGTCCCGACCCGGCTGCGGGACATCCTGTCCATCCGGTGGGCGCTGCGGTGTACCACCCCGGCCGCCTCCGACACCATCCTCGGGACGGGATGGGCCGGTCGCGGCTACAGCGCGGCCCTGTTCGAGCCGGACCAGCGCGGCGCTGGCTACATCCTCGCTGAGGGCAGCAGCCCGGTGCAGACGCGGGCGGCGTTCATCGACCCCGACCGCGGGGAGCTTCAGGCCATCGCGGA
>NZ_VWVU01000038.1 GCF_008638365.1 Nocardiopsis quinghaiensis | reverse complement strand
ATCATCGAGGAGGTGTTGTTGTCGGTGATGTATGAGGTGCCTTCTCGTGAGGATGTGGGGCGGGTCATTATTACGCGTGAGTCGGTGCAGGAGCACGTCAATCCCACCATCGTGCCGAGGAGCAAGGCGCGTCGTACCCGTCAGGAGAAGTCGGCCTAGGGACCCGTCCTGCGGCGCGGCCCGCCCGGTCGGTCCGACCTGCGCGGAGGACCTGGGACGGCGCGCGCGGAACACGCGCGCCCCGGTGCCTTCGCCGTCCGCGCCCACGGTGTGAGACTGCTGGGGGGAGGCGGGAGCATGGACGATACGACCCCGGTCAGCGAGAACGAGGCGCTGTTCGAGGACCTGGTCAGGTCGGTGCACGACTGCGCGCCGATCGAGGCCCTGGAACTCGCGGGCCACTACGGTGAGCGGATCGGGCTCAGCGGCATCACCCTGTACCTGGTCGACCTGCAGCAGCGCCTCCTCATCCCCCTGACCAGGGGCCCGTCCCTGGACATCGACGCCACCGTGGCCGGGGAGGCCTACCGCTCCGAGACGCTGCGGCTGGTCGAGGGCGGTGACGGGGAGCTGAGCCTGTGGCTGCCCCTGCACGACGGTGTCGACCGCATGGGCGTACTGCACGTCAGGGCGCCGCTGCTGGACCAGTCCACCCTGCGCCGCTGCCAGGCGCTCGCCTCGCTGCTGGCCCTGACCGTCACCTCCAAACGCGCCTACAGCGACACCTACGTCCTTCGCACCCGCACCCGCCCAGTGGAACTGCGCACCGAGATGCTGCGGGCCTTCCTGCCGCCGCGCACCCTCGGCACCTCGCGCGGGGTGTCCACCGCCGTGCTCGAACCCGCCTACGAGCTGGGCGGCGACGCCTTCGACCACTCGATCACCCAGGACGTCCTGCACGCCGCCATCCTCGACGCGATGGGCCACGACCTGGCCTCCGGACTGACCGCCTCGGTGGCCATGGCCGGAGCCCGCGGCGCCCGGCGCAACGGCGCCGACCTCGCCGAGCTGACCGCCAGCGTCGAGAAGGCGCTCGTCGACTGGCTGCCCGAACGGTTCTGCACGGCGGTCTTCACCACCCTGAACCTGTCCACCGGCGAGTTCGCCTGGGTCAACTGCGCCCATCCCGCGCCCCTGCTCCTGCGGCGCGGCCGCCTGCTGGCGGACGCCCTGGAACGGACCCCCGAGGTTCCGCTCGGCCTCGGCGACGTCCTGGAGGCCGAGCCGCGCACCGTGCACCGGATCCAGCTCGAACCCGGCGACCGGGTCCTGCTCCACACCGACGGGGTGACCGAGGCGCACGACGGCGGGGGGCGGATGTTCGGCCCCGAGCGGTTCGCCGACTTCGTCATCCGGGCCACCTCCGCCGACGAACCCGCCCCCGAGACGCTGCGGCGTCTGATCCACGCCATCCACGACCACCAGCACGGCAGCTTCACCGACGACGCCACCATCATGCTGCTGGAGTGGCACCCCGAGGCCGGGGTACCCCGTCCCCGGCTCGGCTGAGCGCGCCCTCCGCCCGCGACGGGAACGGGGCGGCGAACTCCGGGGGCGGATCAGTACATGGCCAGCACCCGGCTCGGTCCACCGGAGGCGTCCAGGCCCGGCATGACCCCGATGCTGAGCAGCGCCCCGCTCGGCGGCAGCCGCTCCAGGCCGGTCAGCGCCTCCAACCCCCACCGGTCGGCGCGCCCCACCGCCTCGTGCGCGGGAAAGTCGGTGGAGTCGCCCGGATCGGTGCTCAGGGTGTCCACGCCCACTCCGGCGACACCGCGCTGGGAGACCAGGAACTCACAGGCCTCGGGACCGAACCCGGGAAAGTGCCAGGACCCGTCCTCGGCCACCCCGCGCACCGCCTCGTCGCCCCGGGCCCAGCGGGCGCTCCACCCCGAGTGCATCAGTACCGCCGCCCCCTCGGGCACCCGGCCGTGCACCCGCTCGAAGGCCAGGACGTCCTCCACCGTCACCGTGGTGTCGGGGTCCTCGGCGGCGCGGGCGCGGATGTCGATCACCGCGGCCGGGACGACCAGCTCGTGCGGCTGGATGTCCGGGACCAGGCGTCCGCCGCCGATCACGTGCCCCGGCGCGTCCAGGTGTGTCCCCGAGTGCTCGGTGAGAGTCCACCGCTGCAGGTAGAAGCCGAACTCCCCCTCGGGCACGGGATCGCCGAGGCTCTCCCGTCGGGGCTTCTCCCCGTCCCAGGAGGGCATCGACGGCGAGAGCACGTGGCTGAGGTCGACCACCCTTCGGAAGCCCTTCGGCCACGGGCGGGGGCCGGTCGGCGCACTGGGCGGTCCGTCGGAGGCCGACGTGGTGTGGCCGGTCCGCGAGCGGACGGTCTCACCGGTTCCGTGCAGGCACATGGGGACCCTTTCGTCTCGTGTGTCCTCTTCCGTATGCCCGGCCACCGCGGCCCGGCAACCCGCCCCGGCCCGCCGGTGTCGGCCGCCACCGCGCCGGGTATTTGCCGATACGGGGTCCGCCGACGGTTCCGGTTCCCGGCGGACCCGCCCCCTGCCGACCCCTACCAGCCCGAGGACGTCCATGCCCCTGGAGAACAGCGCCGACTGGTGGAAGTCCAGCGTCGTCTACCAGATCTATCCGAGCAGCTTCAACGACAGCGACGGCGACGGGGTGGGCGACCTGCCCGGTGTCGTCGAGCGGCTCGACTACCTGGAACTGCTCGGCGTGGACGTGGTGTGGCTGTCACCGGTCTATCCCTCGCCCTGGGACGACAACGGCTACGACATCAGCGACTACCTGGACATCCACCCCATGTTCGGCACCCTGGCCGACTGGGACCGGCTGCGCGACGGGCTGCACGAGCGCGGCATGCGCCTGGTGATGGACCTGGTGGTCAACCACACCAGCGACGAGCACCCCTGGTTCACCGAGTCCCGCGCCTCGAAGGACTCCGACAAGCGGGACTTCTACTTCTGGCGTCCCGGCCGCGACGGCGGCCCGCCCAACAACTGGGGCTCGGTCTTCTCCGGCCCCGCCTGGACCCGCGACGAGGCCACGGACGAGTACTACCTGCACCTGTTCAGCAGCCGCCAACCCGATCTGGACTGGGAGAACCCCCGGGTGCGGGCGGCCGTGCACGACGTGGCGCGCTGGTGGCTGGACCGGGGCGCCGACGGCTTCCGCATGGACGTGATCAACTTCGTGTCCAAGACCCCCGAGATGCCCGACGGGCCGCTGGCGGGCGACCACGGGATCTTCGCCGAGTACGCCGTCAACGGCCCCCGCCTGCACGAGTTCCTGCACGAGCTGCACCAGGAGGTGTTCGCGGGCCGCGACGTGCTCACCGTCGGCGAGATGCCCGGGGTGGGCGTGGAGCAGGCCCTGCTGCACACCATGCCCGAGCGGCGCGAGCTGAGCATGGTCTTCCAGTTCGAACACGTGGACCTCGACCACGGGCCCGGCGGCAAGTTCGACCCCCGGCCCCTGGACCTGCGCCGCCTCAAGCGCTCCCTCAACCGGTGGCAGACGGAACTGGGGGAGCGGGGGTGGAACAGCCTGTACTGGAACAACCACGACCAGCCCCGGGCGGTGTCGCGCTTCGGCGACGAGGCCCACCGGGTGGAGTCGGCCAAGGCACTGGCCACGACCCTGCACATGATGAGGGGCACCCCGTACGTCTACCAGGGCGAGGAGCTGGGCATGACCAACGCCCACCTGACCGACATCGCCGACTACCGGGACGTGGAGACGCTCAACCACCACCGCGCCATGGTGGAGACGGGAAGGGTGGACGAGGAGGCCGCCATGGCGGCCATCGCCCGCATGAGCCGGGACAACGCGCGCACGCCCATGCAGTGGGACGCCTCGCCGGGCGCCGGGTTCACCACCGGCACCCCGTGGATCGGGATCAATCCCCGCCACACGGAGATCAACGCGGAGGCCGCCGTCGCCGACCAGGACTCGGTGTTCCACTACTACCGGCGCCTCATCGCGCTGCGCAAGGAGCACCCGGTCATCGTGCACGGCGGGTTCGAGCCCCTGCTGGAGGAGGACCCGGCGGTGTACGCCTACACGCGCGCACTCGACGGCCGGGTGCTGCTGGTGGTGGCGAACTGGAGCGCCGACACGGTGCCGCTGGAACTGGATCCCTCCGTCGCCGGGAGCGCCTCGGTGCGCCTCATCGGCAACTACCCCGACGAGGGGGCCTTCGCGCCGCTGCGGCCCTGGGAGGCCCGCGTCCACCTGGGGAGCTGACGCCGGGCCGCGACCCGCGGCCCGGCGCCCGGCGCACACACGGCTCCGGAGGGCTCCTCCGGGTGGCGCCGTGGTGCGCTACTTCTTGCTCTCCTCCAGCCGCAGGGCGAGGCCGATAGCGAAGAACGTCGGAGCCCACTCCCCGATGAAGAGGCCCCACCGGTCGGCACGGTCCAGTCCGGCCTCCTCCTTCTTCAGGGAGAGGAGCCAGCTCAGGAAGCTGAGCCCGATGGAGGCGCTTCCGGCTCCGTAGGCCATCTCGGATGTGACACCCATTTCGGACAGTTTGGCGATCATGGCGCTCCTCGCGGTAGTGGCGTGGAATTGTTCCTAGGGCCACTGCCCGAGGGAGGTGGCGGACAAGCTCCATGGCAGGTCAAGGCTGTTCCAGGTGCGAATCAGAGGTGGATGCGGCGTCCGTCTCCGGAGTTCAGAACTTTTGAAATCCAGTCTGAGTGAGGTTAGGCTAACCTTGGTCCTGTCGGGATTCTCTCGTTCTGTCCTCCGTGTTTCCCCTCAGGATCCCCTGCGCGGAAACGGTCCGTCGGCTGCGACGTACCTCTCCCCGTAACGAAGGAAGCAGTGTGCGCATGGCCCCCACCCTCCTCGCCCTCGGTCTCACCGCGTGCGGCGGCACGGCGGAGGAGGACACCGGCGGGGGCGGGGGCGACAGCGCTGGCGGCGAGTTCCCGGTCAGCATCGGGAGCGCCCTCGGAACCGCCGAGACCGAGGCCCAGGAGCTGTACGCCTCCATCCCCGCCACCGGGAACGGCGCGGTGGGCGCGGCCGAGGACACCTCCTTCGTCACCGACTCCTCGATCAACAACCACTTGACCCCAAGGGGTCATCGAGCGCTACGTGCCCATGATCGAAGAGGCCGCCGCGAACGTCGAGGGCTGACCGTTCCCATGACCAGGGTGAAGACGCATGCGGACCCGCCCCGGACGGGTCCCGCCCGCGCAGTGCCCATGCTCGGCGCGGGCGCCGCGGTCCTGGCCGGGGCGGTCCTCCTCAGCCTCGTCACGGGCAGCAGGCCCACCCCGACCGCCTGATCGTCGCCGGCATCGGCGTGGTCGCCATGGCGCAGGCCTTCACCCACTTCGTGGTGTCGGTCATGGCCCGCGACCAGGCCAGTGTCCTGTCCGCCTACGTCAACGGCAGTCCGGGCGCCCGCTCCTGGGAGCACGCCACCACCATCTGGGCGGTCCTGGTCCTGGTGCTGCCCCTCGTGGCGGCGCCGGCCGGACCGGTCACCGTCAACGAGATGGGCGACGAACTCGCCGACGCCCTGGGCGCGCGGGCCGCACCCACCCGCACCGCCGCCGTCGTCCTGCACGACCTGGCCCAGGCCGCCCGGTCCGCGCCCCGCCTGGTGCTGATGGACCGGGGCCGGGTGGTCGCCGGCGGTCCCCCGGGGCAGGTGGTGACCGCGCGCATGGTGGAGGAGGTGTTCGGGCTGGCCTGCGACGTGGTGCCCGATCCGCGCACCCGCACGCCCCTGGTCATCCCGCACGAGCGTGCCCCGTCGCGGCCGCGGTGATCCGGCCGGGGACCGTCCGCCTCGTCGGAACCGGACCCGCTCCCGACCCGCTCCCGACCCGCTCCCGACCCGCTTCCGGGCCGGAACCGGGACGCGGTGCGCCCGTCAGTCCCGCCGGGCCTTGTACTCCTCCCAGCGGGAGAGCAGGGTGTCGTGGTAGTCGTCCAGCCAGGCCATGTAGTCGTGCATGTTGCGCAGCCGGTTGCGGGCGTGGGCGCTCAGCCCGGGCAGACGCTCCAGCGCCGACTCGGCGAGCTCGCGCTGCCGTTTGAGGTAGGAGCGCTCGTTGCGCAGGAACCCGCCCCAGACGTCCTCGTCCATGGTGACCAGGCGCGAGCGGTTCCCGGGGGACTCGACCAGGTCCGCGAAGCCCATCTCGCGCAGGCGGCGTACCGACTGCGACACCGACCCCCGGCTGACCCCGGCGCCTTCGGCGATCTCCTCGGCGTTCACCGCCTCGCGGTCCGCGACGAGCAGGTAGCCCACGATGCGTCCCTCGGCCCGGGGCGGCCCTGCGACTGCCAGTACTCGGAGAACCGCTGGACGAAGTCGTCGCGTACCAGGTCCTGGTCCGTCCGCGTGCTCTCCGCCATGAAGGCCACGATAACGCCTGGAAGCACCGCCCCGCCGGGGCTGACGGGCCCTCGCACCCGATACGGTCGGCGTGACACGGGGGAGGGCCGGACGGTGGAGATGACGCTGGAGGAGGCCTCGCGCCTGGCCGGAGCGGTCCACGCCGAACAGGTCGACCGGGCCGGGCGGCCCTACGCCGAGCACGTGTTCGCGGTGCGCGACCTGCTCGCCGGGCACGGGGAGCACGCGCGGATGGCCGGGGTGCTGCACGACGTGCTGGAGGACACCCCGCTCACCGCCGACGACCTGCGCGCCCGGGGCTGCCCTGAGGAGGTCGTGCGCGCGGTGGAGTCGGTGACCCGGCGCCCGGGGGAGCCCTACGAGGATCTGGTGCGCCGCGCCGCCGCCGACCCCCTGGGCAGACTGGTCAAGCTCGCCGACAACGCCCACAACTCCGACGAGGGCCGCCTGGCCGCGCTGCCCGGGGAACTGGCCGGGCGGCTGCGCGCCAAGTACGCCCGCGCCCGGCGGATCCTGGAGGAGGCCGCGGGGGAGGGCGGGCCCCCGGGGGAACCGCTCCCGCGGGCCACGCTCCTGGTCCTCCACACCGACCGGGTCGAGGAGTGCCGCGCCTTCTACGCCCGGCTGGGGCTGCGGTTCGTTCGGGAGAGGCACGGCCGCGGGCCCGAGCACCACGCGGCCGAGCTGCCCGGCGGCATGGTCTTCGAGATCCACCCTGCCACTGCCGGCCGCTCCACGGGAGCGGCGCGCCTCGGGTTCGCCGTGGACGGGCGCCGCGTCCTGCCGCCCCTGGAGGCGGGACGCCGCGTCCTCACCGATCCCGACGGGCGCGAGGTCGACCTCAGAGTGGTCTGACCACCGGAGGGCGGGGGCGCCGTTCGCGTGTGCGCGAGGTACCAGCCGGTCGGTATGCTGTCCCGGCCGGTAAACGACGGGGCACGAGGTGGGGCAGGACATGGCGCGAACACAGCAGGCGGTCGAGGCCGACGCGGCGAACAGATCGGTCCCCGAGCGTCTGCTCGGGGCAGCGACCAGGCTGTTCGCCGAACGTGGCTACGAGGGCACCTCCGTGCAGGAGGTCGTCGCCGCCGCGGGGGTCACCAAGGGCGCCATGTACCACTACTTCGGCTCCAAGGACGACCTGCTCTACGAGGTCTACGCGCGGGTGCTGCGCATGCAGACCGAGCACCTGGTGCGGATCGCCGCACAGGAGGGCGCGCCGGTGGCCGACCGTGTGCGCGACGCCGCGGCCGACGTCATCGTCACCAGCATCGCCAACATGGACGACACCGTCATCTTCTTCCGCTCCATGCACCAGCTGAGCGAGGACAAGCAGCGCGCCGTGCGCGCCGAGCGGCGCCGCTACCACAAGATCTTCCGCGACATGGTCGTCCAGGGCCAGGAGGAGGGGATCTTCCGCACCGACGTCCCCGCCGACCTGGTGGTCAACTACTTCTTCGGCTCGGTGCACCACCTGAGCACCTGGTACCACCCGGGCGGCACGCTCACCGGCGAGGACGTGGGCCGCCACTTCGCCGACCTGCTCGTGGCCGGGCTGCGCCCCGAGTCCTGAGGGCGTACGGGGAAGGGCCGGGGACGCCATGTCCCCGACCCTTCCCCGCTTTCCCGGACCCTGTGCGAGGGGTGCCTGTTCCGACGGTGCGGGACCTCTACCGGTACTTGCGCAGTTCCGCCCGGCCCAGCGAACGCAGGTGCACCTCGTCGGGACCGTCGGCCAGCCGCAGCGACCGCACGCCCGCCAGCCACCCGGCCAGGGGCAGGTCCTGGCTCACCCCGGCGGCGCCGTGCGCCTGGATGGCCTTGTCCAGGATCCACTCCACCGTGCGCGGGGTGGCGATCTTGATCGCCTGGATCTCGGTGTGCGCGCCCCTGTTGCCGACCGTGTCCATCAGGTAGGCGGTCTTGAGTACCAGCAGCCGCAGCTGTTCGATGGCCACGCGGGCCTCGGCGATCCACTCGCGCACCACGCCCTGCTCGGCCAGCGGCCGACCGAAGGCCACCCGGTCCAGCACCCGGCGGCAGGTCAGCTCCAGCGCCCGCTCGGCCATGCCGATGCTGCGCATGCAGTGGTGGATGCGGCCCGGGCCCAGCCTGGCCTGGGCGACGGCGAAGCCCTCGCCCTCGCCGCCGATGAGGTTCTCCGCGGGCACCCGCACGTCCTCGAACAGCACCTCGGCGTGTCCGCCGTGGTCGTTGTCGTCGTAGCCGTACACCTTCATACCGCGCCGCACCGTCAGCCCGGGGGTGTCGCGCGGCACCAGCACCATGCTCTGCTGCTTGTGCCGCTCGGCGCCGGGGTCGGTCTTGCCCATCACGATGAAGACCGCGCACTCGGGGTTGAGCGCTCCGGTGATGTACCACTTGCGCCCGTTGACCACGTACTCGTCGCCATCGCGAACGATGCTGGTGGTGATGTTGGTGGCGTCGGAGGAGGCCACCTCGGGCTCGGTCATGGCGAAGGCGGAGCGGATCTCGGCGTTCAGCAGCGGATCCAGCCAGCGCTTGCGCTGCTCGGGGGTGCCGAACATCGTCAGCACCTCCATGTTCCCGGTGTCGGGCGCGGCGCAGTTGAGCGCGATCGGGGCCAGGCGGGGGCTGCGCCCGGTGATCTCCGCCAGCGGCGCGTACCGCAGGTTGGGCAGGCCGCCGTGCTCGGGGTGGCCCGCCAGGAACAGGTTCCACAGGCCGCGCTCGCGGGCCTCGGCCTGCAGCTCGCGTACCACCGGCGCGGTCGACCAGTGGTCGTCGCTCTCGGCCAGCTGCCGGGCCAGCACCGCCTCGGCCGGGTAGACGTGCTCGTCCATGAAGGCCAGCAGCCGCTCGCGCAGCTCCTCGGTCTCCTCGTCGTGGGCGAAGTCCATTCAATCCTCCTTGAGCATGGTGTGCGCGCGCTCCACCAGCGGGGCGACCATCTCGCCGACCCGGTCGAAGCCCGCCCCGACGGTCAGCCCCTGGCTGTGCCGGAGATGGATGCCCTCGGCGATCACCGCGAGCTTGAAGCAGCCCAGGGCCACGTACCAGCCGAGCCGGGACACGTCGCGGCCGGTCGCTGCGGCGTACATGCCCACCAGCTCCTCCGGGGAGGGGTAGCCCTCGGCGGAGGTGGCGGGTGCCTCACCCGAGCCCACGGGCTGGTTCTGGTAGACGAGCATCAGGCCCAGGTCCACGAGCGGGTCGCCGAGCGTGGCCATCTCCCAGTCCAGGACCGCGTTGATGCGTCCCCGCGGGGTGACCAGCGCGTTGTCCAGCCGGTAGTCGCCGTGCACGATCGCGGACGCCGACTGCTCGGGCAGCGTGGCGGCGAGCTTCTCGTGCAGTTCGTCGATGCCGGGGATGTCCCGGCTGCGGGAGGCGTTCAGCTGCTTGCCCCAGCGGCGCACCTGGCGCTCCAGGAAGCCCTCCGGCCGGCCGAACTCGCCCAGCCCGACGTCCTCGGGCACCACCGCGTGCAGGTCGCCCAGGGTGGTGATCAGCGCCTCGGCCACCCCGCGGACGGCCTCCGGGCCCAGCGGGGCGATCTCGTCGCGGGTGCGGTACGGGGTGCCCTCCACGTACTCCATGACGTAGAACGGCGCGCCCAGCACCTCGGTGTCCTCGCACAGCACGTGGGTGTGGGGGACGGGCACGGCGGTGTCGCGCAGCGCGCTCATCACCCGGTACTCGCGGGGCATGTCGTGCGCGGTCGCCAGCACGTGGCCCAGCGGCGGGCGGCGCACCACCCAGTTGCCGGTGCCGTCGGTGACCACGTAGGTCAGGTTGGACTTGCCGCCCGCGACCACGCGGCCCTCCAGCGTCCCCGAGACCAGGCCGGGCACGGCCCCGTCCAGGTACGCGTGCAGGCGCTCCAGGTCCAGGCCGGGAAGCTCCTCGCCGGAATGCCGCCCGCTCACGCGTCCCCCTCGAAGACCTTGGCCTGCAGGCGGCGCATCCCCGCCAGCCAGCGGTCGGTGTCGGTGGCCCGGGCCGCGTAGTAGTCGGCGACCTGGGGGTGCGGCAGGATCAGGAAGCGCTCGTCGGCCAGGCCGACCATCACCGCGTCGGCGACCTCCTCGGGGGTGATCGCCTCCGGGGACAGGATGGCCTGCCCGGTCTCGCCGCTGCTCTCCAGCAGGTTGGTGCGCACACCCAGCGGACAGATGCACTGCACGGTGATCCCGCGGTCCCCGTAGGTGGCCGCCATCCACTCGCTGAAGGACAGCGCGGCGTGCTTGGTCACCGAGTACGGTGCGCTGCCCAGCATCGTGAGCAGGCCCGCCGCCGACACGGTGGTCAGGAAGCGGCCGTGGCCGCGCTCCAGCCAGCCGGGCACCAGCTCACGTGCGGCGCGCACATGCGCCATCACGTTGACCTGCCAGGCCAGGTCCCAGTCGGCCTCCGACGCCTCGGGACCGCCGCCCACGCCCACGCCCGCGTTGGCCACGTACAGGTCGATGCCGCCCAGGTGGGCTCCGGCCTCGGCCACGAGCGCGGTGACGCCCGCCTCGCCGGCGGCGTCGCCGGGAACGGCCACTCCGCCGATCTCGGCGGCCACGGCCTCGGCGGCCCCCGCGTCGAGGTCGTTGACCACCACGCGCGCCCCGGCCCCGGCCAGCCTGCGCGCGAGCGCGGCGCCGATTCCGTTGCCCGCGCCGGTGACGACGGCGCCGGTGTCGGTCAGGTCCATGTCACACACCTCCGGTCAGGGTGATGCCGCCGTCCAGGACGAGTGTGCGGCCGGTGACCCACGCGGCGTCGTCGGAGAGCAGGAAGGAGACCGCCCCCGCGACGTCCTCGGGTACGCCCAGGCGGCCCAGGGGGTACTGGGCGGCGACCTTCTCCTCGCGGCCCTCGTAGAGCGCGGCGGCGAACTTGGTCTTGACCACGGCCGGGGCGACGCCGTTCACGCGGATGCCGGGGCCCAGCTCGACGGCCAGTTCCTCGGTGATGTGGATGAGCATCGCCTTGGTGGCGCCGTAGAAGCCGATGCCGGGGGAGGGCTTGGTCCCGGCGACGGAGGAGACGTTGACGACGGCGCCGCCGTGCTCGGCCATCCAGGCATGGTAGGCCTTCTGCGTCCACGAGATCGCCGACAGGGCGTTGACCTCGAAGATCTTGCGGGCCGCGTCCAGGTCCAGGTCGACCATCCGCCCGTAGACCGGGTTGATGCCGGTGTTGTTGACGAACATGTCGACGCTGCCGAAGGCCTCCAGGGTGGCGGCGATCGCCGCGTCCTGGTGCTCGGGGTCGTCGGCCCGTCCGGGGACGCCGATGGCGTGCTCGGGGCCGCCCAGGGCCTTCACGGCCTCCTCCAGGGGCTCGGGCTTGCGCGCGGTGACGCACACGCGCGCGCCCTCGTCGACGAGTCGCTGGGCGATGGCCAGGCCGATGCCCCGGCTCGCACCGGTGACGATGGCGGTCCGGCCGCCGAACCGGGAAGTCATTCCGTTCTCCTTAAACCGACTGGTCGGTATGCATGGCGACTCTATGTCCCGGAAGGTGCGCGCCGCAAGGGGCGGGGGGCGCGCCGACGCGCGACAATGACGGCGCGGGCCAACGACGTCTTACCACGGACCGACGAATGAGGGTGGACATGGCAGCCGAAGTGGTCGACGCACGAGACCAGAGACGCTACGAGATCAGGGACGAGGGGGAGATGGCCGGGTTCGCCGCGTACATCCTCACCGGGGAGCTCATCACCCTCACCCACACCGAGATCGACCCGGCCCACGAGGGAAAGGGGCTGGGCGGAACGCTGGTCCGCGGGGCCCTGGACGACGCCCGCTCACGGGACCTGGCGGTGCTCCCGCTGTGCCCCTTCGTCAAGGGCTGGATCCAGCGTCACCCCGACTACTCCGATCTGGTCTACCACGCTCCCCACGACTAGGGAGTGTGCTCTGGAAGGCCTTCGGGTCGGCGAGCGGCCGTCCAGGCGACCTCTCGCGAGACGATGTGCGAAGTTCGGCCTGGTCGTGCTTCACGAGCGCGGAGGCGTAGCGAGAGGCAGCCTGTGGGTACCGACCACGGACGCCGGGTGGGCTTCGGAGTCCTCGCCTCACCGGAGAGCGGCTCCCCGCGGGACCTGTGGGCGCTGCTGCCCGTGGTCGAGCACGGCGGGCTGGAGTCCGTCGGCGTTCAGGATCATCCCTACCAGCGCCGGCACCCGGGGACACCTGGAGCCTGATGGCCACCGCCCGGATCGACGGGGCCGCGGCCGGCCTCGGCCCCGTCGATCCGGGCGTGTGCACAGCGTGCCGGGCACCATCACCGACGGCGCGTCCACCGGCTTCCTGCGGGGCCCGCGGAGCGGTGGGTGGAGCAGTCGGCCGAACCGGACATATGCGGATCTACGTCGTCAAGGTGATGCTTGTCCGGTTAACGGGTCAAGCAGTGGGATCGAGGGTCAGCTTGCCGATGGTCCCCCGCGAGCGCAGCGCCTCGTGCGCCCGGGCGGCCTCCGCGAGGGGGTAGGACCCGCCCAGGACCGTCCGGAGGTGCCCCTCGGCCACCAGGGTGAACAGCTCGGCCATCGCCCGGTCCATCACGTTGCCCGGCAGCGTCCACACGTGCGGCAGCCACATGCCGCCCACCGTGGTGGAGAAGCGCATGAGGTTGGGAAGCTGTACCGGGCTGGGCGTCTCGCGCGAGGCCATCCCGTAGAAGGCCAGGCGGCCGAAGGGGGCCAGGGCCCGCACGCTCTGGTCGGTGACCCGGCCGCCGACCATGTCCAGGACGGCGGCCACGCGCTGGCCGCCGTTGGCCCCGACCAGGGCCTCGGTCATGTCGGGTGCGGAGGAGTCCACGACGGCGTCCGCGCCCAACTCCAGGGCCAGCGCGCGCTTCTCCTCGCTGCTGGCCACGGCGATGACCCGCCCGGCGCCGAACCGCTTGGCCAGCTGGACGGCGAGGGTGCCCACGCCGCCGCCCGCCGCGTGCACCACGACCGACTCGCCCGGGTCCATCCGCACGGACTTGCGCAGCAGCACCCAGGCGGTGGCCCCCTGCACCAGCAGGGCGAGGGCGTCCTCGTCCGAGACCCCGTCGGGGATGTCGAAGCACATGTTGGGATCGGCGGTGGCCTTCTCGGCGTAGCCGCCGCTGGTGGCCAGGGCGACGACGCGGCGGCCGTCGGAGGTGCGCCCGGCGATCTCCATGCCGGGGACCAGGGGCAGGGACGCGGGGGACAGGTAGCTGTTCTCGGCCTGGTGCGTGTCGGCGAAGTTGATGCCGACGCGGGTGACGTCGACGAGGAACTCGCCGGGTCCCGGTTCGGGGTCGGGCAGTTCGGTGGGGGTGAGGACCTCGGGTCCACCGAACTCGGTGATCTGGATGGCGCGCATGGCGACCCTTCGTTCGTACGTTCAAACCGACCGGATGGTATGTTACCGGCCGGAAACCGGTGGAGTGGGCCGCCGTTCCGCGGGAGTGCCGAGGAACGGCCCGCCGTGCCGGGGAGCGGCTGACGGTTTCCCGGCGCGGCGGGGGATCCCCGGGTCTTGCGCCTGTTTACCTAACGTTGTTAGGTGGGAGTGTCGCGAACCGATCGGGAGGACGCACGTGGACGCCGAGCGTACAGTGAAGACAACGGCCGGACGGGTCCGGGGCACCGCATCGCCGCGCTCGGAGAGCGGTGAGATCACCGTCTACCGGGGCGTCCCCTACGCCGCCGCCCCCTTCGGCGAACACCGCTTCGCCGCCCCCGCGCCCGCCTCCGGCTGGGACGGCGTCCGCGACTGCACCTCCTTCGGCCCGCCGCCCCCGCAGGGCAACCAGCTCCTCGGCGCCGCGCCCTGGGACCCGGAGATGTCCCTGGACTGCCTGTCCCTCAACGTGTGGACCGCCGCCCGCGAGGGCGACCGGGCGCCCGTGCTCGTGTGGATCCACGGCGGCGCCTACATCGTCGGCGCCGCCTCCGAGCTCACCTACGACGGCACCAGGCTGGCCGAGAGCGGCCTCGTCGTGGTCGGGATCAACTACCGGCTGGGCTTCGAGGGCTTCGGCCACGTGCCCGGCCGGCCCGACAACCGCGGCCTGCTCGACCAGGCCGCCGCGCTGCGGTGGGTGCGGGAGAACGTCGCCGCCTTCGGCGGAGACCCCGACAACGTGACGGTGGCGGGCGAGTCCGCCGGCGCCGGTTCGGTGGTGTCCCTCATGGCCTCCCCGACCGCCCGGGGGCTCTTCCGGCGGGCGGTCGCGCACAGCGTCCCCGGCGACATGCTCACCGTGGACACCGCGCGGTCCGTCTCCGAGCGGATCGCCGGGGCCGCCGGAGTCCCGCTGGAGGTCGGGGCGCTGGCCGCGCTGCCGCCGGAGAGGCTGCTGGAGGCCATCGACATCGTGCTGGCCCACTCCCCGTCGAAGAGGTCCGGGGGAGTGCGCACCCAGCCCTTCACCTGCTTCGCGCCCGTGGTCGGCGGGCCCGAGCTGCCCGAGGCCCCGCTGGAGGCGGTGGCACGCGGCGCCGCCGCCGGGGTGGACCTGCTCATCGGCCACAACGCCCACGAGTACCGGCTGTTCACCGAGCTGGGGCAGAGCGTGGAGATCGACGGTGAGTCCGACCTGGCGGTGACCGCCTCCCGGCTCGGGCTGGGCGAGGACGCGGTGGCCGCCTACCGCGAGGTGCACCCGGGGGCCACCCTGCGCGAGTTGTACGCCGCGATCCAGGGCGACGCCCTGTTCGCCGAGTACACCGTGCGCTTCGCCGAGGCCCACGCCGCGGCCGGGGGCCGCGCCCACTTCTTCCGCCTGGCCGCGGAGAGCCCCGCCATGCAGGGACGGCTGGGCGCGTGCCACGCCTTCGACCTGCCGTTCGCGTTCGGCAACCTGGACACCGACTTCGGGAGGTTCCTGCTCGACGGCGAGCCCGACGAGGCGCACCGGGCGCTGTCGGGCCGCATGGTCGCGGCCTGGCGTGACTTCGCCGCCGCCGGCGATCCGGGATGGCCCGCCGTGAGCGCCGACGCCACCGCGGTCAAGGTGTGGAACACCGAGGACCTGCTGCACGCCGGCGACCCCTCGCCCGTGCGTGCCCTGTGGTCCGGTGTGGCCATCGCCCCCAAGTAGGCGTGCGGCCCCGGTGGGGCGGTCCACGGGCGGTAACCGGGCCTCACCCGGCCCGGGGAGGGGGAACCGGGCCCGCCCTCGCTGCGCCCCGTCTGGTGAGGCGCTGATCGGGACGTCGGCGCCGATCCGCCCCGACGACTTCCCCGGAGCCGGTGCCGGAGGTAAAAGTTTGGGAAATCCCCCGTTCTGGCCGGACCGGGCGGGAGAGGTGAGCGCCCCACGGGTAGGGGCGGGTGGCGTTGGTTCTTGGTGTGCGCCGAAGAGGCGATCTCCCAGGGGACGGGCGCGGCCACCGGAGAACACCATCCCACCGGAGGTGAACGATGACCACGAACGTCTTCGTCCTGGGACTCGACGAGCAGAACCACGAGGTCCTGCTCTCACTGCCCGACGAACGCGGCTACCGCTTCCTCCCCCTGCTCGGCCTCGACGAGCTCGGCCAGGACCGGGAGGTGGACATGCCCGGCCTGCTCGCCCTGGCGACCGAGAGGCTGGACTCCTTCGAGGGCACGGTCGACGCGATCCTCGGCTTCTGGGACTTCCCGGTCAGCTCGCTGGTGCCGCTGCTCGGCCGGGAGCGGGGACTGCCGTGCGCGCCCCTGGACGCCGTCGTCCGGTGCGAGCACAAGTACTGGAGCCGCCTGGAACAGCGGGCCGTCATCCCCGAGGCCGTCCCCCGGTTCGCCGAGGTCGATCTTGAGGACACGGCCAAACCGGAGGGGCTGTCCTACCCGTTGTGGGTCAAACCGGTGAAGTCCTTCTCCTCCGAGCTGGCCTTCCGAGTCACCGACGACACCGGGTTCGGCGAGGCGATGGAGGAGATCAGGGCGGGTGCCGGACGCCTCGGCGAGCCCTTCCAGTGGGTGATGGACCGGGTACGGCTGCCTCCGGCGGTCGCCGAGGCCGGGGGCACGGCCGCAATGGTCGAGGAGGAGGCCACGGGTGACCAGCTCACCGTCGAGGGCTACGTCCGTGACGGCGTTCCCCACGTCTACGGGATCGTCGACTCCCCCTGCTATCCGGGCACATCGAGCTTTCTGCGCTTCGAGTACCCCTCCGCCGTACCCGAGGAGGTCGTCGACCGCCTGACCGATCTGACCGAGCGCGTGATCTCCCGGGTCGGACTGGACGACGTCACCTTCAACATCGAGTACTTCCACGACCCGCGGAGCGGCGCCATCAGGCTCCTGGAGATCAATCCGCGGCACTCCCAGTCACACGCCAGGCTGTTCGAACTCGTGCGCGGGGTGTCCAACCACGAGATCGGCCTGAGGCTCGCCCTGGGGGAGGAGCCCGAGCTGGAACGCGACGGGGGGTACGCGGTGGCCGCCAAGTGGTTCCTGCGCCGCTTCCGCGACGGCTTCGTCTCGGCGGTGCCCACCGAGGAGGACATCGCGCGCGCGGAGGAGAAGGTGCCGGGCACGAAGGTGGAGGTCGTCGTGAGCCGGGGCCAGCGGCTCTCCGACCTGTCCATCCAGGACAGCTACAGCTTCGACCTGGCCCACGTGTTCGTGGGAGCGGGGGACAGCGCGGAGTGCGAGCGCAGGTACCGGGCCTGCGTGGAGGAGTTGCCCTTCACGATCCGGGACACCGGCGAAGAGGACTGAGTACAGAGAGGAGCCGGTGACGATGAGAACCGTCAGCGATCTTCCGAACGACGTCCGTGAGGACGAGTACGTCCAGATCCCGCTCAGTGACGGCGTCCGGCTCGCCGCACGGATCTGGCGCCCGGTGGGGAGCGAGGAGGACCCGGTACCGGCGGTCCTGGAGTTCATCCCGTACCGCAGGCGCGACCTGACGGCGCAACGCGATTCGATACACCACCCCTACATGGCCGGACACGGGTACGCGTGCGCCCGCGTGGACCTGCGCGGCAGCGGCGACTCCGAGGGGGTGCTCACCGACGAGTACCTGGAACGCGAGCTCCTGGACTCCGAGGAGGTGCTCGCCTGGCTCGCCGACCAGCCCTGGTGCGACGGCCGCACCGGCATGATGGGCATCTCCTGGGGCGGGTTCAACGCCCTGCAGGTCGCCGCGCGGCGGCCCGAGAGCCTGCGCGCGATCATGACGGCCTGCTCCACCGACGACCGGTACTCCGACGACGTGCACTTCATGGGCGGGTGCCTGCTGGGGGACAACCTGTCCTGGGCCTCCACGATGTTCGCCTACAACTCCTGCCCGCCCGATCCGGCCCTGGTCGGTGGGCAGTGGCGGAAGATGTGGCACGAGCGGTTGGAGCACAGCGGCCTGTGGCTCGACACCTGGCTGCGGCACCAGCACCGGGACGGGTACTGGAAGCACGGTTCGGTGATCGAGGACCTGGGCGCGATCCAGGTGCCCGTCATGGCCGTCAGCGGTTGGGCCGACGGCTACTCCAACTCGGTCTTCCGGCTGTTGGCGGGGCTGGGGGTTCCCTGCCTCGGACTGCTGGGCCCCTGGTCGCACAAGTACCCGCACCTGGGCCAGCCCGGCCCCGCCATCGACTTCCTCCGGGAGCTGGTGCGCTGGTGGGACCGCTGGCTCAAGGGCATCGACAACGACGTGATGGAGGCACCCGCCCTGCGGGCCTGGATGCAGGAGAGCGTGGTTCCTTCCACCGCCTACGAGGAGCGGCCGGGGCGCTGGGTCGGTGAGCGGGAGTGGCCGTCACCGAACGTCGTGTTCGAGTCACGCTCGCTGGGGTCCGGGCGGGTGCTCGGAGAGGGGGAGCCGGAGAGGAGGGAGGACGCCCTGACCCTGTCCTCCCCGCTGTCCACCGGACAGCACGCGGGCAAGTGGTGCTCCTACAACGCTCCTCCGGACCTGCCCTACGACCAGCGCGAGGACGACGGCGGCTCCATCGTCTTCGACAGCGTGCCGCTCACCGAACGGGTGGAGATCCTCGGCTCCGCGGTGGTCGACCTCGAACTCGCCGTGGACCAGCCCGACGCGATGGTCGCGGTGCGGCTGTGCGACGTCACGCCCAAGGGACAGGCCACGCGTGTGACCTACGGGCTGTTGAACCTCACCCACGCCAACGGTCATGAGAGGCCGGAGAAGCTGGTGCCCGGGCGCAGGTACCGTGTCTCGGTCCCCCTCAACGGTGTGGCGCAGGCGTTCCCGCCCGGACACCGGTTGAGGGTCTCGGTCTCCACCTCCTACTGGCCGCTCGTGTGGCCCTCGCCCGAGCCGGTGACCCTCTCCGTGTTCCAGGGGGAGCACACCCGCGTACACCTTCCGGTACGCCCTGTCGAAAGCGGGGACGACGGGCGTGGGGTGGCGCCCTTCGGCGAACCCGAGGGCACCGCCCCCGTCACGACGAGCCGGATCGAGCAGGGCGAGGAGCGGTGGGACCTGGCCCAGAACCTCGTGAACTACGAGGCCTCGCTGAACGTGGTCAAGGACCTGGGGACGGTGTGCTTCGACGACATCGGACTGGAGGTGACCCGGCGCGCGGAGGAGCACTACGGCCGGGTCGGCGACGACCACGACTCGGTCCGGGGCGAGACGGCGTGGACGATGGGCTTCGCCCGCGGCGACTGGTCCGTGCGGACCGAGACCCGTACGACGCTCACCTCCACGGCGACCGACTTCCACCTGCACGCGACGCTCGACGCCTACGAGGGCACGAGGCGCGTGGCCACGAAGATCTACACCTCGGTGATCCCCAGGGACCGCGTCTGATCCCGGCTGGGCCCCACCGTCCGCTGACGAGGAGCGGGCCCCGGACGTGGCACGTGTCCGGGGCCCGGACGGGTACGGGAGGAGCGGGTACTACTTGCCCAGGCCCGCGCGGCGCAGCGCCTCGGCCATGGCGCCCGACGGTGCCGCGTCGCCGCGGCCACCGCGTCCGCCGCCGTCGCCCCGACGGCCGTTGCCGTTGCCGCGACGGCGGTCGCCCCCACCGCCACCGCGGTCGCCGCGTTCCTGACGGCCGCCCCTGCCGCCGCCGGAGGGGGCCTCGTCGTCCAGGCGCATGGTCAGCGAGACGCGCTTGCGCGGGATGTCGACGTCCTGGACCTTGACCCTGACGATGTCGCCCGGCTTGACCACCTCGCGCGGGTCCTCCACGAACTTGTGCGAGAGCGCCGAGACGTGCACCAGGCCGTCCTGGTGGACGCCCACGTCCACGAACGCGCCGAAGGCCGCCACGTTGGTGACCACGCCCTCCAGGATCATGCCCTGGTCCAGGTCCTCCAGCTTCTCCACACCCTCCTTGAAGGTGGCGGTGGTGAAGGCCGGCCGCGGGTCGCGGCCGGGCTTGTCCAGTTCGGCGAGGATGTCGCTGACCGTCGGCAGGCCGAACGTGTCGTCCACGAAGTCCTCGGGACGCACCCGCGACAGCACGTCCTTGTCGCCGATGAGCGAGGGCAGGTCGGTCCCCACCCGGTCCAGGATGCGCCGCACCACGGGGTAGGCCTCCGGGTGCACCGCCGAGGCGTCCAGCGGGTCGTCGCCGCCGGGCACGCGCAGGAAGCCCGCGCACTGCTCGAAGGCCTTGGGCCCCAGACGCGGCACCGAGTGCAGCTCCTTACGGACGCGGAACGGGCCGTTGGCGTCGCGGTGCGCGACGATGTTGCGCGCCAGGGTGGAGGTCACGCCCGAGACCCGGGTCAGCAGCGGAACCGACGCGGTGTTGACGTCCACGCCCACGCCGTTCACACAGTCCTCGACGACGGCGTCCAGCGAGCGCGACAGCTTGGCCTCGGCCAGGTCGTGCTGGTACTGGCCCACGCCGATCGACTTGGGGTCGATCTTGACCAGCTCGGCCAGCGGGTCCTGCAGACGTCGGGCGATGGAGGCGGCGCCGCGCAGTGACACGTCCAGGTCCGGTAGCTCCTCGGAGGCGTAGGCCGAGGCCGAGTACACCGACGCGCCCGCCTCCGACACCATCACCTTGGTGAGCTTGAGCTCGGGGTGGCGTTTGATCAGGTCGGCGGCGAGCTTGTCCGTCTCACGGGAGGCGGTGCCGTTGCCGATGGCGACCAGTTCCACGGAGTGGGCGGCGCACAGCCTGGCCAGGCTGTCGATGGAGCCTTCCCAGTCGCGTCGGGGCACGTGCGGGTAGACCGTGTCGGTGGCCACGACCTTGCCGGTGGCGTCGGTGACCGCGACCTTGACACCGGTGCGCAGCCCCGGGTCCAGGCCGAGGGTGGTGCGGCTCCCGGCGGGGGCGGCCAGCAGCAGGTCGCGCAGGTTGGCGGCGAACACGTTCACGCCGTCGTCCTCGGCCCGCTGCCACAGCCGCATGCGCACGTCGATGTCCAGCCGCACCATGATGCGGGTGCGCCAGGCCCAGCGCACGGTGTCCTGGATCCAGCGGTCGGCGGGCCGGCCGCGGTCCACGATCCCGAATTGGTGGGCGATGGCGTTCTCGTAGGTGCTGCGGGGCGTGGTGCCGTCGGGGTTCTGGGCGGGGGGCTCCTCCGGCTCCAGGGTGAGGGTGAGGACCTCCTCCTTCTCGCCCCGGTACATGGCCAGGACGCGGTGGGAGGGAACGTGGGTGAGGGCCTCGGAGAAGTCGAAGTAGTCGGCGAACTTGGCGCCCGCCTCCTCCTTGCCCTCGCGGACGGCCGAGACCAGGCGGCCCCTCTCCCACAGCCGCTCGCGCAGGAGCCCGGTGAGGTCGGCGTCCTCGGCGAAGCGCTCCACCAGGATGGCGCGGGCCCCGTCCAGGGCGGCCTTGGTGTCGGCCACGCCCCCGGAGGGGTCGACGTAGGCGGCGGCGGTCTCCTGCGGGTCCAGACCGGGGTCGGCCAGCAGCGCCTCGGCCAGCGGTTCGAGCCCGGCCTCGCGTGCGGTCTGGGCCTTGGTGCGCCGCTTGGGCTTGTAGGGGAGGTAGATGTCCTCCAGACGGGCCTTGGAGTCGGCCGCGTTGACGCGGGCCTCCAACTCCTCGTCCAGCTTGCCCTGGGAGCGGATCGACTCCAGGATCGCGGTGCGGCGTTCGGCCAGTTCCCGCAGGTAGCGCAGGCGCTCCTCCAGGGCACGCAGCTGGACGTCGTCCAGCGCGCCGGTGGCCTCCTTGCGGTAACGGGCGATGAAGGGCACGGTCGATCCGCTGTCGAGGAGCTCGATCGTCGCGGTGACCTGGTGCGCGCCCACGCCGAGCTCCTCGGCGATGCGCTGGTCGATCGTGGGTGTCGCAGGGGTCGTCACTGGTTCAACGTCCACTCTCTGGCTGTTCGGTGCGGGGACATTCTGGTGTCGGGGGAGGACATTGTCATCCCGGCGGGTCCCGTGTTCCAGGTTCCCGCATCGTGGCGCTGGTCGCGTACGGGTCCGCGGTGTCCGTGGGTCCGGGGCCTGGACGGGGCGGTTCCGCAAAGGCGGCGGGTACGGCACCGCCGTGCGGAGGGCGGGTTTTTGCGGTCGTAGGGGAGGAGGTCCGGGGCAGGCGGTGCTTCGGACACCCGTCCTCGGACTCCCCATCCCAGGAAAGCGGAAAGGGCCGGTCGGCGGTAGCCCCTGTGGACGACCGCGCGGCGGCCCCTCGCGCTCGTGGCGGAAGGTGACGGATCCCGGGTCAGCCGTCGGTCTCGTTCAGGTAGTCGGGGGCGTAGTACTCGTCGAGGGGGAGCGGGCCCCGGTAGCCCTGGCACATGCACTGGCGGTAGGTGGAGCTGGACTGCCCGGTCCAGCGGCCGGGGATGACCACCTGGGTCTGGCACCTCTTGGTCTGCTGGTCGTGGAAGACCAGGTGGTGTCCGCACCCGCAGAGCGGCTGGGGGTTCTGCCGGCCGCCCAGGGCCCTGGCCTGTTCCCGTCTGTGCTGCTGTTCGAGAGCCTCCCGCGCCTGGCGCTTGGTCACCAGGCGGCCGAACAGGAACCCGCCGAGCGCGATCGTGGCTCCCAGGACCATGGAGACCGGGTCCATCCGGCGACACCTCATTCCTCATCCGCGACCCGCCCCGGAGCCCGGGGCTTGCCCCCATTGTCGCCCATGGCGGGCTTTCGGTCTCGGGACGGTCGAAAATGCGCACTTAGCTACCCAGGGCAGTGGACCTGCTTCTCCAGGTGGCGAGAAGAAAGCTTTGCATGCAGAAATTTGCAAAGAAAACTTTGTAATACGGTGGTGCCATCTTCCCGATCCCCAGGAGACCGAGATGGCAACAGACCCCTTCTCCGCCGCCACCGCACCACCGCGCGAAGAGCGCCTCGGGAGGGCCTTCCACCGCTTCTGGACGGCCGGGACCCTCACCAACCTCGGCGACGGCACGCTCGCCACCGCGCTGCCGCTGATCGCCGCCACCCTGACCCACGACCCACTCGCCGTCGCGGGCCTGACGGTGGCACGCTTCCTGCCCTGGCTGCTGGTCGCCCCCTTCACGGGCGTGCTGCTCGACCGGGTCGACCGCCTGCGCGCCATGACGGCCTCCAGCGCGGTCGCCGCGGTGGCCGTCGCGCTCCTCGCCGTGGCGGTCGCCACCGGCCAGGCCACGGTCTGGGCCATGTACGCGACGCTGTTCGTGGTGATCTGCTGCGAGACGGTCACCGATCCGGTCACCCGGATCACCGTCTCCCGCCTCGTGCCGGGTCGGCTGCTCGACCGGGCCAACGGCAGGCTGGAGGGCGGTCGCCTGGTCGCCCAGGAGTGCCTGGCCGCTCCCGTGGCCGGGGTGCTCTTCGCCGTCGCCGCCGTCCTGCCCGTGGCCGGGGCGGCGGTGTCCTACGGCCTGTGCGCCGTGCTCGTACTGACCGTCGTCGCGATGCTGCGGCGCACCCCCTCCCTGGTCGCCGCGTCCGAGGACACGGGGAAGACCGAACCTGACCAGGGGACCCTGCGCTCGCTTCGGGAGGGCCTCGGCTACGTCTTCGGTCAACCGCTGATGCGGGCCCTGATGCTCAACAACGCCGGGATCATGATCGGCGTGCAGATGGCCACCGCCGTGCTGGTGCTCCACGCCCAGGAGGTGCTGGGCGTCCCCGCGGCCCTGTACGGGCTCTTCGTCTCCTCGATCGCCGTCGGCGGTGTCCTGGGGTCGGTGTCGGCCTCTCGACTCGTCGCGCGCATCGGCCGCAGGGCGGTCATGATGGGCGGATACCTGGGGATGGGGGCGTGTCTGCTCATGGTCGGCCTGCTGCCCCACGCCTGGGCCGCCGCCGTCGTGTGGAGCCTGCTGGGCCTGTGCATGACGGTCTCCAACGTCGCCGGCTCGCTGTTCTTCCAGACCGTGGTCCCCTCCCGTCTGCGCGGCCGCACCAGCTCCGCCAGCCGCATGCTCGGCTGGGGCCTGGCCCCGAGCGGTGCGCTCCTGGGCGGGCTGCTGGGCCGGATCGACCTGGCCCTGCCCTTCCTCGTCGGCGGGTTGGTCATGGTGGTCACACCCCTGGTCTTCCACAGGGCCGTCGCCGAGTGCGCCCGGCTGTCCGACGAGGCCGCCGCGGAGCTGGCCGCCGACCAGGACCGCTGACCCCGCCCGCGACGCTGTCGCCGGAGGACACCCATGCCCACGAAGCAAAGCAAACTTTGCAGAGGACTGATTGTGGAAGGTCCCGCGCAGTACGGTGACGCCATGAACGACGATCCCGACGCGGCCCCCGAGTCCCAGGAACAGCTGCAGATCGACGCCCGGGCCCTGCGGGGCCTGGCCCACCCGCTGCGCGCCCGCCTCCTGGAGGAGCTCCGGCTCAACGGTCCGGCCACCGCCACCATCCTGGGCCGGCGCCTGGGGGAGAGCAGCGGTGCCACCAGCTACCACCTGCGGCAGCTCTCCCGTTACGGGTTCATCGACAACGAACCCGGGCACACGGGCGGACGCGAGCGCTGGTGGCGGGTCCGGCCCGGCGGCTGGAGCATGCGTGGGCACGAGTTCCTCAGCGACCCGGAGACCCGGCTCATCGCCCAGAGCGTCCTGAACCGCTACTACCAGCAGCGGCGGGAGCGGTTCGACCAGTGGACCGCGGCGGTGTCGGAGACCCCCGACGCTCCCGCGGTGCGGCGGTGGAAGGACGCCGCCACCGACTCCGTCAGCGTCGCCCGGCTGACCCCCGAGGAGACCGTGGAGTTCGCCGGGAGGCTCCACGACTTCCTCCGGTCCTGGAGCGGGCGCCTCCAGGGGCGGACCCCCGAGAGCCACCCCGGCACCGAGAGCGTCGAGATCCAGGTCAACATCTTCCCCGTCCTGCCCGAAACCGAGGACAGGACGGACGGGGGCCCCTCACCGGAGGGATGACCGCCCCGACGCCGGTCAGGCCCCGCGCAGCTTCTTCAGGGTGGCCACGTCGGCGGAGTGCGGACCGGCCGGGCCCGGGGTCTCCAGGATGAGCGGCACCCCGGCGCTCACCGGGTGACGGAACAGCTCCCCGAACGGTTCCGCCCCGATGTATCCGGCGCCGATGTTCTCGTGCCGGTCCTTGCAGCTGCCGCACGCGGCCTTGGAGTCGTTGCAGTGCACGACCTTCAGCCGGTCGGCGCCGACCACCTCGCCGAAGCGGTCCAGGGCCGTGCGCATGCCCTCCGCCGTGGAGACGTCGTGCCCGGCGGCGAACATGTGCGCGGTGTCCAGGCACACGCCCACGCGCGGGTGCCACTCCAGCACCTCCAGGTAGGCGGCCAGGTCGTCGATGGTCGCGCACAGGACCTGGCCCTGCCCGGCCATCGGCTCCAGCAGCACCGGCGGGACGTCCTCGCCCAGCTCCTCCAGCAGCGGCATCAGCCGCTCGCGGGTGCGCGAGAGCCCCGTCTCCCGACCGCCCGAGACGGCCGAACCGGTGTGCACCACCACGCCCAGCGCGCCGATCTCGGCCGAGCGGCGCAGCGCGTGCTCCAGTGAGCGCACCGACTTCTCCGCCGTCTCCTCGCCGGGGGTGCCCAGGTTGATCAGGTAGGGGGAGTGCACGAACACGGGCAGGTCGGTGCGCTCGCGCATCAGCGCGTCCTGTGCGGGGTCGCCCGCGCTGGTCGCCCATCCGCGCGGGTTGGACACGAACACCTGGACGGTCTCGGCGCCGATCTCCTCGGCGTAGGCCAGCCCCTTGGTGGCCATGCCACCCGCGACCGGGACGTGCGCGCCGACCGGGGACGGTGGCCGCCGCTGCTCACTGTTCCTCATCGACCAAAGCCTAGAGGCCGCGTGGAGCGGCCCGTCCGTGCCGGTGACCACACCGGTCCGCTCCCGTGCGAACACGTCACCGGCGGGCAGGGAGGGCGCTAGTCTCGTGGCCGTGAACACCGAGACCGCGCACCCCACACTGTCCGATGTGACCACCGCCTTCGAGCAGGTCTATCCGCCCGCGTGGGCCGCCTCCTGGGACGCGGTCGGACTCGTGGCGGGCGACCCCGTCCAGCCGGTCGCGCGGATCCTGTTCGCCGTCGACCCGGTCGACGCGGTCGTCGACGAGGCCCTCACCTGGGGCGCCGACCTGATCATCACCCACCACCCGCTGATGCTGCGCGGCGTCACCAGCGTGGCCGCCAGTACTCCCAAGGGGCGGATCGTGCACCGGCTCATCCGCTCCGGGACCGCCCTGTACACCGCGCACACCAACGCCGACACCGCCTCGCCCGGGGTGTCCGACGCCCTGGCCCGCGCCGTCGGCCTCACCGGGCCGCTGCGCCCCCTGGATCCCGACGCCACCGATCCCGAGGGGCGCCGCGGTATCGGCAGGGTCGGCGTCCTGGAGCGGCCGGTGGTGCTGCGCGAGTTCGCCGGGCAGGTGGCGCGGGCACTGCCCGCCACCGCCGCCGGGATCCGCGTCGCCGGGGACACGGACCGCCTCGTGACCACCGTCGCGGTGTCCGGGGGCGCGGGAGACTCCCTGCTCGGCGCCGCCCGGGCCGCCGGGGTGGACGTCTTCGTCACCTCCGACCTGCGCCACCACCCCGCCTCGGAGTTCGTGGAGGAGCCGGGTGGTCCCGCCCTGATCGACACCGCCCACTTCGCCAGCGAGTGGCCCTGGCTGGCCGACGGCGCCGACCGCCTGGCCGAGGCGCTCGGGCGCACGGTCGGTCCCGATGGGGCTAACGTGGAGATCCGCGTCTCTACGACGGTGACGGACGCCTGGTCACAGGCCGTCTCACACGTCTGAGAGCCCGCCGCCTCGCACGGGGCGGTCCGACCAACTGCACAGAGTAGGGCGCGGGCGGCATCCTCGCCTTCCCCAGCCACCCCAGGAGACGTCACACGTGAAAGCCGAACCCGCAGCACAGGCCAGACTGCTCGACCTCCAGGAGTTGGACACCGATCTCCATCGCCTGGAGCACCGCGCGCGGAACCTGCCGGAGGTAGCCGAGGCGGACCGGCTCAAGGAGCGGGTGGACCAGATCGACAGCGAGCTGGTCTCCGCCCAGACCAAGGCCTCCGACGTCGCACGCCAGCAGCGTAAGGCCGAGAGCGATGTCGACCAGGTGCGCTCCCGCTCCGACCGGGACACCAAGCGTCTGGAGTCGGGACAGATCACCAACGCCAAGGAGCTGCAGAACCTGCAGTCGGAGATCGTCTCGCTGGGCCGTCGTCAGGCCGAGCTGGAGGAGGTCGTCCTGGAGGTGATGGAGCGCGCGGAGGAGCTCAACGCCGAGGTGGTCCGCCTGACCGCCGAGCGGGAGCGGACCGTGGCCGAGTACACCGAGGTGGTCGCCCGTCGCGACACCGCGGCGGCCGGTATCCAGTGGGATCGTGCCCGCGTGGTCGAGAACCGTGCCCGCGTGGTCGAGGACGTCCCCGCCGACCTGCTGGCGCTCTACGACAAGCTGCGCGCCCAGTACGACGGCGTGGGCGCGGCGCCGCTGCGCTACGGCCGCTGCGGAGGCTGCAAGCTGGCTCTGAGCACCGTCGAGCTCAACGAGATCAAGGCCGCCCCCGCCGACACCGTCGTGCGCTGCGAGGACTGCCGCCGCATCCTGGTCCGCACCGAGGAGTCGGGTCTGGGCAGCCAGGACGCGCGGTGAGCACCGTCTGGGGGACGCACGACACCACGCCGACCCGGCTCCTCCTGCTGCGGCACGGGCAGACGCCGTTGTCGGTGGAGCGCCGCTTCGCGGGGCGGGGCGACATCCCGCTGACCGAGGACGGGCACGCGCAGGCCAAGGCGGCGGCCCACCGCCTGGCCTCGCGCGCGATCGACGCGGTGGTCTCCTCGCCGCTGCTGCGGACCAGGGACACCGCCGCCCACGCCGCCGAGGCGCTCGGGCTGCCGGTCGAGATCGACGAGGGCTTCGTCGAGACCGACTTCGGGGTCTGGGAGGGGATGACGTTCGCCGAGGCCAGGGCCGAGGCCCCGGCCGAGGTCGACCGGTGGCTGGCCGACCCTGAGACGGCTCCGCCCGGCGGGGAGAGCTTCGCGGAGGTGGCCCGGAGGGTGGCCGCCGCCAGGGACGCCCTGGTCGAGCGTTACCGGGGGCGTACCGTCCTGGTGGTCTCGCACGTGACACCCATCAAGGTGGTGGTGCAGCAGGCCGTGCTCGCACCGCTGGACGCGCTGTACCGGATGCACCTGGACACCGCGTGCCTGAACGAGGTGGACGTGTTCTCCGACGGCCCCATGGTGGTGCGCTCACTCAACGACACCGCCCACCTGGACTGAGGTTCCGGGAGGGAATCAGGGCTCCCGCCAGGGCGTAGGATGAGGAGCGAGGGGAGTCGGCCAGGCGGCCGCGGACCGCGCCAGGTGCGCGGGTTCGAGGAAAGTCCGGACTCCACAGGGCAGGGTGGTCGGTAACACCGACCCGGGGTGACCCGCGGGACAGTGCCACAGAAAGCAGACCGCCACCGCTCGCGGTGGTAAGGGTGAAACGGTGGTGTAAGAGACCACCAGCGGCCGGAGTGATCCGGTCGGCTTGGTAAACCCCACCCGGAGCAAGGTCAAAAAGGGAACCCCAGGGTTCCCGCGCGGATGTTCGAGGGCGGCCCGCCCGAGTCCGCGGGTAGACCGCACCGAGGCCGTCGGCAACGGCGGTCCCAGATGGATGGTCGCCCGGTCCCCCGGGACCGACAGAATCCGGCTTACCGGCCGACTCCCCCTCCTCCGAGTCTCTGAACTGCGCCGCGGCGAGCGAGAGTCGGCCGTGTTTGCTCCCTGTCTGCTCCGGTGGACCAGCCGGGGAGCGCGGGGGACCGGTCGCCCCGCGCCCCGCCCGGGTAGGGGACAGGCTGTCGTCGAGGGCCTCCGCGGGCATCGGCGCGGGGCGCGCCGCACGGCTACACCCCTACAGCCCGGTGGTGATGGCCTCCTGCCCTCGCGCACCGATAGATTGGCCCTGCGCTCCCCACCCCGGGCGAGTTCCGGAGCGTGTACGCCCGTGGACCGACGTCCGGGGTCGACGGCCCACGGGTATCCGCGTTCACGGGAATGGGTGACTCTTGTTCGAATCCACCACTTTCTGGGTGGCTCTCTTCGGCCTGCCGGTCCTGGCCATCGTGGTGATCATCCTGCTCGCCTCCTACCAGGCCTCGGGTGTTCAGCAGGATGGACGCGACGACGCGCCCGAGGACGACTCGTCCAGTAGCTGATCGCCCTCGTTCGCACCCGGCCTCGGCCGGGGCACCGGCTCGTTCACGCCCTGGGCGTCCCGCACGGGCGCGAACTCACCCGTCCGGGCGTCCAGAAGGTGTACCCTCGCCGTCTCCAGGTCGTAGTACATTCCCGACAGCTCCAGCTCGCCCGACTCCACCCGCTCGCGCACCACCGGGTACCCCATGAGGTTGCCGATCTGCTCCTCCACGTTGGCCTGGGCCAGGCGGCGCAGCGCCTCGGCGGTCGGCAGGCCCGCCAGAGCACCGGACTCCTCGCCCGCGCGCACCAGGCTCCCCGCGCCGTTGGCCAGCCACCGGCACATGTGCGAGGTCCCCGCCTCACCCGGCTCCAGGTGCGCCTTCTCCAGCAGCGCCGTCATCGCCCCGCAGTGCGAGTGGCCGCACACCACGATCGAGGGCACCCGCAGGACGTTCACCGCGTACTCGATCGCCGCGCCCACCGACCCGTCGCCCGGAGCCTCCCACGGCGGCACGAGGTTGCCGAGGTTGCGGATCGTGAACAGGTCGCCGGGCCCGCTCGCGGTGATCACGTTGGGCACCACCCGTGAGTCGGCGCAGGTGACGAACAGAGCGGTCGGATGCTGGCCGTGTGACAGGCGGTTCGTCACCGACCGCATCCGGTCGGCCGTGCTGGAGTGGTACTCGCGGGCGCCGGCGGCCAGCAGACCCAGCGGGTTGACCTCCCGGCCGGCGTCACCGCGCATGTCCCAGGGCGCCCACCAGCGGGCCAGGCCCCCGGGCCCGGTCTTGCCCGCGGGCGCTGACAACGTGGAGTTGCGCGCGTACCAGTTCTCGTGGACCTCGTCGATGTCGACGCTGCCGCCGGTGCGCTCGTGGTCCACCCTCCAGGCGTGGATGGCCTCGAAGGCGGCGTGGTCCATGAAGTCCACGTTCAGGTCCAGGTCGACCCGCGCGCCCTCGGGGACGGTGCGCAGCACGTGTGCGAGCCGGGGAACGCCCAGGAAGGTGAGCGAGCCGTGCACGGTGACGTGCACGCGGTCGGCGCGTTCCTCGGTGGTCACCGTCAGTTTGGTGAGCCTGCGCAGGGACACGATCATGGCCAGCGCGAAACCGATGGACACTCCTTCCAGCAGTCCCAGGAAGACCACGCTGATCAGGGTCACCAGGTAGACGCTGCCCTCGTGGTGGCGGCGCAGGTCGCGCAGGTGGGCGACCGAGACCATCCGTACGCCGATGAACACCAGCAGCGCGGCCAGCGCGGGCATCGGGATCAGCTCGACCACGTTCGCGAACAGTGCGACGAACAGCAGGATCCACACCCCGTGCAGGACGGTCGAGAGCGGGGTACGGCCCCCCGCGCGCACGTTGGTGGTGCTGCGCACGATCACACCGGCGACGGGCAGTCCGCCCAGTGCGCCGCTGATGGTGTTGGCCACGCCCTGTCCGCACAGCTCACGGTTGAGCATGACCCGGCGCCCGCTGTGCAGCCGGTCCACGGCGATCGCGGCGAGCAGCGACTCGACGCTGGCGACCATGGCCACGGCGGCCACGCCCACGGCCACGCCGTGCCACTGCCCGGGCCCTGGCAGCAACGGGCCGTTCCAGGCGCCGGCGAGTGAGTCGGGAAGGACGACGGTCTCCATCTGCCAGCGGCTCGTGGTGGCGATGACGGTCGCGGTGCCCACCGCCACCAGGGCCGCGGGCACCACGGCGGGCCGGAACCGCCCCAGGGAGGGCAGCCTGTTCCAGGTGAACATGATCGCGATGGTGATCACGCCGACCGCGACCGCCGGGGTGTGGTTGTGCGCGATCTGGTCGGGCAGGTCGGTGATGTTGGCCAGCGCCGAGCTCTGCGGCTCCCCGCCCAGGACCACGTGCAGTTGGGCCAGGGCGATGGTGACCCCGACCCCGGCGAGCATGCCGTGCACCACGGCGGGGGAGACGGCCAAGGCGGCCCGGGCGATGCGGAAGGCGCCCAGGGCGAGCTGGACCAGTCCGGCCAGCAGGGTGATCAGGCAGGTGACCCGCCAACCGTGGGTCATGATCAGGTCGGCGACGATGATGGTCAGACCGGCGGCGGGGCCGCTGACCTGGACCATCGATCCGCCGACCAGTCCGGCGACGACTCCGCCGACGACGGCGGCGATGATCCCGGCGACGAGCGGGGCGCCGGAGGCGACGGCGATCCCCAGGGACAGGGGAACGGCGACCAGGAAGACCACGAACGAGGCGCCGACGTCGGCGGCGACCCTTCCGCGGTCGAGGCGGGGCCCGGATACGGCCGCCGTGGCGGGCGGCCTCTCGGGTGCGGCTCCCTGGGCGTCGTTGCGCATGGTTACTCCGTTCGGGTTGGACCAGGCAGGTGGTGCGTGGGCGCTCGGGGACGGCGGTGTCCGGGCTGGGGGCGCTCGTGGAGGCGAGAGGGCGAGCGAACCCGGAGAGTTCCCTGTTGATTACCAATTGTAGTCAATCTTCGCCGTGTGGTGTTACGGTCTGTTGTGGTTCTGGTAACCATTTTCTTGTCTTCACACGTCTTCGGGGGAAACCCGAACAGAAGAACCCCCGAGGTGGCGGGGATGTCCCCACCACCTCGGGGGTGTGAAGCGGTGAACCGGTCCGGACGCCGTGTCCGGGTGTCCGCTACCGTGCGTTATGGATGCCTGGAAGGAGGGGTCACAGGAAGCGGCCGTCCTCGTAACCGCCTTCGTACCCGCCCTCATGGTGTTCCCGGCCGTATCCGTACCGGTCGTAGGGCTCGGCCGGGTACTGCGCCGGGGCCTGCGGTCCGCTGGGGTGGCGGCCCTCGCCGCCGGGGTGCCATCCCTCCCCGGGGTAGCCGCCGTACTCGGGCTGCTGTGGCTGCGGACCGGTCGGGTAGCCGCTGTTCAGGAGGTCGGAGTAGCCGCCCGCGGGACCGGTCGCCGGGGGGTCGAAGCGGTCGCTCGGCCCCGCGTAGCCGCCGTACCCCGGGGGCAGGTCCCCGCGGGCCTGGTCGGCGGGGTGGCCGTTCGTGGGATGGGGACCGTACGGGTGGTTCTGTGCCCCACCGGGGAACGCCGGTCCGCCGGGGGAGCGCGGGTGACCGGGAGGCGGGACCGCGGGGCCCTGGTTGAACGGCGAGGGCACACCGCGCACCGGGGTGCCGGGGTCGCCCACACCGCCGGGGCCGCCCCTGCCTCCCGGGTCGCTCATCCCGCCCGGGGCGCCCGTCCCGCCGGGACCATAGGGTGCCCCGAACGCCTCACCGTTCTCCCGACCGCCCCACAGCGGCGGATTGGGGCCCTGGTAGGACGCCCGGTTGTGGGTGCCGCTGTCGTAGGGGGCGCGGGTGTGGGGTCCGGTGTCGTAGTTGTCGAGGCTGAAGGTGCCGCTGTCATAGGTGGGGCGGGTGTGGTTGCCGGTGTCGTATTCCGGCCGTCCCGCTCCTGGCGCGCCGAAGTCTCCACGGTTGTGGGTGCCGCTGTCGTAGGGGGCGTACCGCTGCGCTCCGGTGTCGTATTCCGGTCGTCCCGGTCCCGGTGCGCCGAAGTCCCCGCGGTTGTGGGTGCCGCTGTCGTAGGGGGCGCGGGTGTGGGGTCCGGTGTCGTAGTTGTCGAGGCTGAAGGTGCCGCTGTCATAGGTGGGGCGGGTGTGGTTGCCGGTGTCGTATTCCGGCCGTCCCGCTCCTGGTGCGCCGAAGTCCCCGCGGTTGTGGGTGCCGCTGTCGTAGGGGGCGTACCGCTGTGCTCCGGTGTCGTAGGACGGCTCCGGGAACGTGCGGTAACCCCCGGTCAGCGGATCGGAGGCCTCACCCGCGGGACGTGGGAGCGGACCACCGCCCATGCCGGGCCCCGGTACCCTGCCCATGTCGCTCTGGCCGCCGCCGAAACCCAGGTCCGAGCGCTGGTGCGCGCCGGTGTCCAAGCTGGACCATATCGGCGATCCCACGTCCGCGTCCGGTGCCGGCACCGAGGGACGGAAACCGGGGTCGAGCGGGTCGGAGACCGGGCGCTCCGGCCCGTCCGGGAGCCCCGGGTAGTCCGATCGGCTCATCGTGCCGCTGTCGTAGGACGGGCGGTCGCCGAACGGGTCACGCGAGCCGGAGGAGGCCCCCAGCGGATCGCCGTACGAGGGGGAGTAGGAGGAGCCGGGCGACCACGACCCCGGGCCGAGGGGGTCCTCGGGGGGCGAGGCCGCCGGTGCGGCGGTCTGTGACGGCTGGGGGAGCCCTCCCCGGTCGGGCTGCTGGGCCGGAGGCGGAGCGGGGCGTTCGCGGCGCTCCTCCTGCCTCGGGGACGGCGCGGGCTCGCCGTGCGTGCCCTGCCCGTGGCGTCCTGGTTCGGGCGCCTGGTGCTCCCGGCCGTCGGAGACCTGCGGGACGCTGTTCTGCCCGAGACTGGCCAGCACCGCCAGGTCCGCGGCGGGGTCGGCGTTCCCGCCCCTGGCCGCGGGCATGACCGTAGTGGCTCCGGGCGGTCCCGACTCCTGGTCGTCGTAGTCCTCGTACGCGTCGTCGTAGTCGTCCTCGTACTCGTACGCGGTGACGTCGGGCGCCCCGTCCCTGTCTCCGAAGCCGTCCCGGGGCCCTGCCGAGGGGCGCTGTGCCGGGCCGTCCTCGCTCAGGCTGGACCAGAAGTCGTTGTCGGACAGGGAGTCGGGATCGTCGCCCCAGTCGTCATCCTCGCGCTTGCGCCTGCCCTTGGGGCGCCGCTCCGTCCTGCCGTCGTCGTCCTGGCGCGATCGGCGGGCGCGCCCACGCGGTGCCGGTTTCTCGCCCCGTCCGCGTCCCCGTTCCCGGCCCCGTGTCCGGTCGTCGGCGCTTCCGGCGTCAGCGTCCTCGGCGTCGTAGTCCTCGTCCTCGTACTCGTCGTAGTCGTCTTCGCGGGAGCCGATACTCAGCGAGCGCATTCCCAGCAGGAGGAGCACGAGAATGGCGAGCACGACGATGACGGCGATGATGATGATGACGGTTACGGTCATGTTGTACGCACTACCTTGGGGAGGTCGGCCGCGCCCGGATCGCACCGGAGACCGGCCTGGTGAAGACCGGTCGAGGGGAGGCGGCGACCGCCTGGTTCCACGATGCTCCGGTGTATCTGACCTGCGCGGGTGGGAGGACGCAGGCGGTCCGGTGCGGTTTCGGGTCAGGGCGCCACGCGGCGAGTGAACGGATATCGGTCATCTGAAATGGGGCGAGGGACACAGGCCCACTGTATGCGTTGTCGTGCGCTGTGTGCAGAGGGAGAAGGGAGCTTCCTCGGCGAATCCCCGTGGGCCCGAAGCCATGGAATCATCCGGATTCCGGGTGGGGCGGGACTCCCACGGCGCCCCGTCTCACTCGTTGCTCGCGACCAGGGTTCCACGGGCGACGGCCTGGTCGGCGATCGCCTCCAGGGACGCGCTCAGCGGGGCGCCCTCCGGCAGGCCCAGCGGACCCCTGAGCGCGTACACGGTGAACCGGTACTCGTAGGTCTCCCCGGCCTCGGGGCAGGGCGCACCGTAGGCGGACTCACCGGCGCTGTTCTGTCCCTGCTTGGCGTCGGCGGGAACGGTGTTCTGGCGCAGCTCGACCAGTTCCGGGTCCAGGTCGTAGACCACCCAGAACACCCGGGCCTCCTGCGGATCGTCCACCACCAGCGCGATCGAGCCCGCCTCGTCGGGTAGCCCCGACCAGCTCAGCGGCGGCGAGTACGCCGCCTGGACCTCTTCCTCGTCCCCGGTTCCGTCCCCATCGGTTTCGCCACCCTCATTGGTTCCGCCGTCCTCATCGGCCTCGCCGTCCCCGGAAGTCTCTCCGTCCTCGATCTCCTCACTGGCGCCGCCGCAGGAGTAGGCGGCGGGAATCGGCTGGCCCTCCTGCATGAGCGGGCTGGTGACGTTGATGTCGTCGGGCATGTCACCGTTCTGGCCGGGGGAGAGAATGCCGCAGCCCGTGGTCAGGACCAGTGCGGCGGCCCCCGCCGCGACCGCGCCCGCGCGTGTGCCGGGGGGCGTGGGGGCCGTACGCGGCGCACCGGTGATCCGAGGGAAGGGGAGGGCCGGGAACAATGGGACTCCTGCTGGACTTTCGGGCCGTGGAGGCGCAACTCGCTGTGACCACCGGCGCGGTGCTCGGGAGACACCCGGTGCCGGACTCGGTGGAGAACGCGCGGGTGCCGCCACGGGCACCGCGAACACGTTCCAGAGCGAACCCTACTGTGGCCGGGAGGGCACTCGGTCTGCCGTCACCGCTTGCGTCTCCCCGAGGGTGTGCCCCGTTTCGTTCAGCCGGGAGAGAAGCGGGGGCGAAGGAGCGTCCGGTCATGGGCGCCCGTCCGCGCGATCGGTGATCATGGTGCGGTGCGGTTCTCCATCCTGGGGCCTCTCCTGGTCCACGACGCGACCGGGCGGCCCGTCCCCATCGGCGGTGCGCGCCTGCGCACCCTGCTCGCCCTCCTCCTGCTCCGCCCCGGCCGACGGCTGACCACCGAGGAGCTCACCGACGCGATCTGGACGGGCAGTCCGCCCTCGGCGGCGGGCAACGCCCTGCAGGCCCTGGTCTCCCGCCTGCGCCGCGCCCTGGGAGAGGGCGTCGTGATCGACGGCGACGCCTCCGGGTACCGGCTGGCCGTCGACCCCGGTCAGGTGGACCTGGTCCGGTTCGAGACCCTGGTCAGGCGGGGACGGTCCCACCTCGCGGCGGGCAGGCCCGCCGACGCCGCCGGCGACCTGGACGGGGCGCTCTCCCTGTGGCGGGGGCCGGCCCTGGCCGACCTGACCGCGCACGGTCTGGCGGAGGACACCGCGCTGCGCCTGTCCGAGACCCGCAGCGCCGCCCGGGAGGACCACCTGGCGGCCCTGGCCGACCTGGGACGGTACACCGAGCTCCTCCCCGAGGCAGAGGCCCTGGCCCGCCGCGCCCCGCACCGCGAGCGCCCTCTGGAACTCCTCGTACGGGCCCTGGCCGCGACCGGCCGTACCGCCGACGCGCTGGCCGCCTACGACCGTTTCCGCACACACCTCGCCGACGAACTGGGCCTGGACCCCTCGCCCCAGTCGCGGGACCTGCACCTGAGACTGCTGCGCGGCGAACTCGACGCGCCCCGCCCGGCGGGCGCGGGGCCGTCCCCCGAGACGACCGGGCCCGCCGACGCGCCCGCCCCGTTCCTGCGCCTGCCGGACACCCTGACCAGCTTCGTGGCGCGCGAGGACGAGGTGGACACCACCGTGGACCTGCTCACACGGGGGCGCCTGGTCACCCTGCTCGGGCCCGGCGGTGCGGGCAAGACCCGCCTGGCGATCGAGGGCGCCTCCGCCCTGGCCGTCCGCGCACCGCACCTGCTCACCCGCGGCGGCTGGTTCGTCGAACTCGCCTCCAGGACGGCCGCGGACATCACCCAGGCCCTGTCCCACGCGCTGGGACTGCGCGAGCACGTCGTGCTCCAGGCACGGTCCACCAGCGCCGCCACCGCCTCGCCCCTGGACCGCGTCGTCTCCTTCGTCGGCGACCAACCCGCCCTCATCGTCCTGGACAACTGCGAGCACCTCGTGGAGGACGTCGCCCGTATCGTGGCCCCACTGCTCGCCGGGTGCCCGCGCCTACGGATCCTGGCCACCTCGCGCGAACCCCTGGGCGTGCCGGGCGAGCAGCTCATGACCGTCCCCTCCCTGGCCCTGCCGCCGGAGGACGCCACCGCCGAGCAGGCCGCCGCCTACCCCGCCGTCATCCTGTTCGCCGAACGCGCCGCCGCCGTCCGGCCGGACTTTCGCCTCACCCCCGACAACGTCGCCCACGTCGTGCACGTCGCCCGGGAGCTGGACGGCATGCCGCTGGCCCTGGAACTGGCCGCCGCACGTCTGCGCTCCATGACCGCCGCCCAGCTCGCCGACCGGCTTCGCGACCGTTTCCGGCTCCTCACCAGCGGGTCCCGGTCGGCGCTGCCGCGCCACCGCACGCTGCGTGCCGTCGTCGACTGGAGCTGGGACCTGCTCGACGGGCCCGAGCGCCGCACGCTGCGACGCCTGTCGGTCTTCACCGGTGGCGCCACCCTGGAGGCCGTCGAACGCGTCTGCGCCGATCCCGGAACCAAGGGCGCGGTCGGTGGCCACGACGTGTGGACCGTCCTGTTCGGCCTGGTCGACAAGTCCCTGGTGACCGCCGACAACCCGCCCAGGGACGACATGCCGCCCCGCTACCGGCTGCTGGAGACCGTGCGTGCCTACGCCGCCGAGCGCCTGGAGCACAGCGGGGAGGAGGAGCGCGTCCGCGACGGGCACGCCCGCCACGTCCGCGACCTGTGGCGCGAGGCCGGTCCGCTGCTGCGCGGACCCCGCCAACGGGAGCTGCTCGCACACCTGGACGCCGAGGCCGACAACTGCGGTGCGGCCGTGCGCTGGGCCGTCGACCGCCGCGACACCGCGCTCGGCCTGGACCTGGTCGAGCACACCCAGTGGTACTGGACCCTGGGCGGATCCTGGCGCCAGCTCAACCGGTGGTCGGAGGCCGTCCTGGACATGGTCGGCGACAGCGTGCCCGAGGGGCGCGCCGTCGCCTACGCCAGCTGCCTGTTCCACCGGGCCGTCGACGGGACCCTGGACCACGAGGCCATGATGGAGCGCCTGCGCCGGATCGAGGCCGTCCTCGACGAGGCCGGGGAACGGGTCGAGGAGCACCACATGCTGGTGTACGGCCTGGTGTACGGGGCGTTGATCGAGGGGCGGGTGGACACCACCCACGACCGCCTCGTCGCGGCGATGGACCAGCCCGACCCGTGGATGCGCGCCATGGTGCGGCTGCTGCTGTCCCTGCTCGACGCCGTCTCCGGGCACGTCGGACGGTCCATGGGCAGGGCGACCGACGCTCTGGAGGGGTTTCGCGCGTGCGGGGACACCTGGGGCGAGTGCCAGGCGCTCGCCCACCTGGTGGACGTGCACCGGTTCGACGACCTCGGGCGTTGCCGTGAACTCCTTGACAGGGGAGTGAACAGGACCGAGGACGCGGGGCTGTGGGGGATGTCCGTGATGTTCCGGATCCGCCGGGCCCAGGTCCTCACCGACCTCGGTGATCTGGAGGCGGCCCACCACGACCTGCGGACGCTGCTCGCCTCCGAGGGTCCGGTCGAGAAGGAACACATGGTGCTGCTGCGGCTGGGCGAGGCCCAGTGGCTGCGCGAGGCGGGCGACCTGGAGGCGGCCCGCGAGGTCCTGGAGCGGATCGGGGCCGACCTGACCGGACTGGGCGGGTTCTTTCCGGCCTACATCGAGGCGGCCTGGCGGGCCATGTGCGCGATCGTCTCCTGGATGTCGGGTGACTCCGAGGAGGCATGGCGGGAGGCCGGACGCGCGTGGTGGCTGGCCACACACGGTCTGGGGCCGGTGTGCGCCGAGGTCATGGACGTGTTCGCCATGATGACGGCCGAGGAGGAGCCGCGCCGGGCGGCTCTGCTGCTGGGATGCTCCGAGGCCCTGCGCGGCGTGCCCGACACCGCCACCCCGTTCGTGGCGCGGGCCCGGCGGCGCGTGCGCCGCGCACTGGGTGAGGAGGAGTACGTCCGCCTGGTCGCCGAGGCGCGGACCGACGACGCCGACCGGATCCGCGGGCGCGTGGACGAGTGGCTGGCCCCGATCGTGCCCGACACCGGGCCCCGCAGGGCGAACTGGTACTTCTGAGTCCCCGGCCTCCCCGTCCCGGGAACACGTCCGGGAGCCCGTTCCCCCGAACCGCCGTCGCGGCGGCCCGCGTGCCCGTGTGCGTGGACGAGTGGCCGGCACCGCGCCGCCCCGGGCGGGGGACTCCCGGAGCGGTGCGGTGTCAGCGGTGCGTCAGGCGGCTCAGGTGCGGCGCCGGTAGGCCCACACGGCCAGCGGGAAGAAGACCGCGGTGATGATCACGGTCCACACCACGCTCCACAGCACCGGGCCGGTGGCGTCGCCCGTGCCCAGCATCAGGGCGCGCATGGCGTCCACGACATGGGTGACCGGGTTGTTCGCGGCCACGGCCTGCAGCCAGCTGGGCATGTCGTCCGGGCTGACGAAGGCCGAACTGCTGAAGGTGAGCGGGAACATCAGGATCATCCCGAACGCCTGCACCGCCATCGGGGTGCGCACGATCATGCCGACGAAGGCCGACATCCAGCACAGGGCGGAGGCGAACAGCAGCACGAGGGCGGCCGCCACGACCACGCCGACCGCACCGCCCTCGGGGCGGAAGCCGATGGCGATGCCCACCAGCATCACCATCACCACGGTGATCGTGTACCTGACCAGGTCGCCGAGGATCGCCCCGGTCAGCGGGGCGGAACGGGCGATGGGCAGTGACCGGAACCGGTCGAAGATGCCCTTCTCCACGTCCTGGCTCAGCGAGAACCCGGTGCCCAGGGTCGCGAAGATGACCGACTGGGCGATGATCCCCGGCATGAGGAAGTCGCGGTAGGTCTGCCAGTCGCCCATCATCGCCTGTCCGAAGACGAAGACGAACAGGGTCACGAACATGACCGGCTGCAGCATCAGCCCGAAGACCTCTTCGGGGTTCGCCTTGATCTTCAGGACACTGCGCCAGGCCAGCTGGAGCCCGTTCTGCACGGTGGTCAGCGGGGTGATCCGCGCCGGGGTACCGGGGCCGCCCCCGGGCTGCGCCGACCGCGTCGGGGTCGTCACGGCGCTCATGTTCTGGTCCCTTCGTTCGCGGTGTCGTCCGCGGTCCCGTCCTCGGCGGCGTGCCCGGTCAGGGCGAGGAACACCTCGTCCAGGCTGGGCTTGCGCAGCGACAGCTCGGCGACCGCCACGCCCTGCTCGTCTAGGCGGCGCACCACCTCGGGCAGCACGCCCGAGTCGGTGACCGGGACGCTGGCGCGCAGCCCGTCGGAGGTGACCGGCGTACGGGTGACCGTCTCGATGATCTTGGTGGCCAGGGACAGCTCGGAGCCCTCGACCGTGCGCAGCTCCAGTACCTGGTCGCCCGCCTGGTTCTTCAGCTCCTCGGGTGTGCCCCGGCTGATGACCCGCCCGTGGTCGAGCACCATGAGGTCGTCGGCCAGCCGGTCGGCCTCCTCCAGGTACTGGGTGGTGAGCAGGACGGTCACACCGTCGTCGACCAGCCCACGCACCACGTCCCACAGACCGTTGCGGCTGTGCGGGTCCAGGCCGGTGGTCGGCTCGTCCAGGTACAGCAGCTCCGGGCGGCCCACCAGGCTCGCGGCCAGGTCCAGCCGTCGGCGCATGCCGCCGGAGTAGGTCTTGGCGGGGCGGCCGGCGGCGTCGGAGAGGTCGAAGCGCTCCAGCAGCTCGGCTGTGCGGGCCCGGGCGCCGGCCCGGTCGAAGCCCAGCAGCCGGGCGATGAGCACCAGGTTCTGGGTTCCGGTCAGGTCGGCGTCGACCGCCGCGTACTGGCCGGTCAGCCCGATCAGGCGGCGCACCTCGTGGGGCTGGCGCACCACGTCGAACCCACCGACCTCGGCACGGCCCTCCTCGGGGCGCAGCAGGGTCCCCAGGATACGGACCATGGTGGTCTTTCCGGACCCGTTGGGCCCCAGAACGCCCAGCACGGCCCCCGTCCTGGCCGTCAGGTCGACACCGTCCAGGGCCCGTTTGCCCTTGAACTGTTTGACCAGGCCTTCCGCGCGAATGGCGTCAGTCATCGAACCTCCACTTTTCAACGTCTGTCATCAAGTGTGCCGACCCGGTCTGACAGAACGCTGACAAAATCCTCCGTACCGGTACGGACCGTTCCCGAAGCCTCGGGAAGGAGAAACCAAGGCCCTAGACTCGGGCGGGTGATGAACACCCCACCGCACGACACCGCCCCCGGTCCCGGAGGGACACCCGAACCACCCGGATCCGGCACGGGGGAGACCGCACGACTGCGCCCGCCACTGCACCGCGTGAGCGGACGCGCGATAGGGGTGTGGACCGTCCGTCTGCTGTTCGCCAGCGTGTTCACCCTCGCGCTGGTCTGCGCGCTCGCCTGGGGTGTCTCGTCACTGGGCTGGGCGTGGATACCGGCGTGGGCGCGGGACAACGCCTGGCTGCTGCCGGTCGCCTACGCGGTGTACGCCCTGCTCAGGGTGGCGATCGTGCCCTCCTGGCGCTACCGGGTGCACCGCTGGGAGGTGGCCGACGACGTCATCTACACCCGGACGGGCTGGGTCAGCCGCTCCTGGCAGCTGGTCCCGGTCAGCCGGCTGCAGACGGTCGACCACACGCAGGGGTGGCTTGAGCGGATGTTCGACGTGGCGACACTGGAGGTGCAGACCGCCTCCTACGCCGGGTCGTCCACGATCGAGGGGCTGGGCGAGGAGGAGGCCCGACGTCTGAGCGAGGAGCTGGCCGTGCGCGCCGGAGCACTGCGGGACGACGCGACCTGATGGACGGACACGACGAGAACCACGGACACCCGGACGATCCCGGCCACGGCGGTTGGGCCGCCCCCGGAAGCACTCCCGGAGACGTCTCCGGGGGCACCTTCGGGGACGCGTACGCAGGGCCGGGCCACGGTCCCGCCGGAGAGGGGGCGCCGCCCGAGGACGCGCGGGACGCGGATGAGCCGTCCGGCGCCCCCCGTGACTGGTGGGGCGGTCAGGAGGAGGACGGTCCGGCCCCGCCGGGGACCGAGCACGTCCACCGGCTCAGCTCCCGGAGCATGGTCGTCGGTCCCATCAACCAGCTCAAGGGCCTCCTGCTGCCGATCGTCGCGGGCCTGGTGGTCGGCGGGTTCAACGCCTGGGTGCTGGCCGCCACGGGCGCGACCGTCGTGGCCCTGCTCGTGGGCGGGTTCGTCACCTGGCGGACGACCCGCTACGAGGTCGCGGAAGACCGGCTGGAGATCCGCCGGGGGCTCGTCCGCCGCTCCCGGCGCACCATCCCGCTGGAGCGGGTGCGCGGTGTGGACGTCACCAGTACCCTGCTGCACCGGCTGCTGGGCGTTGCCGTGGTCCGCATCGAGGCCGCCGCGGGATCGGCGGGCACCACCGAGGACGGAAAGCTCGACGCCGTGGAGGCGGCCGAGGCCGAACGGCTGCGTCGGGTGCTGCTGCACCGCCGGGCGGTGCTCACCGGCCGGAGCCCCGAGGCGGCCGCCGCCCCCTCTGCGGAGGGGGCGCGGACGGGTACGGGGGAGGAGCACGACGGCGCTCCGGCGCCAGCGGGGGACGACACCGTCACCTACTTCACCATGCCGCGCTCGTGGTACCTGTACGGAGTGCTGAGCCTGGGCTACCTGCTCACCCCCTTCGTGGTCCTGGCCACCCTGTCCGGCATGGTCCAGCAGGCGGCGGGTGAGCTCTTCGCCGACTACGTCGTGGACTGGGTGACCAGCTCCGACCGCGGGTTCCTGGTGGTCTCCGCGGTGGCCTTCGCCGGTGTGCTGGTGCTGCTGATGCCGGTGTTCGCCGTGGTCTCCTACTCCCTCACCCACTGGGGCTTCACCCTCAAGGAGCGCGACGGCTCCCTGGTCGCCGAGCGGGGTCTGTTCACCCGGCGCAGCGTGACGTTGGAGAAGCGCCGTATCCGCGGGTACGAACTCCTGGACAACCCGCTCGAACGCACGCGCGGCGCGGTACGGCTGCGTGCCGTCGTCACGGGGCTGGGCGACACCGCCAACCGCGCGGTGCTGCTGCCGATCGGCCGCCGGACGAGGGTCGAGGCGGTCGTGGACCGTGCGCTGACCCTGTACCGGGGACGTCTGGACCGCCATCCGCGCGCGGCCCTGTACCGCCGCCTGACGCGCTCGGTGGGGCCGTTCGTACTGGTCCTGGGAGCCGCCCTGGCCATGGAGGTGGTGTGGCTGGCCTGGGTGTCGGGAGTCCTGGCGGCGCTGGGCGCCCTCGTGGGAGTGGACCGGTACCGCTCCCTGGGCCACGGCTACGACGGCGAGCGCGTGAGCGTGCGCTCGGGCTCCCTGCGCCGGAACCAGGCGACGGTGGAGCGGTCGGCGGTGATCGGCTGGACCTGGACGCAGACCCTCTTCCAGCGCCGCTCCTCCCTGGCCGACCTCCAGGTCACGGTCGGCGCGGGCGCGGGCGGCTACACCGCCCAGGACGCCTCGTTGGCGGGGTCGGTGGACTTCGCCGCGCGCGTCACCCCCGAGATGGTGCGCCCGTTCCTGGCCGGCTCCGAGCCGTCCGATCCGAGGGGCCGGGGCCGGGAACGGGGCTGAGGCACACGGGAGGGCGGCCGCACCCCGGGTGCGGCCGCCCTCCCCCAGGCTTTTCGTCCGGGCTTATTCGTCCTTCTTGGAACCGAACATGATCTCGTCCCACGAGGGCACCGAGGCGCGGCGGCCACGGCCCTTGCGCTTGGGCGCGGAGTGCTCGGGACCTCCGTTGGCGGCGGCGGGGACCGCGGCCGCGGGCGGCTCCTCGGCGGCGCGGCGCGGGACTCCGGCGTCGTTGAGGTCGATGGTGGCCCGGCGGCGGCGCGGCGCCGGACGCGCCTGTACCGGGTCCTCGGCGGCCGGTGGGGCCGTCTCGGGCTCCGCGGGCCGAGCGGGACGGGTCTCCGGCGGCCACTCCGGCGCGGGGCGGCGCTCGGGGCGGCGGGGCCGCTCCATGGGCTCGGTGTAGGCGATCGCGGGCCGCCGCTCGGGCTCGGGGCGTCGGCGACGCTGGTCGACGGGCTCGGGGCGCTGACGGCGCTGGTCGGCGGGTTCGGTCCGGGGCTCCGGACGCTCGGCGGGCCGCTCCACGCGCGGCTCGGCGTACCACTCCCTCTCGCTCTCGCGGGGGCGACGCTCGGGGAACCGGTCCTCGTCGCGGTCGGCGGCGTGGTAATCGACGGGCGCGGGACGCGCCTCGTCGAACCGGTCGTTCTCGGGACGGGCCACCGGCGCGGAGCGCAGCGGCTCGTCGTGGGACACGTCGGAGGAGCGGCGGCGGGGCACGGCGTGGTCGGGACGGCGCTCGGCGGCCGACTGCGCGTCGATGCGGGGCAGGTCGGTGGCGGCCTCGGGACGGCGCGGAGCGAAGGGCGTCACGTTCGCGCCGGGGGAGGACACGGGTTCGGGCGAGGAGAACAGCGCGGCCTCCTCGTCGGCGGGGGTCACACTGTTGTGCCTGGGCTCGTAGAGCCAGTGGGCGACGCGCTCGTCACCGCCGTGCATGAAGACGAGCTTGAGCTGCCACGAGCGGTCCTCGCGCTTCCACGAGTCCCACGCCGCGTCGCCGGTCTCCAGTTGGTGCGCACCGATCCTCTTGGTGACCAGTTCCTCCAGCGAGGGTCCGGGAGCGGCGTCGCCCTGCGAGCGCACGCTGGCGCGCTGGGCCTGCTGGGCGATGTACTCGCGCTCCTGGAGGACTGGGCCCTCGAACCAGCGGACCCGCTCGATGGGTATACCGGAGATCTCGGAGATGGCCTCCGCGGTCTCGCCGGACCGGATGCGGGCCTGGATTTCCTTGGGGCGCAACGGATTCTCCACTTCGATCTCGTACTGGCCGAGCCGGGAGAACTGGCCGCGTACTGCGGCTCGGAGGCGGTCGTCGACGGGCAGCATGAAGCGGGTTCCACGGCCGGCGCTGGCGAGCACCAGGTAGGTGCCGTCCTCGCTCACGGCCACGAGGCGAAGCTCGTGCATCGCCCTCCCTTTCGCGTCCCGTCGAGGGACAGGTCCCACGACCGACCCCCGCGTTCTCCAAGTCTGGTCGGCCGACAACTGTTCGGCCAGTACCGCGCCCGGCATGTCCGAACTGTGTGCCCGCCTCCCGGTCCACGGCACGTGCCGCGGTGGGAGATGCCCCGGGTGCCCCGGAGCCCTCACGGTCGCTTCGTTGCCAATCTTGACACGCCGACCCTTCGGCGACCGGGAGCGATCGCGGGGGAATGTCGCCGATCCCGCGCGAAGGCTCCGCCGTGATGGTATCCCGCACACCTCGAATCACCCCAGGCCTGGGAAAAACTCAGATCTCGGGCCGTTCGCCGAGTAGGGGGATCCTCCGGGACGCAACTCGACACGCCGGTGTGTGTCAGAGAGTGATGCTTCTTCTTTGATGGCGTTATCGGAAACCTGTCGCCCTTAACCTTAGTTATCCCTCTATGAGTGAAATGTGATGCTTGGGGCCTGTGGGGCTGTCTGCCCCACCACACGCCCATTCCGCTCTTGCCAGCTCCCGCCGCGCCCGTGCGCGCCCGAAGAAGGGGGACGACCGGATGGGTCGGACCGGACACCACGACGACCACGAGGAGGAGGGGGCGGAGGAAGGCGGCAGGAAGCGGATCGACCTGACCGCGTCCCAGGTCGCCGGAGCCGCCGGCGCGACACTGGCCGCGGCCACCGCCGCCTCCTACCTGAACGTGTACGGCACGGTCATCGGCGCCGCCGGCATGGCCGCGCTCAGCACCCTCGTCAGCCCGCTGCTGCAGCACTGGTTCTCGCGCAGCGGTGAGCAGGCCCGGCAGCTGGCCGGAAGGGCCAGGGCCGGCGGCCACGCCGGGGCACCGGTTCCGAACGCGCCGGGGGCACCGGTCGCCCCGGCCCCCGAGGGGGTCTTCGGGACCGGACCGCTGTGTGAGGTCACCGAGGCGGGATCCCTCCCCGAGGACTCCGACGCCACCCGTGTCATGGCCCTGCCCCCTCTGGAGGGGGCCGCTGGCACGCACGCCGACGTCCCCGGTGCCACCGCGCGCACATCCGTGGCCGACCCGGACGACCCGGACCCGGACGACCCGGACGCGGACGGTCCCGGCGACGGGTCACGGCCCCGGAGGGGAGGCCGACGGCGCGGCTGGCGCTCCGCGATGGTCCCGGCCGTCGTGGTGTTCGTCCTGGCCATGCTGGTGATCCTGGCCTTCGAGCTGTTCACCGGGCGCTCGCTGACCTCCTGGACCCGGGGCACGGACGAGGCCACCGCGCCCACCCTGTTCGGCGGCACCACCTCCGCGCCCCCGGCCGAGGAGAGCGGATCCGAGGACCCCGCCACCACCGGTGAGGCTCCCGAGGGCTCCGACCCACGGGGGGAGGACGGCACCTCCGGCGTTCCCGGGGCCCCCGGTGACCCCCAGCCGACCGAGCCCGCACCCGGGGGCGACGGTGCCGAGGCGAGCCCCGCACCCACCGCTCCGCCCGCCGACGATCCCGAGACTCCCGAGGAACCCGTCGAGCAGGCCCCCGATCCCGGAGCCGGAGAGCAGGGCGGTGGGGAGGCCGTCCCGGCGCCCGAGCCACCCGCCCCTCCGGAGGAGTGAGCCCGGGTCCTCGCCCGCGCGGGCGAGGACCCGGGGACCGCGCCCGTCCCGCTCCGCCCCGGCCCCACCGTGACGGACGGGACCGGCCGGGGGCGGGCGCCGGTCACTCAGTCCAGGACCCGCTCCAGGTAGGCGTTGGAGAACCTGCGTCCGGGATCCACCCGTTCCCGCACCGCCAGGGCCTCGTCCAGCCTGGGGTAGACCCCCTCCAGGTAGGAGCGGTCGCGGGTGTGCATCTTGCCCCAGTGCGGGCGCCCGCCCACGGAGGTGAACACCGCCTCCACGTCGGCGAAGTAGGCCTCGTACGGAGTCCCCTTGTACATGTGCACCGCCACGTAGGCGGTGTCGCGGCCGTAGGCGGTGGACAGCCACACGTCGTCGGCCGGGGCGAAGCGCACCTCCACCGGAAAGCTCACCCGGTGCCCGCCCCGGTCCACGACGGACCGCACCTCGCGCAGGACGTCCACCAGGTGCTCGGCGGGGATCGCGTACTCCATCTCCACGAACCGGACGTCGCGCACCGAGGCGAACACCCTGTACGAGGCGTCGGTGTAGTCGCGCGCCGACAGCGCCCGCGAGCTGATCCGGTTCACCGCGGGCACCGCGCCGGGGAAGCGCCGGCACACCCGGTTGACCCCCTCGAAGAGCGTGTTGGACAGGAACTCGTCGTCCAGCCACGCCCGGAAGGATGACAGCGGCCGGGCCGGATCCGCGCTGACGTTGTTGCGCTTGGTGTTGGTGTTGTCGGTGTGCGGAAACCAGAAGAACTCGAAGTGGTCGTTGTCCGCGCGCAGCCCGGGCAGGCGTTCCAGCACCTCCTCCAACCGCATCGGCTCCTCCCGCGCGTGCAGCCGGAACGCCGGGCGCACCGCCATGGTCAGCGCGGTGACCACGCCGAACGCGCCCAGGCCGACCCGCGCCGCGTGGAAGAGGTCCGGTTCGCGCTCCGCGGAGCACTCGACCACCGAGCCGTCGGCGAGCACCATCTCCATGCCGACCACCTGGTCGGCCAGGCCGCCCGTGTCCCTGCCCGTGCCGTGGGTGCCCGTCTGCACAGCGCCCGCCATGGTCTGCACGGCGATGTCGCCCATGTTGGCCAGGGCCACACCGTGTCCGGCCAGCACGTCGTTGAGGTCGCACAGGGGGAGGCCCGCCTCGACCGTCGCGGTGCCCTCCAGCGGGTCGACCGAGCGCACCCGGGTCAGGGAGGTGGGGGACAGGAGCAGGCCGTCGGTGACGGCCACGTCGGTGAAGGAGTGCCCCGTACCGACCATGCGGACCCGCAGGTCCTCGGCGGCGGCCGAGGAGACCGCCGCGGCGACCCCCGCCGTGCCTCCCGGGGCCGCCGTGCGCCTGGGGCGGGCCTGGTGGGTGCCCGCCCATGTGTGCCACAACACATCTGTCATGCCGTGACATTACCGACCAGTCGGTCACGTGAACAGGGGCCCGGGTGCGCGGCCCGCCGGCGGAGGAGGCCAAGACCACAGGACACGGACACGGGAGGCCGCGCGAGCGGGTGCGGACGAGCTGGTTTCATAAGTCGTATGAGCTACTACGACGCGTTTCTGCTGATCTCCTTCGGCGGTCCGGAGGGCGAGGACGAGGTCATCCCGTTCCTTGAGAACGTCACCCGCGGACGCGGCATCCCCCGGGAGCGGCTCGTCGAGGTCGGCGAGCACTACTTCCTCTTCGGCGGGGTGAGCCCGATCAACCAGCAGTGCCGCGACCTGCTCGCCGCGGTCACCGCCGACTTCGCCGCCAACGGGATCGACCTGCCGATCTACTGGGGCAACCGGTTCTGGACCCCGATGCTCACGGACACCCTCGCCCGGATGAGGGAGGACGGCGTGCGCCGGGTGCTGGCGCTGCCCACCTCCGCGTACTGCAACTGGTCCAGCCGTACCGCCTACGAGGAGGACATCGCCCGCGCCCGCGCGGCGCTGGGGGAGGACGCTCCCGAGGTGGACCTCGTCCGGCCCTTCTACGACCACCCCGGGTTCGTCGAGCCGCTGGTCGAGCACACCCGCGCCTCCCTGGCCGCCCTGCCCGCGGAGCAGCGCGAGGGCGTACGGCTGCTCTTCTCCGCGCACTCCATTCCCACCTCGATGGCCGAGGCCAGCGGCGGCCCCGGCCACGGCTTCGGGCCGGAGGGCGCCTACGGTGCCCAGCTGGCCGAGGTGGCGCGCCTGGTGGTGGAGCGGCTCGACCGCGACCACCCCCACGAGCTCGTCTACCAGAGCCGCAGCGGCCCGCCCAGCCAGCCCTGGCTGGAGCCCGACGTCAACGACCGCATGGCCGAGCTGGCCGCCGAGGGCGTGCCCGCCGTGGTCGTGGTTCCGCACGGCTTCGTCTCCGACCACATGGAGGTCAGGTTCGACCTCGACGTGGAGGCCCGCGAGACCGCCAAGAAGCTCGGTATCGGCTACGAGCGCGCGCTCAGCCCCGGCACACACCCCGCGTTCGTGTCCATGGTGACCGACCTGGTCCGCGAGTACACGGAGCGGTCGGAGCCCCGGCGCCTGAGCTCCCTCACCCGTTGCGCCGACTGCTCCTGCCCGGCCTGAGACGAGGGCCCGCCCTGGAGGGCGGGGCGGGTGAGGCGGGGACACGGCGCGCCGACGTGTGGGAAGCTGGGTAAACACTGCTGACACCACCCTGGGGCGGGCGGGGGACCGGCTCCCCCCGGGGCCCGACCGGTAGTGTCTGCCCAGATCACAAGTCGACGTTCAGGAGTATGTGTCTTGGTTCGTTCCTGGTATGAACTGCCGGAGTACGTCCGACTCCGCCGTGTCAACGGACTGCGCCTCTCACCGGACGGAACCCGTCTGGTCGCGCCCGTCAGCGGCATCGCCCCCGACTCCAAGTCCTTCCGCAGCGCCCTGTGGGAGATCGACGTCACCCCCGAGGCCGAGGGCGGGCGCGCCCCCAAGCGCCTCACCCGCTCCGCCAAGGGCGAGGGCGGTGTCGGCTTCCTCCCTGACGGTTCGGTCCTGTTCACCAGCGGCCGTCCCGACCCCGAGACCAAGGCCGAGGACAAGGCCGGGGCCTCCCTGTGGCTGCTGCCCGCCGGAGGCGAGGCACGCCAGGTCGCCTCCCGCCCCGGGGGCATCGGCTCCTTCACCGTCGCCCGCGACTCCGGGCTGGTCGCCGTCACCTCCGACACACTCCCGCGCAGCGTGGACGAGGAGGCCGACAAGGAGGCCCGCAAGGCCCGGGAGGAGGCCGGGGTCACCGCCATCCTCCACGAGGCGCTGCCCGTGCGCTCCTGGGACAGCGACATCGGCCCGGACCACCCCCGTCACTTCGTCGCCGAGCCTCCGGCCGACGACGACTCCCGCCTCGGCGACCTCAGGGACCTGACCCCCGACGCCGGGATGGCCCTCCTGGGCGCCGGCGGCGCGCTCACCCCCGACGGCTCCCTGCTGGTCACCGAGTGGCAGGTGCCCGTCGGCGGGGGCGCCCGGCGCTCCGAGATCGTCGCCGTCGACACCGCCACCGGTGAGCGCCGCACCCTGGCCTCCGACCCCGACCACGAGTTCGGCGGCCCGCTCGTCTCCCCGGACGGCCGCCACGTCCTGCTCTCGCGCGACTTCGAGGGCGACTACGACGGCGAGCCCCGTGACCAGACCGCGTGGCTCGTCGACCTGGCCACCGGACAGGGCCGCGACCTGCTCCCCGAACACGAGTTGTGGCCGCGCGACCTCGCCTGGGCCGCCGACTCCGGAGCGGTGTTCTTCGTCGCCGACGAGAACGGTCGCCGCCCCGTCTTCCGGATCGACCTGGCCGACGGCACGGTCACCCGCCTCACCGGTGACCACGGCGCCTACAGCAACCTCAACCCGTCACCCGACGGGCGGTACGTGTACGCGCTGCGTGACGCCTGGGACGCCCCGCCCGCGCCCGTACGCCTGGCCGCCGGCGCCGTCGACGGCCGGCCCGAGTACCTGCGCACGCCCGGGTCCGAGCTGACCATGCCCGGCACCCTCACCGAGATCGAGACCACCGCCGACGACGGCACCCGCATCCGCTCCTGGCTGGTGCTGCCCGAGGAGGCCTCGGCCGACTCTCCCTCCCCGCTCATGCTCTGGGTCCACGGCGGGCCCTACATGAGCTTCAACGGCTGGTCCTGGCGCTGGAACCCGTGGCTGCTCGCCGCGCGCGGCTACGCCGTCCTGCTGCCCGACCCCGCCCTGTCCACCGGCTACGGGCAGGACATGCTCCGCCGCGCATGGGGCAGGTGGGGACCGCGCACCTTCGCTGACATCATGGCCGTCACCGACGCGGCCGAGGCGCGCGAGGACATCGACGCCGAGCGCACCGCCATGATGGGCGGCTCCTTCGGCGGCTACATGGCCAACTGGATCGCCGGGCACACCGACCGGTTCCGGGCCATCGTCTCCCACGCATCCCTGTGGGGCCTGGACGGTTTCAGCGGTACCACCGACTACCCGCCGGTGTGGGAGCACGAGTTCGGCACCCCGCTGGACCGCCCCGAGCGCTACACCCTGAACTCGCCGCACCTGCACGCGGACGACATCCGCACCCCGATACTCGTCATCCACGGGGACAAGGACTACCGGGTACCCGTCTCCGAGGGGCTGCGCCTGTGGCGCGACCTGATGCTGCACGAGGTGGACGCCAAGTTCCTGTACTTCCCGGACGAGAACCACTGGATCCTCAGCCCCGGCAACGCCCAGGTCTGGTACGAGACGGTCTTCGCCTTCCTCGACCACCATGTGCACGGCAAGGAGTGGAGCAGGCCCGAACTGCTCTGAACCGTCCGTGAACCGGTCGGGCGCCGCCGCGGTGCCCGACCGGACCCGCGTGCGGGGAGCAGCCCGCGCGACACCGCGCCACGACAGGGAGGACATCCAGTGAGTACCACCGGCGCCGCACCCGACCGGGAGAGCCTGCGCGACCTCGCCGTGAGAGTGGCGGCGGAGGCGGGGGAACTCGCCAGGGAGGGACAGGCGGGCATCACCGTGCTCGACACCAAGTCCAGCCCCACCGACGTCGTCACCAGGATGGACCGGGCCACGGAGGACCTCATCCGGGCCCGTCTGCTCGCCGAGCGCCCCGACGACGCCGTCCTGGGGGAGGAGGGCGGCGACGACGAGGGCGGCACCAGCGGGGTGCGCTGGGTCGTCGACCCCATCGACGGCACCGTCAACTACCTGTACGGACATCACGACTGGGCCGTGTCCATCGCCGCCGAGGTCGACGGTGTGGTCGTGGCGGCCGCGGTGAACGTCCCCCGGCGCGGTGAGATGTACGAGGCGGTGCTCGGGGGAGGCGCGCGCCTGGACGGCCGGACCATCCAGGCCCCGCCCGCGGTGCCGCTGGACCAGGCCCTGGTCGCCACCGGCTTCGGGTACCTCCCCGAGCGCCGGGCCCAGCAGGCCAGGATCCTGCTGGAGGTGGTTCCGCGCGTCCGCGACATCCGGCGCGGAGGATCGGCGGCCGTGGACCTGGTCGGACTGGCCATGGGACGTGTCAACGCCTACTACGAGCGCGGACTCCACGTCTGGGACTGGGCCGCCCCCGGGCTGGTCGCCAGCGAGGCGGGCCTGCGTGTGGGGGACCTGCGTGGCGGGCCGCCCAGCGAGGACCTGGTCATCGCCGGCCGCCCGGAGCTCCAGGAGTCCCTGCGGACGCTCCTGGCGCCGCTGGGGGCCGACACCGACGGCTGAGGCGCAACACGGGTCCGGACACACGGAGGGCGCGGTGGGAGGTCATGTCCCACCGCGCCCTCCGGTCAGCTAGGCGCAGGTGTCGACGCCGTTGCGAGCCGCGATGCGGTAAAGATCCTCCAACTCCGACGCATGCGTGTCGGCGAGGAAGTCGTCCCCTTCGGCCTGAGCGGCCTGGAACGACCGGTAGGTCTCGTTGATGCGGACCTTGATCTCCGCGAGGAACTCGCCCATTGCACCTCTTCCAGGGGTAGGCACCGGTACACGGCCGTGGACCGGTGCGGAATCCGTCCGCGCACGCCGCAGCGTTCGCATGATCGAAGTAGTCACGTCCCTGTGACATGCGTGCACGTCGCGGTCCGGCCCGGGGCCGGTGTCCACGCGTGCATCTCCTACCTGTACCGCACCGTGGCCCGCGCCAAACCTCCGCCCCCTGGCGAAATCCTCCCGTGACCTCCTCTCGTGCGGTGCCGGCCGGTTCCACGGGACGGGAGGGCCCCGCGGCCGCGGCGGGGCGTGTGCGGAGGGACGCGGGTGCGGCCGTCCGGACCGGGCCGGGTGTCGGATGGCCAAGTAACGGGCAAGGGTGTCCCACGACACATTTGCGCGTGAGGGCTTGTGCTTACTTGTTTCTTATTCTTGATGTGTCAGATTTGAGATGTGCGGGGTTAAGTCGCTGCCGGCGGTTGGGGGATTCGCCGGCGGCGACTCCCCGCGCTCAGGGGAGCAGTGAAGCTCCCGGCCCAGCGCCCGTGTCCGCACGGGGCGAGGAGAGCGGCAGGTCGCACGAGACCGCCGCGGCGGGTTTACCGTCTCCTTACCCCGCTCGTGGGACAACGGATGACGCGGCCGGGACCAAGAACGCCGCTGCCGGTGTGTTGGGGGATGCGCCGGCAGCGGCCCCCTCTCTCTCCCGCACCAACGCTTGAGAAGGACAACGTGCGCGTACTCGTGGTCGAAGACGAACGAGTCCTGGCCGATACCGTGGCGGTCGGACTGCGGCGTGAGGCGATGGCCGTGGACGTGGTCTACGACGGGGACACCGCCCTGGAGCACACCGCGGTCAACGACTACGACGTGATCGTGCTCGACCGCGACCTGCCCGGTGTCCACGGCGACGAGGTCGCCCGGACCCTCGTCCAGGAGAGTTACAACGGCCGCATCCTGATGCTCACCGCCTCCGACGGCGTCCAGGACAAGGTCGAGGGCCTGACCATCGGCGCCGACGACTACCTGGCCAAGCCCTTCGCCTTCGCCGAGCTCATCGCCCGGGTGCACGCCCTGGGCCGCCGGTCGGCGCCCCCGCTGCCCCCCGTCCTGGAGCGCCACGGCATCACCCTCGACCCGGCCAACCACCGTGTGCACCGTGACGGCCGCGAGATCCCCCTCACCCCGAAGGAGTTCGCCGTCCTGCAGGTGTTCATGCGCGCCCAGGGAACGGTGGTCAGCGCCGAGGGGCTGCTGGAGAAGGCCTGGGACGAGAACGCCGACCCCTTCACCAACGTCGTCCGCGTCACGGTCATGACCCTGCGCAAGAAGCTCGGCGACCCTCCCGTCATCCAGACCGTCCCCGGCGCGGGGTACCGGCTGTGAGACCGGTGGACCGCTCCGAACCGGGACAGGCGGAACCCACCCGGCCCGGCGACACCGGTACGTGGCGGCGCCTGAACGCCGCCGCGCCCGAGGGCGGGGAGCGCTCGGCCGCGGCCGAGCGCGTGTACCGCTTCACCGACAACCTCAGCCTGCGCGCGCGGCTCACCCTCATCTACGGGATGCTCTTCTTCGCGGCGGGATCGGTCCTGGTCCTGGTCAACTACCTGATCGTCGCGGTCCTGCTCAACGCGCTCCTGGACGAGGACACCGCCTCGGAGCTGATCACCCACCGGTATCTCATCGACGAGGTCCTCACCCACGTCACCAGGTTCTCCCTGCTCGCGTTGTTCCTGGTGGGTCTGCTCGCGGTCGCCCTGGGGTACGCGGTGGCCGGAAGGGCGCTGTCCCCGCTGCAGAAGATCACCCGCATCGCCCGCCGCCTGTCGGAGCGCTCCCTGCACGAGCGCATCGCCCTGTCGGGGCCCGACGACGAGATCCGTGAGCTCGCCGACACCTTCGACGGCATGCTGGAGCGTCTGGACCGCGCCTTCGACGGCCAGCGCCGCTTCGTGGCCAACGCCTCGCACGAGCTGCGCACGCCCCTGGCGATCAACCGGACCCTGCTGGAGGTGGCGCTCAGCGCCCCCGAGGTCTCCTCCGACCTCAAGAGCGTCGGACAGACCCTGCTGGAGACCAACGCGCGCCACGAACGCCTCATCGACGGCCTGCTCTTCCTCGCCAGGAGCGATCGCGAACTGGAGGTCCGGGCCAGGGTCGACCTGGGCGAGGTCGCCGGGACGGTGCTCAGCCAGCTGGAGGGCGAGCTGTCCGGGTCGGGTCTGCACCTGCGCCAGGACCTGCGCCCCGCCTCCGTGGTCGGCGATCCCGTCCTGCTGGAGCGGCTCGTGGGCAACCTCGTGGAGAACGCCCTCAAGTACAACGTCAAGGACGGCGAGATCACCGTTCGCAGCGGCATGTACGAGGGCATGCCCGCCGTCCAGGTGGAGAACTCCGGCAAGGTCATCCCGGCCTACGAGATCGAGGGGCTCTTCGAACCGTTCCGCCGCGGCTCCAGTGACAGGGTCGGCTCGGGCCGCAGCGCCGGTCTGGGACTGTCCATCGTCCGGTCGGTGGTGCGCGCGCACGAGGGCGTGGTGACCGCCTGGCCGCGTGCCGGAGGAGGCCTCGTCGTCACAGTCTGCCTTCCCGTTCCGTCCTAGCCCCAAGGGTCCAGGCTGCGTTCTGCCGTACTTCGTGGTATCTATACGTGTCCGAAGACACGCCCGCCTGTGTCACGGGGGCCGAACTCGGGTGTGTATGCTTCCCCGGGCGTGGACACGGAGAGAATGCCTCCTGACGTGGGCATGTCCTGGTTTTTGCCCACTCATGGGAAGCGCTTTGCGTTTTGTCCGGAATGGGTGAAAACGGGTTTTCCAGGTCTACGAGACGCCCGGTGTTGGGTAGTACATCAGGGGACCGATCCTTGGGCGGTAACCGCACGTGGCCGTCTCCGGTCACGACCCCGTGAAAGTACTGCTGACCTGTGGACAGTGACCCGGGAGGGGACGCGGTCCTCCGGCACCGGGAAAACTCATCGGCCGAATCGGGCACAACGAAGGTCTCTCAAGCGTTACACCCGCGCGACGAGGCATTGAACGAGGGGGATGGAGTTAGCAGAGATGGCCACCGACTACGACAGCCCGCGCAAGACTGACGAGGACATCAACGAGGACAGCCTCCAGGAGCTGCAGGCGCGGCGCGTGGACAAGGGCACCGGCACGATCGACGTCGACCCCGACGAGGTTGCCGAGGGCATGGAACTGCCCGGCGCAGACCTGTCGGGCGAGGAACTCGCGGTGCGCGTACTCCCGCGCCAGGCCGACGAGTTCACCTGCTCGCGCTGCTTCCTTGTGCACCACCGCAGCCAGCTCGCCGAGCAGCGCGCCGGTCAGCTGGTCTGCAAGGAGTGCGCCTGAGCGGACGGGACGGCCCCTGAACCGGCCCCGTCCCTCCCGGCGGCCCCGCCCGCGCGGGCGGGTGTCAGCACGTCCCCGCACGCTCGCGGACGCGTGGAGCACCCGCGGTCGCGGGCTCCCTACCCGGGGGCGTCGCGGAAACGACGGCGGACGGCCGACCACACTCCGGTGCGGTCGGCCGCCCGCCGTCGTCATGGGGGCGGTGCGCCCCCGGTGTCAGACGTCCAGCTCCTCGGGGCCGGCGCCGACCAGCTTCGCGCGGGCGGCGCGTACGGCCAGCACCCGGGCCACCTCCGTGCCGACACCGGCCAGCACGGCCCAGCTCAGTGCGCGGCCGAGGCTGATGTCGGGGGAGTCCACGTCAGTGGGCGGCTCCTCACCCGTCACACGGGCCCAGGTAAAGTTCAGCGCCTTGCGCATGAGGAACTGCGCCGCGAGCCCGGACGCTGCCCCGACGAGCGCGGGGACGATGTCACCGCCGTCCTTCTTAGCCATCGAATCCTTCACCGTTTCCGTTGGGGTGGCCGAGGATGCGCGCCCGGCGCACACCCTCCCGTCCGTACGGGGAGATACTTTCATGTCCGCTCTCCGAGCGCGTGGGCCAACCCCGCACGCCAGCGCTCCGGGGCAGGGTTTCCGACCCTCGGGTGAGGGGCGGAAACCCGGAGCGATCACGGCCCGGGGAGCACTACCATTGCCCCATGACCAACCGCTCTCATTCCTTCCGCATGCCCGACAAGCCTTCGCTGGACGGTATCGAGGCGAAGTGGGTCGACGTATGGGATGAGTCCGGCGTCTACCACTTCGACCGCACCCGCAGCCGCGAGGACGTCTACTCCATCGACACCCCGCCGCCCACGGTCTCGGGTTCGCTGCACATCGGCCACGTGTTCTCCTACACGCACACCGACACCGTCGCGCGCTTCCAGCGCATGAACGGCAAGGCCGTCTTCTACCCCATGGGCTGGGACGACAACGGCCTGCCCACCGAGCGCCGCGTCCAGAACTACTACGGCGTGCGCTGCGATCCCTCGGTCCCCTACGACCCGGACTTCCAGCCGCCCGCCAAGCCCGATCCCAAGCGGCAGGTCCCCGTCTCCCGGCGCAACTTCATCGAGCTGTGCGACACGCTCACCGCCGAGGACGAGAAGGTCTTCGAGTCCATCTGGCGCCGCCTGGGCCTGAGCGTGGACTGGCGCCACACCTACGCCACCATCGACGGCGACTCCCGTGCCGCCGCCCAGCGCGCCTTCCTGCGCAACCTGGCCCGCGGCGAGGCCTACATGTCCGAGGCCCCCACCCTGTGGGACGTCACCTTCCGCACCGCCGTCGCCCAGGCCGAGCTGGAGGACCGCGAGCGCCCCAGCGCCTACCACAAGGTCGCCTTCCACAAGCCCGACGGCGCCCCGGTCCACATCGAGACCACCCGTCCCGAGCTGCTGGCCGCCTGCGTCGCCCTGGTCGCCCACCCCGACGACGAGCGCTACCAGGACCTGTTCGGCACCACCGTGCGCACGCCGGTCTTCGGGGTCGAGGTCCCGGTCAGGGCACACCGCCTCGCCGACCCCGAGAAGGGGTCGGGCATCGCCATGATCTGCACCTTCGGCGACACCACGGACGTCACCTGGTGGCGCGAGCTCCAGCTGGAGACCCGTCCCATCATCGGCTGGGACGGACGCGTCATCGCCGACCCGCCCAGGGGCCTGGATCGCGGACCCGGCCGTGAGGCCTACGACACGCTCGTCGGCGCCACCGTCCACACCGCGCGCGAGCGCACCGTCGCCCTGCTGCGCGAGAGCGGCGACCTGGTGGGCGAGCCCACGCCGATCACCCACCAGGTGAAGTTCTACGAGAAGGGCGACAAGCCCCTGGAGATCGTCACCACCCGCCAGTGGTACATCCGCAACGGCGGACGGGACGAGGGCCTGCGCCAGCGGCTCCTCCAGCGCGGCCGCGAGCTCACCTGGCACCCCGAGCACATGCGCGCCCGCTACGAGAACTGGGTCGAGGGACTGAACGGCGACTGGCTGATCAGCCGCCAGCGCTTCTTCGGCGTTCCCTTCCCCGTCTGGTATCCGCTGGACGCCGACGGCAACCCGCGCTACGACGAGCCGATCCTGCCGGACGAGGACCAGCTGCCCGTCGACCCCAGCTCGCAGACGCCCGAGGGCCACACCGAGGACCAGCGCGGGCAGGCGAACGGGTTCATGGGCGACCCCGACGTCATGGACACCTGGGCGACCTCCTCGCTGTCCCCGCAGATCGCCTCCGGCTGGGAGCGCGACCCGGACCTGTACGCCCGGGTCTTCCCCATGGACTACCGGCCGCAGGGCCAGGACATCATCCGTACCTGGCTGTTCTCCACCGTGGTCCGGGCCCACTTCGAGAACGGCACCCTGCCCTGGAGCACCACCGGCATCTCCGGCTGGATCCTGGACCCGGACCGCAAGAAGATGTCCAAGTCCAAGGGCAACGTCGTCACTCCGCTGGCGCTGCTGGAGAAGTACAGCTCCGACGCGGTCCGGTACTGGGCGGCCAGCGGGCGGCTGGGCACCGACACCGCCATGGACGAGGGCCAGATGAAGGTCGGCCGCAGGCTGTCCATCAAGATCCTCAACGCCAGCAAGTTCGTCATGTCCGTGGCCGGTGAAGGCGCGACGTCCGACCCCGCGCGGGTCACCCAGCCGCTGGACCGGGCGATGCTGGCCGCGCTGGCCGACGTCGTGGAGGACGCCACCGCCGCCTTCCAGGCCTACGACCACACCCGGGCCCTGGAGCGCACCGAGCGTTTCTTCTGGGACTTCTGCGACGACTACCTGGAGCTGGTCAAGACCCGCGCCTACGACGTCGACTCCGCCGAGGGAGCCTCCGCCCGCAGCGCGCTGCTCATCGCCCTGGGCGCCCTGCACAGGCTCTTCGCCCCCTTCGTGCCCTTCGTGGCCGAGGAGGTCTGGAGCTGGTGGCAGGAGGGCTCGGTCCACGCCCAGCGCTGGCCCGCGACCGCCGAGTACCGTACGGCGGCCGCCGACGGTGACCCGGCCGTCCTGTCCGCGACCGCCGAGGTGCTGCGCGCCGTGCGCAAGGCCAAGTCCGGGGCCAAACTGTCCATGCGGGCCGAGGTCGAACACGTCAGGGTGTCGGGCAAGCGGGTCGACGCCGCCCGCGCCGCCCGTGGCGACATCGCCGCCGCGGGCCGTACCGCCGGGATCGACTTCCAGGCAACCGACGACGCCGAGCTCACCGTCGAGGTGACTTTGCCCGATCCCGTCGAGGGGTAGCACCCGCTCGACAGGGGGTGCTTCGGGCGCCGGCGGCGCCGAGGGTTCCCGCCTCCGGGCGCCCGAACACGGGCCGAAGCGGAGCCCCGGAGCGAACACCGCGGGGCGGCGCCGGAGGAATCCGGTACCGCCCCGCGTCACGATCCGGCGGCGCTGGGCACCGGTCCGGAGCCGGAGGAGCGATAGGCTCGGCCAATGTGAGTACCACATCCCTGGAAGGCGGACGGATCCCTGTGACGGTCCACCGCCTGGACCCCGGCCTCCCCCTGCCCGCGTACGCTCATTCCGGTGACGCGGGCGCGGACCTGTACACCGCGGTCGACGCCGTACTGGACCCCGGAGAGCGGGCCACGGTCCCCACCGGCCTGGCGATCGCCCTCTCCGAGGGGTACGCGGCCTTCGTGCACCCCCGCTCGGGCCTGGCCGCGCGCTGCGGGCTCACGATCGTCAACGCGCCGGGCACGGTCGACGCCGGGTACCGGGGTGAGATCAGGGTGACCCTGCTCAACACCGACAGGGACACCCCGGTGAAACTGTCCCGGGGCGACCGGATCGCACAGCTGGTCATCCAGCGCGTCGAGCGCGCGGTGTTCGTCGAGGCGGACTCCCTGCCGGAGTCGCCCCGGGGAACGGGCGGTTTCGGTTCGACCGGGGGCCACGCCGCACAGAGGTGACGGCGCCCGAATCCCCGGTGTCATCCCGGGACCAACGTAAAGCGAAGAGGTGAGGGCGTGTTCGGACGCCGCCGCAAGAAGCGGGACGCGAAGACCGAGAGTACGGGGACGGAGGCCGCACCCAGACGTGAGGGCGCCGCCGGAGCGGTCTCCTTCGGCAACGAGATCGAGCCGGAGGGTCCCATCGAGCAGCCGGCCAAGGAGGTCGACCGCTACCGCGCCACCGGGCCGTGGGACTCCACGGAGAACGCCCCCGAGGCCAAGCGGATGGACGTGGGCAGCATGCTCCTGCCCATGGCGCAGGGTACCGAGATCCAGGTCAACGTCGCCCAGGACGCCCAGGGCAAGCAGAAGATCATCGGTGTGACCCTGGTGCGGGACAAGAGCGCGCTGCAGGTGCAGCCCTTCGCCGCGCCCAAGTCCTCCGGCCTGTGGGACGAGATGCGCGAGGAGTTGCGCGAGCAGGTCGTCAAACAGGGCGGCAAGGTCGAGGACCACGAGGGCACCTTCGGCCCCGAGCTCAGGGCCCTGGTACCGGTCAAGGGCCGCAAGACCGAGGACGGCAAGCAGCTCGCCCAGCGGGTGCGGTTCATCGGTGTGGACGGGCCGCGCTGGGTGCTGCGCGGCGTGATCCGCGGTGAGGGCGCCTCCAAGCCCGAGGTGATGTCCGAGGTCGAGCAGCTCTTCGCCGACGTCGTGGTGGTGCGCGGCGACCAGCCGGTGCCCCCGAACGAGCTGCTGGCGATCACCGTGCCCAAGCAGATCCAGGAGCAGATGGCCCAGGCGGCCAAGACGCGCGCCGCCCAGCAGGCGGCCCAGAGCGGTAACGCGGGCCGCTCGCCCAACGGGGCCGCGCCCGGCGGCCAGCCCGGCCCCTCAGGCGGCGCCTCCAACGGTTCCGGACCGTCCTGATCCCGGACACGCCGGGAACGCGCCGGGGGCACGCGTCCCTTCCGTAACCTGTGTCCCATGACTCAGATGACGGAGAACAGCGTGCCCCGGCCGCTCCCGGAGGACTGGGAGCGCGCCCTGGCGGTGGTGGCCCACCCCGACGACCTGGAGTTCGGCAGCTCCTCCGCGATCGCCCGGTGGACCGGCCAGGGCAAGGACGTGGTGGAGCTTCTGGTCACCAAGGGCGAGGCGGGCATCGACAGCATGGCCCCCGAGGAGTGCGCGCCGCTGCGCATGGCCGAGCAGCGCGCGTCGGCGGCGGCCGTGGGCGCCGCCACCGTCGAGTTCCTGGACTTCCCCGACGGCACCCTGGAGTACGGGCTGCCGCTGCGCGCCGCGCTCGCCGCCGCGATCCGGCGCCACCGGCCCGAGGTGGTCGTCTCCATCAACTTCCGCGACCACTTCCCGGGCGGGGGCGGGTTCAACCACGCCGACCACCGGGTGCTCGGCCCGGCCCTGCTGGACTCGGTCCGCGACGCCGCCAACCGGTGGGTGTTCCGCGAGCAGTTCGAGGAGGGCCTGCGGCCGTGGTCGGGCGTGCGCCTCGTGGCCTTCGGCGCCTCGCCCCGGGCCACCCACTACGTGGAGCTGGGCGAGGACGATCTGGCCGCGGGCGTGGCCTCGCTGGACGCCCACGAGGTCTACCTGTCCAACCTGTCCGGGTTCGACCAGAAGGCCTTCCTGCCCCAGGCCGCGGCCCGGGCGGGGGAGTGGGCCGGTGTTCCGCTCGCCACCGGCTTCGAGGTGTTCGAGGTCTGAGGCCCCGGAGGGCCGGGGAGGAAGGGGGCGCGCGCCGACCGGCCTCAGGAGGCCGGGCCCGGATCCACCGGATCGGTGACGCGGCCCAGGAACAGGACCGCCTCGCGGCGGCGCAGCACGAACACGAACGGCCGGTCCACCGTGAACCGGACCGGCCGGGAGGGCGTGGCCGCCGCCATGAGCATCATCACGGCGGTGGCGGCGGCGCCCTCGGCACCCTTCTCGTCCACCCTCAGCACCGACTGGTGCAGGATCTCGTCGGCCCTGAGCGGCTCCGTGCTGATCCCGTCGAGGCGCGCCCCGTCCGTGGCCAGCTCGCGCACGCCCACGGCCGCCAGCGGTCCGAGGAGGGAGGTGTCGGTCTCCACCCGGAAGCGCGGCAGGGCCAGGTCGACCTGCTGGGAGGAGCGCTCGCGGTACAGGTCCGCGAGCACCCCGGCGGACACCGGCGGGGGAGCGGTGGTCCGCTCGTCGGGCAGCAGCACGTCCAGGACCAGCTCGTGGTCGCCCTCCAGGCTCACCATGCTCCATCCCCCCGCGCGCGCGTGGGGCAGGCGGGCCGACCGGTGCATGGTGGGCACCCTCCGCTTCCCGGACGGGGCGTGGAAGGGCCTGGCGCGGGTCCGCGCGGGGTCGAAGGGGTCGGGCCAGACCACCTTCACCCACAGCGCGTTGACCAGTAGCAGCCGCAGGTCGGGGTGGACGCCGCCCGGCGGGAGCAGCTCCCTGATCATGCCGCGGGTCACGTCCGCGACCTTGCCGTTGACGCGGGCTCGCACTCCCTCGGCGTCGTGCTCGAAGTCGGCGTGCTCCACCTCGGCGCCGGCGCGTTCGCGCACCCGTGCCTCGAAGTCCGGCCGGACCTCCAGGTCGGCGGGCACGTACAGTCCGTTCAGGGTGGCCAGGTCGGGGCCGGAACCGGTGTCCACGGCCGCGTCCAGGGCCTCCAGCTGGCCCTTGGTGTCCGCGCCCAGCAGCGCCTCCAGCTCGGCCAGGGTGCGGCCCGCGGCCCCGGCGGCCAGCAGACCCAGCACCGTGCCCACCGAGTGGGGCGACCACACGTGCGACTCGCCGGCCCGGGCCAGGACCCGGTCCAGGGAGGCGGCGAACTCCAGGTGGTCCCGTCTCGGGGACGTGCTCGGCTGCATGGGATCCCTCGCTCGCTCTCGGCTCCGGCGGCTCTGGCCGCCAGCGTACGGAGTCGGCCGGGTGACCGCCAGGGTCACCGGTCCGGCCGGGGGGGCGGACAACCGCGTGAGGAGTCGCACGCGGCAAGAGGGCCGGACGGGACAGGGGAGAGCGGAGAGCGTCCGATCGACCACGTTGCGTGTTCCGGAGTTGGTGACAGGTCGCATAGTCTGGGGCATCATGGCGGGCGGGTCAGCGCCGTGCGCACCGCCTGGTGAGGACCGACCACCCACGACCGACCGGACCGGAGCAGAATGACTGAGCAGCAGCGGGCCGCCGAGGAGGCCGCATCGAGGGCCGAGGCGGACGACCGGGGCGACGCTCCCACCCCGGAGCCGGAACCCGGAGGGGAGGGTGCCGAGGACACCCCGGCGGGCACCGAGGATCCCCCGGCGGTCACCGAGGACACGGTCGAGGCGCTCGTGCGCTCCCAGCTGTCCAAGGCGCTGGGCGGCAAGCGCGGCATGGTCGAGGCGGCCATGCCCACCCTGACCTTCACCGTCTCCTACGTCCTCACCTCGGAACTGAGGACGTCGATCGGCCTCGGTGTGGCCGCGGCCCTGCTCCTGGGCGGGGTCCGGCTCCTGCAGCGCTCCTCGGCGCAGTACGTGGTCACCAGCCTGTTCGGCATCGGTATCGCCGCCGTCTTCGCCATGCGAAGCGGCAACGCCGCCGACGCCTTCCTGCCGGGCATCATCTACAACGCCGTCTACGCCGTGGTGCTGAGCCTGTCGGTCCTGGTGCGCTGGCCCGCGATCGGACTGATGATCGGCCCGTTCATCGGCAACAAGGAGGACTTCACCTCCTGGCGCTCCAACCCGGCCGTGCTCTCCCTGGCCTCACGCCTGACCTGGCTGCTGGTACTGCCCTGCGTGATCCGCGTGCTCGTGCAGTACCCGCTGTGGATGGCCGAGACCTACGGCTGGGCCGACACCTTCGGCCTGCTGGGCCTCTCCAAGATCGCCATGGGCTGGCCGCTCCAGGTCGCCGCGTTCGCCGCCATGGTGTGGGTGCTGGCCCGGGGGCGCACCCCCCTGGACGAGCGCGGGGAGGGAACCGCCGCCCACGGGGAGGGCGGCCCCCGGCAGGGCTAGAGGCCCCGTCCCACCAGGGGTGTCTTGTACTCACAGCGGGGTTCGAGCGTCGAGCCTCGCTGTGAGTACAAGACCACGACGCATGAGGCGGGAGCGTGCGGCGCTAGAGGTCCTCGTCCGGGGGCGCCATCAGGGCCTCCAGGGTGCCCAGCGCCTCGGGTTCGGCCAGGAACACCACCGTGTCGCCCACGGACAGGGTTCTCTCCGGTGCGGGAGGGCGCACCCCTCCGGGGCCGACCACCGCCACCAGGGCCACGCCCTCGGGCAGCGACCCCGCCAACCCGCTCTCCGGCCCGCCCGCGAACGGGCTCTCGGCGTGCAGCACCGACTCGGCGATCTCCGCGCCCGGCAGCGGCGGCAGGGCCCCCTCCTGGTCCAGGCCCTCCTCCGGGGCGCCCTCGACCAGGTCGGCGATCAGCCGCGGCGGGGAGACCGCCAGGTCCACGCCCCAGGACTCGTTGAACAGCCACTCGTTCTCGGGGTCGTTGATGCGGGCGATCACCCGGTCCACCCCGAACTCGTTCTTGGCCAGCAGGGACACCACCAGGTTGACCTTGTCGTCGCTGCTGGCCGCGATCACCACGTCGAAACCGCCCAGCCGGGCGTCCTCCAGGGTGGCCAGCTCGCAGGCGTCGGCCAGCAGCCACTCCACCTGGGGCAGGTCGTCCACTCCGATGGCCCGGGTGTCCCGGTCGATCAGCAGTACGTCGTGGCCGCTGCCCGCCAGCTCCGTGGCGATGGAGCGGCCCACGCTCCCGGCTCCCGCGATGGCGATCCGCATCTCACCCACGCCCCGTCTCGTCGTCGTGCAGCCGCCCGGGCAGCCCGTCCAGGTCCCGGCCGTGGGCGATCACGTGCAGGACGTCGCCCTCCTCCAGCGGATCGTCGGAACGGGCGAGGACGATCCGTCCCCGGCGGGTCAGGTAGGCCACCCGCATCGGCGCCCGCTCCTCCAGGTCGGCGACGCGGCGCCCCGCCCACCCCGGCGGCAGGGTCAGCTCGTTCATCGCCAGGGTCCCGGACGCGTCCTGCCACTCCGGTCCCACCGTGAGCCGTCCGTCACCCGGCACCATGCGGCGCAGGATCGCGTCGGCCGTCCACCGCACCGTCGCCACCGTGGGGATGCCCAGACGCTGGTAGACCTCCGCGCGGCGGGGGTCGTAGATCCGCGCGACCACGTGCTCGACCCCGAACGTCTCACGCGCCACCCGCGCGGAGATGATGTTGGAGTTGTCACCGTTGCTGACCGCGGCGAACGCTCCGGCCCGGTCGATTCCGGCGGAGAGCAGGACCTCACGGTCGTGGCCCACGCCCCGGACGGCGTGCTTGGCCACGGAGCCGCGCAGGCGTCGGAACGCCTCGGGGTCCTGGTCGATCACCGCCACCGTGTGCCCCAGATCCACCAGGGTGTGCGCCAGGGTGGACCCCACCCGGCCGCACCCCATGATCACGATGTGCACCTCGCCCGCACTCCCGTCGAGATAGCCGACCGTCACGCACGCCGCGCGTGCCTGATCCCACCTTGACACAGACGCGTCCGCCGCGTGCGTCGGCCCCGGGACCGGCGCCCCGCCCACGGAACAGCGCGGATGGTGTGTCAAGGCCGGTAGATTGGGAATGGTTGGTGGCTGTGCGCGCAGGGTCACCCAGAAGCGACCCGACCACTCTTGAGGACACCCCACCATGACCGGCCAGGAATTCGAACTGACTGTTGACGACGTCGCGCACGGGGGCTGGTGCGTGGGACGCCACGGTGACCAGGTGGTCTTCGTGCGCCACGCCCTTCCCGGCGAGCGGGTCCGCGTACGCGTCACCGAGATGACCTCCCGCTTCCTCCGCGGCGACGCCGTGGAGATCCTCACCGCCTCCCCCGACCGGGTCGAGGCCCCCTGCGCCTTCGCCGGACCGGGAAAGTGCGGCGGCTGCGACTGGCAGCACGTCTCCCCGGAGGCCCAGCGCGCGCTCAAGGCCAAGGTCGTCACCGACCAGCTGCACCGCATCGCAGGGATCGACCGCGAGGTCGTGGTGGAGGAACTGCCCGGCACCCCCGACGGCCTGGGCTGGCGCACGCGCGTGCGCTTCGCCGTGGACTCCGAGGGCCGCGCCGGACTGCACCGCCACCGCTCCCACGACGTCGAGCCCGTCGACCGCTGCCTGATCGCCCACCCCGGCGTGGCCGAGCTCGGCGTGACCGACGTGAAGTGGGAGGGCGTCCGGGACGTGGAGGCGGTCGCCTCGTCCGCCTGCGCGGACCGCGCCGTCGTCGTCACCCCCACCGGGGCCAAGCTGAACGCCCTTCCCGAACTGGGCACCTCCAGCGCGGTGCTGCGCCGGTTCAAGGGAGGCCGCGTCCAGCAGGTGCGCGGGCGCCGGGGCGTGCGCGAGCAGGCGAACGGCCGCGAGTACCGCGTCAGCGCGGGCGGCTTCTGGCAGGTGCACCCGGCAGCCGCGGAGGCCCTCACGACCGCCGTGATGGAGGCCCTGGAGCCCAAGCCCGGTGAGACCGCCCTGGACCTGTACTGCGGCGCGGGCCTGTTCACCGGTGCGCTGGCCGAGGCGGTGGGCCCCGAGGGGCGCGCCATGGGTGTGGAGAGCGGTACCCAGGCCGTGAGTGACGCCCGGTACAACCTCAGGGACATGGAGCAGGTGCGCATCGAGCAGGGCGACGTGGCCGCCCAGCTGCGCGAGTGGGCGGACGTGCACGCCGACGTGGTCGTCCTGGACCCGCCCCGGGCCGGCACGGGCGCCGAGGTGGTGCGCTCCCTGACCGGGACGCGCCCGCGCAGGGTCGCCTACGTCTCCTGTGATCCCGCGACGCTCGCCCGCGACCTGGCCTCGTTCGAGCGGGCCGACTACCGGCTGACGGAACTGCGCGCCTTCGACGCCTTCCCGATGACCCACCACGTGGAGTGCCTGGCGGTGCTGGAGCCCGTCCACCCGGCCCGCCGTCACCGCGACTAGATGAGTGATTCCAAGGGGTCAGTGGTCGTAGGCCGTCAAAGAGCGTAGGACCGGCTGGCCGGTGCGATCGTTGTGCCAGATCGCGGCGGTCAGCGCCAGAACACGTTGGAGCACCCGGACGATCACCCTGCCCGGGGTGCGACCGCCGTGTCGCTCCAGGTCCAGCTGGCCCTTGAAGGTCTGGTTGATGGACTCGATGACCTGACGCAACGGCCGCAGCAGGTACGCCCCGGCCCGTGGGGGCTCGCCCTTGCGGGCCGGCCGCAGCAGCCGTAGGCCCGCTTCGGCCAGAGCGCGTTCGAAGTCGCGCCCGTAGTAGTTCTTGTCCGCGGTCAGTGTCTGCCCCGGGCGTTGGGTGACCAGGTCAGGGTCGGCCTTGAGCATGTCCAGCAGGGTGGTGCGCTCGTCGGCTTTGGCGCTGGTCAGGGCGAAGGCGATGGGGAGCCCGCCGGGAGTGCACACCAGGTGCAGGCGCAGTCCCCAGAAGAACCGC
>NZ_ML703342.1:24341-66656 GCF_008638365.1 Nocardiopsis quinghaiensis | reverse complement strand
GTAGTGTGGGGCATCGAGGGCCTCCTGGTGGTTGGTGTAGACGTCGCAATCCACACCGATACCGGAGGCCCTCTTTGTGTGTGTCAGCCGGGTGGGTGTTACCAACCTCTGTGGTCAGTACATCTAGCCGTCGTGGCGTCGTTTCCGCCCGCGCTCGGAATCCCGGGCGCCCTCGTGTCCGTCGGCCACCGGGTCGTGGGAGGTGTCGCCCACCCCGCCCTCGATCGTGTGCGCCTGGATGAGGGTGCCCGACACGTTCCCGGTCACCGTGTTGGTCGTTCCACTGTTCCTCGGGGTGGGCGTGGAGGCGGTCCCGCCGTCGTCCGCGGCGGAGGCTCGGCGTGCCGTCCACACGGCCGTCGCCAACGCTCCCACGCCCGCGGCCAGCGACCCGACTCCGGACAGCTGGGAGAGCTGGTTCAGGTCCACGAGGAACCGGAACAGGACCCAGGCGCCCCCGAGCACGACCGTCACCGACACCAGAAGCCACACCCACAGCCAACGCATGCGGACATTGTGCCCTGCCCGGTGGGGCGCGGGTAGGCGGTTCGCCCGAACCGCAGGCGCCCGAGGACGGCCGTCCGAAGCAGGTCCGGGCCCGCGAGCCGGGCAAGCTCCCCGAACGCTCCCGGTGGCCGGTTCCGGTCACAGGTGTGCGGCGTGGTGAAAGGAGGCGTAGACGACCGCGGGCTTGGCTAACGTGTCCTGTCTGTACGGGCTTCCCCACGGCGGGGGAGCGTCCCCTGGTCCCACGGTGTGAGGCAGGTACCCCCATGACCGACACGGCACTGCTGGAGCGGGCGACCGCTCTTCTGGTCAACGCCATGGCCACCAGCGACGACCAGTCCTGGGCCCGGGTACGGCAGGCGTGCACCGCCCTGTCCTCCCAAGCCCACAGGGCGGTGGACGCCGAGCTGGAACTGAGCCGAGGCGAACTGCTCCAGCGGCCGGAACTGGCCGAGGAGGCCATCGGCGAGTGGAGGACCAAGCTGCGCCGGCTGGTGGAGGCCGACCCCCACGCCGCAGCGGCCCTGCGTGAGCTGGCCCGGACCCTGGCCGGCCAACGGGGCGGCCGGGTCGCCGAGGGCGGGGTGTCCAACACCATCATCGGCGACGTGTCCGGGACCGCGGTGCAGGCCCACACCATTCACGGCGGCGTCGGCAACACCGGTTGACAGGAGGACCACGTCGACCAGCGCGGTGCTCCGTCCGGGCGGGAGGACTCCGTGGAGCGGCTCCGCCAGGCGCCCGGGGCCCGGTGGGAGCGGGCGCCCGCTCCCACCGGGCCCGTCGGGGTCAGAACAGTTCCCTGCGGCCCGCCAGGGAGTCGAGCCACTGGTGCAGGTAGCCCGTCCAGTCACGTCCGGCACCGTCGTGGTGGTTCACGGTGAAACGGTGGAAGGTGTCGCGGCCCTCGGAGAAGAGCAGGCCCGGCTTCTTGTCCAGTTCCAGCACCACGTCCATGCCGTGCTCGTCGGTGACCAGGGACAGCTCCAGCTCTTTCAGGCCCTGGTAACGGCTGGGCGAGTAGAACTCGATCTCCTGGTAGAAGGGCAGCCGCTGCCTGGTGTGGGCGATGCGGCCCCGCTCCAGGTCGGCGTGCTTGAAGGTGAACCCCAGCGAGAGCAGTGAGTCCAGCACCGCGGCCTGCGTCGGGAGCGGTTCGACGCCCACCGGGTCCAGGTCCCCCGGGTCGACCGCGTTCGCCACGTGCAGGCGGGTGTTGACACCGATGTTCATGTGGTGCAGGTGGCGGCCGTGGTGGTTGGTGAGGGGGGTCTCCCAGGGGACGAAGAGCTCGAAGGGCACCTGGAAGCGCTGCCCCGGGACCAGGGTCGCCCCCTCGCCCAGGCGTACGCGCTGGAACTCCATGTCACTGTTGACCTCCTGGTCGCCGATCTCGGACTCGACCCGGGCCTGGAGACCGACGGTGAGCTGCTCGATCCGCTGCTCGACGTCACCGCCCTCGATGACGACGATGCCTCGCAGGGAGCCGCCGGGGGCGGTCACGGACGAGTCCAGGGAGGTTTCCACCGAGGCTCCGCCGAATCCGATACCGGCGAGCAGGCGCTTGATGACCATAGATACTTCCTCTTCCCGGTGGGTGCGTGGCCGGGACTTCGGGGATGGCAGGGGCACCCGGATTCTGGGGACGCGGCCGTGTCCGTGGGGTCGGCCGGCCGCATCAGTGTGGGCGCCCGGGTTCAGTGGTGCCCGGGCGCTCGTCTAGAACAGGCCGCGCTCGCCGGCGATGGCGTGGACCCATTCGTGGAGCTTGGCCGCGATCTCCTCGGGGTCGGTGTCCTCGTGCTCGATGCTCAGGCGCAGGAGGGTGTCACCGCCCTCGCCGAAGAGGACGCCGGGTTTCTTGTCCAGCTCCAGCACCACGTCCACACCGTCGTCGTCGGTGAGGAAGGTCAACTCCAGCGAGTTCAGGCCCTCGTACCGGCCTGCGGCGGAGTACTCGAACTCCTGGTAGAAGGGCAGCTTCTGGCGGGTGCCGGGAATGTTGCCCTTCTCCAGGTCGACGCCCTTCAGGCCGAAGCCCAGCGCGTGCAGCGCCTCCAGGACCGCGGCCTGGGCCGGAAGGGGCTCGATGAGCAGCGGGTCCACGTCCTTGCGGTCCAGGGCCTTGTCCACGTGCAGGCGGGTGTTGAGGCCCACGTTGTCCAGGACGTGCGTGCCTGCGACGGAGGTGATGGGCGCCTCCATGGGGACGGTCATCTCGAAGGGAAGCTCGAACTCCTGCTCGGGTCCCAGTTCCGTCTCCTCGTCGATGACCGTCTGCTCGGCGACGACCACGTCGATGGTGTACTCGCCCGAGTGCGTCTCGCCCTCGGAGTCCTCGTACTCGTACTCCTTCTCCACGTTGGCGCGAAGACCGACGCTGACGCCCTCCAGCGTCTGGGCGACCCTGCCCCCGGTGACCCTGAGGGTGCCGGTGACGGTACCGCCCGGCTGGACGGTGTCGTCGTCCAGGGTGGTCTCCACGGTGGTACCGCCGATGCCGACACTGGCGAGCATGCGCTTGAGGATCACAGCGTTCTCCTGCCTAGGTCCCTACCCGAGCGCCAGGGGTGCGAGCTTGTGGGACCGGTTGGGGGCGGTGGGGGATCCGGCGCTGTGTCGGTAGGACGCGGCGCCGGCCTCACCGGTTTCGGCATCCGTGGAGTTTTCCGTGCTTTCTCCGGTCTCAGCCGCTGCGCGGGGACAGTCCGCGCATCAGGGCGCGCAGCCCGAAGCCGAAACGGGCCTCGGCCTCGGCGGCGTCGGGAGCACCTTCCTCGTCCTGGTGGCGGACCTGGTGCACGACCGCGCCGACGCAGTAGGAGTGCACGGCGTCGGCGGCGCGCTCCACCTCGTCACCGGACAGGCCGGCCTCGGCCAGGGCGCGGTGCATCAGGGCGCGGGTGGCGTCGGTGCTGGGGGTGTGCGGGGCGCGGTGCACCAGCAGGGACAGTGCGCCGGAGAACTCCAGCAGGCGGGCGCGGTAGGCGTGGGCCCAGTCGGTCAGGCGCACGTCCCAGGGCCGGTTGTCCTCGGCCTCCTCGGCCTCCGGCGCCTGGCCGTCGGAGTCCTCGCCGGCCTCCTCCCCGGGTTCCTCCCCGGGTTCCTCACCGGGTTCGGTGGGGACGGTGCCGCTGGGCGCGGGAGAGGCCACGTAGGCGGCGATGGCGTTGAACAGTTGCTCCTTGCCCAGGGGGAAGTGGTGGTAGATGGCCATGGCCTCCACCTCCAGGGCGTCGCCCAGGCGGCGCATGGACAGTCCGCCCAGCCCGCGTCCGGCGATGATGTGCAGGGCTTCGAGGATGATGCGCTCGCGACTGAGTCCGGCGTAGTTCCTGCTCACAGTGGTCCTTTCGAGGGAGTACGCCGTAAAGGTGGCAGATGCGGGAACGGGCGGCCACCACCGACGCACGGCCCGGGTCGCCAGATGATATTCGTCACCTCTAGAGTGGCCCCGAACACCGATTCGCGTGTACGGAGCGCACACATGGGACTTGCCAAGCAGAGCACGACACAGGCGCGTCAGAGGCTGGAGGCCGACCGGAACCTGGCTGAGGGGCTGCCCGAACTCCTGCGTGCGGTGGCCGAGGCGCAGGAGGCACTGGACCAGGCACGCGAGTGGAACGCACCGGTGGAGGAGCTCCACCAGCGCGGGGTGGCCCTGGACGAGGCGCTGACCGAGGCGATGCGGGCCGCCTACGCCAGGGAACGGACACTGGTGGGGCCCAAGGGGTACGTGGACCGGATCTACCGGCGCAAGCGGCTGGCCCGTCCGGAGGTGCGTGAGGCCACGCAGACGGCCGAACGGCTGCTCACCGCTCGGGAGACCCACCGTCTGCACGGGATCCAGCGGGTGCCGCCCCGAGCCGCGTGAACCTGCCGGCCACGGTGCGTAGTCGCGGTGCGGCCCACACGCGGTAGGTTGGTGTTCGGCCCGTCCCGGGGCCGGACACCGCAGCAGGTGAGTGGGGAGCGCAGTAACAGATGGCGGATTTCATCCGCATCGATCCGACGTCGAAGGTACCGCCCTACGAGCAGATCAGGTCGATCGTGGCGATCGCGGCCGCCAACGGCGAACTGCCGGTGGGCTACCGGCTGCCGACGGTGCGCGCGTTGGCGGGTCAGCTGTCGGTGGCGGTGAACACGGTGGCGCGTGCCTACCGGGAGCTGGAGCAGGCCGGGGTGGTCGAGACCCGGGGCCGCTCGGGCACCTTCGTGGCCGCGAGCGGTGACGACCAGCGCGCCGAGGCCCTGGCCGCCGCACGTGCCTACGCCGAGGTGATCTCGCGGGTGGGCCTGGACCACGACGAGGCCGTGGAGATCCTGCGCGCGGCGCTCGGGAGCTGATCCGTTCCCACCCGTGGTGGCCGTTACCGGTCGGCTTCCACCCCTGCTGAACGACGCGCGTTGCGGCTACCGTCGGAAGGCGTGCCGCCACCCCGGGCGGCGCGCGCACCGAGGGAGGCGCCGATGGGCAAGGGAACTGGTGGACGAGCGGGAGGAAGCCCGTCGGGCGGCGCGTCCTCGCGCGCTGGGGGCCGCGGCGGTGCCGGAGGGAGCGTCCCGGGCCGCGGCGCGGAGTGGGGCCCGGGCGGGCGCCGGAAGCGTCCCGAGGTCAGGCCGGAGCTGAGCGGCAACCGGCGGCGCGACGACTGGTACCACGATGGCGACGACGACGACCACATGGTCGCCTACGCGGGTGACCGCCGTGTGCGCTCCTACGAGGAGGACAACCGCGGCCTCTACCGGCCACGTCCCGGCGCGGTCATCGCGCGGGTGGCCGTCGTCCTGGTCCTGCTGGGGCTGGTCGCCGCGCTGCTGTTCCTGGTCCTCGGCTGAGCGGTCCGGCCGGTCCGGAGGTCAGCGGCGCAGGCCGACGACCGATACGAGGTAGAACACGATCAGTCCGAGCCACACCAGCGGCAGGGCGGCGGGGTTGCCCAGGGCGGCGGTGATGCCGGAGATGGGGATGCTGACGCCCAGGCACACCAGGGAGAGCACGAAGCGCACGGTGTTGGAGGGCATTCCGGCCTTGGCCGGCGCGGCCCCGCCCTGTGCGGCCATGTGGTGGCGGACGCGCTCGGCGATGGTGTCGTCGATCCGCTCGACAAGGGAGGCGGCCACGGCTTCGTCGTACTCGGGGCCGAGTTCACGGCTGGCGTGCAGTGCGGCGGCGACCTCGTCGTCCCGCTGGCGCGGGGGATGGTTCGTCATGCCCCCATCCTGGCACCGCCGTGCCGCCCGCGGGAGGTCACGAGCGCGATACCAGGGACGAACCAGGGTTTCCCCGAGGCGATCGACGCCTCGCGGACACGGCTCGGGGCCGCCCCCGTCTGGGAGCGGCCCCGGTGCCCGGTCCGGCCGAGCCTCTAGCTGGCGAAGTCCAGCAGCTGCTGGGCGCGGCTGGGGTGGCGCAGCTTGGACAGCGACTGCTTCTCCAGCTGACGGATGCGCTCACGGGTCAGGCCCAGGTGCTTGCCGATCTCGTCCAGGGTGCGCGGGCGCCCGTCCATCAGGCCGAAGCGCAGGGACATGATGGTGGCCTCGCGCGGCTCCAGGTCCGACAGCGCGTTGCGCAGCTGGTCGGCCATGAGCTGGCGGTCCACCACCTCGGAGGCCTCCGAGGCGTCCACGTCCTCGATGAGGTCGCCGATGCGGGTCTCGCCGTCCTCGCCGATGGTGGAGTCCAGGCTGATGGGCTGGCGGGTGACCCGCAGCAGCTCCTCGATCTGGGTCGGGGTCTTGTCCAGCTCCAGGCCCAGTTCCTCCGGGGTGGGCTCGCGGCCCAGCGCCTGGTGCATGTCGCGCTCCAGGCGGCTCACCTTGCTCAGGAGCTCCAGGACGTGCACGGGCAGGCGGATGGTGCGCGCCGAGTCGGCGAAACCACGCTGTATGGCCTGGCGGATCCACCACATGGCGTAGGTGGAGAACTTGAAGCCCTTGGTGTAGTCGAACTTCTCCACGGCGCGGATCAGGCCGAGGTTGCCCTCCTGGACCACGTCGAGCAGCGACATTCCCCGGTCGCTGTACTTCTTGGCCACCGACACCACCAGGCGCAGGTTGGCCTCCAGCATGTGGGACTTGGCCTTGCGTCCGTCCTCGGCCACCCACTCCAGCTCGTCGACCTCGGCCTGGGCCAGCGGGAAGGACTCGTCGACCTCGCCGTGCTTGCCGAGCCGGTACTCGGCGTAGAGTCCGGCCTCCACGCGTTTGGCCAGGTCGACTTCCTGCTCGGCGGTGAGCAGTTGACGTCGGCCGATGGCCTTGAGGTAGGTGTGGACCGAGTCGCCCATGGCGGGGGACTGGTCGTCGAGGTCGGCCTCGCCGGTCTCCGGGTCGGTGGTGGCCTGGGTGTTCTCGGTCTTGGCGCGCCGCGTGGAGCGGGCCTTCCTCCGGGTGGAGGGGCCCTTGCGCGTCGCGGCCTTGCCGGATGCGGCCTTGATTGCCTCGTCGGTGTCGGGCACCGTGGCGATGAGAGTGTCTTCCAGCACGTCGTCCTCGGCGTCAGGATCGGCCACCGGTGTGGAGTCGTCGCCCCCGTTGGCGAGACGGACTCCGTTCTCGGTGAGTTCACGCAGGATGGATCGGCCGTCGCCAGCGGAGACTCCGGCCTCGGAGAAAGCGGTACGCAGTTCGGAGAGGGACAGGTGTCCCTGCGCGCGTCCGCGGGTGAGCAGATCAGCCAGGGTCGCGTCCGCGGCCGCGCCATCGCTGTGAGCGGTGTCAGCGGGGACTTCGGCGGTGGGTGCCGAAGCGGCTGGGGCAGTGCTCGTCATCTGGGCACCTCCCTCCCTTCCAAGGCGTGTGGCACGCGGCGGGCGGTTCCTGCCGACTGGACGCGCCAATATGTCCAACGTGTCAGGGAGTCAAATGTTCCCTGTCTCGATTGGATCTCAGCCGAAGTGGTATGGATCACTGTCCCGAGAGTGGCAAAACGCGGCGGGAAGCGGGTAAAGGAGCGTGCCCGGAACCGGTTCGGATGGAGGGACGGACCCAGCGGGGAGGAGGGCGCAGGAGCACGAGCGAGTGGACCGATGGCTGTCGCCAACTGCGGACCTCCTTGGGAGAGGGGCCGAGACCGGATACTCAGGTAGACGTCGGGGAGCTTTGGGAAGTTCCCTCCCTTTTGTCGGACACGGCCGTCGTCGACCGGGCCGGGACCGTGCGTGCGGGGGTCGGCCGGGCCTTCGCGTCGCACCGGTGGTCCACGGGGGTCGCGGGGTCGGTCGCGGCACCCGACGCGCCCCAGGGTCCCATGTGTTCGGAGTGCACCGGTACACGAACCTTCCCCGAAGGGCGCTGGTGAGGGTGCCGGGGAGGGTGGGAGGGGCCGCTGCCGGGTCAGGGGCGGGGGCCGCGCAGCGCCACCAGGTCGGGCTTGCCCGAGGCCAGCATCGGCAGGGCCCGGCGCACCTCCAACTCACGTGGGGCGGCGTAGGAGGGCAGGCGTTCGCGTACCCACGAGCGCAGTTGCTCCAGGGACGGCGGCGCGTCCGGGTCGGCGGACACCACGACCGCGCTCACCCTCTCACCCCACTCGGGATCGGGGCGGCCCACCACCACCGAGTCGGCCACCGCCGGGTGCTCCATCAGCAGGGCGTTGACCTGGTCGGGCACCACCTTGTGGCCGCCGGTGTTGACCACCTCGTCCACACGGCCGAGCACGCGCAGGCGCCCGTCCCCGTCCAGGCGCCCCAGGTCGTTGGTACGCAGCCACCGGGTCCCCTCGCCGTCGGTGGCCAGCGCCTCCGGATCGCCCTGGGCACCGGGAGCGAGCCGGTAGCCGCTCAACAGCATCGGTCCCGACAGCAGGATCCGCCCGGGTTCGCCGGGGGCCTCGGAGTCCACCCGCACCCGCACACCCCGCAGCGGGACGCCGTCGTAGACGCAGCCCCCGCAGGTCTCGCTCATGCCGTAGGTGGTCAGCACCCTGCCTCCGGCCGCCCGGGCGGCCTCCAGCAGCGCGGGTTCGGCGGCGGCGCCGCCGAGCAGGACGGTCCCGAACGTCGACGGGTCCACTCCGGCCTCCAGCAGCCGCCGCAGCTGGGTGGGCACCAGGGACACGTGCGGTCGCAGCTCCCGGGCCAGCTCCGCCACCCCCTCCACGGAGAAGGGCGCGTGCACCGCCTCGGTACCCGTGGCCAGGGCACGCGTCATCACCTGGATACCCGAGATGTGCCCGGCGGGCAGTACGCACAGCCACGCGTCTCCGGGGGCGGCGCCGATACGCGCCACCGACGCCCGGGCGGCCGAGCGCAGGGCGGCCGAGGACAACTCCACGCCCTTGGGGGCGCCGGTGGAGCCGGAGGTGGTGACGACCAGGGCGGTGTCCGCGCCCGCGGGGGCGGCTCCGTCGAGTTCGGTGACCCCGTCGGGGGTGCGCAGACAGGTCGGGCGCATCGCGGTGAGCAGCTCGTGAACACGAGCGTCGGGGGTCCCGTCGGGGATCGGCAGCAGGGCTGGTCCCCGCCCCTCCAGGGCTCGGGCCAGCAGATCGCCCAGGTGTTCGGGGGCCAGGCCGCGCACCGCCTGGAGAGGTCGCCCCCCGTGGGACGGGGGATGTGTCGCCGGAGCGCCGGCCTGTTTCTCGCGTGCCACGACCGACAGGGTACGCCCGCCGGGAGGGCCCGGGACCTCCCGGTTCCGGCTGGCCCGGGGGTGTGCCCGCGCGTGGCGGCCCGCCTGGCACAATGCGTAGGGTTGGCGCTTGGACGTGGCCGCCTTCCGGGTGCGTCCGCGCCGTCCCCAGTGTCCCCGTGAGGAGAAGCAGCAGCCGTGAACAGCGTGATCGAGTGGCAGCGGTCGGGCGAGTACTCCGACATCATCTACGAGACCGCGGAGGGTATCGCCAAGATCACGATCAACCGCCCCGAGCGGCACAACGCGTTCCGGCCCCAGACGCTGTTCGAGCTCCAGGAGGCCTTCAACCTCGCCCGCGACGACTCCGAGGTCGGCGTGATCGTCTTCACCGGCGCGGGTGACCAGGCTTTCTGCTCCGGCGGCGACCAGAAGATCCGCGGCGAGGACGGCTACATGGGCGACGACGCCGTGGCCCGCCAGGGCATCGGCCGCCTCAACGTGCTCGACCTGCAGGTGCAGATCCGCCGCACGCCCAAGCCCGTCGTCGCCATGGTCGCGGGCTGGTGCGTCGGCGGCGGCCACGTGCTCCACGTCTGCTGCGACCTGACCATCGCCGCCGACAACGCCAAGTTCGGCCAGACCGGGCCCAAGGTCGGCTCCTTCGACGGCGGCTACGGCTCCTGGCTGCTCGCCCAGACCGTGGGCCTGAAGAAGGCCCGGGAGATCTGGTACCTGTGCCGGCAGTACAGCGCCCAGGAGGCGCTGGACATGGGTCTGGTCAACACCGTGGTGCCGCTGGAGGACCTGGAGAGGGAGACCGTGTCCTGGGCGCGCGAGATGCTGGACAAGTCGCCGCTGGCGCTGCGCATGGTCAAGGGCGCCATCAACGCCGTCAGCGACGGCGCCGCCGGGATGCAGCAGTTCGCCGGCGACGCGACGATGCTCTACTACATGAGCGAGGAGGCCCAGGAGGGCCGCGACGCGTTCAAGGAGAAGCGTCGCCCGGAGTTCGACAAGTTCCCGCGTCGCCCGTGACACGTGTGGAACCCGCCCCGGCGGGGACTCCCGCCGGGGGGCGTGCCTTCGCCATCGGCCTGCGCAACCGCTTCCGCGGCGTCACCGTCCGCGAGGGCATGCTCGTGCGCGGGCCCGCAGGGTGGGGTGAGTTCTCACCCTTCGCCGAGTACGGGCCGCGCGAGTGCGCCCGCTGGTGGGCGGCCTGCCAGGAGGCCGCCCAGCGCGGCTGGCCCGCCCCGGTCCGTGACCGGGTGCCGGTCAACGTGACCGTGCCCGCGGTGGACCCCGAGCGCGCCCACGCGATCGTCGCCGCGGGCGGCTGCGCCACCGCCAAGGTCAAGGTGGCCGAGCGCGGGCAGGAGGAGGCCGAGGACCTGGCCCGCGTCGAGGCGGTCCGCGACGCCCTGGGCCCCTCGGGCAGGGTGCGGGTGGACGCCAACGGCGCCTGGGACCCCGACACCGCCGTGCGGATGGTGCGTGCGCTGGACGACCGGTTCGGCCTGGAGTACGTCGAGCAGCCCTGCGCCACCCTGGAGGAGCTCGCCGCGGTGCGCCGCCGGGTGTCGGTGCCGGTGGCCGCCGACGAGTCGATCCGCAGGGCCGAGGACCCGCTGCGGGTGCGCGCCGCCGACGCCGCCGACATCGTGGTCCTGAAGGTCCAGCCGCTGGGCGGGGTGCGCGCCGCGCTGCGCGTGGCCGAGGCGTGCGGCCTGCCGGTGGTGGTCTCCAGCGCCGTGGAGACCTCGGTGGGCCTGGCCGCGGGCGTGGCCCTGGCCGCCGCCCTGCCGGAACTGCCCCACGCCTGCGGTCTGGCCACCATGCAGATGCTGACCGCCGACGTCACCGCCGACCCGCTTCTGCCCGAGGGCGGCTTCCTGTCCGTGCGGCCGGTGGAGGTGGAGGAGGAGAGCCTGCGCGCGGTGGAGGTCGATCCCGCCGCGTGGCGGGACCGCGCCGAGGCGGCCTGCGCCGCCGCCGGCGAGGTCTTCGGCGCCGGATAGCTCCGGACGGCCTCCGCTCCGCTCCACCGAGGTGCGCCGGGACGCGTCCGGGTAGGGGCGGGGATGCGACGCACATGTGTGGTGGTCAACAGTCATGTTCGTTCCCACCGGGCTCCAGATGGGGGTTGACTGTAGGGAGCGGGTCCACATGGTGATACTTAGTACACATTGAGACGATCGAGAGTGTTGATGAATCCGTCCACCGCCCTGGCGCGGGTCCTGGTCGACGAGCTGATCCGCTGCGGTCTGGCCGAGGCCGTCGTTGCACCGGGGTCGCGCTCGACGCCGCTGGCCCTGGCCCTGGTCGCCCATCCCGACGTCAGGGTGCACGTGCGTATCGACGAGCGATCGGCGTCCTTCCTCGCCCTGGGGCTGGCGCGGGTCTCACGGCGCCCGGTCGCGGTGGTGTGCACCTCCGGCACGGCGGCCGCCAACTTCCACCCGGCGGTGCTGGAAGCCGGCGAGAGCGGGGTGCCGCTGCTGGTGCTGACCGCGGACCGGCCCCCGGAACTGCGCGGTACCGGCGCCAACCAGACGGTGGACCAGATCGGCCTGTACGGCGGCGCGGTACGCATGTTCGCCGAGGTGGGCACCCCCGACCCGGTGCCCGGCATGGCCGCCTACTGGCGGTCGCTGGTCTGCCGCGCCTGGGGTTCGGCGGTGGGCGGGCGCCCGGGTCCGGTCCACCTCAACGTGGCCTTCCGCGACCCGCTGACCCCCGACGCCGGGACGGAACCCTGGCCCGAACCGCTGGAGGGGCGCGAGGGCGGCAGACCGTGGATCAGCCGTCCGGGGCCGGTGGTCGAACCCGCTCCGTTCACACTGCCCGCCGTGGAGCGGGGCGTGATCGTGTGCGGTGACGGCGACTACGATCCGGTGCCGTTCCTGGCGTTGGCCGAGCTGACCGGGTGGCCGCTGCTGGCCGAGCCCACCTCCAACGCCCGCCGGGTGGGCGCGGTGTCCACCTACCGGCAGCTACTGGCCTCGCCGCGCCTGGTCTCGGGGCCGTCACCGGAACTGGTGGTGAGCGTGGGGCGGCCCAACCTGTCCCGGCAGACGCTGGCGTTCCTGCGCAGGGCCGGGCGGCACGTGGTGGTCAGTTCGGGAACGGTGGGCGATCCGGCCGCGAGCCTGCCCAACTCCTTCTCCGACCCGGCGCGCACCGCCACCGACGTGGTGGCCGCCGTCGCGCCCCCGGCCGGGCTGGACTTCGACTCGCCCCAGCGCACCGACTGGTCGCGGACCTGGGAGCGGGCCGAGTCGGCGGCGCGGACGGCGCTGGACGCGGTGCTGGACGGTGAGGAGACGCTCAGCGAGCCCCGTCTGGCCCGTGACCTGGTCTCGCACCTGTCCGCCGGTTCGCTGCTCTTCGCCGGGTCCAGTATGCCCATCCGCGACCTGGACGCGACCATGCGCGCCCGCTGCGGAGTGCGGCTGGTCGGCAACCGGGGGGTGAGCGGCATCGACGGGACGGTCTCCACCGCGGTCGGCGCCGCGCTGGCCCACCAGAGCGGTGCCGGGGGACAGGCCTACGCGCTGCTGGGCGACCTCGCGGTGCTGCACGACCAGAACGGGCTGGTCATCGGCCCCGGGGAGGCGCGCCCGGACCTGGCGGTCGTGGTGGTCAACAACGACGGCGGGGGGATCTTCTCCGGCCTGGAGCAGGCCGGGCACCCCGACTTCGAGAGGGTGTTCGGCACTCCGCACGGGATATCCATGGAACGGGTGGCGGCCGTGGCCGACCTGCCCTACACCCGTCTGGAGTGGGCCACCGACCTGCCCAAGGCCCTGCTGGGCGAGGGGCTGCGGGTGATCGAGGTGTGCACGCGCCGCACCGACAGCGCCGCGCTGCGCCGCCGTCTGCAGGCCGCGGTGGACGTCGCCGTGGACGAGGCGCTGTAGACCTTCCTCCTTCGGGCACGCGTGCCCGGTCCTGTTGACCCAACATGGGACAAAGCGGTGGATTGCTGGCGTGTCGTCGGGGGAAGGGGCTGTTCAAGGAGCGGCTTCGGTCGCTGGCGCCGGCGATTCGTGTGTGGCGAGGTGGAGGAATGCACTATGTGCTGCACATGACGGAGCTGGCCCGCTGGCGGTCCGGCGACGGAGACCTGGATGCGGAGAGCCTGCACACCGACGGGTTCGTGCGCGCCTTCGCCGACGAGAACACCGTCCTGACAGTAGCCAACAGCCTTTACGGCTCGGTCACCGAGCCCTACTGTGTGCTGGTGGTGGACACAGCGCGCCTGGCCTGCGAGGTGCGGTGGGAGGCCCCTTCCCCGGCGTTCGCGGCGCGATGGTACGACGACCGCGTCGAGGTGGACGATTCGACGCTCTTCCCCCACATCTACGGACCCATTCCGCGTGAAGCCGTGGTGGGGGTGCGCTATCTGCGCCGCGAGCCGCCCGGTGTGTTCACCGCAGTGGACCAGCGCGGCTCCACGGCCGAGGCCTTGGACCTGTTCCCGCATCCGGAGGGCGGCTGGTTCCGCTCACTGTGGCGCAGTGGGGTGTGGTCGCGCGCGGAGGGCTTCGACGGCGACCGCGAGACGGCCTCGGCCCTCCAGTTCCTGCTCGGGCCGGGGGAGCGGTGCCGGTGGCACCGGCTGCGCTCGGCGCAGATGTGGTCCTTCGGCCGCGGGGGTCCGGCCGTCATCGCACTCGGCGGCTCCGGGCCCTCTCCGGAGGAGGAGGAGCGGCACACCCTGGGACCGCACGTCGAGGCGGGGCAGGAACTTCAGGTGGTCGTTCCGGCGGGGACCTGGCAGACGGCCCACCCGCTCACCGCGCAGGAGACCCTGGCCACCTGCTTCACCTCGCCCGCCTTCGAGTTCGATGACCTGGAGATCGCCGACGCGGGCGACAGCCTGCGCTTCTTCCAGGCTCTGTGACCCAGTGTGCGCGGACGTGGCACCGGCCCTTGCACGGGTGGTGGGCGTCGCGGGCGGGTGCGGGGAGGCCGGCACGGCGCGCCGTTGGAGAGTGGCGGGGCGTGCCGCTTCCCGCCGGGCCGCCCCGGCGGGAAGCGGTGGGCCTCACCCGCGTTCGAAGTGCCGGCGGAGCTCGAAGTCGGTGACCGAGGCCGAGAACGCCGCCAGCTCCGCGCGGCCCGCGGCCGCGTAGTGGCGCACCACGTCCGGGCCGAAGCAGGACCGGGCGACCTCGCTGGACTCCCAGGCCACCACCGCCTCCTCCAGGGAGGCGGGCAGACGGGGCAGGTCCGCGGCCGAGGCGTCACCCGGGGTCGGGTCGGGCAGCGGCAGCGCGTGGTCGATGCCGTGCAGCCCCGCCGCGACGATCCCCGCCACCGCCATGTAGGGGTTGGCGTCCCCGCCCGGCACCCGGAACTCGATGCGCGCCGACTCGCCCGAGCCCACCACCCGCACCGGGCACGTGCGGTTGTCCAGCCCCCAGGAGACCGTGTTGGGCGCGTACCCCTGTGGTGAGAGGCGCTTGAAGGAGTTGACGTTGGGCGCGGACAGCAGCGCGAAGTCGCGCATGCACGCCAGCTGTCCGGCCACGAAGTGCTCCATGTGCTTGGACATGCCGTAACGGCCCGAGCCGTCGTCGGCGAAGACCGGGGAGCCGGTCCCGTCGCGCAGCGACAGGTGCACGTGGCAGGAGTTGCCCTCGCCCCCGTCGAACTTGGCCATGAAGGTCAGCGCCGCCCCGGCCTGGGCGGCCAGCGCACGGGCGCCCGCCTTGTACACCACGTGGTTGTCGCAGGCGCGCAGGGCGTCGCCGTAGCGGAACACGATCTCGTACTGGCCCGGGTGGCACTCCCCGCGCGCGGACTCCACCGTCATGCCGGTGCGCTCCATCGCGGTGCGGATGCGGCGCATGAGCGGGTCGATCTCGGTCACCTCCGGCAGCGCGTAGTCGGAGTTGAACCGGGTGGCGGTGGTCAGGTTCCGGTAGTCGGCCTCGAAGGCCTCCTGGTAGGAGTCGCGAAAGACCAGGAACTCCAGCTCGGTCCCGGCCAGGGCGTGCCAGCCGCGTTCGGCCAACCGGTCCAGCTGGGCCCGCAGCACCTGGCGCGGCGCCACCGGCACCGGTCGGCCCTCGGCGTCGCGCGCGTCGCCCAGGACCAGGGCGGTGCCCGGGTCCCAGGGCAGGTAGCGCAGCGTGTCGGGGTCGGGCACGATCGAGAAGTCGCCCAGGCCGCCGCCCCAGGGGTCGGTGGCATACCCCGGCCGCGACTCCATCTCCACGTCGGTGGCCAGCAGGTACAGGCATGCGCCGAAGCCCTGTGAGAGCACCCGGTCGGTGAAGTCACGCGGGTTGAGGCGGCTGCCCTGCACCCGGCCCTGCAGGTCGGGCAGGGCCACGATCACGTCGGTGACCGCTCCCGTGGCCGCGTCCTCGCGCAGTCTCTCCAGCGGGACGGGGAAGGGCGGCGGTGGCGGGGCGGGCGGCAGGGTCTCGCGCAGGGGCGGCAGGTCGTCTCCGATCAGCGGGCTCACGCGTGCTCCCCGGTCCGGGCGGCGGTGTGCAGCGGGTTGGGGACGGGCGGGGCGTCCATGTGGAACTCGGCGTCGCGTTCGGCCCGGTCGTGGTAGCCGCCGCCCAGCAGTCGCTCCCGGTTCAGGCACACGCGCTCGAAGGAGGGCGCCGCGAGGTCGAACAGGGCGAACCGGTCGGCGAGTTCGGGGAACTCCCCCTGGTAGTGGTCGACCTCGGCGCGCACCAGTTCCCAGAACCGCTCCTCTGCCACCCCGAGCTGTTCCTGGGCCAGAGGTGCCAGGTAGCGGAAGTGGCCCACGAACAGGGACTTGGCGATGGAGGAGGTCAGCTCGTCGGCGTTGAAGCGCATCAGTACGCCCAGCGCCTCGGCGGGCAGGCCGGAGTACTCGGGCAGGTCGGTGTCCAGCAGCTTCATGTCGTCCACGAAGTCCTTGACCGCCAGCCGTACGGGGCGGTCGCGGTCGTCGTAGACCACGATGGCGTTCTCGCCGTGCGGGTTGAACGCCAGCCCGTACCGGTAGAGCAGGTGCAGGACGGGCGGCAGGACGGCGCGGAACAGGGCGCGCAGCCACTCCTCGGCGTCCAGCCCCGAGCGCTCCACCAGCTCGGCGGTGAACGCCCTTCCCCCGCCGTCCACGTGCAGCAGCGCGGCCAGGGTGCGGGCGCGCTCGCCCGGGTCCAGCCGCTGGGTGACCGGTTCGCGCCACAGGGCGCCCAGGAGTTGCCGGTGCCGGTAGGGGGCGTCGGGGATGTCCTCCAGGACCGGGTGGCGCACGGCCACGGCGGCGACCTCGCCGGGCAGGATCACCCGGCACCGCCGGGACAGGAAGTCGTCGCCCTCGTACAGGGCGTGCACCCACCTGGTGCTGGCGGGCGCGGCCCTGCACAGCTCGGTGGGGATGCCCCGGTAGACCATCGTGTTGAGGATGGCCAGGGACAGCTTGACGTTGAGCCGGTCGGGGCGGGTGAGGTTGGTGAAGGTGCGGATGGACTGCTGGGGGAGGTAGTCGTCGGCGGCCTCGCCCAGCGGCACGATCAGTCCCTCGGCGAGTTCGGCGGCGAACAGGGGCACCACCACCTCGTCCCACTGCCAGGGGTGGACCGGCAGCCACACGAACTCGGCGGCCCAGGCGCCGGTGCGCCGGGCGGCCTCCTCCAGCCTCCGGGTGAACAGCGCGGTCAGGTCCGCGCCCAGCTCACCGGCGAGCAGCGCCTCCTGGTCCAGGCCGGGCACGCCGTGGTGCTCGGCCAGGGAGCGGTGCACGGCGATCCACGGCAGGCGGACGGGCCGCAGGGCCTCGGGCGGGTACTGGGCCCGGTCGCGGGCGGAGAAGCCCACCCGGCCCTTGTTGGCGAAGATCCACGGGTGGCCGCCCTGGTGGCCCTCCAGGTGGGCGTGGGGCAGGTCGGCCAGGTCGGCGCTGGTGGTGGCGGACTCGGCCAGGCGGGCGTCGGAGCTCAGGGTCGCGGTCAGCTCCCCGACGGTGAAGGCCTCCACCGCCGGGTCCACGGTTCCGGCCGTGCCCAGGTCGCGCAGCAGGGCGAAGGGCGAGGCGGGCGCGGTCGTGCCGTCGGCGGCCTCGCGCAGGGCGGTGCCGGGCACGACCCTCCAGCCGTCCATGGTGGTGCGCCGCCCCCGGAACAGGTAGGCGGCTCCGGGATGGACGCGGGCACGCCAGGGGCCGGTGCCGTCGTGGCCGGAGGGCCCGTCTCCGGGCTCGGGGCGCAGCGCGTACTCGAAGCACAGCTCGGCGAGCATCTTGGCCGCCAGGTGGTCACCGGCCCGGCGCCAGTGCTCGCGGGTCAGCTCGGAGGGCACCGGCAGCGGCGGCGGTGCCGCGTTCCCGTCCGCGGCGGTGCCGGTGACCGGAGCGGACTCCTCGGCGTGCGCCGCCGGGGCGGGGGTCGGGGCGGACCGGCCGTCGGCCGTGTCCGGGGCGTGGGCCGTGGCCGGCGCGGCGCCCGGGGCGGGGTGGGTGTGCATCGGTGTCTCCGGGGTCGTGGTGGTGGCGGGCGCGGCCGCGCCGTCGCCGAGCGCGGGGCGGCTCACCGCCCGGCCTCCGGGGCGGCCAGCGGGTTGTCGACCAGGCCGTGCATGACGTCGAACTCGGCGTCGCGTTCGGCGCGCTCGTGGAACCCGCCGCCCATCAGCTGCTCGCGGTTCAGGGCGACCCGGCCCACCTTCGGGGCCAGCAGGTCGAACCAGGCGAAGCGCTCGGCCAGCTCGGGGAAGCGCTCCTGGTAGGCCAGCACCTGCTCGCGGGCCAGTTCCCACAGTCGGTCGCCGGGCACGCCCAGCTGCCGCTGGACGATGTCGGCGAGGAAGCGCAGGTGCCCGGCGCAGATCGCGGAGAGCACCGAGTGCGCCAGCTCCTCGGGCTTCCACCGGTGCAGCACGGCACGTACGTGGTCGGGGATCTCGGCGTACTCGGGCAGGTCGAAGGGCAGCAGCTCCACGTCCGAGCCGAAGTCCTTCAGCGCGATGCGCACGGGGGCCTCGTCGGCGTCGAAGACGAGCACGACGTTCTCCCCGTGCGGGGTGAAGGAGGCCCCGTACCGGTACAGGTAGTGCAGCACGGGCGGGAACAGCGCGCCCAGGAAGCGGCGCAGCCACTCCTCGGCGCCCAGCCCGGAGCGCTCCACCAGCTCGGTGGCCAGGGCGCGCCCGTCGGCGCCCTCCAGCAGCAGGCACGCCATGGTGCGGGCGCGCTCGCCCGGGGCCAGGTGGTGGTGGATCGGCTCGCGCCAGATGGTGCCCAGCAGCTCGTGGAAGCGGTAGGGGGCCTGCGGCATCTGGTCGAACACCGGGTGGGGGACGGTGGCCGAGGCGCGCTCGGCGAGCATGGCCACCCCTGTCCGCTCGAAGAACGCGTCGCGCTCGGCCAGGTCCCGCAGCCAGGTGCTGGTGTGCGGGGCGCACCCGGTCTGGGTGCCCGACAGCCCGCGCCACACCAGGGTGTTGCGGATCATCAGGGGCACTTTGACGTTGAGCCGGTCGGGCCGGTCCAGGTTCATCAGGGTGCGGATGGACTGGAAGGGCCGGTAGCGGTCGCGGCTGTGCCCCAGGCGCACCAGGCGCCCCAGGGCGATCTCGGAGGCGAACAGCGGGGCGACGACCTCGTCCCACTGGAAGGGGTGCACCGGCAACCACAGGTAGGCGTCGGGGTCACCGCCCCGCTCGCGGATCCGCTCGGCGAACGCGGCGCGCTGGTCGGCGTCCAGCTCCCCCTCCAGCAGACCGGCGCGGTCGGTCCCGGCCATCGCCTGGAAGCGGCCCAGGTCGGGGTGGACGGCGATCCACACCAGGTGGAAGGCGCCGCGCGCCTCGGGGGTGTAGCGGGCGGCGTCGGCGGCGGAGAAGCCCAGGCGTCCCTTGTTGACGAAGATGCAGGGGTGCCCCGTCTGGTATCCCTCCAGGTCCTCGTAGGGCAGGTCGGCCAACGCGGCGGCGCCCGGGGAGGCGGCCGTCAGGCGGGCGTCGGCGGCGTGCGTGGCCATCAGGTCGCGCACCACCTCGGCCAGGGAGTCGCCCGGCAGGCCCACGGTCTTCTGGGCGTCGGTGACGAACAGGGTGGGGTCCCAGGCCGGCTCCCGGCCGCGGTCGGTGGTGCGGGTGAGGGAGTCGGGGTCCACGTGCCAGGAGCCGAACCCGCCCCTGCGCGCGGTGAAGGCGTAGGCCACCCCGCCGTCCACGGCCAGGGTCCAGGCGTCGTCGCCGGGCTCGGGCCGGGGCAGGACCATCTCCTCGTAGGCCATCTCGCCGATCATGTGGGCGAGCAGGCGCCGTCCGGCGCGGCGCCAGGTGTCGGCGTCGGTGGTCACGGTGGAGGCGTCCTCGTGGGCGGCGTGGGTGGTCTGTGTGGTCTCAGGCATGCTGTGTGTCTTCCGTCCGGTGCGCGGTCGTGGTCTGTGGCGCGGGCTCGGGTTCGGGGGCGGTGGCGCTGGGAGGCGGATGCGCGGGCAGCAGGGCCAGGGTGAGGGCGAGCACGCCGAACAGGGCGGCCCCCGCGGCCAGGGGCAGTCCCAGGCCGGCCCCGGCCAGCGCGGTGGCCAGCACGGGGCTGATCAGGGTCGCGCCCACCCGCACGGTGGCCACCGCCGAGAAGGCCGGTCCGCGTGCCCCGGTGGCCTCGAACACCCGAAGGTCCAGGGCGACGTGGCCCAGGCCCAGCCCGGCGCCGAACGCCACGCGCCCCAGGGCGAGCAGGACCGGGTCGGGGGCGAGGAACTGCGCCAGCAGGCCCAGGGCGGCCACTAGGCAGGCGGTCGGCAGCAGGGCCCGGCCCAGCAGGGCGTGCGCCCGGCGCGCCAGCGGGAGGACCACCAGCACCGTCGCCTGGGGCAGCAGGAACAGCACGGCCGCCGCCGTGGTGCCCGTTCCGCCGTCCTCCGCGTAGAGGGTGAAGAAGGGGCGTACCACCAGGCGGGCGGTCTCGGCGGCCAGCACGGCCGCGCACACCGCCACCAGTGCGGTCGTGGCCGCGCGTGCGGCTCCGCCGCCCGAGGGGGCGCTGTCCGGGGGAGCGCCCCCTCCGGGTGCCCCGGGGGCGGGGTGTCCGTCCGCGCGTGCGCCCTCGTGCCCGGTACCGCCGGAGGCGGCCCCCTCGCTCGCAGCGGGGACGATCGCCGTGCGGTCGGCCGTGCGGGGCAGGTGGCGGTGGCACAGCGCCGCCAGCGCCACGTACAGCAGCGCGCACGCCGCGATTCCGTAGCGCGGGTTGGGCAGGGCCATGACGGCGGCGCCCAGGACGGTGGCCACCACGACCCCGCCGTTGACCACGTAGGCGAACAGCGTCACGTCGCACAGCCGGTCGCGGCCGGTGCCCACGAACGCCGGATAGGCCAGGGTGAAGGCCATGGTGACCACCACCTGCGTCGCTGACAGCACCAGGAACACCGTGTACGTCGGCGCGGCGGCCAGGACCAGTTCCAGCACCGCCGCCACCGCCAGCGCGCCCACCACCAGGGTGCGCATGGGCGCGCGGCGTGCGGCCAGGCCCCACAGGGGCATGGCCGCCAGGGCGGCGGCCCGGCACACCCAGATGAAGGTTCCGGTCGCGGCGGTGTCGGTGACCCCGAACAACCGCTCGAACAGCTGCGGATAGAACGGGCTCAGCGCCACGTCCCCCACCAGGTGCAACAGGATGACGAGCAGGTACAGGCGGCGGAAGGCCGGGTCGGTCACCGCCCCTCCCCGGCCGGGGCCCCGAAGGACGTGAACGCCGTTCGCGCGGGCAGGCGGTAGGCGGTGCGTCCGGTCAGGCTGTTGAGGATGGTGGCCGCCCGCCAGGCGCCCAGCCCCAGGTCGGGGGCGCCGACACCGTGCGTGTGCAGCTCGGCGTTCTGCACATGGATGGGCGCGGTCAGCTCCGGCTCGGTGGCCAGGCGCAGGTCCTGGCCGATCACCGGCCGTCCCCGGGCGTCGGTCCGCAGCAGTTTGGCCACCGGTGTCAGGAAGTCCGGGCTGCGCTGGGCGTAGCCGGAGGCGGCGACGACCGCGTCGGTGCGCACGGTGAAGTCCCGGTCCTGCTCGCGGTGGTGGAACACCAGGACGAGCCCCTCGCCGTCGGCGTGGGCCTCCACCAGTTCGCACTGCGCACGCAGGGAGGCGCCCACCGGGGCCCCGGCGATACCGCGTTCGTAGAGCACGTCGTGGATCTCGGCGATGGTGTCACCGCTGATGCCCTTGTACAGCTGCCACTGTTCGGGCACCACCCGGTCCTTCACGTGCTGGGGGAGGGTGTGGAAGTAGCGGGTGTAGTCCGGGGTGAAGTGTTCGAGCCCCAGCTTGGAGTACTCCATCGGCGCGAACGCCTGGGAGCGGGTCAGCCAGTTCACCTGCGTGTCGCGGTGCGCGGGCGAGCGCAGCAGGTCCAGGAAGACCTCGGCGCCGGACTGCCCCGAGCCCAGCACGGTCACGTCGCCCAGCCCGGCCAGGCCGGGGGCGCGGTCCAGGTAGTCGGCGGCGTGGAAGACCCGCTCGCCCACCAGGTCGGCCAGCGGTCCGGGCAGCACCGGTTCGGTGCCGATGCCCAGCACGAGCGCGCGTCCGCGCACGGTGGAGTGCGTGCCCCGGGCGTCGGCGTACTCCACGGTGAACACGCCCTCGTGGTGGTGCACGGTGGTGGCGCGGGCGTCGAAGCGGCAGGAGGGAAGCCGGTGGGCGACCCAGCGGCAGTAGTCGTCGTACTCGCGGCGGGGCACGTGGAAGTGCTCGGAGAAGTAGAACGGGAACAGCCGGTCGTGCTCGTGCAGGTAGGACAGGAACGACCACCGGCTGGTGGGGTCCACCAGGCTGACCAGGTCGGCGAGGAAGGGCACCTGCAGGCGGGCGCCCTCCAGCAGCAGGCCGGGGTGCCAGGAGAAGGAGGGGCGCGCCTCCAGGAAACGCGCGCTGAGGCCGGGGAGGGCGTCGGCGAGCGCGGCCAGGGCCAGGTTGAACGGGCCCAGGCCCACACCCACCAGGTCGTGCACGCGGCCGTCGTCAGGGCGGGGGAGCGGGGCGTTGGTCGGCTGGGCGGAGGTCAACGGGACTCCTTCAGGGCGGCGGCCTCGGCGTCGCCCGCGGCGACGACCTCGGCGAGCAGGGACGCGGTGTCGTCCGGGGTGGTGTCGGGGTTGAGCAGGGTGAGCTTGAGCCACACGCGGCCCTCGACCTGGGTGCGTCCGACCACGGCCCGGCCCTCCCGCAGCAGGCGTCGGCGCAGCCGGGCGTTGACGGTGTCGCTGTGCTCACCGGCGTCGTAGCGGAACACGACGGTGGTCAGGGAGGGCGAGGCGGCCAGGACCAGGCGGGGTTCGCCGACCACGTGGGCCGCGGTGCGCAGGGTCAGGTCGCGGCACAGGTCCACCAGGCGGCCCAGGCCGTCCGTGCCCAGGGCGCGCAGGGTGACGGCGATCTTGAACACGTCGGCCCGGCGGGTGGTGCGCAGGGAGTAGCCGAGCAGGCTGGGGTACCCAGCCTCCTCGTCGTCGGTGGGGTTGAGGTAGTCCACCGAGCGCGAGAGCGGGGCGAACAGCGCGCGCTCACGGGTGAGCAGGATCCCGGCCGCCACGGGCTGCCAGCCGAGTTTGTGCAGGTCCATGCTGACCGAGTCGGCCCGTTCCAGCCCGGCGAGCAGTCCGCGCAGGCGGCGGGAGAAGAGCAGTCCGCCTCCGTAGGCGGCGTCCACGTGCAGCCACACGCCGAACTCGCGGGCGATGTGGGCGATGGCGCCCAGCGGGTCGATGCCGCCCAGGTCGGTGGTTCCGGCGGTGGCCACGACGGCGACCGGGAGGTCCCCGTCGGCGCGCAGGCGCAGCAGGGCCTCGCGCAGGGCGGCGGGGCGCATCCGGTGCTGGGAGTCGACCTCGACGGTGACCACGGCGTCCTCGCCCAGCCCCAGCAGGGCGGCCGAGCGCTGCACCGAGAAGTGCGCGACCTTCCCGCACAGGATGCGGGGACGCGCTCCGTCGGCGGCCCGGGCCACACCGTGGCGGCTGGCGTCGCGGTCGGGGGAGGCGGTGAGCGCGTGGTCGCGGGCCAGGAGCAGGGCGGTGAGGTTGGACTCGGTGCCGCCGGAGGTGACCACGCCGCCCGCGTGCTCGCCCCGGTAGCCGACGAGGTCGGCGAGTTCGGCGACGACCTGGGTCTCCATGGCCGTGGCGGCGGGCGCCTGGTCCCAGGAGTCCAGGGACTGGTTGAGGACGGAGGCGACGGTGTCGGCGGCCACCGCCACCGCCAGGGGCGGGCAGTGCAGGTGTGCGGCGCAGCGGGGGTGGGCGGGGTCGGCGGCCCCGGCGGCGAGCGCACGGGTCAGCCGGGTCAGGACGTCGGCGGCGACGGTGTGTCCGGGGCCCGGGGGAGCGGCGCCGTCGAGGGGGCCGAGCGCCTCGCGGACCGCGTCGGCGACCTGGCGCGGGGTCTGGGCCGGGAGGGGGCCCTCGCGTTCGGCGCAGGCCCCGGCCAGGGCGCGGGTGGCCGCCTCGACCAGGGCCGCGACCGTGGCCGGTCCGCCGGGCGCTCCCGCGAGCCCGTCGGCCAGCAGTGTCGCCGCGCTGGTGGGCACGGGACAGGCACGGGGGCCGGGCGCCCCGGTGCCGGTGGCGACTGAGTCAACACTCGGAGTGATGGGCATGGGCGTCGGGCTCCAGTTTTCCGTGGTCGATCATGGGCGCGCGGAGTCGGGCGAGGGGCGTGTCCGGGCCGCGGGCCCGGCGGGGGAGAGGCCTTCGCGGTGTGGAGGGAGTGTGGGGCCGTCAGCCGTGCAGCGGCATGAGCAGGCAGTGGTGCCCGCGCCAGCCCGGGTGCGGGGCGAGGTCGCCCACGTGCTGCCAGCCGTTGCGCAGGAAGATGTCCCGCGCGTGGGTGTTGGTCTCGGCCACCAGTCCGGCGGCGCGCTCCTCCTTGCGTCCGCTGAGGAAGAAGGGCATCGAGTGCTCCACGATGCCGCTGCCGCGGAAGGGGGCGTGCACGAGCGCCTCGCACATGGCGAAGGTCCGGCCCGGGCGCTCGGCGGTGACGTCCTCGGCGTCCACGCCCGGCAGCGGGACGAACCCGTTCCACCAGCCGGTGGTCGGCGGCAGGGTGTAGCCGTAGGCGAATCCGGCCAGCTCGCCGTCCACATGGCAAGCGGTGAGCCGGAAACCCGGGCGGTTCGCACTGAAGGCCAGACGCTCGGCGAAGGGCGGGGCGCTGTGGTCGGGCAGGTGCAGGACGTCGGCGTAGACCGTCTCGTAGGCGTCGGTCCAGGGGGCGGGGTCGGCCAGCACGTCGGCGCCGGTGAGGTTGTCGACCCTCCAGGCGGTGACGGATCCGGCCGGTTCGGTCGGCGCGGTCGTGGCGGCGGTGGTGGAGGGCGGCACGGGCACGGGGGCTCCTTCGTCGGGACGCGGGCACTCTGCGGCGGACCCCGGATGTGCGCGGGGGCGCACACCGGAGCCGCAGTAAATTAGGGCAGGCTTACCTAATCATGTCAAGGTATGTAGGGCTCGGAGTGATCCAGGACACACGACCGGTCAGGGCGTGCGGCTGTCCACGGTCAGGCGGGGCGCCGCCGGGTGCGCCAGGAACGCGGGCATGGCGAACTCGTGCCCGTAGGCACCGGCGTTGGGGAAGACCAGCACGTCACCGGCACGCAGGGACTCCACCCGCACGTCCCTGGCCAACACGTCCTCGGGGGTGCACAGCTCCCCGCACACCGTCACCGACTCCCCGCTCGCCCCCGGCCGGGGCACCCCGTCGGGCCACGCACCGCCCTCCAGCACCGCGAAGTTGTGGCGGATCTCCCAGGACGTGGGGAGCTGGAAGTGGTTGATCCCTCCCCGCACCACCGCGAAGCAGCCGCCGTAGGCCGACTTCACGTCCGTCACCCGCGCCGCGTACCAGCCGGTGGGGGCCGCGATCCAGCGCCCCGGTTCCAGCACCACCTCCACCCCCGGGTCGGGCAGCTCCGCCAGGGCGGCGCCGAACCCCTCCAGGTCGAAGTCGTCCTCGTCCTCCTCGAAGGGCACGCCCAGACCGCCGCCCACGTCCACCAGACGCAGGTCCACCCCGTGCGCGTCCGCCGTCCGCCGCGCCCACTCCAGGCACCAGCGCACGTAGGCGGCGTGCGCGGCGGCGTCGGTGTTGCCGCTGACCGCGTGCACGTGGAAGCCCACGAGGTCGATCCCGGGCAGGGACAGGGCCGTGCGCACGGCGTCGGCGGCCAGGGGCTCGGGGACACCGAACGGGCCCGGGGTGCCGCCCATCACCAGTGCCCCGCTGACCGGGACGTGCTCGGGGTTGACGCGCAGGGCCACCGGCAGCACCGTGCCCGCCTCGCGTGCCGCGGCCGAGACGCGGTACAGCTCCAGCTCGCTCTCGGCGTTGACCACCACGTCGGCGCCCCGCTCGACGCGCAGGCGGGCCAGCCCCGACAGCAGTTCGGGGGTCTTGCCCGGGCCGCTCACCGCGATCCGCCCGCCGGCCTCCTCGCGCCGGGTGCGCAGCACGGCCAGGGCGGTGCGCGCCTCGTGCAGGGAGGCCGCCTCGAACCCGTCCACCGCCTCGGCCAGGTGGGAGAGCACCGGCTCGAAGCCGTTGGCCTTGACCGCGAAGTAGACCCGGGCCCATGGGGGCAGCGCCTTGCGCAGCGTGCGGACCCGGTCGGCGGCCAGCGCCGGGTCGTAGACGTAGCCGGAACCGGTGCCGTCGGCCAGGTCCACGGCCGCCCGGCGCACGCGCTCGGGGATCCGTTCGGCGGGGAGTGCGGGGGTGTGCTCGAAGGAGCGGGGCGGTTCCATGGAGGATTCCTCCGGTGAGCGTGGTGGGTCGGACACGCCGTGTGCGCGGCACACGGCAGGCGACGGGGACGGAACCCGACTGACGGGTCCCGTCCCGAACCGCCCGGTGGTGGGAACACCGGCTCGGCCCCTGGGGGCGTGGTCCGGGCGCCGGCGGGGTCCTGGAGGATCCGAGGGTTCCCGCCTATGGGGCGCTCGCACACGGGGCGAGGCGGAGCGGAGCCCCGGAGAGGACACGGCCTAGCGCTGGGGGTCGACCTCGAAGATCTCGGCGACGTCGTCCAGCACGGCGTGCGCGGCGATCAGGCCCACGCCGGAGATCCAGTAGGCGTCGTCCACCTCGGTCTTGGTGCCCTCCAGTTCGCTCCACAGCGGGTTGGAGGTGTAGCGCTCCTTGTCCTTGTCCACCTCGCCGACACCGTCGTCGTAGGTGGACACCAGGATGCGGTCGGCCTCCAGGTCCATCAGGCGCTCGGGACTGTGGTAGGTCACGATCTCCTCGGTGTCGGTGGCGGTGCCCTCGCTGGCGGGCAGGCCCAGGTCGTCCAGGACCACGCCGATGTAGGAGTTGCGGCTGTACAGACGCACGCCGTCGGCGTCACCGGCGAAGCGCACCACCGACACGGTGGGCAGCTCCCCGTCCGCGGACCCGGCGATCTCCTCGCCGATGGCGGCGGCCCGCTCCTCGTACTCGGTCACGAGGCGGTCGGCCTCCTCGGCCATGCCCATCGCCTCGCCGTTCAGGCGCAGGTTCTCCTTCCACGTGGCGCCGGTGGTCTCCGACATCACCGTGGGGGAGACCTCGGAGAGCTGGGCGTAGCCGTCGCCGTGGCGGACCTCGGCGGACAGGATCAGGTCCGGCTCACTCTGGGCGACCAGCTCCGGGTCGATCTCCCACAGCAGGCCCACCGACTCGGCCTCCTCGGCGCTGCCCACGTTCCAGTCGCTCCCGAGCAGGTACTCGGGCAGGGCGTCCTGGCCCTCGGCGATCTGCGTGAAGCCCACCACGTTGCCGCCCAGGGCGAGGGTGGCGTCCACGTAGGTGGAGTCCAGCGGCAGCACACGCTCGGGTGCGGCCGGGATCTCGGTCTCGCCCATGGCGTGCTCGACGGTGATCGGGAAGCCCTCGGCGCTCTCCTCCCCGGATCCGGTGGAAGCGTCCTCCTCCGGGCCGCTCGCGCCGCAGGCGGTCACCAGGGTCAGGGAGGCCGCGACGGCCAGGGGCAGGCCCGCGCGGCGCAGGTGGGCGAGAGTGGTCATGGTGGAGCTCCGGTCGGTTCAGGGGATCAGGGAAAAGCTGTTCTGTTGACACGAAAGCGATACACATCATCAGGAGATGTGTCGTCTTCGTCCGAGACGTGGCAAACTTAGAGCATTCAACTGTGGCTAGGCAAACCTAAGTTAGGTTGGCCTGGCCTTCGTCATGATTGGGAGACCGGGTGAGGGAGACCACCGGGCCGCCGCGAACCCCCACGGCGCCGGCCCCGACGACCACCGCGGGCGGCGCGGTCGCGGCTCGCCGGGCGCGCCGGATCTCGGGCCTGGGACTGATGCTCCTGCTGCTGTGCCTGGCCGTCCTGGCCAGCGTGCTCGTCGGCGCCCGCGGCCTCAGCCCCGGCACCGTGTGGCTGGCCCTGACCTCCACCGCGGGAGGCGAGGCCGACATCATCGTCAACGAGATCCGGCTGCCGCGTACCGCGCTCGGACTGCTCGCCGGGATCAGCCTCGGTCTGGGCGGCGCCCTCATGCAGGGCCACACCCGCAACCCGCTGGGCGATCCCAGCATCCTCGGCGTCACCTTCGGCGCCGCCCTGGCCGTGGTGCTGGGCATCATGCTCCTCGACACCACCACCCTGTACACCCAGGCCTGGTTCGCCTTCGCGGGCGCCGCCGTGGCCGTGGTCCTGGTCTACGCCATCGGCTCGGTCCCCGGACGCGGCCCCACACCCATCACCCTGGCCCTGGCCGGGACCGCCGTGAGCTGGATGGCCTACTCCCTGACCTCCGGTCTGGTCCTGCTCGACCAGTCCACCATGGAGGACTTCCGGTTCTGGCGGGTGGGCTCCCTGGTGGGCCGCGACCCCGCGATCCTCGGCCCCATGCTGCCCGTGGTCGTCCTCGGCGCGGTCCTGGCCCTGACCAACACCCGCGCCCTCAACGCGCTGGCCCTGGGCGAGGACACCGCGCGCGCACTGGGCTTCCGAATCGGCCGCGCCCGCGTCACCGGCCTGCTCGCCATCACCCTGCTCACCGGCGTGACCGTCGCCGCCTGCGGTCCCATCGCCTTCGTCGGACTCATCGTGCCCCACCTGGCCCGCGGCATCGTCGGCGCCGACTACCGCTGGCTGCTGCCCTACTCGGCGCTGATGGGCGCGGCCCTGCTCCTGACCGCCGACGTCCTGGGCCGCTTCCTCGCCCCGCCGGGCGAACTCCAGGTCGGCGTGGTCCTGGCCATACTCGGCGCCCCCTTCTTCATCCACATCGTCCGCCGCCGGAGGCTGCTCTCACTATGACCTCCACCCTCGCCCCCGACGACGCCCGGCAGCGGGCCGACGACCGTCTGGCCCGCCGGGGCCGGGCCGTCCGCATGGGCCCGGTCTCTTTCCCCCTGCGTCCCCGCCTGGTCGCCGTCGGCCTGCTGACCGCCCTGGTCCTGTTCGTGCTGGTGGTGCTCAACCTCTCCGTCGGATCGACGTTCATCCCGCCCGACCGAGTGTGGGCCAACGTCGTCGGCACCAGCTACGACGACTACTTCACCATCTGGCGTGTGCGCATGCCGCGCGTGGTGGTGGGCATGCTCGCCGGGGCCGCCCTGGCCGCCGCGGGCGCCATCACCCAGACCATCATGCGCAACCCCCTGGCCAGCCCCGACCTGCTGGGCGTCACCCACGGCGCCAGCGCGGGCGTGGTCGGGGTGATGGCCTTCGGCGGCAGCTACGGCATCATCAGCGGGCCCCTGGCCGACATCGGCGTGCCCGCCCTGGCACTGACCGGCGGCCTGGCCGCCGGGGCCCTGTGCTACGGGCTCGCCTGGCGCGGCGGCATCGACGGCTTCCGCCTGCTGCTGGTGGGTGTGGGCGTGTCCACCGTGCTGATGAACCTCACCCTGTGGATGCTCACCCTGGGGGACGTCAGCGACACCGGCCGCGCCATGGTCTGGATCGCGGGCAGCCTGGCCATGAGCACCTGGCAGGACGCGCTCCCCGTCACGGTGGCCCTGGTCCTGGTACTGCCCCTGGCCCTGGTCGCCGCGCGCACCCTGGACGTGCTCTCCTACAGCGACGAAGTGGTCCGCAGCCTGGGCGTGCGTCTGGAACTCGCCCGCACCACCACGCTGGTGCTGGCCGTGCTCCTGGCCGCCTTCGGCACCTCGGCCGCCGGACCGATCCTGTTCGTGTCGCTGGCCTGTCCGCAGATCGCGCTGCGTCTGGCCCGCACCTCCCGGCCGCCCGTCCTGCTCTCCGCGCTCGTCGGCGCCGTCCTGACCTGTGCCGCCGACCTGCTCGCCCGCAACCTGATCAGCGTCCAGCTCCCGGTCGGCATCGTCACCGGCTGCCTGGGCGCCCTCTACCTGATCTACCTGCTCGTCCGCGGCAATCGAAAGGTGCAGGCGTGACCACACAACAGATTCGTGCGCACACCACCCCCGAACCCGTCGCCGCGCCGGTACGGCTGAGCGCGCGCGGACTCACCCTGGCCTACGACGACCACACCGTCGTGCACGGCCTGGACGCCGACATCGTCGAGGGCACCGTCACCTGCGTCATCGGCCCCAACGGGTGCGGCAAGTCCACCATGCTGCGCGCCCTGGGACGTCTCATGAAGCCCAGGTCGGGCCTGGTCGAACTCGACGGCCGCGACATCCACCGCGTGCCCACCCGCGAGGTCGCCGAGGTGCTGGGCGTGCTGCCCCAGCAGCCCGTGGCGCCGGACGGGCTGACCGTGGCCGACCTGGTCGCCCGGGGACGCCACCCCTCCCAGCGCTGGTACCGGCAGTGGTCGGGTGAGGACCACCGCGCGGTCTCCGACGCCCTGGAGCAGACCGGGCTGCTGGAGCTGGCCGACAGCCCTCTGCAGGAACTGTCGGGCGGCCAGCGCCAACGGGCGTGGATATCCATGGTCCTGGCCCAGGGGACCGACCTGCTGCTGCTGGACGAGCCCACCACCTTCCTGGACCTGGTCCACCAGGTCGACGTCCTGGACCTGGTACGCGACCTGCACCAGGACGGCGGGCGCACCATCGTCATGGTGCTGCACGACCTCAACCTCGCAGCCCGTTACGCCGACACCGTCATCACCATGCGCGAGGGACGTGTGGTGGCCAGCGGGACCCCGGCCGACGTGCTCACCCCCGAACTGCTGCGCGAGGCCTTCGACCTGGAGGCGGTCGTGGTGGAGGACCCGGTCACCGGGGGGCCGATGGTGGTGCCGGTCGGCCGCAGCGGCCAGCGGTCCTAGAGGGGCGTCGCGGGTGCGGCGGACGTGGCCGGGAACGGGCGGGGGCCAACGGTCACCTGCGGGGGAGTCCCGCCCGGGAGGGGCGCAACGCGGGGCATGGGGCACATCCGGGGATTTTTCCGGGCGTGGCATGTGGACCGGGCAGGTCCGCACAGGTCATGATCACAGCAAGAATCAACAGCTCGTGTTCATTTGACTCTGGAGAGTGACACACCAGGGAATGCGCCGGAGTTGTAGGGGCGTTTACCTCGGTTTCACCCGTGCGTGTGGAGCCTCGGCCAGGGTCGGGAGCGACCGGTGGCGAACCCCGCCGGACCTGGAGAAGCCGCACGTCCCGGCTCGACCCGCACCGGCCGGAGCACGCGGACCAGCACGATCCCCAAGGAGAAGGTGTGCCCGAATCCGCGCCCCGCCGCCGCCCACTGCCGTTGATCGGTCAGGTAGGGGGCGGCCGTTCCCGCGCAACGTGTCAGCTGCGCTGTGGCGACGCCTGCTTCCACCCCGCCCCCAACACCAGCGACAATCCCTACTTCGGGGACATCTTCGCCAAGGCGCTCTCCCGCCGCACGGCGCTGCGCGCCGGAGCGGTCACCGCCGGGGCCGGAGCACTCGGGCTCTCCGCGCTCGGCCCCGTCGCCTCCGACCCCCGCGGCTCCGACCGGCCCCACCCCTCACCGCGGCCCACCTTCAAGAGCGTCCAGCCCAACACCGACGACAAGGTCACCATCCCCAAGGGTTACGACCAGCACGTCGTCATCCGCTGGGGCGACCCGGTCCTGCCCGACGCACCCGAGTTCGACGTGCACGGCCAGACCGCCGAGGCCCAGGCCCGGCAGTTCGGCTACAACTGCGACTACGTCGGCTTCCACCAGCTCGACGACGACCACGGCCTGCTGTGGGTCAACCACGAGTACACCAACGAGGGCCTGATGTTCCCGGGGTACACCGACGGTGCCTCGGCGAGCGAGGAGCAGATCCGCATCGCCATGGCCGCACACGGCGGCTCCATCGTCGAGCTGGAGCGCGACGGCCGCACCGGTAAGTGGGTGCTGTCGGAGGGGGAGCGCGCCTTCAACCGCCGCGTCACCGCCACCACCCCCATGCGCCTGACCGGCCCCGCCGCGGGGCACGACCTGCTCAAGACCGCGGAGGACCCCACCGGGACCCTGGTCAGGGGCATGCTCAACAACTGCGCGGGCGGGATGACCCCCTGGGGCACCTTCCTCACCGCCGAGGAGAACTTCCACCAGTACTTCGGCGGAGCCTCCGGCGCGACCGAGACCAGACGCTACGGCATCGGCACCGGGCTTCCCGGGCGCCGCTGGGACCGTGTCGAGGAGCGCTTCGACCTGGCCAGGCACCCCCACGAGGCCAACCGCTTCGGCTACATCGTGGAGGTCGACCCGCTCGACCCCGGGTCCGAGCCGTGCAAGCGCACCATGCTCGGCCGCTTCAAGCACGAGGGCGCCACCATCCGCCTGGCCGAGGACGGCCGCGTGGTCGCCTACATGGGCGACGACGAGCGCTTCGACTACATGTACAAGTTCGTCAGCGCCAAGAAGTACGTCGAGGGCTCGCGGCGCCACAACCTCACCCTGCTGGACTCGGGCACGCTGTACGTGGCCCGCCTGAGCGGCGACAGCCCGGCCGAGGAGTTCGACGGCTCCGGCGCACTGCCCTCCGACGGCGGGTTCGACGGCTCCGGTGAGTGGGTCGCGCTGTGCACCGACACCGAGAGCTTCGTCGACGGCTTCGGCGTCGCGGAGGTGCTGGTGTACACCCGCCTGGCCGCCGACGCCGTGGGCGCGACCAAGATGGACCGGCCCGAGGACTTCGAGCCCAGCCCGGTCACCGGCAAGGTGTACTGCGCGCTGACCAACAACTCCGCCCGTGAGCCCGGCCAGGCCGACGAGCCCAACCCGCGCGGTCCCAACCGGCACGGCCACATCCTGGAGATCGTGGAGGAGGGCGACGACGCCGCGGCCACCGCGTTCGCGTGGAACGTGCCGCTGGTGTGCGGGAACCCGGAGGACGAGGACACCTACTACGCGGGCTTCGACAAGTCCAAGGTCATGCCGATCTCCTCACCGGACAACCTGACCTTCGACAAGGACGGCAACCTGTGGATCTCCACCGACGGCCAGCCCGGCTCGCTGGGGATCAACGACGGTCTGCACGTCATGCCGGTCGAGGGCCGCTTCCGCGGTGAGCTCAAGACCTTCGCGACCGTCCCGGTCGGCGCGGAGGCCTGCGGCCCCTTCATCACGAAGGACGGCAGGACGGTCTTCCTCGCCCCGCAGCACCCGGGTGACGGCGGCTCGTTCGATGCGCCCACCAGCACCTGGCCCGACGGTGACATGCCCCGCCCGTCCGTGGTGTGCATCTGGCACAAGGGAGGCCGTGAGGTGGGCAGGTAGCCCGCCTCCGTAGAAGACCACCGGCCCCGGCTTCCATCGTGGGGGCTGCCGGGGCCGGTCCTGCTCTTTCCGGTCCTCAGAGCACCTTGCCGAAGCAGTGCGAGGACGGTGAGTCGACGTAGGCGCCGAACCTCGGAACGGGCGTGTAGCCCGAACGGGTGTAGAACCGCACGGCGTCGGGCTGGCGGTCGCCCGTCTCCAGGAGCAGGCGCTTCCAGCCGCGCTCGCGGGCCCACTCCTCCAGCGCCGCCAGGACCAGCGGGGCCGTGCCCGACCCCCGGTGTCCGGGCGACACGTACATGCGCTTGACCTCGCCCGTCCCGTCGCCGAGGTCGCGCAGGCCGCCGCAGCCCACGGCGGTGCCCCGCTCGTCGCGGGCCACCACGAACACCGCGATGTCGTCGGCCGAGGGCGCCACACCGGGCTCGGAGTCGGGAGTGCCGTACCGTTCGGCGATCTCCGCCCGCTGTCCGGCCCGTAGTGCGCCGGCGTCGGGGTCGTCCCAGGGAACCATGTCGATACGCATGCGCGTGAAGCTAGCGGCGCCGTGTTTCGTGCCCGTGAACGCCGGCTCAGCCGGGGTCGGTGAGGGCCTCGCGCATCACCCGGAACTTGGACTCGGTCTCGGCCAGCTCCGAGCGCGGGTCCGACCGGGAGACGATGCCGCCCCCGGCGAAGAGCCGGGCGCGCGCGCCGTCCACGCGGGCGCAGCGCAGGGCGATGCCCCACTCGGCGTTGCCCGCCCCGTCCAGCCATCCCACCGGACCGGCGTAGCCGCCCCGGTCCATGCCCTCGACCTCGGCGATCAGCCGCATGGCGGCGGAGGTGGGGGTGCCGCCCACGGCGGCGGTGGGGTGCAGGGCGGCGACCGCGTCCAGCGCCGACACCCCGGTGGACAGGCGTGCGCGCGCGGGGGTGGCCAGGTGCTGCACGTTGGCGAGTGCGAGCAGGCGGGGCCGCTCGGGCACGTCCAGTTCCTCGGTGAGCGGTCCCAGCGAGGCGCGCAGGGAGTCCACGGCCATGCGGTGCTCGTCCACGTCCTTGGCCGAGGCCAGCAGTTCCTCGGCCAGGGCCCGGTCGCTGTCGGCGTCCCCGCCCCGGGGGCGGGTCCCGGCCAGGACCAGGGAGGTGAGCCGGTCACCCTCGCGGCGCATCAGCAGCTCGGGGGTGGCTCCGACCATGCCGTCCACGGAGAAGGTGAAGCAGCTGGGAAAGCGCAGGCGCAGCCGCTCCAGCAGGGTGCGCACGTCGATGGGGGAGCCGGCGTCGGCGAAGGCGTCGCGCGCCAGTACGGCCTTGTCGAGTTCACCCGCGTGGATGCGCTCGACGGTGTCGGCCACGGCGGCCATCCACCGCTCGTCGGTCAGCGATCCCCGGCTCCAGGAGACCGGGCCGACCGGCCGCGTCGCGGAGGTGGGACGCGGGGGCTCGGGCGGGTGCTCCCCGGGCCGGTCGGTGACGGTGGTCAGCCATGTGCGGCCGTCGCGCCGTCCGAGGAGCACGCGGGGCACCACCAGGGACGAGTCCCCGGAGGCGGGGGAGAAGGCGAACGTGCCGAAGGCGACCAGGCCGGTGCCGGGCCGGTTCACCTCGTCCCGGACATCGGAGCGCTCCATGAGGCCGTTCGTCCAGCGGGCCGCCTCGGTGAAGCGGGTGGTGTCGGTGGGCTCGGCCGCGCCGGGGTCGCCGCCCAGTTCCAGCCGTGCGGCCCGTCCCCAGCCCACGATCCCCTCGTCGCCGGTCAGCCAGGCCAGCGGGGAGTCGGCTGGCAGGCGGCGCACCAGGCTGGAGGCGTCCTCGGGCAGGGAGACGGTGCGTACGTACAGGTGGGGCGGGCTCAGGGCGGCGTTCACGGTCCCCGAGTCTAGAACCTCGTCTGTGACGGTGTGTCCGGATCCGTCGAGGCGTCGGCGGTGCGCCGCGCCCTGTGCCTCCGTGCCGGAGTTGTGCGGGAAACGGACTCCCTGCCGTTTTCCGGGGAGAGGCGGCCTCTCGTGGCCCTTCGGGCGGACGCGACGCCGACCGGTGGGGATGCTCCCGGAACCGAAGTGCGCGAGGCCGTCCACGGGTTGGCTGAATCGTGTCTGAAAATTGACGTTCTGGCTTATTCTGGTGCGCGGCGCGACGCCACGGTGACGGCGTCGTGCGACGACCCCGGAGGAGATCTGCCCCATGGCCCCAGTGGCACGTGCCACGCCCCCGACGCGCGCCGCGCTCCGGTGGGCGGCGACGGCCGCCGCGACCGCCGTCCTGCTGTCGGGATGCACCCCGTGGGGTGCCGGTGCGGAGTCCCCAGACCAGGCCGGTGCGGCCGCCCCGTGCGGAAACGACGGGAACGAGCGCCGGATGCGCGGAGCATGGCTGACCACGGTCCGCAACATCGACTGGCCCTCCGAGCCGGGCCTGTCCGCCGAGGAGCAGAGGGCCGAACTCGACTCCTACCTCGACGCCGCCGCCGGCATGGGCCTCAACGCCGTCTTCCTGCACGTGCGTCCCACGGCCGACGCGGTGTACGCCTCGGAGCTGGAGCCGTGGGCGCGCTACCTCACCGGTGAGCAGGGCGGCGACCCCGGCTACGACCCGCTGGAGTACGCCGTGGCCGAGGCGCACGAGCGGGGGCTGGAACTGCACGCCTGGTTCAACCCCTACCGGGTCGGGTTCCAGGACCCCGACGTGGAGAACCTGGTCGAGGAGCACCCGGCCAGGCAGAACCCCGAATGGCTGGTCGACTACGGGGACGAGGCCTACCTCGATCCCGGAGAGCCCGAGGTCCGCGCGTGGGTGGTCGGGGTCATCATGGACGTGGTGGAGCGCTACGACGTCGACGGTGTGCACTTCGACGACTTCTTCTACCCCTATCCCAAGGGCGGCGAGGAGTTCGACGACGACGCTTCCTGGGAGGAGCACGGCGGGGGCTTCGACGACCGGGGCGACTGGCGCCGCGACAACGTCGACCGGCTCATCGCCGACGTCCACGAGGGCATCGAGCGGGCCAAGCCGTGGGTGAGCTTCGGGATCTCGCCGTTCGGCATCTGGCGCAACGACTCCACCGATCCCAGCGGCTCGTCCAGCGCGGGCCTCCAGTCCTACGACGCCCAGTACGCCGACACCCGCGCCTGGATCCGTGAGGGCACGGTCGACTACGTCGCGCCGCAGCTGTACTGGAAGCGGGGCTTCGAGACCGCCGACTACGAGGCCATGGCCGACTGGTGGTCCCAGGAGGTCGAGGGTACGGGCGTGGACCTGTACATCGGCCAGGCGGCCTACCGGGTGGGCGAGGACGGCTGGCGCGGTGAGGACGCGCTCAGCACCCAGCTCGACTACTCCGGCGAGCTGGCCGGGGTCGACGGCGACGTCTACTTCTCCATCAGGAGCCTGCGCGAGCAGGCAGCCGACGCCTACGCCGTGCTGGCCGGGGCCCACTACGCGCGTCCCGCGCTGCCGCCGCGCTCCGACGCATCCGAGGGCCAGGGACCGCTGGTCGGCGCGGTCGGGGGCGTCACCGCCCGGGCCGGGGACGAGCGCGTCGACGTCGAGTGGGAGGCCGTCGACGGCGCCCGCTTCTACGCCGTCTACCGGCTGCCCGCCGACACGGCCGGGGTCGGTTCCGAGGAGGCGCGCTGCGAGGCCGTGGCCGCGGAGCACCTCGTGGGCGTCACCGGGCGTACCGCGCTGACCGACACCGCACCGCTGGAGGACGGCGCCGGGTACGTGGTCACCGCCCTGGACGACTACCGGGCCGAGGGGCCGGTCGGCGAGGTCGCCGACGTGCGCGGCTGATTCCGGGGAGTCCGCGGTGGACGGCGGGCTCCCTCCGGCGGAGGACGGTCGTCGGGCGGGGACCGCTCGCTTGCGGAGGCCGGAACCCGTCCGACGGGACCGTGCTCTGTCGCAATGTGGCAATGTCGCATAATCCAGAATCGTGTGCGAAAAAGCTCTGATCTGCTGGCGAAAATGTTCTTCTGCGTCAGCAGATGCGAGGATAGGTTGGCCCCATGCCGACCTTCCAGATCCGTGAGGCCGCCACCCTGCTCGGGGTCAGCGCCGACACCGTCCGCCGATGGGTCGACTCCGGCCGTCTGCCCGCCGCCCGCGACGCCTCCGGTCGGCGCCGGGTCGACGGCGCCGAGCTCGCCGCCTTCATGCGCGCCGGAGCCGACGATGACCCGGCACGCCACCTGTCCTCGGCCCGCAACCGCTTCCGCGGACTGGTCACCGACGTCGTCCGCGACCGGGTGATGGCCAGCGTGGAGATCCAGGCCGGACCCCACCGGGTGGTCTCCCTGATGAGCCGCGAGGCCGCCGACGAACTCGGCCTGGAGGTGGGCACCGTCGCCACGGCCGTGGTCAAGTCCACCAACGTGGTCGTGGAGACCACCGGAGGACACCATGCCTGACCGTGCTCCCCGGCACCTCCCGCACGTCCTGTCCCGTGCCCTGACCGCGAGCGCCCTCGCCCTCAGCGCCCTCACCGCCTGCTCCCCCGGGGACACCGGCGCCACGGGGGGAGGCGGCCGGCTCAACGTCTTCGCCGCCGCCTCCCTCACCGACGTCTTCACCGGCCTCGCGGAGGAGTTCGAGGACCGGCACCCGCGGACCGAGGTGGTCCTCAACTTCGCGGGCAGCAGCGACCTGGCCGTCCAGATCAACTCCGGTGCCCCCGCCGACGTCTTCGCCGCCGCCGACACCGCCACCATGGGCCGTGTCGTGGAGGGGGAGGGGCTGGACGCCGACTGGGCCGCGGGGCACGGCGGGCGGGGCGCCGTCTTCGCCACCAACACCCTGCGTATCGCCGTTCCCCCGGGCAACCCCGCCGGGGTCCGAAAGCTGGCCGACCTCACCGGTGAGGACGCCACCGTCGCGTTCTGCGCCGAGGAGGTCCCCTGCGGCGCGGCCACCGACGCGGTCCTGGAGGAGGCCGGGCTGGAGGTCACCCCCGACACCTACGAGGAGGACGTGCGGGCGGTCCTGACGAAGGTCGAGCTCGGCGAGGTCGACGCCGGGCTCGTCTACGCCACCGACGTCGTCTCCGCGGGGGAGCGGGTCGAGGGCGTCGGGTTCGCCGAGGCCGACGCGGCGGTCAACGACTACCCCATCGGGGTCGTGTCCTCCGCCTCCGACGCCGGGCTCGCCGCCGAGTGGGTGGAGCTGGTCCGCTCCGGGACGGGCGCGGAGGCCCTCGACGCCGCGGGGTTCGAAGTACCGTGACGCCTGAGCACACACCAGTCCCCGCTCCGAGGCGTGGGCGGGCGCTGCGGGCACGTCCCGGACGCCCGCCCTGGATCCTGGTCCTGCCCGCGCTCGCCGGAGCCGCCTTCCTCGTCCTGCCCCTGGCCGGCCTGCTGGTGCGCGCGCCCTGGTCCACCATGGGCAGCCGCGTCACCGAGCCCGAGGTGCTGGCGGCCCTGTGGCTGTCGCTGTCCACCGCCACCGCGGCCACCCTCCTCTCCCTGCTGCTGGGGGTGCCGCTGGCCTGGCTGCTGGCCCGCACCGACTTCCCCGGACGCCGCCTCGTGCGCGCCCTGGTCACCGTTCCCCTGGTGATCCCGCCCGTGGTCGGCGGTGTGGCGCTGCTCCTGGTCCTGGGCCGCAACGGGCTCCTGGGCCGGTACCTGGACGCCTGGTTCGGGGTCACCCTCCCCTTCACCCCGGCCGCCGTCGTCCTCGCCCAGATGTTCGTCGCCATGCCGTTCCTCGTGATCAGCGTGGAGGGCGCGCTGCGCGGGGCGGACCGCCGCTACGAGGAGGCCGCCGCCACCCTGGGCGCCAGCCGGGTCACCGTCTTCGTCCGCGTCACCCTGCCCCTGGTGCTGCCGGGCATCGGCGCGGGCGCGGTCCTGTGCTGGGCGCGTGCCCTGGGCGAGTTCGGCGCCACCATCACCTTCGCCGGGAACTTCCCCGGCACCACGCAGACCATGCCGCTGGCCGTGTACGTGGCCATGCAGCACGACCCCGAGGCCGCCATCGTGCTCAGCCTGGTCCTGCTGCTGGTCTGCCTGGCCGTCCTGGCCACCCTGCGAGAGAGATGGACGAACGCCTGATGGCGCCGACCGACGAGCTCCCCGCCGCCCCCGAGCCCGCACTCGACGCACGGCTGTGCCTGGACCGGGGCGACTTCAACCTGGACGTGGAACTGCGGGCCCGGCCCGGTGAGATCCTCGCCCTGCTGGGGCCCAACGGCGCGGGCAAGTCCTCGGCCCTGCGCGCCCTGGCCGGACTGGTGCCCCTCACCGACGGCCACGTGCGTGTGGACGGCCGCGACGAGACCGCCACTCCCGTGGAGCGCCGCCCCATCGGCATGGTCTTCCAGGACTACCTGCTCTTCCCGCACATGAGCGCCCTGGACAACGTCGCCTTCGGCCCGCGCTGCCAGGGCCTGTCCCGGCCCCGGGCCCGCGAACGCGCAGCCGGGCTGCTCGCGCACATGGGCCTGTCCGAGCACGTCCGCTCCCGGCCGCGCGGACTCTCCGGCGGCCAGGCCCAGCGGGTGGCACTGGCCCGCGCCCTGGCCGTGCGCCCGCGCCTGCTGCTGTTGGACGAGCCCATGGCCGCTCTGGACGCCAGTACCCGCATCGACGTGCGTGCCCGGCTGCGCCACCTGCTGGAGGAGTTCGACGGTGCCACGGTGCTGGTCACCCACGACCCGCTCGACGCCATGGTGCTCGCCGACCGGGTCGCGGTCATCGAGAGCGGCAGGACGGTCCAGCAGGGGCCGCCCGCCGAGGTGGCGCGTCGCCCCCGCACCGCCTACGTCGCGCGGCTGGTGGGGCTGAACCTGTTCCGGGGCACGGCTGAGGGCACCACCGTCACCCTGGAGGCCGCCGGGAACGGTGGCCCCGGGGGCTCCGGCGGGCCCGCCCGGGTGGAGGCGCACGAGGCCCACCACGGCCCCGCCCTGGTGGCCTTCCCGCCGCGCGCCGTGGCCCTGTATCCGCGGCGTCCGCACGGCAGCCCGCGCAACGTGTGGCGGCTGAGGGTGGAGGGGATCGAGCGCTTCGGAGACCAGGTGCGGGTGCACCTGGCGGGTCGGCCGTCCCTGGCCGCCGACATCAGTCCGGCGGCCCTGGCCGAACTGGGCCTGACCCGGGGGGACGAGGTGTGGGCGGGGGTCAAGGCCGCCGAGGTCGAGTGCTATCCGGGCTGACCCCGACAGCGTCCGTGACACACGGTCCGCGCCCCGATGCCATCGCCTTTGTCAGTAAAAAGTACATAGGTCTACCCAGTGGGAGATATCAAAACCAATACTGGAAAACCTGTGTGCATCTGGATATCTCACGCTTACGCGGGGGAGACTATAGAAACCTGGCGACGAACAGTCCTTCCCCTGAGCGGCTGAGGAGGGTGCCATGTCCCTGAGAGAGCACGAGAGAAGGATCCTCGAGGAGATCGAGCGGCAGCTCAACGAGGAGGAGCCGGACCTTGCCGGACGTATGGAGTCCTTCGGATCCGATGATCCCGACGCTCCGGCGGATCCCAGCCTGGCCAGTTGGAGGCCGTGGGTGGCGTGCGCTCTGATCGCCGCGGTCACGTCCGGCCTGCTGGTGCTGCTGTTCGTGCTCACACCGAGCGCGCCACAACCGTCCACGCCGACGCCCACCGGGACGTCGGAGACCACCGACGTCTCGGTGCCGGGGGATCATCCTCTGGACACCGATCCGGCGAACACCGGCTCCAACGGCACCGAACAGGTCGGAACACCCTGACCACCGCCGGGCGGCGGACACCTCCGTTGCGGCGGGGCCGCCCGTGGGGGTCACCCGTGGACCCGGTCGAGCGGATCCACGGGGACGCGGGGACGCGGTTCGTCGAGGACTCTCTTTCGGGCGGTACCACAGGCCCTGACACGTGACGGCGTGCGGCGCGCACCTGTACGAGTGCGCGTCACACGCCGTCGTGCGTTCACCGGCGGTGCGGGACGCACTTCCCGCCGGGGAGCGCGTTCAGGAGCCGTAGCCGAGGATCAGGGTCCAGAAGGGGCCGTCCTCGTCGTGCACGACACCCGCTCCGATCTCCTTGGCGGAGCACTTCATGAGCACCCTGGTGTGTCCGGAGTGGTCCGTCCAGGCCCGCACGGCCTCGTCTGGCGTCTCGAAGCCCCTGGCCACGACCTCGCCGGCGACGCGGTCGTATCCCCGGTCACGGGCACGGTCACCGGCCGAGGCGCTCTGGAGGAACGGTGCACCGGCGGCCGTCCCGCCCCCGGCCCTCGCCCGGCTGTGCTCGCGGGCCGCCTCGGCGAGCACCCGGTCGGTGCTGAGAGCGGAGCACCCGGCCTGGGACCTCTTCTCGTTCAGCAGCCGTACGACCTCGCCCTCGGCCTCGGGCCAGGGCTCGGCCTGGCGCTCCGCATCGTCGGTCCAGGGCGTCGGCCGTCCGTCGCCGGGCCCGGTGACGGACGGCGGGGACCCGTCCCCGGACACGTCGGGGTCGGCTGCCCCCGTCACACCAGCGCAGCACAGGGCCATCGCCAGCCCCGCGAGGACGGGGCCTCGCACCCACCGGTTCCGCATGTCCTTCCACCTTCCGTACGCGCGGCTCCGCCTGTCGCGGCGCCTTCGCGCACACCAGGGGCGGACGGCCGGAGACCGCCCGCCCTCGTGTGAACTCACCTAGCGACGCTGGTGGTCCTGTCCACCGTGGCGCCGTTCATGGAGGCCGTGTAGGTCACGTACTCGTAGGTGACCTTCCCGTCATCTCCCGCGTGGCTGTGGACCACCGTCATGGTGGCTCCCTCGGCGCCGGCGGCGCCGAAGCTGCCGTGGAAGCTCGCGTCGGCGGCCGCGACCGAGGGCGCACCCAGGGCCAGGCCGGACACCAGAACGGCCAGGAACAGCGTTCGTCGTCGTGGGGTCATTGGTCCTCCTCGGACTACTGGTCGGGCCACACCCGCCGGACGCGGCGGTCCTCGGACCTCCGCGTCCGGCAGAACCGGTGCCTACTAGCGCGCACCGCTGACGGCGCTGTGGAAGCCGGCGCCGTGGGGGCCCGCCCAGGTGGCGCTCTGCTTGAAGAAGGCGCCGCCGCCGTGGTGGCCGTTGTCGTCGTCCTTGTCGTGGTGGCCGTGGTGGCCGTGGTGGCCGTGGTGGCCGTCGAAGGCGGCCGCCTTCACGTCGTAGCTCACGGCCCCCTTGGGGCCTGCCGCGTTGGCCTCACCCGAGAAGAAGCTGTCCGCCAGGGCCGTGGCCGGGGCGCCGAAGGCGAGGGCCGGAACGGCGACAGCGGCGAAGGCGAGCCGGGTGAGAGTCGTGCGATTCATGCTGTGTCCTTTCGAGGCGGACTGACGATCTGCCAGACCGATGGCGCCGGCTCCCCTACCTCGACCCCGGAGGGAACCGTTCTCTTGGCGCCGTTCGTACATCTGCCCCGAGACCAACTGTATTAACTCTTAGTAGTATGCTAATAGCTTAAAGTAATAATTGGCAGTTTTGGGTCCGCTTTTCCCTGTTCTGAGAGGAACACGGGCTCCGAACCGGGAAGGGACCGGACCGCCTCCGACCGCAGCGGCCTCGGCACCCGCGCCCACCGCGGAGGCGCACGAAACGAGCGGCGCGCACCGGTTTCGCCGGGGCGCGCCGCGCGTTTGGGCGGGGGCCGAGGGGGGTGGGGTACGT
>NZ_ML703342.1:0-24331 GCF_008638365.1 Nocardiopsis quinghaiensis | reverse complement strand
GCCCCCCGCCCCCCCGCGGGCGCCCACCCACTCGGGGGGCGCCCACGGGTTTCGCGGGGGCCCGCCGCTCGTTTCGGCGGGATCAGAGGGCGTTGGCGAACTTCGCGGCCAGCGGACCGGCCACTGCCGAACCGCCTCCACCGCCCTCGACCACCACGGCGAACGCCACGTCGCCCTTGAAACCGATCATCCACGCGTGGCTGGGCAGGTTGCCGTCGTCGTCCGCGTCCGCGGGGGTGCCGTACTCGGCGGTGCCCGTCTTACCGTGCACCTCGCCCTGGAAGGGCAGGCTCTCGGCGGTGCCCTCGGTGACGACCGCGCGCATCATCGTCCGCAGCGCGTCGGCATGGGCGATCGGCCGGGGTTCGGGCATGCCCTCCCGCACGGGGGCGGTCACCAGCACGGGATGGCGCCAGGAACCGTCGGCGACCGCGGCGGGCACGGTGGCCATGTGCAGCGGCGTGGTGAGGATCTGGCCCTGGCCGATGCTCTGCGCACCCAGCAGGACGCTGCCCTCCGGTGCCGGGAACGACGGCTCGAACGTGGGCACGCCGATGTCCAGCGGCGCGTTCATACCGAACTGCTCGGCGCTGGCCCGCAGGGTGTTCGCGTCGAGCCGGTCCACGACCTGCTGCACCAGGGCGGTGTTGCAGGAGGTCGCGAACGCCTCGGTCATCGACTGGGCCCCGTAGGCGGCGCCGCCCGCGTTGGTGAAGGTCCAACCGCCCGGGTCGTACTCCTCGGAGCAGTCCATGGGGGCGTCCACGGTCATGCCGTTGTCCAGCAGGGCGCTGTAGGAGACGACCTTGAACGTCGAACCGGGAGCGTACTGGCCCTCGAAGGCACGGTTCAGCCCACCTGGCACGTTCACCGCCGCCAGGATCTCCCCGGTCGAGGGGCGCAGGGCCACCATCCCGGCGGGATCGCCGGAGCCGATGATGGCGTTGGAGGCCGCGTCCTGCACGGCCATGTCGATGCTGGTGGTGATGTCCTCGCCGTCGGAACCGTCCAGGGTGGCCACCGTGTTCTCCTCGGTGACCTCCAGGGAGGCGGGGTCCTCGGCCGCGGCCGCGTCGGCCGTCACGATGGTCGTGGCGGCCTCACCGGCCAGCCGCTCCTCGTAGGTGCGCTGGAGTCCGCCGACGCCGATGGTGTCGCCGACGCCGTAGGCCGGGCCGAGCCGCTCGACGTCCTCCTCGGTGGCCTCGCCCAGGGAGCCCACGAGCATCTGCAGCGAACCGGAGACGCCGGAGGCGTCGATCCGGGTGCCGTCGGCGGCGAGGATCTGGCCCCGCTCGCCCCACACCGCGGTGCGGGCCAGGACCTGGCCCTCGCCCAGACCGGGGTAGGCGACCTCGGGGGAGAAGTTCACCCACCACTGTCCGTCCTCGCGGATCAGCGGGAGCTCGCCCTCCCAACCCCAGTCACCGGCGTTGGCCAGGCTGACCGTGACCTCGTAGGGGGCGCTGCCGGCGCCTCCCTCGGCGCTCGGCGCGCCGACCTCCACGTCGAGGGACTCGATGCCCAGTCCCGAATCGATCCCGCTGAGCACCGATGCGGCGTCGCCACCGGTGGTGACCGCGGCCAGCCGCTCGTAGTCCTGCGCCTCCCAGGCGGCCTCGTACTCGGCGGTGGCCTCCTCCGGCTGGGGCAGTGTCAGGACGTACCAGGACGCGGCGCCGCCGACGAGCAGCAGGACCACCACGGCGGAGACGATGCCGACGACCAGACCGCGCCGCGACTTGCGCGGCGGCGGGGGAGGGGGGCCGTAGCCCTCGTCCTCGGGGTAGTCGGGGTAGTCGGGGTAGTCGGGACCGTCCGGTCCGCGGGGGGCCGCGCCGCCGCTGTAGAGGTATTCGAAGCCCTCCGAGGGGCGCTGCCCGGACTGGGGCGCGGACGCCGCGAGGTTCTCGGGCACGCTTTCCGGATGGGGCGCGCTGCCCGGATAGGGGGTGGCGCCGTGGTGGACGGGCTCGCTCCGGTAGGGGGCGTCGTCCCACGCCCCGCCATGGCCCGACGGTGCCTCGTGGCCGCCGGGGGAGGGCTCCTGCCAGGATCCGTGAGCGGGCCGGGGGCTGTCGGGGGCCTCGCGGGTGGGGTCGCCCCAGCCGCCGGCGGGTCCCTGAGCCGAGGGGTAGGGGGTGTCCCAGTTCTCGGGGCGGGACGGATCCGGGGCCGGAGGGGGGTCCCACGCGTTGGCGTGACGTCCGTGGGCAGCAGCTTCCGGGGGAGCGCCGAACGCGGGACCGGACGGGGCCATCGGATCCGTCGGTCGCGAGTGCTTGTAACCACCGAGGCCGGTGGTGTCCGTGGGAGGTGCCCCCTGTGACCGTCGGGGGATGCGGTAGGGATTCTCGGGGCGCGGGGCGTACGCCGAGGTCTCATCCGATTCTTCGGGCGGCCCGGAGGAATCCGGCTGCCGGGGGGACCGTTCGTCCACGCCTGACCGTCCTTCGCTGCGTTTGCTGGAGATACCACGATGCCCCACTCCCACCTCGGTGGGAGCGGGGCACGAGGATGAGGGTCGGCATGGCGGTCGCCTCTCGGCGCGGGGCACAACGGGGCTCCTGGCCGTACGGTCACCCACCCGGGGGTGGGGCCGGACGCGGTATTCCGCGAAGGCAATAGTTGAGGCCCGGGGGACACTTGCTACCACACCGACCAACAGTGACTCTAACCCATCGGACAGAGCCGTTGTTCCGTCACCCGGGAATGAGGCGCATGCGCTATCTCACGGTGGAAACGGGGCGGAACGGGGAAGGGGTGGCCGATCCCGCAGAGGGGCGCGGGACCGGCCGGGAAGCTCGCGCGCCGGAGGCTACTCCTGGCGTGCGACGCTGGTCTGTTCCTCACGGGAGAGCAGCTTCAGGCGCTTGCGTCCGCGCTCGGCGCCCAGCTCCTCCTCCCTGGCCTCGATCCGCTGCCAGCCCTCCCAGGTGGTGTAGCGCACCCCGCGCTCCTCCAACAGGGCGCGGAAGGCGACGGCGTCGGGCTCGACGGCCGGGGTGAGGGACTCGCGGTCGGCCACCAGGTTGGTGACCGTCTCCAGGGCGTCACCCTTGGTGTGGCCGATGAGGCCGACGGGACCGCGCTTGATCCAGCCGGTGGCGTACACGCCGTCGATCGGGTTCTCGTCCAGGTCCAGGACCCGGCCCTCGGCGTTGGGGACGACGCCGCGCTCCCCGTCGAAGGGCAGGTCGACCAGGGGCGAGCCCAGGTAGCCGATGGCGCGGTAGACGGCCTGCACCTCGTGGTCGACGTACTCGCCGGTTCCCCTGACGCCGCCGTCGCCGGTCAGCTCCATGCGCTCGGTCCGAAAGCCGGTGACCCGGTCCTCGCCGAGCACGGCCACGGGGCTGTGCAGGAAGTGCAGGTGCAGGCGGCGCTCGTCGCCGCGCTCGTCGCGGATCGCCCAGTTCTGCAGGACCTTGACGTTGGTCTTGACCTGGTTGGACTCCTCGCAGGCCCGCAGGCTGCCCTCGTCCATGTCGAAGTCCTCGGGATAGACGATGACCTCGACGCCGGGCTGCTTGTCCAACTCGCGCAGCTCCATCGGAGTGGCCTTGCACTGGGCGATGCCGCGGCGGGCGAAGACGTGCACGTCGGTGATCTGCTTGGCACGCAGCCCCTCGTACACGTTGTCGGTGATGTCGGTGCTCGTGAGGTCGTCCGCGCTCTTGGCGAGGATGCGCGCCACGTCGACGGCGACGTTGCCCGCGCCGATCACGGCGACGCTGGTGCCCTCGACGTGCCGGGACGGCGGGACGTCGGGGTGGGAGTCGTACCAGGAGACGAAGTCGGCGGCGCCGTGGCTGCCTGGCAGGTCGATGCCCGGGATGTCCAGGGGGCGGTCGCGGTCGCTGCCGGTGGCGAAGATGACCGCGTCGTAGTGGTGGCGCAGGTCCTCCAGCTTGAGGTCCACGCCGTACTCGACGTTGCCGTAGAAGGTGATCTCCGGCTTGTCCAGGATCTTGTGCAGCGCTCCCTGGATCTGCTTGATCCGGGGGTGGTCCGGGGCGACGCCGTAGCGGACCAGCCCGTAGGGGGAGGGCAGCTTGTCGAGGATGTCGATGCTGACGGACGTGCCGCACGCGGACAGGGTCTCGTCCTTGGTGAGCAGGTCCGCGGCGTAAATCCCCGCGGGGCCCGCACCCACGATTCCCACTCGCAGTGGTCGCGTCATCGCACAGCTCCAAGTCTTCGCGCCAGAGTCGGACGCCATCAAAAGGTAAGCCTTGCCTAATCTATCCGGTGTTGGCACCAGGAAAACCTACTATAAAGGTAGAGAATTCCGCCTCGGGTGCCAGGGCCGCCCCGGTGCTTCGGAATCCCTCGGAAGCGGTCGTCCCAGGCGGGGACGGGTCCGGGCCCCTCGCGGCCCTCCCGAAGGAGCCCCCAAACAGGGGTCAACGCCGCGTCACCGGTGCATGAGTTCCGAACGGGCTGTGGGGAAAGTCACCGCGCGAAGGCGGGGATGTCCGGGCTCCACGCCCATGAGGCATCACCGCTGGTCAAGCTCGGCCTTGACCGAGGCGGCGAACCGGGGAACCTGATCCTGGCCGGACAGTTTGGCGATGGCGGCCATGATGGCGTCGGTGGCCTCGCGGCGCGGACGCGCCCTGTGGGCCTGGCCCCGCCACGGCGACAGGTCCACCGGCTCGCCGAAGCGCACACTCACCCGGTTGAGGGAGGGCACCCTCCTGCCGGGCGGCAGGATGCGCTCGGTCCCGGCCAGCGCGACCGGCACCACCGGGGCGCCCGTGGTCAGCGCGAGCCAGGCCAGTCCGGTCTGGCCGCGGTAGAGGCGGCCGTCGGGCGAACGCGTGCCCTCGGGGAAGATCCCGAACACCTCACCGCTCTCCAGCACCCCCAGGCTGTTGTCCATGGCCTCCCGGGCGCTCTGGCCCGGACGCCGGTCCACCGAGAGCTGCCCGATGGCCCGCAGGGCGCGGGCGAACAGGCGCCGGGGCAGGGTCCCCTCGTCGAAGAGCTCCTGCTTGGCGATGAAGCGCACCGGCCGGGGACAGGCCACGCCGACGAAGAGCGGGTCGATCAGCGCCAGGTGGTTGACGGCCAGGATCAGCGGGCCGCGCCGCGGGACGTTGTGCGCGCCCTCCACGCGCTGGGGCCACACCACGCGGGCGGCGGGCGCGATGACGGTCTTGGCGGCTCCGTACAGTGACACTGGTCGGCTCTTCTCGATGAATGGCGGGGGTCCGTGCGGGGGTAGGGACGGTGGAGGACTCCACGCACTGGAGGGCTCCGGTGGTCCGTGCGCCGAGTTTATCGGTGCCCGGCGTGCGGAACGTGGCCGCGGGGCGGGGGAGGACCGACCCGGATCCGTTCCGGGGAACACTGCCGTGGTGCGGGCCACACACGCTAGGCTCATGGTCTAGACCTCTGGTGCAGGTCAGGGGTCGTTCCCGACGCGCTCGTGAAGCGAGGAAGAACAACCATGCCGAAACTGGTCGACGTCAGCCATCAGATCACCGACGGGATGACCACCTCCCCGGGCCTGCCGGAACCGGCCGTCGAGGAGAGCACCGCGGCCTCCGGCGCCGCCCCCGGCCACGAAGCCAGCACCGGGCGTGTGACGATGGTCGGTGCCACCGGCACCTACGTGGAGATGCCCGCCCACCGCTACCGGGACGGCGCCGACCTCGCCGACCTGGACCTGACCCGCGTGGCCGACCTGCCCGGAGCGGTCGTCACCGCCACCTCCTCCGCCCCGATCGGCCCGGAGGCCTTCTCCGGCCTCGACGTGCGCGGGCGCGCCGTGCTGGTGCGCACCGGCTGGGACCGGCACTGGCGGACCGAGGCCTACGGGCGTCCCGACCACCCGTACCTGACCGAGGCGGCCGCCAAGGCGCTCGTCGACGGCGGCGCCACCCTGGTGGGCATCGACTCGGTCGGTGTGGACGACACCTCCTCCGCCGCCGAGGGCGCCCGTCCCGCGCTGGCCGTCCTGCTGGCCGCCGGGATCCCCGTGGTCTCGCACCTGTGCCTGCTCGACCAACTGCCGGAGGAAGGCTTCGCCTTCTTCGCGGTGCCCGCCAAGGTCCGCGGGATGGCCGCCTTCCCCGTGCGGGCCTTCGCCCTCACGGACTGATCGGAGCTCGCCCAGGGGAGGGTCAGAGGTCGGCGTCCACGTCCTTCTGGGCCCGGCGCCGCTCGCGCTGGGCCCGGCGCTCGGCCTCCTGACGGGCCGCGCGCTCGTCCTGGGCGACCGCGCTGGTCATCGCGTTGGACAGCGCACGCAGTTCCATGTTGAGCCGCGGGTAGGCGGGCAGCCGGGGCACGGCGCCCATGCGCGGGGTGCGCCTCTCCTCCATCGAGGAGATCAGCTCCCGGAAGGCCAGGTCCACCCGCTGCAGGGTGATGATGCCCGCCGCCTCGGGCTTGTCCCGCGCCAGCGCCGCCAGCGCCAGGTAACCGGTGCGCTGGGTGGCCACCACCACCGGCCACAGCGGCAGGGTGGAGGCCGCGCGCGGCACGTCCCCGATCGCGCTGTCGTAGACCCCGCGCAGGTTGACCAGGGCGGCCCGCATGTCCCGGCGCAGCCGGTAGCGGCGCTCCGGGCCGATCTCCACGTCCTGGTCCAGGACCGCCGTGGTGCACTCGCGCGCGATCCTCAGCACGCTCGTGATGGCCTGGGGCAGACGGGTCGCCGACGTCCTGCGCCACAGCACCAGGGCGCCCAGCAGGCCGAAGGCCGAGCCCACCACGGTGTCGATGACGCGGGATCCCGCCAGGTCGGTGACGGGGTCGGGAGCGGCGGTGCCGGCCAGCAGCAGCGCCATCGGCGTCACCAGGACCGAGGCGTAGAAGAAGTTGCGGCCCACCACCAGCTGGGTGAGGCCCTGGAAGGTCCCGGCGAGCACGATGACCAGGAGTAGCGGCGGGTGCGTCGCGATCAGCGCGGCACCGACGAACACGCCCACCAGGGTGCCCAGAGACCGCTGCAGGGAGCGGTTCATGGTCAGCACCACGTTGCCCCCCTGGAGGACGGCGGTCGTGGTGATCCCCACCCAGTAGTAGTGGTCCAGTCCCATGAGCAGGCTGAACGCGCCCGCCGCGGTCACCGTGATCCACATGCGCAGCGCGGTGGGGCGTACCAGCGAGTCCGGGCCCAGGCTGGAGCGCAGCGAGTCCCACAGCGCCGGATAGCGCTCGTCGTGCAGGACGTCCGCCTGCTCGTCGTCCTCGTGGGAGGCGCGGCGCGCGGACTGGGCGGCCCGGGCCAGCAGGCCGTAGAGCCTGGCCTCCAGGGAGCGGGGACGCAGGCCCCGGCGCAGATCGTCCAGCTCCTCGGGGTCGGGGGCGAGGGCCGGATCGGCCACGGCCCTTGCCATGCGCTCGGCGAAGTCGGCCGCCTTCTCCGGCAACGGCTTGGGGCGTGCCATGCACACCTGGGTGGTGGCCAGGTGTATGTCGGAGACCCAGCGCAGCAGGGAGCGCAGCCGGGCCGCCTCCGGGGTGGTGCGGTAGCCGCGTGTCTGTGCCAGCAGGACGATCCGCCAGGCCTCGGCCACCGCCACCGAGGCCTCGTGCTGGGCGTGGTCCAGGTCGGAGGTGCCCACGGAGCGCAGCAGGGAGGCGAGCTGGCGGTAGGCCCCGGCCACGGCGCGGTACTCGGGGTGGCGGGCGCGCACGGGCGCGCCGGACATCGACACCGACCAGCCGATGGCCGCGCCGAAGGCGGCCACCACGGCGTGGAGGGGGACGTCGGCCAGTCCGCCGGGGGCGATGGTGGAGATCGCGCCGACCAGCACGAAGAACAGGGGGCCGGGTTTGTCCACCCGCCAGGCGGCGCACACCCAGGTGGCGATCCCGGCGGTCAGCCCGATGGAGATCACCGGGGCCCAGGGGGCCAGGGCCGCGGCGAGGGAGCCGAAGGCGACGCTGGCCACGAAGCCCAGGCCGACCAGGGCCAGGGCGGCCGAGCGGTAGGCGTAGGGCGTCTTCTTCTCGTACAGGACCGTCATGGAGCCCAGGGCGGCCAGCGTGCCGACCTCGGGGCCGAACAGCCACGCCGCCAGGGCGAAGGAGAGCGACATGGACAGGGCGGCCTTGACCGCGGTGGTCCACGCCCAGGCCCCGGGCTGCAGGCCGAACAGCGCCTTGAGGTTGACCCTGGGACGGGGGCGCTCGCCCACCTCGACGCGTTCGTGTCCTTCGCCGGGGGAACCATCCAGGTCCATCGGCCCGGTGTCTCCAGTGGTTCCCAGATCTCGCACGATTTCCATCCTAGACCGGGACGAACCGGTACTTAGGTGACTTGCTGGACACGAGGAAGGAAGTGTGTCACGCCTCCGTGGCGGTCCTGTCCCCCACCCCGGCGTCTTCGGTGCTCTCGGCCGGTTCGACGCGGGCCCGCGCCGCCGCTTCCACCTCCTCCGCGCGCCGCTCGGCGCGCTCGGCGCGTTCCACGGCCCGGTCGCGCGCCTCCTCGGCCAGGGCCAGGCGGGCCGCGGCGGCCTCCCGGGACTCGGCCAGGGTGGTCTCGGCGTTCCGGCGCTGGGTGTCGAGCTCCCCGGTCAGGCGCTCGCGCTCGACGTGCAGACGTTCGAGTTCGGCGGTGAGGCGCTCGCGCTCGGCGGCGGAGGCGGCCCGGTCCGACTCCAGGCGCTCGCGGGACCGCTCCAGCTCGGTGTCCAGGCGCTCGCGCTCGGCGGCCAGGGTCCGGGCGGACTGGCGGGCCTGCTCCTCGGCGCGCTCGGCCCGGGCACGGGCGCTCTCGGCGGCCAGGACGGCCTCGTCGCGCCGGCGGACGTGCTCGGCCGTCTCGGCGCGCAGGCCCTCGGCCTCGGCCCGGGCGTGCCGCAGGCGCCGGGCGGCCTCGTCGCGCTCGTGCTCCAACTCCTCGCGGGCCCTGGCGGCCTGCTCGGCGATCCGGCGCTCGGCGGAGGCCAGACCGGCGTTGGCCTCGGCCACGGCGGCGTCGCGCTCGGTCCGCGCCTCCTGGGCCAGTGCGTGCTGGCGGTCGTGTTCGGCCCGGGCGGTGTCCCGGGCGGCCAGGGCCTCCTCGGCCATGCGCTCGGCCTCCTGGGTGGCGGCCACGGCCGAGGCGGCTGCCTCCTCGGCCGCGCGCAGGGCGCGTTCGGCCTCGCGGCGACGGTTCTCGGCCTCCAACCGGGCGCTGTCGGCCTCGGCGGCGTGCTGGGCCCCGGCCAGACGTGCCGCCTCCACCTGTGCCTCGGCCGAGGCCGGGTCGGTCATGGTGGAGAACGCCTCGGTGGCGGCCTGGAGGGTGGCGGCCAGCTGCTCGCTCTGGACCGCGAAACGGGTCAGCAGGTCGTCGGCGCGCAGCCGCGCTGCGGTGACCGGTTCCGCGCCGGGGACGGGGGTGGGCGCGGTCGCGTCCTCCTGGGCGGCCCGGGTCTGCTCCTCCTGGCGCTCGGCCTCCTGGGCCTGGCGCTGGCGTTCCTTCCAGGCCCGCCACCGGGTGTGTTCGGGCAGGTCGCAGTACTGGGGCGGGCGACCGGGGGAGGAGATGCGGGGCACCGGCCGGTCGCAGCCGGGGAAGTTGCAGGTGTTGGAGTCGGAGGAGGCCACGGGGGTGAGCGTAGCGGTTCGCCCGCCCCCGGCGCGGGGGTGTGTCGCCTCCTCGGCCGTGGCGGAGCGGGAAAGGCGCCACGGGGGCGCCGGGAGGGCGCGGTCGCAGGCGGGCCCGTACGTGCCGCGCCCCCGTACCTGACAGGAGAAGGTACGGGGGCGCGGCACGTGCCGGGACAGTACGCCTAGTCGTGGGCGCCGAAGCCGTCCACGCGGCAGACCATGGTGGTCACGAAGGGCCGGAAGCCCTCCTGCTCCAGGAAGCGGATGTCCTCGGAGGCCGTGGCCAGCGCGGAGAACTCGATCTCGCGCACTCCCATGGCGGCGAGCTGGTGGCGCACCTCGTCCAGCAGCTTGGAGCCCACACCGGTCCCGACGTACTCGGGGTCGATGGCGAAGGTCTGCACGACCGCGACGCGCTCACCGCGGTCCCAGCTGCCCTGGGCGTTGTCGCGGACGGTCACCATCGCGTATCCGGCCAGGTCGTCACCGCTCTCGGCGAGGATGGCCATGGTGTCGGGGTCGGTGAGCCAGGAGGCGTACTGGGCCCGGCGGCGCCTCCAGGACTCCTCCAGGCTCACGGGGCCGATGATGTCCGCAAGGTGCGGAGCGGTCACCGTGTGCTGCTGGTGGAGGGCGCCCCACAGGTCCGCGAGCTCCTCCAGTTCGTGTGCGCCCAGGTAGCGGAAGCGGAGGATGCCCACGTCGGAAGGCCGCGGTTTGGTCATGAGCGAATTTTGCATGTTTTTCTCCCCCGTTTCACCAGCATTGGGTGCTGGTCCCCTCCGGGTTCCTCGATGGAGGGGCCCGTGGTCGAGCTGTGGAACCGACTGTACGTGTCGGCATCAACCCGGACGCGCGCGACACAGGGAGAAGAGGTGCGTGAGATGCCCTTGGGGAAAGAAGAACGCTTTTTTCTTTTTGGGGTGCCGGCTGGCCGGGGCCTGTGCGGACAGCGGACGGTGTGTACGGAATCACGCTCCAAAACGGTGCAACGCAAGCGAAACCGCCCAGAAACCCGTTCGTACGTGCCCTAGGTTGGACGACATGATCGATGTTCGGCGGCTCCAGCTTCTCCAGGCTCTCGACCACCACCACACGGTGGCCGCGACCGCGGAGGCGCTCAACGTCACCCCGTCGGCGGTCTCCCAGCAGCTCTCCGCCCTGGCCAGGGAGGCGGGGGTCCCGCTCGTCGAACGCAACGGCCGCCGCTTCCTGCTCACCGGCGCCGCGCGGGTCCTGCTCAAGCGCGCGCACGTCATCTTCGCGGAGATGGAACGGGCCACGGCCGACCTCGCCGAGTACGCCGAGGGCGACCGCGGTGTCATCCGGGTCGGCTCCTTCTCCACGGGGATCAGCGACCTCGTAGCCCCGGCCCTGGCGCGCCTGCGCACCAGCCACCCCGGCTGGTCCTTCGAGGTCGTCCAGGCCGAGCCGGAACAGAGCGCCGAGATGGTGCGCTCGGGCCGCCTGGACGTGGCCCTGACCATGTCCACCGGGCACCTGCCCGCCAGCGGCGACCCCGACTTCCGCGCCGATCCGGTGATGGTCGAGCTGTTCGACGCGATCCTGCCCTACCAGCACCCGCTGTCCACCCGCACCAGCCTCCACCTGGCCGAGGACCTCGCCGACCAGGACTGGATCCTGTCCGCGCCCGGCACGGCCTGGCACGAGTGCGTGTCCGGCGCGGCCCACCGGGCGGGCTTCCAGCCGCGCGTGGCGCACACCGTCGACGACTTCAGCGCCGTGTTCGCCCTGGTGCAGGCCGGCCTGGGCATCGCCCTGATGCCGCGCCTGGCCTGGACCGGCCTGAACACGACGCGGATCGTGGTGCGCGGGGTGCGCGAGAGCGCCCGGCGGCACATCATCGCCCTCTCCCGCGCCGGCGCCACCCCCGAGCCCCTGCTCACCGCCGTCCGCGAGGCCGCGAGCAAGGTCCCGGTCCCGTCCGTGGGCCCCTTCGCCATCGCCGGTTAGCACCGGCCACCCGCTCCGGACCCGGCTCTTCCCGGGCCCGTCCGGCTGGACGCCGGACCCCTGGAATGACTCGGGCGGGGCCGTCACCGACGGCTCGGCGCTGCCCGCACGGACCCTCGCCGCATACGGGCTGACCGCCGGCATCAGGATGTCCGCGGTCGCCGTAGTCCCCGGAGGAGCAGTTCGACCAGTCGGCGGGGGTCATAACGGGGATCGCCGTCACCTCCGACGCAGAGGTTGCCGACACCGCGCATCAGTTCGTAGGCGCGCGTGCCGGGCCTGACCTCGCCGGCGTCGACCGCGGCGTCGAGCAACTGCTCGCAGACGGGCACCAGGCGGTCGATGAAGTAGGTGTGCAGCGCCTCGAAGCCGTCGTTGTCCGACTGCAGCGCGGTGGCGAGTCCGTGCTTCGTGACCAGGAAGTCGACGAAGAGGCCGACCCACTGACGAAGTGCCGCGAACGGAGAGTCGGCGCTGGCCAGCAGAGCCGGACCGGCCTCGGCGCAGGCCTCGACCTGGTGGCGGTAGACGGCGACGACGAGATCCGCCCGAGTCGGGAAGTGGCGGTAGATCGTCCCCATCCCGACGCCGGCCCTGGCCGCGATCTCACGGACCGGCGCGTCGACGCCGGAGGTGACGAACACATCGGCGGCGGCGGCGAGCAGCTTCCGCTGGTTGCGCTGCGCGTCGGCCCGCCTGCTTCGGGCGGGCATCTCCCCGGACTCGCCTGTAGTGGGCACCACGCTCTCCTCCCGGACGGCTGTTGACAAAGCGGAGCAGTGCTCCGTATGTTAAGAGGAACGGCGCTCCGCTTGTCAGTCTAGCTGAGGCGGGGCGCTCCCGACCGCCTCACCCGTCGCCGGCCGCGTGGGACCGACGCCAGAGGCCACCGAAGGGAAACACGCGTCATGAGTGAACCGACCGACACGGCCGACGTCTTCGGCCCGCCCGCCCCCGTCCTCTCGGTCAGTCCGGTGGTGCTGTCGGCTCCCGGCCGGGCCGTGGACCTGGAGGTGCGGGTCTCCGCGCCCGTGACCGGGAACGAGCTGCCGATCATCCTCCTCTCGCACGGCCAGGGCCACTCGAACCACCTCTCCTCGCTGAACGGCTACGCCCCGCTCGTCGACTACTGGGCGGCGCACGGCTTCGTCGTGATCCAGCCCACCCATCTGAGCTCGAACTCGCTGGACCTGGACTCCGACGCCCCCGACGCGCCGATGCACTGGCGGTCGCGGGCCGAGGACATGACGCGCGTCCTCGACCAGCTCGACGAGATCGAGGCCGCCGTTCCACAGCTCCTCGGGCGCCTGGACCGAAGCAGGGTCGCCGTGGCCGGGCATTCGATGGGCGGGCACACCGCGAGCCTGCTGCTGGGAGCCCGGCTCACCGATCCGCACGACGGAACGGAGGTGAACCTGGCCGAGCCCCGGATCAGGGCGGGCGTACTGCTGGCCACGGTCGGCGGAGGCGGTGACGCCCTCACCGAGTTCGTGGCCGAGAACTACTCCTTCCTCCTGAGCACGGACTTCTCCGAGATGGCGACGCCCGCGCTCGTGGTCGCCGGCGACAGGGACGCCTCTGCCCACCTGACGGTCCAGGGCCCGGGGTGGCACGCCGATCCGTACTTCCTCTCCCCGGGCTCCAAGTCCCTGCTCACCCTGTTCGGCGCGGAGCACGGGCTCGGCGGGATCTCCGGATACGACGCCGCCGAGACCACGGACGAGAGCCCCGAGCGGGTGTCCGCGGTCCGGCGACTCACCTGGGCCTACCTCCGCACCGAGCTCTACCCCGGGGACTCCGCTTGGCGGGCGGCGCGTGACGAGCTGACGGCCGGCCCCGACCCGCTCGGACGAGCCGAGTCCAAGTAAGCCGACGAGGCGCCGTCCACGCGGCGGGCCGACGGACACGGGATCGGGCGCGGGCGGCCCTCGGCCAGCGCGGCCCCGCCCGCCTCGGGTCCTCCCGCCCCTAGGAGGGCTCGGGCAGCGGCGGCACGTCGTCCAGCACGCTCTGGGCGGATTGGTGCAGGTACCGGGCCACCACCCGGATCGGCTTCCACGCCCAGCCGCCGGTGCGGCCCGCCAGGTACACCCGCCGGACCCCGCCGAGCTCGCCCAGGGGCGCGTGCGCGACTCCGCGCCGGGTCACCGCCGAGAGCCGGGGCACCACCCCCACGCCCACACCGTCGCCGGCCAACTCCTCGAACAGGTCCAGGTTGTCGATGCGGTGCACGATCCGCGGGGTGAACCCGGCCTCGGCGCACATGCGCTGTACGAGCGCCTCCTCGTCACCCCGGTAGGGGCTGGCCATCCACGCGGCACCGGCCAGATCACGCAGTCGGCGCCGGGTCAGGGTGCGGCTGTCGGCGCCCTCGGAGGGCTGGACGAGCAGCAGGTCCTCGCTGCCGATCGGACGCACCGTCAGCGTCCCCGGGAAAACCCGGGGGAGGAGACTGTACTGGTACACCAGCCCCAGATCCGCCTCTCCGTCCTGGAGGAGGTCCAGCGCCTGCTCGGACTCGTGCTCGGTCAGGTGGACCTGGATCCCCGGGTGGTCGCGCCGCAGACGGCGCAGCGCGGGCAGCACCAGGGGCGCCGACGTGGTGTACATCACCAGGTCGACGCGGCCGACCGGCTCGCCCTCGCCCTCGAACTCCGCCCGCGCCGTCTCCACCCGGGCCAGGATGTCCACCGCGTGCTCGGCCAGCCGCCGTCCGGCCGGGGTGAGGCGCACCCGCCGCCCGTCGGGCGCGAGCAGGGGGACGTCGGCCTCCCGCTCCAGGACGGCGAAGTGCTTGGAGATCGCCGAGGTGCTCATCCCCGTGACCTCGGACACGGCCGCCATGGTGCCCAGGCGCTCCAGTTCGACGAGTAGACGCAACCGGGTGAAATCCATCCGCCAAAACTACACGGTCTATCAACCAACAGTCCGTGGACAGAAACAAACCGGAGAGATCCAATGGTCGGGTGATCCGCTTTCCTGCTCCCTCGCCCCGCCGTGTCCGCTTCCTGGTGCCGGCGCCCCTCATGCTGCTCATCGGCATGTTCACCCTGCATGCGGGCAGCGCCCTGGCCGTCACCGCCTTCGCCCAGGCCAGCCCCGCCACCGTCACCTGGCTTCGGCTGAGCTGGGCCGCGATCCTGCTGCTGGCCCTGGGCGGTCGCTCCCTGTGGCGGTCCGTGCGCGCGGCAACGTGGCGTGAACTGGGTGCCGTGGTGATCCTGGGCACAGCGAGTGCGGGGATGATGCTGTTCTACTCCGAGGCGACGGCACGGATCGAACTCGGTACCGCCACCTCCATCGAGTTCCTCGGCACCCTCGTGGTGGCCGTGGCCGCCATGCGCCGCCGCTGGGAACTCGTGTGGGTCCTCGCCGCCGTGGCGGGCGTGCTCTGCCTGACCCGCCCCTGGCAGAGCGAACTCGACCTGGTCGGGATCGCCTTCGCCCTGGCCGGGGCGATCTGCGTGGTGGGCTACATCGTGCTGACCCAGAGGGTGGGCGCCGGCTTCGGCGCCGTGCACGGCCTGGCCCTGACCATGACCGTCGGAGCCCTGGTCAGCGCGCCGCTGGGCGCCCCCGCCATGATCGCGGCCCCCGATCCGGACCTGATCCTGTTCACCCTGCTCATCGCGCTGCTCTTCCCGATGGTGCCCTTCCTGCTGGAGATGGTGGCCCTGCAGCGGATGAGCCGCACCGCCTACGGCACCTTCTCCAGCCTGGAACCGGCGGTCGCCCTGGTGATGGGCCTGGTCGTCATCGGCCAGACGCCCGTCGCGGTGCAGGTCGCGGGTATGGCCCTGGTGGTGATCGCGGGTGTGGGAGCGTCCCGGGGCGACCGCGTGCGCCGGTCCGCCGTGCCCGGACGCGACCGTGTGCGCGACGGGGCGGCCGAACCCTCCGGGACCGGGTCGCCGGGGGAGCGCCCCGCGGGGAGGGCGGCCCCGGAACCCGTGCCGGAGACGGCCGGGGCCGTGGTGGGCCGGGCGGCCTGAGACGGGGTCACCCGTCGCCGGGGGGTCGGACCGCCTCACCCGAAGCGATGTCGCGCAGGGCCCGGACGTGCTGTTCGAAGGCCGTCCGGCCCTCCTCGCTCAGTGACAGGGAGGTGCGGGTGCGCCGTCCCACCGCGACCTTGTGGACACGCACGTAGCCCGCGTTCTCCAGGACCGTGACCTGCTTGGACAGGGCGGAGTCGGTGACCTCCACGGTGTCGCGCACGAAGCGGAACTCCGCGCGGTCCACGGCGGCCAGCGCCGCGACGACGGAGAAGCGCACGGGGGAGTGGATCACGTCGTCCAGCATGCCGCGGGGATGGTTCATGCGGCGCTCCTGTTCCTGCGTACCGCCAGCCACCCCGCCACCATCGGGGGGACGGTGCCCAGGGCGGCCCCGGAGACCCACCACGCCGGGTCCTCGGGAAAGAACGCGTAGCCGACGAAGAGGGTGACGCCGTAGACCGCGCCCCAGCCGAGCATCGCCAGCCCGTGCAGCCACCCGTATCCGCGCGGCTGTACGGGCTGGCGCAGCGCGAAGGTGATCAGGCACGTCAGGAGCACCAGGTACACCGCCATGGCCGTGAAGATCGTGGTCGTGGTCGGGAACAGGCCGATCGTCACGGTCAGGGTGAAGGTCGCGGCCGAGAACAGCACCGCGAACAGCATGTACCAGCGGCCCCGGTCGTGTGCCCGTCTGCCCACGGTCTCGGCCCGCTCCAGCGCGTCCAGCGCCTCGTCCCTGCGCATAACACTCTCCGTTCTCTCAACTTGTTGCTAGTGTCGCACTCACTTTCCGAATTGGCAAGTGATTTCCTCTTGGGGGCACCGGATCGGGGCGCGTCCCCGACTCCCGCTCCACGGGCGACATCCATCACCCCTGACACCCCTCCTCAGCGGTACGGCGGACGTCCCGCATGCACTAGCTTGGTGCGAATCATGGCCGCCAAATCTGATCTCGAACTCCTGCGTGCCTACGAGCCCGTGCTCATGTGCACCAAGGGAGAACTCTTCTTCCCCACCGACGTGGACGCCTACGTACGCAACTGCAGCCTGTGGATCGACGAGCCCGGCGGGAGCGAGAGCCTTCTCGTCCCGGCGGGGGAACTCACCCTCGACCGCCTCTCCCAGGCCGAGGAGGAATGGCCCGAGCGCCACAAACACCTGCGCTTCGTCCAGGAGGAGACCCTGCGCGAGGAGGCGCGCCGCTACAGGGGCGTGGCCCGCTCCGTCATCCCCAAGAGCGGCCGCCTGGCCGCCGTCGGCGTCCTGGGCCGGGTCCTGGACATCCTGATGAAGCTCTCCCTGCTCATCCGCGGCGCGGTCCCCGGTGGTGTCACCTTCGCGGCGGTGACCCGCTACCGGGAACGCGTCGACAACGGCGGCGCCACCTACTACGGCCGGGTCACCCGCGCGGGCGGCTACACCATCCTCCAGTACTGGTTCTTCTACGCGATGAACGACTGGCGGACCATCTACGGCGGCGTCAACGACCACGAGGCCGACTGGGAGCGCGTCACCGTCTACCTCGTGGAGGACCCCGACGGCACCACCAGCCCCATGTGGGTGGGCGCCTCCTCACACGAGTACAACGGCGACGACCTGCGCCGCAGCTGGAGGGACCCCGACCTGAACCGGGACGGGAACCACCCCGTCGTCTACGTCGGCGCGGGCTCCCACTCCCACCAGATGCTGCCCGGCGACTACCTCATCCAGGTCGACCCCGCCTTCCTGCGCGGTCCCATCCGCGCCTGGAGGCGGATCACCAACCGGATCCTCCGCGCCGACAGCGCCCTCAACCGGCACGGCATCGGCGTCCCCTTCGTCGACTACGCGCGCGGCGACGGCATCCGGCTGGGCCCCGACGGCGACCGCGAGTGGGCCGCCGTCCTCATCGACGACGAGACCCCCTGGCTCAGGGGTTTCCGCGGCCTGTGGGGACGCGACACCGGAGACTTCTTCGAGGGCGAGCGCGCGCCCAGCGGACCCCGCTACGAGCGCGACGGCACCATCCGCCGCTCCTGGGCCGACCCGCTGTCCTGGGCGGGCCTGCAGAAGGTCGCGCCCACCGAGACCGCCGCCCGCGCCGAGCTGCGCTCCCACGTGCGGTCCCTGGAGGAGCGCCTGAGCGCCCTGGACGCCGACGTCCTCGACCGCCGCGACCGCCTGCGCCAGCTCGACTCGGCCCGCATGGTCCTCGGCCGCGAGTCCCACACCCAGCCGCGCGCCCGCGAATACGCCGAGCGCATCGCCGCCCTGGAACTGGAACTGGCCGAGGTCTACGAGACCCGCGTGCTGGTCGCCGACGAGCGCGACTCCCACCTGCGGGCCCTGGACAGCGACACGCCCCTGGTGCCCTCGCCCACCGGGCACCTCAAGGCGCCCCACCTGCCCTACTCCTCGGGACAGCAGCGCTCCACCCGCTTCCTGCACCTGTGGGTGGCCCTGAGCACCCCCCTCCTGCTGATCTCGCTCGCCCTGCCGCTGTTCCTCCTGGACGCGCAGTACACCCTCTACGCGATGCTCGGCGTCGTCGTGGCCTTCGCCGCCGTCGACTCCGTCGCCCGCCGCAAGTTCGTCCAGTACCTCGTCGGGCTGGCGGTCATCGCGGTGGTGGTCGGGCTCGTCGTGGGGGTCGTGGTCGCGTTCGCCGTCAACTGGCGCATCGCCATCACCGTGCCCATCGCCGTCATCGTGGTGCTGCTGCTCGTGGTGAACATCCGCGAACTGCTGCGCCGCTGACCCGCCCGTCCCGCGCGGGCACCGGCCGCCCGCGCGGGGCAGGCTGATCCGGCGGCGCCCCGCCGGCCGCCCCTCGCTCCCCGCGCCCGGCGTCCGGGCCGCCGCCGATGGCACGATGGATGCCATGGACGACGCGATCTTCGGAAGTCCCCCCGTGGAGGTGGCGCCCGGCGCCGTGCACCTGCCCGGATGGCTGACCGCCGCCGCCCAGGCCGACCTGGTCCGGCGCTGCCGCGACTGGGCGCGCGGACCCGCCGGGATGCGCCGGCACACCATGCCGCGCGGCGGGATGATGAGCGTCCGGATGGTCGGTCTCGGATGGCACTGGCAGCCCTACTCCTACGCGCGGACCCTGCCCGACGGCACACCCGTCCGGCCCTTCCCCGCCCTCCTCGGCGACCTGGCCGCCCGCGCCGTGACGGACGCCTACGGCGCCCCGCCCCCGAACGGGTCCGATCCCCACGACGTCGCCCTGGTCAACTTCTACGACGCCGACGCGCGCATGGGCATGCACCAGGACCGCGACGAACTCTCCCGCGAACCCGTGGTCTCCCTCAGCCTCGGCGACACCTGCGTGTTCCGCTTCGGCAACACCGAGACCCGCACCCGTCCCCACACCGACGTCGAACTGCGCAGCGGCGACCTGTTCGTCTTCGGCGGCCCCTCCCGCATGGCCTACCACGGTGTCCCCCGTACCCGGCCCGGCACCGCGCCGCCCGAACTGGGCCTGGACGGACGGCTCAACATCACCATCCGCGCCTCCGGACTACGCGACTGATCCACTCCTCCCGGTGCTGGCGTGTCGGCGAGCGTCCGCACGTCCGCCGCACCAGGATCGGCGTAACCGCCGGCCACGTAGGAGGGCAGTGCGCATGACCGACCCCTCGCCCGAACGCATCATGGACCTGGGCCGCCGACGGGCCGCGCTGCCCGACCGGACCTCACCCGGCCCGGCCCGTGCCGTCCTCTACCGCGACGGACACCGCGAGCGCGAGACCGACACCGTCGCCGGGGCCCACCGCGCCATGGACCGGGAAAGCGGCCTCATGGCATGGATCAGCATGGCCAGGCCCGACCGGGACCAGCTCACCGAGGTCGCCCGACTCTTCGGCCTGCCCGGACTCGCCCTGGAGGACGCCATCGTCGCCCACCAGCGCCCCAAGGCCGAGGTCTACCAGGGCGTGCTCTTCCTCGTACTGCGCCCGGCCCGCTACGACACCGCGCGCGAGTCCGTCGAGGTCGACGAGATCCACCTCTTCGCAGGACACGACTTCGTGGTCACCATCGGCCACGCCGACCACGTGGACTTCGAGACCGTCCGCGACTTCCTGGAGGCCGAGCCCCGTGTCCTCGCCAACGGCGCCCTGGCGGTGGTCCACGCCGTCCTGGACCTGGTCGTGGACGGCTACGCCCCCGTGGTCTCCGAACTCCAGGACGACGTCGACGAGGTGGAGACCCAGGTCTTCAGCGGCGACTCCCGGGCGTCGCGACGTACCTACCGCCTCGCCCGCGAGGTCATCCTCCTCTCGCGCGCCGTCGAGCCGCTGGGCGCGGTCCTGGACGCGCTGATGGATCCGCTGTCCCGGCGCCCGGACCATCCCCGGGACCAGCCGGACCAGTACACGGTCACCTCCGTCACGCCGGATCCGCTCGCCTCTCCGCAGGGGCGACAGGGCATCGCCGCCGCCCTCCCCTTCCACATCCCCGCCGGGAGGCGCGGCGAGATGCACCACCGCCTACGCGACGTCGCCGACCACGTCGCAGCCGTACGCGAGCGCGTCGACGGTTTCCGCCAACTGCTGCAGAACATCATGTCGGTCAACAGCGCCCTCATCGACCAGGCGCAGAACGAGGCCATGAAGAAGGTCTCCTCCTGGGGCGGCATCCTGGTCGTGCCCACCCTCATCTCCTCCGTGTACGGGATGAACATCGACCCCCAGCCCGGTTTCCACTGGGTGTTCAGCTGGCCGCTGACCCTGGTTCTCATGGCGCTGTCGAGCCTGAGCCTCTACGTTGTGTTCCGTCGTAACGGTTGGCTCTGACGGGAGTGGCGATGACGGGGAACGGATCCGCCGAGCGCGAGGTCCTGCGGCTCATGACCGGGCCGTGGGTCGCCCGGGCGGTGGCCACCGCGGTCGAACTGGGGGTGCTCGACCGTATCGCCGAGGACGCCGACGACGACGCCGCCACCGACAGCGCGGCCCTCGCCACGGGACTGGACCTGCACCCCGACCGGCTGGACCGCTTGCTGCGCCTGCTCGCGGCCGTCGGGGTCCTGCGCCGCGACGAGGGGCGCTACCGGCCCACCGGGGTCGGGGCCACCCTGCGCCGCGGCCACCCCTCGGGGATGGCCGACCTCGTCCTGCTCTACGACAGCTACATGTTCACCTCCGCGTGGACGCGCCTGGCCGACACCGTGCGCACCGGGGAACCCGCGTTCGACACCGCCCACGGCACCGACGCGTTCACCCACCTGGAGAGCCATCCCGAGGACGCCGCGCTCTACACGGCCGGGATGGCCGCGGGCGGACGGTTCTCCACCGCGATCCCCGACGTCCACGACTTCACCGGCGCCCGCGTGGTCGTCGACCTCGGGGGAGGGGACGGGGAACTCCTCGCCACCGTCCTGGCCAGCGCGCCGTCGGCACGCGGCGTGCTGGTGGAGCGCCCGCCCGCGCTGGCCGCCGCCCGCGCCCGCCTGGGCGCGTTCGTCGACGCGGGGCGGTGCGAGCTGGTGGAGGGCGACTTCCTCCGGGGGGTGCCCTCCGGAGCCGACGTCTACCTGCTCAGCCGGGTCCTGCACAACTGGTCCGACGAGGACGCCCGCGCGGTGCTGCGCCACTGCCGTGAGGCGTTGGTCCCCGGCGGACTGGTGCTGATCGCCGAGCGCGTCCTGCCCGACGACGGCCCGTCCTGGCTCTCGGCGGCCCTGGACGCGCACATGATGGTGATGACCACCGGCGCCGAACGCACCGAGCGCGAGTACGAGGCGCTGCTGCGCTCGGCCGGACTCACCACCCACCGGGTCCTCGACCTCCTACTGGAGATGCGGCTGCTCGTGGCCGGGCCCGTGGCCTCCTGAGCCGTCCTCAGGCGCTGGGCGCGGGCGGCCGATCCCTCCGGTCCTGCGGATAGCCGGTCCAGGCGCTCATGGGCCCCTTCCCCGCGTGCACCGGGCGGGAGTGGTGCGGCGCGCCGCGGAGCGCGGTGGCCAGAAGGGGTTCCGGGTTCCGGATCCCGCGTTTTCCGGGGGCGCGGCACGTGACGGGACCGGGTGCGGGGGCGGCGAACCAGGCGCTTCGGGTTCCGCTGCGTTTCTGCTCCGCTACCAGAGGTGCATTGGTGTCGGAGGCCACATCCCCTACACTTGGGAGCGCTCCCAGAAAGGAATCCCATGGACGAGCCCACACTGCCAGCCAGCCTCCTCTTCGGTACCGCCACCGCCGCCTATCAGGTGGAGGGAGGCGTGCACGAAGGCGGCCGGGGCCCCTCCATCTGGGACACCTACTGCCGTACTCCGGGGCGCGTCGCCCGGGGCGAGACGGGGGACGTGGCCTGCGACCACTACCACCGCTACGGCGAGGACGTCGCCCTGCTCGCCGACCTGGGCGTGGACCTGTACCGCTTCTCCGTGGCATGGCCGCGCGTCCAGCCCACCGGCAGGGGCCGCCCCAACGAGGAGGGGCTCGCCTTCTACGACCGGCTCGTGGACACCATTCTCGGCGCCGGGATCGAACCCGTCCTCACCCTCTACCACTGGGACCTGCCCCAGGCGCTGGAGGACGAGGGCGGCTGGCGGGTCCGCGACACCGCCTACCGCTTCGCCGAGTACTCCAGCATCGTCGCCGACCGCCTCGGCGACCGGGTCAACCGGTGGATCACCCTCAACGAGCCCTTCTGCTCCGCCTTCGTCGGCCATGCCGTGGGCCGCCACGCACCCGGCACCCGGGAGGGCACGCCCGCGCTGGCCGCCGCACACCACCTGCTGCTGGCCCACGGCATGGCCACCGGCGAACTGCGCGCGGCCGGGGCCGGGGAGGTCGGCATCACCCTCAACCCGGACCACCTGCTGCCCGCCACCGAGTCCGAGGCCGACCGCGCCGCCGTGGAGCGGGCCCGCACGCTGCACAACCGCGTGTGGTTCGACCCCATCTTCACCGGCGCCTACCCCGACAACGAGGGCGAGGTCTGGGGCGGGATGGCCGACGGCTCCTACCGCGCCGAGGGCGACCTGGAGATCATCGGGCAGCCCCTGGACTTCCTGGGCGTCAACTACTACCGGCCCATCATGCTGCGCGACGCCCCCCACACCGAGGCGGACCCGGCCCTGCGCACCGCGGTGGACATCCGCACCGAGAAGGTGGACATCGAGGGAGTCCGGCACACGACCATGGGTTGGCCGGTCATCCCCGGTACCTTCGCCGACCTGCTCATCGACCTGAACCGGCGCTACCCGAACCTGCCGCCCATCCTCATCACCGAGAACGGTTCGGCCGAGGACGACCGGCCCGACGAGAGCGGCCGGGTCCGCGACACCGAACGCGTCGAGTACCTGCGCGACCACATGGACGCGCTGGCGCGGGCCATCGAGGCGGGGGTGGACGTGCGCGGCTACTTCGTGTGGTCGCTGCTGGACAACTTCGAGTGGGCGTTCGGCTACGACCGCCGCTTCGGCCTGGTCCGCGTCGACTACGAACTCCTGGAGCGCCACCCCAAGGACAGCTACCACTGGTACCGCGACTTCCTGACCTCGCACCGAGCGCGCAGGGTCAACGAGCTCGCCGCCCGCTGGGAGGAGTAGCCCCGCGCGCCGGGGCCGAGTGGCTGAGGCGCGGTCAGGCGTGCTGGCGGGCCACGTTGCCGAACACGCCCACGACCGCGCCGAACGCGAACATCGACGCCTCGTCCTCGTCCATGTGCACGATCCCGGCGGGAACGCGGATCCGGTAGGGCTTGGTCTCGTCCGGAAGGATCTCCATGCCGTCGATGATCCCCTGCCCCTCCAGCATCAGAAGGGCCTCCTCGACCCTTCCGGTCCGATCGCCGCGAGACCATATCGACATACGTCAAACCCTAACTACGGCCGGGGCCGAGACAAGGGCACCCGAAAACGGCACCACGGGGGCAGAGCGGTCCACTGTTTCCCGGGCTGGCGGGCCAGCCCTGTCGCGTTCCGGAAGGTGTGCTCCGGCGCGCGGAGAGTGATCCGGTCGGCTTCTCGAACATGAGGGACCGGGATCGCGGGGCGGGCGCCCGGCCTGGTTGCCAGGTGCCTCCTCTCCCTCGTCCACTTACTCTCTCAGAGAGCGTATCGGCGTGTCCGGCAGGCGTCCCGCGTTCCGCGCAACCCGTCCTCGGCGGCGAGGCCGCGGAAAGCCTGGGCATCAGCACGGAACACCACACCACAGGGAAGGCGGGCGCGGTCGGTCTGGCCGGAACCGGCCACCGCGGCCGCCCTCCGCGGGGGAGCGTGCGTCCGTGCCCGGTACGCGGGACCACTCGTACGGCCCCTGCCAAGGGTCCGCGCCAGGGGTCCGGCACCGGCTGTGGCCGCTACCGGCCCTGCCGCGCGGAACGTCCCCGCGGCAGCCCGACGACCAGCGCGGACGCTTTCCCGGTTCGCCGTTCGGACACGGGGAACACGGAAACAGGTGGGTCCCGGGTTGCCAGTGGGGTTGTCCTGGTGCGAGCGTCGTTGGATCCTGACGGCGCCTACCGGACCGGCGGGCTGGAGGCGAACGCGCGGACGATCGGAGGTCGGCACCCCCGTTTCCCGGAACCCCCGTGGTGGCCGCGGAAGGGGTCCAGAGCCCTCCCCGGACGTCCCCGCGCTCAGACCAGTCGCGCCAATGAGCCCCGACCATCCCCTGCGAACCCGACCGGACCAAGGCCGACCGGGCCGCGGGCACACCTGCCGTGCCAGGCGGCCCGGGTCGGCCCTAGGTGTACTGACCATGGAGGTTGGTAACACCCACCCCGGCTGACACAAGCGAAGAGGGCCTTCGGTATCGGTGTGGATTGCGACATCTACCCGACGCACCAGAAGGCCCTCGATGCCCCACACT
>NZ_VWVU01000035.1 GCF_008638365.1 Nocardiopsis quinghaiensis | reverse complement strand
TCACGCGGGTGCTCCAGCGGATCCTGGCGCTGACCGCCGCGATCTGGCACAACGATCGCACCGGCCAGCCGGTCCTACGCTCTTTGACGGCCTACGACCACTGACCCCTTGGAATCACTCATCTAGGGCAGGGTGAGGATCTCCGCGCCGGACTCGGTGATGACCAGGGTGTGCTCGAACTGGGCGGTCCACCTGCGGTCGGCCGTCACGGCGGTCCAGCCGTCGTCCCACATGTCGTACTCCACGGCGCCGAGCGTGATCATCGGCTCGATCGTGAAGGTCATGCCCGTCTTCATGACGGTGTCCGTGCGCGGGTCGTCGTAGTGCGGCACCGCCAGGCCCGAGTGGAACTCCAGGCCCACACCGTGGCCGGTGAAGTCGCGGACCACGCCGTAGCCGAAGCGCTTGGCGTAGGACTCGATGACCCGGCCGATCACGTTGATCTGGCGGCCCGGACGGCACGCCTTGATCGCGCGCATGGTCGCCTCGTGGGTCCGCTCGACCAGGAGGCGGTGCTCCTCGGTGACGTTCCCGGCCATGAAGGTGGCGTTGGTGTCGCCGTGCACACCGTCCTTGTAGGCGGTGATGTCGATGTTGACGATGTCGCCGTCGGAGATCACCGTGTCGTCCGGGATGCCGTGGCAGATCACCTCGTTGAGCGAGGAGCACAGCGACTTCGGGAAGCCCTTGTAGCCCAGCGGGCTGGGATAGGCGCCGTGGTCCAGCAGGAACTCGTGGCCGATCCGGTCCAGTTCGTCCGTGGTCACCCCGGGCTCGACGTGCTTGCCGACCTCCTGCAGGGCCTGCGCCGCGATCCGCCCGGTCACCCGCATCCGTTCGATGGTCTCGGGGGTCTGCACGTCGCCGAGGACGCCCTCCACGGGATGCTTCCGTCCGACGTACTCCGGCCGGACGATGTGGGAGGGAACCGAACGTTGTGGCGAGATTCGCCCAGGAACCAGCGGAGTAGTCATGAGCCCTGATTGTAGTTCGTGGGTGGGCCCACCGGGCCTGCGTGGAGCCCTCCCCGGAGAGTGTGAGGAAGTACGCGGCCTGGGTAGGTCGCACGGCGGGAGAACACGTTCCCACCGCGGGCAGGGCCCCGAAGGAAGGGAGTGAGGGTGATCGAGGACATGCCTCAGGACGACAAGTGGTGGTACTGCCTCAAGCACAATCGGGTGGAGCACGGGCCGGGCTGCCCCAACAAGGTGCGCATGGGCCCCTACCCCGACGAGGCCACGGCCGCCAGCGCGCTGACCATCGCGGCCGAGCGCAACGAGGCGTGGGACGTCTCCGACGAGGAGGAGGAACTGTGACCGGTGCTCCCCGGTGTCCCGGCCGCCGAGGAAGCCGGGCCACCGGGGCGGAGGCCGGGGGACGGGCCGTACCGGTACCTCCTCCGCGCCGGTGCCTCTGACAGGATCGACACATGACTGAACAGAGCACACCCAAGGGCGACATCGCCGAAGTGACCGTCGCCGTCCTGGGCGGGACCGGCGACCAGGGGCGCGGTCTGGCCCGCCGGTTCGCCCTGGCCGGGCACACGGTCCACCTCGGCTCGCGCAGCGCCGAGCGCGCGGAGAGGGCCGCCGGTGACCTGGTGGAGGGCGAGTCCGTCCCGATCGACGTGCGCGGCCTGGACAACGCCGGTGCCGCCGCCGCGGGCGACATCGTCATCGTCGCCGTGCCCTGGGAGGGGCACAGGGAACTGCTGGAGGGCCTGGCCGAACCGCTGTCGGGCAAGATCGTCGTGGACTGCGTGAACCCGCTCGGATTCGACAAGCGGGGCCCCTTCGCGCTCGACGTCGCCGAGGGCAGCGCCGCCGAGCAGGCCGCCGAGGTGCTGCCGGACAGCCGTGTCACGGCCGCCTTCCACCACGTGTCCGCGGTGGTCCTGCTGGACCCGGAGGTCGATGAGGTGGACCTCGACGTCCTGGTGCTGGGCGAGGACCGCGCGGCCACCGACGCGGTGCGCGCCCTGGCCGACCGCATCCCCGGGGTGCGCGGCGTCTTCGGCGGGCGCCTGCGCAACGCCCACCAGGTCGAGGCCCTGACCGCCAACATCATCGCGGTCAACCGCCGTTACAAGACCCACGCGGGCATCCGGATCACCGGCCTGTAGCCGCAGGGTCCCGCCCGCAGGAGACGCGTGCGGCGCCGGTCCCCGCGCGGGGACCGGCGCCGCCTGTGCGGGAGGCCGCGGTCAGTCGCAGTAGACCGAGCGCTCCTCGTCCGTCATCGGCCTCGTGGACTGGGTGACGGTGCTGCCCTGGTTCTCGGCGGGCCCCTCGGCGGTGAAGGGCGCGTACCAGACGTAGTGGCCCCACTCGCGGTCGGGGAAGTGCAGCTCGTAGGTGCCGTGCACGCGCTGCATCCGGGGCCCGTAGTACACGCGGGCCACCTCGCCCGGCTGGGCGACGACCTGCGTGCGCTGGCTCTGGGTGTGCGACGAGCTCCACTCGTGGCCGTAGGAGACGCTGAAGCTCTGCTTGAAGATCGCGCCGAACGTCGCCGTCATGGACAGGTTCACGCTGTTGGACTCGCCCGTGGTCTCGGACCACTGCACCATGGACAGCTGTTCGTGGTCGGTGCAGTTGTAGACCGGTGAGCCGACCGGCTCGGAGGCGTTCTGGAAGTACTCCGGCTGGCCGGACGGGTGGAACTCGCACACGTCGGTGCCCTCACCGCACCGCTCCAGCAGCTCCCGGACCGTCGGGTTCTGTTCGTGGTCGGCCGCGGCCGGTGCGGGGGTGAGCGCCAGGACGGCCGCCAGGCCCGCCGCGGTGCCCGCTGCGAGGGTTCTCATCGCTCCGCCTTTCGTGGGGGGTCGGGGGGTCGGGGGGTCACGGGCACGCGGCCCGCTCGGCGTCGGTCATCGGGCGCACGTTCTGCGTGACGACGTCGTCGGGGGAGCCGGGGACGGGTCCCTCCACCGTGAAGGGCGCGTACCAGACGTAGTGGCCCCACTCGCGGTCGGGGAAGTGCAGCTCGTAGGTGCCGTGGACGCGCTGCATCCGCGGCTGCCGCTCGACCCAGCCCACCTCGCCGGGAGCGGTGTTGACGTAGGTGGTCTGCGTCTCGGTGTGCGAGGTGGTCCAGGTGTGCTCGAACGACTGCTCGTAGGACACCGAGAAGACCTCGCCGAACCCGGCCTCGGTGGTCAGCGTCAGGCCGACGCTGTTGCTCTGGGAGGTGGTGTCGGACCAGATCACCGCCATGTCCTGGCGGCCGGAGGTGCAGTTGAACACCTCCGAGCCCACCACGCGGCTCGGGGCGGCGAAGAGTTCGGGCTCGCCGCCGGGGTGGAACTCACAGACGTCGGTCTCCACACCGCACCGTTCCAGCAGTTCGCGGATCGTGGGCGCGCCCTCGTGGTCGGCGTACGCGGCGGTCGGGGACACCACGATCGTGCCCGCCACGGTGACGGCGGCGGCGCACAGCATGGCGTACGTGCGTTTCATGTCGGTTTTCCCTTCGAGCGGGGGCAGGGGAAAAACGGGGTCGTTCAGCCCAGGGTGGTGGAGACGGCGCGGTCGTTCATGTAGTCGCCGACGTAGTTGGTGTTCTCGCGGTAGGGGCCGTCGCGGTCGCCGGTCCCGTCCGGCCCGGAGTGCAGCCACAGGGCGCAGGTGGCCCAGGGCTGGGCCGAGGAGACCAGGTTCTGCCAGTCGGCGGGGAAGGTGAACCAGAAATCGGTGTCGTCGCCTCCGCCGCACAGGTCGTCGCCGTACAGGGTGAACGTGGCCCCGCCGAAGTTCTCGTGCTCGAAGTACGTGCCGATGATGAGGTCCGCGCTGGCCGCCCTGAGGGAGGCGCCGCCCCCGTCCAGGGCGCGTTGCTGCTCCTCCAGGGTCCGTCCGGTCTCCTTCTCCGCGGCGGCGATCGCCTCGTCGAAGGAGGCGAAGCAGCGCTCCTGGCCGGTGCCGGTGTCGCTGATGCAGTGCCGCTGGGTGTCGGCCGGAGCCGGGGCGGGAGCGGCGGCCGTCGTGGCCACCGAGGCCATCGCGGCGGCCGCGGTCGCGAGTGCCAGGGCGGCGGCCCTCGGCCGTCCGTGTGGTGAAGTCATGCGTTCTCCGTGCTCGTCCGGGGATGAGACGTGACTTAACGCAGGTTAACGGAACTCTTAGGTCCTTATTGGCTACTGTCCGTATATGAGCCATCGTGCGGTGGGGCTTTGTCGCGGAAAGAATTTTTTCTGCCGACTCGTGCCTGTGGGGGAAGGTTTCCTTCGCCACTGGTCCGGTGATCGGTTGTTTACCGCGGCCGGAGGTGCTTGCGCGGAGGGGAGTGCTCCGGCCTGCGGGCCTCCGCGCCTCCGGTGCCGCGCCCGTGTCCGTTCTGGCCGAAAGGGCTCACCCGGGCCGGGTGGCCGGCGGATTTCTCCGGTGACGTGCGTCACGAACCCGTGTTCGAGTGCTTTTGGCGACCCCGGGAATGTGACTCCGGGTGCTCAAACCGGAAGATATCCGTGTGGGAAACACACTTCGTCTTCCGGGCGGGGGTGGAGTGTCGCAGGGCAGTAGAAAGTGGTTCTCTGTTCCACCGTCCGAAGGCGCGGCCCGCGACGCGGGTGCGAACACGGGTTGGGAACGCGAGTCTTCGTGTGTGTTCCTGTGGTGATCGCTCACTCTGTGTTCGGAAGCGGGATCCCGGAGTCGTGAGGCGGCTCCGCGCGGGGACGCGGAGCCGCCGGCCCCTTCGGCGCGCGGCTCAGGACACCCAGTCCTTCACCTTCCCGATCAGCGCGGCCGGGTCCTCGCCCACGGGGACCACGTTGAGCTGGGTGACCCCCGCGTCGCGGAAGGCCTCCACCCGCTCGCGCACGTAGGACTCGGGGCCGACCATGTTGGTCAGCTCCACGAACTCCTCGGGTACGGCCGCCGCGGCCTCGTCCTTCTTGCCGTCCAGGTACAGGTCCTGGATCTTCTCGGCCGCCTCCTCGTAGCCGTAGCGGCGGGCGACCGTGTTGTAGAAGTTCTTGCCCTTGGCACCCATGCCGCCGACGTACAGGGCGATCATCGGCCGCACGAAGTCGAGCAGCCTCTTGGTGTCCTCGCCCTCGCCGATGGCGAGCAGCCCGCCCGCCGAGATCTCCAGCTCGCCCAGGGAGGGGTCCCGTTCGGCCCTGCCCTCGGCCAGCGCCTCACCCCACACCATGTCGGCCTTCTCCGGGATGAACAGGTGCGGCAGCCAGCCGTCGGCGATCTCGGCGGTCATCGCCACGTTCTTGACGCCCAGCGACGCCACGTAGACCGGGATGTCGGGGCGCACGGGGTGGTTGATGATCTTGAGCGGCTTGCCCAGGCCGGTGCCCCGCTCCGGGGGCAGGGGCAGCTGGAAGACGGTGCCGTCGTGGGTGAGGCGGTCCTCCCGAGCCCAGATCTTGCGGCAGATCTCGATGGTCTCCCGGGTGCGCGCGAGCGGCTTGACGTAGGGCACCCCGTGGAAGCCCTCGATGACCTGAGGGCCGCTGGCGCCCAGACCGAGGATGGCGCGCCCGTCGGACAGGTCGTCCAGCCCGGCGGCGGTCATCGCGATGAGGGAGGGGGTGCGGCTGTACAGCGGCAGGATGGCCGAGCCGATCGCCACGGTCTCGGTACGCGCGGCGAGGTAACCCATCAGGGTGGGGCTGTCGAACCCGTAGGCCTCGGCGACCCACACGGTGTCGAGGCCGGCCTTCTCCAGTTCGACCACCTGGTCGACGGCGGCCTTGGGCTCACCCGCGTACTGGAGCGGCATCGAGATGCGCATCTGTCCTCCCGGGAGGGCCGGACCCCCGGCCCCGTAGGCGCTGGATACGATGCGACTCTACTCCCGAGTACGGTTCGGTTCGTTGCCCGGATCACACGGAGTGGCGTCCGCGTACACGAAACCGCCGGTCGGAGCCCGCTCCGACCGGCGGTCCGCGCGGTCCCCGCCCTCAGACGGGGGCCGTTCCGTTCGTCAGCCGGTGTAGGAGTGGCGCTCCTGCGGGAACGCCCCGTTGACGACCTCGTCGGCGTAGGCCGAGGCCGCCTCGCGCAGAGTCTCGTTCAGGTTGGCGTAGGTCTTGACGAACTTGGCCACGCGCGGGCTCAACCCCGCCATGTCCTGCCACACCAGCACCTGGGCGTCCGTGGACGGGCCGGCGCCGATGCCCACGGTCGGGATGGACAGCTGCTCGCTCACCTGCGCGGCCAACTCGGCGGGCACGCACTCCAGCACCACCGCGAAAGCGCCCGCGTGCTCCATCTCCTTGGCGTCCTTGAGCAGCCCGGCCGCGGCCTCGCCGCGCCCCTGCACCCGGTAGCCGCCCAGGGTGTTCACCGACTGCGGGGTCAGGCCGAGATGCGCCATCACCGGTACGCCCGCCGACACCAGCAGCTCCACCTGGGGAGCCACCGCGTGGCCGCCCTCCAGCTTCACCGCCTGGGCCCGGCCCTCCTTCATGAAGTGGGAGGCCGACTCCAGCGCCTGCTGGGGCGAGGCCTGGTAGGAGCCGAACGGCAGGTCGGCGACGACCAGCGCACGCTGGGTGGACCGGGACACGGCCGCGGTCAGCGGAACCAGTTCGTCCACCGTGACCGGAAGGGTGGTGTCGTAGCCGTAGACGACGTTGGCCGCCGAGTCGCCGACCAGCAGGACCGGGATACCGGCCTCGTCGAAGACCCGGGCGGTGAGCGCGTCGTAGGCGGTCAGCATCGGCCAGCGCTCGCCGCGCTCCTTGGCCGCGGCCAGGTCGCGGACGGTGACACGCCGGTTGGTGACCCCGCCGTAGAGGGCGTTGCCGTTCGGGGCGGCGGGCTTGCCTGGGGTGTTCATGATGTGCGTTCCTCCGTTGTCTCGAAGCACCTCAGGGGGTGTCTCCGGACGTGTGGACGAATGATGGTGTCGCGCTCGCGCGCTGGGCGGCCGGGGCCGCGGGCGGTCCGCGGGGGACCGGACGTGTGCGGGGACGGAGCCCGGCGCCGGATGGCGAAGGACCGGCCGTCGCACGCGAGTATCATCGCATGCCCCCGCCCGTACCACTTCCTTCGGGATGCAACCGGATTGCGCACCCGGATGTTTCCGGGTAGCCCTGGAGGCACAAGGGCCAGCGGGGGGAGGCCGCCACACCGTCACGCGCCACCGGCCGCACCGGGCGGCGCCGTCCGCGGGCGCGGCCCCGCCCGATCGTGTGCCCCGGCGACGGAGGTGGTTCGTGGACGCGCAGACGGCTTATCGGCGCAGGTGGGGCGGGCTCGCGGTGCTGGTCATCTGCCTGCTGGTGATCGTCGCCGACAACACGATCCTCAACGTGGCGCTGCGGGTGCTCTCCGACCCGGCGCAGGGCCTGGGCGCCAGCCAGTCGCAGCTGGCCTGGGCGATCAACTCCTACACACTGGTCTTCGCCGGGCTGCTGTTCACCTTCGGCGTGCTCGGCGACCGGTGGGGCCGCCGCCGCCTGCTCATGACGGGGCTGGCGGTGTTCGGCGCGGCCTCGGCGCTGTCGGCCTACTCACAGAGCCCCGAACAGCTCATCCTGGCCCGCGCGGTGATGGGGCTGGGCGCCTCGATGGTGATGCCGCAGACCCTGTCGATCATCACGAACGTGTTCCCGGCCGAACAGCGCGCACGCGCCATCGGGATCTGGGCGGGCTCGGTCGGGATGGCGATGGCCATCGGTCCGTGGGCGGGCGGCCTGCTGCTGGAGAACTTCTGGTGGGGCTCGATCTTCCTCATCAACGTGCCGTTCGTGGTGCTGGGCCTGGCGCTGATGTTCGTCCTGGTCCCGGACTCGCGGGACGAGGACCCGGGAAGGCCGGACGTACTGGGCGTGCTGCTGTCCGTCCCGGGCCTGGTGCTGCTCATCTACGGCATCATCACCGCGGGCGAGAGGGCCTCCCTCACGGACTGGGACGTGCTCGGCGCCCTGGTCGGCGGTGTGGCGGTGCTCGCGCTCTTCCTGGCGCACGAGTCGCGCACGCCCGACCCCTCCCTGGACGTGCGCTTCTTCCGCGACCCGAGGTTCAGCGTCTCCATCGCCATCGTCATGGTGCTGTTCTTCAGCATGGCCGGGATCATCTTCTTCCTGAGCTTCTACTGGCAGAGCGTCCGGGAGTTCTCCCCGTTCGTGGCGGGGCTGCTGGTGCTGCCCGCCGCGCTGGGGCAGATGATCATGGCGCCGCTGAGCCCGACGCTCGTGCGCTGGGCGGGACCGCGCGTGGTCGCCGCCGTCGGCGTGCTGGGCGTGTGCTCGTGCTTCGCCTTCTTCACCCGGCTGGAGGTGGACACGCCGCTCCCGCTCATCATCGGGTTCTTCTTCCTCCAGGCCGGTGCGATGGCGGTGGTCCTGACCCCCGCCACCAACGCGATCATGTCCTCGGTGCCGCCGGGCAAGGCCGGTTCCGCCTCCGCCGTGCAGAACACGGTCCGCCAGCTGGGGACGGCGATGGGCGTCGCGGTCCTGGGCGCGGTCATCTCCTTCCGGTACCGGGCCGATATCACCCCGGCCCTGGAGAGGGCGGCCGAGAGGGAGGGTGCCGGGAACCCGGGCCCGGAGGAGCTGCGCCCGGCCGGCGAGTCGATCGAGGCGACCATGGCCCTCGCCCGCCGCATGGGGGATGAGGGCCGGGCGCTGGTGGCCCCCGCCAAGGAGGCGTTCCTGTCCGGGCTGCACACGGCGGCGGCCGTGTCCCTGTGCTTCGGGCTGGTCGGACTGGTCGTGGTCCTCATCTGGATGCCGCGCGAGATCGGGGACCACCGGCCCGCGGACGGGCCCGGCGGACACGGTCCGGCGGGCTCGGGGGACTCCGGAGGGGCGGGATCCTCCGCCGGCTCCACGCGGTGACGCGTCCCGCGGACCGGGCGCCTGCGACGGGGGGAGGCCACCGGAGCCGGTCGCCTAGGTTGGGTACATGCGTCTGACCGCTTTCACCGATGTCTCCCTGCGGCTGGTCATGCGGCTCGCGGTCTCGGGGGAGGGCGAACTCCTCACCACCAGGACCGCCGCCGGAATGCTCTCCGTGCCGTACACGCACATGGCCAAGGCCGTGGCCCGGCTGTCCGACATGGGACTGGTGGAGGCCCGGCGCGGCCGCAACGGCGGTCTGCGCCTGACGGAGAAGGGGACGCGGACGTCGGTCGGTTCGATCGTGCGCGAGCTGGAGGGCGACGGGGACCTCGCCGGGTGCGAGGACGATCCGCCCTGCCCGCTGCGTGCCGCCTGTCGGCTGCGGAGCGCCCTGAGGGAGGCGCGCGAGGCGTTCTACGCCTCACTCGACACCGTCACGGTGGAGTCCTTGGTCACACCACCCGCCCGTAGCACCCTCGCCCTGTTGCGCCCCGAGTAGCGGCGCACTCGGGCGGACCTGCGAGAACATCTCACGGAGAGGCGTCCGGCGAAGGCGGTACCCCCCATGGGGCGGTTCCGAGGCGGCTTTAATATGCATTTCAGATACCAATTATCTGTCCCGGGACAGCTTTCCCCACCAAGGAGGACGCATGCTCTCGACCGAGTCCGCCGCCACGATCCGGGCCACCCTCCCCGTCGTGTCCGAGGCACTGGACCCCATCACCGCCCGGTTCTACGACACGATGCTCGGAGACCGCCCCGAACTTCTCGACGGCATGTTCAACCGGGGCAACCAGGCCTCCGGTGAACAGCGCGAGGCCCTGGCCGGGTCGATCGCGGCCTTCGCCACCATGCTCCTCGAACGCCCGGACGAGCGTCCCGACGCCCTCCTCGCCCGTATCGCCCACAAGCACGTCTCCCTCGGGATCACCGAGGACCAGTACGTGATCGTGCACAAGTACCTCTTCGCCGCCATCGCCGACACCCTCGGCGACGCGGCCACCCCCGAGGTCGTCGGGGCCTGGGACGAGGTGTACTGGCTCATGGCAGGAGCCCTCATCGCGATGGAGGCCCGCCTGTACGCCGGCCACGGACGCACGGGACAGGAGGTGTGGCGTCCCTGGCGCGTCGCCGAACGCCGTGAGCAGACCCCCGACACCGTCTCCCTGACCCTCGAACCCGAGGACGACGAGCCCGTCCCCGCCTTCGTCCCCGGCCAGTACGTCAGCGTCCGTGTGCGCATGCCCGACGGCGTACGCCAGGCCCGCCAGTACTCCCTGACCGGAGGGGAGGGCAGGCGCCGCCGCATCACCGTCAAGCGCCTGCGCGCCGGGGCCACCCCCGCGGGCGAGGTCTCCACCCTGCTGTACGACACCGCCGTCACCGGCGACACCGTCGTGGTGTCCGTCCCGGCGGGTGACGTGACCCTGTCCGAGGGCGACCACCCCCTCGTGATGGCCTCGGCCGGGATCGGCTGCACACCGATGGTCGCCATGCTCGACCGGCTCGTCGAGCGGGGAAGCGAGCGCGAGGTCCTCGTGCTGCACGCCGACCGCGGCCCGGGGGACCACGCCCACCGGGACGAGGTCCGTGACCTGGTCGGGGCGCTTCCCAACGCGACCTCGCGGGTCTGGTACGAGGCCGGCGGCGACGACGGCCGGGGGCGGATGGACCTGGGCGGGGTGGAGGTCCCCGAGGGCGCCGAGGCCTATCTGTGCGGGCCGCTGCCCTTCATGCGCGACGTGCGCTCCCAACTGCTCAGGGCCGGTGTGCCCGCCCGCCTCGTCCACTACGAGGTGTTCGGCCCCGACCTGTGGCTGGGCGTCGACTGATCCGGCGTGCCGTGCGGGCGCGTCCTCCCTCCGGGCGCGCCCCGCGCCGTGGAACGGGTCCGCGAGGTCCGGGCGCCGGAGCGACCGTTCCGGTGGCCGTCCGTGCCCGGTCACGGGGCGCCGACCAGTCGTCCACAGGCGTCAGCGGGACGGTCGGGAAAGTCGTAGGCTCAGGAGTTACCACACGTCCATCGACCCTCCTGGGGGCACCCTAGCCATGGCCGACTCCTTCGCCCATCTGCACGTCCACACCGAGTACTCGATGCTCGACGGGGCCGCGAAGCTCAAGCCCCTGTTCAAGGAAGCGTCGAGGCTGGGCATGCCCGCGGTCGCCATGACCGACCACGGCAACATGTTCGGGGCGTACGAGTTCTACCAGCAGTCCAAGGGCTCGGGAGTCAAGCCGATCATCGGTATCGAGGCGTATGTCGCGCCCGAGGCACGGTTCCACAAGAAGCGGGTCTTCTGGGGGCGGGCCAGCGGGTCCGACGACGCGTCGGCCGAGGGCGGCAAGGACATCTCCGGCGGCGGGCGCTACCTGCACATGACGATGCTGGCGCAGAACGAGACCGGGCTGCGCAACCTCTTCAGGATGTCGTCCCTGGCGTCCATGGAGGGCTACTACATGAAGCCCCGCATGGACCTGGACCTGATGGCCGAGCACAGCGAGGGCGTCATCGTCAGCACCGGCTGCCCCTCGGGCGGCGTGCAGACGCGGCTGCGGCTGGGGCAGGAGAAGGAGGCCATCGGGTACGCGTCCAAGCTCCAGGACATCTTCGGCAGGGACAACGTCTTCCTGGAGCTGATGGACCACGGCGTACCCATCGAGAAGGAGGTCCGCGACGGCCTGCTCAGGGTCGGCCGCGAACTGAACATCCCGCCGCTGGTCACCAACGACTCCCACTACGTCTACGAGAGCCAGGCCTCCGCGCACGACGCCCTGCTGGCGGTGGGCGTGGGCAAGAACCTGGACGACCCCACCCGGTTCCGGTTCAACGGCTCGGGCTACTACCTCAAGAGCGCGGACGAGATGCGCGGCCTCCTCAACTTCGACGAGTGGGAGCTGGGCTGCAGGAACACCCTGCTCGTCGCCGAGCGCATCGATCCGGGGGCCTACGACGCGGTGTTCGCGCACCGCGACCTGATGCCCGTCTTCCCGGTGCCGGAGGGGGAGACCCAGGCCTCCTGGCTGGCCAAGGAGATCGAGCGGCTGCTCCCGACGCGCTACCCCGACGGGACCAGCGCCGAGGTCCGCAGCCGGGTCGAGTTCGAGCTGGACATCATCAACAAGATGGGCTTCCCCGCCTACTTCCTGGTGGTCGCCGACATCTGCCAGTACGCGCGCAAGGCGGGCATCGCCCTGGGGCCGGGCCGCGGCTCGGCGGCCGGATCGATGGTCGCCTACGTCCTGGGCATCACCGACCTGGACCCGCTGGATCACGGGCTGCTGTTCGAGCGGTTCCTCAATCCCGAGCGCGTGACCATGCCCGATGTCGACCTGGACTTCGACGAGCGTCGGCGCGGGGAGATGATCGAGTACGTCACCAGGCTCTACGGCGACGAGCGCGTCGCGCAGATCCTCACCTTCGGCACCATCAAGGCCAAGGCCGCCGTCAAGGACTCCGCCCGCATCCTCGGCATGCCCTACTCGGTGGGGGACCAGATCACCAAGGCCTTCCCCGCGGCGGTGGGCGGCAAGGAGATCCCCCTCGAAGCGGTGTCCAACCCCGAGCACGAGCGCTACGGCGAGACCACGGAGCTGCGCAACCTCGCCGAGCAGGACCCCCAGGTCGACAAGGTCATGGAGACCGCGCGCGGTATCGAGGGCCTGACCCGCGGCACCGGCGTGCACGCCGCGGGCGTGATCCTGTCCAAGGAACCCCTGCTCGACGTCATCCCGCTGCACAAGCGCGACACCGACGGCGCCATCATCACCGGCTTTCCCTACCCTCAGTGCGAGGACATGGGTCTGCTCAAGATGGACTTCCTGGGCCTGCGCAACCTGACGATCATGGACGACGCGGTCAAGAGCATCAAGGAGTCGGAAGGAATCGACATCGATCTGGGGAAGCTCTCCCTGGACGACAAGAAGACCTACCAGCTGCTCTCACGCGGCGACACCCTGGGCGTGTTCCAGCTGGACGGCGGCGCCATGCGCAACCTGCTCAAGCGGATGGAACCCAAGAAGTTCGGTGACATCGCGGCCGTGCTGTCGCTGTACCGGCCCGGTCCGATGGCCGCCAACGCGCACAACGACTACGCGGACCGCTCGAACGGGCGCCAGGAGGTCACCCCGATCCACCCGGAGCTCAAGGAGGCTCTGGACCCGATCCTGGGGGAGACCTTCCACCTGCTCGTCTACCAGGAGCAGATCATGGCCATCGCCCAGCAGTTGGCCGGGTACACGCTGGGCGGCGCGGACCTGATGCGTCGCGCGATGGGCAAGAAGAAGAAGGAGGCGCTGGAGGAGGAGGAGGCCAAGTTCTTCCCCGGCGCCATGGAGCGCGACTTCTCCAAGGAGGCGGTCCAGGCCCTGTGGGACGTCATGCTCCCCTTCGCCGGGTACGCGTTCAACAAGTCGCACGCCGCCGGGTACGCGCTGGTCTCCTACTGGACCGCCTACCTCAAGGCCAACCACCCCGCCGCCTACATGGCCGCGCTGCTGACCTCGGTCAGCGACGACAAGGACAAGATGGCGGTCTACCTGGCCGAGTGCCGCACCCAGGGCATCAAGGTGCTGCCCCCGGACGTCAACGACTCGGGTCTGCGCTTCACCCCGGTCGGCCAGGACATCCGCTTCGGCATGGGCGCCGTCCGCAACGTCGGCGCCAACGTGGTCAACTCGGTCATCAGGACCCGCACGGAGAAGGGCAGGTACACCTCCTTCACCGACTTCCTGTCCAAGATCGAGCTGGCGGCCTGCAACAAGCGCGTCATCGAGTCGCTGGTCAAGGCGGGCGCGTTCGACTCCCTCGGCCAGCCGCGCCGCGAGCTGTACCGTCACCACGAGACGGCGGTCGAGGGCATGATCAGCTCCAAGAAGCAGGAGGCGAACGGCCAGTTCGACCTGTTCGGCGGCGGGGACGAGGCCGACTCCGCCCCGATCGGACTCAACATCAACTGGGGCGACGAGGAGTGGGACCGCAAGACCAAGCTGTCCTTCGAACGGGAGATGCTGGGCCTGTACGTGTCCAGCCACCCGCTGGCCGGTGCCGAACGCGTGCTGGCACGCTCGCGCGACACCTCCATCGCGCAGGTCGTCGCAGGTGAACTCAGCCGCGAACGCGGTGAGGTGCGCATCGCCGGACTGATCTCCAAGGTGGACAAGCGCACCAACAAGGCGGGCAACCAGTGGGCGATCGCCACGGTGGAGGACCTGGACGCCAGCATGGAGGTCCTGTTCTTCCCCAAGACCTATCCGCTGTACGTGGAGGCCCTGCTGGAGGACACCGCGGTCACCGTCAAGGGCCGGTTGAACGACCGGGACGGCACCTGGTCGATGTTCGCCTCCGAGATGTCGATCCTGGACATCTCGCACATCACCGAGGGCGAGCCGCCGGTGCTGCTGACCGTGGACGAGAAGCGGCTGACCCCCGAGCTGATCGGCGACCTGCGCCAGGTGCTGTCCACGCACAAGGGGGAGACCCCGGTACGGATCCGGGTGGACAACCCGGTCCGGTCCAGGATCTACGCCGTGGACCGCTACTCGGTGCGGATCTCCCCGGAGTTCAACGGTGAGGTGAAGAGCCTGCTGGGGGCCTACGCGGTCGACTACTGACCTGTCCCGCTCCCCGCTCTCCGGTCCCCGGATGCCCCGCGAAGGGCGCCCGGGGACCTTTTCCGTACCCGGGGCTTGCCTTCGGAAAGTTAGCGATATATCTTTGAGCTATCGGAACAGAGTATGACAGTCTCTCTGTGTCGCTACCTGTGAAGGAGAACACCATGAGTGCCATGGCACTTCCCGGTCCCTGGTCCTGGGACGCGCGCGGCCCGCGCCGTGCGCGCCGCCCCTGGGGTCGGCGCTCCGACGCCGCCCGGCCAGGGCGCCCCGAACACCACGGCCGCGGACGCGGCGGTGAGCGGGCCGAGTTCGGTCCGGTCCCGCCCGAGCCCCCGACACCGCCCGGAGTCCCGCCGTGGGGAGGCGGGCACTTCGGACCCGGTCAGCCCTTCGGCGGCTTCGGGCCCGGCGGGGGCTTCGGTCCCCGGGGCGGACGCGGCGGAGGCCGGCGCGGGGGCGGACACCGCGCCAAGCGGGGCGACGTGCGCACCGGCATCCTGCTGCTGCTCGCCGAGGAGCCGCGCAGCGGGTATGAGATCATCCGCGAGGGCCGTGACCGCAGCGGCGGCATGTGGCGGCCCAGCCCCGGCTCCATCTACCCCATGCTCCAGCAGTTGGAGGACGAGGGCCTGGTCGCCCAGCAGACGGGTGAGGGGCGGCGGCGCCCCTACAAGCTCACCGAGGAGGGCATCGCCCACCTGGAGGAGAACGGCGCCGACCTCACCCCGCCCTGGGAGGCGGTCGCCGACGCCTACGCCGACAGCCGGTCCCGGTACGAGGAGGTCGGCACGCTGGCCTACCAGCTGACCGCCGCCGCGGCACAGGTCGCCCAGGCGGGCAGCGCGGACCAGCTGGAGCGCGCCAAGCGCCTCCTGGCCGAGACCAGGCGGGGCCTGTACCTGATCCTCGCCGAGGAGGACGGGAGTTCCGGGACCGACGGCGGCACCGAGCTCTGAGGCCGACCGACCGGTCCCGATCGACGCGGGGGCGCCCGCGGAGGGCGATCCGTCCGCGGGCACCCCCGTCCTCTTTCCGCCGTCGGTCCCGGGCCCCGCCGGCGGAGGCGGCCTACTCGCCGGTCACCCCGTCGGCGAGTTCGCGCAGGATGTCCAGGTGGCCGTTGTGGCGGGCGGTCTCCTCGATCATGTGCAGCAGCACCCAGCGCAGCGTGGCGGGGTCCTCACCCCGGCACGGGAGCGCCGCCACGGCGTCCAGTTCCAGCTTGGCGGTGATCTCGCGTGAGCGGGCGCACTGGTCCTCGTACTCGTCGAGCAGACGGCCCAGGGGCAGCTCCGAGCCCCGGCGCCACTCCGCGTCCGGGTCCTGCGGGGTGGCGTAGCCCTCATCGGGCAGCCCCATCAGGGTCATCTCGAACCAGGCGTGCTCCACCCAGCGCAGATGGGACACGACGGCGCCCACGCTCATCAGCGGCGACGTCGGCAGGGGCGTCGCGGCGGCGTGCTCGGCGGACAGGCCGGCGCACTTGGCGTGGACCGTGGCCCGGTGCCACTCCAACCACGTGGTGAGCATCGTGCGCTCGTCGGCCGACTTGGGCGGATCCACACGACCGGGCGCGGCCGTGGATGCGTTCTCATCACTCATTCGGGCATTCTCCCGGCCCCGGGGGCACGCATCCACCGGTTTTGTGAATCTCGGCCGCCCGCTCGCCCGGAGGACGACGCGGGTGCCGGTGGGCCGCGGTCCGCGTCACCCGTGCGCCGTGCGCGGGTGGTCTATTCGCCGGTCACCCCGTCGGCGAGTTCGCGCAGGATGTCCAGGTGGCCGTTGTGGCGGGCGGTCTCCTCGATCATGTGCAGCAGCACCCAGCGCAGGGTCGGATGGGGGCGGGCGCGCCGCGCGCCCGAGCCCAGTTCCAGCTTGGCGGTGATCTCGCGCGAGCGGGCGCACTGGTCCTCGTACTCGTCGAGCAGGCGGCCCAGGGGCAGCTCCGAGCCCCGGCGCCACTCCGCGTCCGGGTCCTCCCCGCTGTAGGGGGCCAGGTCCGGCTGGTTGAGCATCACGGTCTCGAACCAGAACGCCTCCACCCAGCGCAGATGGCACACCACACCGCCCACCGTCATCAGCGGTGAGGTCGGTATCGGCGCCTTCGAGGACAGGTCCGGGGACAGCCCGGCGCACTTGGCGCGGACCGTGGCGCGGTGCCGGTCCAACCAGCTGGTGAGCATCGTGCGCTCGTCGGCGGCCCTGGGCGGGTCGACACGCTGGAGCACGGGGGTGGCCAGGGGACCGTCCTTGTCACTCATACCGGTATTCTCCGTTCCGGCCGTGCCCCGTATCCACTGGTTTTTCCGCAGGCCGGGACGGGACGGAGAGAGTGGGGGAGATGGCGGACCAGAACCGGTCGAACACGTCGGCGGTGCCGCGCCAGCTGACGGCGGGGGCGTGCGTCCTCGGGGCCCTGCTCCTGTTGGGCGCGCTCCTGGGCCCCTTGTGGTGGCAGATCGCGCCCCGGGCGGAGGGCACCGCCCTGGGCGGAGGCGAGGTCTTCACCGGCACCACCGAGGCCGTCTTCGCGGGGGAGGGCTACTTCGTCCTCATGACCGGCCTGGCGGGGCTGGCCACCGGCTACACCGCCTACATGGTCCAGTTCCCGCTGGCCCGCCGTCGGTTCCGGGACCTGCGCCTGGTCTGCCTGGTCGCGGGCTGCCTGGGCTCGCTGGGCGGGGCACTGCTCACGTGGCGCCTCGGCGTTGCCCTGGACGGCCCGGCGCACGCCGCCGTCGCCGCCGCCGAACCCGGCACCACCGTCCAGACCGGGCTCCAGCTCGACGCGACCGCCTTCCTGCTGGTCTGGCCGCTGATGTTCGTCCTGCAGTACGGGCTGCTCGACGCGATCAGCTTCGTGCGCCGCGACCAGCCCGGTGTGCCCGTCCACGTACCCGGACCGGAGACGACGGAGGCGCGGACGGGGACGGACCCGCGGGACACCGGCCCTCGCCCCGGCCAGGCGCCGCCCGCCCGGCCGATCCCGGCCGACGACCAGGCGCGGCCGGAGGACCCTCCCCGCTGACCCGCGCCGCCTCACAGAGTCTGGACGGTGTCCTCGTACATGCCGTCGAGCAGGTCCCGGTACTTGTTCTCGACCGCCCGCCGCCGCATCTTGAGGCTGGGCGTGATCTCGCCCTCCTCCACCGTCAGGTCGTTGGGCAGGATCGTGAACTTCTTGACGGTCTCGTGCCGGGGCAGGTCCCGGTTGAGCTCGTCGATGGCCTCCTGCACCATCTCCCTGGCCTTCGGCTCGCTGGCCAGAGCCGCGTAGTCGAGCTCGGCCAGGCCGTTGTCGGCCGCCCACGCGTCGATGGATTCGGGGTCCAGGGCCACCAGCGCCACGCAGTAGGGGCGCCGGTCGCCGTGCACCACCAGGTTGCTCACGTAGGGGCACAGCGCCTTGAAGCGGCTCTCGATGCTCTGCGGCGCCACGTACTTTCCGCCGGAGGTCTTGATGAGCTCCTTCTTGCGGTCGGTGATGCGCAGGTGCCCGCCCTCCAGGACGCCGATGTCGCCGGTGGCGAACCAGCCGTCCTCGGTGAGCACCTCCTCGGTGGCGCCGGACAGGTTGTGGTAGCCGCGCATCACGCCGCCGCCGCGGAGGAGGACCTCGCCGTCCTCGGCGATCCTGACCTCGGTGCCCGGCATGGGCAGCCCGACCGTGCCGAACCTGATGTCGCCGGGCCGGTTGACGAACGTCCCGGCGCTGGTCTCGGTGAGCCCGTATCCCTCCAGGATGGTGACCCCGGCACCGTAGAAGAACCGCCCGATGTCGGGGGACAGCGGCGCGCTGCCGGAGATGAGGAACTTCAGCCGCCCTCCGAAGAGCGCCCGCAGCTTGGCGAACACGAGCCTGTCGGCGATCCTGTGCTGGAGGGCCAGCAGGCCGGTGGGCTCCCCGCCCCCCTCCTTCCGGCGTGCGACCCGGTCCCCCACACCCACGGCCCACCGGAAGATCCGGTACTTGGCCGCGCCTCCCTCCTTGGCCTGCATGACCACCCGGTTGTAGACCTTCTCGAAGATGCGCGGGGCGGCGGCCATGAAGGTGGGCCGCACGACGGCCAGGTTCTGCACGATCCTGTCGACCCGGCCGTCCACCGCGGTCTTGAACCCGATCCGCAGCTGGCTGACCTGCATGACCTTGCCGAAGACGTGTGCCAGCGGCAGCCACAGGTACTGCACGTCGTCGATGTCCATGAGCTCCCAGCCCTGGGGGCGCAGCTCGGCGTCCAGCTCCTCCATGGCCCGGGCCTCGTAGAGCCAGTTCGCGTGGTCCAGACGCACGCCCTTGGGCCTGCCGGTGGTACCGGAGGTGTAGATCAGCGTGGCCAGGTGGTCGGGCCGCACGCCCGCCACCAGCTCCTCGAACAGGTCGGGCCGCTCGGCGTGCAGTTCGGCACCCGTGCGCGCCAGTTCGTCGAGGGTCATCACCCAGTCGTCGTCACCGCCCGCGGCGCCCTCGAAGGCGATCACCCTGGACAGCCCGGGCATCTGGGCGCGCTGGCCGACCAGTTTGGCGACCTGCTCGTCGTTCTCGGCGAAGGCCACCATGCTGCCGGAGTCGGAGACGATGTAGGCGCAGTCGGGCGGGGTGGAGGAGGGGTAGATGGTCGTGGAGGCGCCGCCCGCGCACAGCACGGCCAGATCGGCGAGGATCCACTCGATCCGGGTGCTGGAGGCGATCGCGCACCGGGCCTGGGGGGTCACCCCCAGGGAGTGCAGGCCCAGCGCGAGGTCGCGCACGCGGTCACGGGTCTGGGACCAGGTGAGGGTCTCCCACTTCTCGTGGGTGCCGCCCGGGTCGGGGAGGGGGTAGCTGAAGGCTTCGGCGTCGCCGGACTCCGCGACGCGGGAGAGGAACATTCCGGGGACCGACTGGAAGGGGGATGAAGTGTTACCCATGTCACAAAACTACTCCTGGGTAGATGGACCGGCAACAACTCGTGCACGGATCCTCCGGGGGAGTCCCGGTGCCCCGCGCGGGTTCCTCACGTGCCCGCGGTCCGGATCAGGGAGAGCCGATCGGCGCGGTGACCGCCTCGGTGAGCTTGATCAGGTCCTGGGGCTTCAGCTCCATCTGCAACCCCCGCCGCCCGGCCGAGACGTAGACCGTGGGCAGGGCGGTCACCGAGGCGTCGATCACGGTGCGCAGCCGCTTGCGCTGGCCCAGCGGGCTGATCCCGCCGCGCACGTATCCGGTGGCCCTCTCCGCCATGGACAGGTCGGCCATGGCGGCCCTCTTGCCGCCGACCGCCGCGGCCAGCGCCTTGAGGTCGAGTGTGGTGCTGACGGGGACGACCCCCACGGTGAGCCGCCCGTCCACATCGGCGATCAGGGTCTTGAAGACGTGCTCGCGGGGGACGCCCAGCGCGTCGGCGGCGTCGGTGCCGTAGGAGTGCCCGTCCGAGGCGCCGTCGGCCTCGTAGGGGTGCAGCGTGTACGTGGTCTTGGTCCGCCCCGCGGCTACGGTCGCGGGTGTGGCTTTTGCGCTCATCGAGTACCTGGTTCCTCTCCTGCGCGTGAACGCGCTGGTGCATGCGCTACGAACACGCCCGGGTTCGGGACCCCGGGCGCGCAGCACCGGTTCGCACAGCAGGCTAGGTGACCAGAGCCGCGAGTGCGTGATGGGGCGTGCGGGAAAGGTGGTGTTTTCGCCGCACGGGCCCGATGCCGGGACCTTCGGCCCATGTCCTCAGTTGAACGAGACGCCGTTGTCGAGGAAGGGACCCGCGGGGAGGTTGGGCAGTGTGGGAGTGGCCACGATGCGGTTCTCCCGACGCAGGAACCGGGCGGTGACGGCCAGCCGGGTCGCCGCGTCCTCCGCCTCCAGCAGCCGCTGCTTCTCCGCCTGGTCCAGGACCGTGGAGGCGGCCACGCTGTAGGACAGCGCGATGGGGTCCTTGGGCAGCTCCGGTGAGGCGTCGGGCGACATCCCGATCGACGCCAGGCGCTGGGAGTAGGTCGCGAACAGGTCCCGCACCCGCTCGGCGTGCTCCTCGACGTCCGGGCCCAGCGGCTCGGGCAGGAGGGCCACCGAAGCGGTCGCGTACTCCTCGGGCGAGGAGGCGTCCACCTCGGCCATGTCGGTGATGGCGAACCGCGCGCCGCCCTCCACAACCAGGTCGTAGCGGCCGTCCTCGTAGGTGCGCACGTCGCGGACCAGGGCGGTGCACCCGGTCGTGCTCACCCGGGGCAGCGAGGTCCCGGGACCGCTGGTGAGGGGCACACCGGTGTCCGCGCCCTCCGCGCTCTGGCCGGACTCGGCGGCCACCTCGTGGCCCAACTCGATCCACACCACCCCGAACCGGTGCGGCCCGCGGCCGGGACCGGTCAGCTCGCCCTGGGCGAGGGTGGGCCCGAGCAGCTCCGAGACCAGGCGGCGGTACCGCCGCTCGAAGACGTGCAGGGGGACGGTCATGCCGGGGAACAGCACGGTGTTCAACGGGAAGACGGGCAGGGCCAAGGGCATGATTCCAGTATGCCCCTCATGCCGGGAACGCGGGCGCCGGCGGCACACCCCGACGCGGGATTTACCGCGGTGGGTCGCCCATGCGGAGCGGCCCGGGCCCGGCGCCCGCGTTCCCCCCTCTGGAACGGGCGCCCGGAGCCCGGGCCGCGGGAGTGGCCGCCCGGAGGCGGCCCGTGGTCGGGGCCCTCAGGAGACGGAGGGGCCGGCGGTGCCGGGCGCGCCCTGGCTGCCGTTGTCCTCGCTGGGCATGTCGCGGGCGACGAAGGTCTCCACGTCGAACAGGTTGCCGTTGGAGCGGTCCACCACGTTGAGCAGGGTGGACATCTTGGCGACCTCCTCGGTCTGCTCCTGGATGAACCACTGCAGGAACTGCTCACCGGTGTAGTCGTCCTCGTCGCGGGCGACCTTGGCCAGGCGGTGGAACTGGTCGGTCACCTCGCGCTCCTGGCGCAGGGCCAGGGCGACCAGCTCGCGGGTGGCGGAGAAATCGGTCTTGATCTCGTCCACGCCCGGCAGGGCGAAGGAAACATCGTTGTCCAGGAGGAACCGCACGATCATCATCGCGTGGTCGCGCTCCTCCAGCGCCTGCTCGTAGAAGACCCGCGCCAACTGGGGCAGGTCCTGGTCGTCGAACCAGGCGGCGATGGCCACGTACTGGTGGGAGGCCGTGAACTCGTGCCGCACCTGCTCGACCAGGAGGCGGTGGAACTTGGAAAGGCCGATATCGCTGCTCGTGCTCGAAGTCATGGCTCCACGATAACGCATAAAAAAGCTTTTCGCGAAACTCCCAAAGTGTCCATGAATTTGTTAGGCAAGCCTTTCTAAAGGTTAATAAGGTTAGGTGTTCCAAAGTTAGGCGAAGCTTAATAGTGGCCTTTGTCGCACTCTGCCCGCCCGTGCTCGGAAGGACGTGTACCCGCCGGTGGAGCGGATGTGGTGTCCATCATTCGGACAGCACCACCCACTGAATGGGAACCTCCCCCTAGACTGGGGCCGTGATCAGTCGAATCGACCTCCGAGGCACCCAGGGCGACCCCCGCCAGGCCCTTCCCCGCGCGGAACTGGACGTGGCGGCCGCCGTTGACCGAGTACGTCCCATCTGCGAGGACGTACGCCATCGCGGGACCGAGGCGCTGATCGAACTCACCGAACGCTTCGACGGCGTGCGCCTGACCGACATCCGGGTCCCCGCGACCGCGATCGAGGCCGCCCTGGCCGATCTCGACCCCTCCGTGCGCGCCGCGCTGGAGGAGTCCGTCCGTCGCGCCCGCGCGGTACACCGCGACCAGCGCCGTACCGACCACACCACCCGGGTCGCGCCCGGGGGCACCGTCACCGAGAAGTGGATCCCCGTCGACCGCGTCGGCCTCTACGTGCCGGGCGGCCGGGCCGTCTATCCCTCCAGCGTCGTCATGAACGTCGTCCCCGCCCAGGAGGCGGGGGTGCGCTCCCTGGCGGTGGCCTCGCCGCCCCAGAGCGGGTTCGGCGGACTGCCGCACCCGACCATCCTCGCCGCCTGCGCCCTGCTCGGCGTCGACGAGGTCTACGCCGTCGGCGGCGCCCAGGCCGTGGCCATGTTCGCCCACGGCGCGGGTCCCTGCGAGCGCACCGACATGGTCACCGGCCCCGGCAACATCTGGGTGGCCGCGGCCAAACGCCTGCTCAAGGGCGTCATCGGCATCGACGCCGAGGCCGGTCCCACCGAGATCGCGATCCTCGCCGACGCCACCGCCAACGCCGACTACGTCGCCGCCGACCTCATCAGCCAGGCCGAGCACGACGTCGTCGCCGCCTCCGTCCTGGTCACCCCGGACGAGGCCCTGGCCGAGGCGGTCACCCAGCGCCTCGCCGTCCGCGTGGACGCCACCAAGCACAGCGACCGCGTCCGTGAGGCCCTGTCCGGCCCGCAGTCCGGCATCGCCCTGGTCGACGACCTCGACCACGGCCTCGCCGTCGTCGACGCCTACGCCGCCGAGCACCTGGAGATCATGACCGCCGACGCCGCCGCGTGGGCCGCGCGCGTGCGCAACGCGGGCGCGGTCTTCGTCGGTGACTTCTCGCCGGTCTCCCTCGGCGACTACGCCGCCGGATCCAACCACGTACTGCCCACCGGCGGCTGCGCCTGCCACACCGGTGGCCTGAGCGTGCAGACCTTCCTACGCGGGGTGCACATCGTCGAATACGACCGTGACGCGTTGGCCGACGTCGCCCACCACGTCATCACCCTGGCCAACGCCGAGGACCTGCCCGCGCACGGCGAGGCCGTCGCCGCGCGCGCGGACCAGGCCTGACCCGACGGCCAGCCAGCCCGGCGGGAACCGGGCGCACCGCGACCCACGGCCGCACCGGCCGGGGAGCCGCGCACCCGACCGCCGCCCACAACCGACCATGAGCGTGGAACCGTGAGCTTCACCCTGAACGACCTGCCCCTCCGCGACGACCTGCGCGGCCACTCGCCCTACGGCGCGCCGCAACTGGACGTCCCGGTGGTGCTCAACACCAACGAGAACCCGCACCCGCCCTCGCCGCGCCTGGCCAAGGCCCTGGCCGAGGCGGTCGCCAGCACCGCCCTGGGCCTCAACCGCTACCCCGACCGGGACGCGGTCCGCCTGCGGGAGGGCCTGGCCGCCTACCTCGGCCACGGCCTGACCGCCGACCGGGTGTGGGCCGCCAACGGCTCCAACGAGGTCCTCCAGCAGATCCTCCAGGCCTTCGGCGGGCCCGGGCGCGTCGCGATGGGCTTCGAGCCGTCCTACTCGATGCACCCGATCCTCTCCCGGGGCACCGGCACCGCATGGGTACCCGTACCGCGCGACGCCGACTTCCGCGTCGACGTGGACGCGGCCCTCACCGCGATCGCCGAGCACCGGCCCAGCGTCGTCTTCCTCACATCGCCCAACAACCCCACCGGTACGGCCCTGGACCTGGCCGACATCGAGCGCCTCGTCCGGGCCGCCCCCGGGGTCGTGGTCGTGGACGAGGCCTACGCCGAGTTCCGCCGCGAGGGCAGGCCCAGCGCCCTGGGCCTGCTGCCCGACCACCCCACGCTGATCGTCTCGCGCACCATGTCCAAGGCCTTCGCCCTGGCCGGGGCGCGCGTGGGCTATCTGGCCGCCCACCCGGCCGTGGTCGACGCCCTCCAGCTGGTCCGCCTGCCCTACCACCTGTCCGCCGTCACCCAGACGGTCGCGCTCACCGCGCTCGACCACGCCGACGAACTCCTCGCCGCCGTCGCCGACCTGCGCGCCGAACGCGACTCCCTGGTCGCATGGCTACGCGCACAGGGCCTCTCCGTCGCCGACTCCGACGCCAACTTCGTCATGTTCGGTAAGTTCGAGGACCGCACCGGGGTGTGGCGGGACATGCTCGACCAGCAGGTCCTCATCCGCGAGACCGGACCGCCCGGCTGGCTGCGCGTCACCGTCGGCACCTCCGAGGAGATGGACGCCTTCCGCCGAGCCCTGCTCCACGCCACCGGGCACTGAGCCGCGGACCGCCACCGGACCGACGCGCACCCGCCCCGCGACAACCACACCACCGAGAGAGTGACGTCACCATGAGCCGCACCGGACGCGTCGAGCGTGCCACCAAGGAAACCAAGGTCCTGGTCGAGATCGACCTGGACGGCACCGGCGTCGCCGACGTCTCCACCGGCGTCGGCTTCTTCGACCACATGCTCGACCAGCTCTCCAAGCACGGCCTGTTCGACCTGACCGTGCGCACCGAGGGCGACCTGCACATCGACTCCCACCACACCATGGAGGACACCGCCCTGGCCCTGGGCGCGGCCTTCCGCGAGGCCCTGGGCGACAAGCGCGGTATCCGCCGCTTCGCCGACGTCAAGGTGCCCCTGGACGAGGCCCTGGCCGAGGTGACCGTCGACGTCTCCGGCCGCCCCTACCTGGTGCACAGCGAGCCCGAGGGCATGGCCCCGGTGATCGGCCGCGACTACGACACCACCATGACCCGCCACATCCTGGAGTCGTTCGTGGCCCAGGCCCACGTGGCCCTGCACGTCCACGTGCCCTACGGCCGCAACGCCCACCACGTCGTCGAGTGCCAGTTCAAGGCACTGGCCCGCGCCCTGCGCGCCGCCACCGAGAACGACCCCCGCGTCAGCGGAATCCCCTCGACCAAGGGTGCGCTGTAGATGGACACCGACCTGTGGGGCATACTCCTCATCGTGCTGGGAGGCTTCCTCGCCGGAGGCACCTACACGGTGTGGAGGGCCAACCGGACCGTCGCCGTCGCCCTGGGCGCGTGCGCGGTGCTCGCGGTGGCCTCCGGTGTGCTCCGACTGGGCTACTTCTAAGAGGAAGGGCAGCTTCATGCCGTCACGTGTGGTCGTCTTCGACTACGGCTCCGGCAACCTGCGCTCGGCACAGCGCGCCATGGAGCGCACCGGCGCCGACGTCACCGTCACCTCCGACCCACACGCCGCCCTGGACGCCGACGGCCTCCTCGTCCCGGGAGTGGGCGCCTTCAGCGCCTGCATGGCCAGCCTCAGAGCCGCGGGCGGCGACCGGATCATCGGCAAGCGCGTGGCCGGAGGCCGCCCGGTCCTGGGCATCTGCGTGGGCATGCAGGTGCTCTTCGACAGGGGGGTGGAGAGCGCCGACCCGGGCGCCGAGGCCGGAACCGAGGTGACCGAGGGCTGCGGCGAGTGGCCCGGCACCGTGGACCGCCTGCGCGCGCCCATCGTGCCGCACATGGGCTGGAACACCGTCCGTCCGCCCGAGGACACCCGGCTCTTCGCCGGGACCGGCCCGCGGGAGCGCTTCTACTTCGTGCACTCCTACGCCGTACGCGAGTGGGAGTTCGCCGCCGTCAACGAGCGCGTCCCCGCGCCGAAGGTGACCTGGGCCGAGCACGGCGAGCCGTTCGTGGCCGCCGTCGAGAACGGGCCGCTGTGGGCCACCCAGTTCCACCCGGAGAAGTCCGGCGACGCGGGCGCCCGCGTCCTGGCCAACTGGGTCGACACCCTCTAGGGGCGCCGGCCCGTCCGCCGGGTTTCCGATCGACGTTCTCCCGACCGAACACGAGAGGGATCCGTAACGGGTTCTCCCGCCTGGATGCGGGGCTTTCGCCCACCGTGGCCGAGGGCCTGCCGTCACCAGCACCAGCCGACACCCGGAGAGGTGACTCGTTGGCCACGCCCCGCACAGGACCGAAGACCTGCCAGGCCGTGCTCCCTCAGCGGTCCGGGTGGCGGTGCGCGGCGGCCACACGCTCCAAACCCCGCGCGGCCCGGTCAAGGCCCCATGGAAGAACCCGCGTCCGCTCCAGCGGGCGGACGGTTACGGCTACAGCACACAGAAGGAGGTAGGGGCTTCCTCTCCCGCCTGAAGGCGAGGAGTATCCGCCCCACACATCAGATGACCGGCGAGACCACCACCCCCGTACTCGAACTGCTGCCCGCCGTGGACGTGGCCGGAGGCCAGGCCGTCCAGCTCGTCCAGGGAAGGGCCGGCTCGGGCGGGCAGTACGGCGACCCCTTCGAGGCGGCCACGGCCTGGCAGGACGCCGGCGCCGAATGGATCCACCTGGTGGACCTGGACGCCGCGTTCGGCCGAGGCCACAACCGCGACCTGCTGCGCGACATCGTCGGACGCCTCGACGTGAAGGTGGAGATGTCCGGCGGCATCCGCGACGACGAGTCGCTGGCCGCCGCCCTGTCCACCGGGTGCAGGCGGGTCAACATCGGCACCGCCGCCCTGGAGAACCCCGAGTGGTGCGCCAAGGTCATCGCCGAGCACGGCGACCGGATCGCGATCGGCCTGGACGTGCGCGGCACGACCCTGGCCGCGCGCGGCTGGACCCGCGAGGGCGGAGACCTCCTCCAGACCCTGGAGCGCCTGGAGTCGGAGGGCTGCGCCCGCTACGTCGTCACCGACGTCAACAAGGACGGCACCCTCAAGGGCCCCAACCTGGACCTGCTGCGCACCGTGTGCGAGCGCACCGACAGGCCGGTGGTGGCCAGCGGCGGCGTGTCCAGCCTGGACGACCTGCGGGCGATCGCCACGCTGGTGCCGCTGGGAGTGGAGGGCGCCATCATGGGCACCGCCCTGTACGAGGGAGCCTTCACCCTGCAGGACGCCCTGGCCGCGGTGCGCGAGGCGAAGGGGGCGGACCAGTGAGCGTGGCGGTACGCGTCATCCCCTGCCTGGACGTGGACGCCGGACGGGTGGTCAAGGGCGTCAACTTCGAGAACCTGCGCGACGCGGGCGACCCGGTGGAGCTGGCGGGCACCTACGACGCCGACGGCGCCGACGAGCTCACCTTCCTGGACGTCACCGCCTCCAGCGGTGACCGGGAGACCACCTACGACGTGGTGCGGCGCACCGCCGACCAGGTGTTCATCCCGCTGACCGTGGGCGGCGGCGTGCGCACCACCGATGACGTGAACAGGCTGCTGCGCGCGGGCGCGGACAAGGTGGGCGTGAACACCGCCGCGATCACCCGCCCCGAGCTCATCGGGGAGATCGCCGAGCGCTTCGGCCGCCAGGTGCTGGTGCTCTCCGCCGACGTGCGCAGGGTGCGCGAGGGCGGCCGGCCGACCCCGAGCGGGTTCGAGGTCACCACCCACGGCGGGCGCCGGAGCGCCGGCATCGACGCCCTGGAGTGGTGTGAGCGCGCCGCCGAGCTGGGCGCGGGGGAGATCCTGCTCAACTCGATGGACGCCGACGGCACCAAGGCGGGCTTCGACCTGGAGCTGATCCGGGCGGTACGCGCCCGTGTGGAGCTGCCGCTGATCGCCTCCGGCGGCGCGGGAGCCGTGGAGCACTTCGCCCCGGCGGTGGAGGCGGGCGCGGACGCGGTACTGGCCGCGACGGTCTTCCACTTCGGAGAGTTCACCATCGCCGACGTCAAGAAGAGCCTGCGTGAGGCGGGCCACCCCGTCCGCTGACCGGAACCGGCCCTGCCACGCCCCGGGACTGGACGGAATAGCGCTGTCGCACCCGACGCTGAAACAATCTGGTGGAACCTGTCGGTACCGCTGGATAGGTTGGCACGACACGCGCACTCCACGGCCCTTCGGCATGCCCGAGGGCCGTCGCGTGCCTGTCGGGCTGTGCCGGGCCTGCCCCGGCCAGGGAAGAGAACGGGGAGCGCATGGCGCAGGGCACGAGTACCAGGGACCCGGAGACGGAAGGAGGTTCGGCCCCGCCCGGGGCCGAAGAGGGCGGCGGGGACGCCGTCCCCCGGAAACAGTCCGGAACGGCCGCGCACACCGGTGTCTTCAGCCGGGGAATGCGCGTACTGGGGACCGCCGCCCGCACCGAGCCGTGGATCTTCCTCGTCGCCGTCATCGGCGCCATGATCCACGCCGCCGTCAACGTCGGCTCCGCCTCCGTGCTCGGCTACCTCACCGACAACACCATCCTCCCCGCCTTCCAAGAGGGCACCACCACCGCGGCGGCCCTCACCACCGCCGCGGCGCTGCTCCTGGCGGTCGGACTCGGCAAGGCCACCGGCATCGCCATGCGCCGCATGCTCGCCGCGCTCATGCAGTTCCGCATGCAGGCCCGCTACCGCCGCGCCGTCGCCCGCAAGTACCTCGGCCTTCCCCTGTCCTGGCACCACCGCCACCCCACCGGACAGCTGCTGTCCAACGCCAACGCCGACGTCGAGGCCGCCTGGCAACCGCTCGCACCGCTGCCCATGGCGGTCGGCAGCGTCTTCATGCTGGTCATCGCCGCCATCGCCATGATCACCACCGACCCGGTGCTCGCCCTGGTCGCCTTCGTCGTCTTCCCCGTCCTGGCCGTCGCCAACGTCATCTTCCAGCGCCGCGTCTCGCCCATGGCCTCCCGCGCCCAGGCCCTGCGCGCCGAGGTCAGCGGCGTCGCCCACGAGTCCTTCGACGGCGCACTGGTCGTCAAGACCCTCGGCCGCGAGGACACCGAGACCGAACGCTTCACCCACGCCGCCCACCGCCTGCGCGACGCGCTCGTCCAGGTCGGCCGGATGCGCTCGATGTTCGACCCCGTGATGGAGTCGCTGCCCAACTTCGGGGTGCTCGCCGTCCTGCTCCTGGGCATGTGGCGGATGTCCACCGGCGCCATCGACCCCGGCGACCTCGTCCAGATCGCCTACCTGTTCACCCTGCTGGCCCTGCCCATCCGCTCCTTCGGATGGATCCTCGGCGACCTGCCCCGCAGCGTCGTGGGCTGGGACCGCGTCCAGTCCGTCCTGAGGTCGGGCGGCGCCATGGAGTACGGCACCCGGACCCTGGAGGACACACCGACCGGTGTCGCCCTGCGCGCCCACGGTGTCACCTTCTCCTACGCCGACTCCTACGAAGGCGCCGGCGCCGAACACGACCTGATGGACGACGGCCCCACCACCGCCCGCGCGACCGTCCTCAACGGCGTGGACCTGGACATCGCCCCCGGTCGCACCGTCGCCCTGGTCGGTCCCACCGGAGCGGGCAAGTCCACACTCACCACCGTGCTCATGCGCCTGGTCGACGCCGACTCGGGCACCGTCACCCTCGACGGAGTCGACGTGCGCGACCTGGAACGCGACCAGATCCCCCGGCACACCGCCCTGGTGCCCCAGGGCACCTTCGTGTTCGAGGACAGCGTCCGCGACAACATCGCCCTGGGCGCCGACACCGACGACGAGCAGGTCTGGGCCGCCCTGCGCCTGGCCCGCGCCGACGGCTTCGTCAGCGAGCTGGACGGCGGGCTCGACGCCCGGCTCGGAGAGAAGGGCACCACCCTGTCCGGCGGCCAGCGCCAGCGCCTGGCCCTGGCACGCGCCGTCGTGCGCCGCCCCCGGCTGCTCATCATGGACGACGCCACCTCCGCCGTCGACCCGCAGATCGAGGCGCGGATCCTCGCGGGCCTGCGCGAACGCGACGACGCCGCCACCGTGGTCGTGGTCGCCTACCGGCGCGCCACCATCGAACTCGCCGACGAGGTCGTCTACATGGAACGGGGGCGCATCCTGGCCCGCGGCACCCACGAGGAGCTGCTCACCACCTCGCCCGGCTACACCAGGCTCGTCACCGCCTACGAGCGCGCCTCCGCCGAGACCGGGGAGGACGCGCCCCTCCCCGAGGAGCCCGGGCCGCTCGAAACCGCCCGACGCAGCGACGACGCCCCCGAGGAGACCAGCCGATGAGCGCACCCGCCCAGACCCGCGCCGAGCAGCAGACCGACCCCGGTGCGCGGCAGGCGCAGGAGGACGGCGCCGCCGACCCGGTCCTGTTCCTGCACCGCTCCTCCGACAGCGCGATGGACACGCTCAAGCGCGGCATCAGGCTCTCCCCGGAGTTCGCGCGGGGGCTGTGGCTCACACTGGCCTTCGCGGTCGTGGCCACCGCGGGCAAGGTCATCGTGCCCGTCGCCGTCCAGCAGATCATCGACAACGGCCTCTCCGGGGCCGACGGCCCCGACATGGGCTTCGTCACCCGCATGGTGACCGTCTGCGCCGCCCTGCTCGTGGTCACCATGGTCTGCTCCTACCTGATGAACGTGCGCCTGTACCGGGCCGCCGAGTCCGGCCTGGCCACGCTGCGCCGCAAGGCGTTCCGGCACGTGCACGACCTGTCCGTGCTCACCCAGAACAGCGAACGCAAGGGCGCCCTGGTCTCCCGGGTCACCAGCGACGTCGACCAGATCAGCACCTTCATGCAGTGGGGCGGCATGCTCCTGCTGGTCAGCAGCGGCCAACTCCTGGTCGCCACCACCCTGATGGCGGTCTACTCCTGGCAGCTCACCCTCGTGGTGTGGATCTGCTTCCTGCCCCTGCTGTTCGGTGTGCGCTGGCTCCAGAAGCTGCTGTCCAAGGCCTACCTCAAGGTCCGCGAGAACACCGGCGACATGCTCGGCGTCATCGGCGAGACCGTCACGGGCGCCGCCGTCATCCGCGCACACGGCATCGAGCGGCGCACCGCCGAGCGCATCGACGCCACCGTCCTGACCACCCGGCGCTCCCAGATCCGCGCCCAGCGGCTGTCCGTGGCGGTCTCACCCTTCGCCGAGATGATCGCGGCCGTCGGTAACACCGCCGTGGTCCTCGTCGGCGTCTGGCTCGGCCTGGGCGGCGACCTGACCGCCGGGCAGCTCATCGCCTTCCTGTTCCTGATGACCCTGTTCATCCAGCCGATGATGATGGCCACCGAGATCTTCAACGAGGCGCAGAACGCCATCGCGGGCTGGCGCCGTGTCCTGGGCGTGCTCGACACCGTCCCCGACATCGCCGACCCCGGCGAGGCGGGCCGGGAACTGCCGCGCGGACCCGTCCAGGTCTCCTTCGAGGAGGTCACCTACTCCTACCCCGAGGGCCCCGTCGTCCTGGACGACGTCAGCGTCGAGATCACCCCCGGTACCCGGATGGCCGTGGTGGGGGAGACCGGTTCGGGCAAGACCACCTTCGTCAAGCTGCTCACCCGCCTGATGGACCCCGCCGAGGGCACCGTCCGGCTCGACGGCGTCGACCTGCGCGAGGTGACCTTCTCCTCCCTGCGCAGCCGGGTGGTCATGGTCCCGCAGGAGGGCTTCCTCTTCGACAGCTCCCTGGGCGACAACATCCGCTTCGCCCGCCCCGAGAGCACCGACGCCGAACTGGAGACGGCCCTCACCGAACTGGGGCTGGCGGACTGGCTCGACGGCCTCGCACACGGGCTGGACACCCCGGTGGGCCAGCGCGGCGAGTCCATGTCGGCGGGGGAGCGGCAGCTGGTGGCCCTGGTACGCGCGTACATCGCCGACCCGGACCTGCTGGTCCTGGACGAGGCCACCTCCGCCGTGGACCCGCACACCGAGGTGCGTATCCAGCGCGCCCTGGAACGGCTCACACAGGGGCGCACCTCCGTGACCATCGCGCACCGCCTGTCCACCGCCGAGTCCGCCGACCGGGTGCTCGTCTTCGACGCCGGGCGCATCGTGCAGAGCGGCCCCCACACCGAGCTGGTCGCCCAGCCGGGTGTGTACGCCGACCTGTACGCCTCCTGGGTGAGCTCCTCGGCCTGAGGCCGGGGGAGCGTCACCGGTCCGAGGCGGCCCACCAGTGCGCCGCCAGCAGCTCCGCCACCAGCGGTTCCACCAGCAGGCTCACGTCCGGATCGAAGTCGCCCGGATAGCGCACCGTCAGCTCCGCCCCCGGCACGCGCTCGCGGCCGGGGGTGGGGCCCACCGCGACGAACGAACCCCGCAGGTGCCGCAGGTGCTCGGAGAACCGCTCGTCGTAGGCCGACCCCGCGAACAGCAGCGCCCGGTAGTCTGTCACCGCCGCCAGGTAGCGGTCGGTGTGCGACCACTCCCCGGTCTCGCACGCGTGCGCCACCCGCACCGGTCCCTTGCGCAGCGCCTGCACCCCCTGCTCGGCCGACGCCGACCGCTCGGCCGGGGCCACCAGGTGCACGCCGTGCGGCGACTCCAGGATCCGGGCGGCCCGGGGCACCCACTCCGGGGCGCCCCCCAACAGCGACTCCGTCGCGTTGGCCGCCCGGCGCAGCAACCCGGGGAAGTTCTGACTGCCCCCCGAGACCGGAGCGCCCAGGCGGTGCCCCAACAGCAGGAGCAGGGCCAGCGCGTGCTGGTAGGCGCGACAGCCCAGGCCGCTCTCCTCCGTGCCCGCGTGCAGCGGTACCAGCAGGTCCGCCTGGCGTCCCACCACGACGTCGACGGACGGAGCCAGCACGATCACCGGTGACCGCGCCACGTAGCGGTCCAGGGCCGTGTACAGCTCCCGTTGCCCGCCGCCCAGGCTCACCGCCACCACCAGCGTCTCCGCGCCCGCGGGCGGCTCCTCCACGGAGGAGGAGAAGTCCGCCGTCGCCGCGATCCCGGCCCGGCGCAGGCGCGCCGCCGCCACCGTGCACGCGTGCCGCGCCGCGCCCAGGCCCAGGAACCGCACCGAGGCGGGCTCGTCGTCCAGCAGGGCGGGCAGCGCGGCGTAGGGGTCCCAGCGCGGGAAGCGTTCGGCGAGCGAGGTCAGCGCGTCGGGCTTACCCGCCAGGTCGGCGGACAGGGACTCGGCGGTCACGGAACCCCCAGGGTGAGAGGAAGATGCGGTGACGGTACGGACGCACGAACTCTAGGACATGTCCCGCGTTCCCTCCCCACCGCGGCCGGACCCCCGGACACCACCCGGTGCGGGACGCTCCACGGCCGGCCATAACCTGGAACGCATGAGCGTCACCAGCCTCGACCCGGACATCGCAGCCCGCCTGAAGCGGAACCCGGACGGCCTCGTCCCCGCCATCGTGCAGCAGCACGACACCGGGGAGGTCCTCATGCTCGCCTGGATGGACGACGAGGCGCTGCACCGCACCCTCACCACCGGCGCCGCCACCTACTGGTCGCGGAGCCGCGGCGAGTACTGGGTCAAGGGCGCCACCTCCGGCAACACCCAGCGTGTGTTCTCGGTCGCACTCGACTGTGACGGGGACACCCTTCTGGTCCGCGTCGACCAGGAGGGCGGCGCCTGCCACACCGGCGACCGTACGTGCTTCGACGCGGGGGGACTCCTGTGAGCCCCTCCGCCCTCCCGGCGCGCACGGGCCGGGAGTACGGCCTGGCCATGCTCGCCCTGGCCGCCGGGGCCGCGCTGCTGCTCGCCGCGGCCGGACGCCACTGGGTGACCGGCCAGCTCGACGCGCCCGGACCGGTCGCCTCCGCGCCCGTCGAACTCACCGGCACCGACCTCACCGGCGCCCTGAGCGGTATCGGCTGGGCCGGACTGGCCGGAATCGCGGGCCTGTACGCCGCCCGCGGCTGGGCCCGCCGGGCGGTCGGCCTCCTCGTCGCCATCGGCGGCGCGGCCGCCCTCGGCGCGGTCTGGGACGCCACCCGTCCCGACACCCTCCTGTCCGCCGTGTCCGAGAACACCACCGACGCGGTCGGCAGTGCGCAGGTGGCCGCCGCCCCCCAGCTGTCCGCCCTCGGCCCCGCCATGGCCGTGGCGGGCGCCGTGCTGCTGGTCGCGGCAGGCCTGCTCGCCGTGGTAAGGGCCCCTGCCTGGCCAGGGATGGGCACCCGGTACGATCAGGACGCCGCACCGCGTGCGACCCGGGCCGAGACACCCTCCGACCTGTGGAAATCGCTGGACGCCGGTGACGACCCCACACTCGACGCCCCCGGAGGCGCCGCGTCCGCCAACGCGGTGAGAACGGACGGGGACGGCACGGAACACGCACCGCTGGCAGCACGGCCAGCCGAACCGAAGGAGTACCCCTGATGGCCGACGAACACCACGAGGACCACGGCAACACCGTTTCCGCCTGGTTCCTCACCCTCTCCTGGATCGTGGTGTGGAGCGTGGCGGCCTTCGCCATCGTCTTCTCCGGCGGTGGCGTGCTGCTGTGGACCGCCATCGCCCTGGGCGTCAGCGTCGTGCTCGCCGCGGTCGCCGGCGTCATGAAGAAGGCCGGTCTGGGCCGCAAGGAGCCCCGCCCCGTCCCGCCCACGCGCGAGGAGTGGGAGGCCGGCCGGAAGGCCGCCGCCGCCCAGCCCGAGCCCGCCGTGGCCCAGCCCGGACCCGTCCTCGACCCCGACGCCGCCAAGGCCTGAGACCGCGGGGGCGCACCGGAGAACCCGCAGATCACCACGGGCGCGTGGCAGAAAATGGACGGAGGTCGTGCGGGCCGGGTAGATTCGCTCCACCGGTCCTGACTGTCGCTTTGGTTCCGTTCAGTGAAAGTCCCACTGATCTGGCATCATTCGTCCTGCCCGCGGCGTATGCGCCCCGGTGATCCAGCCCTGCCCCACGTTGGGTCGGCGTGCTGTCGGCACGCCGTGTGAATCTCCTGAATCCCCTTTCGGAAAGTTGTCCCGAGTATGAGTTATGGTCCCCCACCCCCAGGTAACCCCGGCGGCTACGGTCCGCCCAGCGGCGGCTACGGAGCCCCCGGCGGCACTCCTCCGGACAACGGCCTCACATGGGCCATCGTGGCCATCTTCTGCTGCTGGCCCTTCGCCATCCCGGCCATCGTCAACGCCACCAAGGTCAACGACCTGTGGAACCGCGGTGACCAGGGCGGCGCCATGGAGGCCCAGGCCCAGGCCAAGAAGTGGACGAAGATCGCCTTCATCCTGGGCAGTATCGCCTACGTGCTGAGCATCGGCTTCTACATCGCGATCATCGCTGTCGCCGCGACCAGCACCCCGACGTACTACTAGAAGGCGCCCGCCTTCCGGTACCACGTCTGCCCCCGGGCGCCTCGGCGCTCGGGGGCAGAGCTCTTGCCGGCCCCGAGCCCCCTAAGCTGGTCGCGTGCATCCACACCACGAAAAGCCGTCGGAGGACCCGCCGTCCCCGCCCCCCGCGGCGCCCTCCCTGTCCGAACGGATCAGGCGTCGGGCCGAGACGTTCCACCCGGTCGTGTGGCCCGTGGGCCTGGGTGCCCTCGGACTGGCGGGGGCCGCGCTCCTGCACCTCGTGGACCCCAACGAGCCGGGCAACTACCCCACCTGCCCCTGGCTCCTGTTCACCGGCACCTTCTGCCCCGGCTGCGGGAGCATGCGCGCGATCGCCCTGCTCACCCACGGCGAGGTCCTCGCCTCCATCAGCATGAACCCCCTGGCATGGCTGCTGGCCCCCTACATCGTGTGGACCTACACGCTCTGGCTGGTCCGGACGGTCCGGCCGCCCACGAAACCGCCCAAGCTCACACCGGGCTGGTTCCTGTGGGGGCTCCTCATCGTCATCACCGGGCACTGGGTCCTGCGCAACCTGCCCTGGTTCTCCTTCCTGGCCCCCGGAACCCCGCTGTTCCCGGGCTGGTAGACGGAACCAGAACGGGCCCGACGTAGTCTGATCCGATGAGCGCGGCCGCCTCCTCCGCGCGGCACGCGACCATCCCACGTCCCGGAAGGTTTGATCACATGAGCTACGGACCCCCGCCCACCGGCGGCTACGGCCCTCCCGGTAGCTACGGAGGCCCTCCCGGATACGGTGGTCCGCCGCCCGGGGACCCACCCAAGACCTACATGGTGCACAACATCCTCGGCATCCTCAGCTGTCTGCCGTTCATCGGCATCATCGGCCTGATCTTCGCCCTCCAGATCAACAGCAAGTGGCAGATCGGGGACTACGCGGGCGCCGAGTCCTCGGCCCGGACCGCCCGGATCCTGGGCATCATCAGCCTGGTGCTCTTCATCCTCGGCGCGGTCTTCTTCGTGCTCTACATCGGGTTCATCGTCGTGATGGTCATCTCCGGGACGACCGCCGGTACGGTGGGCACCACCTACGACGCCTACTGACCACGGGCCCCGCTCCGTCCCCGCGGGCCGGGACGGAGCGCCCCCTCCCCCCGCCTCCCACGGAGTGTCACGCGGGGTCGCCGACCCCGCGCCCCCGGCGGGTGGATACGATGACCAGCGACACGGTGCGGCGGCGGTGTCCGGTCCCGCCGCGCGACTGTGGGCCCACCCCAGGGGAGCCCACCACCGCGACCGGCCCACCTTCACGAGGGAGCGGTAACTGGTGAGCGTGCTCGACGAGATCCTCGACGGAGTACGCGCTGACCTGGCGCAGCGGCAGGAGGACCTCCCCCTGGACCGCCTCAAGGCCCAGGCCGGGGCGGCGCCCACCCCGCGGGACGCCGAAGCCGCCCTGCGGCGCCCCGGTGTGCACGTCATCGCCGAGGTCAAGCGGGCCAGCCCCTCCAAGGGCCCCCTCGCGACCATCACCGACCCGGCGGCTCTGGCCCGCGACTACGAGGCCGGCGGCGCCGCCCTGATCAGCGTCCTCACCGAGCAGCGCCGCTTCAACGGCAGCCTCGCCGACCTGCGGACGGTCCACCAGGCGGTCGAGACCCCGCTGCTGCGCAAGGACTTCGTGGTCAGCTCCTACCAGTTGTGGGAAGCCCGCGCCTTCGGAGCCTCCGCCGTACTCCTCATCGTCGCGGCCCTGCCCCAGGAGGCCCTGGTGTCCCTGGTCGAACGGGCCCGCTCGCTGGGCCTGACACCGCTGGTGGAGGTCCACGACGAGGAGGAGGTCTCCCGCGCCCTGGACGCCGGAGCCACCGTCGTCGGCGTCAACGCGCGCAACCTCAAGACCCTGGAGGTGGACCGGGACACCTTCTCCCGGCTCGCCCCGCTCATTCCCTCCGACGTCGTCAAGATCGCCGAGTCCGGAGTCCGCGGCCCGCACGACCTGCTGGCCTACGCCGGCGCCGGAGCCGGCGCCGTCCTGGTCGGTGAGAGCCTCGTCCGCGGCCGGAACCCGCGTGAGGCCGTCGCCGACCTGGTGACCGCGGGAGCCCACCCCGCCCTGCGGGACCGGAACTGAAGGGCACCACAGCATGACGGGAACGACGCAGGTGCCGAGCGCGGCTGTGGTGCGCCCCGGCCCCCGATGGCGATGGCTCTAGGGAGCCCGCAGGCGTGAGCCGCGGGTTCCCGACGCCGCGTTGACCCACAGAACGAACGCGCCGCCGGTGCCAGGCGGCGCACAGCCGGTCGGCGCGCGGACCCCGCGGCGCAGGCCCGGGGAAGCCACGCGGTCGGCCCTTCCCAGGAGAACGTCCCATGAGCCACGACCAACCACTGCCCGACCAGAGCGGACACTACGGCCGCTTCGGCGGCCGCTTCGCACCCGAGGCGCTCATCGCCGCCCTCGACGAGGTCGCCTCCGAGTGGGAGAAGGCCAAGCAGGACCCCCAGTACCAGGCCGAGCTCGCCGCGCTGCTCAAGGACTACACCGGACGCCCCAGCGCCCTGAGCGAGGCCCGCAACTTCTCCGAGCACTGCGGCGGCGCCCGCGTCCTGCTCAAGCGCGAGGACCTCAACCACACCGGCTCGCACAAGATCAACAACGTGCTCGGCCAGGCCCTGCTCACCAAGCGCATGGGCAAGACCCGCGTGATCGCCGAGACCGGCGCCGGGCAGCACGGCGTGGCCACCGCCACCGCCTGCGCCCTGCTCGGCCTGGACTGCGTGATCTACATGGGGGAGGAGGACACCCGGCGCCAGGCGCTCAACGTCGCCCGCATGCGCATGCTCGGCGCCGAGGTCGTCCCCGTCACCATCGGCAGCCGCACCCTCAAGGACGCCATCAACGAGGCGTTCCGCGACTGGGTCGCCAACGTCGACCGCACCCACTACCTGTTCGGCACCGTGGCCGGTCCGCACCCCTTCCCCAAGCTGGTGCGCGACCTGCACTTCGTCGTCGGCCAGGAGGCACGCGAGCAGGTCCTGGAGCGCGTCGGCAGGCTTCCCGACGCGGTCGCCGCGTGCGTGGGCGGCGGCTCCAACGCCATGGCCGTCTTCGCGGCCTTCATCCCCGACGAGGACGTGGCCCTGTACGGTTTCGAGGCCGGGGGAGAGGGCGCCCAGACGACCCGCACCGCGGCCTCCATCACCGCGGGCAGCCACGGAGTCTTCCACGGGGCGCGTACCTTCGTGCTCCAGGACGAGTACGGGCAGACCCTGCCCAGCCACTCCATCTCCGCCGGACTCGACTACCCGGCCGTGGGGCCCGAGCACGCCTACCTCGCCGACACCGGACGCGCCGCCTACGAGCCGATCACCGACGCGGAGGCCATGGAGGCCTTCCGCCTGCTGTGCCGCACCGAGGGCATCATCCCGGCGATCGAGAGCGCGCACGCACTGGCGGGCGCACGCAAGCTCGGCGAGCGCCTCGGCCCGGACGCCGTCATCCTGGTGAACCTCTCCGGGCGCGGCGACAAGGACGTTGACACCGCGGCCGCCTACTTCGGCCTCGTGGACCCGGAGGGACAGGCATGACCGCTACCGCACTGCAGAACAGGCTTGCCGGGGCCCGTGAGGCCGGACGGGCCGCACTGATCGGCTACCTGCCCGCCGGATTCCCGGACGTGGAGTCCTCGATCAGGGTCGTCGAGGCCATGGTGGAGGGGGGATGTGACGTCATCGAGGTCGGCCTGCCCTACTCCGATCCCATGATGGACGGCCCCACCATCCAGCGCGCCGCGGACCGGGCCCTGGCGGCCGGGACCACCACCGACGACGTGTTCCGCGTGGTCGAGGCCACCGCCGCCACGGGCGCCGCCGCCGTGGTCATGTCCTACTGGAACCCGATCGAGCGCTACGGCGTGGAGCGCTTCGCCGCCGCCCTGGCCAAGGCGGGCGGGGCCGGAGTGATCACCCCCGACCTCATCCCGGAGGAGGCCGGGGAGTGGGTCGCCGCCTCCACCGACTCCGGACTGGACCGGGTGTTCCTGGTCGCGCCCTCCTCCACCGACCAGCGGCTGGCCCTGACCACGCGGGCCTGTAGCGGCTTCGTGTACGCGGCCTCGCTGATGGGCGTGACCGGTACCCGCACCCAGGTCGCCGACACCGCCGCCGAACTGGTGCGGCGCACCCGGGAGACCACCCGCGACTCCGGGCTGCCGGTCTGTGTGGGGCTGGGCATCTCCACGGCCGCCCAGGCCGCCGAGGTGGCCGCCTACGCCGACGGGGTGATCGTCGGAGCCGGGTTCTGCCAGCGGGTCCTGGACGCGCCGGACCTGGAGACCGGTATCACGGCGGTCCGCTCCTTCGCCCAGGAACTGGCGGCGGGTGTGCGCTCGGGCCGCGGCTGAGCACCGGGGCGTTTCGGCGCCCCGACACCGACGGGAGGCCGTCCCCCACCGGGGCGGCCTCCCGCCGTGTCTGTCGTGCCCCGCCGCCCCCACCCTGGTCAAGGGCACGGTTAAGAGCGTGAGAATCGGGTGAGAGGACCCTCCCGAAGCCGGTGAAACGCCTTCGCGACGGGGCGACGGATGGTGTGATGGTGGTGTCCGCCGTTCACGGGGGCGCCGGCCGGTGCCCCCGTGAACCAGAGCCCGGTGCCACCCACTCGGCACACCCAGTAGGATCTGACGCGACACGAAGAGTAACAAGGCAAACACCAAAAGCGACACGGTACCCCTCACTCCCCGAAGGCACAGGCAATGGACACACCCGACCAGACCCTCGCCCCCGATCCCGCACGCGGATCGCGCTGGGACGCCGTCCAGCCCTGGATCACGCTCGCCTGCCGGATCGGACTGGCCGCCGTCCTCGTCTTCGCCGCCGTCTCCAAGTTCCCCCCGGCCCTGTCCGTCCAGGCGGTGGAGGCCTACGACCTCTTCCCCGTCGAGATCGCCCGGCTCATCGGCTACACCCTCCCCCTGTTCGAACTCGCCCTGGCCGTCCTGCTCCTGGTCGGGCTCGCCACCCGCTACGCCGGCGCCGTCAGCGCACTGCTCATGGTCGTCTTCATCGCCGGGGTCGTCTCGGCCATGGCGCGGGGCCTGAACATCGACTGCGGCTGCTTCGGCGGCGGCGGACAGGTCGCACCGGGGGAGACCAAGTACGGGATCTCCATCGCCCGCGACATCGCCTTCGCGGCCCTGGGCGCCCTCGTCGCGGTGTGGCCCCGTTCGCCCTTCGCCATCGACCGCGCCATCGGCCTGTTCCGGTAGCCCCGGCACCGCACCCCGGTCGACCGTATCCAGCAGCAGAAACAGAGGAGAGCATGGGGAGTGAAGCGCGCAGGCGCTCCCGCGAGAGGATCAAGGAACAGAGGAGGAAGGAGAAGCGGGCGGCGAAACGCAACAAGACCCTCATCGTCCTCGGCGCCGCGGCCGCGGTGGTCCTGCTCATCGTCGGCGTCGGCTACCTCGTGCTCAACGCCGACCGCGCGGACTCCGGGTACGAGGGCGCCCTGGCACCGCGGACCCTGCAGGAGGACGGCAGCGTCGTCATGGCCCAGGAGGGGGCCGAGGCCCCCGTCGTCGAGGTCTACGCCGACTACCAGTGCCCCGCCTGCCGCCAGTTCGAACTGCTCAACGGCGACGTCCTCAAGGAGAACGCCGCCGAGGGCCAGGCCATCGTCCACTACCGGCCGGTGAGCATCTTCGCCCAGCGGCCGGCGCCCGTCAGCACCAACTCGCTGCGCGGCGGGGCCGCCGCCCGCGCCGCCGCCGACCACGACCGCTTCGTCCAGTACAACGACATCCTCTTCGAGAACCAGCCCACCGAGGGCGAGGAGGGCTTCACCCCGGACGACCTCAAGGACTGGTTCGCCGGCACCGACCCCTCCGAGGGGCAGCAGGAGCAGTTCGACCAGCGCGTGGACGAGGAGGCCGCCGTGGTCGCCGAGTTCACCGGGGAGTTCCTGCCCGCCCTGACCGAGGACGCCATGGAGCAGATCGGCGAGGACACCCTGGGCACCATGGTCCTGTCCGACCTGCTCGCCTGGGGCGACGGGCACGGACACGACTCCTCGTTCCTGGACGGGACCTACACGGGCCAGATCATCGAAGCCACCGGGAACGCCTACACTCGCTACAGCGGAGACAACGCCTTCCGCGCGACCCCCTCCGTCTACATCAACGGTGAGTTGCTCGACAACAACACCGCCCTGACCGCCCGGGGCCTCGACGAGGCGATCGACTCAGCCGGATCCGGCGAGGTCGACACCGAGCCCATGGGTGACGGGGGTGGCGTGGAGTAACACCCCTGAAGACACCCCCCGCACGCGGGGCGAATCCGAGAGCAGACCAGTGACATTGTCGTCGACAGCTTCCGAGGGCGCGGTCGAGTCCGGCCGTGCCCTCGCGGCCTTCCCCAGCCCGCAGGTCAACTCCATTCCCATCGGCCCGCTGGAGATCCACTTCTACGCCCTGTGCATCCTCGCCGGTGTCATCGTCGCCGTGCTGTGGAGCGAGCGTAGGTGGGCCGCCATGGGCGGTGAGAAGGGCACCATCATGGACATGGCCGTGTGGGCCGTGATCCTGGGCCTGGTCGGCGGCCGTCTCTACCACGTCATCAGCGACGCACAGCTGTACTTCGCCGAGGGCCGCGAACCCATCCGCGCCCTGTACGTGTGGGAGGGCGGCCTGGGCATCTGGGGCGCCGTCCCCATGGGCGCCCTGGGCGTGTGGCTGGTGGCACGCAGGCGCGGACTGTCCATGTCCAAGCTCTCCTTCGCCATCGCCCCCGCCCTCCCCCTGGCCCAGGCCATCGGCCGCTGGGGCAACTACTTCAACCAGGAGCTGTTCGGGCGGCCCACCGACCTGCCCTGGGCCGTGGAGATCTCCCCCTACCCCGAGGGCCACCTGCGCCCCGGCATGGAACTCGGCGTCAGCACCTACCACCCCACCTTCCTCTACGAGTCCCTGTGGTGCCTGCTCCTGGCGGTGCTGCTGGCCTGGGCCGGCCGCCGCTACGAGCACGCCCTCCAGGGCGGTCGCCTGTTCGCCCTCTACGTCATGGGCTACTGCGTCGGTCGGTTCTGGATCGAGTACCTGCGCGTGGACCCGGCCAACGACTTCCTGGGCATGCGCCTGAACAACTGGACCTCCATTCTGGTCTTCCTCGCCGCCCTGGCCTACTTCCTGTGGGCGGGCCGCCGCATGGACTCCTTCTCCAGCGCCGTCGTCCCCCCCGGCCACGACGCCGGAACCCAGGTGTTCGGTCCCGCATCCGACGGCGCGACCGCCGACGACGGCACCGTCTACAGCGCTCTGGACAGCGAGGAATCGCGGGTCGGATCGAAGAACACCAGCTCGGAGGAGGCGGGGACGGAATACCACCCGAGCCCTGAGCGATCTAGTAGCGAGGGCTCGACCGAGCGGGACACCGAAGAGGGAACCGATCCCGGGGCGAAGCCCGAGTAGACACAGGAAAGCCACGTGGGCCGGCCATGTCCGGACACGGATCTGGGCTCCCCCTGTACCTTCCGAGCAGACCACGGGTTGACGATTGAGAAGAACCGTGACCAGAGCTGAGTCCGGATACGGCCGCACGGGCCGTCGCGGGGGCACCCGCCGTGCCGAGCGCGCCTACACCGAGGACCACGCCGACGACTACGGCCAGGACGACCGCCAGGACGGGTACGACCCCGAGGAGGACTTCTCCGCGGAGTACGGTCACACCCTCCCCTCCGACACTGGTGACCCGGACGACGCCATCGACGGGGAACAGACCGGAGCCGAGGCCACCGGTCGCTCCCCGCGCCGCGGGGGCCGCGGCTCCGGGGCCTCCCGCCGCAGGGCCTCCGGCGGCAGGCGCGCCGGTGCGGGCAGGGCCTCGTCCGTCTCCGCCTTCTCCGCCGCCGCCATCAAGAGGGTCTCGGTCCTGGGGGACCGGCCCAACCAGATCGTGTACACCCTCGCCGAGCAGAGCAGGCGCAAGCGCGGCACCGCCACGTTGGGCGTGCTGCTCGGAGCGTTCAGCATCGCCCTGGTGACTCTGCTGGGCCTGCTGTCCTACCAGCTCCTCGCCGGAACCGGGGGCGCCACCGAGGGCGGTGACGAGACGGTCGTGGCACCGCCGTCGGGACACAGCACCCTCACCCCGGCGATGTACCTGTCCGAGCCCAACCGCGAGGACGTGTTCGGTCCCATCAACGAGCGCCCCGAGGGCGCCGATCCGATGACCGAGGACACCGTGTTCGGCGAGGTCGGGGAGATCGGGCTGGACGACATGGAGCTGGAGCTGCGCCAGGGCGGGGTCACCGACTCCTGCACCTCCCTGGTGTGGGGCGAGGAGCTGGGCCAGAGCCTCATCGACGGCAACTGCGTGCGGGCGGCCTCGGGTGTGTACACCGACGCCGACGAGGAGCACGTCGCGCAGTTCACCCTGTTCGACCTGGCCAGCGCCGAGAGGGCCGCCGAGGTCGAGCGGCAGCTGGACCCGACCAACCCCGAGGGCGGCGCCGGGTTCCTGCTGACCCAGACCAACGACGAGGTCCCCGGCCTGCAGGACGGCTACAGCCAGGCCAGCTCCCAGGTCATGGGCCACTACCTGGCCGTGTTCTGGGTGGCCGAGACCGACGGGTCCCAGCCCGAGGACAACGCCGACATGGCGACCCTGAGCGTGGCCTCCATGAACGCGGCGCGCCACGTTTACGAGGAGGTCGTCGAGGTGAAGCAGGCCGCGGAGTAGAGCGGGGAGCGGCCTGTTCCGCACCCTCGGAGGCCCCGATAGGATCTCGGACAGATCGGCCCGCCCGCAGGGCCGCACCAGGTACGGCGAGAGGCCGACCTGCCGTATACCACCGGTCCGGCCCACACGCGTGGGCCGGACCGCATCCTAGGAAAGGTCCATCGGGTGTCCCCTTCTGAACCGTCGGCGTCCGGACCCGCGGGGCGTCGGAGGAAGAGCAGCGAGTCCGACGGCGTGCCCGCGGAGCGGTCCTCCCAGGCGGGCGGGCGCCGCCGGTCGGGCGGCCGCAGGAAGAAGGAGTCCAAGCGCTTCGGCCCCCTGATCGGGATCCTGGCCGGAGCGCTCGTCGTGGCGCTGGTCGCTCTCGGCGCGGCGCTGTACGTACAGCTCGGCCCGGACGAGGACACCGGGCAGGCCGCCCGGCAGACCCGCCCGGTCATGTACCGGGTGATCGACACCGGCGGCATGAACGAGACCCTGGCCACTCGCGAGAAGGACAGCCGTCCCCTCAACGAGGGCGAGCTGTTCGCGAACAACAACGCCGAGATCTCCAGCCAGAGCATCGACTTCACGCTGCGCGACTCGGACCTGACCGAGGACTGCGCCGCCGCCATGTGGGGCGAACGGGCCCGGGCCGCGCTGGCCGAGGCCGACTGCACCCAGGCGGGGCGTGCCACCTACGTCTCCGACACCTACTTCGGTGTCACGGCCGTGTTCAACCTGGCCGACGTCGAGGGCAGTCGCGCTCTCGCCGCCGCCCTGGCCGAACCCGAGGAGCAGGAGGGCGGGGAGGCCCAGGAGAGCGCCGGATCCGACCTCGGATTCGTGCTCGCCCCCTCGGGCGACGACCCCTTCGACCGCCTGGGCCAGGGCTACAGCGCCAGCGACGCCATCGTCAGCGGCCACTACCTGGTCCTGGTGTGGGTCCAGCCCACCGGTTCGGAGTCGGTGGAGGAGCGGGTCAGCCTCTCCGGTCCGCTCGTGGCACTGGCGAACTTCCGCGACCCGCTCTACCGGCGGATGGTGCAGTTCGAGGACACCGGCACCGGATCCGAGCAGGAGCCCGAGGGCACCACGGAGGAGGGCCTCCAGGGAGGCGGCACCGACGGGACGGGCACGGGCGGAACCGGTACCACCGGTACGGACGGAACCGGTACAGCCGGTACGGACGGCACCGGCTGACACACGCTCTCGCGGGGCCCGGAGGAGTCCTCCTCCGGGCCCCTGGGCGTGTTCGGCGCGCTACACCGGGGCCTGCGCCCGGACGAGGAGGTCGGCGGCGACCTCCCGCAGCTCACCGAAACGGTGCTCGGGCAGATCCAACAGGGTGTGCCCGCACACCCACCGCGGGGCCGCGGCCACCGCGTGGCGGGCGGTGCGCTTGTTGACGGGGTTCTCCCGCCACGCCGTGACCTCGACCAACCCGGTCCGCAGGGTCGTCGTGAGCCTGCCGTGCGCCCGCTCCCGCAGGTGGACGAGCAGCCGATCCACCGCCGAGTCCGCGTCCGGACGCCGGGTCAACCGCACCGCCGTCAGATCGTTCGCGCCGAACCCGCGGAGGAACCGCACACGAAAACGCGGTTCCACCAGGGCGCGCAGCCCCAGCTGGCCCGCCTCGTCGCGCACGCACTCCGCCGACGAGGGCACCAGCACGTACACCGTGTCCCCGGTGGCCGCCAGGGCGGCACGCGCCGCCAGCCGCTCCCACCCTCCGGTGAGATTGACCACCGAGCACCCGTCGCCGCCGGTGGGCGCCTCCATCCACGTGGACAGGCGCACCCGGCCCGACTCCGCCACCTGCCGCGGCCACTCGCCCACCAGCGTCGGCTCCGGGCCCTCACCGGCCTCCTCGGCCACCCGGTCGAGCACGGCGCGGGCCCGGTCCGCGTCCAGACCGCCCCGGGCCTCCTTGGCGTTGCTGCCCTGGCTGTACACGCGCGCGTTCTCCCCCGAGGACCCGGGCAGGGTGCGCGACAGGGGCCGCAGCACGTACAGGTCCGAGGCGGCGCCGATCGACTCGGCCCCGTGGTAGCGGTTGAAGCCAGGCCACACCGCCTCCGTCAGCAGGTCCATCCGCACCAACCGGGACTGGGTGGCCGCGGCCAGCCTCGGAGTGGTCTCGCTGGCGCCGTAGGCCACCAGCACCCGTCCCCGGCGCGGGTCGATCATCCCCTCCGCGCCGCGCCGCACGAACAACTCCACCCCGTCGGGGGTGTAGGGCGGATCGGTGAACACCACGTCCGCGCAGTCGCGCACGGTGGGCGGCAGGCCCAGACGCAGGTCCGCGTGGTGGGTGCGCACCGGCAGTCCCAGGGAGTCGGCCAGGGCGTCGATGTGGGCCAGCACGCGCTCGTCGATGTCCACCACCTCCGCCCGGGCCCCCGGGCGGACCAGGGCCAGCGCGATCGAGGTCAGGTCGTGGTCACCCACGCACAGCAGGGTGCGGTCGTACAGGTCGAAGAGGGTGGACAGCAGCAGGGCGCGGCGCAGCGCCGTCTCGGCGGTCGCGGACACGTGGTCCAGGTCCAGGTCGGAGACCGGCCCCCCGTCCGTGGCGCGCACCAGCTCGGCCATGGCCCGGGTGTACCGGGGGAGCAGGTGGGCCACCGGGTCGGCCAGCTCCTCGACGGCGGCCGCACCGGCGTAGTCCCCGGGCCGGGCCAGGCGCGCCCTGCCCTGCCCGGCCCCGGTCTCGACGGTCAGCTCGCCGGCATCCACCAGGGCCCGGACCAGCTCGGACACGAGCGCGTACGCCACGCCGCTGTCCCGCACCAGGTCGTTCGTGCTCCACCAGCGACCGTCCGAGAGCAGCGCCAGCACACGGCGCAGCCGGGGCGCGGCCACGCCGTGGTCGCGCAGCAGCCTGAAAGCGGGCTCGGGAAGGGGCGGGGCGCTCTCGCCCGGGGTGGTCGGGTGCATGCGTCGATCGTCCCACGCACGGCGGGATACCCGCGGGCGGACGGCGCGCGGGTCGCGGGGTTCGCGGGCGATGAGGGACAGATCACCCGGTAACAGGTGCCCGCGCCCCTTGGGAGCAGGGTTAACACCGGGGTAATGTGAAGGGCGGCGCGTCGAGCCCGCGTGCCCGGAGTGACATCCCCGACTCCGCAGTCGGTGTTGTAGCCGCTCTGGGAGGTTTAGCGGGGGCCCTTCGTGGAAAAACCGGCTAGGCCAGCCCTCACCGGAGATCACGTCGGGAGGGACCGTGTCCGCACCCGCGAAGGCGGCACGAACGGCGCACCACGGCGCACCGCGGCGCCACATGGTCTAGACCTACGATTGGCATCGTGGCTGGACCAGCGTGTATAAGGGAACCTGCCCGTCACAGGTGCCCGGCCCGCCACCAGCGACCACGAGGACGTGGCCGCGCCACGGAGGCGGACAGACCACAGCACACACGACGGCAACCGCCGCGACACGCGGCACCACAACTTCATCCGCACGCAGCAGGGCCAACGTCGTCCCGGATGCGCTTTTTCACAAAGCCGACGCAAGACGACAGGAGGGTAGATGCCTGCTGGCCAGGTGCGGCGTTCGTCCGTCCGAACGAACGCGAAAACCACTTCCCAGGGCCTGTACGACCCCGCCTTCGAGCACGACGCCTGCGGTGTGGGCTTCGTAGCCGACCTCACTGGACGTCGCAGCCACGACACCGTCGAGAAGGCGCTCACCGTACTCCGCAACCTCGACCACCGCGGCGCCTCCGGCGCCGACCCCGACGACGGCGACGGCGCGGGCATCCTCACCCAGGTCCCGCACGAGCTCTACACCGAGGTCTGCGACTTCCCGCTCCCCGAGGCGGGCTCCTACGCCACCGGCATCGGCTTCCTGCCCGCCGACGCCGCCGAGCGCACCGCCGCCGTCGAGCACATCAACGCCATCGTCGCCGACGAGGGCCTGACCCTGCTCGGCTGGCGCGACCTGCCCTTCGAGCCCCGCTACAGCGGCCCCGCCGCCCGCCAGGCCATGCCCTACTTCGGGCAGCTCTTCATCACCGGCACCCCCGGTACCGCCACCGAGGGCCTGACCGGCATCGACCTGGAGCGCCACGCCTACTGCGTGCGCAAGCGCGCCGAGCACGAGACCGACGTCTACTTCCCGAGCCTGTCCCCGCGCACCATCGCCTACAAGGGCATGCTCACCACCCCGCAGCTGGAGCCGTTCTTCCCCGACCTGTCCGACCGGCGCTACACCTCCGGCCTGGCCCTGGTCCACTCCCGCTTCTCCACCAACACGTTCCCGTCCTGGCCGCTCGCCCACCCGTTCCGCTACGTCGCGCACAACGGCGAGATCAACACCGTCAAGGGCAACCGGAACATGATGCGGGCGCGCGAGGCCAAGCTCGCCACCGACCTCATCCCCGGCGACCTCGACCGGATCTTCCCCATCGTCGACCCCGACGACTCCGACACCGCCTCCTTCGACGACGCCCTGGAACTGCTGCACCTGGGCGGACGCTCGCTGCCGCACGCGGTGCTCATGATGATCCCCGAGCCCTGGGAGAACCACACCGAGATGGACCCGGCCGTCCGGGCCTTCTACGAGTACCACTCCACCCTCATGGAGCCCTGGGACGGACCCGCCTCGGTGTCCTTCACCGACGGCACCGTCGTCGGCGCGGTCCTGGACCGCAACGGCCTCCGCCCCGGCCGCTACTGGGTCACCGAGGACGGCTTCGTCGTCCTGGCCAGTGAATCCGGTGTCCTGGACATCGAACCCGGCACCGTCGTGCGCAAGGGCCGCCTGCAGCCCGGCCGCATCTTCGTCGTCGACACGGCCCAGGGCCGCATCATCGAGGACGAGGAGATCAAGGCCGAACTCGCCGCCGAGCACCCCTACCAGGAGTGGATCGACTCCGGCGTCCTGCGCCTCGACGACCTGCCCGAGAGCCAGCCCGTCCCGGTCACCGAACTCAACCTCACACAGCAGGTGTTCGGCTACACCGAGGAAGAGCTGCGCATCATCCTCACCCCGATGGCCCGCACCGGCGCCGAACCCATCGGCTCCATGGGCACCGACACCCCGGTGGCCGCGCTCTCCGAGCGCTCCCGCCAGCTCTTCGACTACTTCTCGCAGAACTTCGCCCAGGTCACCAACCCGCCCCTGGACGCCATCCGCGAGGAGATGGTCACGAGCCTGGCCACCCTCCTGGGCGCCGAACACAACATCCTCGACGCCGCACCCGGCGACACCCAGCGCCTCGTCCTGCCCACCCCGGTCGTCGACCAGGCCGAACTGGCCGCCATCGTCGCCGCGGGCCGGGACAACCCGGCCCTGAAGAGCTTCACCGTCGACGGCACCTACCCCGTCGACGGCGGCGGCGACGCCCTGTCCACCCGCCTGGAGCAGATCAACGACGAGGTCTCGGCCGCCATCGCCGACGGCGCCCACATCCTCGTGCTCAGCGACCGCCGCGCCGACGCGCACCGCGCACCCGTCCCCTCGCTGCTGCTCACCGGATCGGTCCACCACCACCTGGTCCGCGAGAAGACCCGCACCGAGGTCGGCCTCCTCGTTGAGGCCGCCGACGTACGCGAGTGCCACCACGTCGCCCTGCTCGTGGGCTACGGCGCCTCCGCCGTCAACCCGTACCTGGCGCTGGCCACCGTCCGCGACCTGGTCGAGAGGGGCACCATCGGCGGCATCGACGCCGACCAGGCCGTCCGCAACACCGTCAAGGCCTTCGGCAAGGGCGTCCTGAAGGTCATGTCCAAGATCGGCGTGTCCACGGTCAGCTCCTACACCGGCGCCCAGATCTTCGAGGCACTCGGACTGGGCCAGGAGGTCGTCGACCGCTGCTTCACCGGCACGACCTCCCGCCTGGGCGGCGTCGGCTTCGACGTCCTCGCCGAGGAGGTCGCCATCCGCCACCGCCGCGCCCACACCGCCAACCCCAACGCCCACCGGCGCCTGGAGGTCGGCGGCGAGTACCAGTGGCGCCGCGAGGGCGAACCGCACCTGTTCAGCCCCGAGACCGTCTTCAAGCTCCAGCACTCCACCCGTACCCGCGAGTACGACATCTTCAAGGAGTACACCTCCAAGGTCGACGACCAGGCCGAGAGGCTCATGACCCTGCGCGGACTCTTCCGCCTCAGGGAGGGCGTGCGCGAACCCGTGCCCGTCGAGGAGGTCGAGCCCGTCTCGGAGATCGTCAGGCGCTTCTCCACCGGAGCCATGTCCTACGGCTCCATCTCCGCCGAGGCCCACCAGACCCTCGCCATCGCGATGAACCGCCTCGGCGGCAAGTCCAACACCGGCGAGGGCGGCGAGGACCCCGACCGCTTCACCCCCGACGCCAACGGGGACCTGCGGCGCAGCGCCATCAAGCAGGTCGCCTCCGGCCGCTTCGGCGTCACCTCGCACTACCTCAGCAACGCCGACGACATCCAGATCAAGATGGCCCAGGGCGCCAAGCCCGGCGAGGGCGGCCAGCTGCCCGGCCACAAGGTCTACCCGTGGGTCGCCCAGACCCGCCACTCCACACCCGGCGTCGGACTCATCTCCCCGCCGCCGCACCACGACATCTACTCCATCGAGGACCTCGCCCAACTCATCCACGACCTCAAGAACGCCAACCCCTCCGCGCGGGTCCACGTCAAACTGGTCTCGGAGGCGGGCGTGGGCACCGTCGCCGCCGGCGTGTCCAAGGCCCACGCCGACGTCGTCCTCATCTCCGGCCACGACGGAGGCACCGGCGCCTCGCCGCTGACCTCCCTCAAGCACGCGGGCACCCCCTGGGAACTCGGCCTCGCCGAAACCCAGCAGACCCTGCTGCTCAACGGCCTGCGCGACCGCATCGTCGTCCAGGCCGACGGCCAGATGAAGACCGGCCGCGACGTCGTCGTCGCCGCCCTGCTCGGCGCCGAGGAGTACGGTTTCGCCACCGCGCCCCTCGTCGTCTCCGGCTGCGTCATGATGCGCGTGTGCCACCTCGACACCTGCCCCGTCGGCGTCGCCACCCAGAACCCCGCCCTGCGCGAGAGGTTCTCCGGCCAGGCCGACCACGTGGTGAACTTCTTCGAGTTCATCGCCCAGGAGGTCCGCGAGTACCTCGCCCAGCTCGGCTTCCGCAGCCTGGACGAGGCCATCGGCTCCGTCGACCTGCTCGACACCACCGAGGCACTCACCCACTGGAAGGCACAGGGCCTGGACCTGGCGCCGATCCTGCACGAGGTCGAGCCCTGGGCGGGCGACCAGCGCACCCAGCGGAGCAAGCAGGACCACGGCCTGGAGAAGGCCCTGGACAACACCCTCATCCAGCTCAGCGAGGGCGCCCTGGACTTCGGCCAGCCCGTCAGCCTCGAACTGCCCGTACGCAATGTCAACCGCACCGTCGGCACCATGCTCGGACACGAGGTCACCAAGCGCTACGGCGCCGACGGCCTGCCCGACAACACCATCGACATCTCCTTCACCGGATCCGCCGGCCAGTCCTTCGGCGCGTTCGTGCCCAGCGGCATCACCCTGCGCCTGTCCGGCGACGCCAACGACTACGTCGGCAAGGGCCTCTCCGGCGGACGCGTCATCGTGCGCCCCGACGCCGGCTCCCGGCTCGTCGCCGAGGAGCACATCATCGCCGGAAACGTCATCGGCTACGGCGCCACCTCAGGCGAGATCTTCCTGCGCGGCGTCGTCGGCGAGCGCTTCTGCGTCCGCAACTCCGGCGCCACCGCCGTCGTCGAGGGCATCGGCGACCACGGCTGCGAGTACATGACCGGCGGACGCGCCGTCGTCCTCGGCCGCACCGGCCGCAACTTCGCGGCGGGCATGTCCGGAGGCATCGCCTACGTCCTGGACCTGGACACCGAGCGTGTCAACGCCGGGATGGTCGACGTCGAGGCCCTCACCGACGAGGACCGCGCCTTCCTCACCGACGTCCTCACCCGCCACCACGCCGAGACCGGATCGGCCGTCGCCGAACGCCTCCTGGCCGGTGGCGACGCGGGACTCGACCGGATCGCCAAGGTCATGCCGCGCGACTACAAGCGCGTCCTGCTCGCCCAGGCCGAGGCCGAACGCGAGGGCCGCGACGTCGACGAGGCCGTCATGGCCTCCGCGCAGTCCTGAGCGTCAGCGAACACGAAAGGAGGAAGAACACATGGCTGACCCCAAGGGTTTCCTGAAGATCACCGAGCGCGAGCTGCCCAAGCACCGGCCGGTCGACGTACGCATCCAGGACTGGCGCGAGGTCTACGAGGACTTCGACCGGGGAACCGTCACCAAGCAGGCCTCACGCTGCATGGACTGCGGCATCCCCTTCTGCCACAACGGCTGCCCGCTCGGCAACCTCATCCCCGAGTGGAACAACCTCGTCCACACCCACGACTGGGCCGAGGCGATCGAACGCCTGCACGCCACCAACAACTTCCCGGAGTTCACCGGACGGCTCTGCCCCGCCCCGTGCGAGTCCGCGTGCGTGCTCGGCATCAACCAGCCCGCCGTGACCATCAAGAACGTCGAGGTCTCCATCATCGACCGCGCGTGGGAGGAGGGCTGGGTCAAGCCCCTGCCCCCCGCCACCCGCACCGGCAAGAAGGCCGCCGTCGTCGGCTCCGGCCCCGCCGGACTCGCCGCCGCCCAGCAGCTCACCCGGGCCGGACACGACGTCACCGTCTACGAACGAGCCGACCGCGTCGGCGGCCTGCTGCGCTACGGCATCCCCGAGTTCAAGATGGAGAAGCGGCACATCGACCGCCGCATCGCCCAGATGAGCGCCGAGGGCACCACCTTCCGCACCGGGGTCGACATCGGCGTCGACGTCACCGTCGACCGCCTGCGCGCCGAGCACGACGCCGTCGTGCTCACCGGCGGAGCCACCGCCTGGCGCGACCTGCCCGCCAAGGGCCGCGAGCTCGGCGGCATCCACCAGGCCATGGAATACCTGCCCCTGTCCAACCGGGTGCAGGAGGGCGACTACGACACCCCGGCCATCAACGCCCAGGGCAAGCACGTCGTGGTCATCGGCGGCGGCGACACCGGCGCCGACTGCGTGGGCACCGCCCACCGCCAGGGCGCCGCCTCGGTCACCCAGCTGGAGATCATGCCCAAGCCGCCCACCACGCGGCCCGGCCACCAGCCCTGGCCGACCATGCCCATGCTGTACAAGGTCACCAGCGCGCACGAGGAGGGCGGCAAGCGGATCTACTCCGTCAACACCCTGGAGTTCCTCGGTGACGAGAACGGCGACGTCCGCGCCCTGAAGCTGGTCGAGGTCAAGCGCACCGACAAGGGCTTCGAACCCGTCGAGGGCACCGAACGCGAGATCCCCGCCGAACTGGTCACCCTCGCCATGGGCTTCGTCGGCCCCCAGAAGGAGGGCATGATCGAACAGCTCGGCGTGGAGCTGGACGGACGCGGCAACGTCGTACGCGACGCCGACTACCGGACCACCGTCGACGGCGTCTTCTGCGCCGGCGACATGGGCCGCGGCCAGTCGCTGATCGTGTGGGCCATCGCCGAGGGCCGCTCCGCCGCCGCCGGGGTGGACCGCTACCTCACCGACGACAGCACGCTGCCGGTCGCCATCCCGCCGACCGAACGCCCGCTGGTCTAGGGACGGGCCCGAACAGAGGGAAACGCGCCGGGCGCGGGGGAGACCCCGCGCCCGGCGCCGTTGTCCACCCGTGACCCCGCCGTGTCGGCCACTCGACGCCCACGGGGAAGAATCCATGACAACGACGAGACGCGGAACGGGCGCGGCTCGTGCCGATCAGCCCCCTCCCCCCGCCCCTGGGTCCCCCCACCACCCACCCCGGGACAGGCGCATGCTCTACCGCATCATCGGCGACACGGCCATGGTCATCCACCTGGCCTTCATCCTCTACATGGCCATCGGCGGCCTCCTCGCCTGGAGATGGCCCCGCACCTTCTGGGTCCACCTCGGCTGCGCCCTCTACGGGCTCAGCATCAGCGTCGTCGGCTGGACCTGCCCCCTCACCTACGTCGAGAGCTGGGGCCGCGAACGCGCGGGCCAGGCCGGACTCACCGAGGAGGGCTTCATCGACCACTACCTCACCGGCGTCATCTACCCCGCCGACCACCTCGTCACCGTCCAGGCCGGCGTCGGCGTGGTCGTCGTCCTCTCCTGGGCCGGCCTGGCCGTCCTCACCCTGCGCAGACGGCGCGCGAAGGTTCCCGACCCCGCCTGAGAGACGGTCGCGCAGGCGATGGCCGACGGACCGCCGCCGCCTGCGTACGGGCCGGCCCCGCCGTCCACGGGCCCCACGACGCCCTGGCACGGCGAAGAGGCGACAGGGATACTGGGAGACGGGGGAACCCGCCCGCACAACCAGTCCCAGCCGCCCACACCGTCCTTACGAACCCGCACCCGTGGACGACACACCACCGTGAGGGGCCGCACGATGATCTACCGGCTGATCGCCGACACCGCCATGGTCGTGCACCTGGTGTTCCTCGTCTACGTCGCCCTCGGCGGCTTTCCCGCCTGGCGCTGGCCCCGCCTCATCTGGCCCCACATCGTCTGCGCCCTCTACGGGCTCGGCATCACCGTCATCGGCTGGCCCTGCCCCCTCACCCACGTGGAGGACTGGGCCCGCCGGAGGGCCGGACAGGCCGGACTCCCCGAGGGCGGATTCATCGACCACTACCTCACCGGCATCGTCTACCCGGCCGAGCACCTGCTCACCGTGCAACTCGCCGTCGCCGCCGTCGTCCTCGTCTCCTGGGCCGGCCACATCCACCTCGCACGAAGACGCAGACACCACACCGCCACGAACCGCACGTAAATATCGCGGATGGATTCGCCCGCCACCCATTTCGCCCACACGGACACGGACGTACCGTCGAAGACATGACCGTCGTGACCTGGGACTCCTTCCGCGCCGCGGAACACTTCACCATGCGCAGCGCCCGGCTGATCGACCGACACCGCTTCGCCCACCTGTTCCAGAACGGACCCGTCGAGCCCGTCCGCTCGGCACTCGCCGCCTACCGCAACATCGACGGCGGCTACGGCAACGGACTCGACCCCGACCTGCGCGGACACGCCAGCCAACCCGCGGCCACCGGGATCGCCCTGCGCTACCTCGACGACCTCGGACCCATTCCCACCAGCCTCGGCCGCGGCATCTGCCGCTACCTCTCCACCGCCACCAACCCCGACGGAGGCCTGCCTCCCGTCCTGCGCAACATCCGCTACACCGAGTCAGCGCCCTGGTGGCAGCGACGCGAGGACTTCTCCAGCGACCTCGGACTCACCGCGCTCACCGTCGGACACCTCCACAAACACCACATCACCCACCCCTGGCGCGACAACGCCACCGCCCACTGCTGGAAACGCATCGCCGCCATGCGCTGGACCGACCCGCACGAGGCCATCGGTGTGTGCACCTTCCTGCAACACGTACCCGACCGCCACCGCGCCATCCAGACCGTCAACCGGCTCCACCCCATGATCCGCGCGGTCGTGGACACCGGCCCCGACCCCAGCACCCATCACCACACCCACACCGCACTCGACCTGGCCCCCGACCCCGGCCACATCGCCCGACCGCTCTTCACCGACACCGAGATCGAACGCAGCCTCGACCGCATCGAACGGACCCAGCGCTCCGACGGCGGCTGGGACACCACAGGAGAGCACTGGGACACCGCCGCCACCATCGAACGCGAGGGCATGCGCACCATCCGACTCCTCCGCGTCCTTCGCGCCTACGGCCGCATCGGCGCCTCCCTGCCACCACCGCGCCGCGACCACTGACACCCCGGCCCGCACCCGCGCCACACGGCCACCCGCACATCCCGAACCGGGCCCGGACGGCCACCCGCCCCCCGGGGCCCGCCCGGACACCACGGGGACCCCTCCGGCGGGTCCCTCGCCCACACGGCGGGAAGGCCCTAGTGTTCTGGTTCGTGACCGAACCCTCCACCCACACCGACACGACGGCGGCCGCCTACGACGCCGTGGCGGTCCGGTACGCCGCCTACGCCCGAGACGAACTCGACGCCCTTCCGCTGGACCGCGCGGTGCTCGCCGCGTTCGCCGAACTCGCACGGGCCACCGGCACCGGACCCGTCGCCGAACTGGGGTGCGGCCCGGGACGCGTGACCGCGCACTTGCGGGACTTCGGACTGGACGTCTTCGGCCTCGACCTGTCGCCGGTGATGATCGACCTCGCCCGCCAGGCGTACCAGGACCTGCGCTTCGAGGTCGGCTCCATGGACGCCCTGGACCTGGCCGACGGCACGTTGAACGGCATCGTGTGCTGGTACTCGGTCATCCACACCCCGCCGCGGGACCTGCCCTCCCACCTCGCCGAGTTCCACCGGGTGCTCGCACCCGGCGGCCACCTTCTGCTTGCCTTCTTCGAGTCGGAGGGCGGCCCGGTCGCGGCGTTCGACCACCAGGTGACGACGGCCTACCGGTGGCCGATCGACGACCTCGCGGGCCTGGCCGGCGACGCCGGATTCACCGAGACCGGACGCATGCTGCGCGAGCCGCGCGAGACGGAACGGCACCGCCGGGGCCACCTGCTGATGCGCAAGGACGTACACCCCGGATGACCGCCCGCCCGCGTGGGAGCCCCGGGCCCCGTGAACGCGGCCCGAGGCGGCGCCAGACGGGCCCTCGGCCCCGACCCGGGGCCAGGGACCAGGACCTGTTCTCCGAACCGGGTCCTTCGCGCATGAAGGGCTGTCCGGGTGCCCGGACACGGACAGGAGCGAAGCGCAGGCCTGGGAAGACCGCCTAACCCAACGCCGGGAAGCGCACCCCGGCCGCCTCCAGGGCATCGCGCCCGGCGTCCGAGCCGGAGCGGCCCGTCACGGCGCGCACCGCAGCCACCCCGCCGGCGCGATCTGACAGGGCCCCGGGCAGCACCCGCTCCACGACCCCGCCGTCACAGCCCCCGAACAACAATCGCACCACCACGGCCAGCGCCTCGTCGGTCAACCACGGATCCCGGCCCAGCGCGTCCGCCAGATCCAACCCGTGCACCCCCAGCTCCACCACCCGCGTCACCAGGAAGTCCGTCAGCAGCATCGGATCACCGTGCCGCGTCACCACCACCCGGTCCACCGGTTCCGCCGCCACCCGCACGGCCAGCTCCGCCCAGGACGCCCCGAGTACCCTCCCCGGCTCGCCCGCGTCCGCCCCGCGCGCCGCCGCCTCCAGCGCCGACCCCACCCGTTCGGCGTTCACCTCCGGAGAAAAGCGCACGTCCGGCGCGTAGTACCCCGCCGCCGACACCGACGCGGCCCCCTCCGGCGTGTCGGCGTCCAGCATCACAAGGACCCGGTGCAGAGCACCCGCCGTGTGCGCCGCCAGCGCCGCCACGTCCCACGGCACGCACCGTGTCGGCAGCGCCGCCTCCTCCTCCGACAACCCCAGCAACACCCGTTTCAACACGCCCACCTCTGACGAAATGGCGGAAATCACCACATCACGTTTGAACACGGCACACCTCCCACGGTGGCGACAACCGCACGCGTCCCGTCGCCATACCACCCTGAACCGTCACCCGGGGTCACCGAATTCGTCACCACGCCACCTCACACACACCCACTCGCAACCTGGTTTAGACCACTGCATCCACCAGACGCTCTAGAGTGTTAGGCGTGACACGTCGAGCAAAAATCGTCGCGACCCTCGGTCCCGCCACCTCGAGCCCGGAAGTCCTCCGCAAGCTCGTCGACGCGGGGCTGAACGTCGCCCGAATCAACCTCAGCCACGGAACCCACGACGACCACAGCGCCAGCCTCGCCAACCTCCGGCAGGCCGCTGAGTCCGCACAACAGGCGGTCGGCGTCCTCGCCGACCTCCAAGGGCCCAAGATCCGCGTCGGCACCTTCCCCGACGGACCCGTCGAACTCACCACCGGTGACGAGTTCACCATCACCATCGACGACGTCCCCGGCGACGCCACACGCGTCTCCACCACCTACAAGGGACTCCCCGCAGACGTACGCCCCGGAGACCGCGTCCTCATCGACGACGGCCGCATCGTGCTGGAGTGCACCAAAACCACCAGCACCGAAGTCCACACCCGGGTCATCTTCGGCGGCACCGTCTCCAACCACAAGGGACTCAACCTCCCCGGCGTCGCCGTCAGCGTCCCCGCGCTCACCGAGAAGGACGAGAAGGACCTGCGCTGGGTCCTCCACCAGGGCGTCGACATGGTCGCCCTCTCCTTCGTCCGCAGCCCCGCCGACGCCGAAGAGTGCCACCGCATCATGGACGAGGAGGGCGTCGTCGTCCCCCTCATCGCCAAAATCGAGAAGCCCCAGGCCGTCGAACGCCTGCAGGACATCATCGAGGCCTTCGACGGAGTCATGGTCGCCCGCGGCGACCTCGGCGTCGAGCTCCCCCTCGAAAACGTCCCCATGGTGCAGAAGCGCGCCGTCGAGCGCTGCCGCGACAAGGCCAAACCGGTCATCGTCGCCACCCAGATGCTCGAATCCATGATCGGAGCCCCCCGGCCCACCCGAGCCGAGACCTCCGACGTCGCCAACGCCGTCCTCGACGGCGCCGACGCCGTCATGCTCTCCGGCGAGACCAGTGTCGGCAAGTACCCCGTCGAGACCGTCGAGACCATGGCCCGCATCGTCGGAGCCGCCGAGCAGGAATCCCTGCGCGCCTCCCACATCCTCAACCGGGTGCCCGAGACCACCGGCGGCGCCATCGCCCGAGCCTCCGCCGAGATCGGCGCCACCGTCGGCGCCAAGGCACTGGTCGCCTTCACCATGTCCGGCGAAACCGCACGCCGACTGGCCCGCTACCGCTCCCCCATCCCGCTGATGGCCTTCACCACCGAACAGACCACCCGCGGAAGGCTCTCCCTCACCTGGGGAGTCGAGAGCCACATCGTGCCCTGGGTCGACAACACCGACGACATGGTCCGCCAGGTGGAGAGCGAACTCCTCCAGTTCGGCGACTACCACAAGGGCGACACGATCGTCATCGTGGCGGGCAGCCCGCCCGGAACCGTCGGTTCCACCAACTTCCTGCGCGTCCACCGCCTCGGCGACGCCGTCGCCCTCGCGACACAGTAGGAACCAGGCGCCCCCCACAGGCGCCCACTGACGTGCCGCATCAGGTCCTGCCCGGAGGAAACGGCGTATGAGCCGCGCCGCCCACCGGGCCAGGACCAGGTGCGGCCGACGTCTCTCCAGGACATCCGGAGCCCCCTGAGGCCCTCCACAGGGCCCTCGGCTAGGGCTCCTGGTTGGTGGCCACACCGCCCTCGGGCAGCACCCGCTCCAACGGCATGTCCCACGGCAACAGGTTCCACGGACTCCGCGTGTCCTCCGCCAACAGGCCCAACGCCGCCCACACCCGGTCCGTGCCGCCGTGATCGCCCTCCACGCCCTTCTCGGGCCACAGCAGGTACCCCGCGTGGAAGGCCGTCGACAACTGCTGCCACGACGAGTACCGGCGCTGCAGATCCGACGCGACCCGCCGCAGCAGCGTCTGCGTCTCCACCGGACTCAGCCAGTCCAACGAAGCGCCACCGCACACCAGCCGGATCACGTGCACCGACTTCCACCACTGGTAGGCGCCGATCAGCACCGTCTCGTCCGCCTCGGCCACCCCCGTGACGGCGCGCAGCCGGGCCACCTGGTCATCGGTCAGACGCACCTGCGCGCCCGTGGACTCCCCGCCCCGCTCCCGCGGAAGACGCGACCTGGCGACCCCGGCGCGCAGATCCACCACCAGGTCCAGCGTCGGACCGGTGTGCAGATCCTCGAACAGGGACTCGACCGCCTCCCGCAGCGAATCGCGGTCGGTCACCCCCCACTGGTGCTCCAACATGCGCCGGTAGCGGCGGCGCAGCGAGGGCCGGGCCACCACGTCCCACGGCTCGGCCAGCGCCACCCGGAACGGCGCCGCCACGGCCGCGGCCCAGCGCTCGGTACTCAGAGGGGCGTCGGGGTCCTTGGTGCGCACCGCCGGGGACTCCCGGGAGCCGATCACCAGCTCGGTGAAGGAACCGGCGACCAGTACGGCCACGGGAAGGAACGCCCACCCGGGCTGGCCGAGGGCCACGAGCAGGACGATGAGCAGCGCGACGGGGGTCAGCAGCCAGGGCCGGCGGCGTGGGGAACCCCAGGCCACCACGACCCAGGCGCCGATAACCAGTGCGCCGATGATCCCGGCCACCGCGGTCAGCACCCGCTGCTCCTCTCCTGAGAACCTGCCTCCGAACCTCAAGGATCAGGGACGCGCGCCCACGCGGACGACCGAACCGACGGGTTGTGCTCAGGTTGTGGCCGTGATGTGACCGGTTCAGCCTGGTTGCCCCGGCATCAAGTGACAAAAGGCCTATTCGGGGTGGTACCGGCTGGGTGGTTACGCAGGTTCTGGCCCGTCTGTCCGATCCCTCAGCGCTTGGGCCCGACGAAGGCGTCCGTCCGCGCCACCGCGGCCTTCCCGGACACGGAGACGACGATCCTGTCGCGTCGAGGCGGCCGGGGGTTCACGTGGCGTTTCCAGGGAATCCCGAGGTGGCCGAGGGCGTCGGTGAACAGGCCGATGATGTCCCAGGACGCGTTGAAGAACTGGTAGCGGGGGTGTTCGTAGTACTTCCACTCGCCGCGGACCTGATGGCGGACCCTGTCGTTGATCCGGCATCCGTCGGAACGGACCAGCCCTCGAACGAAGGGTTCGGGACGGGCGTGAACGATCTCCCGCTGCCAGGGTTCCAGGATGATGGCCCGATCGTGCTTCCACCGTTGTCCCGGTACTTCGCGATGAGAGAACGGTCCCGCGACCAGTCGCGGAGGGTGGGCCGGTTGATGCCCATGCGTCGGCTGACCTCGCTGTAGGAGATCCCGGAGCCGGGCATGGATACCGCCGAGCGGCGGACGTGCGATGGGTACACAGCGTGAATACTTGCTCACGCATGTGACATTCCGTCGATCGCCTCGCTATAGAGGGCAAGATGTCTGAAATGACAAGAACCACCCTGTTGGGTGGCTCTGTACCTTTGTGCCCTGAGTGGGACTCGAACCCACACTGTACGAGGTTTGAGCTCGCTCTCTCTGCCGAATTGGAGTATCAGGGCTAGAGGGATTTGTCAAGACCTTCTCTGAGATTTTTTCTTCCCTTTGGGGGCGCCGCTCCGCCAACGGTGATGTCACGATTGACGCGCTGTGCCGGTCCCGACGGTCAGTATCCTAGCGGATCTCGGTAACCTCGTGTACGTGACGAGGACGCAGAGCCGTGTGGTGATCGCGGAAGACGAGGCCCTGATCCGCCTGGATCTCAAGGAGATGCTGGAAGAAGACGGCTACGCCGTCGTGGGCGAGGCCGGTGACGGCGAGACCGCCATCCGCCTTGCCCAGGAGCTCAAGCCCGACCTGGTGATCACCGACATCAAGATGCCGGTGCTCGACGGGCTCTCGGCCGCCGAACGCATCGCGGAGGAGAGGATCGCCCCGGTGGTGATCCTGACCGCCTTCTCCCAGCGGGAGTTGGTCGAGCGGGCACGCGAGGCCGGGGCCATGGCCTACCTGGTCAAGCCGTTCAACAAGACCGACCTCGTGCCCGCGATCGAGATGGCCACCTCCCGCTACGCGGAGCTGGCCGCGCTGGAGTCCGAGGTCAGCGACCTCCAGGACCGTCTGGAGACGCGCAAGCTGGTCGAACAGGCCAAGGGGCTGCTCCAGAGCCGCCACGGGATGAGTGAGCCCGAGGCGTTCCGGTGGATCCAGAAGAACTCGATGGATCGGCGCCTGACCATGCGCAAGGTCGCCGAGACCGTCGTCGAGACCCTCGGGGGGTAGGCAGGTAGCGCTTACGGTTCCACCCTCGTGAAACCCAGAGCAGGGGCCGCACCCGACCGGGTGCGGCCCCTGCCGTCGTTCCGGGAGGGCCCGGTCCGCCCGTGTCTCTCTGAACGATCCCGTCTCGCCCTGGGCGTTTGTGTGTCCTTCTGAGCACGAAGAGTGCGGACAACTGTGCAGATCAAGCCTGTGTGAGGGAGGAGACGAGACAGACGTTCAGGGTCAATCCGTTCCGGATACCAGTTTGGTCTCGTTTGCGCACAATGGGGTGACGGTTGGGTCACGTGGCTTTAGTGATGCTGAATGACCAGCCTAAATCGGGCTAAACTCACCGCACCGAACAGCAAAGGACATGCGGTGGCGAATGTGTTCATTCGGCACCGTCACCCTCAGATGCGCAAGGAGCGCGCGTGCGCACACGCCTCGTGACCGTGCTGCTCGCCCTGATCACCGCCATCCTGGTGATCCCCGGGCCAGCGGCGACGGCAGACGAACAGGGCGGTGAGTCGCTGCACGGTCAGATCCTCAACCCGGACGATCGGGATCAAGGTGTCGAAGGCATCGGGATCGCGGTCTTCGACGGTGAGGACGAGATCGGGGCGGCCCAAACCGACTCTGATGGAATATGGGAAGTGGAGTTGCCCGAACCGGGCACCTACCGCGTCGTGGTGGACCAGGAGTCCGTCCCCAGTGAGTTCGTCGTACGAGAGGGCATCGTCGTCGACGGCGAAACCGAGGTGGAGGTCGGGGCCGGCGACCAGCGGCCCCTCATCGTCGCGCTGGAACGTCCGGGCGGGTCCGACGACGGCTCCGCCTCCCCCTCGGAGGAGGAGAGCGAGGACTCGGGCGCCGCGGCCGGGGACGACGAGGCCGTCGCGCCCGTGGTGGACAGCGGCGGCTCCTTCGGTGAGCGGTTCGTCCAGCTCGCCGCGGCGGGTCTCCTGTTCGGCCTGGTGATCGCGGTCTCCGCGATCGGCCTCTCCCTGATCTTCGGCACCACGAAGATGATCAACTTCGCCCACGGCGACATGGTGACCTTCGGCGCGATGGTCGCCCTGATCTTCAGTACCGGGGCCGCGGGCATGGGCAACTCCCTGCTGGCGATCTTCGCGGGTCTGGGGGTGGCGGTCCTCCTCGGCGGTTTCCTGGAGGGCAGGCTGTCCCGGCCGGTGCTGATCACCGCGCAGTGGGCGGCGATCCTCGGCGGTATCGTGCTGGCCACCGTCCTCGGGGTCATGGGCGACTCGGTCGGCTGGAGCGTGCCGCTGTGGCTGGCCGCCACGGTCGCGGTCCTCATGGGCGCGGTGCTGGGCGCGTCGATGGAGCGCTACATCTGGCGCCCGCTGCGGCACCGCAACGTCGCGCTGATCCAGATGTTCATCGTCTCGATCGGTCTGGCGCTGATTCTGCGCCACCTGATCCTGGTGCTCTTCGGGGCGGGCCGCAGCCGTTACGCCGGCTACCAGATCCAGGAGTCGGTGCAGTTCGGCCCGGTGGCGATGCCGCCCCGCGACCTGGTGGTCATGGGCGTGGCGATCGTGGTCCTGGTGGGTGTGGCCTGTCTGCTGCAGTTCACCCGTATCGGCAAGGCGATGCGCGCGGTCTCGGACAACCGGGACCTGTCCGAGTCCTCGGGTATCGACGTGGACCGGGTCACGCTGTACGTGTGGGGCCTGGGCGGTGGCCTGTCCGCGCTGGGCGGGGTGCTCTACGGGCTCAACCAGGTCGTCGAGTACGAGATGGGCTTCCGTCTGCTGCTGATGATGTTCGCCGCGGTGATCCTCGGCGGCCTCGGCACGGCCTACGGCGCGATGGTCGGCGGCCTGGCCGTCGGCATGGTGGCGATGCTGTCCACCCTGTGGTTCCCGTCCCAGCTCATGCAAGCCTGGGCTCTGGCCCTGATGATCCTCATGCTGCTGATCAGGCCCCAGGGCCTGCTCGGTCGGCGCGAGCGGGTCGGCTAGGAGAGACACGATGGATATTCTTTCGATCCTCGCCGAGTCCACTCGATCGGCGCTCGGCCCGATCGCGGCGATCTACGCGCTCGCCGCGGTCGGCCTCAACTTCCACTTCGGTTACACGGGGCTGCTCAACTTCGGGCAGGTCGGTTTCATGCTGGTGGGCGCCTACGGCGTGGGCGTCAGCGTGGCGGTGTTCGATCTGCCGCTGTTGGCCGGTTTCGGTGTGGGCCTGTTGTGCGCACTCGTGCTGGCGTTGCTGCTGGGTGTCCCGACGCTGCGGTTGCGGGCGGACTACCTGGCGATCACGACGATCGCGGCGGCGGAGGTGTTGCGCCTGGTGTACCGGGCGGGTTTCGCCGAGCCGCTGACGGGCGGTGTGTACGGCCTGCAGAACCTGGCGTCGGATTTCCGTACGCTCAACCCGTTCGACGGGGGCACGCGTTACGGCGTGGGCGCGTTGGCCTACAACGGCAACCACATGTGGGTGCTGGTGGTGACGTGGGGCCTGGTGGCCCTGACGGTCGGTCTGACCTGGATGCTGATGCACAGCCCGTGGGGGCGTGTGATCAAGGGCGTCCGGGAGGACGAGGAAGCGGTCCGCAGCCTGGGCAAGAACGTGTTCGCGTACAAGATGCAGGCGCTGGTGCTGGGTGGTCTGATCGGTGCGATGGCGGGCTGCATGCTCGCGGTGTACCAGGCTTCGATCCAGCCGGACCAGTTCAAGCCGCAGGTGACGTTCTTCCTGTGGGTGATCCTGCTGCTGGGCGGTGCGGGGCGTGTGTTCGGCCCGGTTCTGGGCGCGATGGCGTTCTGGTTCCTGATGACCTTCACCGACGGTGTGCTCAAGGGGTTCGGCTCCATGGGCTGGCTGCCGTTCCTGTCGGGCCCGGACTACGGCGCGATCCAGTTGGCCTTCGTGGGTCTGTTGCTGGTGCTGCTGATCGTCTTCCGGCCGCAGGGCATCATCGGCGACCGCAAGGAGATGCTGATCAATGTCAAGTGACGAGACGAACGCCGGTGCGGACCGTATGGCCGGTGCGGAGCCGGTTCCGGGTTCGGCCAAGTCCGACCCGATCCTGGTGGCGGACGGCGTGCGGCGTTCCTTCGGTGGTCTGACCGCTGTGGACGTGGAGCACCTGGAGGTGCAGCGCGGCACGATCACGGCGTTGATCGGTCCGAACGGTGCGGGTAAGTCCACGCTGTTCAACCTGTTGACCGGCTTCGACCGGGTCGACGGGGGCCGGTGGACGTTCCAGGGCGGGGCGATCAACGGCAGGCCCGGTCACAAGGTGGCGCGGGCCGGGATGGTGCGGACCTTCCAGCTGACCAAGGCGCTGACCCGGATGACGGTGCTCGACAACATGTTGTTGGGTGCTCCGGGGCAGTTCGGTGAGCGGATGGCCGGTGCGTTCCTGCGGCCTGTGTGGCAGGGGCAGGAGCGGGAGAACACGCGGCGAGCCCTGGACCTGCTGGAGCGCTTCAAGCTGGTCGACAAGCGCGACGACATGGCGGGTTCGCTGTCCGGCGGACAGCGCAAGCTGTTGGAGATGGCGCGTTCGCTGATGACCGATCCGACCATGATCATGCTCGACGAGCCGATGGCGGGTGTGAACCCGGCGTTGGTGCAGTCGCTGCTGGGCCACATCACGTCGCTGCGCGACGAGGGCAAGACGGTGCTCTTCGTCGAGCACGACATGGACGTGATCATGGGTATCAGCGACTGGATCGTGGTGTTGGCGCAGGGGCGGGTGATCGCGGAGGGCCGTCCTTCCGACATCAGGTCCGACCAGCAGGTGATCGACGCCTACCTGGGTGCCCAGGTGGAGACGGCCGAGGCCCGGGGGAGTGGCGATGACTGAGAACGGGAACCTGCGGCCGGAGCCCGAGGAGGTTCCGGCGGAGGCCGGGGAGGCCTCGGAGGTCCAGGAGCACCGTGAGGAGCTCCTGGAGCACGCCGGCGCCGAGGAGGCGGAGGTGGGTGGTCCGCAGGACTACCTGCTGCTGGCCAAGGACGTGGTGGCGGGTTACGTGCCGGGGGTGAACATCCTCAACGGGTGCACCCTGACCCTGACCGCGGGCGAGGTCGTGGCGATCATCGGTCCGAACGGTGCGGGTAAGTCCACGTTGATCAAGACGATCTTCGGGCTCATCCCGGTCCGTGAGGGCGGTCTGACCCTGCGGGGGTCCAGCATCTCGGGCCTGCCCGCGCACAGCCTGGTGGAGCGTGGTGTGGGCTATGTTCCGCAGACGCAGAACGTGTTTCCCTCGCTGACCATCGAGGAGAACCTCCAGATGGGCGCGTTCCTGCGGCCGCGTACCTTCGCCGCGCGGTTCGGGGTGGTGGCGGGGCTGTTCCCGCTGCTGGCGGACCGGCGCAAGGCCAAGGCGGGGTCTCTGTCGGGCGGTGAGCGCCAGATGGTGGCCATGGGCCGTGCGTTGATGATGGATCCGTCGGTGCTGCTGTTGGACGAGCCGACGGCGGGCCTGTCGCCGATCTACCAGGAGGAGGTCTTCCAGCGGGTCAAGGAGGTCAACCAGACGGGTGTGTCGGTGGTCATGGTGGAGCAGAACGCCCGCCGCTGCCTGCAGATCTGTGACCGTGGCTATGTGCTGGACCAGGGCCGTAACGCCTACACGGGCTCGGGCGCGAACCTGCTGAAGGACCCCAACGTGATCGAGTTGTACCTGGGGACGCTCGCCAAGGGCTGATCCGGGGAGGAGGCGGGGCGGGACCCGGATCCGGGTCCCGCCCCTTTCCGTGGCGCCGCTGGTGTGGTCGGCGGCTGTCTCCCGGCGGGACGCGTGCACAGGTGCCGGTGGGGAATGGCGTATCGGGACCGGACAAATTACCCTGGTGGGACGAGCACGTCTGTGCTTGGCCGAAACCCCGCCCACACCGTGGGAACGGACGGCAGGGAGAACACGGCTGCGGCATGGCGACACCGGTGGCGGCTGTGCAGGAATGTCGGGCCGGTACCGGGTGTTGGGATCCGTTGAAGGGGACGGGACCCGCCGCGGCGGGCCGGTCCCAGACGCGACCGAGGGGTCGTCAGGCTAGCCGCAACCCCTTTCAGAGGAGCTTTACAACATGACGGTTCAGAGCGAGACCACCGAGGGGATCATCCTCACCGACGAGGCGTCTGCCAAGGTCAGGGCGCTCCTTGAGCAGGAGGGGCGGGACGACCTGCGTCTTCGCGTGGCCGTTCAGCCCGGTGGTTGCTCGGGGCTGCGTTACCAGCTCTACTTCGACGAGCGTGATCTGGACGGTGACGTCGTCGCCGACTTCGGTGGTGTGGAGGTCGTGACCGACCGGATGAGCTCCCCCTACCTGATCGGGGCCCAGATCGACTTCGTCGACACGATCGAGAAGCAGGGGTTCACCATCGACAACCCCAACGCCACCGGCTCCTGCGCCTGCGGTGACTCCTTCAACTAGGTGGACCGGGGGACGGCGACGTCCCCGTCCCGGCATGGACCGGGGCAGCGGTACCCGGGGGAGGGCGGCTTGTCCGTCCTCCCCTCATCGTGTCCGGGGCCCTCGCGGGCGGCCCGGCCGGGCGGCAGGTGAAGCTCCGGCCGTACTGGATACCCTGGTGCAGTCCGAACCGGGCGCGTCCCGGCCATGCCATCACTCCGTCCGGTCCCAGACCGACCCCTCCCACCAAGGAGCCTTCGTCCCGTGCGTATCGCGGTTGCCGGATCCATTGCCACCGACCATCTGATGTCCTTCGAGGGTCGGTTCGCCGAGCAGATCATCCCCGAGCAGATCCAGCAGTTGTCGCTGTCCTTCCTGATCGATGAGCTGGACGTTCGGCGCGGCGGCGTCGCGGCCAACATCTGCTTCGGTATGGGCCGGTTCGGCCTTGACCCGGTGCTGGTGGGCGCGGCCGGGGCCGACTTCGAGGACTACCGCGCCTGGCTGGGCCGCCACGGTGTGGACACCTCGGCGGTGTACATCTCCGAGTTGCGCCACACGGCCCGGTTCATCTGCACCACGGACCGGGACCAGAACCAGATCGCGTCCTTCTACGCCGGCGCCATGACCGAGGCCCGTAACATCGAGTTGCAGCCGATCGCCGACCGTGTGGGCGGGTTGGACCTGGTCCTGATCGGTGCGGACGATCCCGCGGCGATGGTGCGCCACAGCGAGGAGTGCCGTACGCGCGGGATCGCCTTCGCCGCGGACCCCTCCCAGCAGCTGGCCCGGATGGAGGGCCCCCAGGTGCGCACCCTGATCGAGGGCGCCCTGTTCCTGTTCGCCAACGAGTACGAGAAGGCCCTGGCGGAGCAGAAGACCGGCTGGTCCGACGCCGAGGTGCTGTCCCTGGTCGGTACCCGTGTCACCACGTTGGGGGCCAAGGGCGCCCGTATCGATCGCCGGGGTGAGCCGAGTGTGCACGTGCCCGCCGCCGCGGTCGGTGAGCTGGTCGATCCCACGGGTGTGGGCGACGCCTTCCGCGCGGGTTTCCTCGCTGCCCACTCCTGGGGCCTGTCCCTGGAGCGCGCGGCCCAGGTCGGCAACGCGACCGCGGTGCACTGCCTGGAGGCCGACGGTCCGCAGGAGTACACGTTGACCACGGACTCCCTGCTGGAGCGCCTGGAGAGGTCCTACGGGGCCGGGGTCTCCGCCGAGGTCGAGCCCTTCGTGTAGGGGCGGTGCCGGCTCGGTGAGGGGCGCGGGAGGCCCTGCGGCCGGGCCGGTCCCGCGCTCGCTGGTCGTGGTGGTGTCCGCGAGCCCGTAGAGTGGTGAGTCGCGACCCGCACGACCCGGTCCATGGACCGGGCCGCGCCCCGAACGACCGCCTCCCGCAGGGGACCGGCGGTCCGCACGGGGAGCCCCGTGCCCTCCGGTGCGCTGAAACGCGTGCCGGTGACCCAGCCCAAGCCGTTCGCGCCGGGTCGCCGCGACGGTGGGGAACCCGCCCCGCTTCCGTGCGCTCCGGCGCGCTGTCGTGGGCTCGGGCGCGTCGAGCGCCTCCCAGATCTAGGCCAGCCTTACCTGGGATTCCCCTGATTCAGCCTGAAAGGACATTGCATGCGCTACACCGGACCGAAGGTGCGGTTGTCCCGGCGCGCCGGCACCCCGCTGACCCGTAAGGCGGTCAGCTACTTCGAGAAGCGTCCCTACCCGCCCGGTGAGCACGGCCGCCGTGTTCGTCGCAACAGCAGCGACTTCGCCGTCCGCCAGGCGGAGAAGCAGAAGGTGCGCTGGTACTACGACCTGACCGAGAAGCAGCTGCTGCGGGTCTACGAGAACGCCAAGAAGCGTTCGGGCCGTACCGGTGAGGAGATGCTCGCCGAGCTGGAGCTGCGCCTGGCCACGGTCGTGCTGCGCTCCGGTCTGGCCGCGTCGGTCTACGCCGCCCGCCAGTTCGTCACCCACGGTCACATCACTGTGGACGGCAAGAAGGTCGACATCCCGTCGTACCAGGTCAAGCCGGGCCAGATCATCAGTGTTCGGGAGAAGTCCCGCAACATGGTGCCGTTCGTCGAGGCCGCCGAGGGCATCCACGCCGACGACAAGATCGCCGGCTTCCTCGCGGTGAGCCACAAGGACCTGCGTGTGGCGGTCACCGACCGTCCCAAGCGTGAGCAGATCCCGGTGCCCTTCGACGAGCAGCTCGTCGTGGAGTTCTACGCCCGCTAGACGTCAGCCGGGCAAGCTCCCGCGTGTGTCCTCCGGGGCGCTCGGGGGAGGAGGAAGGCCGTGCGGATCCGTCCGCACGGCCTTCCTCGTGTCCGGCTTCCCTTCTCCCCGCCGCGGCTTCTCCTCGGACTGTGGAGTCCGCCACGTCCCGAATTCGGCGCGGCATGAATTGTTACCGCACCGGAACCGCAACCGTTTCGGCGCCGCGCGGGGCCCCGCGGCGTCAGTACATGCGGCGGATGTGAAAGGCGCTCCCTCGGTCCAGGGGCTGCTCGGTGACGAACTCGTGCATCTTCATCCGGCACCAGGCGGGGATGTCGGCGTGCGCGGCCGGATCGTCCGCGGTGACCGCGATGACCGCGCCGATGGGCACTTCGTGCAGTCGGGCGGCCAGCATGATGATGGGGATGGGGCACTTGCGGCCCACCGCCTCCACGGTGACCGACGGCGCCCGCGACGGATGTTCGCGCACGTGGTGCACCCTCCGTGTGTCGTTGTCCTGTCGTGACCATCCTGACCCGATCGGGTCCGTAAGGCGAACCCGGTTAAGGGTGTCGTCAACCCAGCGATACGCTCGCCTTGGTCTCTCCTCGTGGAGCGTCCACGCGGCCCCTCGGGAGCGCGGGGACACGATCGAGGACAAGAGGGCCCGGGGGGACGCCGGGCCGCGCTCCGTAGCCAGCCGGGAGGTCATCCTCCGCGGGCGACCGGGCCCGGCTCCACGTACCACCGCGCGCTTTGCGCGGGGGCGTCTGGCAACACGCTGACCAGGTGAGCCCCTGAGCGGGGCGCTGGACGGTTCGCGATAATGTTTCCCCCTGAAAAGCTTTGGATACTTAGGCCGCCCGTGGAGGATCCACGGGCTACACCGCTGGGAAGGCAATCCGTGAGTCCGACCCGCCAAGAGAATCGGCGTTTCAACCCGCGCCGATGGGCACCACGCGGCGCCGCGCTCGCCGTGCTGGGGCTGGCCGCGACCGGCTGCGCGTCGAACGATCTCACTCGTTTGGGCATGCCGGAGCCGATCACCAACCAGGCCGAGCGTGTCATCTCGCTCTGGCAGGGCTCCTGGGTGGCGGCTTTCGCGGTCGGCATTCTCGTGTGGGGGCTGATCGCGTGGTCGATCATCTTCCACCGCAAGCGTTCCGAGCAGTTGCCGCCCCAGGTGCGGTACAACATGCCCATCGAAGCGCTCTACACCGTCCTGCCGATCGTCATCATCTCGGTGCTGTTCTTCTTCACCGCGCGGGACCAGGCGGTCCTGCTCGACACCGACGAGCCCGCGGACGTCAACATCGAGGTCGTGGCCTTCCAATGGGCCTGGCAGTTCAACTACCTCGACGACAAGAAGGAGAACGACGGGGAGGTGCTCTTCTCCCAGACGGGTGTTCCCAACCCCGACGGCACCGCCGACCCCTCGACCCAGACGACCCTGGTCCTCCCCGAGGGTGCGACCGTCCACTTCGACCTCCACTCGACGGACGTCATCCACTCCTTCTGGGTGCCGGCGTTCGGCTTCAAGATGGACGTCATCCCCGGCCGTGACAACGCCTTCCAGGTGAACCTCGAAGAGGACACCGAGGGCGAGTACATCGGCCGTTGCGCCGAGCTGTGCGGTGTCGACCACGCCCGCATGCTCTTCAACGTCGAGGTCCTTCCCCAGGACGAGTACGACGCGTGGGTCTCCGAGCAGGAGCAGGCCGCCTCGGAAGCCGAGGCCGAGGCCGCCGCGGTCGAGGACCAGCCGGAGTTCGGCGAGGGTACGGGTGCCGAGGGCGCCGGTACCGAGGGCGCCGAAACCGACGAAGAGGGCACGGGCTTCGGTGGAGCTGACACCGAGGAGAACGACGAATAATGACCACCAACGACTTCCCTCCCAAGGCCGGCGGCAGAACACCGTCGAGTCCGGGGTCGATGATCGTCAAATGGATGACGTCGACCGATCACAAGATCATCGGGTACATGTACCTGATCACCGCGTTCCTCTTCTTCCTGCTCGGCGGGCTGATGGCGGTGCTCATGCGCACCGAGCTGCTCTTCCCGGGCATGCAGGTGATGTCCAACGAGCAGTTCAACCAGCTGTTCACCATGCACGGCACGATCATGCTGCTGATGTTCGCGACCCCGCTGTTCGTCGGGTTCTCGAACGTGATCATGCCGCTGCAGATCGGTTCGCCCGACGTGGCGTTCCCCAGGATGAACCTGTTCAGCTACTACCTGTTCCTGTTCGGCAGCCTCATCGCCGTCAGCGGGTTCCTCACCCCCGGCGGCGCGGCCAGCTTCGGCTGGTTCGCCTACACGCCGCTCTCGGACGCGGTGCGTTCGCCGGGGCTGGGCGGTGACCTGTGGATCCTGGGCCTGATCGTCTCCGGTCTGGGCACGATCCTGGGCGCGGTCAACTTCATCACCACCGGGCTGTGCATGCGCGCGCCCGGCATGACGATGTTCCGCATGCCGATCTTCACCTGGAACACCCTGCTCACCAGTGTTCTGGTGCTCATCGCGTTCCCGGTGCTGACCGCGGCCCTGATCGCCCTGGGCGCCGACCGTATGATCGGTACGCACGTCTACGATCCCGAGCACGGCGGCGCGATCCTGTGGCAGCACCTGTTCTGGTTCTTCGGCCACCCCGAGGTCTACATCATCGCGCTGCCCTTCTTCGGCATCGTGACCGAGGTGCTGCCGGTGTTCAGCCGCAAGCCGATCTTCGGCTACAAGAGCCTGGTCGCGGCGACGATCGCCATCACGGGCCTGTCGGTGACGGTGTGGGCGCACCACATGTTCCCCACCGGCGCGGTGCTGCTGCCCTTCTTCTCCTTCATGAGCTTCCTCATCGCGGTGCCCACCGGGGTGAAGTTCTTCAACTGGATCGGCACGATGTGGCGGGGCCAGATCACCTTCGAGACGCCGATGCTGTTCGTCATCGGGTTCCTGGTGACCTTCCTCTTCGGCGGTCTGACCGGTGTGCTGCTGGCCTCGCCGCCCATCGACTTCCACGTCACCGACTCCTACTTCG
>NZ_VWVU01000034.1 GCF_008638365.1 Nocardiopsis quinghaiensis | reverse complement strand
ATGCCCTGTTCGAACCACGCTATCGCGGTCTCGCGTTGGGAGGGGGTGAGCGTGCTGTTCGCTCTGATGGGACTGCTCCCTGGTCGATGGAACTGGATTTCCAGTCCAACTTCCAGGGAGCAGTTCAACCAGACCCGGGGCCCTTGCCGTCTTCCGGACCGCGACGGAGTCACCGTCGTGGTCCGGGGACACCCCTTACTTCGCGGCGAACTCCCGCACGATGCGCTCACAGAACGCGGGCAGGTCGTCGGGGTTGCGGCTGGTGGTGATCCCCTGGTCGGTGACCACCTCCTCCTCCACCGTGGTTCCGCCCGCGTTGCGGATGTCGGTGCGCAGACTGGGATAGGAGGTCACCCTGCGCCCCCGCACCACGTCCGCCTCCACCAGGATCCACGGCCCGTGGCAGATGGCGCCCACGGGCTTGCCCGACTCCACGAAGTCGCGCACGAATCCCACCGCGTTCTCGTCCTGACGCAGGTTGTCCGGGTTGACGGTCCCGCCCGGGACCACCAGGGCGTCGTAGTCCCCCGCCTCCACCTCGGACACCACCCGGTCCACCGCGAACTGGTCCGCCGGCGTGATGTCGCCGTTCATCGCCTGGATCTTCCCGGGCTTGAGCGAGACCAGGTCGATGTCGGCGCCCTCCTCCAGCAGCGCCTCGCGCGGTTTGACGAGCTCCACCTGCTCGACACCGTTCGCCGCCAGAACCGCGATCCGGCGGCCGTTGAGCGTGTCGGCCATGGCTACCCCCTCAGCTCGACTTCTCGGCACCCTTTCGTGCCGCTTTGGCGCACCTACCCGCGCGGGCCTCCCCGCTCACATGACCTAGCGCACGGTCGAGGCATCCGCACACGGTGCACCCGGAAACCGCACACCCACGCACGAGGACCCGGGCGGGGTGACCGGCGCGGTCTCGCCTACCCGTGCACACGTTCGTGCAGGCTCTAGCCCAGGCTGCCCTGGGTGCCCTCCCACACTCCGGAGGGGATCCGCTCCAACAGGTCGATCACGGCGTCGGCCCGCTCCTGGATCCGTTCGGCGTCCAGGCGCCCCTGTTCCCAGGAGAGCAGGTACTGGCCGGCGAAGCGGAACGGGACAGGGCCCTGCCGGGACAGCAGCCAGGCGCGCGTGCCCTCTCCCAGCACGGTTCCGGCGAAGGCGTCGCCGCCGGTGGCCACACGGAACCGCTCGTCGAACTCGTCCTGATCCGACACCCAGGGGTGTGCGTCCACCGGACGGGGCGGCGGGGCCGGGGAAGCGCCCGCCGCCTCCACCTGCAACAGCGGCACGGACTCGGGCAGGGCGGCCACCGCCACGGTGTACACATGCGCGACGGTCCGGTTGCGGTGCTGGGGGTGGGGAGCGGTGTAGCCGTACTCATAGACCATGACCCGACGGCCGCGCCGCTCGGCGCACAACACGTGTCTGGCGCGGGCGTTGGAGCGTCGCTCCAGGAACGGGACGCCGTCGAACCGGTCGACCAGTTCGGGACGCTCCCGGTCATAGCGCCACCCCCGGCGTCTGGCCCAGGCCGCCAGGGCCCGGGAGCGGTGGCGTTCGGCGGCCGAACCCGCGACCGCCATCGCACCGGCACCGACAACCGTCAGGACCACGATGATCAGGACCAGGACAGTGGGACTCTCCATGGGGGGCTCCTCGTCCGAAGTGTGGCTTTCCCCGTCTTCCCCGCTGAGACGCGGACCACTCCCGGTCTGGTTCCCGTTCTCCCACGCGGTTCGGGCCTGTTTCCCGCCCGTCTCGGAGCGGGAGAGCGAACCGGTGCGGCGCGACAGCACACCCGGAAGGCGCGGGCCCGCCCGTGTGCTAGCGTCGTCCACGCTCTGACAGGAGCCAGGTGAGACGGGAGATGGGGCCGATGAGCGTGGCACGAACCACCACGAGCGGTATCGGCGACCCCTCCACTCCCCGGGTCCCGGCCTGAACCCCTCCGCGCTGTGAGCCGCACGCGCCCGCGCGGTACCACCTCAGCGGAAACCCTCCCCGGAAAAGGCCTGTCACCATGAGCGCACACCACACCTGGAACACCCGCGTGGAGACCGACGCCGACATCCCCGCCGTCCACGCCATCAACGCCGCGGCCTTCGACACCCCGGCCGAGGCCGACCTCGTCGACGCCCTGCGCACCGACCCGGCCTGGATCCCGGGCCTGTCCACCGTGGCCACCGACGAACGCGACGCCCCCGTGGGCTACGCGCTGTTGACCCGCTGCCACATCGACCGCACCCCCGCCCTGTGCCTGGCCCCCTGCGCGGTACTGCCCCCGCACCAGCGCACCGGCGCCGGATCGGCGGCCATCCGTGCCGCCCTGCGGGCCGCCGAGGAGGAGGGCGAGCGCTTCGTCCTCGTCCTGGGACACCCCGGGTACTATCCCCGGTTCGGCTTCACCCGCGCCTCGCGGTACGGCATCGGGCTGAGCATCGAGGTCCCCGACGAAGCCCTGATGGCCCTGGCCCTGGACGCTGAGCACCCGCTGCCCGGCGGCACCGTCCGCTACGCCGCACCGTTCGGCATCTGATCCGCACCGGACTGTGCGGGAGGCGCCGTACGGCGCCTCCCGCACAGTCCGCGCTCACTCCATCGTGAAGACCTTGCCCGGGTTGAAGATCCCCCGCGGGTCCAGGGCGTCCTTGACCGCCCGGTGCATCCGCAGGACCTGGGGTCCCATCTCCTTGGCGGCGCCGCGCATCTTCAACAGACCCACGCCGTGCTCACCGGTGACCGTGCCGCCCAAAGCCAGCGCCTCCTCCACGATCACCTCGAAGGCCTCCTGCGCGCGCTTCTTGGCGGCCTCGTTCCCGGCCGGAACGACGAACAGCGGATGCAGGTTGCCGTCACCGGCGTGGGCGACGTTGCCGATCCGGGTCTCGAAACGCTCCCCGATCCGCTCGATACGCTCCAACATCAACGGCAGCTTCGCCTTGGGCAGGCACATGTCCTCGGTCAGCAGCGGACCGAGCCGCTCCAGCGCCGGATAGGCCAGACGGCGGGCCGCGAACAGGGCCTCGGCCTCCTCCTGGTCGGTGGAGCGCACCGCATAGACCGCCCCCTCCCCCCGGAAGCACTCCAGGATGCGGTCGGCCTCCTGCTCACCCGCGGCCCCGGGCTGGTCGCTGCGTGCCAGCAGCAGCACCTCACCCTCGGCGGACAGACCCATGTTCTTCCAGGAGTCCACCGCCTGCAGGCAGAACCGGTCGATCAGCTCCATCGCCGAGGGGACCACCCCGGCGGCCGAGACCGCCGCCACCGCGCGCCCGGCCTCCACCAGCGAGTCGAAGTAGCCCACCACCGTGTGCTCGGTGCCGGTGCGCAGCGGCCGCATCCGCAGCGTCACCTCGGTGATCATGCCCAGGGTCCCCTCCGAGCCCACCATGAGCCCGCACAGGTCGTAGCCGGTCACCCCCTTGGCGGTGGTGCGGCCCAGCCTCACCACCTCACCCGAGCCCACGACCGCCTCCATGCCCAGCACGTAGTCGCGGGTGACCCCGTACTTGACGCAGCACAGACCGCCCGCGTTGGTGGCCACGTTCCCGCCGATGGTCGACCAGGGGGCGGAGGCGGGGTCGGGCGGGTACCACAGGCCGTCCTGGGCCACCCGCGCACGCAGGTCGTCGTTGACCACCCCGGGCTGCACGGTGGCCGTCTGCTGGACGGGGTCGACCTCCAGGACCCGGTTCATCCGCTCGAAGGAGACCACCACCCAGCCGTCCACGGCGTTGGCCGCCCCCGACAGCCCCGTGCCCGCGCCGCGCGCGACCACCGGAACGCCCAATTCGGAGCACACGCGCACCAGGGCCGCGACGTCGGCGGTCCCACGCGGGCGCACGACCGCGGCGGGGCGGCCGTGGGCGGCCCACTCGGCCTCGTCGTGGGAGTAGCCCTCCATGACCTGGGGGTCGGTGACCACCTGTTCCGCGCCGACCGCTGCCCTCAACCCCTCGGCGATCCCGGACATGGGCATCCTCCTCACCACTGTGCTCCGACGCTCCGCTGCGCCGACGCCGCCAGCACTCTAACCGGACACCCCGCCCCAAAGGCGCCACCGCCCCGGCTCGAAACCGGACCTCAGACCCGCTCCAGAGGCACGTGGGGCCCTTCGGGCACCTGTACGTGGATGGGCATGCCGGGCTCGACGGGTCCGCTGGTCAGGACGATGCCCATCACCCCGGCCCTGAGTACCACCGCGCCGTCCTCACCGCGGTGGACGACCTGCTTGAGCAGCCCCTCGCGGAAGCCGTCGATCTGCAGGCACGGATTGCGCAGACCGGTGATCTGGACGCCGGCCCGGTCTCCGAAGCGCAGAACGGTGCCGGCCGACAGCGCCAGCAGGTCCACACCGCGCGTGGTGACGTTCTCCCCCAACTGGCCGGGACCGACCGAGAACCCGGCCCCGGCGAGCGTTGGGAGGGGGTGAGCGTGCTGTTCGCTCTGATGGGACTGCTCCCTGGTCGATGGAACTGGATTTCCAGTCCAACTTCCAGGGAGCAGTTCAACCAGACCCGGGGCCCTTGCCGTCTTCCGGACCGCGACGGAGTCACCGTCGTGGTCCGGGGACACCCCTTACTTCGCGGCGAACTCCCGCACGATGCGCTCACAGAACGCGGGCAGGTCGTCGGGGTTGCGGCTGGTGGTGATCCCCTGGTCGGTGACCACCTCCTCCTCCACCGTGGTTCCGCCCGCGTTGCGGATGTCGGTGCGCAGACTGGGATAGGAGGTCACCCTGCGCCCCCGCACCACGTCCGCCTCCACCAGGATCCACGGCCCGTGGCAGATGGCGCCCACGGGCTTGCCCGACTCCACGAAGTCGCGCACGAATCCCACCGCGTTCTCGTCCTGACGCAGGTTGTCCGGGTTGACGGTCCCGCCCGGGACCACCAGGGCGTCGTAGTCCCCCGCCTCCACCTCGGACACCACCCGGTCCACCGCGAACTGGTCCGCCGGCGTGATGTCGCCGTTCATCGCCTGGATCTTCCCGGGCTTGAGCGAGACCAGGTCGATGTCGGCGCCCTCCTCCAGCAGCGCCTCGCGCGGTTTGACGAGCTCCACCTGCTCGACACCGTTCGCCGCCAGAACCGCGATCCGGCGGCCGTTGAGCGTGTCGGCCATGGCTACCCCCTCAGCTCGACTTCTCGGCACCCTTTCGTGCCGCTTTGGCGCACCTACCCGCGCGGGCCTCCCCGCTCACATGACCTAGCGCACGGTCGAGGCATCCGCACACGGTGCACCCGGAAACCGCACACCCACGCACGAGGACCCGGGCGGGGTGACCGGCGCGGTCTCGCCTACCCGTGCACACGTTCGTGCAGGCTCTAGCCCAGGCTGCCCTGGGTGCCCTCCCACACTCCGGAGGGGATCCGCTCCAACAGGTCGATCACGGCGTCGGCCCGCTCCTGGATCCGTTCGGCGTCCAGGCGCCCCTGTTCCCAGGAGAGCAGGTACTGGCCGGCGAAGCGGAACGGGACAGGGCCCTGCCGGGACAGCAGCCAGGCGCGCGTGCCCTCTCCCAGCACGGTTCCGGCGAAGGCGTCGCCGCCGGTGGCCACACGGAACCGCTCGTCGAACTCGTCCTGATCCGACACCCAGGGGTGTGCGTCCACCGGACGGGGCGGCGGGGCCGGGGAAGCGCCCGCCGCCTCCACCTGCAACAGCGGCACGGACTCGGGCAGGGCGGCCACCGCCACGGTGTACACATGCGCGACGGTCCGGTTGCGGTGCTGGGGGTGGGGAGCGGTGTAGCCGTACTCATAGACCATGACCCGACGGCCGCGCCGCTCGGCGCACAACACGTGTCTGGCGCGGGCGTTGGAGCGTCGCTCCAGGAACGGGACGCCGTCGAACCGGTCGACCAGTTCGGGACGCTCCCGGTCATAGCGCCACCCCCGGCGTCTGGCCCAGGCCGCCAGGGCCCGGGAGCGGTGGCGTTCGGCGGCCGAACCCGCGACCGCCATCGCACCGGCACCGACAACCGTCAGGACCACGATGATCAGGACCAGGACAGTGGGACTCTCCATGGGGGGCTCCTCGTCCGAAGTGTGGCTTTCCCCGTCTTCCCCGCTGAGACGCGGACCACTCCCGGTCTGGTTCCCGTTCTCCCACGCGGTTCGGGCCTGTTTCCCGCCCGTCTCGGAGCGGGAGAGCGAACCGGTGCGGCGCGACAGCACACCCGGAAGGCGCGGGCCCGCCCGTGTGCTAGCGTCGTCCACGCTCTGACAGGAGCCAGGTGAGACGGGAGATGGGGCCGATGAGCGTGGCACGAACCACCACGAGCGGTATCGGCGACCCCTCCACTCCCCGGGTCCCGGCCTGAACCCCTCCGCGCTGTGAGCCGCACGCGCCCGCGCGGTACCACCTCAGCGGAAACCCTCCCCGGAAAAGGCCTGTCACCATGAGCGCACACCACACCTGGAACACCCGCGTGGAGACCGACGCCGACATCCCCGCCGTCCACGCCATCAACGCCGCGGCCTTCGACACCCCGGCCGAGGCCGACCTCGTCGACGCCCTGCGCACCGACCCGGCCTGGATCCCGGGCCTGTCCACCGTGGCCACCGACGAACGCGACGCCCCCGTGGGCTACGCGCTGTTGACCCGCTGCCACATCGACCGCACCCCCGCCCTGTGCCTGGCCCCCTGCGCGGTACTGCCCCCGCACCAGCGCACCGGCGCCGGATCGGCGGCCATCCGTGCCGCCCTGCGGGCCGCCGAGGAGGAGGGCGAGCGCTTCGTCCTCGTCCTGGGACACCCCGGGTACTATCCCCGGTTCGGCTTCACCCGCGCCTCGCGGTACGGCATCGGGCTGAGCATCGAGGTCCCCGACGAAGCCCTGATGGCCCTGGCCCTGGACGCTGAGCACCCGCTGCCCGGCGGCACCGTCCGCTACGCCGCACCGTTCGGCATCTGATCCGCACCGGACTGTGCGGGAGGCGCCGTACGGCGCCTCCCGCACAGTCCGCGCTCACTCCATCGTGAAGACCTTGCCCGGGTTGAAGATCCCCCGCGGGTCCAGGGCGTCCTTGACCGCCCGGTGCATCCGCAGGACCTGGGGTCCCATCTCCTTGGCGGCGCCGCGCATCTTCAACAGACCCACGCCGTGCTCACCGGTGACCGTGCCGCCCAAAGCCAGCGCCTCCTCCACGATCACCTCGAAGGCCTCCTGCGCGCGCTTCTTGGCGGCCTCGTTCCCGGCCGGAACGACGAACAGCGGATGCAGGTTGCCGTCACCGGCGTGGGCGACGTTGCCGATCCGGGTCTCGAAACGCTCCCCGATCCGCTCGATACGCTCCAACATCAACGGCAGCTTCGCCTTGGGCAGGCACATGTCCTCGGTCAGCAGCGGACCGAGCCGCTCCAGCGCCGGATAGGCCAGACGGCGGGCCGCGAACAGGGCCTCGGCCTCCTCCTGGTCGGTGGAGCGCACCGCATAGACCGCCCCCTCCCCCCGGAAGCACTCCAGGATGCGGTCGGCCTCCTGCTCACCCGCGGCCCCGGGCTGGTCGCTGCGTGCCAGCAGCAGCACCTCACCCTCGGCGGACAGACCCATGTTCTTCCAGGAGTCCACCGCCTGCAGGCAGAACCGGTCGATCAGCTCCATCGCCGAGGGGACCACCCCGGCGGCCGAGACCGCCGCCACCGCGCGCCCGGCCTCCACCAGCGAGTCGAAGTAGCCCACCACCGTGTGCTCGGTGCCGGTGCGCAGCGGCCGCATCCGCAGCGTCACCTCGGTGATCATGCCCAGGGTCCCCTCCGAGCCCACCATGAGCCCGCACAGGTCGTAGCCGGTCACCCCCTTGGCGGTGGTGCGGCCCAGCCTCACCACCTCACCCGAGCCCACGACCGCCTCCATGCCCAGCACGTAGTCGCGGGTGACCCCGTACTTGACGCAGCACAGACCGCCCGCGTTGGTGGCCACGTTCCCGCCGATGGTCGACCAGGGGGCGGAGGCGGGGTCGGGCGGGTACCACAGGCCGTCCTGGGCCACCCGCGCACGCAGGTCGTCGTTGACCACCCCGGGCTGCACGGTGGCCGTCTGCTGGACGGGGTCGACCTCCAGGACCCGGTTCATCCGCTCGAAGGAGACCACCACCCAGCCGTCCACGGCGTTGGCCGCCCCCGACAGCCCCGTGCCCGCGCCGCGCGCGACCACCGGAACGCCCAATTCGGAGCACACGCGCACCAGGGCCGCGACGTCGGCGGTCCCACGCGGGCGCACGACCGCGGCGGGGCGGCCGTGGGCGGCCCACTCGGCCTCGTCGTGGGAGTAGCCCTCCATGACCTGGGGGTCGGTGACCACCTGTTCCGCGCCGACCGCTGCCCTCAACCCCTCGGCGATCCCGGACATGGGCATCCTCCTCACCACTGTGCTCCGACGCTCCGCTGCGCCGACGCCGCCAGCACTCTAACCGGACACCCCGCCCCAAAGGCGCCACCGCCCCGGCTCGAAACCGGACCTCAGACCCGCTCCAGAGGCACGTGGGGCCCTTCGGGCACCTGTACGTGGATGGGCATGCCGGGCTCGACGGGTCCGCTGGTCAGGACGATGCCCATCACCCCGGCCCTGAGTACCACCGCGCCGTCCTCACCGCGGTGGACGACCTGCTTGAGCAGCCCCTCGCGGAAGCCGTCGATCTGCAGGCACGGATTGCGCAGACCGGTGATCTGGACGCCGGCCCGGTCTCCGAAGCGCAGAACGGTGCCGGCCGACAGCGCCAGCAGGTCCACACCGCGCGTGGTGACGTTCTCCCCCAACTGGCCGGGACCGACCGAGAACCCGGCCCCGGCGACCTCGTCGAAGAGCTCGGCGTGGATCAGGTGGACCTGGCGCAGGTTGGGCTGAGTCGGGTCCGCGGCCACCCGGGAGCGGTGCTGGACGGTGGTGCCCAGGTGGGCGTCGCCCTCCACACCCAGCCCCGCCAGGAGACGGATCCCAGGCAGGACACCCTTGCTGAAGGTGTGCCCGGCACTGCTGCTGACCGACTGCACCACAGGATCCATGAAACGCCCCTCCTTCTCGCGCCTGGCCCAGCCTTGCGCATGGTGACCGTACACCGCGCACCCGGACCCGTCTCCCCACGCGGGGGACGCCCCTACGCGGCACTGGTGTTCACCGTGCCGGACGGCCGCGCCACCGGGATCGAGGTGCGCGCCGACCCCGCCCTGCCGGCCTCGCCCACCAGGAACACACCGCATCCCCGTGGCATGCTGGAGGGATGGAACGGGTGATGCTGGACCTGCGCTTCGCGCCCGAACTACGGTTCTTCCTCGTCCCACGGCGCAGACACGGACCGGTGCACGTGGAGACGGAGCCCACCTCCACCCTGGGCCACGTCGTACAGTCACTGGGCGTGCCGCTGACCGAGGTGGGATCCCTGCACGTCAACGGCCACCCGCGCCCGCCCTCCCACCGCCCGGCCCCGGGCGACGCCGTCGACGTCCTGGCCGTGCGACGCCCCCAGGCCCCGCCCTTCGACCACACGCGGTTCCTGCTCGACGTCCACCTGGGCACCCTGGCCCGCCGACTGCGCCTGCTGGGCGTGGACACCGCCTACGACAACGACCGCGACGACGAGGAACTGGTGGAACAGGCCAACGACGAGGAGAGGGTGCTCCTCACCCGCGACCGCGGACTCCTGCGCCGCCGGAGCCTGCGAGCGGGCGCCCACATACACCAGGACCGCCCCGACGACCAGCTGCGCGAGGTCCTGGAGCGGTTCGCTCCGCCACTGCGCCCGTGGACACGGTGCCCGGCGTGCAACGGCGCGCTGGCACCGGTGGCCAAACACCAGGTCCAGGGCCGACTGGAACCGGGCACCCGCGCCACCTACGAGGCGTTCTCGCGCTGCCGTTCCTGCGGCCGGGTGTACTGGCCCGGCGCCCACCACCCACACCTGGCCCGGATCGTGCGCCAGGCCCAGGAGTTCACCTCCGAACGCCCCACCTCCCCCCTGAGCACGGGGCCTGCCACAGGCCGGGAACGACCCCGCGGAACCCCCGACCCAGGGGCGGATCCGCGGTAGCCGGTGTGCCACCATGTCGGCGTGGACGTCACCGCGCACATCGCCGCCCTGGACCGTGAAGGCCGACTGATGGCCGACTCCGCCGACGCCACCGGACTCGACGCCGTGGTGACCACCTGCCCCGGATGGCGGGTGCGCGACCTGCTCTCCCACACCGGCCAGGTACACCGCTGGGCCGCGGCGCACGTGGCCTCCGGCAACGGCGGGCCACCGGTACGGGGCCGGACCGCCGGGGCGGTGTTCCCCCACCCCGGAGACGACACCCTCCTGGACTGGTTCCGCGACGGCCACACCCATCTGGTGGGCACCCTCGCCGACGCCGCCCCCGACACCGAGTGCCTCACGTTCCTGCCCGCGCCCTCACCCCTGGCGTTCTGGGCGCGCCGCCAGGCCCACGAGACCACCATCCACCGTGTCGACGCCCAATCGGCGTACCCCGAGCACACCCCTGCACCTGAGGCGGGCGCGGCCGATCCCGTCGCACCGGCACTGGCCGCCGACGGGGTGGAGGAGCTCCTCCTGGGCTTCTTCGCCAGACCCGGCGGCCCGTTGGTGGCCGATCCCCCGCTGGTGCTGGGCCTGGAGGCCACCGACACCGGGCAGGGCTGGACGATGTCGCTGACCCCCACAGGGCGCACGAGCACGCGCGGAACCGGCCCCGACGCCGACACCACCGTGACCGGACCGGTGCACGAGCTGTACCTCCTGCTGTGGAACCGGTCCGACGGAGGCCGGTGCACGGTCACCGGCGACCGAGGGGCCTTGGCGCTGTGGCGCGAGCGAGCCCGGGTACAGTGGCGCCGCTGAGACACCGCAGGCGCCTTCCCCAGCCCGTTCCCGCCCCCGCAGGCGGAAGAGCAGGAGACGGTCCAGCCCCACGGGTGCGCGGCGAGCCCCTCCCCGGGTTGACCTCAAGTCAACTTGAGCTTTTAGTCTCGTGACGGCATCCGGAACGACCAAGGAGACCCGACCATGCCCGAGGCCGCACACCGGGCGGGAGCACGTCAGTGGGTGGGACTGGTCGTACTGTCCCTGCCCGCACTGGTGATCGCACTGGACTTCACCGTGCTGCACCTGGCCGTGCCGCACCTGAGCACCGACCTGCAGCCCACGAGTACACAGGTGCTCTGGATCGTGGACATCTACGGCTTCATGATCGCCGGACTCCTGGTCGCCATGGGAACGCTGGGTGACCGGATCGGCCGACGCAGGCTGCTGTTGACCGGAGCACTCGCCTTCGGCGCCGCCTCGGTGCTCGCCGCCCTGGCCACCAGCGCCGAGATACTCATCCTGGCCCGCGCCCTCCTGGGCATCACCGGGGCCACCCTGTTGCCCTCCACCCTGTCGCTGATCAGCAACATGTTCCGCGATCCGGTACAGCGCAGGTTCGCCATCGCGGTGTGGTCGGCCAACTTCATGCTCGGGGGCGCCGTCGGACCGCTGGTGGGCGGCGCCCTGCTGGAGGCGTTCTGGTGGGGTTCGGTCTTCCTGCCGGCGGTACCGGTGATGCTCGTACTGCTCGTCCTGGGCCCGTTGGTGCTACCGGAGTACCGTTCCGCGGACGCGGGCCGCCCGGACCTGGTCAGCGTCGTGTTGGCGATCGCCTCGATCCTGCCCGTGGTGTACGGAATCAAGGAAATGGCCAAGGACGGCCCGACCGCGACGTCCCTGCTCTCCGTCGCCGCCGGAGTCCTCCTCGGATGGGTCTTCGTCCGGCGACAGCGACGGCTGGCCGATCCGCTGCTGGACCTGGAACTCTTCTCCCACCGCGGCTTCAGCGTGTCCCTGGGAGCCCAGACCACCGGACTGTTCGTCCTGGGCGCCATCCAGTTCTTCGTCATGCAGTACCTCCAGCTGGTGCTGGGCCTGTCCCCCCTGGCGGCCGGGCTGTGGACCGTGCCCGCGATGGCCGCGGGCGTGGCCGCGAACCTGCTGGTCCCCCTGTTCTCCCGCAGGATGGGACCGGTGCGCGTGATCACGGGGGCATTCGCCCTGGGAGTGGTCGGCCTCCTCCTGATCGCCGCGGCCGGCCCTCTTGGACTGGCCCTGACCGTGGCCGGGTTCACCCTGCTCAACCTCGCGCTCAACCCCGCGATGGTGCTGACCTACGACATGATCATCAGCAGCGCCCCGCCCGAACGCGCCGGAACGGCCTCGGGCACGGCCGAGACCGGCAACGAACTGGGCATCGCACTCGGAGTGGCGCTCGCCGGAAGCCTGGGCGCCGCCGTCTACCGCCGCCAGGTCACCGGGGCCGCCCTTCCCGAGGACACACCGCCGGATGCGGTCGAGGCCGCACGCGACACCCTCGGCGGCGCGGTGGCCGCTGCCGGAGAAATGACCGGCTCCAGCGGCGGACAGCTACTCGCCGTGGCACGGGAGGCCTTCGTGCAGGGGATGCAGGTGAGCACCATCGTGCTGGCGGTACTGCTGGGAGCCGTCACCCTCACGGCCGCCACGCTCCTGCGCGAGCCGGGCACCACCGAACGCACCCCTCTGCGCGAGGACGGACACGACCGGCCCGACGACAGGGACCAGACCAGGACCTGAGGCGTCCCCTCGCGCCACCGCCTCTCAGTCCCGCTGTTCGGAAGAGTGTCCCGCCCTGGGGCGGGCACGAAGGTGCGCGCGCTCGCCCTGCCTGCCGAACAGGCTCAGGACCTCGACCGGTGCGGTGTCGACGGCCCGGACATAGGGGAGGAGCGGTCCCGGGCCCTGCGCTGCCGCGCGGGGGTGGGGCACCGCAGACATGCCGACGCCCGACACCCTCACGAAAAGGGTGGTCGGTGAGCGTCTGCGGCTCGATGTCAGCGGTGGATCTGCACCTGGTGTCAGCGGGGCAGGCCCCGCTCCCCCCGCCCCCGGTTCCCCGGGGCCGCATCCCTGGGGCGCGGCCCGGGATCAGGTGAGTTCGAGGCCGCCGTCGATGGTGAGGACCTGCCCGGTGAGCCAGGTCGTGCCCGGGTCGGCGAGCCGCAGCACCCACTGGGCGACCTCGTCGGGTTCACCGCGGCGGCCCAGCGGGATCTGCGCGGCCTCGGTCTCCTTGACCCGGGCCACGTCGGCCTCGGTGAGCCCGGCTGCCGACAGCGCCTCGCTTTCGGTGGGGCCCGGCGCCAGGGCGTTGACCCGCACCCCCTCGGGGGCCAGTTCCAGCGCCCAGCAGCGCGTCAACTGCTCGATGGCGGCCTTGGAGGCCGCGTAGTGGGCGGCTCCGGGCAGCGGCCGGTGGCCATAAGTGCTGGAGACGTTGACGATCGTTCCCCTCCGGGCGCGCAGGTGCGGCAGGGCCGCGGCGGCCAGGAGGCTGGGGGCGGTGACGTTGAGCGCGAACAGCGCGGCGATGCGGTCCGCATCGGTCTCGGCCAGCGGCATCATCGCGGTGGCGCCGGCGTTGTTGACGAGCACGTCGATGCGGCCCCACCGCTGCGTCGCGGCCTGGGCCACCCGGGCGGGGGCGTCGGGGGCGCGCAGGTCGGCGGGGTGGGCGGCGATGCCGGGGTGGTGGGCGGCGGTGGCCTGGAGCGCCTCGTGGCGCCGGCCCACTCCCAGGACGCGGGCTCCGGCGCGGGCCATGGCGATCGCGGTGGCCCGGCCGATGCCCGATCCGGCGCCGGTGACGATGGCGACCCGGCCGTTGAGGTCGGTGTGCTGGTGGTGCTGCGGCTCGGTCAACCCGACCCCTTTGTTCGTTGTTCGTCGAATATCGAACAAGCTAGCATGGGGGGCATGAGACGCGCACACCACCCGGCGATCGAGGAACTGTCATTGCCCGAGGTGATGGCGGCGCTCAGCGACCCGTTGCGCATCGGGCTCGTGCGGGTGCTCGCCGACGGCGCCGAGCGCGGGTGGGGAGAGTTGCGGGCGCCGGTGGCCAAGTCGACGCTCAGCCACCACCTGCGGGTCCTGCGCGATGCGGGGGTGACCCGCACCCGCCAGGAGGGCACCCGCTGCTTCGTCACGCTGCGCCGCCAGGACCTGGACGAGCGCTTCCCCGGGCTGGTCGGGGCGATGCTGGGGGCGGCCGACGCCGAGGACGTGGGCGGCGGCGTCCACCTCGCACCCTGCGCCGGATCCACGGCCGCTTGCCGCTGACAGCGACTGGAGACCACCCGCCGCCACACCCTGCCCACCCAGGCCGACATGGAGGCCGCTGCCGCACTCATCCCCACTGATGAGTGATAGACCTTCAACCTTGACGAGGTCGCCAGGCTGGCAGGCCGACCACAGAGCCAACTCCGGCGCCGTGGGGCCCACCCCAGGTGATCGGGTACTGCGAGGAGGAGATCCTGCGCCGGTCGGTGTTCCACGCGGTCGTCGAGGCGACCAAGGGACTGGCCGAACGGCTGCGCGAGATGTCGGGATCCGCACTTGGTGGAGCCGACCTGGTCGACTTCTGCTTCAGCACGAGGAGGCAGCCGCCCCTGGTCCGCGTCAACGGCTTCGCCACCGAGAGCGAGATCAGCGAGCACAAGGGGTTCGCCAACCTCCTCAAGGGCGTATTCGGCACCTTCCGTAACCCGCCGGCGCACACCCCGCGCGCCACCGCGGGATGGCGCATCCCCGAACCGGAGGCCCTCGACCTGTTCTCCACCCTGTCGTTCATGCACCGACGTCTTGACGCAGCCACCGTCACCCGCCTGCCCTGACCGGCTACTCCTGCTGTTGCCCAAGGGCGTGGGTTTTCGTTCGGATGTTCCTCGTTCCCGAAGCCACGCCGCCCGCGAGGAGCCCGGTCAGGTGCCGACGTAGGCCGCGAGATGCTCACCGGTGAGAGTGGAACGGGAGGCGACGAGGTCAGCGGGCGTGCCCTCGAAGACGATCCGGCCACCATCGTGGCCCGCACCGGGACCGAGGTCGATGATCCAGTCGGCGTGCGCCATGACCGCCTGGTGGTGCTCGACGACGATGACCGACTTGCCGGAGTCGACGAGCCGGTCGAGCAGGCCGAGCAACTGCTCCACGTCGGCCAGGTGAAGGCCGGCGGTCGGCTCGTCGAGGACGTAGACCCCGCCCCTCTCAGCCATACGGGTGGCCAGCTTGAGCCGCTGCCGCTCGCCGCCGGACAGCGTGGTGAGCGGCTGCCCGAGGCTGAGGTAGCCGAGCCCGACGTCGGCGAGCCGGTCGAGGATCTTGTGCGCGGCCGGCGTGCGCGCCTCGCCGGCGCCGAAGAACTCCTCGGCCTCGGCCACCGACATCGCGAGCACCTCGCTGATGTCACGGCCGCCGAGGTGGTACTCCAGCACCGAAGCCTGGAACCGCTTGCCCTCGCACTCCTCACAGGTGGTGGCCACACCCGCCATCACCGCCAGGTCGGTGTAGACGACCCCGGCGCCCTTGCAGTTGGGGCAGGCGCCTTCGGAGTTGGCGCTGAACAGCGCCGGCTTCACGCCGTTGGCCTTCGCGAACGCCTTGCGGGTCGGGTCGAGCAGCCCGGTGTACGTCGCCGGGTTGGAGCGGCGCGAACCGCGGATCGCGCCCTGGTCGATCGAGACCACACCCTCCCCGGCGGGGATCGCCCCGTGCACGAGCGAACTCTTGCCCGAGCCCGCCACGCCGGTGATGACGCACAGCACACCGAGCGGGACCTCGACGTCGACGTCGCGCAGGTTGTGCGCCCTCGCGCCGCGGATCTTCAGCGCGTCGGCGGGCTTGCGCACGCTCTCCTTGAGGGAGGCGCGGTCGTCGAGATGGCGGCCGGTGAGGGTGCCGCTGGCCCGCAGTTCCTCGACGGTGCCCTCGAACACCACCTCGCCACCGGCGGTGCCCGCGCCGGGGCCGAGGTCGACGACATGGTCGGCGACCGCGATCGTCTCGGGTTCGTGCTCCACCACGAGCACCGTGTTGCCCTTGTCGCGCAACTGCAGCAGCAGGTCGTTCATCCGCTGGATGTCATGGGGGTGCAGGCCGACGGTGGGCTCGTCGAAGACGTAGGTGACGTCGGTGAGCGAGGAGCCCAGGTGGCGGATCATCTTGGTGCGCTGCGCCTCACCGCCCGACAGCGTGCCCGAGGAGCGGTCGAGGGAGAGGTAGCCGAGGCCGATCTCCACGAACGAGTCCAGGGTGTGCCCCAGCGTGGTGAGCAGCGGTGCCATCGACGGCTCGTTGAGGCCACGCACCCATGCGGCCAGGTCGCTGATCTGCATCGCGCACGCGTCGGCGATGTTGACCCCGCCGATCCGTGAGGAGCGGACGGCCTCGCTGAGCCGGCTGCCGCCGCACTCGGGGCAGGCGGTGAAGGTGACCGCCCGGTCCACGAACGCCCGGATGTGCGGCTGCAGCGCCTCCTTGTCCTTGGACAGCATCGACTTCTGGATCTTGGGGATCAGCCCCTCATAGGTGAGGTTGACGCCCTCGACCTTCACCTTGACCGGCTCCTTGTGGAGGAAGTCGCGCATCTCCTCCTCGGTGTACTCACGGATCGGCTTGTGCGGGTCGACGAAACCCGACTCGGCGTAGACCCGCACCGTCCAGAAGCTGTCCGACTTCCAGCCGGGGATGGTGAACGCGCCCTCGGCGATCGACTTGGAGTCGTCGTAGAGCTGGGTCAGGTCGATGTCGGTCACGCTGCCCATGCCCTCGCAGCGCGGGCACATGCCGCCGGTGCGGGTGAAGGTCTGCTTCACGGTCTTGCGGTCACCGCGCTCGACGGTGACCGCACCGCTGGCCCGGACCGAGGCGGTGTTGAAGGAGAACGCGTTGGGCGGGCCGATGTGGGGCTGCCCGAGTCGGCTGAAGAGGATACGCAGCATCGCGTTGGCGTCGGTGGCGGTGCCGACGGTGGAGCGGGGGTTGGCGCCCATACGCTCCTGGTCGACGATGATCGCGGTCGTCAGTCCGTCGAGCACGTCGACCTCGGGCCGTGCCAGCGTCGGCATGAAGCCCTGCACGAAGGTGCTGTAGGTCTCGTTGATCAGCCGTTGCGACTCCGCGGCGATCGTGTCGAACACCAGCGAGCTCTTGCCCGAACCGGAGACGCCGGTGAACACCGTCAGTCGGCGCTTGGGGATCTGGACGCTGACGTCCCTGAGGTTGTTCTCGCGCGCGCCGTGCACGCGGATCAGGTCGTGGCCGTCGGCCACGTGCGGCGCGGACGGCTGCGTGTCCGTCCTCGTGGACATGTTCATCGTGTCTCCATCTGTCACGCGGAAGTCACCTTCCGCAGGAAGCCGTCCGGTGCCCGGCACACCGCGAAGAACCCACCGAACAGCCCCTTCCTCGCGGATCGAGGACGTTCGCTCCGCTCTGGACAGCGGCGTCCGGAACGGGTGCGGTCCCCAGACGGTTCAGCGCAGTTCCTGGATGCGGATCAGGTTGCCCGCGGGATCGCGGAAGGCGCAGTCGCGGACGCCGTACGGCTGCTGGGCCGGTTCCTGGACGACCTCGGCGTCACCGGCCCGCAGCCGCTCGAAGAGGCCGTCCAGATCGGTGGTGGCCAGGTTGACGCCGGCGTAGGTGCCCTTGGCCATCATCTCGGCGATGGTGCGGCGCTCCTCGTCGGTGATGCCGCAGCCGGGCGGGGCCGGCGGCTCCAGGACGATGGCCGTGCCGGGCTGGTTGACGGGGCCGACCGTGATCCAGCGCATCCCGTCGTATCCGACGTCGCTGCGGACCTCGAAGCCGAGGATGTCGCGGTAGAAGGCCAGGGACGCGTCCGGGTCCTCGTGCGGAAGGAAGCTCTGGTGAATGGTGATGTCCATGGCAGTCACGCTAGACGCGGCTCGGTGACCGGTGCTTCTCGATTCCTGACCGGTCTGGTCACCTGTTGGGCCACGCACGGGGGCATCCCCTCCGTCGAGCGCGCCGCCTGGCGCCGGTAGACGCCGGGCGGCACGCCGACCAGTTCGGCGAAGCGGGTGCTGAAGGTGCCCAGCGACGAGCAGCCGACCGTGAAGCAGACCTCGGTGACGCTGAGGTCGCCACGGCGCAGCAGCGCCATCGCGCGCTCGACGCGCCGCGTCATCAGGTAGGAGTACGGCGACTCCCCGTAGGCCTCCCGGAACCGGCGGCTGAGGTGCCCGGCCGACATGTGCGCGCCGCGGGCGAGCGCCTCCACGTCCAGCGGCTGCGCGTACTCCCGGTCGATCCGGTCGCGGACGCGGCGCAGACGCGCCAGATCACTCAGACGACGCGCCGCGGCGGGTTTGCTGCTCACCTGACCGATCATGCCACCTCGCACCGGGGTTGCCCAGCAACCGCCGCGAGGCGCCCCGGGACGACCACGAAACCGACCAAAAGCCCGAATCCATCGGCTTCGTCGTACCCAGTGAAACTCCGTAAGGTAAGACGCCATCCCGCCGCACCCCGCGGTGAAGGACGTCCCCGAGTGTCCCCCCTGACGAGTACCGCGGCATGGGCCGCAGGGTCTGACCCGCCCCAGGAACCCGCTCATGGCGACTCCATCGGTCCGCGACGGCCCCTGACCGACAACAAGCTGATCACCGATGGTCGTCACGGTCATCGTCCGGTAGTGTTCGAACGCAAACCTACTCGCCAGTAACATGGGTTCTTCCAGGAGGCACCATGCCCACCCTCGACCGCGACGGCGATGTCTTCGTCCTCGACATCGGCGACACCGAGAACCGCTTCCACCCCGACTGGATCGCCTCGGTCAACACACTCCTGGACGAGGTCGACAGGACCGAAGGCCCCCAGGCCCTCGTCACCACCGCGACCGGCAAGTTCTTCACCAACGGCCTGGACCTGGACTGGCTGATGGCCAACCCCGACTCCCGCGCCGACTACGTGATCAGCGTCCACGCCCTGCTCGCACGCATCCTGTCCCTGCCGCTGGTCACCGTCGCCGCCATGCAGGGACACACCTTCGCCGCGGGAGCCATGCTCTCCCTGGCACACGACTTCCGCGTCATGCGCGCCGACCGCGGATACTGGTGCCTGCCCGAGGTCGACATCAACATCCCCTTCGCCCCCGGCATGAGCGCCCTCATCCAGTCCCGCCTCACACCCCAGACCGCCCACGAGGCCATGGTCACCGGCCGCCGCTACGGGGGCACCGACGCGCAGGCCGCCGGAATCGTCGACCACACCGCCGGTGAGGGCGAGGTCCGCGCGAACGCGATCGAGCTCGCCCGACCCATGGCGGCCAAGGCCGGAACGACCCTGGGCACGATCAAGACCCGCATGTACGCTCCCGCCCTCGAACTCCTTCAGGACACCGAGAACCCCCTCGGCTGACGCAGCGCGCCCCGCGGCGGACGGCGCTCACACGGCCACGCCGTCCGCCGCGGGGACCAGCCCGCCACTCACGCGGGCACCGTTGAACAGCTTCGGGAGCACCCGGGCCCACCCTGCCCACTCCGGGCCGTTCGGAGTGCCCCGCCGAATTTCGTAACGTTGATTACGTTATTAAATAACGTTAAAGCTCAAGCACAACGTAATCAGGCCCACGAGGCCTGGATTCCTCACCTCCGATAAGTGGGCCTTATGAGAGGTGAGGCCTGTGGCGGCGCCCCGTGGTCCGCCCCCGCTCCCCACGGGGCCGCAACGTTATTCTCGGCAGGTCGCCGACCTCCGAAAACGAGACGGGTACAGCTGCGGCTGTATCCAAAACCGAATCGCGCCGCCGCCCGCTTCGGACATGTCCGAAAGGGGGGGCGAGACTGGTAAGAGTCGTTGATCGAGTGATCTGTATTCTCCGTGGCTTCTGCCGCTCCGGTCACTGCGCGTGGTCACTGGGGGCGTAGCGGTTCCAGCCGGCCGCTGCTTCTTCTGCTTTGCGCCACGTAGTCTCCAGGCATGTCTGACATTCCTGCGCGTTTGACCGTGGTGACACTCGGAGCCCGGGACATGCCCGAGCTCCGACGGTTCTATCGAGCCTTGGGGTGGAAGGAGATCTCGTCCAGTAGTGACAGCTGGGCGGGTTTCCTCCTTGGCGGCGTGCTGCTGTCCCTATATCCCATGGAGGAACTGGCCGCCGAGGCAGCGGGCGGTGCTCCCGCTCCGATCGGCTGGTCAGGGTTCACGCTCGCCTGCAATGTGGATGGTCCTCAGCAGGTGGACGCAGCGTTCAAAACCGCTGTCCGAGTCGGCGCCGCGGTCGTGGCCGAGCCGGTGGACCGCCCCTGGGGAGGACGGTCTGCCTATATCGCGGACCCGGAAGGCAACCGCTGGGAGATTGCCTGGGCGTCAGAGGCGAGGTTCGACGACCGAGGCTCACTGACCGCCTTCGTTGACTGAAACCTGTTCTGGAGCAAGGGCCAAGAAGCGCAGACTTGACCATCATCGGTCGCTGGGCGCGTAGCGGTTCCAGCTTCCTCCGGCTTCGGTGAGGACTTGCGTGGTGGTCTTGTCGTGGAGTCCCAGGGCCCGGGCGATGACCGGAGCGAGGGCTTGGAGAACGAGTTGGCGCAGTGCGAAGGTGCGCACCGCTGTTCCAGGGATACCGATGTCGCGGATCAGCTCGGCGAGGCTGTAGGGGTGTATGGGGCGTCCGGCCCTGCGGCCGGGGAACAACCAGGTCGCATCCCCGTTGGTGGTGTTCATATTGGTCCGCTGCTTCCTGGCCCGCAGTAGCAGGTCGGCGAACGGTTCGGGGACCGGAGTCGGTGGGTCGCCGAGATGGATGAGCACCTGGCCATCGGTGTCCTGGATGATGTCGTCGGTGGTCAGCAGGGCGATGCGGCTCGCGGGTTGGGCGAAGAGCAGCATCAGGCAGGCCGCCACTCGGGAGCGCAGTGGCCCCGCCCTCTCATCCAGGACCCGGCGCAGGAGTTCGAGGCGTCGGTGCTGGGTGAGCCGCGGCCCTTCGGTGATGGCCAGGCGAGGGAACGTCGGCCGTGAGGGGAGCCGGCCGGTGTCGCGTGCCCAGGTCAAAAACGCCCGCAGGGAACGTTGCCGGTGAAGCGGGTTGGCTGCGTGCCAGCGGTCGATCTCGGCCTGTCCCACCTGCTTCAGTGTGAGGCCCTGCCCGTCCAACCAGGTGAGGAACTCGTGGGCTCGGTTGAACTGCTGGGCGACGCTGCCGCTCGCGCTGGGGGTCAAGGGTCGGCGCTCGGCTCGGAGGCCTTCGCGCACTACGGGCGCATCTTCAAGACCCTGCACCTGCTCCAGTTCCTGCACGATGAGCCCTACCGGCGCATGATCGGCGCCCAGCTCAACGTCTCCGAATCCCGCCACCAGCTGGCCCGCAAGATCTGCTTCGGCAACCGCGGCGAACTCCGCCAGCGCTACCGCCAGGGGCTGGAGAACCAGCTCGGCGCCCTGGGGCTGGTGCTCAACGCCGTGGTGTGGTGGAACTCGCTCTACATCGACGCCGCCGTCACCCGGCTGCGCGCCGAAGGCTTCCACGCAACGGAGGAGATGTGCGCCCGCCTGTCCCCGCTGGTGTTCGACCACATCAACTTCCTGGGTTCCTACACCTTCCCCACCGACCCTGCCGTGGAAGGCCTGCGGCCGCTACGCGACCTCGACCAGAACGCCTGACCGAACGCATGACATGCCGAACGGGACCACGCCCTTACGCCGCCTTCGTCACAGGAAGGGCGACGTTCCTTCCGAGGACGGCTGGGCGGGGGCTCGTGGTTCACTCGGCGGGCTTCGCTCTGCGGTCACTCGGACGCAGAGGGTGCACGGCATCCATCGCCGTGTCGAGCAGTGCGCTGAGCGTGCGATCCTCGCTGGGGCGCAGCCACTGGTCCTGCGCCGAGTGCAGACAGGAGATCGCGGCCCCGGCCAGGGCCCGGGAGGCGAACGCGGGGTCGGCGGTTCCCGGGGGAAGCCGGCGCGCGAGGGCCTCCGCGATGCCGTCCTGCCAGCTTGAGTCCTTGCCCTGTTGCAGGTCCGGGCGCTCCAGCATCAGCCGCGCCAGCGCCGCGGCGCGAGGGTCGGCCTCCGCCCTAGCGAGCAGGGGCGCGAACGCGTACTTCAGGCATACCCAGGGAGCCTCGCCGACGGGGCGCTGGGCGAGCTCGTCGGCGATGGTTCGGCCGATGGCGTCGAGCGCACCGGCCAAGGCCTCGTCCTTGCCACTGAAATAGCGGAAGTAGCTCCGCCGGGAGATCCCCGCAGCCTGCGCGATCTCCTCCACCGTGGTGGCGTCGAAGCCCTTCTCCAGAAACAGTTCCATGGCGGCTTCGGCGATCTCACCGCGCACGGCACGCCTGGTTCTCTCACGAAGACTCACCTGTGCCTCATCCATCCCGCCATGCTACCCTCACGAGTCGGAAGTGGCACTCCAGTGTCATTTAAGACATCTTAGGGCCACGTAGTGGCCGGTTCGAGGAGAGACGCCCATATGACGGGACGAACGATCATCATCACCGGCGGCTCGGACGGGATCGGCGCGGAAGCCGCTCGCCAGGTCGCCCGTGCACAGCCCGACCACAGACTGATCCTCGTGGGGCGATCCGCTCACAAGACCGCGGCCGTTGCACGCCAGGTGGGCGCGGAGCACTTCCTCGCCGACTTCACCCAGCTGGAGGACGTGCGCCGGCTCGCTGCGGACCTGCGGGGAGCGGTGGACCGCGTCGACGTCCTGGCCAACAACGCGGGCGGGATATTCGGTGAGCGCACCGTGACCGAGGACGGCAACGAGAAGATCTTCCAAGTCAACCTGCTGGCCCCGTTCCTTTTGACCCACCTGCTTGTGGACCTGTTACAGGCCGGGGACGGCGTCGTGGTGAACACGTCGAGCGCCTCGGCCAGGATCATCGGCATGGTCGACGTCGATGACCTCAACCATGAGAGGTCCTACGCGCCGATGCGGGCCTACGGAGATGCCAAGCTGGCGAACATCCTGTTCGCCCGCGGGCTCCACGCCCGCTACGGCGGCAACGGGATCAATGCCGTCGCCTTCGATCCCGGAAACGTGCGCACCGGATTCGGTGCCGAGAACAACCACGTGCTCACCCGGCTGCTGTACCGCACACCCCTCTCCCGAATCGCGCTCGTCCCGCCTGAGAAGGGCGGATCGAACCTCTCCTTTTTCCTGACCGGGCGGCCGGGAGTGGCCTGGGAACCGGGTCGCTTCTACGCACAGACCAAGCCTGCGAAGCCCCGGCAGATCAACCCCCAGGTCGGCGACGACGTGCTCGTCGATACCTTCTGGCGTCGAACGTGCGAGCTCCTCGGTATCACCGGGAGCCCAGACGGTTCTCGCGGACGATCCAACGCTTAGCAGTCGGACCGAGGCAGATCCTCGAACCGTTCCACGGTGAGCTTGGCGGGGCGATCGGCAGCAGCAGGCTGGTCTCGGCGCCGGGAAGGTCGAGGCCGCCGACGTGTCCCAGACCAAACTGGAGGCGCTGGCCATCACCGCGGCGATGGCACCCAGCCGCAAGCACTACAAGGCTGAGGACATCGCCGCCCACGCCGAACTCACCGCCGGATCATGGAAGCGCCCGATCTTCGCCAACCCCGACCTGGAGCCGGGGTGTTTCGTTCCGGGACGGTCCTATAGATGTCAAGTGAGGCCCAGATCGGTTCTCAGGCCACGGTGCTCCTTCCGGTTCCCCACGCGCAAGCGCACCACGTCCGCCTCGGGCGGAACTCGACATCGGGTCCGTATCTGGTACCTCGTCCCACCAGCAACAACACCTTAAAACAACGGTGTTGCCCCTGACAGCGCATTCAAAATGCCCCGTTCCCTGATGAGAGCGGGGCATTTTCGCCTTCATGCTGCAGCCGTTTTACCGTGTGTCTACACGATCGGGCCGGACACGTCTTAAGACGAACATGCACCCGACAACGATCAGCCCCAAAGCCGCGAAGCCCACCCAATGGAGGGTGCCCCCGGAGTCAGCGAGGCTGGGAACGAGCAGGATCAAACCCGCCCCGGCCAACGCCATGGTGATGAGAAAGGCGAGGAAGAGTCGGTAAGACCCCTTGCCTTTAAGCATGGTGACCACCTCAGAAACAGCTCGCGATCGCTGTGATCGAAGCACCGCCGACGACCGCGAACCCACCGATGCACGCCGCGCAGACCGGGGCGGTGACGGGAGTCATGGGGACGGAGCAGGAACCGACGCAGGCATATGCGATGGCGGCGCCCACCGCGCCGCTGACACCGAGTACCGCGGCGACGCACGCGCCCGTGCTGGCGCTCTCGGCGACCGCTTCGTTCGCGGCCGCCACCTCGTCACGGAGTTGCTCGTCACCCACGAACGGGATACCGGTGTCCCCGCTCTTCGTGAGCGCACCGTCCACGTAGCTGCTGATGTGGAAATTGCCGGAGTCGGCCTGGCTGTACAGAGTCTCGGCGTACTGGACGACGGCGCCCTCAGCATCGAGAAGAACCGTCAGGTTGCTCAACGGCTCGCTGTAGCCGCCCGAGATCGGGACACTCACCGAGGTGTGCTGCGGCTGGTCCGAGTCGGCCTTGATCTGGTAGGCCTTGGCTCCGTCGCGCGCCAGGGCCTCGGCCGACGCGTGCACCGTCACTTCGCCGTCGCCGACGAGCGCGGCCACATCGGCCGCGAGCCGTTCGGCCGGTGCGCCGTCGATCAGAGTCATGTCGTACGCGTCGTCCTGCTCGGCGCCCGTGGTCTCGGCACCGTTGTCAGAACATTCGGTGGCCGGCTGCGCCGACGGCGCCGCATCCGGACCCGCTCCTGACGGCGTCGGCGATGCCGCAGCCGTTCCCATCGGGGCCATCAGAAATGCTGCGACAACCACGCAGACCATATTGATCGTCTTCTTTTTCGGTACCATTGAACTCCTGATTCAAGCCGATCCTGCGTGTCGATTGCGAACGCCGCAGGGTCGATCGAAGCAGGCGCTTCTGCAGCCCACGAGGCCGACTCACTCCAAACACTCGCAACTCGCGTGCACGGTGTTCGCCATCACTTCCTCGGAATATCTCGCATTTACGTCCCTATCACGATGAGTCGCACGGAAACAAGAGCCCGACGCCCACACCCGAGGTGCGTCAGTTGCTGGAAAGATCATGACGTCGCCACGCGGCGTCCTGACCACCAACACCATTGTTTTAGGGTGTTTCCGCTGATGGGGTCAGGCGCCACAGGTGGATGCGATGTCGGGTCCTGCCCGAGGCGGGCGTGGTGGGCTTGCGGGTGGGAAACCTGTAGTAGTCCTCCTCGACCCCCAAAGGCCCCTGTGCCCGAAAGTCCGCTGACATGATGAGGTCATGAGCCTCTTCCGTGCCCTGGCTTCGACGGACCCTCCCCCCGTCGCCACGGGGTTGCTCGGCTCCGATGGCACCCCGCTGCTGTGGCTGGCCGTAGGCTGCGGCGCACTGCTGGTCCTGGTGGTGCTGGTCGTGGCTGTCAGCGGTGCGGGGCAGGGCGCCTACGGGGAGACCTCGGGAATCGTGCCCCGCCGCGAACGGCCGGGGGTGGTGCGCGCCGCCCAGCGGGCCCTGTACCTGAACGGAGCCCTGTTCCTGCTCGCGCTCCTGTCCTCCTTCGGCCAGCAGGAGGACGCGGGCACCGCCACGGCCGCCATCGCCCTGGCCTACGGTGCGGGCTGCCTGGTCACGGCCAGAATGCTGGGGCGGCCGAGCCCCACCGTCCACAGGATCGCCCTGGTCCTGCAACTTCCCCTGGTGGCCTTCGCCGCGGCTGTGGCGGTGATCGCCCTGGCCGTGGGGCAGCCGCTGCTGTTCGTCGGGGTGCTCGTGCCGCTGCTGATGGCTCTGAACGCGGGGAGCCTGCTGTACAAGGCCCGGGACTTCTACTCGGCACACGCCTGAGCCGCCCGAACGCGCCGGATCATCGTCCTACGCCGACCGCGTGGTCTGGATCTGGATCAGGTTGCCGCAGGTGTCGCCCAGCACCGCGGCGGTGACCGGTCACGTCTTCAACGGCTCCCGGGTGAAGCGCGCTCCGCGCTCGCGTGGCCGGTCGAACTCCGCGCGTACGTCGTCCACGGCGAAGGCGGTGGCCGGGATGCCGTCGTCGACCGGCGCCTCCCCGTACGGCTCCACCGCGGGATGGCCGGAGGGCTCCAGCACGGCGAGGTGCTGGGAGACCGCCGGGCGCGACACGCCGAGCTGGGGCCCCACGCTCAGCCGCGACGCCCCGGTTACCGTCATGGGACGCGCGCATCGGAACAGCACAGCAGCCAGGCCACCGCCTGTGGCAGGATCCACCCATGTCCGTACGCGAACTCGTCGTCCTGGGCACCTCCAGCGCGGTGCCCACCCGCCGCCGCAACCACAACGGCTACTTCCTGCGATGGGACACCCACGGCGTCCTCTTCGACCCGGGCGAGGGCACCCAGCGCCAGATGAGCCTGGCGGGCCTGTCCGCCACCGACATCACCCGCATCTGCATCACCCACTTCCACGGCGACCACTGCCTGGGGCTGCCCGGAACCATCCAGCGCATCGCCCGGGACCGGGTACCCCACACCGTGCGCGTGGCCTACCCGGCCCAGGGCCAGCAGTACTGGCAGCGCCTACGCCACGCCACCGCCTTCCACGACACCGACGTCGTGGTGGCCCAACCGGTCGGCGGCACCGGGTCCTGCCTCCTGGGCGAGCAGGACGTGCACATCACCGCGCTGCCGCTGCGCCACTCCACCACCACCTACGGCTACCGGCTGGCCGAACCGGACGGGTGGCGGATGCTGCCCGGGGAACTGGCCGCACACGGCGTGCACGGCCCCATGATCGGACGCCTGCAACGCCAGGGCGCCGTCACCACCGACGACGGCCACCGAGTGGAACTGGCCCAGTGCGCCCGCCCCCGCCGGGGCCAGGTGCTGGCCTTCGTGATGGACACCGCCGAATGCGACCAGGCGGTGGAACTGGCGCACGGCGCCGACATGCTGGTGATCGAGTCCACCTACCTGGACACCGAGGAACACCTGGCCCGCTCCTACGGCCATCTGACCGCCCGCCAGGCCGGACGCATCGCCGCCCGCGCCGGGGTGGGCACCCTGGTGCTCACCCACCTGTCCGAACGCTACGAACAGCAGGACGACCCCCGCTTCGTCACCCAGGCCGCCGCCGAGTTCGACGGCCACACCGTGCTGGCCCAGGACCTGCGGCGCATACCGCTCCCGTCCCGTCGCCCCTGACCGCGCCACCCGCATGGGATAGAGTCTCCGGGCACCGCAGGGACCGGCCGTGGAGGTGAGAACGATCGTCGCTGTCGCAGGCTGGGCGTTTCCACCCTCAGGACACACCACCGCGTCCTGACCGGAACGCCCGACAGTCTCCTGGAAGGGCTTTCGTGGCGTCCCCACCCTCTTCGGTCTCCCCCTCCACCCTGATCACGCGTTTGCGCTCGGCGGGCTGTGTCTTCGCCGAAGAAGAAGCGCACCTGATCACCTCCACCGCGCGCACCCCGAACGAGCTGGCCTCGATGGCCGACCGGCGCTGCGCCGGCCGGCCACTCGAACACGTCCTGGGGTGGGCCGCCTTCTGCGGGCTGCGCGTACAGGTGGACGAGGGGGTGTTCGTCCCCCGCCCCCGCACCGAGTTCCTGGCCCGCGAGGCCGCCTCCCTGCTCACCCCCGGCGCCGTGGCCGTCGACCTGTGCTGCGGATCCGGCGCCCTGGGCGCGGTCCTGGCCCACACCCGGGACGACATCACCCTGCACGCCGCCGACATCGACGCGGCCAGCGTGACCTGCGCCCGACGCAACCTGCCCGGCCACCCGGTGCACCACGGCGACCTGTACCGCGCCCTGCCACAGCGACTGCGCGGCCGCGTCCAGGTCCTGGTCGCCAACGTGCCCTACGTCCCCACCGACCGGATCGCCCTGATGCCCGCCGAGGCGCGCGTGCACGAGAACCACCGCTCCCTGGACGGCGGCGCGGACGGCCTGGACCTGGTACGCCGCGTCACCGCCCAGGCCCGGCGGTGGCTGGCGCCGGGCGGCCACCTGCTGGTGGAGGTGCAGGAGCAGCAGATCCACACGGCCAGGCAGGCCTTCGCCCGGGGCGGCCTGTCCTGTGCGGTGGCCTCCTGCCCCGAGCGGGAGGCCACCGTGCTCACCGGAACCCGCTGACCCCGGGGGCCGAGCACACCCACATCCCACGACCTCGCGGAAACAGGTCGCCCCCGCCTCCGTGCAACGCCCCGGCCACCACCGCACGGTTCCCGGCCCATCCTGGAGACATGCACGCCCCGACGGAAACCGCCTGGCCGCCCTGCTCGCCGACCCCACCCGCGCCCAGATGTGCCTGGCGTTGCTGGACAGGCGGGCCGTGGGGAGAACACACGGGGAGGACGTGTGCACCCCACAGCCACGAACGCGCCCACCCCACCGGTCGCGGGCTCAGACCAGGGAGCGGGGCCCGTCCGACAGCGCGCGGGCAACCGCCGCACACCCCCGGCCCACGGCTCCCCCGCGCCCAGCACGGTCGCCCACAACCGCTCGGCCGCCGAATCCCGGGTTCCCGAGACGGGGTGGCCCAGACCGGCCAGGGCCAGGGTGAGCGGGGTGACGAACACGATGGCACAGGAGCAGTTGGTGGACACCACCAGCGCCGCGGCCAACAGCACTCCCACGGCCGTGCCATGATGCCCTCACCCCACCACGGCCCAGGAGTTCCATGAGCGCGCCCGCCGCCCACCACACCCTCGCCCACGCCGTCCCCGCCCTACTCGACCGGCACGGCCCCGCCCGCTCCGTGCAACGCCTGCGCGGCGGCACCAAGAAGGGCGTCTACCGCCTCACCCTCACCGACACCACCGTCATCGCCTACCTGTGGCACGAGAGCGAGGACTACTGGTCCGCCACCGGCCAGAGCACCGACCCGGCCGACCCCTTCTCCCACGACTCCGGCCCCGACCTGTTCACCGCCGCCCACCACGCACTGACCGACCTGGGCGTACGCGTGCCCCACCTGTACGCCCTGGACACCTCCGCCACCCACCACCCCGGCACCCTGGCCGTGGTCGAGGACATTCCCGGCCCCACCCTCGAAGAGCACCTGCACCACGACCCAGGCGCCATGCTCCACGTCCTGGACCGCCTCGGCCAGAGTCTGCGCACCATGCACGACCACACCGCCCCCACCTTCGGCAAGGTCGCCCACGTCCAAGGCGGCGGCACCCCCGCCTCCCCCTCCTGCCACCACCTGGTCCTCCAACGAGCCCTGGCGGACCTGGACGAGGCCGCCCTGCGCGATCCGCGCGTCAGCCAGCACCACCAACGCCTCACCCACACCCTGCACACCCTGGCCTCACGCATCACCCCCCGCGCCGAACACGTCCTCATCCACGGCGAACTCGGTCCCGACCACGTCCTGGTCGACACCGACGGCGCCCCCGCCCTCATCGACATCGAAGGACTGATGTTCTTCGACGTCGAATGGGAACACGCCTTCCTGCGCCTGCGCTTCGGCCACCACCACCCGCGCCTGGACACCCGGCCCCTGGACGGCGCCCGCACCGACCTGTACGCCCTGGCCATGCACCTGTCCCTGGTCGCCGGACCCCTGCGCCTGCTCGACGGGGACTTCCCCGACCGCGACACCATGCTCGACATCGCCGAACACAACCTCCACGCCGCCCTGGCCACCACCGACTGAAACACTCACACCATGGACACGATCCCCGACCTGTGGAACACCGACACCGTCTGGCTCAACACCGCCCAGTACGGCATCCCACCCGCCCCCGCCCACCAGGCCCTGACCCGGGCCCTGGACGGCTGGCAAGCAGCCACCGGCGACCCCGCCGCCTGGGGCCGGGAACTGGAACAGGCCCGCACCCACCTGGCCGCCCTGGTGGGCGCGCCCGTCGACGACCTCACCCTGGGCACCAGCACCTCCCAGATCGCGGGCACCATCGCCGCCAGCCTGCCCGACGGCGCCCACGTCCTGGTCCCCCAGGGCGACTTCGCCTCCATCGTCTTCCCCTGGCACGCCCAGGCCGACCGCGGCGTCACCGTGCGCTCCGTCCCCCTGCGGTACCTGGCCCAGGCCGTGGACGAGCACACCCACCTGGTCGCCTTCAGCCTGGTGCAGTCCGCCACCGGCCAGCTCGCCCCCACCGAGGACATCGTGGCCGCCGCCCGCGCCCACGGCGCCCTGGTCGTGGCCGACGCCACCCAGGCCGCAGGATGGATGCCCCTGCGGGCCACCGGCTTCGACGCCCTGCTCGCCTCCGCCTACAAGTGGCTCATGGCACCACGCGGCCTGGCACTGGCCTACCTGGCCCCCTCCCTGCGCGAGCGGCTGCGCCCCAACAACGCCGGCCCGGCCGCCGCACGCGAGACGGCCGCGGCCATGTACGCCACCGACATGGACCTGTCCCCCACCGCGCGGGCCTTCGACACCTCACCCAACTGGTTCGCGGCCGTGGCCGCGGCCGCCTCCACCCGGGTACTGCTGCAGGTGGGCCTGGAGCGGGTACGCGAGCACGACACGGCCCTGACCGACCACTTCCGCGCCGCACTGGGCCAGGAACCGGCCCACTCCGCGATCACCTCCACCGACCTGCCAGAGGCCTTCGAACGCCTGGCCCGGGCCGGGATCGTCACCACCCGGCGCGACGGCCGCACCCGCCTGGCCTTCCACCTGTACAACACCCTCGACGACGCCGAACGGGCCGCCAAAGCCCTCCTCCACCCCTGACAGGCCGCGTGCGGTTCGCCCTTCCCGCAGCAGGGCGCCACGCCCCGGCCCGGGCCATGCTGGAGGTGGCGCGCGCACGCACCGACGCCAGCGCCGAAACCCTCACCCCGGCCCGCGCCACCTGAGGCACCCCACCCCTGCTCCCCGCCACCACCTTCGCGGGCCACGGCTGCCAGGTCCGGAAGCGGGGCGGCTCCCCGAACAGCGCCCCTCGGTTCGGGCCGCCGCGGCCCACCGTTCAGCCCCCCCTCCCCGGCCTTGTCCACTGGGCGGCACTGTGCCATGCTCAGAATTGGGCGAACGACCAAGGCATCCGCCCAATACGAATGACCAAGAGGTGGCACGGTGACGACGACGGCACAACGGGGCGAACAAGTACGCACACGCCTACTCCAGGCAGCCACCGAACTGATCAGCGAACGCGGCTGGTCAGCGGTCAGCACCCGCACACTCGCCCAACGCGCCGGAGTCGGTCCCGGCCTGGTGCACTACCACTTCACCTCCCTGCAGGCCCTGCTCACCGAAGCCGCCACCCAGACCCTGCACACCATCGCCGAAGAAGCCACCGCACACCTGGCCCAGACCACACCCCACGAAGGCCTCGCCCTCATCCTGGGCGACCTGGACCGCTACCCCGGCGACGACCCCGCCTCACGACTGGTCACCGAGACCTACCTGGCCGCCACCCGCGACCAGGACCTGCGCCGCGCCATCACCGACGTCCTGAACCTGCTACGCCGACACCTGACCACCTGGCTCACCGCCAACGGCGTCCCCTCACCCCAAGCCACCGCCGCCACCCTGGCCGCCACCCTCGACGGCGTGATGCTGCACCGCGCACTGGACCCCGACCTGACCGCCCCCACGGTCGAACCCGTCCTACGCCGACTCCTCACCCCCGACGACCACCAAGGAGCACCACGATGAGAGCCATCATCTGCGGAGCCGGCATCGCCGGCCTGACCGCCGCCCACCGGCTCCACACCCACGGCTGGCAGGTCACCGTCCTGGAAAAAGCACCCGGCCCACGCACCCAGGGCTACATGATCGACTTCTTCGGCCCCGGCCACCAGGCCGCCGACCTCATGGGCCTGCTGCCCCGCCTGCACGAACTGGGATACGACATCGACAGGGCCACCCTCGTCGACCACAACGGCACACCCCGCGCCTCGGTGGGCATACAGCAGTTCGCCAACGCCGGCGTCGTCTCCCTCACCCGCCCCGACCTCGAACGCGCACTACGCCAGAGCCTGCACCCGGACGTGGACCTGCGCTACGACTCCCCCCTGCACCGGATCCACGACCACGGCGACACGGTCCAGGTCACTCTCACGAACGGCCGCACCCTGACCGGCGACCTGCTCATCGGCGCCGACGGCATCCACTCCACCGTGCGCGACCGGCTCTGGGGACCCGAAACCGACCACCTGCGCTACCTGGGCTTCCACACCGCCGCCTTCACCTTCACCGACCCCCACATCCACGCCCAGGTCAGGGGAGGCTTCTACCTCACCGACACCATCGGCGCCCAGATGGGCCTGTACGGGCTACGCGATGGAACCGTGGCCGCCTTCACCGTGCACCGCAGCCCCACCCCCGACCGACCCCACGACCCACGCGCCACCCTGCGCCACACCCACGCCGACCTGGGCTGGCTGGTCCCCCGCGCCCTGGAGCACTGCCCCGACCCCGAACACGTCTACTACGACCAGGTCTCCCAGAGCCTCGTACCCCACTGGAGCCGGGGACGCACCGTCCTACTCGGCGACGCCTGCGGCGCGGTCTCACTGCTGGCCGGCCAGGGCGCCTCCCTGGCCGTGGGCGGCGCCTTCGTCCTGGCCGAACACCTGGCCTCGGCCCCCAACGTGTCCCAGGGCCTGGAAAGCTACGAACAGCAGTGGCGCCCCCTCGTACAGGAACGCCAACGCGCCGCCCTGCGCACCGCCCACTGGTTCCTTCCCTCCACCCGCGCCCGACTGCTCATGCGCCGCTCCGCACTGCGCCTGGCCGCGCTCCCGGGAGTGAGCCGCCTCCTGGCCGGCGCACTCACCGGCAAGCCCGCCCCCGTGGTGCGCGAACACACCCGCCTGACCCCCCGCTGACCCCGCCCGGGGGGCGAACCGAGTACGCCGGAAAGCGGCGACAGCCAGCCCAGCGGGGGCTCTCCCCCGGAGTTCGGTGCGGTACCCGCCTCCACCACATCGGCGTCCAGTTTCCCGCCTGAAGCTAGCGGGCGCGGACCGTACCGACACTGTACGGGCGGCGATGGACCGCCTGACGGGTGGTCGAAGACCCGACTCGTGGTCGAAGTCTGGTTGACCAAACCGGGACCGGAATCAACCACCCGATGATGAGACTCCGAAAGACCAACCGGAAACCCAGCGCGGAAAGAATGACAAGAAGAGCGAAACGAATCCGAGAAGAAAATTAGTTGCCGAATCCCGTAACCGAAGTGCAAACCGGTGATGTTGTAGCCTATACTCAGACATGAAAACGGGGCCATGGTGCGCTCTTGTCAGACGCAACACCACAGCCCCGCTCGTCCGGCGCGGGCCGCCAACTGTACGTCTACAGTTGGGGTCCGTTGGCCGGGGAATCACCGAAGAACCTGGTCAACCAGAGTACGAAGCGCACTCCAGCGAGCAGTGTCCTGATCACCTCGAAGACGACAGTCGCTCGCCGTCGCTCAGGTCGGTCACCCATAGTCCCTCCTCCGTGGAGCCGCCCGCGCCCCGTGTGGGTACGGGAATGGTCGCCTCCCGGGACGGCGACCCTTTCCGGGCTGTCGTGGAGGAAGAATTCAAAGGTACCTCATCCCTCCCTGCTTGGTGGAATGCCAAAGTGCGTCAGGGAAACATAAGGAACCTTCTGGAGCCATTCATGTGCGGGCTGACCAGCGCGTTTCCTCCATCGTGCCGGGAAGAATGTTTCCTTCAACCGCTGCTGTTGGCTGCAGCGGCCGGGGTCTGGGCGAAGGAGACCTTGCCGGTGGGCAGATGCAGCTTCAGGGCCACCGGGCGCAGCTGGCCCTAGGGGTCGCGGTCGACCAGGGCGAGCAGGCCCGCGCCGGGCTCACCAAGCCGACCGAACCTCGCCGCGTCACCGCCCTGGCCCAAGCGGCCCTTGCCCCCGCACACACCCGAGCAGCCAAAACGCTCAAAGAATCCGCCGGCTTGCCCGACCTTGACGACTGACCCGACAAGCGCTGTCCACTGGCCATACGACAACGGTCTGTCCGCTGTGAGGCGGCGGAGGCCGGGTCCCTAAACTGCCCTGGCTGACAGTGGGACGGACCGGAACAGGGTGTGGAATCGATGGGTAGACGGCTCAGGGACGTGCTCGGCTGGAGCGGGGTCGCGATACTCGTGGGTGCCCTGGCCCTCACCGCGCCTCGTGTCTTCGGTTTCTCCGAGCACGCGGCATCCGGGCAGAACCTGTCGTTCCTGGTGGGGGCGACGCTGCTCATGGCGGTCGCGGTGCTCAGTTTCGTGTCCCTGACCGCCACCCGCGACCCCGCCCACGTCTTGGCGCACTCGTCCCTGGCGGGAGTGCTGGGGCGCGTGGCGATCGCCCTGGCGGGGCTGGTCCTGGTGTGGGCGACCTTCCCCACCCGGCACCTGACCCTGGCGGTCGACAACGAGCGCTACCGGATGTTCCCCGAGGCGGTAACCGGGCTGTGGGTCGGGGTCTGCCTCGTCGCTCTGGGCATGGCGCTGGTGCTGTGCCTGGCCGCCGTCCTGTCGCTGCACCGGTGGAAGCGGGTGCTGACCGGCCTGGCGGCGGGTGCTCTGGCCGTGGTCCTGGTCTGGACGCTGGTTCCGATGGCCGTGACCCGGTTCCTCCTGGTCGAGCACACCGGGGCCGAGGCGGCGGGTGAGTCCGCACCGGTTCCGGCCACGGTCAGCCGGGTGGGGTGGACCTGGCAGCCCGAGCACCCCGTGGTGGGCGTGGAGCGGGGGCCGCGTGGACCCCTGGTGCGCTACACCGACGGTTTCGTGGCCCTGGACGGGGCCACCGGGGAGGAGCTGTGGACCTACCGGCTTCCCTACAGCCGTCAGGTGATGACCGGGATGTTCGCGGGACAGGACCGCTATGCCCACCTGTCGCACGTGGCAGAGCCTGGGCCAGAGCCCGAGACGCGCACGATGGTCGTGCTGGACACCGCGACCGGCGAGGTGGTGCGCGACGCACCCATGCCCCTACTGGTGCCGGAAGGGAAGGAGGATCCCACGGACGCCCTCTACCTCACCCCCAACGTGCGGGTCCTGCGTGTGCGCGAGGAGGGCGGGGAGCGTGTGGTCGGCCACGCCACGGACTCCACCGAACTCCTGTGGGAGTTCGAGCTGGACCTACCTGAGGGGCACCTGTGCTTGTGGGGGAACGACGGTGGGGTCCGTGGCTACGGCGACCGGGTGCTGGTGGCCCGTCTGTGCCTGAAGGACCCGGAGGTGGAGTACAACCTGAGCGCCGCCCTCGCGGACATGGATGTGCCCGAGAGCGCGGTGGAGAGCGTCATCGCGCTGGACGCCACCACCGGGCGGCAGGTGTGGCGCCACGACTGGACTCCTGAGGACCTGCGTATCCACTACCCACCCGGGGTGAGTGCTTCCGGAGAGGTCGGCGGCGAGCCGGTGGCCGTGACCCGTGGCGGTATGTTCGCCCTGGCCGACGGCGAGCCTATCCAGGCTCTGCCTTCGGCACCCGAAGGGGCTGAGGACCGCACCCTGGCGCTCAGCGCCGAGGGGGCGGTGGTGTTGCGCGACCAGGAGGACGAGGAGCCCACTCTGCTCCTGCGCACCGACGCCTCCGGCGTAGTCGTTCAGCGCACGAGAACCGAGCGGAACCTGGAGCTGTGGTTGGGCATGGGGCAAGCCGCCGTCCTGGATGAGCAGGTGGCCATGCCCTACGTCGCCTACGACGCCGACCATAAACTGCGCGAGTTCGCTGTCCTGCCCCTGGACGACGCAGAGACAGCAGAGGCTTGGACGCGGATCGGCCTCGACGACGGACCAGTCCCGGAATCCGTGGACGCCTGGCTCAGAGATCACGGGCACAGCGCCCTATCGACCCCCGGCGCGGTGGTGTCCTACCTGGAGAACCCGAACACACCGGGGCTCGGTCCCGCCCCCTTGTACGGTCTGGTGCCCTAGCACCCTTCCTGGCAGTGGCGCACGGCCGAGCCCTCGCTGTCCAGGACACGGCGCTCGCCCAGCGGCTCCTCCAGCTTGACGACGCGTTCCACGAGGGTGTCGGGCTCGTAGCCGCACCACTGCGGCCGCTTCTCGGTTCGCACCAGCAGCTCGACGGTGTCCGTGTTCTCGGTGGCGCGCACGGAGGGGGCCATGGTGCAGTGGCCGGCGTCGACGTAGACCAGTAGGCCGTACTCGGTGGTGGTGTAGCCGTGGATGCGGCCCTGGATGGTCAGCGTGGTGGTGAGCGTGAATTCCTCCGGTGAGAATGCCGGTGAGGGTTCGGTTTCTTCGACCGCGGAGGCCTCGGCCCGCTCCTCGGCGTCCGGGGAGGGGGCGGGCTGCCACGTCTGCGCCAACATCACGAGGCAGATCACGATCATCACCGCGGCGCCGATGCGTTGCATGGCGAACCATGCCTCGGAAGGGTAGTTGGCCTCGGGGTCGCGGTACTGCCAGGACTTCAGGTGCCAGGCCACTTGGGGGTAGATCAGCACCACGACGGCTCCGATGACCATCACGAACAACAACACGTGCAGGGCGAGCACACGTGGTCCTTTCCTGGCAGGTGCGGGGGTCTGGGGGTGAAAGAGGAGTTGACGATGGGGTGGAAGCGGGACAAAGGCAAGGGTGTCGCTGCACTGCGCGAATATCAGTGCGTTGCTACGGTCTGCCGCTCAAGCGTCCAGGGCCGGTATCTGGCGTGGTGGCACACCAGCGTAATCAGCAGCTGGCCGGCGCGCTCCTCCTGCCACCCGGCCGGGTCGGCCACCCACGCCGGTGCGGGGGTCTGCTCCAAAGCCAGGTCGACCGGGGTGTGGGGGCGCACGTGCTCGACCTGGGCGGTGCCGTGGCCGGTGACACCGGTAGTGGAGGTGACGAATCGGTAGGGGCCCCACACCTGGGCGTCCAACTCCTGCTGGGTCGGGCCTCCGGCGATGACCGGGTACCGGTCGGGGAGCGGGTCGGCGATGGTGACCTCCACCCGGTCCAAGCCCTCCAGACCTGTCGGGCCGGTCAGGGTCAGGGTGAGCACCGCGCGACGCTGGCCCTGGGCCTGGCAGGCCAGGTCGATGGTGGGGGCCAGTTCGTCGCGGCGGCGCTCGGCGTCGTTGGTGGCGAGGGTGGCAGCGCTGTGAGCCGAACGGTGGGCTGCGCGCGCCGCGGCCCAGGCAGCGCTGGCGCTGATGCCAGCGACGGCCATGGCTGCCAGGGGGATGACCACAGTGGTGAGGGTGTCCACATGCCCACCCTAGGCGGCGGTTGCGCAGGAGGCACGTCACGGGGATGTTCACATCACGCTGAGCGGTGCACGCCGTACGCGCCGACCGTGGACCTGTCCCGGCGGTGGGTGGTCACGAGTCGATGACCCCACCTCGGAGCCGTGGAATTCGAGGCAGGATAGGCACGATAGCCAATTACTCTGATTCGCCATGACGGTCCACGATGTGCTCCAAAGGGCGCACCTCGGTGGCGTCGACGGTGGGCAGGGCCCCGGGTGCGGCCCGGCGGATGCGCCCGCGCGCCAGGAGGACCCCGCCGGCGAACACCGCGGCGGCCGAGCGCTGTTGGGCGCTGCCGAACAGGGCGAGGTCGACCAGGCCCGTGCGGTCCTCCAGGGGCGCGAACACCACCCGGGCCCCGGAGCGGGTGGGTGGGGTCTGCACGCTCACCCGCCGCCCGGCCACCGTGACCGGGGCGCCCTCCTCCAGTTGGTGCAGGCTCTGGGCCAGGGTGAGCCGGTGGTGGGCCGCCAGACGGGCGAGGTCCTCGGCGTGGGCGTGCAGCAGGGCGCTGCGCCGGTGGGCGCGGCCGCCGGTGAGGGTGTCCAGGCCCCCGGCCAGGATCAGGTCGTCCAGGCCCTCCCTGGACAGGTCGGTGCGGGCCAGCAGGTCCGCCAGATCGGTGACGGGGCGATGGGTGAGGAGCTGGTCGACGTCGCGGTCGGTGAGGTGGGTGACGTCAACCAGCGGGGGGCGCAGGCCCCATCGGATCAGTCCGGCCTGGTCGATGCGTTCTACGCGCCAGGTGGTGTGGGAGGCGTTGACGTCCAGGCCCAGGACGGGCACGCCCATACGGCGGGCGTCCTGCAACAGCACCCGGCGCGGGTACATGCCCGGATCGTGGGCCATGATCCCTGCGGTGAACGCGGCCGGGTGGTGGCGTTTGAGGTAGGCGGACTGGTAGGTGGACGCGGCGAAGGCTACCCCGTGCGCCTTGCAGAACCCGAAGGCCCCGAACGCGGCCACCATCTCCCAGACCTGGTCGATGACCTGGGGGGTGTGGCCGCGCTGGTCGGCCAGCGCGCGGAACTCGGCCTCGACCTGGGCGCGGCCCTGGTCGCTGGCCAGGGCGCGGCGCATGGCCTCGGCGCGGTCCAGGCCGCACCCCGTGAACACATCGAGCACGCGCAGCAGTTGTTCGTGCCAGAGCAGGGCACCACCAGCGCGAACAAACAGTCCTCGGCCACGTCCTCCTAGGTCGCCGGGTAGACCTCCCTGAACACCCCGCACGGCTGGGCGCCGCGAGCGTCCAACCACCGGTCCACGGCCGCGTAGGCGCCCATGATCCGCGGAGGGAAACAGCCCCGGCACAGCACCCGGCACACCGCACGCGTGTGGGCGCCCTCCAACCGGACCACCGTCCCCTCACCCGGTTCGGCGTGACCGGTGAAGGACAGAGCCACCTCGATCGACGCCGCCCCGTCCGGGGTCACCGCCCCGTGGTAGAGCACCCACAACGGCCCCGTCGGAGCCGCACCCTGTCCGCGCAGATGGCGGCGTACCCGCTCGGCCCGCTCATGGAAGGTCACCACCAGATGCCGCTGGTCGGTACGAGCCCGCGTGGCGGCCACCTTCACCGCACCCACACTCTCCACACCGGCCCGGCCCCCGCCACACCACCGTCACCACTCCAGGACAGACGCAACTCCTCCAGCGCACCGCGCCGCGAACGCAACGCCTCTCCACCCGCTCCGCGGCCTCCTCACCACCGACCGCCATCACCTGGGCCACCACCGACAGGGGCGTCTCCATCCGGCGCAGCAACCGGATCCGGCGGGCCCGCACCACCTGCTCCACCAGGTACGACCGGTACCCGTTGCGCGGATCCACCCGGTGGGGCACCAGCAGCCCCGACCCCTCGTACAACCGCAGCGCCTTGGGGGAGAGCCCGCCCGGGGCGTGTCCGTGGGAGGTCATGCCATGAGTGCGGCCCCTGCCCCAAGGGCACGGTCAACACCCGCCCCTGACGCGGTAGGGTCCCCGCACCCCACCACACAACGGAAGGACACCCCCATGTCCCTGCCCACACCCCACACCGAAGGCATGCTCACCGTCGGCCAGGGCAACGAACTGTACTGGCACGAGTACGGCAACCCCCACGGCCAACCCGCCCTGGTCCTGCACGGCGGCCCCGGCGGCGGCTGCCACCCCGGCTACACCCGCTTCCTCGACACCGACCACTACCGCATCATCATGCTCGACCAGCGCGGCAGCGGACGCTCCACCCCCAACGCCCGCCACCCGAGCACCGACCTGACCACCAACACCACCCACCACCTCATCAAGGACATCGAAGCCCTACGCCTCCACCGAGGCGTGGCCACCTGGCTGGTCCTGGGCGCCTCCTGGGGCAGCACCCTGGGCCTGGCCTACGCACAAGCCCACCCCACCCGCGTCAGCGCCCTGGTCCTGGTCGCGGTCACCACCACCACAGCGGCCGAGGTCACCTGGATCACCCACCACATGGGCCGCGTCTTCCCCGAGGAATGGGAACTCCTCCGCCAAGGTGCCGGACCCGACGCCGACCCCACCGACCTGGCCACCGCATACGCCCGCCTGCTGGCCGACCCCGACCCCCGGGTGCGCTTCGAGGCCGCCCGCGCCTGGTGCCGATGGGAGGACGTGCACGTGGCCACCGCCCCCGGCCACACCCCCAACCCCGACTTCGCCGACCCCGACTTCCGGATGACCTTCGCCCGCCTGGTCACCCACTACTGGAGCAACGCCGCCTTCCTGGAAGAAGACCAACTCCACCACCGGGCCACCACACTCGCCGGCATCCCCGGAGCGATGGTCCACGGCCGCCTGGACATCAGCGGCCCCCTCGACACCGCCCACCGCCTCTCCCGCACCTGGACCGACGCCGAACTCCTGGTGGTCGAGGAAGCCGGACACGGCTCGGGCACCGTCACCCTGCTGCAGACCGCCCGCGCGGCCACCGACCGCCTGGCCACCCGACCCACACCCAACGGCCCCACCACACGGTGAGGCCGCACGACCCCTCTCCTAACGCTCCTTGACCAAACGCACCAACGTCTCCACCTCCTCCTCGGTGTTGTAATAGTGCACCGAGGCCCGCACCGCCTCATCCACCACCGGATCGCGCTCCCACACCTGGTTCCACACCCTGGCCACACTCACGTGCACCCCGGAACGCCCCAGGCCGGCATGCACCCGCTCGGCACTGGCCCCCTCCACGGCGAAGGTCACGATCCCCGACCGCACCGCCCCCCGGTCCAGCACCCGCACACCATCCACCTGCGACAACCGCTCCCGGGCGTAGTCGGCCAACGCCCCCACCCGCTCCTGGATCGCCGCCAACCCCACATCCACCGCATAACCCGCGGCCACACCCAACCCGATCTGACCCGCCACACTGCGCTCGAAACTCTCGAACCGGCGCGCGTCCTCACGCACCCGGTACCCCTGCCCCTCCCAGTGCGCCGAGGCCACATCCACCACCGGCGGCTCACCCAGACCCGCCCCCGCCCTCGCGTACAAAAACCCCGTCCCCCGCGGACCACGCAGGAACTTGCGCCCCGTGGCCGTCAGAACATCACACCCCAACCGCTCCACATCCAGATCCCACTGGCCCACCGACTGGCACGCGTCCAACAAGAACAACGCCCCCGCCCCACGGCACAGCGCCCCGATCCGCTCCACGGGATTGACCAACCCGTTGTGGGTGGGCATGTGGTTGACCGCCACCACCCGCACCCCACCCCGGTCCAACTCGCGCTCCAACGCCTCCAGGTCCATCACCCCGCACGCGTCATCCTCCACCACCTGCACCCGCACCCCACGCTCACGGGCGGCCTTGACCATCCCCAACGCGTTACTGGGGTACTCACTGGTGGTGGTCAACACCCGATCCCCCGCCCGGAAGGCCACCGAACCAAACGCCAACTCCCAGGCCCGCGTGGCGCTCTCCACAAAAGCGATCTCCTCCGGACGCGCCCCCACCATCCGCGCCACACCGGTGTAGAACCCCTCCACCGCCGCCTCAGCACGCTCAGCCGCCTCATAACCACCAAGGCGCGCCTCCAACCGAACGTGCTCCACCACCGCCTCCACCACCGGCACCGGAGACAGCGAGGAACCCGCGTTGTTCAGATGCACCACCTCGGCCACCGCCGGCGTCTCCGCGCGCACCGCACCCACATCGATTCCCACCACGACCTCCTCATATCCCGCGGCGACACGACGCCGCGAACCTACCCACCCCACACCCTTTCAGCGCACCAGCCCGACACGGAAGGCGAAGGCCGCCCCACCCGCCACGCCCCGACCCGCGACACCCACCCCCATCAGCCACAATGGCCACACACCACCCGCGCCCCGCACCGAAAGGGTCACACCGAAGCCATGCCCATCCCCAAGGCCGAACTGCACCTGCACATCGAAGGCACCCTCGAACCCGAACTGGCCTTCACCCTGGCCCGCCGCAACGGCCTGACCCTGCCCCACACCGACGTCGAGGACCTACGCCGCGCCTACTCCTTCACCGACCTGCAGTCCTTCCTGGACCTGTACTACTCCCTGATGGACGTGCTGCGCACCGAAGCCGACTTCACCGACCTGGCCAACGCCTACCTGACCCGCGCCGCCCGACAGGGCGTCCGCCACGCCGAGATCTTCTTCGACCCCCAGGCCCACACCAACCGCGGCGTCAGCATGGACACCGTCGTCAACGGCCTGGCCGCCGCCCTGAACACCAGCCACGACACCCACGGCATCAGCACCACACTCATCCTGTGCTTCCTACGCGACCGCCCCGCCACCGAAGCCCTCCACACCCTGGACCAGGCCCGCCCCCACCTGGACCACATCAGCGCCGTGGGCCTGGACTCCGCCGAGGTCGGCAACCCGCCCGAGAACTTCACCGAGGTCTTCGCCGCCGCGCGCGACCTGGGCCTGCACCGCGTCGCCCACGCCGGAGAAGAAGGCCCCGCCTCCTACATCTGGCAGGCACTGAACCTGCTGGGCGCCCAACGCATCGACCACGGCATCCGCTGTCTGGACGACTCCGACCTGGTCGCCCACCTGGCCACCACCCAGACCCCGCTGACCGTGTGCCCGCTCTCCAACGTGCGCCTGCGCGCCGTCCCCGACCTGGCCCACCACCCACTACCCGCCCTGATGGACGCCGGCCTGCTGGTGACCGTCAACTCCGACGACCCCTCCTACTTCGGCGGCTACGTCCACGACAACTTCCAGGCCCTGCACACCCACCTGGGGTTGAGCGGCGACCAACTGCGCCAACTGGCCCGCAACTCCTTCACCGCCTCCTTCCTGCCGCCCCAGCGCAAGGCCCAGCTCATCGCCGAGGTCGACGCCCACCCCCACCCCTGGTAACCACCACACGCCGGGCCCCACCCCCCGAAAAAGGGGGCGGGGCCCGCCGGACACCACCCGCCTCAGGTGGCCCAGGTCAACCTCTGCCCGTGCTCACCGGCGAAAGCGACCACACGCCCGTCCAACGCCACCGTGAAGTCACCGTCCACCTCGGGGCGCGGCCCCACCAGATCCGGCAGCACCCGCCACCCCTCGTTCGACACCCAGTGCCCCTCCAACCCCCGCACCGCCGAAACGAACGCATCACGCCGCCCAGCGGGCAGGTAGGCCAACACCGCGCTGTGAAAAACCACCAGCCGCGCCTCCTCCGGAACCCGCTCCACCACCCGGTGCAACTGCTCCACCAGGTCACCGGCCACCACCAGCGGCGGATCCTGCGCAGCCACCCGCGCCGCCGCACGCAACCGCTCCCGACGCCGCGCCTCATGCGGCCCCGGCCAGATCAGCGCCTCCAACCACCGCACGTCCTCACCCGAGCGCACATCCAACGGGTTCAGATCGATCCCCGCCCGCCAGACCACCCGCGGCACACGCTCAGGGACCGGAACCGGCCCGAAGGTCTCACACTCGAGCACCACCGGGCTGCCGGACGGACCGATGGGGGCGGCGCCGTCATAGGAATAGCGGTACCGGTCCACCTGCAGGCACAACCCCGCCGACGCCCCCACCTCCACCAACGCCAACGGCCCCTCCAACCCCGCCAGGACCGGCAGCAGGGTCGCACACCGACGCACCTCGTTGGTCTGGGTGTAGCGCTCCATCACCACCTGGCGCACCTGCTCCCAGTGCTCCACCAGCCAGGCACGAAACTCCTCCCACGAGGAAACCGGCCCACCCAGGAACCGCACCGCGCCCAACAACAAGTTGGGCTGGCGCTTGTTACCCGCGGGCAGGGAGGCCACCAACCCCAGCACCCGCTCGTCCTCGGCCAGGGCACGGGCGATACGCGCATAGGTCGGAGAAGCGGCGTCCGCGTAGTGCTCCGCGAAGGCCCGATACTGCTCCACGACGCGATCCACACCCGCGCCAACATCAGCGACATGCTCCACGACCGCACGCTCCTCGAAACCGGGGGGACACAAGTGCCGTGTTCCTACCCCGCCCCCACCCTCCGAGCCCGGTGACGGTGCTCACCCCCCACCGAAGGACACCGGACCACACCCCACCCAGGCACCACGGCACCACCCCGCCCCGACAGGGCAGGGACCACCGGCAGAAGAACTCACACACCCTGCGGACGAAACCGCTCCCGGTACTGCGCCGGAGAACACCCCAACGCCCGCACGAACGCCCGCCGCATCACCTCGGCCGAGGCGAACCCGCACCGGCGCGCCACCGCCACCACCCCGGCGTCACTCTCCTCCAGCCACCGCCTGGCCGCCTCCAACCGCACCCGCTCCACATACCGTCCCGGCGTGCACCCCACCTCACGCGCGAACACCCGCGCGAACTGGCGCTGCGACAACCCCACCCGCCGCGCCAACGCCTCCACCGACGCCTCACCCTCGGGATGCTCAACAACCCAGTGCTGCACCTCCCGCACCGCCGGGCGCTGCGCCACCTGCGCCGACAACGGGGCCGAGAACTGCGCCTGGTTACCCGGGCGGCGCAGGAACACCACCAGATACCGCGCCACCGTCAACGCCACCTGCCGCCCCAGGTCCTCCTCCACCAACGCCAACGCCATGTCGATGCCCGCCGAGACCCCGGCAGAGGTCACCACCCGCCCCTGCCGGACGAAGATCGGCTCCGCCTCCACCCGCACCCGCGGGAACTCCCGCGCCAAACGCTCACAGTGCGCCCAGTGCGTCGTGGCACGCAACCCGTCCAACACCCCCGCACGCGCCAGCAGGAACGCCCCCGTACACACCGACGCCACCCGCCCCGCGTCCCCGCAGCGACCGCGCAACCACTCCACCAGCTCCGGATCCTCACGCCGGGCGCCCTCACCGCCCGGCACCACCAGAGTGTCGATCTCCCCCAACTCCTCCAAGGCCGCGGAGGGCACCAACCCCAACCCGTTGGAGCAGGTCACCGCCCCACCGCCCAACGAGGCGGTACGCACCCGGTAACGGGACCCCGGCGCCCGCACCGCACCGGAGAAGACCTCCAACGGGCCCGTCACGTCCAGACTCTGCACACCGTCGAAAACGACGACGACCACCTCGTGAACCATGACCCCATCCCACCGCCCCGACCCCGGGTCCACAAGGTCACCCACCCCACCCTTCCTGCCACCGGCCACCCACACCCCGGGCACCGACCAGCCCCACCCGCCCTCACACCACCGAACACGTCCCACCCACGAGACCAGTGTCACGGAAATATCACGAGAACTCTCGTCCGTGTAGGACAATCCCAGGCAGGTGACGACCCACACCACACGAACGGACACCCGTGAGGCTCTCCAACCGAGGCAAGCTCCGCCGCAGCCCCGACCACACCCCAGCCCCCACCAAACCCCTGGTGGAGTTCCACGACGTGTCCCTCACCCAAGACCGCACCCCGCTCCTGGACCACCTGGACCTGACCATCCGCCCCGGCGAACACCTCGCCCTGGTCGGCCTGCCCACCACCGCCACCACCGCCCTGACCCGCCTGCTCACCGGCCAGGGCACGCCCACCCACGGCCACCTGACCATTCACACCCACACCCACCAGCTCACCACCCACCCCCACACCACCCTGGCCCACACCATCACCGGCCAACCCGCACCCGACCCAGACGACCCCCACCTGGCCCACGCCCTGGCCCACACCGACCTGGACCCCGCCCATCTGAGCACCCCCCTCACCACCCTGCCCGCCCACCTCACCCCCCGCATCCACCAAGCCCGCGACCTCTACGCCCAACACACCAACACCCGCCTCCTCCTACTCACCGACCCCCCACCCCACACCCCCTGCCCCGCACCCACACCCCAGACCGGCCTCCTCCTGCTCACCCGCCAACCCGCCCAGGCCCGCACCGCCGACCGCATCCTGCTACTGCACAGAGGCCGCGTCACCGAAACCGGCACCCACCACCAACTCCTCGTCCGCGGCGGCGCCTACGCACGCCTGTACGCCCTCACCGGCATCCACCGCGCCAGCGGCAACACCCTAGGATGAGGACGTGGCACCCATCGTCAAGGAACTCACCGTCGGCCAGGTCGCCGAACGCGCCGGAGTCGCCGTCTCGGCCCTGCACTTCTACGAACGCCAGGGCCTCATCCACAGCCGACGCACCGTCGGCAACCAGCGCCGCTACCGCCGCGACACCCTGCGCCGGGTCTCCTTCATCCGCATCTCCCAACGCGTGGGCATGCCCCTGGCACGCATCCGCCAGGCCCTGGACTCCCTGCCGGAGAACCGCACCCCCACCCGCGAGGACTGGGCCCACCTCTCCCAGCAGTGGCGCACCGAACTCGACGCCCGCATCAGCCAGCTCGCCCGCCTGCGCGACGACCTGACCGGCTGCATCGGCTGCGGCTGCCTGTCCCTGAGCACCTGCACCCTGTCCAACCCCGAGGACGAACTCGCCGCCGCGGGCCCCGGACCCCGCCGCCTGATGGTCGACGCCCTCAAAGAGGACTTCGACGCCCACTGAAACAGGGACAGCCACATCGGCCTGAACCACGACGAAGTCCCCCGAACCGTCGGCCTCCACACGCGCCGCCCGGGCCTCCGACTGCAACGGGCACTCGGCCACCCGGTAAGACGCGACCTCCTCCGAGGCCTGCGCCCTCACCCCGGCGGCGAACTTGTCCGCCTCGAAACGAGCACCCGGCAGTTTGCCCGCAGGCACGGGATCACGCCCGGTCAAGGGATCCAGCCGCTCCACATGCGACCAGTCCCGGGCACCGGGGAAACTGGCCACCAGCTCCGGACGCGCCGCCAGATTGCGCGCGCCACCCCCTCGCGAACCAAAAAGGGCCCTGAGCGACGCGATGTCGCGCAGGGCTCCTGGGGGCCGCGGACCACCGCCCCCGCCATCACCGGGGAAAGTCCGGCCGCGACCTGTGGCCGGCGTCAGAGGTCCACCAGCTTGTAGTTGATCCAGTAGTCGGAGACGTTGTCGCTTTCCTCCTCACTGTCCTCGGAAGTGACCTCCGGATTGCTCCTGTCAGTCTGCAACGCGTCGGTGACGTTCTCCAGCACAGGGAGGGAGACCAGCGTAGGAACGGCGATCACGCCATCATCGAGCTGGGCGTGGGCGGGTGCGGCGCCCAGGGCCAGGACGGCGGCGGCCAGCGCCAGGGACGAGGCGAGCTTGCGCATGAGGAACCTCCGGTGTGTGGGTCATGTCCTCCGGGCCCTCTATCCCGATGACCTGCACTGATACCCCTTCGAAGCAAGAAGTGACAGGATATTTACCCTCTGTGTCCACAAGGGCGCGAAAAAGCCCCCGCGCGACGTTTGGTCGCGCGGGGGCTTTCGCGTCTCGCCGGGCCCTGCGGATCCCCCCGGTACCGGCGGTCCGGCGCGGGCCGTGCGCGCTCAACCCCCGTGGGCGCCCGGCCCCGCACCCGCGCCGTTCCATCCCGGAGCCACACGGCCGTGAAGGCCGCCCCCCGTGGCCCGCGAGGCGCGCAGGTGCGCACCCCCCGGCCTACCCGTTCCACGACGGGCAAACATCGATCTACCTCGCCCCTCGCCGTACCTTCGGCAGAACTGGGCCCCACAGCGCAGACCACCCCGCCGCCCACACCACCAGCAGCCAACGCCAGGGACCAACGACCAAAGCGCCACGCGAGTTCATGCCCACCATCATGGCCATGCCCCGTCTCCCGCACCTTCCCACCCCGAAGAGACCAGCCCCGCACACGGCACGACCACAAGCGGGGCCGACGCTTTCGCGCCGCCCCCGCCCAGAACACCACGACACCGCTACAACCCGGCGGCCTCGTCCCGGCCACGGCAGGCCAGCTCATCGGCGCGCTCGTTGCCCTCGTCCCCGCTGTGCCCGCGCACCCACCGCCACTCCACCTCGTACCGCGAGGCCACCTCGTCCAGGCGCTGCCACAGGTCCACGTTCTTGACCGGCTTCTTGTCGGCCGTCTTCCACCCGCGCCGCTTCCAGTTGTGCATCCAGGAAGTGATCCCGTTGCGCACGTAGGAGGAGTCGGTGTGCACCACCACCGGCAGGGGCTGCTTCAGGCTCTCCAAGGCACGAATGGCCGCCATCAGCTCCATCCGGTTGTTGGTGGTCTGCTCCTCACCTCCGTACAACTCCTTCTCGTGCTCGCCGTAGCGCAGCCACACACCCCACCCGCCCGGGCCGGGGTTACCACTGCACGCCCCGTCGGTGTAGATGACCACTCGCCGCGTCGGCCCATCGCCGACCTCGTCCCCGTTACGCATGCCGGGCAATCTACCGCCCCCCACGGTCACGGAAAGGCCACATCCCGCCCCGGAAGAGCCGTGAACAGAGCCACCCGACCCCACTGGACCCCTCAAACCCGCCTTTTCGGCCTCTCAACCCCACCAAAGGCACCTATCACCCACACCACAACCAACCACCAGCACACACAAAAAGGGGGTGCGGCCGAACCCCCAAGGTTCGACCGCACCCCTCAGACCAGGCCCCGGTCAGGGCGAGAACTCCTCAGCCAACTGCTCCGCACGCTCCTGACGGCGCGCGAGAACGTCCTGGGACATCTCACTCATCTTCTTCAACACCCGCTTGCGCTCACGCGCACTCAACCGGTCCACATACACCCGACCCAACGTGTGGTCGGTCTCATGCTGCAGACACCGGGCGAAATACCCGCTACCACCGACCACCACCGGCGCACCGTCACGGTCCACACCCCGCACCGTGGCATGCTCCGCGCGCCCCAGGTCCGCGTGCGGACCCGGCACCGACAAACACCCCTCGGCCTCCACCACCACCGGATCGTCCAGGTCACGCTCATCCAACACCGGGTTGACCACGTGCCCCACGTGCCGCACACCCTCATCGTCAGGGCAGTCATACACGAACAGCCGCAGGTCCACACCCACCTGGTTGGCCGCCAACCCCACACCCTCAGCCGCGTACATCGTCACGAACATGTCGTCGATGAGCCCACCCAACTCGGACCCACCCAACATCTCCTCGGGCACCTCGGCGTTGCGTCGATGCAACACCTCCTCACCCGTCACGGTGATCCGACGCACCCGGCCACGCGCGGCCTCCGGAGCCAACTCGGGAAACTCCGCGACCTCCCGGCCCTGAACGACAGCGGCAACCTGGGCAGGCCTGGACAGCTCCGACATGGTCCTACTCTCACAACGCACCAACACGACAACAGGTGGCATACCACCAACATCACCGAAAAATAGCACGAACAGGCAGGTCAGCCGCACCCGGGAAAACAGTTCAACGGAACCAGGAATTGCCCTGGATCAGACACCGCGCCAGATAGTCGCGCAACGACACCACCACCAAGCGCCGCCGGTCACTCTCATGATCCCACACCACGATCCCCGGACCATAGTCAGTGTGCACGTAGGCGAACTGCGGCCCCATGTCGGAATCACCGAAGAAGATCATCTCGTCAAAAGGCGCGTACAACTCCAGGTAGTCAGGCTCCTCACGCATCGCCAGATTGTCCTCCACCAAGCGCCGCGCACCCCACACCACCTCGTCCCCGTACTCGTTGGTCACCCCGTCGGTCTCCTGCAGCAACGACGCCAACTCAAAGGGCAGGGGCAGCATCAGGTGCTTCTCGACCTCGGCCAGGGTCACCTCGTCGGCCGGATCTCTCAGATCGGCCTCGGGATACATCTCCAGGATCAGTTCACGCCACACACCCCTGATCATCACAGGTTGTGGCAAGACACGGGAAATCGTTGACGGCGAGTTGCGCCAAAAACCCGGACCAGCCCCCGGCGCACCACCACAAACCCCCACCAGGACGGCGCCGACCACCACCCCGCACCCCAACCACGACGCGCCACCCACATCACCCTACGTGCACAACCCACCACAGCAACACACAATAAGCCCATGACCACCACCACACAGCGCCTACTCGCCGCCACCACACTCACCACAGCCCTAGCCCTGCCCATCCCCGCACACGCCACCACCGACTACCCCGGCCACACCACCAGCAGCTACATCATCCTCACCGACACCACAACCACCCAAGCCCACCAGCACGGCTGCACCGAAGGACGCACCGGCACCACCGGCCCCCGCATCCTCTTCTTCGGCACCCAGGAAAAAGACGACACCCTACGAGAACCCGGCAGAGTCGCGAGCTCCACCACACCCCGCGCCCCCTACACCCAAGCCGCCCAATACGCCCACCACTGGGCCCAGGGCTTCACCGAATGCCGCACCAACCAAGCCACCGCCCACCTGGCCCTGGGCGTCAACAACAAGGACGACGGCAACATCACCGGCACCCACGCCGGACAACGCTGGGCCCACCTGGTCACCACCGCCCACAACACCTCCACCACCGACGCCGTCACCATCACCACCGCCCTGGACGCCGAACCCTCCTGGTCCACCCCCGCCTGGGCCCGCGACTGGCTCACCGCCTACACCAACGCCACCGACATCCCCCTCTACGCCGCCAACTCCGCCGACTCCTGCCCCACCACCACCTCAGGCAACTGCGCCAACGGCTGGACCCTGACAGACGTGCACCACATGGCCGGAGCAGGCAACCCCCACATCCACGTCCTCCCCCAGATCTACCGAACCGACGGCATCCAAGCACGCCAATGGGCCAACATCAGCCGCTGGGGCCACACCAACACCGACGACCCCCTCCGCTTCGCCGGAGCCATGTCCCAACACACCGCCTGCCAACAGCGCAGCTGCCACAACACCGACAACACACCCCAGCAAGCCTGGAGCCAGCTCAAGAACGCACTCGACACCCACCACAGCACCCGCGTCCACCACCTGGGCCCCGCCACCGACATGCGCTGGCCCTGACCGACGCACCCCAGACCCCGCGCCATGAACCTGCGCGGCGCCCGCCATGTTCATCATCCCCTTCTCCCCACTCCTGGTACCGGTGATCTCCACCGCACGAGGATGGAACGCGATGACCACGGGGACGGCGGCGGGCGCTTTCGGTATCGGTATGGCCTGCGCGACCGCGGCGGTCCTGTGGCGCGGAACCGCTCCACGCGCCGGACTGGCCGCCGCCTGGGGGATGATCACCGCCGGAGCGGGGATCGCGGCCGCCGCGGCCGCTCCAGGGGCGACGCTCTTCTGCCTGGTCTCCCTGATCGTCGGCCTGGGAACCGGCGTCTTCTCCACCCACGCCGGCCCCCTGTTCATGGCCGCCTGCCCCCGGGAAGCGGTGGGACGGGCCCAAGCGGTGGTGACCCTCGCCCAGTGGCTACCGCTCCTGTGGGCCAACCCGCTGATCGGCGTACTCGCACAGACCTACCCGGTGACCGCCCTCCTTCTCCTGTGGGGCGGCGGGGCGGGCACGGCCGGAACGGCGGCCTTGTGCGCACGCCCCTTCCGCACGGCGATACTGCCCCGCCACACCCCAGAACCCGAACCGGAACGAAAGACCGGCTGACGATCCAACCCCGTGACGGGGACATGGACCAACTCCGACGCATTCCACTCCGCACCACCACCCCACCGTGGAGCCCTCACCACCGCACCCCGACCACCGAACACGACACAATAGGACACCCACCCCCACACAGCAGGAACGGAAAAGACCACCCATGGCCACCGCACCCCACCGCCGCGCAGGCCACCCCACCACCCTGGCCTACCTCTTCCTCCTGCTCTCCCAGAACATCGCCGCCCTCCTCCTACTCCCCCTCATCATCATCTCCGCCGTCCTCACCCTCACCTGGGTCGGCCTCCCCTTCGTCATCCTCACCGGCACCCTCCTCCGCACCCTCGCCGACAGCCAACGCCGCACCCTCGCCCACCTCCTCCCCAACCCCCCCACCCCCAGCGCCTACCGACCCATCCCCCCAGCAGGCATCACCCGACGCAGCGCCACGATCATCACCGACCCCGCCACCTGGAAAGACATACTCTGGCTCATCTCCGGAGCCGCCAACATCGCCATCATCGCCATCCCCGCCACCCTCCTGGCCCACGGCACCTTCCAACTCCTCTTCGCCCTCGGCCTGACCGGCCCCACCCTCTACGGCTTCTACACCCCCACCACCACCCTCCACCAACTCCTCACCCTCGCCCCCAGCGCACTCCTCCTCACCCTGAGCTACCTCCTCCTCCCCCCGGCCACCAACCTCTACCTACGCTTCAGCCACCTCCTCCTCTCCCCCTCCGAAAAAGCCCGACTCACCGCCCGCGTCGCCCACCTGGCCACCAGCCGCGCCAACACCATCGACACCCAGACCGCAGAGATCCGCCGCATCGAACGCGACCTCCACGACGGCGCCCAAGCCCGCCTCGTCGCCCTGGGCATGAACCTCGGCATGGCCGAACACATCGTCGAACAAGACCCCCAAGCCGCCCGCGCCATGCTCACCCAAGCCCGCGAAACCACCCGTCACGCCCTCACCGAACTCCGCGACCTCGTCCGCGGCATCCAACCACCCGTCCTCGTCGAACGCGGACTCCACGGCGCCGTCCACGCCCTCGCCCTCACCCACAACCTCCCCATCACCGTCACCATCGACCTCCACGGCCGCCCCGCCGACCCCGTCGAATCCGCCGCCTACTTCGCCATCGCCGAACTCCTCACCAACACCGCCAAACACGCTCACGCCACCCACGCCTGGGTCCACATCAACCACGGCCGCAACCGCCTCGTCATCACCATCACCGACAACGGCACCGGCGGCGCCACCCCCACACCCGGCAGCGGACTCGCCGGCATCCGCAGGCGCCTGGACGCCTTCGATGGCACGATGAACACCACCAGCCCCCCGGGCGGCCCCACCATCGTGACCCTGGAGATCCCGTGCGCGTTGTCATCGCCGAAGACCTTGCCCTCCTCAGAGAAGGCCTGATCCAACTCCTCCAAGCACACGACTTCACCGTCGTCGCCGCCCTCGACAACGGACCCGACCTCCACACCGCCCTGACCGAACACAAACCCGACGTCGCCGTCGTCGACGTCCGCCTACCCCCCACCTTCACCGACGAAGGCCTCCAAGCCGCCATCGCCGCCCGCACCCAGATCCCCGGCCTGCCCATCCTCGTGCTCTCCCAGCACGTCGAACAGCTCTACGCCCGCGAACTCCTCTCCGACGACACCGGAGGCGTCGGCTACCTCCTCAAGGACCGCGTCTTCGACGTCGGCCAGTTCATCGAAGCCGTCCGCCGCGTCGCCGACGGCGGCACCGCCATGGACCCCGCCGTCATCTCCCAACTCCTGGCCCGCCAAGACCAGAGCGGCCCCCTGGCCCAACTCACCCCCCGCGAACACGAAGTCCTCGCCGAAATGGCCGAAGGCCGCTCCAACTCCGCCATCGCCGGACGCCTCTACATCACCGAAAAAGCCGTCAGCAAACACATCAACAACATCTTCACCAAACTCGACCTACCCCCCTCCTCCGACGACAGCCGCCGCGTCCTGGCCGTCCTGGCCTACCTCAACGGCCAATAACACAAAAAAGGCGGGCCACCCACGGCCCGCCCCACCAAAGAACGCCACACGCGCCCCACAGCCCTACCTACTGCGGCTCACGACGCACCCGATACAAACCATCAATCTCCTCCGAGAACGCCCGCAACACCGCCTCACGCCGCAATTCCCCCGAAGGCTGCACCAACCCCGACTGCACCGTGAACTCCTCAGCCAACACATGGAACGACCGCACCGCCAAATGCCGCGGCACACTCCGATTGGCCTCATACACCAACCCCTGCACCTCACGCAGCAGATCACGATCCCCCGCGATCTCCTCCGGCGCCATCGACAACGGCCGCCCATTCACCAACCGCCAGTACTCCAACTGGTCACGCACCAACGTCACCAACGCACTCGCGAACGGCCGCCCCTCCACGATCACCAGCACCTGACTGACCAACGGATGCGCACGCAACCGCGCCTCGAACTCCGCCACCAACTCAACGTCCCCGCGCTCCTCCCGCACCGGCGCCTCCACCGCGGGCAACACCTCGGTCAGCACATCCCCCACCGGCTGCTCCACCACGGGCCCACGCGCCACGAACCGCCCCGGCACCTCCGCCATAGCCGCCTGCGGCCGCAACCGGCCCACAACCCTCACAAACCCGTCCGCGTCCACCTCCACCGCGAACCCCGTCGCCAACCACCCCTCACGAAACGCACTACGCGAAGCCTCCCCGTCATCCCAGTAACCCGAGAACACCCCACCACCACGCACATAGGCCTCACCCTCACGCGAGACCCACAACTCACGCCCGCCAAGGACACGCCCCACCGTCCCAGGCACACGATCCCCCACAGCACCGGACACGAACACACCCGCAGTCTCAGCCGTACCGAACGCCTGCACCACCGGCACGCCCACACCCCCGTAGAAGGACTCCAACCGGTCCGACAGGTCACCACCCCAGCACACCGCCAGATGCACCCGACCGCCCAACATCTCCCGCACCCGCGCGAACTGCCAGTCATACATCGACCGCGACAACCGCCGCCAGGCACCCTTCTTCGGCGACCGGTCGAACTGCACCGCCGTATCCACCGCCGAGTTGAACGTCCCCAACGAGTCCCACCCCGTCGAACGCGCACTCCCCTGCTCACGCGCGAAGATGCCCTCCAACATCCCCGTGGAGCACACCAACACCGTCGGCTTGAACGCCTCCGCCTGCCGCAACAGACCAGCGCGACCAGCCAACCCCACACGCACACGACCCACCATGCACGCCACCAACGACGCCAAACCCGGAATCTGCGACAACGGCAGATCCAACAAAGTGCTCGCCCTACCCGCAGACAACTCCGACACCCGCGGCCACATCCGATCAACCAGATCCGCCGCCGCCGACAACAACGCCCCGTGCGAAAGCACCACACCCCGCGTCAACCGCGACACCGTGCTCAACGGGTACAGCACCACCGCCGCGTCCTCGGCCACCGTCGCGTCCCGCCGAAACCGCACCGAGGACGCGTCCATGTACGCGCCCAACCGCACCACGTCGGCCAGGCCCTCCTCCATCCGCCACACCCGGCCCAGATCCGGCAACTCCCGCTGCAGCCCCGACACCACACGCAGCAACCGCTCACCCTGGACCACCGCCGCCGCCGGACGCGTCTGCCGCACCACATGCGCCGCCCGCTCCGCCGACACCGAATCCGCCAACGGCACCAACACCGCCCGCACCGACCACACCGCGAACGCCAACCGCACCCACTCCTGGTGCACACCCGACACCACCAGCACCCGGTCGCCCTCACCCACACCGGACGCGACCAGACCCTTGGCGACCGACGTCACCTCCGTGGCGAACTCACCAGCCGTCACCTGCTCCCAACGGCCACGCTCCCCCCGCACCGAGAACACCTCAGCACGCGCATCCTCGGTCGCCATCCCGTAGACCAGCTCACCCAGCCCGGAAAGACCCCGAGCCCACGTCCCAGGAGTGACACTCGGCTCGCCCATACCCACACTCATCCTCTGCCACATCGGAAGGCGGGCACACCAGGCCCACCTCAATCGGGGAATTGCGACCTACTGTGCCCATTTCCCCATCACACAGCAACCCGGAGCAGAGAACCACAAAAAACCACGACTCCTGGGGTCATCGGACCTTCGAACGCACAGACCACACATAAGCCACCAAAGCCAACCCCGCCGCGGACGCCATCACCATCGCCATACTCATCAACGACGGCTCACCCGAAGCCGTCAACCCCGCCAACGACGCCACACCGCCACCCAACGAGAACTGCAACGCACCCATCAACGCCGAAGCCGTACCCGCCACCGTGGCAGGCTGACCGTCCAACGCCGTCACCGTCGCATTCGGCATGATGAACCCGACGCTGAACATCATGACCGCCAACAACGTCACAACCATCCACAAAGCAGCCACACCAGTCAGCGCCAACACCACCAGCACACCCACCGACACCAGCGCCAACATCAATCCCAGGCCCAGACGCCGCAACGTCTCCACCCGACCCACCAGCAACCCGTTCGTCTGCGTCCCCGCCATCATCCCCAACGCATTCACCGCGAACAGCCCCGCATACAACTGCGGCGAAGCATCAAACTCCGTCTGCGCCACAAACGAGAACGCCGACACATACGTGAACAGCATCCCGAAACTCAACCCCAGCGTCAGCACCGGACCCATAAAACGCGGCTGACGCACCAGGCCCGCCACCGTCGACAACAGCGCACGCGGACCCCGCCGACGACGATCCTCCACCGGCAGACTCTCCGGCAGCCACAGCAACACCAGAACAAAACTCAGCGCCGCCATCACCGCCAGCACCCAGAAACTCACCTGCCACGGACCCACCAGCAACAACTGCGCACCCGCCAACGGAGCCAACAGCGGAGCCAACATCATCACCAGCGCCAGACGCGAGAAGAACCGCACCGCGTCATCGCCCTCGAACAGGTCACGCACCACCGCACGCGCGATCACCGCACCCGCGGCACCAGCCATACCCTGCACGAACCGCACCACGATGAACAGCGTCACGCTCGGCACGAACACACACAGCACCGACGTCACCGTGAACACGGCCACACCCACCAGCAGAGGCCCCCGACGCCCGAAGGCATCACTCATCGGCCCGATCACCAGCTGGCCCACCGCCAGACCCAGCATCATCGCCGTCAGCGTCAGCTGGACCCGAGCCTCGTTCGTCCCCAGATCCTGGGTGATCTGAGGAAAAGCCGGAAGATACATGTCAGTCGCCAACGGCCCGGTCGCCGTCAGCACACCCAGCACCAAAACCAACAAAGCGACCGACTTACGCGAAGGCGTCCAGGGCCGGCTCCGCACCAGGGTCGACTCGACCGCCCCCTGCTCAGGGGCCGTGGAGGGGGAATCAGGGGACTGCACAGGCACTCCAGTTCGCAAAAAGCGGGAAGGCCGAAAGGAAGAACTCCCCACGGCGGCGGTACTACTCCATACCAACATCACGACCCTGCGAACCGCCTCCTTTTCAAGCCCCCAAACACCTGTGATGTCCGTTACGACCCGGACAGTTACCTTACGAGCCGGTCCAGCAACCGCACGACCTCAGCCTCCGGATCCTCCGTCAGACCCCCGTGAATCGGCCCCGGCTGCACGATCGTGCTCCGCGGCGCGGTCAACCACCGAAACCGCTGCCCCGGCCGCTCACGACCGGCCGCACCCGCCCCCGCACCACCACGACACATCACCTCGACCGCCTCCAGCGCACGCCGCACACCAGCCACGTCCACCCCAGAATCCACGGCCAACAACCGTCCCTCGTCCAACGCGGAACGAGCCGCCAAAAACCCCTGCTCCTGGCAGTACACGATCACCCCGGCGTTCACACACTCACCGCGCTCCAACCGCGGCACCACCCGCAACAACGCGTACTCGAACACCGCACGATCGCGCTCCTCGCCCACACGGCCGGTCGTCACCGCATCGCTGTAACGCCTCATCCCGTCACCTCCGGCAACCAGGAACGGTCAGCCACACGCGCCAGCAGGAACCGCACATACGCATCACGGACCTCATCGGGAGAAGCGAACCCGGGCTCGCCCACCAGCCACTCATCAGGCACCAGCTCCACCACACGGCGCAACAGACCCTCCTCCACCAACGGCGCCAGCGCGGCGTCCGCGGCGGCCAGGTCCGGGGAGGACCCCGTAAGCACGTGGTCGGAGGCGTCGTAGGCACGGCCGACGAACCTGTCGGCGTTGGCCCAGTTGTGATGGAAGATCAGCGTCGCGCCGTGGTCGATCAGGTACGGCCTGCCATGCCACAGGAGCATGTTCGGATTGCGCCAGGAGCGGTCCACGTTGCCGGTCAGAGCGTCGAACCACAGCACCCGCCCGGCGAACTCCCGGTCCACCCCGAAGGTCAGCGGGTCGAAACCGAGCGACCCCGGAAGAAAGTCCATCCCCAGGTTGAGCCCACCGCTGGCCCTGAGCAGCTCCTGCACCTCGGGGTCGGGTTCGCTGCGGCCGATCACCGCGTCGAACTCCACCAGGACCAGCTCGGGAACCGGCAGCCCCAGGGCCCGGCCCAGCTCACCCGAGACCACCTCGGCCACGAGCGTCTTGCGCCCCTGGCCCGCCCCGATGAACTTGACCACGTACATCCCCAGATCGTCGGCCTCGACCAGCCCTGGGAGCGAACCTCCTTCGCGCAGCGGCAGCACGTACCGCGTCGCGATCACCTTTCTCAGCACGTGGACCAGCATAGGCACCGCCCGGTGCGGGCACACCCCGACGCCCGCACATCCCAAGGGCGCCCCCTGCGGCCGGGCCTGAGGCTGACACGGGCGGAGGCACCGGCCCGAGCCCATCCCACACGGCCACACCCCTCCCTTGATGCCCCCCGAACGACGCTGAACCCGTTCCAGGCACCCAGCCATCACGGTCAGGACGTACCGTCACGTCTCCAGGAGGGTTTTTAGGTGTTGGTGCGGCGAAGCCGCTCCTTAAATTTTGAATTTTGTTTCTATAGAGAAAAACGCTCACCTTTACGACGTAGATTTATAGTAGGTCAACAGAAAGGGCCCGGCACCGGCCAGGCCCCTCCCACGGGTCCCTCCCCGGATCTAGAGGTTGTCCTGGGGTGAGTCCCCCCACTCCCCCTGACCTTCCCCCGGAGACGGGATCCTCGGCGTGGACGGGCTCCCCTCCCCGTCCTCCTCCGCCGGGCTGGCCCCCTCCCCCGGCTGGCCACCGGGGCTCTCCTGCGGCTCCGGGGGCGGCGCGGACCCCGGCATCTCCGGAGGCGGGAACTGCAGCATCCACCAGTACAACAACGACACCAGCAACAGGAGCAGCAGCAGGACCAGACCCAAGCCGCCGATCAGCCACCAGTTGCTCTCCCCCGCGGCCACCGCGCTGTCCCGCCGTCCGCTCCAGGGAGCCCACCGCACCGAGGACGCACCGCGCGAGCCCGCCCAGTGGGGCATCACGGTCGGGCCGCTCGCGGCCACCCGGCCCGACCGTGCCGCCGCCTCCAGGAAGTCCTGCGCCGAGGTGGGGCCCTCGTGGGGAACGGCCACCCACAGCGCCGAACGCCCGTGCGTGCGGGCCGCCACCACGTCGGAACCGGCGCGCACCGCCTCGGCGAAGCGCTCACGCGCCGTACCGTCACCGGCGGCGCCGGAGTCCAGGACCGCCACGCTCACCTGGTCCCCCGCACCGTCCTGACCCAGGTAGACCACGCCGAGGGAGGAGTCGCGCAGCCGTCCCAGCAACCGGTAGCCGCCCAGCTGGCGCGGATCGGCCTCGTTCAGCTCCATCGTGGGAACCGCCATGTCCTTCCCCTCTCTGCCCGCCCCGCCCGCCCGCTTCGCCGCGTTGTGTACCGGACCGGTGCCCGCGGAGCGGGTAGTGTCACCCACAGGTGAGGATCCACAACCTATCCGGTGCCCCCGCGTCGGGGCTCCCTGCTAGGAAGGCGGGACATGGCAGAGACCGGAAACGGCTCCGCGCCCTCCTCGGGCCCCGAGAGCGGCCCGGGTGAGCCGACCAGGCTGTTGCGCGCCGCACTGCACGAGGTATCCACGGTCATCGTGGGCCAGGAGCGCATGGTGGAGCGCTCCCTCATCGCCCTGGTCGCCAACGGCCACTGCCTGATCGAGGGCGTGCCCGGTATCGCCAAGACCCTGGCGGTCTCCACCCTGGCCCAGGTCACCGGCGGCTCCTTCGCCCGCGTGCAGTTCACACCGGACCTGGTGCCCTCCGACATCATCGGCACACGCATCTACCATCCCTCCACCGAGAAGTTCGACGTGGAGCTGGGCCCGGTCTTCGCCAACTTCGTACTCGCCGACGAGATCAACCGCGCCCCCGCCAAGGTGCAGTCGGCCCTGTTGGAGGTCATGGCCGAACGGCAGGTGTCCCTGGGCGGCACCACCTATCCCCTCCCCTCCCCCTTCATCGTCATCGCCACACAGAACCCGGTCGAGTCCGAGGGCGTCTACCCGCTGCCCGAGGCCCAGCGCGACCGGTTCCTGATGAAGGTCAACGTCGGCCACCCGCGCGCGCACGAGGAGATGGAGATCCTGCGCCGGATGTCGACCACCCCGCCCACCGCGCACCAGGTGCTCGACCCCGTCACCCTGGGCGAGCTGCAGTCCGACGCCCAGCGTGTGCACGTCCACCAGCTCATCGCCGACTACGTGGTGCGGCTGGTCATGGCCACCCGGGAGCCGGAGAACCACCAGATGCCGGACCTGCGCCAGATACTGGAGATCGGGGCCAGTCCCCGCGCCACCCTGGGGCTGGTCTCGGCGGCGCGGGCCCTGGCGCTGCTGCGCGGGCGCGACTACGTGCTGCCCGACGACGTGCGGGTACTCGCCCACGACATCATCGCCCACCGCCTGGTACTCACCTTCGACGCCCTGGCCGACGGGGTCACCGCGGAACAGGTGGTCGACCGCATCCTGTCGACCGTGCTCGCGCCGCGGGTGATCTGGGACGAGCCGCCCAGCGGGGAGACCGCCTCCTTCGCCTCCTCGAGGTGAGGGCCGTGACCACTCCCGCGATCGGTACCGATCCCCGCCTGCGCGCCGCACTGCGCCGTCTGGACCTGCGCATCGTGCACCGGCTGGAGGGGCTGCTGCACGGTGAGCACCTGGGGCTGCGCCTGGGCCCGGGCTCGGAGGCCGCCGAGGCCCGCGTGTACCAGCCGGGCGAGGACGACGTGCGGCACATGGACTGGTCGGTCACCGCCCGTACCACCACACCGCACGTGCGCGACCTGGTCGCCGACCGCGAGCTGGAGAGCTGGACCCTGCTGGACCTGTCGCCGAGCATGAACTTCGGCACGGGCCTGCGCTCCAAGCACGAGGTGGCGGTCGGCGCGATGGTGGCGGCCAACCTGCTCACCCAGCGTGTGGGCGACCGGTTCGGCGCCCACTTCCTACACCAGGGCAGGGTCCGGCGCTGGCCCGCCCGCTCGGGCAAGGAGGCGCTGCTGGCGCTGCTGGCCACGGTGGCCGCGGCACCGACCGGTGACGAGCGCGATCCCTCGCCGCACCAGGCCACCCTGGCCGACGCGCTGTCGGACCTGGTGCGCACCCGTCGCCGTCGCGGCCTGCGGGTGGTGATCTCCGACTTCCTGGACACGCCCGCCTTCGGCGGCGAGATCACCTGGGAGCGCCCGCTGAGGCAGCTGGCCACACGTCACCAGGTACTGGTGGTGGAGGTGGTCGACCCACGCGAACTGGACGTGCCCGATGTGGGCGACGTGACTCTGAGCGATCCCCGCACGGGCAGGGTGCGCGACATACGGCTGACCCGGGCGGTGCGCGAGCGCTACCGCCAGGCGGCCGCCGACCAGCGCGCGGCGGTGCGCGGCGCACTGCGCCGGTGCGGGGTCCACCACCTGTCGCTACGAACCGACCGGGACTGGGTACTGGATACGGCACGGTTCGTCATCCACCAGCGACGTACCGCGCACCATCTGGCCCGCCACACCCCAGGAACGCCCGGGTGAGCGAGGGGGCCACCATGGGACCGAACGAGGGTGCGGGCGCCGACCCGCGGGACAGAGCCTACGCAACGGGGGACTGAACGATGACCTTCCTGGAGCCCCAGCGGCTGTGGTGGCTGCTCCTCATCGTTCTGCTCATCGGGGCATACGTGTTCGCGCAGACCCAGCGGCGCGAGTACACGATGCGTTTCACCAACCTGTCGCTGCTGGACCAGGTGGCCCCACACCGCCCGGACGTGCGCAGGCACGTCCCGGCGGTGCTGTTCACGCTGGCTCTCGGAGCGCTCATCACCTCGATGGCGCTACCCGCGATGCCGGTGGAGCAGCCGCGTGAGCGGGCGACGATCATGGTGGCGGTGGACGTGTCGCTATCGATGGCGGCCACCGACATCGATCCCGACCGCCTGAACGCGGCCAAGGAGTCGGCGCAGGGGTTCGTGGAGACGCTGCCGGACCGGTTCAACGTGGGACTGGTGGCCTTCTCCTCGACGGCGACGGTGGTCTCCTCCCCCACCCACGACCACCAGGCGGTGATCGGGTCGATCGAGAACCTGCAACTGGGCCCGGGCACGGCGATCGGCGAGGGCGTGTTCGCCTCGCTGGAGGCGATCCGCAGCTTCGACGAGGAGGCCCAGGAGGACCCGCCCCCGTCGGCGGTGGTGCTCCTGTCGGACGGGGAGAACACCAGCGGACGTGACATCTCGCAGGCGGCGGCGGTGGCGGCCGAACAGGAGGTACCTGTGTCGGCGATCGCGTTCGGCACGGGCGCGGCGATGATCGAGATCGACGGCTACCAGGTGCCCGCGGACATCGACAAGGAGGCGCTGCGCGGCCTGGCCCAGGACACCGGCGGATACTTCTACGAGGCCGAGAGCGAGACGGAGCTCAACGAGGTCTACCGGAACATCGGCTCCTCGCTGGGTACCGAGGTGGTACACGAGGAGATTGTCACACGGTTCGTCCTGGTGGCGATCATACTGTCGATGGCCACGGCCGTGACGTCACTGCTGTGGTTCCAGCGGCTTCCGTGAGTCCGCGGGATCGGCCCCGGGCCGACCTCACCCCCCTTTTAGTGGCCTGGGTCACATACCTTTAGGTGGGGTTTACACCTTTTCCGTCATGTCCACGGGTTAGCGTTGGCATGTTTTGTCATGCCCATTCACTTGAGGAACGATGCCGAACACACCCGCAGCACCGACGGCGATCTGCTTCGACCTGGACGACACCCTCATCGACGATCTCGCCGCGTCGTCCACGGGGCTCCGCGCGGTCATGGAGCGGCTCGGTCACCCTGACTTCGGTGCCGCCCGCAGTCTGTGGGACGTACAGACCGAGCTCTCCTTCGGCTCCTACCTGCGCGGCCGACTGAGCCTGGAACAGCAGCGCCGCGAGCGCATCCGCGCCCTGGCCGTCCAGGCCGGACACGCCGACATCGCCGACCAGCACTGCGACGACCTCTACCGCCTCTACCTGGACGCGCACCGCTCGGCCTGGCAGGTCTTCCCCGACACGATCCCCGCCCTGAACGCCCTGGCGTCGGCCGGATACCGCCTGGCCGTGGTCACCAACGGCATCGAGGCCCTCCAGCACGCCAAACTGCAGGCCCTGGAGCTGGCCCCCTACTTCCACGCCGTGGTGTGCGCCGACACCGCCGGGACGGGCAAGCCCGACCCGCGCATCTTCCACACGGCCGCCCAGCGCCTGGGCGTGGACCCCACCGCCTGCTGGCACGTGGGCGACCAGATCCAGGCCGACGGTGTGGGGGCCGTGGCCGCGCGCATGCACCCGGTCATGGTCGACCGTCGAGGCCAGCAGCGCTTCGAGTCCGTGAGCACCGTCACCAACCTGGACGACCTGCTGCGCATGGTCGGCCTGCCCAGCGTGGCCCCCGCAGCGGGAACGCTGTGACCCCTCCCTCCCCCGGCGAACCGCAGCGGCGTGTCACCGCGCACCTGGTCACCGGGTCCACGGTGCTCGGCGGCCGCGTGCTGTTCGGACAGGACCCGGCGGAGGTGGTCCGCGACCTGGGCGGCCTGTCCCCGAACACGTCCCTGCGCGCCGTGGACGTGCTCACCGAGCTGGTGGAGGCACCCGACGGCACACCCCTGCACATCGACCGGGTGGTCTTCGCCGAGGCCGGGACCCGCGCCGCCTGGCCCTCGGCCGCCGCGGGAAGCGGGCTCTCCCCCTCCCCCACCGAACTGGCCGCCGGAGAGGACCTGCCCCAGGACCGCCCGCGGCTGCGCCGGTTCGCCTCCTACGGGATCGTCGACGGCCCCGACGGCCGCGTGCTGCTGAGCCGCATCGCCGAGGGCTTCCCCGGCGCCGGCACCTGGCACCTTCCGGGTGGCGGCGTGGACGCGGGCGAGGACGTGCGCGCCGCACTGCGGCGCGAGGTGGCCGAGGAGACCGGCCAGGACGGCCAGGTCGGCGACCTGCTCACCGTCTCCAGCCACCACCGGGGCCAGCCCGGCGGCCACGAGATCTACGCGGTGTGGGTGTTCTTCCACGTGTTCGTCGCCAGTCCGAGACCGGCCAGGGTGCTGGAGGAGAACGGCTCGACCGCCGACAGCGGCTGGTTCACCCCCGAGGAGGTGGCCGGGCTCCGGCTGTCCGCGACCGCTCAGCGCGGTCTGGCCTACATGGCACGGCACAGCCGCCCCTGAGGCGTCTCCGCCCCCCGGGGCCGGAGAGCACCCGTCACAGGCGTCAGAAGCGCAGGGCGAACCGCTCGCGCAGCCACCACAGGCCCGCGCCCAGCGCCAGGACGGCCATGCCGGTGATGACCGCGGGCAGAGGCAGGCTGCACGCCAGCACCACGCACCCGACCAGCCCGGTCAGGGGCACCACCAGGGGCGGGCGGGGTTCGTCGGCCCCCAGCCGCAGCGCCGAGGCGTTGGTGATGGCGTAGTACACCAGGACGCCGAAGGCGGAGAAGGCGATGGCGCCGCGCAGGTCGGTGAGCAGAACCAGGCCGATCACCAGTACGGCGACCAGCAGCTCGGCCCGGTGCGGTACCCCGAACCGTTCGTGGACGACCGCGAGGGAGCGGGGCAGGTGCCCGTCGGCGGCCATCGCGGCGGTGGTCCTGGAGACCCCCAGGACCAGGGAGAGCAGGGCGCCAAGGCTCGCCACGGCGGCGCCGGCGACCACGACCGGGGCCAGCCAGGAGAACCCGGCGACCTGGACGGCGTCGACCATCGGAGTGGTGGTGGTGGACAGGCGCTCGCGGCCCAGCACGATCAACAGGCCGGTACCGATGACCAGGTACAGCAGGAGGACCCCGCCCAGGGCCAGGGTGATGGCGCGGGGGATGGTGGTCTCGGGGTCGCGGACCTCACCGCCCAGGGTGGCCACGCGCGCGTACCCGGCGAAGGCGAAGAAGACCATCCCGGCGGCGCCCAGCACACCGAAGGAGCCGGGCCAGGGGCCCAGGCCCTCCACCTGGGCGACGGCCGCCAGCCGCCCGCTGAGGACCATCGCCACGATCGCGGCGGCCAGGACCGCCAGGACCACGACGAGGAGAACCTTGACCACCAGCGTGGAGCGCCGGACCCCCCGGTAGTTGAGCGCGGTGAGCGCGAGCACGGCGGCCGTCGCCACGGGCTTCTCCCAGCCCGGCAGGAGGTAGGCGGCGAAGGTCAGCGCCATGACCGCGCAGGAGGCGATCTTGCCGACGACGAAGGACCAGCCCGCCAGGTAGCCCCACAGCTCTCCCAGGCGCTCGCGCCCGTAGACGTAGGCGCCCCCGGACTCGGGGTGTCGGGCGGCGAGCCTGGCCGAGGAGACGGCGTTGCAGTAGGCGACGGTGCCCGCGATGAGGATGGCCACGGGCAGCCATGCGCCGGCGCCGAGCGCGGCCGGGGAGAAGACGGTGAACACTCCGGCGCCGAGCATCGCGCCCGCGCCGATGGCGACGGCGTCCACGGTGCCAAGGACACGGGCGGGTCCGGCCTGGGGTCCGGAAGAGGTGGGCAACGAGTCTCCTTGCGTGGGTGCTCCGGCGCGCACGCCGACGGTAGCGCGCCTTCCCCCGGACACCTCCGGTAAAAGCGCGGCGCCACCTCGGACCGTGGCGGTGGACCTGGTGTGCCGGCTGACGCACACTCCCCGGCACGGCCTGGGCGGGCACGGCGGCGTTGCGGCCCCTCCGAGCCGCAACGGCCCCTCCGCCTCCCGGCGGTGGCCGCGCCCGACTTCCGAGTGTGCCCGATCCCGGTGACCGGCGAGCGCAAACGACTCATGGCGAAGGTGACCACTTCCGGTCCGCACGGTGTCGGCGCGGTGCCCCGCATCCCAACGCCCGAGCCCATACCAAGGGCCCGGACCGAAAACCGGTCCGGGCCCAGGCGCTCGGGCGGCCCGCGTGAGGCGAGGGCAGCGGCTCCCACCGCTCAGGTGGGCCGCCACGGGAGGCCGCTGTGGTCGTTGATGTCCTCGGCCGCGACCTGGCGGAGCTGGCGCGAGAGGTCGGACAGGGCGCGAGAGACCGCGAGCTCCTCCCCGATCTCGGGCACGTCCAGGTCCGTGGGGTGCTTGCGGGCCATCCCGTGCCCCCTCAACGCCGTCCCGTCGTCGGCGACCAGGCCCACCTCCGCCCAGGTCCGCGCGCTGTCGCCCTCACTCTCCTCGGCGACGACGACATCGACGTTCCAACGCTTCATCGTCTGCATGGCATCGGCCCCCTCCGCGTCCGCGCCCGTACCACCGGGCGGGTGTTCCACGTGTGCGTCCGGCCCCGGGTAGATCAGGGCGTCGTGTCCCTTCTCCGCGTCGGACCAGTGCACCTGGTACGGAGGCGACCCTCCGACCCCCCGGACCCCGGTGACGACGCCCGTCCTGCGGTGGGTGTCGGCACGCGGACTCTCGACTACCAGTCGGTCTCCTACCTGTGCTCGCATGGGTTCTCCCACAAACGTCGGATACCTCCATCTTCGCCACTCCGGACGCCCGGGTCCTGGGGATTGGAGATTTCGTTCCTGGGGGAACACGAGGTTTTTGCCCGGTACGGCGCCCCGCTCGGGCCCTGGTAGCGTCACGGCGTGGCCCAGCACTACTTCGACTCCGATCCGGGCGCCGCCAGCCGCCCCTCCACCGCCGACCTGGTTCTGCCGGACCTGCACCTGCGGCTGCGCACCGACCGGGGCGTGTTCTCCCCCGACAAGGTCGACCTCGGCACACGGGTGCTGCTGGAGACGGTCCCGGCGCCGCCCGCCCGGGGGCGCCTGCTCGACCTGGGCTGCGGTTACGGCCCCATCGCCCTGACGATGGCCTCGCGCGCCCCGGGAGCACGGGTACTGGGCGTGGACGTCAACACCCGCGCCGTGGACCTGGCCCGGCGCAACGCCGCCGAGCACGGGTTGGACAACGCGCGCTTCGCGGTGGTGGGACCCGAGGGCGCCCCGGCCGTGGACGAAGCGGCGCGGAACGGCGGGGACGGCACTGCGGCGCCCACGGCCCGAAACCTGCTCGGCCCCTTCGACGCGGTGTGGTCCAATCCGCCCATCCGTGTGGGCAAGGACGTGCTGCACGCGATGCTGCGCACCTGGCTGGGGCGGCTCACCCCCGAGGGCGTGGCCCACCTGGTGGTACAGCGCCACCTGGGCTCGGACTCACTGCAGAAGTGGCTGGACGCACAGGGGCTGCCCGCCGAGCGCGTGGCCTCACGGGCGGGCTTCCGGGTGCTGGCGGTACGGCGTTCCGGGGCTTGAGTCACCCTTTGCCTGGATGTGCCAGGGTCACCGCGTGCACGCACACGCGGTGACCGATACTCTGTGGCGGACAACCGCCCAGCCGGGACCAGCCCGGACACACCCGTCGAGGAACACACCGCAGTTGAGCACGCAGTTGCGTCCTACGGACGTCAAACGCCTGAACCGCCAGTGGCGCAGGCGCACCGAGGGGCGTCTCGCCCTTCTCGTCGAATCGGTCACCCAGCCCTTCAACCTGGGGTCGATCCTGCGCACCTGCGCGACCTTCGGCGTCGACCACCTCTGGCTCACGGGCAACAGCGCCGACCCCGACGACTCCAAGGTCGGCAAGACCGCCCTGGGCACCGCCACGAAGGTGGAGCACACACGGCTGTCCTCCACCCCCGAGGCCCTGGCCGCCGCGCGCGACGACGGGTACAAGGTGGTGGCGGTCGAGCTGGCCGGCGGCGCCGTACCGCTGCACGCCGCCCCGCTGGAGCCCGACGTGTGCCTGGCCGTGGGCGCCGAGGACCACGGCTGCTCCCCCGCGCTCCTGGCGGGCGCGGACGCCATCACCTACATTCCGCAGATCGGACGGGTGGGATCGCTGAACGTGGCCGTGGCCACCGCGATCGCGCTCGCCGAGGCCCGCCGCCGTGAGTGGGCCTCCTTCGGCGGGGAGACCGACGCCCCCGTCGGGAACTGAGCACGCGGGGAACTTTCTCCCGCGGTTCTTCGTCCCTATCTCCAGAACAGGCCACTCCTGTCACACCGTCAACGCGCACAAGGCGCAGAGAGAGGAACAGTGGACCCGTCCCGAAGTACCGGCAGCATCCACACAGGATGCTGCGACCCAGACGACGAGCCCCCTTCTACGAGGGGCGCGCACCTTCGTAGGAACCATGCCGCGAAGCGGTCCCAGGCGGTGCGTGCCCGATGATGAGCACCGTTCTCAGTATCGCCCTCGGGGCTCTGGTGGTCTTCCTGATCACCGTGGCGACGGGATACTTCGTCGCCCAGGAATTCGGCTTCATGGCCGTGGACCGCTCGCGCCTGCGGGCGCGGGCCGCAGCCGGTGACACCGGGGCCAAGCGGGCCCTGGGCATCACCAGACGCACGTCCTTCATGCTCTCCGGCGCCCAACTGGGCATCACCGTGACCGGGCTGCTGGTCGGTTACGTGGCCGAACCCATGATCGGCCAGGGCGTCGGCGAACTCCTCGGTGTCGTCGGGGTCCCCGCGGGGACCGGCGTGGCCGTGGGAACCGTCCTCGCGCTGCTGTTCTCCACCATCGTGCAGATGGTCTTCGGCGAGCTCTTCCCCAAGAACCTGGCCATCGCCCGGCCCGAGCCGGTGGCGCGCTGGCTGGCGCTGTCCACCAGGATCTACCTGAGGATCTTCGGCCCGGTCATCTGGCTGTTCGACCAGGCCGCGAACCTGCTGCTCAGGGCAGTGCGGATCGAGCCGGTGGAGGACGTCCAGCACGCGGCGACACCGCGCGACCTGGAGAGCATCATCGCCGAGTCCCGGGAGAGCGGTGACCTGCCCGCAGAGCTGTCCACGCTGCTGGACCGCACCCTGGACTTCCACGACCGCACCGCCGAACACGCGATGATCCCGCGCCCCGAGGTGACCACCGTGGAGGAGGGCGACCCGGTCAGCCGGGTCGTGGAGCTGATGGCCTCCGACCACTCGCGCTTCCCGGTCCTGGGCGACGGCGTGGACGACATCGTCGGCGTCATCTGCCTGCGCGACGTGCTCGCACTGGGCGATCGCCGCCTGTCCGACGTCAAGGTCAGCGAAGTGGCCCGGGAGACGGTGATGGTGCCCGTGTCACTGCCGCTGCCGGTACTGCTGAACCGGCTGCGCGAGGCGAACGAGGAGTTCGCCTGCGTCGTGGACGAGTACGGCGGGCTGGCCGGGGTCATCACGACCGAGGACCTGGCCGAGGAGCTGGTCGGCGAGATCGCCGACGAGCACACCCCGGAGGAGGAGTCGCCCGCCTACCTGGAGGGCGAGGGCTCCTACCTGGTCCCGGGCGCGCTGCACATCGACGAGGTCGAGCGGCTGATCGGCCACGACCTGCCCCCGGGCGACTACGAGACCGTGGGCGGGCTGGTCATCCACGAGCTCCACCGGCTGCCCGAGGTGGGCGACCGGACCCAGGTCAGCCTGCCCCGCCCGAACAGCGCGCACGAGGAAGACCCCGACATGGCGCTGACCCTGACCGTCAACACCGTGCACAGGCACGTTCCGCACACGGTGGAGCTGCACCTGTGCGAGGCGGCCGAGAGCGGAACGGAGGTGCACGCGTGAGCGACATGAACGTGTGGCTGGCGCTGGTGCTGACCGCGGCCATCATCGTGTTGAGCGCGTTCTTCGTGGCCATCGAGTTCGCGCTGGTGGCGGCCCGCCGCTACCGGCTGGAGGAGGCCGCGGAGACGAGCGTTTCGGCGCGGGCGGCCCTGCGCAGCGCGCGCGACCTGTCACTGCTCCTGGCCGGCTCGCAGCTGGGCATCACGCTGTGCACGCTGGCGCTGGGCGCGATCTCCAAGCCCGCCGTCCACCACCTGCTGGAGCCCCTGTTCGCGGGTCTGCCGCACGCGGTGTCGACGGTGGCCTCGTTCGTGCTCTCACTGGTCATCGTGACGTTCCTGCACCTGGTCGTGGGTGAGATGGCGCCCAAGTCCTGGGCGATCTCGCACCCGGAGAAGTCGGCGACCATGCTGGCCGTACCGATGCGGGCCTTCATGTGGCTCACCCGGCCGCTGCTGCTGATGCTGAACGGCATGGCCAACTGGTGCCTGCACCGCTTCGGTGTGAACGCCGTGGACGAGATGTCGGCCGGGCACGGTCCCGACGACGTGCGCGAACTGGTGGAGCACTCGGCCAAGGCCGGGGCGCTGGACGCCGAACGGCGCGACCAGCTGGCCACCGCGCTGGAGGTCAACTCACGTCCGCTGGACGAGATCGTCACCCGGCGCGAGGAGATCGCCTCGGTGGCCCCCGACGCGGACGTGGAGGAGATCAAGCGCGTGTCGCGGGAGTCCACGCACCTGCGCCTGGTGGTGATGGAGCTGGGCGAGCCGGTGGGCGTGCTGCACGTGCGTGAGGCGCTGACGGACGCGCAGGGCACGACGGCGGCCGACCTGATGCGCCCGGTGCTCACCCTGCCCTCGCAGACGCCGATGTACGCGGCGATGAGCATCATGCGCGATAGCCGCAGCCACCTGTCCCTGGTGGAGGCGGACGGAGAGGTGATCGGCCTGGTCACCTTCCAGGACATCCTGGACCGCCTGCTGCTGCTGGAGGCGGCCGTCTGAGGCCTCTCCGCGAGGCCGTGACGCGAGGGGGAGGGCGCGCACCGCGCGCCCTCCCCCTCCGCTCTGGTGGTGCCTAGGCGGTCTTGGCCGCCAGGTTCACCTCGATGTTGCCGCGCGTGGCGCGGGAGTAGGGGCACATCTGGTGGGCGCCCTGGACCAGCTCGTCGGCCTTGGCCTGGTCCACGCCCGGGATGGTGACGGTGAGCGTGACGGACAGGTCCAGGCCGTCGTCGGACTTGCCGATGCTGACCTGGGCCTCGACGGTGGAGTCTTCGACGCTGGTTCCGTCCTTGCGGGCGGTCGCCTTGAGCGCGCCGTGGAAGCAAGCGCCGTAGCCGACGGCGAAGAGCTGCTCGGGGTTGGTGCCGACACCGTCGTCGCCGCCCATGCCCTTGGGTACGGACAGGTCGACCTCCAGGCGGCCGTCGTCGGTCCTTCCGGTGCCCTTGCGGCCCTCGCCGGTGACGGTGGCGTTGGCCGTGTACATCTCTTCGTATGCCATGTTTGCCTTTCTCGTTGACGACACGTGGTCGCTGTGGTTGGGACGGTTGGGTCCGGGAGGCGGCCTCAACAGGAGAGGTGCCTGTTGGAGACCGTCTCCACCGAACGTGTGATCTGGCCGAGCGCGTCCCGCAGCTCCGCCGCCCGGTCCGGGGAGAGGTCGGCGGCGCACAGGACGCGGTCGGGGACCCCCTCGGCGCGTGCCCGCAGCTCCTCGCCCTCGCGCGTGACCGAGACCTCCACGACGCGCTCGTCGGTGGCGCTGCGTTCACGGGTCAGCAGTCCGGCGCCCTCCAGGCGTCGCAGCAGCGGCGAGAGCGTTCCCGAGTCCAGGTGCAGGGCGCGGCTGAGCTCCTTGACGGTGAGTGTCCCGCGTTCCCAGAGCACGAGCATGACCAGGTACTGCGGGTAGGTCAGCCCCAGGTCCCCCAGCAGCTCCCGGTACAGCCCGGTCAGGGCCCGGGAGGCCGCGTAGAGGGAGAAGCACAGCTGATTGTCCAGGGCGAGGGGGTTGTCCCCTTCCGCTTCGGCCACGGTGTTCCCTCCCACGCGTACGGGACCGCCGGTCGGGCACCACCGTAACAGAATTTGATTGGGTCCAACATGATGGCGCACAATTTTTTTGTGCGCCGCCCCGTGCCCGCACCCCTCACCAGGGCCCGGGCACCGCGTGCTCACAGGAAGCTGACCCCCTGGGCCAGCGGCAGCTCGCCACCGTAGTTGACCGTGTTGGTCGCCCGGCGCATGTAGGCCTTCCACGCGTCCGAACCCGACTCGCGGCCGCCGCCGGTGTCCTTCTCCCCGCCGAAGGCGCCGCCGATCTCCGCGCCGGAGGTACCGATGTTGACGTTGACGATCCCGCAGTCGGAGCCGGCCGCGGCCAGGAACCGCTCGGACTCGGCCTGGTCCTGGGTGAAGATCGCCGACGACAGGCCCTGGGGCACGCCGTTGTGCATCCGTACGGCCTCCTCCAGGGTGCTGTAGGCCATCACGTACAGGATCGGCGCGAAGGTCTCCTCCCGCACCACCCCGGTCTGCTCGGGCATGCGCACCACCGCGGGCTCGACGTAGTAGGCCTCGGCGGCCTCCTCCGCCAGGCGCCGCCCACCGCCGACGAGCACCTCTCCGCCGTCGGCCCCGGCGCGCTCCAGCGCCTCGCGCATGGCCGTGTACCCGCGCTCACCCACCAGCGGACCCACCAGGGTGGACTCCTCGAAAGGGTCGCCGATCCGGTCGCGCAGCTGCTTGTAGGCGTCCACGACGCGCCGGGTGACCTCCTCGACCACGTCCTCGTGCACGATGAGGCGGCGCAGGGTCGTGCAGCGCTGGCCCGCGGTACCGGCGGCCGAGAAGACACTGCCGCGCACCACCAGGTCCAGATCCGCCGACGGAGCGACCACCGCCGCGTTGTTACCCCCCAGCTCCAGCAGGTAGCGGCCCATGCGGGCGGCCACCCTGGGCGCGACCTCGCGCCCCATCGCGGTCGAACCGGTCGCCGACAGCAGCGACACGCGGTGGTCCTCCACCAGGGCCTCTCCGACCTCCCGTCCCCCCAGCACCACCTGGTGGACGTCCGGGGGCGCGCCGACGTCGTCCGCCGCGCGCATGAGCAGGCCGTGGCAGGCCAGCGCGGTCAGCGGGGTCAGCTCCGAGGGCTTCCACACCACGGTGTCGCCGCACACCAGGGCCACGCACGTGTTCCACGACCACACGGCCACCGGGAAGTTGAACGCGGTGATCACACCGACCACGCCCAATGGATGCCAGGTCTCCATGAGGCGGTGGCCGGGCCGCTCGGAGGGCATGGTGCGCCCGTACAGCTGCCGGGACATACCCACGGCCAGATCGCAGATGTCGATCATCTCCTGGACCTCGCCCAGGGCCTCGGAGCGGATCTTGCCCGCCTCGAGGGTCACCAGCTCGGCCAGGTCGCCCTTGTGCTCGCGCAGCAGCTCACCGAGCCGGTGGACGAGCCGCCCGCGCACGGGGGCGGGAGTGTCACGCCAGGAGGAGGAGAAGGTCTCGTGGGCCGTGGTGACGGCCCGCTCGACGGAGGCGGCGTCGTCGTGGCCGAGGGGGAAGAGCTCCTGCCCGGTGATGGGCGTCCTGGCCGCACCGGCGGATCCGGCCGGCTCACGCGGCCGGTCGAGGCCGCACCGGTCCAGGGCGGCCCGCGCGCGCTCGGCGAGGACCTCGGTGTCGGGAAGGGCGAAGGTGCGCATGTGTTTCTCTCTCCGTTGAGAGGGGCCAGCGGTCACTACACACACTGCCAAGTCCGGACCCCGCGGTCCACCCCGGCGTCTATCCCCGGCTCCGGTCCCCGCATCACGCCGCACTCCCCCGGAGCAGTTCGAGCCGTGCCCCGGCGCGGGCCCGCGCCGGGGCACGGCTCGAACCCGCACTCTCTCCCGGAGGGCGTGCCCCCGGCCATGGGCTCCCCGGCCCCGGCGGGTGTTCGATTGGTAGGATCGAACAGCCGGGGTCACGGAACGTGGCCGCGCCCGTCCGGCGAACCACGCATCCCGGTCGTCCCACCCGCACCTTGGCGAGCACGACAGCCCCCGTGACCCCAGGACCTGCCCAACAGAGACACGCGTCGCGAAAAGACGGCGTTCGCTGAGAAAACACAACAGTTGGCGACCCCTTGCCCCACCACACCACCCCCGAAGAGGAGCGCGCCGGTCTCCCCGGACCGCGCGCGATCCTGACCCGTTCCGGCTTCCACGCCGCCGACCCCCTGTTCAGCGCCGGCCTGCGGGCGAGCGACGACCTCTCCCAGGCCCGGGAAGTGGTCGCCGCACACGCGTCCCGGCTGTGGACGGAGGCCGCCCGGGACGGAACCGACGACCGCCCCCTGTACTGGGCACGGCTGGTGCTGGCCGCCAGGCTGCGTTCCTGGCAGCCGGACTTCCCCCTCTCCGACGCCGAGCGCGCCGATCTGCTGCACCTGCTGGAGACCGGCTCCCGCGGTATGGCCGACCTCGACTTCCCACCCGGTGACCGGTGGGTCCGGGTGATCGTGACCGGCTTCGACCCCTTCGAACTGGACGGGAACCCGGAGCGCTCCAACCCCTCCGGTGCGGCGGCGCTGGACCTGAACGGGTGGACCTTCCCCGTGGGCGTGCGCACGGCCGTGGTACGCACCGCCGTGTTCCCGGTGCGCTGGGACGACTTCGACGCGGGTCTGGTGGAGGAGGCGCTGGCCGGCTGGTACGGGCGCGTGGACGCGGTCGTGACGCTCAGCCGCGGACGGCCGGGGCGCTTCGACCTGGAGGTGTGGAACGGCGCCTGGCGCGGAGGCTGCGAGGACAACCTGGACGTGTCGCGCACGGGGAAGGTCGCCCTGCCGGACGCCCCGGAGTGGACGCGCTCCTCGCTGCCCCACGAGCGGATCGTGGAGGCGGCGGACCAGAGCCCCTACCCGGTGGTGGTCAACACCGAGGTGGCCGAGGTCCCGGCGGACGGCGGTGGCACGGTGGAACGCCCGGACGGTCCCACCCGGGGTTCGACCGCACGCTCCGGGGGCGGCGGGGACTACCTGTCCAACGAGATCGCCTACCGCAACACCCTGCTGCGGGACAGGTCAGGTCAGCGGGTCCCGGCCGGGCACGTACACCTGCCCATGGCGGGGGACCCGGAACCGGGGGAGAACGCCGAGATCCTGGCCCAGGTGCGCCTGGTCGTGGCGGCCGTGGCCGCCGCCGCGGCGCAGGAGGGGGAGCGGAACAGCACCGAGGCGAAGGAATAGGCCCCTCCCCGCGACCCCGGCGGGCCCGGGACCGCTCGGTGTCCGCCGCGGATCACGGACGGAGTCCCCCCACGCCCCCGTTCGACGCAGAGTCACCGTGTTACCGCGAAGTGATTCACACATGGGCGGGCTGCTCGGATATGGTCCCCTCGTGGCTCTCACCTCTCTGCGACGAAAAATCTCCGTCAGCGCCGCCCTTGGCCTGCTCCTGGTCCCGGGCTGCCATTCCGCGGAACAGGCCCTGCCCTACGCCGAGGCGGTCCGGACCTCCCCCGACGACATGGTCGGGCTACGGGCACGGACGGTGACGGTGGCCACCGACCACAGCGTGGTGAGCTACCGCTACCCGATGCTGGGCGGCGCCCATCCGCTGACGGTGGAGACGCGTACCCGCATGGCCCAGCGGCAGACCGCCTTCCTGGAGGAGATCCCGGACCGGGGCACACCCGAACTGCACCAGGACGTGACCATCCTGGCCGCCTCCCCCGACGTGGTGGGCGCACGGCTGACCGTGACCACCTCGGCCGGGATGGGCGAGACCTTCGAGGCCGGCACTCTGTGGTACGACTCCCAGAGCGGCGAGGTACTGCCGTGGACGTCGCTGTTCCGCGACGAGGAGGCGATCCAGCGGGCCCACCTGGCGCTCGCAGAGATGCTGGAGGAGGGGTACAACATCCCCACTCAGCAACTGCCCGGGCTGGTCGGCGATGTCGCCCAGGGCGGTGGGGGGACGTACGGCGCGACGGCCGGGGCCGAGGTCCCCGACGACGACACACCCTCGGACGGCCCGATCGACGAGGGGGACGAGAAGAGCGAAGGGCCCGACCTGACCGATCCCGAGCGGGCCCACGCGGCCGCCGAGCGCTGGGCGGGCTCACCGCTGGAGGACACGGCCTTCAGCACGGCCGGCGGCCTGGCCGTGCGGATGGATCCCGAGGAGGTGCCCGCGGCGGGCCGGGTCGACGAGGTGCTGGTGCCCGTGGAATCCGAGGACACCGAGGGACTGCTGTCCGAACTGGGCTACCAGGCCCGGGAGGCGGCACTGTCGGGAAACAACGCCGACGACGCCCTGCCGCTGGGCGAGGAGCTCAGCGCCCAGGGGCACACCCTGGACTGCGTGCGGCTCAAGTGCGTGGCGCTGACCTTCGACGACGGACCCGGCGAGCACACCGACACGCTGCTGGACATCCTGGAGACGTACGACGCCCAAGCCACCTTCTACGTCCTGGGATCGCTGGTGAACGAGTTCCCCGACCCGGTGCGGCGGATGGCCGAGGAGGGCCACGAACTGGGCAACCACACCTGGAAGCACGACGACCTGGCACAGATGTCGGGCACCGAGATCCGCAAGGACATCAAACGCACCAACGAGGCCGTGCGCGAGCTGACCGGCTTCTCTCCCCCGACCATCCGGCCGCCCTACGGATCACTGGACGGGACGGTGCGCCGGTCGGTGGACCAGCCGTTCGTCCTGTGGGACGTGGACACACTGGACTGGCAGAGCCGCGACAGCGACGCCGTCAGCGAGCACACGCTGACCCACACCGTGCCCGGCAGCGTGGTGCTCTTCCACGACATCCACGAGACGTCGGTACAGGCGATCCCGGCGGTCCTGGCCGGACTCCACCGGCAGGGCTACCACTTCGTCACGGTCACCGACGTCTTCGGGGCCCCGGGCCTGGAGCCGGGCGACGTGTACACCGACGCCCGAGTGTCCTGACACCGCCTCCCCGAGGACCCGCCCCGCTCCGGCGGCGCACGGGGGCAGGGCCCGGGTCCCCCCACGGATCCGGAAGGGCGCCGCCGCGGGAAGAACCGTTCCCCGGCGAAGGCACAGAGGAATTCGCCGCCCGAAGGCGGGAACACGGAGGAGAATCGACACCTCCGGCGGAGACAGTGGGATAGATTGCGTTTTCGGGGACAGGAGAACCCCTTTCGCAAACCATTCCAAAAAGGAAAAATCCCCTTTTTCCATTAATCCGCACACATTCCCGCACGGAGGCACGAGAAGTGGCACCAGCGAAAACCGAGGCCGAGGAAGAGCAGGGAACCGCCCCCAGGGGAACCATCGTCAACTGGATCACCTCGACTGATCACAAGATCATCGGGTACATGTACATCATCACCGCCTTCACCTTCTTCCTCATCGGTGGCATCATGGCGGTGCTCATGCGCGCCGAGCTGTTCTTCCCGGGCACGCAGGTCATGTCCAACGATCAATTCAACACAATGTTCACCATGCACGGCACGATCATGCTGCTGATGTTCGCGACCCCGCTGTTCATCGGTTTCGGCAACGTCATCATGCCGCTGCAGATCGGCGCCCCCGACGTGGCCTTCCCCAGGATGAACCTGTTCAGCTACTACCTGTTCCTGTTCGGCAGCCTCATCGCCCTCAGCGGGTTCCTCACCCCCGGCGGCGCGGCCGACTTCGGCTGGTTCGCCTACACGCCGCTCTCGGGACCGGTCCGCTCCCCGGGGCTGGGCGGGGACCTGTGGGCCCTTGGCCTGATCGTCTCCGGTCTGGGCACGATCCTGGGCGCGGTCAACTTCATCACCACCGGGCTGTGCATGCGCGCGCCCGGCATGACGATGTTCCGCATGCCGATCTTCACCTGGAACATCCTGCTCACCAGTGTTCTGGTGCTCATCGCGTTCCCGGTGCTGACCGCGGCCCTGATCGCCCTGGCCGCCGACCGCATCGTCGGCACACAGGTCTACCACCCCGAGCACGGCGGGACGATCCTGTGGCAGCACCTGTTCTGGTTCTTCGGCCACCCCGAGGTCTACATCATCGCGCTGCCCTTCTTCGGCATCGTGACCGAGGTGCTGCCGGTGTTCAGCCGCAAGCCGATCTTCGGCTACAAGGGCCTGGTCGCGGCGACGATCGCCATCACGGGCCTGTCGGTGACGGTGTGGGCACACCACATGTTCCCCACCGGCGCGGTGCTGCTGCCCTTCTTCGCCTTCATGAGCTTCCTCATCGCGGTGCCCACCGGGGTGAAGTTCTTCAACTGGGTCGGCACGATGTGGCGGGGCCAGATCACCTTCGAGACGCCGATGCTCTTCTCCATCGGGTTCCTGGTGACCTTCCTCTTCGGCGGTCTGACCGGTGTGCTGCTGGCCTCGCCGCCCATCGACTTCCACGTCACCGACTCCTACTTCG
>NZ_VWVU01000033.1 GCF_008638365.1 Nocardiopsis quinghaiensis | reverse complement strand
ACATCGCCTGGTTCAACAACGAACGGGTGCATACCTACCTCGAGGGCCTGAGCCCGGTCGAGTACCGAGCCCAGGCCCTGACGGCCTAACCTTCAATTAGCCGGTCCAACATCTGGGGCCCAGTTCAAACACCTCCGGGCCCCTCGCCGCTCACGGCCTCGTGCCCCGGAGGGCGGGAAGGACGGGAGACTAGCTCAGGCGCTCGAAGACGGCCGCCATGCCCTGGCCGCCGCCGACGCACATGGTCTCCAGACCGAACGTCTTGTCGTGGGTCTGCAGACCGTTGAGCAGCGTGCCGGTGATGCGGGCGCCGGTGCTGCCGAAGGGGTGGCCGAGCGCGATGGCGCCGCCGTTGACGTTGAGCTGGCTGTCGATGTCGATGCCGAGCTGGTCGGCGGAGGGCAGCACCTGCGCGGCGAAGGCCTCGTTGATCTCGACCAGGTCGATGTCGCCGATGGCCATGTTGGCGCGGGCCAGTGCCTGCCTGGACGCCTCGACCGGGCCCAGGCCCATGATCTCCGGGCTCAGGCCGGTCACGCCGGTGGACACGATGCGGGCCAGCGGGGTGAGGCCCAGCTGGGCGGCCTTGGTGTCGCTCATGATGACCACGGCCGAGGCGCCGTCGTTGAGCGGGCAGGCGTTGCCCGCGGTGACGGTGCCGTCGGGGCGGAACACCGGCTTGAGCCCGGAGACCTTCTCGTAGGTGGTGCCGCGGCGGATGCCGTCGTCGGTGCTGACCACGGTGCCGTCGGGCAGGGTCACCGGGGTGATCTCACGCTCCCAGAAGCCGTTGTCCAGGGACTTCTCGGCCAGGTTCTGCGAGCGCACCGCGAACTCGTCCTGGCGCTCGCGCGAGAGGCCGGTGATCTGGGCGACGTTCTCGGCGGTCTGGCCCATCGCGATGTAGGCGTCGGGGAGGCTGTCGTTCTCGCGCGGGTCGGTCCAGGTCTCGGCGCCGCCCTCGGCGCGCTTGGCGGTGCGGTCCTTGGCCTCGTCGAAGATCGGGTTCTCGTTCGTGCCGTCGTCGCTGCTGCCGTTGACGAACCGGCTGACGGTCTCCACTCCGGCGGAGACGAACACGTCGCCCTCGCCCGCCTTGATGGCGTGGTAGGCCATCCGGGTGGTCTGGAGGGAGGAGGAGCAGTAACGGGTGACCGTGGTGCCGGGGACGGTGTCCAGGCCCAGCTGCACGGCCACGATGCGGGCCATGTTGAAGCCCTGCTCGCCGCCGGGCAGGCCGCAGCCGAGCATCAGGTCGTCGATGTTCCTGGGGTCCAGCGCGGGGACCTTGGCCAGCGCGGAGCGAACGATCTGGGTGGTCAGGTCGTCCGGCCGGATGTCCTTGAGCGAGCCCTTGAAGGCACGGCCGATCGGGGAGCGGGCGGTTGCGACGATGACTGCTTCGGGCATGGCTGAGTCCCTAACGGTTGAGGTACTGCGTGTGGAGCTGGGAGCCGTGCGGCGGTCGGCGCGCCGCTGATCTCCAGCATCGCTTGTTACCGACCAGTAAACCCGCCCGGTGTCCCCGCGCGCCACTCGGGGCCGCCCTTCATCCGCTCCCCCCGGAACGGTCGGTGGTCCCGGTCGCGCCCGCTTCGGCCGTCCCCTCACGGCCGTCGTGGCCTCCCCGGGGACGGAACGGGCCCCGGATGAGCGCGGCCCAACGTCCGCGCCTGCCGGGAGTGTGCCCGCTGACGTGCGAGCTCGCACGGGAGACCTCCGTTCCGGGGGTCTCGGCGGCGACCACGGCCGCGCGGTCCACCGGCAGGATGCCGCTGGTGCGCCCGGTCTCGTCCAGCTCGGGGAGCAGGCCCAGGGCGGTGCAGGCCGCGGGCAGTACGGCGAAGGCGGCCTGCGAGTACCCGAGGGCTGACGGATGAAATCGGTCGGGCCCAAACATGGAAACTGGATCTGACCGAAAATCATCGGACAACAGGTCGCTCATCGAGACCGTGCGTCCGCCGACCTCGGTGACCGCGATGGTCTGGGCGGCGGCGAGCTGGCGGGAGGCGCGGCGGGCCATCGAGCGCAGCGGCCAGCCGAGGGGGCGGACGGTGCCCAGGTCGGGGCAGGTGGCCACGACCACGGCCGTGCCGCGGCCGACCAGGTGGCGCACGGTCTCGCGCAGCTGGGCGACGGCGTCGCCCGGGCGCACGCGGCGGATGACGTCGTTGGCGCCGATGAAGACGACCGCCAGGTCGTAGCGGCCGCCCTCCTCCAGCGCGCGGGCACGCTCGACCTGGGCGGCCAGGTCGGCGGAGGTGGCGCCGGGGGAGGCGGTGCAGCACAGACGCACGGGTTTCTCCGCGGCGGCCGCCAGTCCCGTCGCCAGGAGGACGCCCGGGGTCTCGGTTGCGAGCTCGACCGCGAAGCCGGCGGCGGTGGAGTCGCCCGTCATCAGCATGCGGATCGGTGGACCCCCGTCGTCGCCGTAGACGCCGTCGACCACGGGCCGGTCCCACCGGGGGGAGCCGACCGCGCGGCGGGCGAGGCGGGCCTGGAGGTAGAGGAGCGCGATGGTGCCGCCGCCCACGAGTGTGAGTCCGCCGCCGCCGAACGCGGTGGCGGCGGCGATCCGCCGGGCGCGTGCGGCTCGCAGCATCGGGCACCTCCGAGGCTCGGACCCGCGTGCCCCGAAGCGGGCCGGATACGAGTGAGGTTACCGGTGGGCGACCCCGGAAGCACGTACCTGCGCGGCACACAATCCACGCCCCGGAGTGAGGGACTCCGTGCCTTCGGGGAAGTGGGGGGAGCGAAGACCGCCGAACGGGCCGCGGGCCCTCTCCGGACGGTCATCCGAGAAGACCGGTCCACCGCTTCTCCGCGGGCGCCGAACCCGCTGGTGGAGACCATTAGAGTCGGATTGAGACGGGCCGGACCGGCCCAGGGCCCCGGACTCGTCGCCGGGGCGAGGAAACGGCGGGCCGAAACCCGGTCGCCACGATGCTGAGGGAGCACAAGTGCGGGTATACGACTCACTGATCGACCTGGTCGGGGACACACCGCTCGTCCGTCTGAACAAGGTCACCCAGGTCCTCGGTCCGAACGCTCCCACCGTTCTCGCCAAGGTCGAGTACTTCAACCCGGGCGGTTCGGTCAAGGACCGCATCGCGCTGCGCATGGTCGAGGCCGCGGAGAAGAACGGCGAACTCGAACCGGGCGGCACCATCGTCGAGCCCACCTCCGGCAACACCGGCATCGGCCTGGCCATCGTCGCCCAGGAGAAGGGCTACCGCTGCGTCTTCGTCTGCCCGGACAAGGTCGGCGCGGACAAGCTCTCGGTCCTGCGCGCCTACGGCGCCGAGGTCGTGGTCTGCCCGACCACCGTCGCCCCCGACCACCCCGAGTCCTACTACTCCGTGTCCGACCGGTTGGCCACCGAGATCCCCGGCGCCTGGAAGCCCAACCAGTACGAGAACACGAACAACCCGGAGTCGCACTACCACGCCACAGGCCCCGAGATCTGGGACCAGACCGAGGGCCGTATCACCCACTTCGTGGCGGGTATCGGCACCGGCGGCACCATCAGCGGTACCGGCCGCTACCTCAAGGAGGTCTCCGAGGGGGCGGTGAGGATCATCGGCGCCGACCCCGAGGGCTCCGTCTACTCCGGCGGTTCGGGCCGCCCCTACCTGGTCGAGGGCGTGGGCGAGGACATCTGGCCCGGTACCTACGACACCTCCGTGTGCGACGACATCGTGGCCGTCAGCGACAAGGAGTCCTTCCTCATGACCCGCCGCCTGGCCCGCGAGGAGGCCCTGCTGGTCGGCGGCTCGTGCGGGCTGGCCGTCGAGGCCGCCCTGCGGGTGGCCAGGGACGCCGGTCCCGACGACGTCATCGTCGTCCTGCTGCCCGACGGCGGCCGCGGCTACCTCGGCAAGATCTTCAACGACGAGTGGATGGCCGACTACGGCTTCCTGTCCGCGCAGACCGAGGAGGCCACCGCGGGCGAGGTGCTGGCCGCCAAGGGCGGGGAGATGCCCGACTTCGTGCACACCCACCCGGACGAGACCGTCGGCACCGCGGTGGCCATCATGCGCGAGTACGGCGTCTCCCAGTTGCCGGTGATGAAGGAGGAGCCCCCGGTCATGGCGGCCGAGGTGGTCGGCTCCATCGCCGAGCGCAACCTCCTCGACGCCCTCTTCGACGGCCGCGCCGAGCTGGACGACCCGGTGGAGACCCACATGGCCGAGCCCCTGTCCACCGTCGGCACCGGGACCCCGGTGAGCGACTGCGTCCGCCTGCTGCGCGGATCCGGCGCCCTGGTGGTGCTGCGCGACGGCAAGCCGGTGGGGATTCTCACCCGCCAGGACCTGCTCGCCCACCTGTCCGGCTGAGACCGACCGCCCACACTCCTGTGACGGGGCCCGGACCGCGCTCGAACCGAGCGTGGTTCGGGCCCCGCTGTATGCCACCCGTACATGTCAACGCATACTCGGACACTGCTAATGTTCGCGACAGTTACTGGCAGGTAATAAATGGGGGCACGCGTGTCGCGGCTGTTGTCCTGGATCATCCGCTCCATCTGGTCGTACGCCCGGACCAAGGCCGAAATCCGGGCCGATTCCAAGGCGGCCCGCAGGTTCGCGCGCTTCGGCACGGGCTCCGCGATCGCCTTCCCCACGGCCACCCTCTACGGCGAGCCCTGGATCGAGATCGGCGTGCACACCGTCCTGGGCGGGGACATGACCCTCGCCGCCGGGATGGGACCCGACTACGACCTGGGGCCGGGCACGGTCGTGCGGATCGGCTCCGGCTGCGCCATCGGGCGGGGCTCGCACATCGTCGCCCACAAGTCCGTCGACATCGGCGACCACGTGTACACCGGCCCCTACGTCTACGTCACCGACCAGAACCACGCCTACGGCAACACCGAGGTCCCCGTCGGCCTCCAGTGGCCGGTGGACGACCCGGTCAGCATCGGCGACGGCAGTTGGATCGGCGCGAACGCGGTGATCCTGCCCGGCGTGCACCTGGGCCGCAACTCGGTCGTGGCGGCGGGCACCGTGGTGAGGCCCGGCACCTACCCCGACCACGCGGTCATCGCGGGCGTGCCCGGCAAGGTCGTGCGCACCCACGACCCCGAACTGGGCTGGGAGCCGCCGCTGCGCGAGAACGGGGCCCCCACACGGGTGCCCACCCCGGTCACCGGCCTGCCTCCGGGGGCGCCCGCCGGTCCGCCCCGGCCCGGGTCGGCCACCCGTTTCCCGCCCGCCTAGGGTGCGCTCGCCGAACACGTACCAGGGCGTGCTCATCCCCACGGGCCCCGCCTGTGGAAAGCGGGAACGAGGAGGTCGGCGGGCACTATTGTGGCCCCATGAAGTTCGACGGGTTTGAAACACTGGCCATCCACGCGGGGCAGGAGCCGGACGCCGGCACCGGGTCCGTGGTGGTGCCGATCTACCAGACCAGCACCTACGCCCAGGACGGCGTGGGGGGTCTGCGCCAGGGCTACGAGTACTCGCGCACCGGCAACCCCACGCGCACGGCCCTGGAGGAGTGCCTGGCCGCCCTGGAGTCCGGGACGCGCGGCCTGGCCTTCGCCTCGGGCATGGCCGCCGAGGACACCCTGCTGCGCACGGTCCTCTCGCCCGGTGACCACATCATCATCCCCGGCGACGCCTACGGCGGCACCTTCCGCCTGGTCTCCAAGGTGGTCGAGCGCTGGGGTGTGCGGTGGGACGCCGTCGACCAGTCCGACCCCGAGGCGGTGCGCGCGGCCGTCCGGCCCAACACCAGGGTCGTGTGGACCGAGACGCCCACCAACCCGCTGCTCAACATCACCGACATCGAGGCCGTCGCGCGGATCGCGCACGAAGCCGACGCCCTGCACGTGGTCGACAACACCTTCGCCTCGTCCTACCTCCAGCAGCCGCTGACCCTGGGCGCGGACGTGGTCGTGCACTCCACCACCAAGTACCTGGGCGGGCACTCCGACGTGGTCGGGGGAGCGCTGGTGGTCTCCGACGCCGAACTGGGCGAGCGCCTGGCCTTCCACCAGAACACCATGGGTGCCATTCCGGGGCCGTTCGACTCCTGGCTGACCCTGCGCGGCGTGAAGACCCTGGGCGTGCGCATGGACCGCCACAGCGCCAACGCCGAGCGGATCGTGGCCGAGCTGGAGGCCCACCCGGCGGTACGGAAGGTGTTCTACCCCGGCCTGGAGGACCACCCGGGACACAGGACCGCCGAACGGCAGATGAAGGCCTTCGGCGGGATGGTCTCCTTCGCCCTGCGCGACGGGGAGAAGGCGGCACTGGCCCTGTGCGAGCGGACCGAGGTCTTCACCCTCGGCGAGTCCCTGGGCGGGGTGGAGTCCCTGATCGAGCACCCCGGACGGATGACGCACGCGTCCACCGCGGGTTCCGCCCTGGAGGTTCCGGCCGACCTGGTGCGGATCTCCGTGGGCATCGAGTCCGCCGACGACCTGGTGGCCGACCTGCTGCGGGCCCTGGAGGACTAGGGCCCGTGTGCCGACCCTGCCCGGCGTCCGGGTCCTGTCCGGGCGCCGGCGGCGCGTTCCCGACCGGCCGTGTGCCGCGCGGGTCCCCCGGCCGCGCTGCCGGGCCCGTCGCGGCCTGTCCTTGCCGCTGTCCTGTGCGGCGCCGTTTCCCCGTTCAGACCGCGCTGGGTGTGCGGTCCGGGGAGGAGTGGCTCGGCTCGGGGGCGGAGCGCTCGCCGTCGCGGAAGCGCAGCCCCACCACGAGGCTCCCCGTGCGGGAGAGGGGAGTGCTCTCCTCGTCGTCGCGCAGGGAGCGGTAGGTGCCCTTGTCCCGGCGGCGGATGCCGATGGAGACGGCGAGGAAGAACCCTGTGGCCAGTCCCAGGAGCACGACTCCGACCAGCGCGATGGTGATGGGGATCATTCTGTTCTCCTTGGGGGAAGTTCCTATCTGCGTTCTGCGTGCCCCCCGGTCGAGCGAGGGGGCGTCGGGTGGTGTCTCACCTGATGCGGTTTCCAGTCGGGGTGTCGTGCGGGGTCAGGCGCCTGGGTCGAAGTGCGGGGAGCGTTGGTTCTCGTCCCCTCGGATGTCCTCCCGGCTGCGGAGCCGTGTGCTCAGGGTGGATTCCTCTAGTATGGGAATATGCTAACCGGATGGACTTGTTCGTCTGGTGTACCGATCACCTTGTTGGTACAAGCTAGGTTGTTGGTCTAGTACCCCGGCGAGGACTGATGTATGCGGGCTGAAAGCAGATATCGACAGATTGCTCGGACCCTGAGGCGTGAGGTTCAGGAGGGAGCCCTGCCCCGGGGCGGTCAGCTGCCGTCGGAGAAGCAGCTGGAGGAGCGCTTCGAGGCGTCCCGCAACACGATCAGGCTGGCCCTGGGCATGCTGCGCAACCAGGGGCTGATCGTCAGTCGCCCGGGCCGCGGGCACTTCGTCCAGGACGTCGTCCCCGAGACCTTCCACGCCAACCGCAGCAGGGGCGGGTCCGGTGGCCTCAACGAGTCCGGGATGGCCGGACAGGTCCTGGAGGAGCTCCAGATCCTCAGCGCCACCCCCGACATCGCCAGCCGCCTGCGCGTCCCGGAGGGCGACATGACGGTCGTCCGCCGCATGTACCGGTTCTCCGGGGAGGTCTCGGCGTCCGTCAGCTCGGCCTACTACCCCATGGGCCTCGTCGAGGGCACCCCGCTCATGCTGCCCGAGGACGTCGAGAGCGCTCTGGCGGTGCTGGCCGAGCACGGGCAGCGCCAGGCCGGGTTCGTCGACGAACTGGAGGCCCGTATGCCCAGTCCGCAGGAGGTCGGCCAGCTCGAACTCCCGCCGGGGGTCCCGGTGCTGGCCGTCCACCGGACCGACCTGTCCGAGGAGCGCCCGATCCGGCTGGTGCACACCGTCTACGCGGGCCACAGCATCCGCTACCAGTACGAGCACGGCAACATGAACGCCTACCACCGGGACTGAGCACGAGCATGAGCACGTCAAGGAAGACGGTTGTCGCCGACCACCTGCGCGAGGCGCTGGCCAGGGGAGAGTACGGGCCGGGCGAGCGGCTGCCGGGGGAGGAGGAGCTCGCCGAGCAGCTCGACGTCTCCCGCGCCACCGCACGCCTGGGGATGCGCATCCTCCAGGACGAGGGGCGCATCGCCATCCGCGCCGGACGGGGGGCCTTCGTCGCCAACCACCGGCCCATCGTCCACCTGGCCACCCCCGTCACGGGCGGCGGCGACTCCGAGCGCTTCGAGGCGGGCTACCAGCCCCATCTGCGCGAGGCCGGATACGACCAGGTCCAGGAGAAGATCAGGGTCAGCCTGGACACCATGCGGCCCAAGGTGGCCAAGCGGCTGCGCCACGAGACGGTGGGGGAGAACACACGGGGGGACCTGGTCGTCATCCGCGCCTCCGACCGGTTCGTCGAGGGTGGTCTGTGGCAGTCCCAGGTCACCTACTTCCCGTACAGCATCGCCAGCAACACCCCGCTCATGTCCCCCGAACGCCTGGAGGAGGGGGTGACCGCGGTCCTGCGGTCGCTGGGCCACCGGGAGGAGTGGAACTGGGACATCGTCGGCGCCCGGATGCCCTCCCAGAGCGAGGCCGACTCCTTCGGCCTGGGGCCGGGCATCCCGCTGCTGGTCCAGGAACGGGTGGTCTACGAGGGCGAGCGACCGCTGCGGTTCACCGAGACGGTCATGCCCGCCAACCGGCACCAGCTGCTCTACTCCGGTGGTGAGGCGCCCGAGGAACTGCTGGTCCTCGCCTCCGACGTCAACATCTTCGAACGCTGACCCACCCGGGTCCGTGTGCGTCCGACTAGCCGGAACGGTCCAGGTAGCGTTCCACCACCAGGGCCCCCAGCCCCTCGGCGCCGGCGTGCACCACCCGCACGCCGCGGCGCCGTTCCACCAGGGCCTGGAAGGCGCGCAGGCGGGGATCGTCCGCCAACAGGAAGAAGGTCACCTCCGCGCCCTCGCCCAGTACCGCGTCCAACTCGGCGACGGTCAGCTCCACCGTGCGCGGGGCCGGGGGCCAGGCGAACCGGGCGTCGCCGTCCTCGCCCAGGTGGGCGGTGGGCTCGCCGTCGGTGACCACCAGCACCTGTGAACGCAGGCCGCAGTGGCGCCGCAGGTGGGCGCGGGCCAGCCGCAGCGCGTGGTGCAGGTTCGTGCCCGGGACCCTGCGCCAGTCGTGGGCCACCAGCTCACCCGGGGACAGCTCCCGGGCCCGCTCCCCGAAACCGACCAGGTGCAGCCGGTCCTCCGGGCGGTGCGTGGACACCAGGGCGTGCAGGGCCAGCGCCGTCCGGGTGGCGGCCTCGTGCAGGGACCGGGCCGCCATCGAGTGGGACAGGTCCACCAGCAGCGACACGGCTGCGGCCTCCGAGGGCTCGGTCTCCACCACCCGCACGTCCTCGGCGCGCAGCGCCACGTCCCGTTCACCGGGACGGGACCGGCGCAGCGCGGCCTCGCGCACGGTCGCGACCGCGTCCAGGGGCCGGTCACCGTCCTCGCCGAAGAGCCGGGAGGAGCCGGTGGGCTCACCTCCGGACGCGGTACCGCCCCGGTGGACCCCGCCCCGGGCGCCGCGACCGTGCCGGGAGACCCCGGCGTCGCGCAGCGCCACCTCGCCCAGGCGGCGCAGCTCGCGGGGGCTCAGGCCGTGGTCGGCCTCGTCCAGGCGTGCCAGGGCCCGTCCGGCCTCCCGGCCCGACAACCGGTCCAGCAGGCGTTCCAGAGCGACGGCGTCCACCCCGCCGAGGGCGCCGCGGTCGCCGTCGGCGTACCGGGACAGGGCCCTCTCCAGGGCTGCCAGCTCCAGCCGGTCCTCCTCGGAGGCGGATCCGGGCTCGGACCCGGGACCGGTCCCCGAAACGGAGGCCACCAGCGCCAGGAGTTCACGCGCCGCGACCACGGCCTCCTCGGGCGGCGGGTCGGGATCGGCCAGGGGGTCGGGTCCGCCCATGTACGCCCGGTACCGAAACCTCACACGCACCCGCCTTCCGTGTACACACGCGCCGACACCTCCCGGGTCCGCCGGCCAGCCGGTCAAAAACGGTAGACCCCTCCGTCGGGGAGCGTGTCCTTGGACAGCCGACGCTCCAGGTACAGGCCCTCCAGAGCGAACTCCACCACCGCGGCGGCCAGCCCCGGCGTGGGCGGTCCGTCCTCGGCGTCCGGGGCCACGCGCTCGATCATCGCCGCCAGCCCCGGCACCGCACCCACCCGGCGCAGCAGCTCGGCGGCGCTCACGAGGTCGCCGGTCTCCACCGTGCCGCCGCCGGAGAAGCGGTCGCTGAGAGGCGACAGGTCCGTCTCGCCCAGGCGCTCGCGAAACACCTCCGCCACCGCCCGGCGCAGCAGCGCGTACAGGATCTCGGCCTCGCGGCCCTCAGCGCCCATCTCGAACTCGACCTTTCCCAGCAGCGGCTCCACCGCCGCGTGCAGGTCGCACACCCGTGCCACCGGGAGTTCCTCACCCGACAGGGCCGCCCGCCGCAGCGCCGAGGCCGCCACGGTCTCGGCCGCTGTCACCGAGAAGCGCACCGACACCCCCGAGCGTGCGTCCACCTTCCTGGAGGCGCGTACCAGCCGGGTGAAGCGTGCCACGGCCTCCAGCAGGTGGGCGGGCACCGTCGTGCCCTCGGGCAGCGCCGCCTCCTGCCGGATGAGCGCCAGCTCGTCGGCCAGGGCCAACGGGTAGTGGGTGCGCACCTGCGCACCGAAGCGGTCCTTGAGCGGGGTGACGATCCGCCCCCGGCTGGTGTAGTCCTCCGGGTTCGCGCTCGCCACCAGCAGCAGGTCCAACGGCAGCCGCAGACTGTAGCCGCGCACCTGGAGGTCGCGCTCCTCCAGCACGTTGAACAGCGCCACCTGGGCCCGTGCGGGCAGGTCGGGAAGCTCGTTGACGCAGAACACCCCCCGGTTCGCGCGCGGGACCAGACCGTAGTGGATGGTCTCCGGGTCACCCAGCGAGAGACCCTCCGCCAGCCGTGCCGGGTCCACGTCGCCCACCAGCTCGCCGACCCCGGTGTCGGGTGTGGCCAGCTTCTCGCCGTAGCGCTCCCCGCGGTGCCGCCACACCACCGGCAGGCCGTCGCCCTCCCGGGCCGAACGGCGCACGCACGCCGGGCAGACCGGCGCGTAGGGGTGGTCGTTGACCGGGCACCCGGCCACCGACGGGGACCACTCGTCCAGCAGGGCCGTCAGGGTCCGGATGAGCCGGGTCTTGCCCTGACCGCGCTCGCCCAGCAGCACGATGTCGTGTCCGGCCAGCAGGGCCCGCTCCATCCGCGGCAGCACGGTGGCGTCGAACCCGTGCACCCCCGGGAAGCGGGGCTCCCCGGCGCCCATCCGCCGGAGCAGGTTCTCCCGCACCTCGGCGGAGACCGGCCGGTGGACGTGCCCGGACTCGCGCAGCGCCGCGAGGGTGCGCGGGGCCGGGGGCGGAGACGGGGGCGGGGGCGGGGGGAGGGCGCTCACACCCTCGAACCTATCCCGAAGCGGGCCCGGTGCCGACGGGATTCCCCGGCCCCCGGACGCCACGCCGACGCCGCTCCGCCCGCGTCCCGGGGCCGTCGTCCAAGCACGTTCACCGGAAAACCCCGTGATTGGCACTGTGGTGGAAGAATGGGACGTGACGGTGGAGTTCTGCGTCCGGCCGCGAGGGCCGGTGAAACCGGGGGTGGCAGTTGGTGGCACGGTTCGGCGATGCACTGATGACGGGGGCCGACCTCGTGAACGCGGCCGAGCGCGCCGTCCTGAGCGCTCTGGAACAGGTGGACGGGCCAGCCGACCTGGTGTGCTTCTTCGTCTGCGGCGCGGATCCGGAGGAGGTCTCCCTCGCGGGCGTGCGCGTCATGGAGTTGGCCGGAGGCGCCGTCACCCTCGGGTGCAGTTCCACCGGGGTCATCGGCGGCGGCCGGGGCGTCGAGGGCCAGGGCTCGGTCAGCGTGTGGTGCGCCAGCCTGCCCGGCGTGGAGATCACCCCGTTCCGCCTGGACACCATCATCGAGGACGACCACCTGGCCGTCGTCGGCATGCGGGAGCCGGGGCCGCGCGACCGTGCCGCCATCCTGCTCACCAATCCCTACGAGTTCCCCACCCAGGCCTTCGTCCGCGAGTCCACCGAGGCCCTCGGCGGACTTCCCCTCGTCGGCGGCATGGCCGACGGCATGCGCGGCGAGGACTCCGTGCGGCTCTTCTGCGAGGGCGAGGTGGCCGAGAACGGCGCCATCGGGATCCTCATCGGCGGCGAGAACGTTCTCGGCGCAGTGGTCAGCCAGGGCTGCCGTCCCGTCGGCCCGACCATGACGGTCACCAAGGCCGAGGGCAACCTCCTGCTCGAACTCGCGGGCGTCAACGCCTACGAGAAGCTGGAGGAGCTTGTCGAGGACCTCTCCGAGGAGGACCGCGTGCTCGCCGAGCAGGGCCTGCACGTCGGTATCGCCATGGACGAGTACGCCCACGCCCACGAGCAGGGCGACTTCCTCATCCGCACCCTCGCCGGGGCCGATCCCGAACTCGGCGCCCTCACCATCGGCGACATGGTCGAGATCGGCCAGACCGTCCGCTTCCAGGTGCGCGACGCCGGTACCGCCGACGAGGACTTCGCGCGGCGCCTCACCGACTTCGGCGCCCAGCACTCCGTCGGCGCCGGCCTGCTCTTCTCCTGCAACGGCCGCGGGTCCTCCTTCTTCCCGCACTCCGACCACGACGTCCTCGCGGTCCACCGCGTCCTCGGCGTCGACGCCGTCACCGGTTTCTTCGCCGCGGGGGAGATCGGCCCGGTCGGCGGCGTCAACCACGTGCACGGGTTCACGGCCTGCCTGCTGGCCTTCGCGTAGGAGCGCGGACGGCGGGGGCGGCCGGGCCCCTCAGGTGCGGATGACCACGGTTCCGGAGACCCGGTCGTGCAGGGAGCGGTTCCGCCGGTCGCCGAGCGCCGCCATGGACTCGGCCAGGGTGAAGACGTGCCCCAGGGCCGGCAGCGACTGGGGGAGGCCGAAGAACGCGGAACGGCCCAGCGCCTGTCCCTGGCTGAGCCTGCCTCCGTCGGCGGCGCTCACCACCTTGATCCCGACCATCATCTTGCCGAGCGTGCGGCCCCAGGTGACCAGGTACAGCCAGTCGTAGAAGAACAGCAGCAGGCCCCAGCCGAACAGGAACAGCAGGGACCACAGGGCGCCCTCGGCGTCGGTGGTCCGGTCGCTGCCGGTGAGGGCCACCGTCACGACGGCCATGATGACGAAGAACGCCGCGGCGGCGATGACCACGAGGACGTAGTCGATGGTGCGGGCGGCCAGGCGGCGGCCGAAGGTGGCCGCCTCCGGCCCGGCGGGCGGGGGCACGCCCTGCCCCGGCGGCATGCCCGCTCCCGGGAGACCCGGCATCGGCGGGCCGGGGAAGGGCTGGCCCCAACCGGGACCGGGAGGGGGAGCGCCTGCGCCGGGAGCGGGACCCCATCCCCCGTGCGGGGGCGGGTACGTGCCGGGGTGGGAACCCCTGGGGCTCCAGTAGGGGGAGGACATGGCGGCGGAGGTTCCTCGGTTCGTCGGTGGGGCGGCCTGCGGGAGCCGGTACGCGGAGGTCCTTCGAGACTACGACGCGAAGGGCCTCCGAAGGGATCCCTTCGGAGGCCCCCGAACCGGAAGCGGGCGCATCCGCCGGGGGGCGTCCCGCGCGGGACGCCCCCCGAAAGCGGCGGGGGCGGCTGGACGCCGCCCCCAACCTGATCCGCTGTGCGTGTCACATACCGCTGTAGGGAACGGCGTCGATGATCTCGACTCCCAGGCTCTTGTTGTTCGGGAGCTGGTAGCTGACCTTCTCTCCCACACGCTTGCCGTTGATGGCGGCTCCCAGTGGCGACTTCGGGGAGTACACGTCGATCGGAGCGCCACTCTCCTCGCGGGAGGCGAGAAGGAAGGTGACCTCGTCATCGTCCCCGTCGAACTTGACGGTGATGGTCATGCCGGGGCCGACCACGCCCTCGGTACGGGGCGCTTCGCCGACCCGCGCGGTGCGCAGGATCTCGGTGAGCTGGAGGATGCGGGCCTCCATCTTGCCCTGCTCCTCCTTGGCGGCGTGGTAGCCGCCGTTCTCCTTGAGGTCGCCCTCCTCCCGGGCCGCCTCGATCTTCTCCGCGATCTCGATGCGCCCACTCCCCGACAGGTGGTCCAGCTCCGATTTGAGCCGGTTGTACGCCTCCTGGGTGAGCCAGGTGACGTTGTCATCGCGGGTCTGGGTCACGGGAACTCCTTGTGTACTAGTAGCAGAGGCCACCAGGCGGCCTGAGCTGAACTTACGAGAATATCACCGTGCGTCGCGACACACGGATGCTCGTGATTTCGCCGGTGCCGTCGGGACCGGCAGGAAGGGGCTCGGTGGATCAGTCCTGTGAACCTTGTTCCCTACACGAGGCCACTTCTACCGTGGCAGCCTGACGAAGCGTTTCAACGGTCGTGGTGACCGTACGGTTCCCGGCCTCGACATCGCTGTCCGCCTGGCCCACCTCGACGAGCTTCTCGTCCAGCGCCACGATCAGGCACTCGGCACCGTTCTTGCTGTTCACCTCGTACACGATGGTCGCCTCGTCGGGCGTGGGTGCCGAATACGACACCACCTGGTGGTACACGCCGCCGCCCAGACCGCTGTAGTTCATCACGGAGTAGCCCCAGCCGACCGCGCTCAGCACCGCGAACACGGTGGCGATGACGAAGAAGACCGGGCCGTTGCCGTGGCGCTTGCGTAGCGCGGGCGCGGTACGGGCCGGGGAGTCGGCCGCGCTGTCGGCCGCGTCGTCGGCACTGTTCACGGCGTCTTCTTCCGGGGTCGGCTGCATCGGGAATCTCCGAACAAGGGGACGGTGTTGTCTAAGATATCCCCGACCTGACAGCCTCCCCACGCGGCCCGCGCGTGAGTCGTCCGATCCGGGCACCGGGGAGCCGGACGGCCGCGCCCCCGCGTCCGGCCACTAGTCAAGGAGAACCCTTCGTTGTCCGAGCGCCTGCGGCTTATGGCCGTTCATGCCCACCCCGATGACGAGTCCAGCAAGGGCGCGGCCACGATGGCGCGCTACGTGGACGAGGGCGTCGACGTGCTGGTCGTCACCATGACCGGTGGCGAACGCGGCGACATCCTCAACCCCGCCATGGAGCGTCCCGAGATCCGAGAGAACATCGCCCAGGTCCGCCGCGAGGAGATGGACCGGGCGAGGGAGATCCTCGGGGTCCACCAGGAGTTCGCCGGTTTCGTCGACTCCGGCCTGCCCGAGGGCGACCCGCTGCCGCCCCTGCCGGAGGGCAGCTTCGCCAGCCTCCCGGTCGAGGAGGGCGCCGCACCCCTCGTGGCGTCCATCCGCCGGTTCCGCCCGCACGTCATCCTCACCTACGACGAGAACGGCGGCTACCCGCATCCCGACCACATCATGACCCACAAGGTGTCGATGCACGCCTTCGACACCGCGGGCGACCCCGACGCCTACCCGGACGCGGGCGAGCCCTGGCAGCCGCTCAAACTGTACTACTTCGTGTCCTTCCCGCCCGAGCGGTTCGAGGCCCTGGCCGACATGCTGGCCTCGCGCGGCATGGCGAACCCCTTCGAGGAGTGGATGGAGCGGCTCAAGGACCGCGACCGCCCCCGCTGGGAGATGACCACACGCGTTCACTGCAGCGAGTACTTCGAGGTCGCCAACGAGGCCCTCAAGGCACACGCCACCCAGGTGGACCCCAACGGGTTCTGGTTCGCCGTGCCCAACGACGTCGTGGCGGAGGCCTGGCCGACCGAGGACTACCACCTGGTGCGTTCGACGGTGGACACCGAGGTCCCGGAGAAGGACCTCTTCGCGGGCGTCCGAGAAGCAGTGAGAGTATGAGTGGTATGAACACCCTTCTCCCGTCCGCGGCGGTGCTGGCGAGCGACCTCGAACTCGACAGTGACACCGTGACGCCCGGTGTCCTGGGCTTCCTCGTCGTCTTCGCGATCGGCGTAGGGCTGTACTTCCTCATGCGCAGCCTCATGGGCAAGCTCCGCGCCCTGCCCAAGGACGACGACTTCACGGCGGGGGCCGACGCCTCCGCCCGGGGGTCCTCCGCCGCGGAGGCCTCCTCCGAGGACGCCTCCGCGGAGGACACCACTCCGCGGACCTGAGGGACCGTTCCCGCCCTGACCCAGCGGGAACGGGACGGTTCCCGCCTCCAGGTGGCAGACGGCCCCCGTCTTCGAGTGGCAGAGTTGGAACATGTCCAACCGCCTGAGCGACGCGACCAGCCCGTACCTGTTGCAGCACGCCGACAACCCCGTGGAGTGGTGGCCCTGGAGTGAGGAGGCCTTCGCCGAGGCGCGCCGCCGCGACGTGCCCGTGCTCGTCTCCATCGGATACTCGGCCTGTCACTGGTGCCACGTGATGGCCCACGAGTCCTTCGAGGACGAGGCGACCGCGGCCCGGATGAACGCCCTGTACGTCAACATCAAGGTGGACCGCGAGGAGCGCCCCGACGTCGACGCGGTCTACATGGAGGCCACCCAGGCCATGACCGGCCAGGGCGGGTGGCCCATGACCGTGTTCACCACCCCCGACGGCGCCCCGTTCTACTGCGGTACCTACTTCCCGCGCGACCACTTCCAGCGCCTGCTGGAGGCCGTGGCCAACGCCTGGCGGGAGCAGCGCACCGAGCTGCTCGACCAGGGGAAGCGGGTGGTGGAGGCGCTCAGCGGTCCGCGCACCCTGGCAACCGCGCCGCCGCCCTCCGCCGCCCAGCTCGACCTGGCCGTCCAGGCACTGGTGCGCGACTACGACCGCGACCACGGCGGTTTCGGCACGGCGCCCAAGTTCCCGCCGTCGATGCTGCTGTCCTTCCTCACCGCGCAGGACGAGCGCACCGGCTCCCACCAGACCGCCGACGAGCCCGCTCCGGCCGGGCTGATGGCCTTCGGGACCGCGCTGGCGATGGCCCGGGGCGGCATCTACGACCAGCTCGGCGGCGGGTTCGCGCGCTACTCGGTGGACCAGGAGTGGGTCGTGCCCCACTTCGAGAAGATGCTCTACGACAACGCGCTGCTGCTGCGCGCCTACACGCGCATGGCCCGCCGGCCCCCGGGCCCCGGGGTCGTCGAGGGCGACGCGCACGCCCTGCTGCGCCGGGTGGCCGGGGAGACCGCGGACTGGATGCTGCGCGACCTGCGCACGCCCGAGGGCGGGTTCGCCTCGGCGCTGGACGCCGACAGCGAGGGCGCGGAGGGCACCTACTACGTGTGGACGCCCGCCCAGGTGCGGGAGGTCCTCGACAGGGAGGACGCGGCCTTCGCGGCCGAGGTGTTCCGTGTCACGGAGGAGGGCACCTTCGAGCACGGCTCCTCGGTGCTCCAGCTGCCCGAACCGCCCGCCGACCCCTGGCGCTACGAACGGGTCCGTGAGGCGCTGTTCAACGCCCGCCAGGAGCGGGTCGCCCCCGACCGCGACGACAAGGTCGTGGCCGCATGGAACGGTCTGGCGATCGCGGCCCTGGCCGAGGCCGGGATCCTGCTGGAGCGCCCCGAGCTGGTGGAGGCCGCCCGCGAGGCCGCGGACCTGCTGCTGCGCGTACACCTGCGGGACGGGCGCCTGGCCCGCACCTCCCGCAACGGCCGGCCGGGCACCAGCGCCGGGGTGCTGGAGGACTACGCCGACGTCGCGGAGGGGCTGCTCGTCCTGCACGGGGCGACCGGGGAACCGCGGTACGCGCACGAGGCAGGACGCCTGCTGGACACAGTCCTGGAGCACTTCGGCGACGGGTCCGGCGGGTTCTACGACACCGCGGACGACGCCGAGAAGCTGTTCAACCGCCCTCAGGACCCCACCGACAACGTCACGCCGTCCGGCCGGTCGGCGGCGGCGTCCGCGCTGCTCGCCCACGCCGCGCTGACCGGTTCCGAGCGGCACCGCGCCGCTGCCGAGGAAGCGCTGTCGCCGGTGGTGCTGCTGGCGGAGAAGGCCCCCCGGTTCGCCGGATGGGGCCTGGCCACCGGTGAGGCGGTCCTGACCGGGCCGCGCGCCGTCGCGGTGGTGGGGGACCCCGAGGACCCCCGGACCGGTGAGCTGGTGCGCACCGCGCTGACCTGGGCGCCGCTGGGCACCGTGCTGTCCCGGGGCGACGGCCGCGACGACGGCGGGGTACCGCTGCTGCGCGACCGCGTGCCGGTCGGCGGGCAGCCGACCGCCTACGTGTGCGAGGGCTTCGTCTGCAAGCTCCCGGTCACCTCTCCCGAGGACCTGCGGGAGCAGCTGCTGGACTGAGGACCCCGCGCAGCACGGCGGCGAAGCCCTCGGGGTCGTCGGCGAAGCCGCCGTGCCCGCCGGGGAAGGCGACCGGCGCGGTACCGAGCAGGTCGGCCAGCGCCGTGGAGGTCCGTGAGGTGCTCAGGGAGCCGGAGTCCGAGCCGACACCGACGACGATCCGGGCCTGCCCGCTGCGAAGGGCGTCGGTGTCGGGCACGTACAGGGCGGTGTGCCGCAGTTCGTGGGCGAAGAAGCGGGCGCTGTCGGCGAGCATCCGCTCCGGGGGCTCCTCGGCCGGGGCGCCGTCGCCCTCCTCCACCGGGAACCCGGCGTTGGCCATGAACTCGGCCCAGGCCGCCGACACACCCTCCCGGTGGTAGGTCGCGATGACGTCCTCGGTCGCCGCGCGCTGTTCGGCGGCGTCGGGCAGCAGTTCCATCAGGGGCGGTTCGTGAGCGACGGCCGTACGGACCCGGCGGGGGTGCCGCTCGGCCAGCGCCAGCGCGGTCACCGCGCCGCCGCTGCTCCCCAGCACGTCCGCGGAGTCCGCGTCGAGGGCGTCCAGGAGGGTGATGAGGTCGTCGGCGCGCAGCTCGGGAGTGGAGTCCTGCTCCGGGTCGTTCAGGGGGCTGCGGGAGATACCCCTGGGGTCGTGGGTGAGGACGGTGCGGTCCCGCGCCAGCAGGTCGGCCACCGGGGTGAATTCCTCCGCGCCCATGGGCGCGCCCGTGAGTACGAGGACGGGCCCCTCTCCACGGACCTCGTAGTACAGGGTCCCGTCGGGCGTCCTCAGGGTGTGCGTGCTCGCCATGGCCGTTGCTCCCTCTCGTGCGTGCCCCCGCCGAACAGGGGGGCGTCACCAGGAACGGACTCCGGCGGAGGCGCGGACTCATCGGCCTCACGGAGGAAAGGGGCGCGGCGGCGGTCGCGTGGCGCGCTCAGCTCACGGTCGTACCGTCGATGATCTCGTTCACCAGGTCGGGGCGGTGCCCCGGCTGGCGGACCTCCAGGTACACGGTTTCCGGCACGCCCGGCTGGTGCACGGCGGCGCTGCTGAACGAGCCGTTGCCGGCGCACTCGGGCCACTCCCACACCGTGCCCTCCCAGGTGCCGGTGTCCAGCTCGCGCTCCTTCGGCTCGGTCCCGCACGGATCGGTGCCGATCTCACCCAGACCGCGGTCGCCCGGCACCACCGTCGCGTAGACCCCGTAGGACCGCGTGTCGGTGGAGTACCACCCGTCGACGTCGGTCGCCACCAGCAGTCCGCCCCCGGTCGCCGCCGGGTGCGCCTCCCGACCGGTGTGGAACTCACGGGCCCACACCAGCGGCACCGGTACGCGGACCTGCTGGGCGGCGTGGCGCACCGTGGTCAGGGACAGCCCCGGGCTGCCGGTCGAGGCCGTGAGGGTGCCCACCAGCACGACGAGGGAGGCCACCAGCGCGGCCGCCCGCTGCCACGGCATCCGGTGCCGCTGCCACCACGGCACCGCCCGGGGCAGGTCGGGCGCCATCCGGATGGTCCTGACCCGGTCGGTGAAGGTTTTGGCATCCGCCGGACGGCTCTCCCGGTCCACCGAAAGCGCCGACAGAATGAGTTCGTCGAGTGCCGGAGGCAGAGCTGGCCGGATCCGGCCAGGAGGAATCCTCACCGGCGGACGCGACGGCGGGCGGCCGGTGATGAGTTCGTAGGCGACCGCGCCCAGCGAGTACACGTCGGAGCGAACGTCCAGGTCACCGCCGGGGATGCTCTGCTCCGGGGACATGTAGCCGGGTGTCCCGGCCGCCGCGGTGAAGCCCGATGCCTCGTCGATCGACTTGGCGAACCCCAGGTCCGCCACGAGCACCCGCTGCCCCACCGGTGACGACTGGAGCAGCACGTTCGACGGCTTGATGTCACGGTGGATCGTGCCGTGGTTGTGCAGCACGGTGATGCCCTGGCCGATCTCGGTCAACAGCCGCAGTGCCTCGTCCAAGGGCAGTTGACCTCGCTGAACGAGGTCTGCGACGCTTCCCTGATCGGCGTAGGTCATCACCATGTAGGGCCGCCCGTCGGGCAGCACGTCCACGTCGTGCACCGCCACCAGCCACGTGGAGTCGGTCTGGCGCAGGATGCGCGCCTCCTCCAGGAAGCGGTGCTGGATGTCCAGCTGGTGCGCCCAGTTCTCGGCGAGTACCTTGATGGCCACCGGATAGTTGAGCAGGTCGTCCTGCGCCAACCAGACCGTGGCGAAGGAACCGGACCCAAGGCGCCGAATGACGCGGTAACGTCCGAAGGCCTCCGGTTGGCTCATTTCCGCCTCGGTCTGTCAGGGGTGAATACGCGGTCGTTGCCCACTAATACACCATCTGTACCTTCACATTGCCTACCGTCTATATGATCCCCTCACCGGGTGATGCCGAGGTCCTCCGCCACGGGGACCGAGGGCGACCCGACGGGTTCCGCGCCATGTGGGCGGTCGCGGGGGAACATGAGTCGTGGTGAGGGTGGAGCCAGACGGGGGCCGTAGGCGTCCCATACACGTGTGACCCTCGAAACGGACGGGCGCACACGCGTCCGGAGCGGACGGTCGGACGTCTGCCGTCAGTCAGGGAGAGACCAGCCATGCGCAGTAGTGACCACGCAGACCACGAGGAGACCCCCACGCCCCGGCGCCGGGTGGCCAGCAACGTCGACGAGGAGCTGGAGGATCTCGCGCGCCGGGCCAAGGGCGGCGACGCCGACGCCCTGGACGCCCTGCTCCGGCGGATCCAGCCCGAGGTGCTGCGCCGGTGCTCACGCTTCCTGCCCTACCGCCAGGACGCCGAGGAGGCGTGCCAGGACGCGCTGCTGCGCGTGGCCCGCAAGATCGACAGCTTCAAGGGCGACTCCCTGTTCACCACCTGGTTGTACACGGTGGTGTCCAACTCCGCGCGGCAGACCTACCGCTCGATGAAGCGCCGTTCGGCCGAGTTCCCCACCGAGGCCGAACGTATGCCCCACCAGAGCGATCCCCGCACCACCAGCGTCATCGCCGGTTCCCGTATCGACCTGTTGGAGGCCCTCGACCAGTTGGAGAAGGACCGCCCCAACCTGGTGGCCCCGCTGGTCCTGCGCGACCTGTGCCAGATGGACTACAACGAGATCGCGTCCGAGCTCAACCTGGCCCTGGGCACCGTGAAGTCCCGTATCCACCAGGGACGCAAGCATGTGCGCAAGTCCCTGACCGTGACGTGACATCCGGGGGCGAACTACGCTGGAGCCATCCCCGTCAACACATCCTTTCCAGCGGTGTGCTGTCCCTATCCAGCTCTGAGAGGTTTCGCCAATGGGGCTCCGTGACCCCCTGTACTGGCTGTACGAGCGGCGTATCGAACGTCGGCTGACCAGCCAGGAGATCCCCCGCCACGTCGGAGTGGCCATGGACGGAAACCGGCGCTGGGCCAAGATCAGCGGACTCCGGGCGGCCGAACAGGGCCACCAGGCGGGCGCGAACAAGATCTTCGAGCTGCTGCGCTGGTGCGACGAGGTGGGCGTGCAGGTGGTCACCCTCTGGATGCTGTCCACCGACAACCTCACCCGCGACGAGTCCGAGCTCGGCCCGCTGGTGCGCATCATCGAGCAGACCATCGCCCGGCTGCGCGAGGAGGGGTGGAACACGCGCCCCGTCGGAGCGCTCGACATCCTGCCCGCCTCCACCGCCCGCGAGCTCAAGGAGACGGAGGCGGCCACATCCGGCAACCCGGGCCTGGTTGTCAACGTCGCCGTCGGGTATGGAGGTAGACGTGAGATCGCTGATGCGGTTCGGTCCCTCCTGCACGAGGAGGCGGCCAAGGGCACCGATGTCCAGGAGCTGGCCGAGCGCCTGGACATCGAGGACATCGCACGGCATCTCTACACGCGCGGCCAGCCCGACCCCGACCTGCTCATCCGAACGTCGGGGGAGCAGCGCCTGTCCGGTTTCATGCTGTGGCAGAGCGTGCACTCGGAGTTCTACTTCTGTGAGGTCTTCTGGCCTGCGTTCCGCAGAGTGGACTTCCTGCGCGCACTGCGCTCGTACGGCGCGCGCAACCGCCGCTACGGATCCTGATCCCCGGGTCCTTCCGAAGACCGCCCTCTTAACACGGAGTTCACCGCGTGGAGAGGGAGGTTCCTTGGAAACGGGAGCACGGACGCGTAGCGTCGGAAGTAGCGGGTGGCGTTCGCCCACCCGTTCGGGAGGCCCCGGCTCATTGATCTCCTCCGCCCTCGCGGAACGTCAACGAGGAGGGCCGGACCCGGCCCTCGCGGGTCAGGTCCCGGTCCTCCATGATCCCGTGACAGTAGGGTGCCCCAGTGGTGCCCAAGGGGAGAACGAGTGGCTAGTTCCTCTACCGATCACCGTGACACCCAGTCCTCCGCCGACCCCCACACGGAGGTAGGAGAGGGTGGGCGCGTCCACGTGCTCGACACCAGCGTCCTGCTCGCCGACCCTCAGGCCATGAGCCGGTTCGCCGAACACGAGGTCGTCATCCCCGTGGTGGTGATCACCGAACTGGAGAGCAAGCGTCACCACCCGGAACTCGGATACTTCGCACGCAACGCGCTGCGCCGCCTCGACGACCTTCGGGCCGTCCACGGCCGCCTGGACGTCCCGGTGCGGGTGAACGACCAGGGCGGAACGCTGCGCGTGGAGCTCAACCACAGCGATTCGGGGATCCTGCCGGCGGGCTTCCGGCTCGGCGACAACGACACCCGGATCCTCACGGTGGCCCGCAACCTCCAGGAGGAGGGCGCGAACGTCGTCCTGGTGAGCAAGGACCTGCCGATGCGGATCAAGGCGTCCTCGATCGGCCTGGCCGCCGACGAGTACCGCGCCGAGCTGGCCATCGAGCACGGCTGGACGGGCATGGCCGAACTGGACGTGCCCGCCCACCAGATCGGTGAGCTGTTCACGAACGGCGAGAGCGACATCGAGGAGGCCCGCGAGTTCCCCTGCCACACCGGAATGGTGCTGGTGTCCGAGCGCGGCAAGGCGCTGGGCCGGGTCCAGCCCGACAAGTCGGTGAAGCTGGTGCGCGGTGACCGGGACGTGTTCGGTCTGCACGGCCGCAGCGCCGAGCAGCGCATCGCCCTGGACCTGCTCACCGACCCCGAGGTGGGCATCGTGTCCCTGGGCGGACGCGCGGGCACCGGTAAGTCCGCCCTGGCCCTGTGCGCCGGCCTGGAGGCCGTCCTGGAGCGCCGCCAGTACCGCAAGGTGATGGTGTTCCGGCCGCTGTACGCGGTCGGCGGCCAGGAACTGGGCTACCTGCCCGGGACCGAGAACGACAAGATGACCCCCTGGGGCCAGGCGGTGCACGACACCCTGTCCGCGGTGACCAGCGAGGACGTCATCGAGGAGATCGTGGACCGGGGGATGCTGGAGGTCCTGCCGCTCACGCACATCCGGGGGCGCTCGCTGCACGACGCGTTCGTGATCGTCGACGAGGCCCAGTCCCTGGAGCGCAACGTGCTGCTCACGGTGCTGTCCCGCCTGGGCGAGAACTCGCGGGTGGTGCTCACCCACGACATCGCCCAGCGCGACAACCTGCGCGTGGGCCGCCACGACGGCGTGGTCGCGGTGATCGAGAAGCTCAAGGGCCACCCCCTGTTCGCGCACGTCACCCTGACCCGGTCCGAGCGGTCGCCGATCGCCGCCCTGGTCACCGAGTTGCTGGAGAACTAGCCGCAGAACGGGCCCGCCCCGCGCGCCGGCGCGCGGGGCGGGCCCTTCCGCTGCCCACGGGCCGGCGGGACCGGCGGTTCCGTGCCCTCGACCCGGAGTCCCACGGGGCTCACGGGAGTCGTCGGGGTGCCGGTGGGGAGCGTGTCCCCAGGTGCCGAGCAGGTCGTGGGCCGACTCGTGCGGCTCCCCCGCGAACACCGGGTGAACGAACCGGGCATGAGACCACGGCTGCATATCGAAAGGCTCGCTTCCGGAACCTCCACACCGTTTCCGGTGTCTGTCCACGTGGCATGTCACCGCACACTGAGGAGGCCGCGATGCGGCAGTTCGGACGTCATCGAATCATCGGAGCGGCTCTGGGAGCGCTGCCCCTGGTCCTGTCCACCGGCTGCTCGTTCGACTTCGGTATCGGTGGCCCCGCCGCCGTCGACGCCGACCAGGTCGCCCAACGGTCGAGCGAGATGCTGACCGAGCAGATCGGCCAGGCCCCGGACGGGTTCACCTGCCCCGAGGACCTACCCGCGGAGGTGGACGCCGAGATCCGCTGCGAGCTCACCCACGGCGGCGAGAGCCTCGGCGTGACCGTCACGACGACCTCGGTCGACGGTGACGACGTCCAGTGGGACGTCCAGGTCGACGAGGCCCCGGCCGGCGACACCGCCGCCGAGGAGGACGGCGCGGCCCAGGACGACGCCGAGGAGACCGCCGCCACCGACAACGCCACCGCCGTGGCGAGCGAGGGCCAGGTTTCCGCCGCAGAGGTCGTTGAGCAGTCAACCGCAGCGCTGCAGGCTGCTGGCCGTTCCCCCCAGAACTTCGCCTGCACCGCCTCCCACCTCCGCGCGGAGGTGGGAGCCGAGATGAGTTGCAACTTCTTCGAGGGCAGCGTTCTGCACAACGTCACCATCACGACGACCGCTGTCGACGGCGGCACTGTCACGTGGGACATCCAGGTCGACGAGAAGTCCTCGTAGCGCCGACGGTATCGTCCGGGTTCCCTCCCCCAGGCCGGGAGCGACGGCCGGGGAAGGGCTCGGACGACGGCACTCACCCACCACGGGCGCGCCGCCGTTCTCCAGCGCCAGGGGCACCCGGGGCCGGCGGCCGCGTTACGGGCCCTGACCAACCCCGCGCTCACACTGGCCCACCAGCGGTCGCGGAGGCGGGCGAAAACCTCTGTCGGGATCAGACGGCGGTCCGCGCGGCTCAGCGCATGCCCATCACCAACCGGCCCAGGCGTCGCAGCCGTTCCAGGCTCGCCTCGTAGCGGGCGCCGATCACCAGCAGCAGCACGCCCGCCACGGCGAACGGCAGCCAGTTCGGTACCAGCCGGGTCAGGTCCCACAACGGCGGTCCGAACGCCCGCAGCGACGTCGCCACCAGCACCACCCCGCCCAGGACCAGCGCCGCCTGGAGCCGTCGACGCAGACCCCACACGACCACGGCCAGCCCCAGCACGAGCACGGCGGGCACCCTCCAGACCATGCCTCCCTCCAGGAACACCAGCACCACCGTGGGCAGGAGCAGCAGCGTCAGTCCGCCGCCGTAGGCGGACCAACTAGACGGTGTCCCGGCCGCCTTGCGGCTCCACTCCCAGCCGATGGCCAGCGCGGCGAGGGCGGGTGGCACCGTGTACGCCTCGGGTACGGCCACGTCCCACGCGGCCAGCACCGTCCACAGCGCGGCGAACATCAGCAGGGCGCCCACCAGCGCGGACCAGCGCCGGTTCGGCCGCACGGCGGTCGCCAGCGCGACCACCCCGACCACCGCCAGCGCCAGCGCGACCAGTTCCAGCCGTGCCCCCGCCGACACGGTGGTGACCAGCGCCGCCACCGCCCACAGGCACGCCGGGACCTCCGCCGCCGGCACCAGGGGACCGCGCAGCCTCGGCGCCGCCGCGGCCACCGCGGCGACCATCGCGATCGGAGCCAGGGCCGCGTACTCCACGGGAGCCCCCAGCAGCAGCGGCAGGGCCAGGGCGAACGCCCCCGTCGCCGCCGTGGCCACCGCCGTGGCGCCGACCGCCGGAACGGGGGTCCGCGCCAGCGCCGCCACCACCGCGCCGACCACCGCGACCGCCATCAGGGCACCGGTGTTCGCGTGCTCCTGCGCGAGTGCCCAGCTCGACCCCAGCACCAGGGTGAGGAGTCCGGTCGCCCCCGCCAGCGGGCCGGCCCACCGGTCCCGGGTCAGAGCCGACCACAGGGCCAGTGCCGAGCCCACCGCGAACGTCCACACCAGTACGACGAGGAACGGCGCGTCCAGGATCAGCGGCAGCGGAACCAGCGCGGGCGGCACGACGAGGGCGGCCGTGTGCGGAGCCCATCGCCGCGCCAGCAGCGCGGCCGCTCCCGCGGCCAGCAGCCCGGACACCAGCACACCGACCGCCGCGGCGACGGACGCCTCCAGAGGTCCGGCCAGGCCGAGGAAGGCGTGTGCGGACTCCACCAGGGCCGACGGAGGGGCCGAGGCCGGGGGATGGGCCCGTGAGAACAGCGCCAGCGCGGGCAGCGTGCGCGGCCCCACCACCAGCGGGACGGAGGCCAGCAGCAGCATGCCGACCACGGTGAACGGCGATATCACCGGAGCCGGACGGGACACCGCCGGGGAGACCGAAGCGCCGGGAGCCGACGTGCCCGAGGACGACGGCGGAGACGGCACCTGCCCGACCACCATCGAGGCCGACGCGACCAGCAGCAGGGCCGCGCCCAGGAACCACCAGGACACCGGGTCGGCCACCGCGTCCAGAGCGAAGGTGGAGGCCAGGGCCACGAGGCCGGTGGGCAGGGTGAGCGCGCCCAGGACCAGTGTCACGGTGCGCACCAGCGGCACCGGTCCTCCGGGCCACCGACCGTTCAGACGGTGCAGCACCAGCGCTTCGGCCAGCGCGGTCGCGGCCACCAGCACGAGCGCGACCAGGGTCGTGTACCACTCGGGCAGTGCCCAGACCAGGCCCAGCACCAGGGTGAGCAGCCCCGAGACCGCCGGGACCCAGCCGGACCCGTGTCGGGCGGCGGGCGCGGCGCACAGCACGAGAACCGTCCCCACCAGCACCGTCCACACCACCGCCACCACGTACGGCAGCCCCAGGACCAGCGGCAGGGGGACCAGCGCGGTCGGCGCGGCGAGTGCGGCGGCGGTCGCCGTCCGGTGCCGGTCGAGCAGCCGGACCAGCGCCACCGCCGCGGCACCGGCCGCGAGCACCCCGACCGCCGTTCCGGCCGCCGCCGCGCCGCCCGCCTGCGCCGACAGCCCCAGGACCGAGTACGCGGGGTCCGACATCGCCGACACCGGCTCCGACCACGGTTCGGTGCGGGCGAGGAGCGGCAGGCCGGGGCTCTGGGCGCGCCCGGCCAGCAACGGGGCGGTCGCCAGCAGGAGCAGCCCGAGGAGGGTGAACAGCGCCCGCGGGCCGGGTACGGAGCGGTCCGCCCGAGCGAAGGGGGCGGGTACCCGGCCGAGCACCAGCGCGGTCGCCCCGGCCGAAAGGCCGGCGACGGCGATCAGCCACCACGCCGGGGGCGGCACCGCCTCCGAGATCACGAGCCCCAGCAGGAAGAACGCCCCGGTCAGCAGGGCCAGCGACCACAGGAGCAGTCCCGCCCCGTACAGCGCCGCCGGGGCCTCCCCGGGTGCGGTACGGCGGTACAGCAGCACGGTGACCAGTGCGGTCACGCCCAGGAACAGCAGCGCTCCCAGGGAGGTGTACTGGTGCGGGAGCGACCACAGCAGACCGGTGGCCAGGGTCAGGGTCCCGGTGGCCGCCGGGACCCAGGCCGTGCGCCGGCGCGGCGGCAGGGCCGTGCCCAGGACCAGCGCGGCGCCGACCAGCAGTGCCCACACGGTCGCCACCACGTGCGGCAGCCCCAGCAGCAGCGGAAACGACAGCAGCGTGGGCGGGACGACCAGGGCAGCGGCGGGCACGAGCACGTCGCGGCGCAGCAGGACCACCACGCCCAGGGACAGGACGGCACCGACCAGGACGGCGGCCAGGTGGAGCGTTCCGTGGGCCTGAGCGGTCATCGGGCCGGACAGTTCCAGCACCCGGAGCGCGGGCTCGGTCACGGTGGAGGGACCGCCGCTCCACGGGGCCGCGGGCACCCGTGGCAGCACGGGCAGGTGCGCGGGCCCGGCGGCCAGCGGCGTCATACCCAGAGCCAGGAGCGCGATGACCGTGGGGGCGCTCGCGGGGGCACGGCTCCCGGCGGCGGTGCCGAGGGGGCGGCGGGCGAGCAGCAGCCCGGTCGCACCCGACAGCAGCAGGGCGGCGGCCAGGGCCCACCGGGTCTGCGGAGCGTCGGATCCGGGGTCGGCGAGGACCAGCGCGGCCGTCAGGAACAGGGTGAGCGCCCACAGCACCGTCGCGGTGACGTGGAGGGTGCGCACGGGGCGGCCCGGTCGGGGCCCACCGAGCCACCTGACCACGAGCAGGTCGCCGAACGCGGTCGCGGCGAGGACGGGCAGCGTCCAGAGCCACACCTCCCCGGGGGGAAGGGAGAACATCAACAGCACCGGAACCGGCTGACACAGCAGGACGGCGATGACGCGCGGGGACCGTAGCGGCACGAACACCGGATAGAGCACCATCAGTGAGCCGATGGCGGCCAGCGCCGCGGCCGTGTAGCCGGGGCCGCCCCCGAGCCGGTCGGACATCAGCAGCCACAGGGCGAGGGCGTCGACGCACAGCAGCGCGGCGGCCAGGCAGCCGAAGGTCTCGGCGGTGGCCCTCAGACCGCGCCGGTGCAGGGGGAGGGCCAGGGCGGCGAAGGCCATGGTGGTGACCCCGAGGACTCCGGCGCGGGCGCCGGTGCCCATGTCGCTCCACGTCCAGATGGCGAAGACCAGTGCGGCGATGCCGACGAGCAGGCCGCCCAGCCCGAGGATGACGTTCTGCGCGGAGCGCCGGGTGACCTCCCCGGTCAGCGGAGCCTTCGGGGGACGCGAGGGCGCCCGCACCGCCTCTTCCCGCTGGTGCTCCGGGGCGGCGCGGGCCGGTTCGGGCGCCGGTCCCTGGGGCCGTTGCTCCGCGACACCGGCCGCCTCGGCGGAGGCGGGGGCGCCGACGGCACCTGCGGCGTCGGCCCGGGTGCCCGCATGGGAGGCGGCCCGTGCCGACTCCTCCCGCAGGAGTCCCATCACGGAGGCGCGTTCGCCGTACAGCTTCTGCTCGCGGTCGTTGAGCAGCGCGATCTCGGAATCGATCCGCCACAGGCGCTGGGCCGTGCCGCCGACGAGGAGGAGTCCGCACCGCGGGCAGTTCCGGAGCTGGACGGGCAGGGGAGCGCGGCAGTCCGGACAGCTGGACCGGAGGCCCTCGGGGAAGGGCGGGGATCCGTGGACGTTCATGGCGCCATCCTCGTCCCTGGTGGAGCCGCGCACATCCGTACGGGTACTCAGGAGCACCGCGTCCGGTGGGACGTGTCCTCCGTGAGGAGCGCCGAGACCCTCTCCGCTCCCCGGAGTGCTTTGGCCATCTCCTGACTCTTCGTGTCGAACGCCAGGTCAAAGCCCCGCATTTCGGATGCATTCCGTGATGTGAGCCAAGGCACAGTAAAACCGGCGTTACTTCATCGTGACGATGGTGCAGTCTGGAACCGCTGCGCACACATCCCCTCCCACGTGATGCGCCCCGTGCCGCGGTCGGTCGAACGGCAGGTCCGTCCCCCCGCGCACACCACCCCGGGCCACGTGGTCAGCAGCGGCGAAGCACAACACACGAAGGCCCGTGGGGCACGTGTGCGTCTACGCGAAAGGGCGATCTTGCCACCCAGTCTGTTCTCACTGCGTCACGCGGGTGCCGTCGGCGCCGCGGCCCTCGTCGCCGGAGGCACGTTCGCGGTCGCCGCGACCTCGTCGAGCGGCGTGGTCGGCCCCGGACAGCTCACCTCCTCCGCGGCGGTACCCGAGCAGTCGGCAGTGCTCCAGAAGCCTGCAGGGGGAGGCGCCGACGACTTCTTCGCCGCGCAGCCCGACCACGGCGACCGGGAGGACCAGCGCGAGGAGAACCGGGTACGGGCCGAGACGGCGGTCGACGCGGCCGTTCGGTCCGCCAGCGGGGAGGGCAGTGAGATCCCCGAACCCGAGCCCGAACCCGAGACCGAGGCCGACTCCTCCGGCGGTTCCGACTCCTCCGGCGACGTATCCACCGCGCCGGCTCCCTCCGGGTCGCCCAAGGAGATCGCCCTCCAGATGGTGCTCGACGAGGGTTGGGGCGAGGACCAGTTCAGCGGCTGCCTCGAACCCCTGTGGGAGAAGGAGAGCAACTGGAACCACACCGCGCAGAACCCCAGCTCGGGCGCCTACGGCATCCCGCAGTCCCTGCCCGGCAGCAAGATGGCCTCCCACGGTGACGACTGGCAGACCAATCCCGCCACCCAGATCGCGTGGGGCATCGACTACATCAAGGGCCGCTACGGCGATCCGTGCGGAGCCTGGTCCCACTCCCAAGCCAACAACTGGTATTAATAAGGCTTTCCCCGCCCATGACCCCCCTCTTGGGAAAGGCAATCGTGCTACTCAACCGAATGTCGCTGCGCAGTACGGCGGCGGTCGGTGCGGCGACCCTCGTCGCGGGTGCGACCTTCGCCGTCTCCGCTTTCGCGGATGACGACGTCGCCCCGGACGTGGCGGCCAGTGCCGCCACACCGGACGCCGAGGAACCCACCGCCGACACCGAAACCGGGGAGGCCGCCGACACCGAGGCCGAGTTCTTCTCCGAGCAGTTGAGCCAGGAGGAGCTCCAGGCTCTGCGCGGCCAGGCTCAGGAACAGCGTGACGCGGCTCGCGGCAACGGAGTCCAGACGACCCAGGTCGAAGGGAGTGACATCGAGGAGGAGAAGGAGGAGGAAGAGGAAGAGCCCCCCGTCTTCTCCGGGGACCCCAAGGGCATCGCCCTCCAGATGGTGCTCGACGAGGGTTGGGGCGAGGACCAGTTCAGCGGCTGCCTCGAACCCCTGTGGGAGAAGGAGAGCAACTGGAACCACACCGCGCAGAACCCCAGCTCGGGCGCCTACGGCATCCCGCAGTCCCTGCCCGGCAGCAAGATGGCCTCCCACGGTGACGACTGGCAGACCAATCCCGCCACCCAGATCGCGTGGGGCATCGACTACATCAAGGGCCGCTACGGCGATCCGTGCGGAGCCTGGTCCCACTCCCAGTCCGTCGGCTGGTACTGATCCCGGCTGGTACTGAACCGGGGTCGTCCACAGCCCCTACCGCCGACGCCCCCCCACGGGGCTGGATGGATACAGGGGCCCACCGGAACCGCCGGCCTCGTGCCGCTCCGCATCACGCCAACGGCCCCCGCGATCCCGCGGGGGCCGTTCTCCGTCGGCGGTGCGCGGCGGACAGGCGCCCGCCCGCGCTCAGAGGTGCGGGGTGAACGTCTCGATGACGTCCTCGTGCAGGTCGTCGTAGTGGTCGGCGTCCCCGCGCGGCACGTTCACACTGACCAGGTAGAACACCCGGCTGCCCTCGTAGTCCATGCTGATCGCGTAGGCCCAGAAACGCCGCTCCGGGGTGGCCCAGGTCTCGTTGGTGAGGTCGGCCTCCACCAGCGCGACGTCCCACCCCTCCCCGAAGTCGTCCTCGTCGAAGTCCTCCAGCTCCAACTGCGTGAAGCCGGTCGTGACGTCGCCGGAGACGCCGGTGCCGCCCCTGGTCTCCTGGAGGTACTCGGCGCTCGTCCCGGTGAACTCCTCCTCGGTCCACCCGGTCACCCACACCTGGCGGTCGCTGCCGGGCGCGACGAACACCGCCAGGGTGTCGTCGATCTGGCTGTCGTCCACCTCCCACCCGGCCGGGTAGTCCACGGTGAACCACTCCGAGTCGAAGGTCTCCAGCTCGTCGTAGGACGGCGGCTCCCCGCTGTCGTCCCCGTCCTCCCCGTAGTCCCCGCCGTCATGGTCCTGTCCGCCGTCGCCCTCCTGGCCGCCGCTGCCGTTCCCGACGTTGGCCTCCTCGCCGTCGGAGGACGCGGTCGGAGGAGCCTGGCTCTCGGACGGGCTGACCGGCGTGGCCGTTCCGCCCGCGGTTTCCTGGTCCGGGAGCAGGAGCACCACGGCCACGACCGTGGCGATGAGCAGCAGAGCCACCGCACCCGCGCCCACACCGAGCAGGACCTTGGTGGTTCCCGAGCCCGGCTGTGCGTTCCCGCCCACGGGAAGCGGACCGTGGCCCGGGGCGGGACCTCCGGGACCACCCGGGCCGCCGTGGCCTCCGGCGTGCACCGGCTGGTGCTGGTAGGACGGCGCCGACCGGTGCCCGGGGCCCTGCGGGAACGGCGCCTCCGGGTTCGGCGGCCCGCCCGGCCCACTCGGTTCGTTCGGCCCCGCCGCTCTGCCGGGGCCGGTGGGTCCCATGTGCCCCGGAGGAGGCCCCTGTGGCAGCGGGGGCCGTGTGACGGGGTGGCCGCCAGGCGGCCCGCCGAACGCGGTACGCCCTCCGCTCGGCGCGTGGTGGACACTCTGCGGACCGCTGCCGAATCCGGGGGCTCCACCGCTCGGACCGCCGCGTTCGCGCAGCAGGGCCAGCGCCCCGTCCACGGTGAGCCGCCGGTCCGGATCGCGTTCCAGCAGTCCCGTGATGACCGGCTTCAACCATCCGGTGTGCGTCATGGGCGGCAGCGGCGCGGAGATCACCGCCGCGATCGCCGCCGTGAGGCTGTCCCGGTGGAACGGGGACGCCCCCTCCACGGCCGCGAGCAGGGTCACGCCGATACTCCACAGGTCGCCCCGGTGATCCGCGGGAGCGCCCTCCAGCCTCTCCGGCGGCATGTACTCGGGGGAGCCGACCAGCGCACCGGTACGGGTGATGCTCGGTCCGCCCTCCACCGTGGCGATGCCGAAGTCGGTGAGGACCACCCGGCCGTCCAGGGACACCATGATGTTGCCGGGCTTGATGTCCCTGTGCAGGACTCCGGCCGCGTTCGCCGCCTGCACCGCCTTGAGCAAGGATTCCGCGATCTCCGCGACGACGTCCACCGGCAGGGCGCCCCGCTCGTCGAGCCGTTCCTGGAGGGACCCGCCCTCGATCAGCTCCATGACCACCCACGGGTTGCCGCCGTACTCGAGGACGTCGTGGACGGTGATCACCGTGGGATGGCTGATCCGCGCCGCCGACCGCGCCTCGCGCCGGACCCGGCCGTGCGCGTCCGCGCGCTCGGAGTCGGTGAGGTGGTCGGGGAGAAGCACCTGCTTGATCGCGACGACGCGGTCCAGGGACGGGTCGAAGGCCTCCCAGACCACGCCCATACCGCCGCGTCCGAGTTCGCGGCGCAGAACGTAGCGGTCCGCGACGACGCGTTCACTGTCGCTGTTGCTCGACATGTACTGCCCTCTCGAAAGGCGGGCTTCTCGGTGCTCTTTCCAAGAATGTCGGATGCCTCCCGTGCGTGGAAGGTTCCCGAAGCGGGGAACGCGCCGCACCCCCGTCCGGCTCCGCCCGGCCCCGACAGGGGAACACCCCGCGCACGTGCGCGGGGTGCCCCGTGACCGCTGTCGGCGACCGGTCGCCCGGACCGCCGTGCCGCCCGGCTACTGGGAGTTGGTCATCCTCAGCACGTCGAGGGCCTCGTCCAGCTGCGCCTCGGTGAGCTTGCCGTCCTCGACGTAGCCGCGCTCGACGACCACCTCGCGGATGGTCTTCTTCTCCTTCAGCGACTGCTTGGCGACCTTGGAGGCCTCCTCGTAGCCGATGTAGCGGTTGAGCGGGGTGACGATCGACGGCGAGGACTCGGCGTAGACGCGGCACTGCTCGGTGTCGGCCTCGATCCCGGCCACGCAGCGGTCCGCGAACACGCGCGAGACGTTGGAGAGCAGGCGGATCGACTCCAGCACGTTGCGGGCGATCATCGGCAGTTGCACGTTCAGCTCGAAGTTGCCGCTCGCGCCGCCGAAGGCCACCGCGGCGTCGTTGCCGACGACCTGCGAGGAGACCTGGAGCATGGCCTCGCACAGGACCGGGTTGACCTTGCCCGGCATGATCGAGGAACCCGGCTGGAGGTCGGGCAGGAGGATCTCGCCCAGGCCCGCGGTCGGACCGGAGCCCATCCAGCGGATGTCGTTGGCGATCTTGGCGAAGCCGATCGCGATGGTCCGCAGCTGGCCGGAGAGCTCGACCAGGGCGTCGCGGGCGCCCTGCGCCTCGAAGTGGTCGCGGGCCTCGGTCAGGGGCAGGCCGGTGTTGGCGGCGACCTCGGCGATGACCCGGGCGGAGAAGCCCTCGGGGGTGTTGATGCCGGTGCCGACGGCGGTGCCGCCCAGCGGCAGCTCGGCCACGCGCGGCAGCACGGCCTCCAGCCGCTCCACGCCGTAGCGCACCTGGGCGGCGTATCCGGCGAACTCCTGGCCCAGGGTGACCGGGGTGGCGTCCATCAGGTGGGTACGGCCGCTCTTGACCACGGAGGCGAACTCGGCCGACTTGCCGGTCAGCTCCTGCTCCAGGTGCCGCAGCGCCGGAACGAGGTCGTTCTGGACGGCCGAGGTGGCGGCGATGTGGATGGAGGAGGGGAACACGTCGTTGGAGGACTGCGACGCGTTGACGTGGTCGTTGGGGTGCACCGGGGAGCCGAGACGCTCGGTGGCCAGCGACGCCACGACCTCGTTGGTGTTCATGTTGCTGGAGGTGCCCGAGCCGGTCTGGAAGACGTCGACCGGGAACTCACTGTTCCACTTGCCCTCGGCGACCTCCAGGGCGGCCTCGCGGACGGCCTTGCCGAGGTCCTCGCCGATGACGCCGAGCTCGGCGTTCACCTTGGCCGCGGCGGCCTTGATCTGGCCGAGGGCGGCGATGTGGGCGCCTTCGAGGCCCTGGCCGGAGATCGGGAAGTTCTCAACGGCACGCTGCGTCTGGGCCCGCCACTTGGCCTCGGCCGGAACCCTGACCTCACCCATCGAGTCGTGCTCGGTACGGAACTCGCTCATCGCAACCCATCTCTCCTGGGAAAACCTGTGAGCTCCAGCCTGCCAGACGCACGGGAGCACACCGCCACCTCACCCGGGCTTGGCGGTGTTGCGCGCGTCATGTTGACAACGCCGCAGGTCGCCGCGGGCCAGGGATCGGGACGGGGCCCGCCACCGCCCCCGTCGGCCGTTCCGCCGACCGGCCCAGCGAACCGCTGGGGCGACGGCTTCCGGATCCGGTGCCGCTCCGCCTCAGGCGCCGATACCGCGGCGGGGCTCCCGGCGTCGCCAGCCCAGGAGGCCGCGGCGCCGGGGCGCGCGCACGCGCACCACACCGAGGAGGGAGAACCCGTCGATCTCCAGCACGGGAGGGCGGGACATGTGCGAGCGGCGGGCGGTGGTGGTGCGCCTGCCCAGGAACGACCAGCCGTTCAGCCGCACCTCGACGCCCTCGGGGACGTCGATCTCCACGCGGCCCAGGACGGCGGTCACGGTCATCCGGTGGTGGTTGCGCATGAGGAGTGCCTCGCGCATGTCCACCTCGACCCTGCCGAGGAGGGCCACGGCCCGCTCACCGGGATAGGCCACCCAGCGTCCCCCGCGCCTGACGTCGCCGAACAGGCCGAGGACCGGTTGCGGATCCAGCCGGATGGGCTGTCGGTCGGGGGGCAGGAGGTCGGCGGTGATTCCGGGCAGCTCGCCGAGGGTGCGCGCCTGGTGCGCGAGGGAGGACCGCTCCTCGAACTCCTCCAGGTCCAGGCGCCCGTCGGCGACGGCGTCGCGCAGTGCCTTCAGAACCCGTTCGCGGTCGGTGTCGGAGGCACGGAGCCGCTCAGGGGACACTTCCTCACTCACACCACCAACCTTAGGCGAAGCCGTGGGACGGATCTCTCCGGACGGGACCGTTCTCCGGCGGGGCGCGGGGCGGGCGGAGCCGGGACCCGCCGGGCCGAAACCCGGTGGAAAATCGTCCTACCGCGTGTCTACCGTGGTCCCATGACCACATCTGACCCCGGGCACCGCCTGCCCGGGAGTGCTTCCATGACCTCCCTCGACACCTCGGCCGTGCCCGCTCTGCTGCTCCGGGGCGTCGTCAAGCGCTTCGGCTCCCTCACCGCCGTCGACGGACTCGACCTGGAGGTTCCCCAAGGGGTCGTCCTCGGGCTCCTCGGGCCCAACGGCGCGGGCAAGTCCACCACCATGAAGATGCTCACCGCCCAGTCCCTGGCCGACGAGGGCGAGATCCGCATCCTCGGCCACGAGATCCCCGCCGAGTCCAAGTGGGCCCGGGCCCGTATGGGGGTCGTCCCCCAGCACGACAACCTCGACGAGGAACTCACCGTCGAGCAGAACCTGCGGATGTTCTCCTACCTCTACCGGGTCCCGCGCCGCCAGCGGGGCGAGGCCATCGCCCGCGCCATGCGGCTGGCCCAGCTCGGCGACCGGGGCGCGACCCTGGTCGACGACCTGTCCGGGGGGATGCGCCGCCGCCTCCTCATCGTCCGTGCCCTGCTGCACCGGCCCGAGCTCGTCCTCATGGACGAGCCCACCGTCGGCCTGGACCCGCAGGTGCGCCAGGACCTGTGGAGCGCCATCTCGGCGCTGCGCGACGAGGGAGTCACCGTCCTGATGTCCACGCACTACATCGAGGAGGCCGAGCGCCTGTCCGACGAGGTGGCGCTCATGGCCAGGGGCAGGGTCGTCGAACGCGGCACGCCCGTCGACCTCGTCGCCAAGTACGCGGGCGCCACCGTGGAGGAGTACCTCCCGGACGAGGAGGGGGTGGACGCCTTAGAGCGCCTCCTCCACGGCCACGGCTTCACCACTCGCCGCACCGGTACCACCGTGTCGGTCCTGCGCGCCGAGGAGCTGCCCCAGTCCCTGCGAGACAGGCTGGACGTACCGCTGCGCAGGGCCAGCAACCTGGAAGACGTGTTCGTGACCCTGACCGGGGAGAGTGTGGAATGACCGTCCAGCAACAGCAGGCCCGGGAGGACGCACGTCCGGAGGTCCACGCCCGCCCCGGCCGGTTCGAGGCCGACGCGGTCATGGGCGTCGTCGCCCGCGAGTGGATCCTGTACGGCCAGTCCTGGCGGGCGACCACCTTCGCCGCGGTGGTCGAGCCGACCCTCTACCTGCTCTGCTTCGGCTTCGGCATGGGCGCCCTCATCGGAACCCTGGCCGGGTACAGCTACATCGACTTCCTCGGCACCGGCATCGTGGCGGTGTCGGTGATGTTCCAGTCGATGATGCCCGCCGTCATCAACACCTTCATCAAGCGCCGCTTCCTGCACACCTACGAGGGCATCCTCGCCACACCCGTGGACGTACGCGAACTCGTCACCGGCGAGGCCCTGTGGCTGGCGATGCGCTCGGGCGTGTACGGGTGCGTCCCGCTGCTGGTCGCGATGGGGTTCGGGCTGCGCCCCGGACCCGGCATGCTGCTGGTGCCGTTCATCGCCTTCCTCGCCGGGTTCGCCTTCGCGCTCTTCGGCATCTGGATCTCCGCCGTGATCACGTCGGTGCGGTCCATGGACTACGTGTTCAGCGGCCTGTTCACCCCGCTGTTCCTGGTGGCGGGCACGTTCTTCCCGCTCACCGAGCTGCCCGGCTGGGTGCAGAACGCGGCCATGGCCAACCCGCTCTACCACGCGGTCGAGCTGATCCGCGGAGTGGTCTTCGGCGGACTCGGCGCCGGTCCGGCGCTCGTCCACGTCGGAGTGCTGCTGGGATTCATCGTCCTGATGTGGTTCCTGGCCGGTTTCCAGATGCGTCGCCGAGTCGTCGGCTAGGGCGCGTCCGGCCGGAGACCCACCGGCCCCGGATCCCTGAGACGCGGACGGCGTGGGAGGCCACCGTCCTCCCACGCCGTCCGCGCGCCGCAGCCGCCCTGCGCGGCTACTCGCCGCCGCTGGGCGACCACCGCAGTTCGAGGCCGCTGCGCCGCCCGTCCTCGGTGACGCTCAGCGCCATACCCAGGGCACCCCACTGGTCGGGGTCGCGCACCTCGGTCCCGGTCAGCACCTGGCGCATGTCGAAGTACCCGGCGACCACCGCGTCGTCCATCTCCTGCATGGTCTGCTGGAAGACCGGGTCGTCGCCCAGACGCCCCGTGGCACTGCTGCCCTGGGACACCACCACGGCGTCGCCGTCGGTGTCCACGCCCGGGGGAGTGGCGTAAGGGTCGGTCATCATGTTCCCGACGAAGTCGCCCAGGACCTGCTCGTCACCGCCGACCGCGCGGTACTGGAACGAGAACTCCTCACCGTCGTAGGAGGAGCCGAAGAAGCTCTGCATGTCGATGCCGGTGACACCGAAAGCGGTCGAGGAACCCAGCAGCCGGGTGAAGCCCTCCGGCAGTCCGGCGCCCATTCCGTTGAACGTGCGCTCCATCTCCTCCAGCTGGCCGCTGTTGGTCACGAAGGGGAGTTCGTCGTTTTCGTAGGCGTCGGCCAGCGCCGTGTCCAGGCCGCTGGCGCCGAGCGCCATGACCGTGTTCTCGGGGAGCGACTCCAGAGCCGCCACGCTCGCGCCCGGGGTCTCGGACAGCCACGCCATACCGGCGCCGTCCACCTCGAAGTCGAAGACGTCCGTCCGCGCCTCCAGGTATTCGCCGTCCACGCGCAGGGTCGCGGTCGCCCGGCCGCTCATCTCACCGGTCTCGGCGGCCATCTCGGACTCGAAGCTCCGGGCGAACTCCTCGACCTCCATCAGCCGCGCGAAGTCCGACCACCCCACGGCGAGGCTGCCGCTGGGCACGTCGGCCATGTCGCCGGAGAAGGTGTCCGAGTCCGCCAGGGGGCCGTGCTCGTCCACCTGCGCCTGACGGTCGTCCAGCGCCGCCCGGGAGTTGGTCAGGAGTGCGAAGCCGTTGACCACCTCGAAGGAGAGTCCGTCCCCGTCGCCGATCGCGTTGAGCCCCTCCTCGGCCAGCTGCTCGTCCTCCACCGCGAGCGCCACCACAGCGGCCACACCGGCCCCGTCCTCTAGCTGGGCCTCACCACTGGAGGGCCACATCGCGAAGCCCACGCGCTGGCCGATCCACTCCGCGACCTCGTCCTGGCTCTGCGGGGTCTCGGGGAAGGTCTCCAGGAACCCCTCGGCGAACAGGTCCCCCATGTCGTCGTCGGGCTGGTCCATCTCCTCGGTGACCTCGTCCGGGAGCCGGTCCACGAACTCCATCAACTCGATCGCCTGGGAGCCGTCGATCGACAGGTCGAGCTTGGCGAAGGCGATCGAGTTCGCCGGAAGCACCTCCTCCGGCTGCGGCCCGCCGAAGTTGACGAGGGAGACGGTGGCCCACACGGTCGTGGCCATCACGACGACCGCCGCGCCCGCGGCGACCGGGATCAGCCAGCGCTTGCGGTGACCGCCGCCGCCACCGGGCGGCACGTGTCCGCCCGGGTGAGGCCCTCCCGGGAACTGGCCGCCGGGTGGGGGACCGCCGGGGAACTGGCCACCCGGTGGTGGGCCACCGGGACCTCCCGGGCCCGGGAAGTGCTGACCGGGGCCCTGCGGCGGGGGGAAGCCCTGGCCGGGCCGCCCGGGCTGCTGGGGCCCCCAATGGGGCTGCTGTGGGGGATCTGGATAGGACATCGGACCTCCGGCCGGGAGTGACTTCGCACGTGATCGCACAACCAATGCCGGGTCTGATGCCGGCGCACCCCGGTGTGGTTCGCGTCCCGTGCCCGCTTTACGGGGGGCGGTCGGGAAAGAGGCCCCTTCGGGTGCCCCGTGCCGGCGGTGACGGGGCACCCGGGCCGCGGTGCGGGTCAGGACTCCTTGCCGCGCTGGGGGGCGGAGGTCAGGTCCACGCCGCTGTAGGAGGCCAGCTTGCCCAGGCGGTGCTCGCTGAGCACCTGACGGACGGTGCCGCTGCGTCCGCGCATGACGAGGGAGTCGGTGATCACACGTGAGGCCTCGTACCGGACACCGCCGACCAGTTCGCCGTCGGTGATGCCGGTCGCGGCGAAGAAGACGTCGTCGGAGCAGACGAGGTCGTCGGTGTACAGCACACGGTCCAGGTCGTGCCCGGCGCCGATCGCCTTCTGGCGCTCCTCCTCGTCCTTGGGCCACAGACGGCCCTGGATGGTGCCGCCCAGGCACTTCATGGCGCACGCGGTGATGATGCCCTCGGGGGTGCCGCCGATGCCCAGGAGCAGGTCCACACCGGTACCGGCGCGGGCGGCCATGACGGCACCGGCCACGTCGCCGTCGCTGATGAACTTGATACGGGCGCCCACGTCGCGCACGTCCTGCACGATCTGCTTGTGGCGGGGGCGGTCCAGGATGACGACCGTCACGTCCTGCGGCGACTTGCCCTTGGCACGGGCCACGGCGCGGATGTTGTCGGCCACGGGTGCGGCGATGTCGACCACGTCGGCGGACTCGGGGCCCGTGGCGAGCTTCTCCATGTAGAACACCGCGGACGGGTCGAACATGGTGTTGCGCGGGCTCATCGCGATCACCGCGATGGCGTTGGGCATACCCATGGCGGTCAGGGTGGTGCCGTCGACCGGGTCGACCGCCACGTCCCAGTCGTGGCCCCCTCCGTCGCCCACGCGCTCGCCGTTGTAGAGCATCGGGGCGCTGTCCTTCTCGCCCTCGCCGATCACCACGGTGCCGTTCATCGACACGGTACTGATCATGTGCCGCATACCGCGCACCGCCGCACCGTCCGCACCGATCTTGTCGCCCCTGCCGACCCAGCGGGCCGCGGCGAGCGCGGCGGTCTCGGTGACGCGGACCAGCTCCAGCGCGAGGTTGCGGTCGGGTGCCGTGGACTGCTCGGACGGGTTGCTGGGCTGCGACATGGGTGTGACACCTTCCGTCAGGGAACAGGGCGGAGTTGCAGGTCTTAGGGTAGTCACCCGACGTGATTCCCGAGCGGCCACGGGTGCTTCGGCACCACCCGCCCCCGCCGCCGCTTGGCGGGGAAGGTCTACTCTGGCGGGATCGGCCGGACTGGAGTGAGGGCGTGACAGTGGACAAGACGGACAAGCCCGCGAAGCCCGCACGGATCTCCCCGCGCGGCGCGGCCACCCGCACCGCCCTGCTCAAGGCGGCCGCCCAGGTGTTTCGCACGGTGGGCTTCGCCAGGGCCGGTGTGAGCGAGGTCGTGTCCGTGGCCGGGGCCAGCGTCGGCAGCCTGTACCACCACTTCACCGGCAAGGCCGACCTCTACCTCGCCCTGTACGAGGAGTTCCAGCAGCGTCAGCAGGAACGTACCCACCAGGCGGTCGTGGAGGCACGCGCCGGAGGGGAGAAGGACCCCACACGGCTGATGAACATCGCCGCCCGCGCCTACCTGCTCGGGTGCATAGAGGAGAGGGAGACCACGCGGCTGTTCTTCAGCGGTGACGGCCCGCCCGGGTTCGACTACCAGCTGCGGTCCCGGCTCACCCGGTGGACCGACCGCAACGTGGCACTGTTCCGCAAGGCGGACGAGCCCGTGGACGAGGCGCTGCTCATCGTGGTGAGCGGTGCCATGCTCCTGGCCGTGGCCGAGGTGGTCCAGCGCGACGACGCCGAGGCGCACAAGCTCGCCGACGACATCACCCGGCTGCTCACCCGGCTCGAACCCCGGCGCTAGGGAGTGTTCTTCAGAGGGCTTCCGGGTCGGTGGGCGGCCGTCCAGGCGATCTCCCGCGAGGCGATGTGCGGAGCCCGGCCTGGCCCTGCTCCACGCGCGCGGAGGCGTAGCGAGAGGCAGCCCGGCGGACGCGAGTCCGGAACGACGCAAGAAACACGGCCTAAGGACACCCCGGGTCCACGGGGTCCCGGACCTGCGGCAAGCTGGACGGTGTCATGAGTGAGCACAGCCGGTCCAGAGCGACCTTCAAGAACTACGCCATCTCCCTCGGGCTCATCGTCGGCATCGTCCTGGTCCTGGTGTTCGTGGTCTCCACGCGCTCGGGAGAGAACATCCCGTCGGTGAACTACCGGTCGGACGCCGACATCCTGAGGAACTCGGCGGACTACCCGGTGACGGTGCCCTCCGAGGCGCTCGCGCGGGAGGGGTGGACACCCACCAGCTCCACGCTGGAGGTGGCCGAGTCGGGCCCGGCCGCGTGGAGCGTGGGCTTCGCCACCGCGAAGGACAGCCACGCCATGTTCACCCAGAGCGACGCCGACCCGGACGCGGTCGTCCAGGAGAGGACCAAGGGCGCCGAGGAGGCGGGCACGGTCTCCGTCGGCGGCGGTGAGTGGGAGCACTACGGCTCCGAGGACTGGGACGCCCTGGTCCGGCGCGGAGAGGGCGTGACCCTGGTCGTCGCCGGCCCCGCCGACCTGGACGAGCTGACCCACCTGGCCGAGGGCCTGGAGACCGATCCCGCCGGTGGTGACGCGGAGCCTGAGTCCGACACGGAGCCCGGAGACGGCGGAGCCTAGCCACGCACACCGGAGATCCGGCTCGGTGGCCTTCCCTTGCCTTGACGTGAACGGCAAGGTCTACGGTCGTCGCATGCGCATCGGTGAACTCGCCAGACGTACGGGGACGACGACGCGCGCACTGCGCTTCTACGAGTCCCAGGGGCTGATCGGGGCGCGGCGCTCGGCGAACGGCTACCGGGAGTACGGCGAGGAGGAGTACCGGCTCGTCCGCGAGATCCTGGCCCTTCAGTCGGTCGGGTTCAGCCTGGAGGACACCAGGCCGTTCGTGGACTGCCTGCGCTCGGGCCACGAGACGGGGGACTCCTGCGCCGACTCGATCCAGGTCTACCGGCGCAAGCTCGCGGAGATGGACGCCTTCCTGGAGCGGTTCGAGGCGATGCGCGGCAGTCTCGCGGCCAAACTGTCGGAGGCCCTGGCCAGACGTGCGGGGGGACGCGGCGCGGCGGGACTGTGCACCGTTGAAGTGAACGACACGGAGGAGCCGTGATGTCACCCGTGAACATGCCCGTCGACGTACCCGCGGTGACGGACGATACCTTCGAACGTGAGGTCCTCGGCCGCGACGGACCCGTCCTGCTGTACTTCTGGGCACAGTGGTGCCCCTCCTGCCGCATGGTCGCTCCGGTGATCTCCCGGATCGCGGAGGAGCGCGCCGGCTCGCTCACCGTCCGCAGGATCAACGCCGACGAGAACCCCCTCACCACACGGAACCAGCAGGTGATGTCGCTGCCGACGCTGATGCTCTTCCTCGACGGCCGACCGGCGCTGACTCTGGTCGGCGCGCGGTCGAGGGCCCGGCTGCTGTCGGAGGTGGACGCCGCCCTGGAAGGCTGAGAGGCCGCCCGGACACGGCGAGGCGCCCGGCCGGTTCCGGCCGGGCGCCTCGTGTGCCCGTTGGTCCTCCGCGCCGCGGGGAACGCGCGCTGAGACCCCCTCCGCGCTACTCGGCGCGCAGGTCGCGGCGCAGCTCCTTGGGCAGAGAGAAGGTCAGCGTCTCGTCGGCGGTCGTCACGGGGGTGACCGTGCCGTACCCGTGACCGGACAGCTTGTCGAGCAGCTCGTGCACCAGGATGTCGGGCACGGAGGCGCCACTGGTCACGCCGACGGTGGTCACGCCCTCCAGCCAGGAGTCGTCCATCAGCGAGGCGTTGTCGATCAGGTGGGCGGTGTCGGCACCGGCTTCCAGCGCGACCTCCACCAGGCGGACCGAGTTCGACGAGTTGTCGGAGCCGACCACGATGACCAGTTCGCACTCGGGCGCCATCGCCTTGACCGAGTCCTGGCGGTTGGAGGTCGCGTAGCAGATGTCGTCGCTGGGCGGGTCGAGCAGGTTCGGGAACTTCTCGCGCAGAGCGTCCACCGTCTGGTTGGTCTCGTCCACCGACAGGGTGGTCTGAGACAGCCACGACACGTTGTCCGGGTCGCGCACCTGGACCTTGTCGACCTCGTCCGGGCTCTCCACGATCTGGATGTGCTCGGGGGCCTCGCCGCTGGTGCCCTCGACCTCCTCGTGGCCGATGTGGCCGATGAGGATGATGTCCCGGTCCTCGGCCGCGAAGCGCTTGGCCTCCTTGTGGACCTTGGTGACGAGCGGGCAGGTGGCGTCGATGGTCTTCAGGCTGCGCCGCGCCGCCTCCTCGTGGACGGCCGGGGCGACACCGTGCGCGGAGAAGACGGTGATGGCGCCCTCGGGCACCTCCGCGGTGTCCTCGACGAAGACCGCGCCGCGCTCCTCCAGCGTGCGCACCACGTGGGTGTTGTGCACGATCTGCTTGCGCACGTAGATCGGGGCGCCGTACTGCTCCAGGGCCTTCTCGACGGTGATGACAGCGCGGTCGACACCGGCGCAGTAACCCCGGGGATTGGCGAGGAGCACACGCCGTTGGTTCGTGGCAGTCGTCATCGCAGTCATGCGTACATCCTAGGTTGCTTGGGCGGTGTACGACCCGGGTGTGGGATAAGGCACCGCGGCGGTCGAACCGGCGTGAAACCGGGGCCAGAATGACGGTATCGCAACGAGGTATCCCCGGTTGGGCTCCGAAGTGGCGAAATCGTTCACTTATCTCCTGCTCATGGTGTTCGTCCCTCCTCTATCCTGGTTCACCAATCGCATCTGTTACAGGCGGTCCGCCCTCAACTCGGCCCTGCTGGTTTGCTGGACGCGTGCCGCTCACCCCACCCGCCGACAGCATCAGGAGCCCCCGTCCTATGTCGAATCCGACACTCGCCACGAAGCTGGTCACCCTGGTCAAGGGGATCTTCGGGCGCAAGGAAGCCGTCCCCGCGTCCTCGGACGCGGCCCAGGAGACGACTGAGACCACCGCGGCCCCCACCGCGGCAGAGAAGACCCGGGGCGAGGCCCCCGCGGAGAAGGCCGCGGCGAACGAGGCCCCCGCCGAGGAGAGCGGGAAGGCCGAGGAGGCCGAGCCCGCCGGGTCCGCCGAGGCCGCGCCCGCCGACGGCGGGAAGGCCGAGGCCAAGAGGGCCGAGACCACCGGGACCTCCACCAAGGCCGGGGCGAAGGAGACCCCCGCCGGGAAGCCGGGGAAGAGCGGGCCCGTCGAGGCCGCCGCCCTCGTCGAGAGCGCTCCCGCCGGGGAATCCGTCGAGTCCGCCAAGGCCGAGCCCGAGCCCGAGGCCGAGTCCACCAAGCCCAAGGCCAAGGCCAAGCCCGCCAAGGCCAAGGCCAAGCCCGCCGAGGCGGAGAAGGCGGAGAAGGGCCAGGACTCCCGGACCGGCTCCGCCGCTCCGGCCACCACGGACGTCTCCGAGGAGAGCTCGGCCATCGCCGAGGAGTTGGAGGTCGCCGAGGCGCACACCAAGGTCACCAGCGACGAGGTCCTGGAGCAGGTCCGCAAGGGTGCCGCTCCCTCGGCCGAGGATCTCGCCGTCCCCACCTACGACGAGCTCACCCTGCCGTCGGTCCGCGCCCGCCTGCGCAAGCTCACCATCGAGCAGGTCCGCGACCTGCGCGCCTACGAGGTCGCCCACCAGGGCCGTTCCGAGTTCATCAAGATGTACGACAACCGCATCAGCAAGCTGGAGTCCGGGGCCTGACGTGCGCGTACGGTTCGACGTGGCGGGAGGGCCGCCGGTCCGCAACCGGCGGCCCCCGTCCGGCACGGGAACCATAGTGCGGCGCGGTACGTCCTATCGGGCGGAAAGAGCACACCGACGCCCTCCGTCCTAAGGGGACTGATTCATGCGTTCCACCACCTCCGCCGCCGCGCTTCTCGCGGCCTCCGCACTCTGGCTGACCGGATGTTCGGTCGGCATTCCGGGGACCGACCAGGAGGTGAACGTCGACTCCGAAGGCGTGTCCGTCGGTGGCGAGGACGGTGAGGTCTCCGTCGAGTCCGACGGCGACGTCTCGGTCGGCAACGGGGACGGCGGCGTGACCCTCGACGAGGGCGGGGGCGTGTCCGTGGACAGCGAGACCGGCGACCTGACCGTCGCCGCCGTCGAGGGCAGCGTCACCGAGGACTGCGAGGGCAGGAACGTCAAGGTCACCGCCGGCAACGCCGAGGTCGTCCTCAACGGCGAGTGCGGTGAGGTCTCCGTCCTGGGCAGCGGGCTCACGGTGCACGTCGGCAGCGCCGACTCCATCCACGTGACCGGCGCCGACAACACCGTCCACCACGCCGAGGGCGAACCGGAAGTGACCGACATCGGTGTGAACAACACCGTCTCCGCCGGCGGCGACGCGACCGGCTGACCGCGTCGCCCGTACCGCGTGGCGGGCCTGCCCCGAACTGTCACCGCCCTCGCCTAGGCTCGGTTGCCATGGGCATGGAGAGTTCCGCCGATGCGCCGCAGCCGGTACGCGTCGTCCTCAACGCAGTCGGCCAGTGGATCGGTCGCCTGGGCCGGATCTGGGTCGAGGGCCAGATCGCCGAACTGAACCGACGGGGTCGCATGGCCTACATCACGTTGCGCGACCCCGTCGCCAACGTGTCGGTACGCGTGGTCTGCCAGACCTCGGTGCTGGACGCGCAGAGCCCGCCCCCCGAGGCCGGGGCGCGCGTCGTCGTACACGCCAAACCCGACTTCTACGAGGTCCGCGGCACCTTCTCGCTGCGCGCCCTGGAGATCCGCCACGTCGGTCTGGGCGAACTTCTGGCCCGGCTGGAACAGCTGCGCCGCACCCTGACCGCCGAGGGGCTCTTCGACGCCGAGCGCAAGCGCCCGCTGCCCTTCCTGCCCAACACCGTCGGCCTCGTCTGCGGCCGCGACTCCGCCGCCGAACGCGACGTGCTGGAGAACGGGCGCCGCCGCTGGCCCGCCGTGCGCTTCGAGGTGCGCCCGGTCGCGGTCCAGGGCGACCGCGCGGTCCGCGAGGTGCTGGAGGCGCTCAAGGAGCTGGACGCGCACCCGGACGTCGACGTCATCGTCATCGCCCGGGGCGGCGGCTCCCTGGAGGACCTGCTTCCCTTCTCCGACGAGGCCCTCGTGCGCGCCGTCGCCGCCGCGGGCACTCCCGTGGTGAGCGCGATCGGGCACGAGCAGGACGCCCCGCTGCTCGACCACGTCGCGGACGTGCGCGCCTCCACCCCCACCGACGCCGCCAAGAAGACCGTTCCCGACGTCGGCGAGCAGCTGGAGATCATCCGCCAGCTCCGCGACCGGGGCCGACGCGTGCTCAAGGGCGGGGTGGAGCGCGAACTCGCCTGGTTGGAGGGCATGCGGTCCCGGCCGGTGCTGGCCAGCCCGGTCCGCGAGATCGACCGGCTCACCGAGCAGGTCGGGGACCTGCGCGACCGGGCCCGCCGGAGCCTGACCGTGTCGCTCGACCGGGCCGCCGACGGACTCGGCCACACCCGGGCGCGCCTGCACGCCCTGTCACCGGCCACCACGCTGGCGCGCGGGTACGCGATCGTGCAGCGTGAGGACGGGTCGGTGGTGCGCTCCGCCGGGGAGCCGGACGTGGGGGAGGCCCTGCGCGTGCGGTTCGCCGAGGACAGCCTGACCGCCACCGTGGAGTCAGTCCACACCGAAGACACCGCCGAGGGGGAGTAGAGATGGCCGACAAGGGAGCCAAGACCCAGGACAAGGGCGCCGCCGAGCCGGAGCTGAGCTACGAGGAGAGCCGGGAGGAGCTGAACACCGTCGTGCGCCAGCTGGAGTCCGGCGGGCTCAGCCTGAAGGAGTCGCTGGCCCTGTGGGAGCGCGGCGAGGAGCTGGCCCGCGTGTGCGAGCAGTGGCTGGAGGGGGCCCGCGCCAAACTGGCCGCCGCGATGGACGAGCGCCGGGACGACTCCCCGGAGGACGGGGACACGCCCTTCTGATCCCCTGCCGGCCCCTGGCCGGTGGCCGGACGGTCCGTGCTACCTGCGGCCGTTCAACTCGTCCCCCAGATCGCGGATGTTGCCGGGCAGGCCCCGGAACACGCCGATCACCAGTACCAGCGCCGTACCCAGGAACAGCCAGGGCGCGACCTCGGCCAGGCGCGAGGCCAGACCCAGGAGCAGCGTCCGCATGAACCCCTCGCTGCCCAGGGCGAGCAGGCTCTCGGCGGCGACCACGGCCGCGAAGAAGGCGATGGGCGGGCTCACCGACAGCGACAGCAGGTCGCCCGGCCGGACCAGCACCGCGCCGAACAGGCAGGCGAGGGTGAAGGCGACGCCCGGGGCGGCGGGGGTCCCCGCCCAGTGCGCGACCATGGTCCCGGCGAAACTGAACACGACGATGGCCAGGACACCGCCGCGCCCGGTCAGGCGGGCCGTACGCCGTGGGCCCGCCTTCGGCCTCGGGACCGCGCGGCCCCGGCTCCCTGCGCGCGGTACGTTCCGGCCTCGGCCGTTGGGCCGCACGAAGTACGGTGCCTGCCCGGGATCCGGACCGTGCGCCTTTCGCGGGGGCATGGCTGTTCTCGCCTCCCAGATGTGCTACTCAATGTACTCAGTGTGTCACTTGCAGTGAATATACGATGTCTTTCCCGGGGATCGTGTCGATCTCTCGGGTACCTGCCCCAGCCGTCACGAACACGCGTTCCTCCCCTTGGACACCGGGAGGGCCCGTGGAGGTTCCGTGTTTCACGGCCGGGCACCCGGGTCGCCTTCGCGGGCGGACCCGCACGGCTCCCGGCCGCTCAGGGGCCGTGGACGCTCTCGCCCCGCTCCTCGCGGGACGGGCCCGCGTGGCCGTTGCCCACGCGCCGGACCCCGCCCCAGCCGGGGACCTCCCCGTCCGCGCGGGGCGTCCCCCCGCCGGGGTCCGCCCCGCGGTCCGCGTCCGGTTCCCGGGCGCCCGGACCGGACAGCTCGGGAGCGGCCGTCGTGCGCGGCCGCTCCTCCACCCCCGAGAGCCGGTCCAGCTCCCCGTCCACCAGACCCAGTTCACCGAACCGGCGCGCGGTCACCAGCACCCGGCTCTCCAGCGATCCCACGGTCTGGTTGTAGGCGCTCACCGTGCGGGTCAGCGCCCGGCCCAGCCCCTCCACGTGTCCACCCAGCGTGCCCAGCCGCTCGTGGAGCTGCTTGCCCAGGTCGAACACCGCACGCGCGTTCTCGCTCAGCGCCTCCTGCTGCCAGGCGTACTGCGCCGTCCGCAGCAGCGAGATCAGCGTCGTCGGCGTCGCGATGTGCACCCGCCGCGCCATCGCGTGCTCCAGCAGCTCCGGGTCGTACTCCAGGGCCGGGGCCAGGAAGGCCTCCCCGGGGATGAACAGCACCACGAACTCCGGAGCCGGGGTGAACGACGTCCAGTACGACTTCGCCGCCAGCTGGTCCACGTGGGTGCGCAGGTGCCGGGCGTGGACGCGCAGGTGCCGGGCGGCCTCGTCCTGGCCCGCCTCCACGGCGTCCAGGTAGGCGGCCAGAGGGACCTTGGAGTCCACGATGATGTTCTTGCCGCCCGCCAGCCGAACGACCATGTCCGGCCGTCGGGCCCCGTCCCGCGTCGCGGCCTGCTCCTCGAAGTCGCAGTGCGGGCCCATCCCCGCGAGCTCCGCCACCCGGCGCAGCTGCAGCTCGCCCCACCGGCCGCGCGCCTCGGGCCGTCGCAGCGCCGTCACCAGCGACTGCGTCTGCTCACGCAGCCGCTCCGAGCCCTCCCGCACGTACTCGACCTGCTTGGCCAGTTCCGCGTGCGCGGCGGCCCGCCCGGCGTCCACCTCCCGCAGTTGGCGCTCCACCCGGTTCAGGGTCTCGGTCAGCGGTTCGACCATGCGCTCCACCGCGCGTCGCCGTTCGTCCAGGTCGCCCCCGGCCTCCGCGTTGACCGCGCGCATCCGTCCCTCGGCCAGTTCCAGGAAGCGCTGGTTGCTCTGGTCCAGGGCCTGCGCGGACAGGGCGCGGAACCGGTCGGCGAGCTGCTCCTCCACGTAGGAGGCCCGCTCCTGGGCGGCACGCGCGTCGGCCCGGGTCTCGGCGTTCCGGGCGCGGGCCAGGACCCAGCCCAGGGCGGCGCCGACCGCCAGGCCGATCAGGAGCACGAGTACGAGTACGAGGCCGTTCATGGCGGTCCATGGTGTCAGTTCGCGTCGGGGCGGGGCTCCCCGCCACGCAGGGCACGGGTGCGCAGACCCAGCAAGTCCGACATGTCCACCACCCCGGTGCCGCACTGTGCCGGGGCGTCTAGCAGGGGGTGACGACGGGCTCGGGGAGATCGGGGATACGCGGCCACTTCCGGTCACCCACTTCCCTCGCGCGAAAGTTTTCGAGACCCTGGAGGTTCTGTTCCCGCGGCGGCCGGTCCCTCACCGGCCCACTTCCCGGCAGCTCCTCACTTCCCCAGGAGGCCTTCTCCCATGAAGCTGGAGACCTACACCAGCGGTACCGGTGACCGAACCGTCCTCCTCGTCCACGGATCCATGTCCAGCCACGAGACCTGGCACGCCGTCGAGGCCGAGCTCGTCCGACGCGGCCGCCGGGTGGTCAGCGTCGATATGCGGGGCCACGGAGCCAGCCCGCGCGGGGACTACTCCGTGGCGGCCCTCGGGGATGACCTGGCGGACTCCCTTCCGACCGGCGCCGACGTCGCCGTCGGCCACTCCATGGGCGGTGTGGCGCTCTCCCTGGCCGTGGAGCGGCTGCGTCCGTCCCGCGCGGTCTACGTCGACCCGGCCTTCCGCCAGCCCCCCGTGCGGGCCGACGCCGGTGAGCGCATGCGCCGACTCTTCGCCGTCGCCGACGCCGACCATGTCCGCGAGCGCAACCCCAAGTGGAGCGACGCCGACGTCGAGAGCGAGGTCAGGGGCTTCGCGGACTTCGACCCGGAGTTCTTCGACTTCGTCGCGGCCGAGGTCGCCGGGAACGACTTCCTCCCGGACGAGCCGGTGGTCCCCTCCCTGGTCCTGCGCGGTGGGAACAGCGTCACCGTCACCCCGCAGGACGCTCGCGAACTGGAGGGACGCGGCTTCACGGTCCGGGCCGTGGAGAACGCCGGGCACTGTGTCCACCGCGACGACCTGCCCGGTTTCCTCGCCGCTCTGGAGGAATGGCTCTAGGAGCCGTTCTCCAACGGTGTCAGGAGCCCCCGTGGGCACCGGGGACGCAGGCATTCAGGGCCCTGCGCCAGTCGCGGACCGAGGGCCAGAACCCCTCGGGCACGGGCCCCGGGGCGAACAGCCACATCCGCTCCCAGGCGGGGGAGGCGCGCCCCGAGATCTCCGAGCGCGGCTCGTAGGGCGGTGGTCCGCCCACCGGGTACCAGGTGTACTCCAGCGGGTCGAGCAGCGCCATGAGCCGCTCCTCCACACCCCGGTCGGGGCGGACCTTCACCAGCATCCACGGACGGTACCTCCGCAGGACCTCCAGGCCTCCGGCGACCACGTCCGGCTCCGTGCCGACGGTGTCGATCTTGAGCACCGTGGGGAAGGCCGCCGCGGTCTCGTTCCACCGCGACAGGGTGGTCACCCGCACGGTGGTGTGCGACAGGTCGGTGCGGGCCGAGCGCACCAGCGTGTTGCACATGTCGTTGTGCCGGGCACGGCGCAGGTGGGCGGTGCCGGTGTGGTTGCTCAGCGCCAGCTCCACCACGGTGAAGCCCAGGTCCGCGGAGGAGGACACCACACGGGCCGCCGAGGCGATCTCCGGAGTCGGCTCGAACGCGAACACCGGACGGCGCGTGCGTGCGGCGGCCAGCATCGAGTACACCCCCACACCCGAGCCCACGTCGAAGACCGCACCGGGCCGGGTGTGTTCGAGCATCGCCATGAAGCAGGCCAGACTGTCGGGCTCGTGCCTGGCCAGCCCGAACGCGGCCAGCCGCCGGGGCACGGTGAGGTCGCCGGGCAGCCGCAGGGTGAGGCCGTCCGGGCCGATCCGGCGGGTGTCCGACTCCAGCCGGGGAAGGGAGAGGGCCACCCGGCGGCTCCACGGCGGGACCTGCTCGGGGTCCAGCCCGCCCAGCCGTCTGGGCAGGCGGACACGGAGCTTCCGGGTCGCGAAGTGGACGAGCGGATAGCGGCGCATGAGCGCCCTCAGTTGGTCGGTGACCACAGTTGTCTCCCCCCAGGAACGAGGCCGCCACGGGAGCGACCGGCCGCTCTCCCGTGCCAGAGGTCGTGTTCCGGTCCGTGGACGGGGCCGGGGCGCGTGACGAGTGGCCCGTGCGCACCGGGCGAGCACCGTCCCCGGATCCCTGGCAGCGTCCGTCGAACCTACTGGGAGTAGTGGTACCTGCGCACAGTGTTTCGGCGATTGGCCCTGTTTTCCGTCCGGGTCTGCCCGCCAGGGACGGATCGTCCCACCTGTGGGGCCGCATAGACTCTGGTCTTGTGAGTCTGTCTATCGGGATCGTCGGCCTGCCCAACGTCGGCAAGTCCACCCTTTTCAACGCGCTGACCAAGAACGACGCTCTGTCCGCGAACTACCCGTTCGCGACCATCGAGCCCAACGTCGGAGTCGTGGGCGTGCCTGACGCACGGCTCGGGAAGCTGGCCGAGATCTTCGGCTCGGCGAAGATCCTCCCGGCGACAGTGGACTTCGTCGACATCGCGGGCATCGTGCGCGGCGCCTCCACCGGTGAGGGCCTGGGCAACAAGTTCCTCGCCAACATCCGCGAGAGCGACGCCATCTGCCAGGTGATCCGGGCCTTCGACGACCCCGACGTCACGCACGTCGACGGCGACGTCGAGCCCTCCCGCGACATCGAGACGATCAACACCGAGCTGATCCTCGCCGACCTCCAGACCCTGGAGAAGGCGATCCCGCGCCTGGAGAAGGACGCCAAGCGCAACGCCAAGGACAAGGACGCCCAGGAACTGCTCCAGGCCGCCCGCGACGCCGAGGAGGTCCTCAACCAGGGCACCTCGCTGTCCGTGGCCAAGGGTGTGGACGTGGGCCGCCTGCGCGAGCTGAGCCTGCTCACGGTCAAGCCGTTCATCTACGTGTTCAACCTCGACACCGACGAGCTCGCCGACGAGGCCCTGCGCACCAAGCTCCAGGAGCTCGTCGCCCCGGCCGAGGCGATCTTCGTGGACGCCAAGATCGAGGCCGAGCTGGTCGAGCTGGACGAGGACGAGGCGCAGGAGCTGCTGGAGTCCATGGGCCAGACCGAGTCGGGCCTGGTGCAGCTGGCCCGGGTCGGCTTCGCCACCCTCGGCCTGCAGACCTACCTGACCGCCGGGCCCAAGGAGGCCCGAGCCTGGACGATCAGGAAGGGCGCCACCGCCCCCGAGGCGGCCGGTGTCATCCACACCGACTTCCAGCGCGGCTTCATCAAGGCCGAGGTGGTCTCCTTCGACGACCTGGTCGAGGCGGGTGACATGCAGGCCGCCCGCGCCGCGGGCAAGGTCCGCATGGAGGGCAAGGACTACGTGATGGCCGACGGCGACGTGGTGGAGTTCCGCTTCAACGTCTGACCCGGCCACGGGCCGAGGAGGGGCCGCGGGACGCGCCGAGCGCGACCCGCGGCCCCTTCGCGTGTCCCGGGCCTGGTGTTCCTCAGATCGATCGTCGGGCCCGGACGCGGGTCAGCCGGCGCCGCCCTCCTCGCGCAAGCGCGGTTCGACGCGACGCTCCGGGCTGTGCCCCGCCTTGTCGGCGTAGAAGGAGCGGATGCGGTCCATGTCCTTCGCGACGTCGCCGGTCAGCTCGAAGGTCGGGCCAAGCCCGGTGGTCCTCGTGGTGCGGTCGACGAAACCGAGCGTCACCGGCATCCCCGTCTCGCGGGCGACGCGGTAGAAGCCGGACTTCCAGTGCGTGTGCGCCCTGCGGGTGCCGTCGGGGGTGATGACCAGGCCGAAGGTCTCGCCGGACCGCACGCGCCGGACGACGTCGTCGACGACCCGGCCGGGATTCGCGCGATCGACGGGGATCCCACCGAGCGCGCGCATGACCGGGCCGCGCCAGCCCGTGAACAGGCTCTGCTTCCCCAGCCAGTGCAGCTCCAGGCGGAGGCGCCAGGAGATGGCGAGCATCAACACGAAATCCCAGTTGGAGGTGTGCGGAGCACCGATCAGCACGGTGGGGCGGTCGGGCTTGGGCCCGGTGTCCAGCTTCCACCGGCTGAGGAACCAGAACACCCGGGCTGCGAGGTATCGGAGCATGACGTCAATCTAGGACATGTCCCCGGGCGCGCACGGTGGACCCGCGCTGGGGACCGGATCGGCCCGATCGGTCGATCGGTGACGCCCGGGCAGCGGTTCCCTGCCCCCCGGGGGACACATCTTGCTCTCCGCAGGGAAACTAACCCCTTTCCGGTCCGACCAGAATTGCGCCGAAGTGCACAACCCCAGGGTGAGTTAGCTGGACTATTGCCGTATTGTGCACCTTTTGAGAAGTTCAACCAGTGCACGCAATGTGCGGTTGAGGGGGAAACGCGGAGTCACCAAGGACGCTCCCAACCCGCACAATGCCTCACTATAGGGATGGGGTAGACAAGGCATGGCGGATACGCCGCCCGAAGCGGGCGGTACGGAACTGTGTGCAGGAGGCGGGGATGGCGAGTGCGTCACGGCGCGGCACCGCCGCGCGTGACCGGGAGGACGGCGGCGGGGAGTTCGACGCCCCCCGCGCCCGGAAGCTGCGGGCGGGAGCCGGCGGACGCTGGTGGGTCGGCGTGGGACGCGCCGTCCTGTGGGCGTTCATCATCGTCGTCGTCTTCAACGGCATCTGGTTCCCCCTGCGCGGCGGCCTCGCCCTGCCCGACACGGCGGAGGAGCCCGGGAGCGGCGACACCGTCACCTACCCGGAGACCGCCGCCGCGGGCTTCGGCCTCCGGTTCGCCGAGACCTACCTCAACACCGCCGACCCCGAGGAGCGCCTGTCCGACCTGGCGGCGTTCGTCCCCGAGGGGGAGGCCGCCGACCTCGACGTCCCGGCCGACAGCCTCACCGGCGAGAACCTCGCGGTCGCCGCGGTGGACGTGGCGGACGACCACAACGCCCTCGTCGTCGTGCGTGCCGACGTCAACGGTGAGCCCATGCGCCTGGACGTGCCCGTCTACGCCGACGGTGACGCCCTGGTGGTCTCCGGCAGCCCCGCCCTGCTGGCCGCGCCCGCCCAGGCCTCCCTGCCCGAGGGCTCCTCCTTCGAGACCGATCCGCGCGCGCAGGAGCAGCTCGAGGAGGTGCTGCCCGGCTTCTTCGAGGCCTACGCGGGGGAGTCGGCGCACCTGGAGCGCTACCTGGAACCGGGGGCCGCGATCGCCCCACTTCCGGAGAACAGTCTGGAATTCGCTGAACTGTCCGATATTACGGTGCCATCCCAAGCCTCGAACGGGAATGATGACATACGACAGGCGGCGGTCACCGTCCAGTGGAACCTCCCGGCCTCCGACGGGGACGAAGCCGGACAGCTGACGCAGAACTACCTGGTCACCGTCGTGGACTCCGGCAGTGAGTGGCACGTGCGTGACATCCAGGGCGCCCCACGCTCGTTCGGCGAGTGACGGGGTCCGTAGGCAAGGAGAAGAGAAGGACCATGCGCACACCAGCAACGACACCGGGGGGTGGCTCCTGACATGCTCCCCCTGATGTCCTCCACACCGGACGTGTTCCACGCCGCCGGAGGTGCCGACCTGCTCTTCCTCGCGGCGGAGGCCACCCAGGACGCCCCCGACACCGGCGGCCTCGCCGACTTCCTGCGCGGGTTCTTCGGGCCCCTCTTCCTCGTCATCGTGTCCATCGTGGCGGTGTTCTTCCTGTTCACGAGGGAGATCACGCGGTTCGCGCAGTTCATCATCCTGGCGATCTTCATCGGGATCGTCTTCTACGTCCCCGGCATCATCGAGGTCATCGCGGTGGCGATCGCCCGAGCGATGGGCGTATCGACGGAATAGGCGAGGGAGGCCGGGAACGTGGATCTGCCCACGTACACCAACATCTGGCGTATCGAGAAGCGGCTCTACAAGCTCTACGATTTCCGGCTGCCCATGCCGCTCCCGGTGGGCACCTTCGGGGTGGCGCTGGGCGTGTTCGCGCTCTGGGTGGTCCTGCTCAGCGTCCTCAACGCACCGTTCGTGTTCGGCAACGGCTGGCACCTGGTCCTGTGGGTGGTCCCGCCCGGAGTGATCACGGTGCTGGCCACACGGCCGGTGGTCGAGGGCAAGCGCCTCACCGAACTGCTCATCTCGCAGGCGCGCTTCCTCACCGAGGCGCGGGTGTACAACCGCCTGGCGCCCGAGTACGAGCCCGCCGAGGTCCGGGTGGCGGTGCGCGTGTGGCACCGCCACCCCGAGGCCGGTCCACTGCCCCTGACGGGGCGACGCCGCCGTGCCGAGCGCGAGGCGGCCGTACCCGAGGTCGGCGGGGCCCCGGCCAAGGGCGCCGCCGCCCGCTCCGAGGCGCCCCCGCTGCGGGGGGTGGCCGCCCCCGCCGACCACGATCCGGTGGTCGAGGACGAGCCGGTGTACACACCGGTCGGGCCCGGGAGGGCCCCGGCCGAGGCGCCCGCGAGGTCGAAGAGCGCGAAGGATACGAAGAGCCGGGAACGAACGGCGGGAACACCCGCCAGGTCGGGCGCCGCGCCCCTCAGGCCGGACACGCCCGAGCGGAGGGCCCCGGCCGGGGCGGAGCGGGTCCCCGTGGCCGTCGCCGCGCGCCCGGATCCCGAGGAGCGGCGGGGTCCGTCGTCGCGCCTTCCCGAGGAGGCGCCCGGCACACCCGAGGCCTTCGGCGGCGGCACCGGTACCGGCGACGGAGGCCGGCCGCCCCGGCGCGGGATCGGCCGCCGCGTACTCGACTACTTCGGCCTCGGCCTCGGACCGGAGGCGTACGGGACTCCGGAGGAGGTCCGCGGTCCCGAGCCGGACGGGCGTGACCGGCCCGGCGGCCCCGACGACGACTTCGCCGGGGAGGCGGTCTACGAGACCGAGGGCGAGGAGCAGCGCGACAGTGACGCGTGGTTCGCGCGCCTGCGCGCCTCCTCCGGCCAGACCCCCGTCGGCCTGACCTCCAAGAGCGCCTACAGCGTCGGCGACACCGCCGCCATGAGCCGTGACGAGATGGCCGACGCGGTGGCCGAACGGCAGCGCTCCCGCGAGCGGTCCCGTGAGCGCGTCCGCGCCGAGGAGGTGGCGCACGCTCCCGTCTCCGACACCGACGAGGAGACGCCCGCCGCCCGGCGCCTGCGCGGGCGGACGCAGGGCATCCAGGTCACCAGGGACCTGGAGGAGCGCCGTTCGGAGGGGACGCGCGAGCGCGGCCCGAAGGAGCGGCGGGCCGTCCGCGCCCGCGGACAGGGGCTCCCGGACACCGGTGACGCTCCGGAGGAGCCCCGGCGCAGGGAGGACCGTCCCCACGCCGCACCCTGGGAGCTGGGGGAGAGGGAGGAGAAGGCCGACCCCGCGGGCTACGCCGACATGTCGGACTACGCGGCCCGTTACGCGGCGGCCACCGGCCGTTCCGCGACCGACGCCGGTGCCGCGGGTGCCGCGGGTGCCGTGCCCTGGCTTCCCCCCTCCGAACGGGAGGGCACCGCGCCCGAGGACGCGGACGCGCCCCGCACGGGGGAGGACGCGGCCGGTGCCGCCGCCGAGGAGGCCGCCGGGCCCCCACCATCCCCCAAGCCCGCCCTGCAGTTGGACCACGGCACCGGCGAGCAGGAGGCCATGTCCGCGCAGCCGCGCGAGGAGCCCGAGGACCGTGGCCCGGAGTGGAACGAGCACATGTCCGTGCTCGACCAGCACCTCAGCACCGCGGACACCCCGGCGCCGCCGCGCCCCAAGTTCGCCGACGCCGCTCCCGCGCGGGAGCGCGGAGGTGAGGTCAAGGACCCCTCGGAGTGGTTCGAGGACGGCAGGAAGCGCCATCCGGACCAGCCCAAGGTCGGCGATCGCGGCAACCCGGTCATCCCCGCCAACGAGCTGCGCGAGGAGGACGCCGCCCCATCCGGGTCCGAGGACGCCCCCGACGCGGGGGAGCCGACCACCGGGGCGCCGGTGGAGGCCTCCGCGCGTACCGAGGAGTCCAAACCGCCCACCCAGCTCGACCACGGGACCGGTGAACTCGTCAGCTTCGTGGAGGTCCGGGACGACTCCGGGCGCGGCGACGCCAACGTCCGTGCGGACGCTGACACCGAACAGGACCGTCGCCGTACCGCCGCCGACCTTGAGAAGGACGAGGCAGCCGCCCTGGCGCGGCGCCGTGAGGCCGCCCGGTCCGCCTCCTCCGGTGAGTCCCGTGGCGAAGATCCCTCCCCGGACCGGGGCACCGCGGCCTCCGATCCCGGGGACCCGCGTCCCGCGTCCCGCGGCGGAGGCGGCGCCGTCCGCGATCCCCGGGCCAATCCCAGCATGGCCGAGGCCCTGGCCGCCGAACGGTCCTTCACCCGGGCCACCTACGGCGAACCGCGGACGGAGGACCGGGACCCGTCCGAGAGCACCGCCCCGGAACGGCCCGCGCACTCCGAAGGCGCGGACCAGGACACGCACGAGGCCGGCGGTCCCCACGACGGCGTCTTCCACCGGGTCGCGCAGAACGCCCGCAGGATCGGCCACCTCTTCGGCCAGCCCGCGCCCGGCGAGGAGCCCGGACCTTCCGGGTCCGGGTCACCCGGGCCCGATCCGGCCGGGTCCGGGCGCGAGCACGAGTCCGGTTCCGAGCCCAGGCCCGCGCTGGAGCTCGACCACGGGACCGGCGAGCAGGAGCGCCTGGGGGACACGCCCAACGGCGTCCCCTCGCAGGCTTCCGGACCGGCCGAGGCCCGGCCGGAGGAGCCCGCCGGCGACTCCGGCGGCACCCGCGGCTGGCGGCGCCTGGCCAAGGTCGTCACCGGCGGCGCGGCACCCGTCCGCTCCGACCTGCCCGCCAGCGACATCGAGCGCCTGCGCACCCCCCTGGACGGCCCGCGCAGCCTGGTCGTGCTGGGCTGCACCGGCGGTGCCGGGCAGACCGTCACCACGCTGATGGTCGGCCACACCCTGGCCGCGCACCGCGACGACCACGTCGTCGCGGTCGACGTCAACCCCGGGCCCAACGGGCTCTCCCGCCGGATCGGCGCCCAGACCCCCGAGACCCTCACCGCCCTGCTCGCCAACGCCGGGACCGTCCAGGACTACTCCCAGATGGGCGGCTACACCAGCCGGACCGGGACCGGCCTGGAGGTCGTGCAGACCCTGGACGACCCCTACGTGCAGACCCTGGACGACCGCGACTACGGTCACCTGGCGTCCCTGCTCGGCGGCTTCTACGGCATCACCCTGTTGGACCCGGCGGCCACGGGCGTGGCGCGCGCCCTGCCGGTCGCCGACGGGCTGGTGCTGGTGGCCCCGGCCAACGCCGACGCCGAGCGCGCGGTCTCCATGACCTTCGACTGGCTGGACGGCAACGGCTACGGTGCCCTGCGGGCCAGGTCCGTGCTCGTGGTCAACGGGGTCAGCAAGCGCAGCCTCCAGGCCGTGGACGCCGCCGAGCGGGTGGCGCGCGGCCGTTGCCGTGCCATCGTCCGCATCCCGTGGGACGACCACCTGGGCTCGTCCTACACCAGGATCGACGTCGGTGCCCTGCGCCCGGCGACCAAGCGCGCCCACGGCGCCCTGGGCGGGGTCCTGGTCAACTCCCTGACCTCCCTCACCCAGCAGTAGCCGGCGCAGCGGTGGCCGGCAGCCGGTGGCGGACGTCGGTGGACGGTCCAGGCACAGCGGAGCCCCCGTGCGGGGCGGGCTCGGGGCCCGCCCCACACGGGGGCTCAGGGTGTCGGATCAGCGACCCGCAGGGGTGAAGTCACGCGCGGAGAGGAACTCCGGACGCGGGCTGGGGGCGCTGAACGGCTTCTCGCAGGCGTTCTCGACGCTGTTGAACACGATGAAGACGTTCGACCGCGGGTACGGCGTGATGTTGCCGCCCGAGCCGTGCATGCAGTTGGAGTCGAACACGGTCACCCCGCCCGCCGGGCCGGTGAGCACGTCGATGCCGTGCTGGTCGGACAGGTAGGTCAGGGACTGCTGGTCGGGCGTGCCCACGTGCTGGCTCTTCAGCGAGGACCGGTAGTGGTCCTCCGGGGTCTCGCCCACGCACGAGACGAACGTCTTGTGCGAGCCCGGCATGATCATCAGGGCGCCGTTGTGCGTGTAGTTTTCGGTCAGCGCGACGGAGAAGCTGACCGCCCGCATCCTCGGCATGCCGTCCTCGGCGTGCCAGGTCTCGAAGTCCGAGTGCCAGTAGAACGAGCCGCCGCCGAAACCCGGTTTGTAGTTGACGCGGCTCTGGTGCACGTACACGTCCGAACCGAGGATCTGGCGGGCGCGCTCGACCAGGCGTGGATCGTTCACCAGGTCGGAGAAGACCTTGCTGATCTTGTGCACCTCGAACACCGAGCGCACCTCGTCGGAGGTGGGCTCGACGATCACGCGCTCGTCCTTGCGCAGCTGGGAGTCGGAGCTGAGCCGCTTCAGCTCGGCGCGGTAGGCCTTGACCTCGTCGGCGGTGACGATGGACTCGACCTGCGTGTAGCCGCGGTCGTCGTAGCCCTTGATCTCGTCGGAGGTGAAGGGGCCGTCACCAGCGCCCCAGACGGCGGGGTTCTTGCGGTACAGCAGAGCGGGTTCGCCGCTCTTGCGGGTCGGGTACTCGTCCGCGGTCGTTGTCGGAAGATCCATCTGCAGAGTCATGATCGATCCCCTTCCGGGGTTCATCCTCTCTGAGGTCGACGGTTTTTCCTACGACACGCAAACTTAACAAAGGCTAGGCATCCCTCATTCACCGCTCCGGAAAAGCTTTGTTTAGCAAAGTTCTTTCTGGGTATGACAGTTATACTATATGGGAGGATATATTATTTTCGGTGTGGGCTTTTTCGTGCCTCGTCCTCTCCTTTCTGGCTGCATCCGACCGCTTACCTGCATTTCCTCACCCCGGGTGACTATGGGCGGATTGGTTCGTGCATCGTCGCAGGTCGTCCGGTTGCGACTGTCGCCATTGCGGAATGCCATTACAGAGCGCACCTTTCCTGTGCACTAAATCACACGGACATGGTTCAGAGGGTGGTTCATAATCTTCGTGTGCCCGGGGCGTCATCCCGGCTTTGCGGGGAGTTCTCCCCGGAGGGATGGCGCGAAAGGCCGGGGCGTCGCACAGTAGTGGGGTCTTTGTTTCCTCCGCCCGCTCGATGAGGAGAAAGCATGTCCCCCTTCCCCCGCGCGCTCTCGGTCGTCGCGGCGGTCGTCCTCGCCGTCGTTCTCGGCTGGACCTCCCCGGCCTCCGCCCACCACGTCCTGCCCCCGGGTATCCCCGGCACCTCCGCCGCCCAGAGCCAGCTCAACTCCCTCACGGTCCGGGCCAAGGGGCCCCAGACCGGTTACGACCGAAGCCTCTTCCCGCACTGGAACGTCGTCGACAGCCCCTGCACCGCCCGCCAGCACGTGCTGGTCCGCGACGGCCACAGCGTGGTGACCGACGGCAACTGCCAGCCGACCTCCGGCCGCTGGTACAGCGCCTTCGACAACGTGTGGTGGGGCGGCGACGTCTCCCAGATCAGCGTCGACCACATGGTCCCGCTCAGCGAGGCGTGGAAGACCGGTGCCGCCGACTGGACGACCAACCGCCGCCGCGCCTTCGCCAACGACGTCGACTCACCCCAGCTGTGGGCGGTCACCGTCAGCAGCAACAGCTCCAAGGGCGACAAGGACCCGTCCCAGTGGATGCCGACGAACAGGTCCATCCACTGCGACTACGTCAAGTCCTGGGTCAACGTGAAGCACAGGTACGGGCTCACCGTCACCCCGTCGGAGAAGTCCTCCATCCGGAGCACCATCAACACCGACTGCTAGGACGTGTCCACCGAACACGTACCGGCCCTCCGGTAGGTCGGGCCCGTCTCCGGGAGGCGGGCCCGATCCCGTTCCCCGCCGTCTCCCTATGTCCCTCCGCGCCCATCCGCGCCCTCTCCGGGGCCTTTCCGCGAAGATTCTGGCGCGCCGTAACCCGGTCCGCTTCTGTGGCTCCGGCACGATGCTCCACTATGGGGGCGTGGCACAGGCGCCCGGCCGGGCACGCCCTCCGGGGAGCGTCCCTCGAACCCCGGGACACCCCGCCACGTGACGCGACCAGAAGGGCTACCAGATGACCGGCACCAGGGGGACCCGCGGAGCGACCCGCCTCGCGGTCCGCTACTTCGACGACCGCGTGCTGTTCAGCGACAACGAGGCCTGGGCCTACTTCCGCCTGCCGACGGTCTCCTACGAGTTCACCACCCCCGAGGAGCGTCAGGCGCTCGCCACCAACATCACCATCGCCCTCGCCGCCATCCGCATGAACGACGCCGAGGTCCACCTGCGCGTCGCCCACCGCACCTACCCGGCCGCCGACTGGGCCACCCGGCTCGACGGCACCTCCGACTCCGGCCCCGGCTGGTACGACTACCTCGACGAGATGTACCGGCACGTGTGGGCCAAGGACTTCTGGACCAAGGAGGTCTACCTCGGAGTCCGCCTCGGCCAGCGCAACCCCGGCGCCGGCCTCGGCCTCTTCTCCCAGCTCTTCGGCGCCTACCAGCGCACCGAGCAGGTCCTGGGCGTCAACGACGACGCCGTGGACGACAGGGAGATCGCCCGCTGGACCGACCAGTCCGAGCGTCTCGGCCGTGCACTGGCGGCCAGCTCCCTGCACGCCCGCCACGCCACCTCCGACGAGATCGCCTGGCTCGTCCGGCACGCCGTCAGCGGCACCGCCGAGGAGATCCGTCCCTCGGCCGTGGGCCGGCGCACCTGGGGGCGCGGCGAGATCGAGGCGCTCGTCGACGGCGTCGTGCACAACGGCCGCTCCACGCTCCGCCTCGAACAGCCCGCCGGGTCCACCCACGTCGCGTTCCTGTCCTTCGCGCGCTTCCCGGACCTGATGCCCTTCCCGGACGGCGAACCGTGGATGCACCACGCCGACGCGCTCCCCTTCCCGGTCGAGATGTCCCTGCGCATGAAGCTCATCCCGCCCGCCAAGGCCTCCAAGGACGTCGGCCGCAAGCTCGCCCACGCCCGCGACATGGACGCCCACATCCGAGAGGCCGGGGTGGAGGCGCCCCTCGCGCTCGCCGAGCAGATCGACGCCGCCCGCATGCTGGAGCACGGCATCACCAAGGAGCGCCTGCCCTTCGTCTACGGCTGGCACCGCCTCATGGTGTCCGCGCCCACCGAGCGCCTCCTCGTCCAGCAGGTCGAGGCGGTCGTGGAGCACTACCGCGACATCGGCATCGACGTCATCAACTCCACCGGGGACCAGTTCTCCCTGTTCAACGAGTCGCTGCCGGGCGACCGCATCCGCCTCAACGCCTACGCCCAGCGCCAGCCGCTGCGCACCATCGCGGGCGGCATGCCCACGGCCACCGTCGACGTCGGCGACCGTGTCGACCACACCGGCGGCGGCTGGGTCGGCCCCTACATCGGCGAGACCCTCGGCCGCGCCCGCTCCATCGTCCACTTCGACCCCATGGTCGCCGCGGCCCGCAACCGGCCCACCGCCATCGCCATCACCGGCGAGCCCGGCGGCGGCAAGACCACACTGGCGCTCCTGCTCATCTACCAACTCGCCCTGCGCGGGGTCACCGTGGCCGCCATCGACCCCAAGGGCGATGCCGAGTCCCTTGTCGAACTCCTGCGCAGACGCGGCCGCAAGGCCCGCATCATGTCCCTGGGTTCGGCCGAGCCCGGCCTGCTCGACCCCTTCGCCTTCGGCGACGACCTGCCCGCCAAGAAGACCATGGCCACCGAGACCCTGCGCCTGCTGCTGCCCCGTATGAGCGAGGAGCGCGAGTCCGCCATGATCCAGGCGGTCGCCGCCGTCGCCAACCAGCCCCAGCCCTCCCTGGCCAAGGTCGTGGACCACCTCGTCTCCTCCTCCGGGGCGGCCTCGCGCAACCTGGGCGCCGTCCTGCAGTCCATGTCCGAGATGCGGCTGGCCAGCCTGTGCTTCGATCCCCAGGGCGACGCACAGATCGACACCGAGGGCTGGACCACCGTGTTCACCCTGGGCGGGCTCACCCTGCCCGACTCCGGTGTGGGGCGCGACGACTACTCCTACGAGCAGCGCCTGTCCGTGGCCCTGCTCTATCTGGTGTCCCAGTTCGCCCGCCGCCTCATGAACGGCCTGGACCGGCACCTGCCCAAGGCGATCTTCCTGGACGAGGCCTGGGCGGTCACCTCCACGCCCGAGGGCGCCAAGCTCGTCCCCGAGGTCTCCCGCATGGGCCGCTCCCGCAACACCGCGCTCATCCTGGTCTCCCAGAACGCGGGCGACCTCCTCAACGAGCAGGTCACCAACTGCCTGTCCTCGGTGTTCGCCTTCCGCTCCAGCGAGCGCTTCGAGGTGGAGAGCGTCATGTCCCTGCTGGGCATCGAGCCCAACGAGGACCACCTCGCGGTACTGCGCAACCTCGGCAACGGCGAGTGCGTGTTCCGGGACCTGGACGGCAGGTCCGGGCGGATCGGCGTCGACCTGGTCTCGGAGAACCTGACGCGCTGGCTGGACACCAACCCCACCCGCCAGCGCCCCGGCGAGGAGGACGAGGGCCTGGTGCCCTCGGGCGGGCGCGACGGGCAGGTGTAGGGGCCGACCGGAGGCGCCCGACAGCGATGATCTTGCCCGTAGCGGCGGCGTCGGCGGCCGAGCACGCCAGTACGGGCAAGATCATCCGGTGAAGGTTTCGGACCACTCGCGGACAAATCGCGGCAAAGGCATGCAAGATGCCAGGTTCGGGGCGCGCCGGTGATGGGCATCTCCTACCCAGTCGGGTTCCTCCCCGAGTGCCCGCCCCCGCATCCCCGACCGACCCAGCACTCACAAGGGACCGCCCATGAGTGAGGACGTCATCCGGCCGCGACCCGTCGTCGACCCCGACCTGCCCGAGGACCAGCGCGAGGAGGTCCGCCGGAAGGCGGAGTCCCCTCCCCTGTTCTCCCCACGCGGAGGCGGGGAGGTCCTCACCCGCCTGGTGCGGATACGCGAGTGCGGCGTCCACCTGTTCGGCGTCGGGTTCACGACGGCCCTGGCCCTGCTCACCGCGGGCTGGTACCTGGGCATGGTGATCACCAGCATCAGCCTGGTCGCCTACGTCGCCGCCATGGCCTGCCGCCGGGACACCCGTCCCGCCACGCGCGCCGCGGGCGTCCTCGTGGGCGCCGGCACGATCGCCTTCGCTCCCGCGTGGCTGACGGACACCCTCCCCCAGGACCCGTTCCCGGGCATGCCCTGGGTGCTGTTCGGACTGCTCGTCATCACGGCCGTCGCCGACACCCTCACCACGGGGGCGCCGGGGCGCGCCGGGGAGCGGTACCGCGAACACGTGGTCCTGCCCGACGACCTCAGCGGAGGCGACCACGCCCTCCTCCTGGAGGTCCAGCACGTGATCGACCTCGTGGACGGGGCCCGCGACGCACTCGGCGGCGAGGCCCTGGACACCGACCGGGCGCTGGCCGTCCTGCGTGAGGAGGAGTGGCGCATCGCCTCGCTCCTGGCCCGCCAGCGCGAGCTGCGCCGCGCCCACCTGCGCCGCTGGCAGAGCGCTGTCTCGCCCCGGGTCAGGGAGGCGCTCAAGCCCCAGCGGGAGCACCTGCACGCCGTGGCGGAGGCGGTGCGCTCCCGCGTCGCACAGATCAGCGAGTACGGGCGCCTGGTCAGGGGGGCCGCGGCGGCCCACCGGGAGTGGGAGCAGTGCCAGGAGGCGGTGGACTCCACCGCCGAGTACGCCGACCACCTGGCCTCGGCGTCCTTCCTCGGCGCCCGCTCGGCGGAGGTCTCCGAGCTCGCCGCCACCGCCGCGATCGCCCGCCGGGTCCGCGACGAGCGCGTCGAACAGGTGCTCCTGGTCGGCTGCCGCCTGGTCGCGTCCAGCGAACCGGACGACACAGGGGCGCCGGGCACCGCCGGGCCGGACGGCACGGAGGCGGAGGGCCCCGGGCTGGCCGTGCGGGGCTGAGCGGGGCTGAGCGGGAGGGGCCCGCCGGGACACCTTCCGAGGGGCGGCCGTCGAGACGCGGATCACCGGGGTAACGCCCCAGGCGCCCACTGTGACCAACCGTGCGGTGACCGTCCGGTTGCGGACAGCGAGCTCCCGGGCAATCCGCCCCAAACACTTTCGGCTTCTGACACATTGGGCGAATGAGTGAAGTCTGTGAGAGCACCCGCCACCCCCTCACCACCGCCACAGAGGCCGTGACCGTACGTGTGGCCTCGGGCAGGGACGGGTTCGTCGAGATCCTTCGGCACGCCCGACAGGACCTGGTCGACGTGCTGGAGAAGGACCAGGACCCCGACTCGCCCGAGGTCCGCGAGGCGCTCTCCCAGCTGCACGACCACGTGGACCGGGCCATGGCCGACCACGTCCACCGGCAGCGCCGGTGGCCCGTCCGTACCGACGGCGAGCGCCTCACCCGCGCCTTCCGCGCCCTGGACGAGTCCGGTGTCATCGCCCGCGAGGAGTTCGGCTGCTGCGACGGCTGCGCCAAGGCCGCCCTGAACGGCGAGCTCGCCACACGCAACTCGGTCCCCAGCGGGCAGGCGGTGCGCGGCTACGCGTTCTACCACCACCAGGACAGGAAGAACGCGGTCGCGGGCGCTCCGCTGACCGTTCGCTTCGAGGCCAGCCACCCGCTGCGTCGCGCCGCCGTCGGTGAGGAGGTCGCCGAGATCCTGCGCGCCCACGGGCTCACGGTCGACTGGGACGGCGACCCCGACCGCGGGCTGCGCATACCCATGGACTGGAGCCGCCGCCGCTTCGGCCGCGGGGCGGCCTTCCCCGGACCCGCCGTGGACGGCGAGCCCATGGTCCGGGTCTCCTTCAACGACCCCGGCCCCTACGACGTCCCCGGGTGGCTCTCCCGCTACGAGGGCCGGGTGAGCGTCCGCGAGCTGTCCCGGATGGTCCTGCCCTGGCTGCCGCGCTCCTTCGTGGCCACCCTGGACAGCGGCCACGGCCAGACCATCGTCCTGGAGCGCGACTTCGACCTCCTGCGCGTGGACCGCGGCCCCGCGCTCTCGCGGGAGCGCGTCGAGGAGCCGCTCAGCCGCTGGGCGGTCGGCGCGGTCTGGCCGCGCGAGGAGGCCCGCTCCTCCCACACCGGCCTGCTGGAGGTGAACTACGCCGACACCGCCGAGGAGGGCATGGGGTTCATGGACTACGCCGAACCCCTGGAGACGGCCGCCGCCCGCCAGCTCGTCTACCAGCTCACCCCCACCAAGGGCACGTTCGCGGTGTTCACGGCCTCGAACGGCGAGGTCGTCCAGATGATGTGGGAGAGCGGTCCCCTGCTGTGGTTGGAGAGCCCCTCGCCCGCCGAGGGCGTGTCCCGGGGCCGCCACGTCACCCTGCCCGAGGCCGAGGAGATGGTGCGCGTCCTGGCCGAGGAGGGCCGCGTCGCCCTGGCGGACCTGGGGGAGTTGCGGGTCACCTCCTGGTGAGGGGCGTCCCCCTCAGCCGAGGTCCGACCCGAACCCGAAGAACGCCCGCGCCCTCGACGGGACCAGCAGCAGCCCGGCGATCACCAGGTTGAACACCAGCATCAGCACGTAGAACGGCAACTGCTCGGGCGTGTAGATGAACACCGAGAACATGCTGAACACCAGCACCACCGACATGACGATCTGCACGAGGACCACGGCCCCGTACAGGAGGCGCGAGCGCGTCATCACGCCCAGCGCCGCGGCCGCCGAGAACAGCCCCCACAGGCCCAGCGCGGCTGGTGGGCCCCAGCCCGTGTCCCCGGATCCGTCGAGGGCCGCCGCCCCGGCGAACATCACCGCGAGCACCAGCAGGTAGACGGCGTTGAGCCCCAGCATCATGGCCGCGGTGACCACCGAAGCGGGCATGGCGGGCCGGCCCCGCCTCCACGGTCCCCGGCCGTCCGCCGTCACGACGCCGTGCCCCGCGGGCCCGAACGCTCCCGGGTGTCCCGCCCCGCCGCCCGGTCGCCCGGGCAGCGGAGCCCGTCCCGTCGCCGGGCCCGGCGGGGGATAGCCGGTCATCCCGCCCCATGCGGCGGCCGTGTGCGGACCTGAGGGCATGGTCCCCGGGCCGTACGGCGGCTGCCGCGGCACCGAACCGGGTGCGTTCGGATACGGGGTGCTCGAATGCGGTGTGCGGAGTCCCGGGCGGTGTCCTCCCGGCACGTTCGGCACGGGCGCCGCACCTTCGACCGCACGCTGCGGACCGGTCCCCGGAGCAGTTCCCGGGACAGGTCCCAGAGCACCGCGCGGACCCGTACCCGGAGCGCCACCACCCCGCTCACGTCCGTGCCTCTCCCGCTCCAGCAGGGCGAGCGCCTCCTCGGGCCCGGGCCGCGTCGACACGTCCCGGTCCAGCAGCGCCCCGATCAGAGCCCGCAGCGGCGCGCTCTCCGGGCTCCGCGACCTCCCCTCCGACGACAGCCGGGGCGGTACCGGCGCGGTCAGCACCGCACTGATGATCCCCGTGATGGTGTCCCGCTTGAACGGCGAGCGTCCCTCCACCAGCGCGTACAGCGTCACACCCAGGCTCCACAGGTCCGACGCGGGCAGCGCGCGCTCCCCCTCGAACCGCTCCGGCGCCATGTACTCGGGCGAGCCGATGTACACACCGGTCTGGGTCAGGGCGGTGCTGCCGTCGACGTTGGCGATGCCGAAGTCGGTCAGCACGGTCCGGCCGTCGTCGGTGAGCATGATGTTGGCGGGCTTGACGTCCCGGTGGGTGACACCCGCCGCGTGCGCCGCCCGCAGCCCTGAGAGCAGGGACCTGGCGGCCTCCTCGACCCGTTCCACCGGCATCGGCCCGTGCCGGTCCAGGCGGTGTTGCAGTGACACCCCGCTGAGCAGTTCCATCACGATCCACGGGCTGTCCCCGTGTTCGAGGACGTCGTGGACCGTCACCACCGACATGTCGCTGATCCGTGCGGTGGCCTGCGCCTCGCGCAGCGTGCGGGCGCGGGCCTCGGCGCGCGCCTCGGGGTCCATGTCCTCCGGGAGCAGGACCTCCTTGACGGCCACGTCGCGCTGGAGGGAGGGGTCCCAGGCACGCCACACCGTGCCCATCCCGCCCGCGCCGAGCCGCTCCCGCAGCTCGTAGCGACCGACGGGGGAACGACCGGGAGTGGACATAGGTGTGCGTCCCTTCTGGGGCGGGGAGGGGAGAAGAGAGGGGGCGGCACGGGGGCACGGTGTCCGCAGGCCAATCTATCCAAGAGAAGCCCTACTGAGGGGCTTCGTGGTGATCGTCCGCCTTCGGCCTCACCTCGCCGATCCCGCGCCACCCTCGTGCGGGACGACGTCACCGTCCCGCACGCACGCGTGCGCGTAGTCCTCGCAGTAGGCGGCCACCTCCCGTGTCCACCGGGCCTCCTGGCGGCCGGCGAGGGTCTCCCCGCTCGCGGAGAGCAGCGAGGACACCACCGCCACCGCGCACACCGCCGCCCAGGCCCAGCCGAACGCGCGGCCGTGGCTCACGGCCAGCACGGTGGCGGCGACGGCCCCTTGGAAGGCCGCGGTGAGCGGCGCGCTTCCGAACCAGCCGGTGTCGAAGGCGAAGGTCAGGAACGCCACATGGGCGAACGCCAGCACGACCGATCCCGTCAGCAGGATGGCGACGGCACCCGGACGGGGAACGCGCACCCGCCGCAGGAGCGACAGCAGGAGCCAGTGCGCCCCCGGGAGCAGCACGCACAGGACGAGCGCGGTGCCGACGGCGAGTCCGGTGGCCCCGCTGGTGAGGGCGAACAGGAACAGGGCCCCGGCCACGAGGAGGACGCCCGAGGTCACCAGCGGGTACAGGACGGCACTCACGAGGAGCGCGACGGTGCCCCCGGGGGACAGGGGCCGGTGGGCGGGGCCCGGGAGGGCCGGGCCGTGCGGGCCGGATGGATCGGACGGGTCGTGCGGGGGAGTGGGCCCAGCGGCCATGGCGGGTCCTCCGGTCGTGGGGCGGAAGCGGGTGGGTCTCCCCCTTGTGATGCCCAGGAATCCGGTGCTGTCGAAGCCGGGACTGGTTGGGACGCAAGGGACACGGGTGGTGTGGCCGTGGTCCTACGTCAGGTTTCGGCCCTGCGCCAATGGGGACTCGGGCTCTCACCGAAGGCGGTACTGGTACTGGGTATCAGCCTGGTTTGAGGCGTGGTGTCCATTTTTTGGCAGAAAACTAAGTGTGATGCCCCTCATAGTGCCGATGTGGGTAGTAAATTGTGGCCTTGCGTTTTCCGGGTGTTTCGGAAGGCCGTTCACGTCTACTACCTGCACAAACGTTGGCAAGAGTCGGCTTTGTACCCCGCATTCTGGTCGTGTGGACTGCAGGAGGCGGAAAACCCGTCGCGTTGCATCCATCTCCTCAGCGGGTGATGACGCACCATAGAGGATGGGGTAAAGACATGCGGGGGCCCTGCGGTCGCGCACGGCCGCGTGCGACGAGCACGCGTGCGCGGGTATGACCAGCAGGGCCCCGTGTCTGCGAACGTCCACCTCGGCCCGAACCACGACGCAGGAGCCAGCAGATGACGCATCAGCACGTCCGACGGCGCGGATGGCGACGCATCCTGATGACGTTCCTGATGCTGGCGGGCCTGACCGTGCTGCCGCTCAGTGGGGCCCAGGCGGCTCCACTGTGCCCGGGCGAGCCCGCGCCGCTGCCGGAGGCGGCGGGAAGCGGTTCGGACGGCCTGCTGGTGCCACCGCAGTCGCAGTCCTCCATCGAGGGGTCCCCGGACGGCCTGCCGCCCGACGCCAGTATGTACGGCCAGTACGGCACGGCCGGCCAGCAGTGGCACATGATCACCGAGTCCTGCGTCGACGGGATCAGCAACGGAGCGCAGGCCACTCTCGCCAATACGGCCTGGGACCTCTCCAAGACCATCAACCAGTCGACGATCACGGTTTACCAGGCCGCCACCTCCGACGGCCTCCTCGCCAGCTTCAACGAAATGGTCGAGAACGTCGTGGTCACGCTTCGAGAGGGAATCTGGCGGCCGTTGATTCCCACCGTCGTCATTCTCGGCGCCCTGTGGCTGGGCTGGTACGGGCTCATCCGGAAGAGGATGACGCTCACCATCGAGTCCAGTATCTGGATGGTCGCCGCGACGGCGCTCGGTCTGTGGATCATGGTCAACCCGGCACAGATCATGGGTATGGCCAGCAGCCTGGTGAACTCCGGAAGCCAGTTGGTGACCAGTGCCGTCGGGCAGGTGCCCTACGGGGGTGGGTCGGGGACCTGCCCGCCTGGTGCCGACGCGCCGGAACGAGCGGACTGGGAGTCGGAAGGCGACTTCCAGGTCAGGCGCAACGCGAACATGCTGTGGTCGAGTCTGGTGTGCCAGCCGTGGATCGCTGGCCAGTTTGGAAGCGGACCTTTTGCGAGTAGCGCCGTTGAAGATCATGCAGAGGAGCTAATATCAGCTCAAGGCGTGAGTCGGATTGAGCAACAACAGATCAGGGAGGGTGAGCTTGAAGCTAATGCGCTGATCGAGGAAAAGCAGGAATCATACGAGGCTATCGCGGCTGATGTGCAGGAGTTTTATCCAAGTGTCTACCCGCTCTTTTCTGGGGAAGACCAGGGCAGTCGTCTAGGAGTTGCTACTCTTGCTCTATTTGCTTCAATCTTCGCAGGCGGATTGATTCTTGCGGGTTCCGTAGCACTCATCGTATTGAAGATCGCTTTTCTCCTCCTCTTCCTCCTCTCACCGATCTTCCTGCTCATCGGCATCCATCCCGGCTACGGGCGCATGGTCCTGTTGCGCTGGGTCGAGTTGATGATCGGCTTCCTGCTCAAGCAGATCTTCATCGTGCTCCTGATCTCCCTCTTGGTCATGTGCTATGGCATGGTCATGTCAACCAGTCTTGGTTGGGGCCTGCAGATGATCCTGTTGGCTCTCTTCACCGTGGCCCTGTTCGTCTATCGCAAGCCCTTCGCCTACCTCTTCAGCTCGGTCAACGCGAACACCTTCACCTCGCGCATCGTCAGCGACGCCGCACAGAGCCAGGCGCTCAGCAGGAGTGCGGCGGTCCTGCCTCCGGTCGCCAACCTGAAGGCCCAGGCCTGGGGTCTGCGGCGGGGCCCCCAGATCGCCGGAGTGGCTGCTGGGATTCCGGCGGGCGGCGGCGGAGTACCGGCTGCTGGGACCGACGGCGGTGCCGCCGAGGATGCTTCGACCGATGGCGGCCCGGTCCGCGCGGAGGGAGCACGGGCACGTGGAGCCGCCGGGTACGGCAGGGTGCGGGACAACGCGGCTCCGCCCCTCAACGTCACCAGGAGCGCCCCTGCGGGTGGCGTCAGCGGCAGTGGCACGCCCAGCCGCAGCGGCGACCAGGCTCCGAGCCTCTCCGGTAGCAGGGCGGGCGCGGGTTCCATCCCGCCCCGTCCCAGTGGTGGCTACACCGGTACCGGGGACAGCGGTTGGTCCTCCGTGTTCGGGGCCAGTGCTGGAAGCCGCGGCGGCTCCGACCGGCGCAGCGGTGACAGCGGCGGTGGCGGCGGCTCCATGTCCGGCGGCGCACCCTTTTCCGGAGGCAGCCGTGCGGCGAGTTCGGAGCGGCCCGAGTCCGGCAGTGGGCGAGGCATCTTCAGCGGACGCGAGAACACCCCGCCCCGGGGCAACCCCAACGCTCGCGGTTCACGCTGGAGCGCCCCGAAGGAGAGGCGCGAGCGTCCCGCTCCACAGCGTCCGGCCCGGCCCGCACCCGCCAGCGAGAGCCGCGGCCGGGGTGACGGCGACGGCGGCTGGCTGACCGGCTCCAGCAAGCGCGGGGACAACGCGCCCATCACCCCCTTCTGGGGGGAGAGCAGCTCCTCTCCCACCAGGGACCGGAAGCGCGATGTCCCCTTCTGGTTGAACGACGACTGACGAACAAAGGCCCGAAGCGATGCCCAACCCTCTCCCCGAACGCGCCCAGCGGGCTGTCTTCATCGGACTGATCATCGTGCTGGTCGCGTTCGGGCTGTACCTGAGCTTCGGTGATTTCGGCCAAGAGGCGGAGGAGGATCCCGAAGCGGCTCCTTCGGCATCCGAGGTCTCTCCGGGACAGGAAGGCGCGGAAGGTCCCGGCCCGGATGCGCTGTCCACCGTCGAGCCGAGCCCGATCCCGACGACCGCCGCCGATGACGTGAGCGTTCTCGACTGGTTCCCCTTCACCGAGGAGGAGTTCCGGACGGCCGGGGCGGCCGCCCGTACCTTCGCCGAGGCGTACGGCACCATCGACTACACCCAGTCACCCGAGTCCTACTACACCTCGATGGAAGGACTGGCCACCGACGAGTTCGCGGAGGTCCTGTCCGAGACGAGCAGGGTCGGCGCCTTCTGGGACCAGATGTCCGGGGCCGAGGCCGTCGCCGAAGGGCGGGCGACAGTCGACTCGGTACGGACCTTCGGAGAGGACTCGATCACCTTCGTCGTGACGGCGCAGTCCATCACCGAGACCGAGAACGCGGAGTTCGACGAGGAACTCGGTGAGTTCGCCGTCACCGTCGTGCGCAGCGGCGACTCCTGGCAGGTCTTCGACTTCCAGCCCGCCGACGTCGGACAGTTCGGAGGGGAGGAGTGATCCCTTGATCTCCCTGTTCACCCGCAAATCCTCCGACCGGGGAGCGGCCGGTCTCTGGTTCGGTGCCGCCGTCACCATCGCGGTCTCCCTGATGATCATGGCGGCGATGTTCGTGCTCCCCGTGATCAGCAACACCACACAGCAGATCGGTTCCCTGGTGACGAACGGTCTCACCTGTGAGCCGGACGCGGACGCCGAGCAGCCGGACGCGAGCGGCTACGCGACGGGCTCCATCCCGGAGAACTACCTGGATCTGTACATCGAGGCCGGGGAGGATCGCGGGATCCCGTGGAACATCCTGGCGGGCGTCGGCCAGGTGGAGTCCCACCACGGGCGCTGGGAGGGTCCGGGCATTACCGAGGGGCACAATGACTGGGGTGCGGCCGGGCCGATGCAGTTCGGCGCCCTGGACGACTCCGCGGCGGGCAACAGCTGGGGAGGCGAGCCGATCCAGGCCGTCGAGGAGCGGCCGGAGACCGGGTACGGCGTCGACGGCAACGGCGACGGGATCGTCAACGTCTACGACCCCGCCGACGCGATTCCGGCCGCCGCCGACTACCTGATCGCCCACGGCCTGAAGGAGGAACCCCGGCAGGCCGTCTACGGCTATAACCACGCCTGGTGGTACGTGGACGACGTCATGGGATGGGCAGAGGAGTACGCGGACGGGAACTACGACACGTCGGGCTCCGTTCAAACCGCAGTCGCGTGCCAGTTCGACGAGGCGGGAACGCTGATCGGACAGGCTCCCGACGACCTCTCCCAGGCAGTGGTCGACTGGGCCCTGGACCAGCGCGGAAAGCCGTACATCTGGGGTGGTATCGGACCAGTCGGGTACGACTGCTCCGGTCTGATGCAGAAGGCCTACGAGAGTATCGGTGCCTCGATCCCGCGTATTTCCCAGAACCAGTGGAAATTCGGCCCCGAGGTTCCCAGTGGAGAAGAGCAGCCAGGTGACCTGGTGTTCTTCGATGTGAGCCGTGCAGGGGAGCCAACGGGACCCGGACATGTGGGAATGGTGATCGGCGACGGGCTGATGGTCGAGGCCTGGTGCACCGACTGTGGACCGATCGCGGTGCGCGAGTACGATGACCCCAGTCGTTCGGACATCGTGGGTTTCACCCGTCCGCTTGAGCACCCGGATGTGAAGGCCCAGTTGGAGGCACAGGATCGCCGTGGTTGAGGAGAAGGCACCGCCCAGGAAGCAGGGACTGCGTGGGTGGAAAGCCGCCGCAGCGGTCTTCGGCTGCGGAACGCTTGCGGCTTTCGGTGTTTTCGGTGTTATCTTAGGGGTGCTCAGTCTCTTCTTTAACACGGTATCTTCAGGATTAGCATCTGAATCAGGATCTCCTTCTTTAGAAGTGGTTCCTGAGCAGACGATTAAGCCACGCGGTAGCATGCCCACAGGATCTCTGGATCTATGTGGTAAGACGATCCCTCAGGTGCAAGAATTCAGTGCTAATCGAATTGACTCCAAGGGTAATTATAGTGACCCTGGAGAGGGTGAGGCTCCCCGCTCGGTTATTGACGAATGTACGTGGGATGTAATTCCATCTGGGGCTAGGTCTTCAGTATGGAACCTAAAATTCTCCTATGAGGCTTTCGTTGCTGACAAAGAGGGTAATGAGGCGAGCGATCAGGCTTCTTCCCAGTTCGATGAGAGTGTATCTCGTTTCAACGGCCTTGACCTGGAATCAAAGTCCGAAGGGTCGGCGGATGTTGCTGATGTGTCTCACTACGTACATGGCCTCACTGAAGAAGGAACGACTGTCTATGCGATAGTCGTGCGATCTGGTGACACTGTTTACGAGATGGATTTTGAAACTGATCGAGGTTTTCCCAGTGGCGAACTGGTCCCTGCTGATTTGTTTGAACATGAGCGGGATGCACTCGTCGACTATATCGAGGTGAGGTTGGGGATAATCGGACCTGGCTGAGGAGCGTGTGACATTCAAGTGCCTCCGCTGGCTCAGGCGACTCCGGCCATGAAGTGGTGGCGGCACAGGGTCGCGTACGACTCGTTGCCGCCGATGTGCACCTGCTCACCCACGTAGACCATCACGCCGTCCACCACCCGGGCGTTGTGGGTGGCACGGCCGCCGCACCAGCAGCGCGCGGACACCGGCAGGACCTCGACCTTGTCGGCGAGTTCCACCAGGCGCTGAGAACCGGGGAACAACTGCCCCTGGAAGTCGGTGAGGATCCCGTAGCAGTACACGTCGATCTTCATCCCGTCCACGACGCCCGCGAGCTGTCCCACCTGCTTGAAGGAGAGGAACTGGGCCTCGTCGCAGATGACGTAGGGCACGTTGAGGTCGGCGACGTCGTCGTACAGGTCCAGGTCGTCGGTCACCTCGATGGCGGGGGACTTCAGGCCGAGCCTGGACGAGATGATGCCCTCGCCCGCGCGGTCCTGCCTCGTGTACAGCGCGCCTTCCCCACCGCGTGAGTGGTGCTCCTGCAGGGCCATGGTGCTCTTGCCCGAGTTCATCGCCCCGGTGAAGTACTTCAGCTCCGCCATGTCTCTTCCTAGATCGGAGGTGGGGGTCGGGGGCGCTGACGTGGCGCTGTCGACGGCTCGGGCTTCCTGCCGTGGCCAGCAGAGAACATACCAGTGACCGGTAGGGCGTTTCGAACCGCTGTCCGCCCGTAACCGCCCCATCCGTCGGGAGGACTTTCCCGGGAAAGCGGGACGTTTCCGACGTCTGAGGCACCGATACGGCGCAGCCGCAGCGTTTGCGGTCTCACTGCTGCTAGTTGTTGCTCAGGCCGAAAACGCGTCTGTGGGATGCCGCACCCCGGATTCCTTCTCCAGGCGGCTTTTCTGTGGCTGCCGGACCCGGGCGAGGGCGTAGCTTCTGGGGTGCCGTCACCAGGTGGAACAGTGTTGGCAGAGATGCCGAAGAATCACCGGAGACGTATGAGAACATCCGCGCGTCCAGCCGGGGATGGTGTGCAGTAGGGAAATGAAGTCCGCTTCGGTATATTTGGATGCTCCATGTCCGAATAGGAGTGGAATTGTGGAGGGGGAAGTGGCATTGAGGCGTGAACAGGTCACTCAGGTGGTCGAGAGCCGATGGTTCTCCAACACCATGCTCCTGGTGATTCTGGTCAATGCTGCGATTTTGGGTTGGGCGACCTACGGGGGTTCGGCGCTTCCCTATTTGCTCGTCGCGGAGCACACCGTCGTCGGGCTGTTCACCGTCGAGATGGCCCTCAAGATCTACGCCTGGCGGGGACGCTTCTTCCGGGACGGCTGGAACTGGTTCGACTTCTTCGTGGTCGCCGTCTCCCTGGTCCCGGCCGTCGGCCCGTTCGCCGTACTCCGCATCCTGCGGGTGCTGCGGATCCTGCGGGTGATCACCGCGGTTCCGCAGATGCGGCACATCATCACCGCGCTGTTCAGGTCCGTACCCGGGATGGGCACGGTGATCGGCCTGCTCCTGGTGGTCATCTACACCGCGGCGATCATCGCCAACCAGCTGTTCGGTGAGGACGTGCCGGAGTTCTTCGGCGACCTGGGAACCTCCCTCTACACGATGTTCCTGCTGATGACGCTGGAGAACTGGCCGGACGTCTCGGACGCCGTGCTGGAGGACCACCCGCTGGGCTGGACGTTCTTCGTGCTGTACATCGTGCTGACGACGTTCGTCATGCTGAACCTGGTGATCGGTGTGATCGTGACGTCGCTGGAGCAGGAGGTCAGCGAGGTTCGCTGGGCCGAGGACCAGGAAGTGGAGGAGGTCCAGCACGAGGCGGTCATGGCCCGCCTGACGGAACTCGGACAGCAGGTCGAGCGTCTGGAGCGGATGCTTCGGGAGCGTGACGCCATCCCCGGCACGCACGGCGCCGGTGTCCCGGAGGCCGTCCCGCCCGTTGAACGCGTCGGAGAGGGGAGCGGGGACACCGCCCAGCCGCAGCCCGGAAGGTGACGGTGGCCAGGCAGACCACAGACCACAGTCCACCGCGACCGCTCCGTGTGGTGCGAGGCGAGCGCGGCACACGCCCGCGTCATGTCCTGACCAGACCTCAGGCGCGGTCCAGATGGGAGAAGTGTTCCGCGAAGCTGCATCATCAGCACGTTGGCCGGTCTGGAGCCGCGGTGCACGATGACCGCCTCGTGCACGGCCACCAGCGCTGTCGCGGTGGCCACGGCCAGCCGGTGCAGTTCGGTTCCCGGGCGCGGTCCGTTGCGCCGGACGTCCTCCCGGTGTGAGGGGCCCTCGACGTACTCGCTGACGATATGGGGCGCTCCACCTCGAAGGACGTGTCGAGCAACTGGGTGGTGCAGAACGAGGCGACACGCTGGGCCGCAGCGGTCTCGCGCTGGAACCGTTGCCGACATCGCCGAGCGCTTCACCGCCAGGGTCGCTCCCCAGGGCTTTCCGCGCCGGTCGACGTGCCCTCACGCGTACCCGTGTACGAGTTCCCGTTCCGGCCTGAGCCAAGAGTCGGCAAGGACTGACCGTCATCGCCCGTAGCGGTGTGTACTGAACAGCCGGTTCGGGCAGGGGAGTCGCGGCAGCGGAAAGCGCGACACCAAGGAGGTTGTCATGGCTTCGGAGCCGGAGAGCCCGCTCAAGGACAAGAACTACAACCTGGTCTGGGCCGTTCACCAGTCCCTGGAGAACGTCTGGAAGCTGGAGACCTACATCCAGGACGCCGAGCGCCAGGGCGACGACGAGCTCGCGCAGTGGTTCCGCCGGATCCAGGAGAACAACAAGAAGGCCGGCGACCAGGGCAAGCAGATGCTCGTCAAGCGCATCCAGAAGGAGAACGGCTGAGGCACGGTCCTTCAGGCGGGCAGCCGTCGGCTTGACCCGTCCTCCCGCTCCGGACGGCGCCGCCGACGTCGTCTGATCCCGGAGATGAAAAGGCGTCCCCGGTTCCTACCGGGGGCGCCTTTCCGCTTACCACCACACGCCGCATCGCGGCCTCCGACACCGTCCGGCCCCCTCCTCTCCGCGCACCACTGAGGACGTGTTCGCCTATGCCCGGGCCGCAGGCGTCGAGCCGCGGTTTCTTTGGCCATGGTAGGTGGGCCGACTCACGAAGCCTCCGTGTCCCTTCGAAAGCGGGGACGGGTTCAGAGGGCTGCAGGATTCACAAGAGCACTTTCCACCGGCGCGTTCCAGTGGCCTGGAAGCGGGGCCATGGCCTGGTCCTAGGTGTACTGACCTGAGAGGTTAGGTACGCGCATGGCGGGAGGGCCGCTGATCGCGGTGTGGAACCGGTGGTGATTGTAGTGATGCAGCCATCCGGTGAAGGCCTCCCGCCGTTGGGACTCGGA
>NZ_VWVU01000032.1 GCF_008638365.1 Nocardiopsis quinghaiensis | reverse complement strand
CCCGCGCCGTTACGCCGACTACCTGCCCGGTGACGGCTTCACCGAGCTGAACCAGATCTCCTCGGTCTCCTCGTTCGTGCTGGCCGCCTCCACGCTGATCTTCTTCTGGAACGTCTACGTCACCGCGAAGAACGCCCCCCAGGTCGAGGTGGACGACCCGTGGGGCTACGGCAACTCGCTGGAGTGGGCGACCTCCTGCCCGCCGCCGCGGCACAACTTCACGTCGCTGCCGCGGATCCGGTCCGAGCGGCCCGCGTTCGACCTCCACCACCCGTACGCGGCGGGAGAGTCCACGGCCGTCGAGCACGGCACCTCCCGGGAACACTGACCCGGCGACGGGGCGGCGCCTCCCGCTCCGCCGCTCACAGGAGCCTGCGCAGCAGCTTCTCCTTCAGGTCGGTGATCGGCGCGTAGGCGACCTTCATGGTGTCCATGAACAGCGACTTGTCGAGCACCGACTTGGTGTGCGAGAAGGTGTCGACGGAGGCGACGGAGTGGTAGGCGCCCATACCGCTGTCCCCCACACCGCCGAAGGGCAGCTCGGGAACGGCCAGGTGAGCGACGGGCAGGCCGAAGGCCAGACCACCCGAGGAGGTCTCGGTGGTCAGCCGGCGCTTGGTCTCCTCCGAGCTCGTGAAGCCGTACAGCGCCAGCGGCTTGTCGCGCTCGTTGACGAAGGCGATGGCCGAGTCCAGGTCGGGGACCTCGACCACCGGCAGGATCGGCCCGAAGATCTCCTCGGCCATCACCGCGGAGTCCGGGTCCACCCCGCCCAGGACGGTGGGTGCGATGTAGAGCTCCTCGCGGTCGTGCCGGCCTCCGGCGACCACGGTGCCGCTCTCCAGCAGCGCGGTGAGCCGGGCGAAGTGGCGCTCGTTGACGATGCGCCCGTAGTCGGCGCTCCGGGCCGGGTCGTCGCCGAACATCTCGGTGATGGCCGCGGCCAGCTCCCGCTGCAGGGGCTCGGCGGTACCGCCGACGGCGAGCACGTAGTCGGGGGCCACACAGGTCTGCCCGGCGTTGGTGAACTTGCCCCAGGCCAGACGTCGCGCGGTGGTGGCCAGGTCGACGCCCGGCTCGACGATGACCGGGCTCTTGCCGCCCAGTTCCAGGGTGACGGGGGTCAGGTGCTTGGCCGCGGCGGCCATGACGATACGGGCCACGGCGCCGTTGCCGGTGTAGAAGATGTGGTCGAAGCGCTCCTCCAGCAGGGCGGTGCTCTCGGGGATCCCGCCCTCCACGACCGCGACCGCCTCGGGGTCCATGTAGCGGGGCACCAGTTCGGCCAGGGCGGCGGAGGTGGCGGGAGCGAGCTCACTCGGCTTGACCAGGGCGGCGTTGCCGGCCGCGACGGCGCCGACCAGGGGGGCCAGGGACAGGTTCACCGGGTAGTTCCACGGCGAGACGATGAGCACGGTGCCCAGCGGCTCGCGCACGCGGCGCGCCCTGGCCGGGGCCAGGGCCAGGGGTACCGGCACCCTCTGGGGGCGCAGCCAGGAGGCCAGGTGCTTGAGGGTGTGGTCGATCTCGTTGACCACGAAGCCGATCTCGGTGGTGTGCGCCTCCACCGGGCTCTTGCCCAGGTCGGTCCTGAGCGCCCGCTCCAGGGTGGTGCGCTCCTCGACGAGCAGGCGACGCAGGGCGCGCAGCTGGGCACGGCGCCAGGCGACCGGCTTGGTACGACCGGAGGCGAACGCGGCACGCAGGCGGGCGACGATCGGGGGGATCTCGGTGGTCAGGGTCAGCGGCTCACCGACCTGCGAAGCGGCGGCGTGCTCGACGGCTTGGGCACCTGAGGTGTTCGTCATGGGGCGATATTAAACGAAACACTTTCGTTTCGAAAGGGGCTCTGGCGTAGGATTCCGGGCATGACCACGGACCATCTGCCGGACGCGCCGCACGCCCCCCACCGGGGAAGGCCACGCGACGCCAGCCGGGACCGCGCGCTGATGGACGCCACCCTCACCGAACTCCAACTGCACGGTTACAGCGGCCTGACCACGGCCGCCGTCGCCAGGCGGGCCGGTGTCTCCACCGCCACGCTCTACCGGCGCTGGCGCTCCAAGGAGGACCTGGTCCTGGGAGCCTCCCAGTCCTGGGCCGAGGAGCTGGGCCCCGACCACGACACCGGGAGCCTGCCCTCGGACCTGGCCGCACTCCTGCACGACAAGGCCGCCGCCCTGGACGGCCCCTCCGGACGCCTGCTGCGGGCCGTACTGGGCGAGGCCGCGCACAACCAGGCACTCGCCGACGTGCTCATGGAACGGTTCGTCCTACCGCTGCAGGCCCGCGTCGAGGCGCTCCTGGCCCGGGCCGCCGACCGGGGCGAGATCCCGCCGGAACAGGACCCGTTGGTGGTGGGCGAGATGGTGATCGGCCCGATGGTCAGCCACACCTTCCTCATTCCGCACACGCCCGGCTCCCAGCCGGGCACGGAGATGGCCGAGCGGCTGCTGCCCTACCTGCTGCGCGCCCTGGGTGCGCGGACCGCTGACGGCGGCGCTACCTCCGCGGGACGTCCCTGACGAACACGATCCCGTCGTAGTTGACCAGGCGCGCCGGGCCCAGCGGGGCGTAGCCGTACCAGGGGGACACGCGGGGGGCGGGCGTCGCGTCGGCGAGCGCGGCGGCCATCCGGCGGGAGCCGACCAGGCAACGCTGCTGCGGGAGCGCGTACAGCAGCCCCTCGACCTCGGCACCCTCCCCTCCCCCGACGGGTTCGGGCGGCCCGGGGACCGCGCCGGGTCCAGGTCAGCGTGCGGGCAGGATCTCCGATGACAATCTCCGACTGGATGGACAAATGTTGTCTCTTGAGTGAGAAAAAATAAAGAATTACCCTACCTTTACGGCGTAGATTTAAACATGAGAAGATTCCAGGATTAACGTGTCCTCACCAAGTGCTCGCGCAGGTGGTCGATGGTGGTCCGGCACCTGGGCGAGGGAGCAGCGCCCGGGGGGAGCCACGGATCGCGGGGAGCGACCGGAGGCGGGAACGGGATGCAGGTGGCTACCAGTGAGGCGCTCATCCGCTCCAACAGCTCCGGATCCAGACCCTTCTGCGGGGCGTGGGATCCTGCGTGCGCGGACCGAGAAGCGGACTCCTGTTGGGCGGAGTGCTCGGGGAGGGCCGAAAGTTCTGTCGGGCCAGAGGGTTCCTGCACCGGCGGGTGCATGAGTTCACCCGGGTGGGAGCGGCACAGCTGTCCACAGAGCCGACAGGCACCGCCGGGCAAGTTGCGCACGCTGGAGTGGTCGGGGCAGGTGCCGGTGGCCTGGCCCAAGGCGTCCACCTCGAACCGGGGCGACGCGCCGAAGGGGTCGCCCTCGTCCGGTGGGAACTGGGCGGGCGTGAATCCGCCAAGCCTGGGAGGGGCCCCGGTGAGCCCGTGCCCCAGCTGGCCCCGCAGGAAGGCTCGGGCCTCGGTCACCCCGCGCATACGGGTCATCAGGACCGGGAAGGGGTTGCGCAGGCGGTGGGCGTCGCCGACCAGGGCGGTGAGCTCCTGCTCGGTCATGCCCTGTTCCCACAGGCTTCGGAGGGCGTAGTCGAGGGCGAGCCGGTCGGTGACGGGGCTGCGCAGACAGCTGTCGGAGATGTGGGCGAGAAGCGGGTGGCATTCGCGGGCTGTCTGTCCGCTTTCGTCCCGCTCTACTCCCCCTGTGGTTGAGGTCCCACGGACGGAACCGGGGTTTTCGCTGGGACAGGAATCAGTCGGAGAGAGGTTTGTGGCGCAATCTGAGCCGCCGTTGTGAGCATCCTGAGCTGTCGTTCCTACCAATGGGTAGGGGCGAGTGGCGTCGTCGAGCGGTTCCTCCCCGAGCTCGGCGCGGACCTCGTTGATCTCAGCCAGGGTCTGCTCCGGGTAGGCGCAGGCCGGGACGAGGAGTTCCAGGACGCAGGGGAGGCGATCGGCCCACCGCTGCCCGACCGCGAGCTCCTCGGCGAAGAAGGCCCGGGTCTGCTGACGGTTGAGCTTGCGTACCAGCCCCGCCCTGATGAGGTCCCTGACGGCCCGTTTGACGGTGGCGATGCTCATGGCCTTTCCGCAGCGCTCGACCATGCTGGCCAGGTAGAGGAAGCAGTACCGGCCGTCGCAGTCACCGGCCCCGGCGATGACCGAGGCCACGGTGTAGGAGCGGGTGTTGGAGAACAGCCCGGCGTTGAGGGCGTCACGCACCCACAGCAGAGAGATGAACCCGATGCCCTGCAAGGACTTGAGAGGGCGCTTGCGGACCACGAACGCACCGAGCGAGTTCGCGGTTTCGGCTGTGCTCGAGGGAGGGGTAAGGGTAGACTCCACGACGAGTCGCCTTCCTGGTTGTGGCAGGTAGGTGGCACGGTCGATACACCTGTTTTCCGCAGGCATCGACCACAACCCGGCCTGGTGTTGCAAGCACCGGCCGGGTTTTTCTGTTTCTGGGCATCAAACTAGCGAACCGAACACGATTTCGCAGAGTTTCGCTCAAATTCCCGCATGCGAGAGACGAGCCGAAGAGCCCACAGAGCCAAAAGGTCAGATTTGCCTACTACACCCGAAAAGCAGTATTAGTCGGATTCCCCTGCATGTATGCCCTACGAGCATAATAGACCTGTGCAACCTGCGCAGGTTGCCTCTGCCGCTAGCCCTAGCCAGTTTTTCCATGCCCTACGGGCTTTATAGGCCTGCGGAACCCTGCCCATTTTCGTGGGTGGTGGCCTGCGACGATACACCGCCTCTGCACGCAACACCCTCCCAACGACCCACCAACTCCGTGCCCCAGTTCACATTTGGCATCCGCGAGCCCATGAACAGTACAAACAACGTGCACGCAACCCGAGGTTCTCGCACCCGAACCGGATTCGGTGTACATGCCCGCCGCCTCGCCCCTCCCTCTCGCGCTATCAACGCTCTTCCCCCACAGTCCCTTCATTTCCCCAGATCCCCTGACACACACTGCTTCCGTTGCTAGCGTGACCCTGAATCCGGCGACGGCCTCCCGCACCCGACGCCGCTACCGCACCGTTCGTGGACGACACCCCCCGGAGGCCGTGTGCCCACCCAGTGGTCACTCACCCTCAGTCCCCCGCCGCATTCCGGCGTGCTCCCGACCCATCTGCACGCCCTGGCCTGCCGTCTGCTCGAATCCCCTTCGGGCGACCACAGCGCGCAGACCAAACCCTTCACCGCCGCGCTGGCTGACCGACAACTGACCCTGAGCTGGCTGGACGAGGCCACCGAGCCCGATCTCGGCGCGCGAATCGACGCCTCGGCCCGACTGGGTCCGCACACGGCCGCGATCTCCCTGAGGGAACAGCGCACCGAGGCCTACACCCGGATGGCCGCCGCCCCGCCCGCCCGCAAAGTCGCGGTCTCCTTCATCACCCCTGCCTACATCAACCAGGATGGGCGCCAACTCCCCCTACCGGTCCCCGAACTCCTTCTGGGCGGACTCGCATGCCGGTGGGCAGCCTTCAGCCCCCAGCCCCTGCCAGAATCCGCGGTCACCGAAGCGGTCCAGAGCGCCCACCTGGCCCGGCACAGCATCCGGAGCCTGGCCTCGGGCTCGGGCCCCAGTCAGCGCACCGGGTTCGTCGGCAACGCCATCTTCGGCCTGCCCGCACGCGCTTTCCGCCCGGCGCAGCGGGTGTTCGCGGCACTGTGGCTCTTCGCCTCCTACGCCGGGGTCAGTGCCCAGAGCACCCACGGCCTCGGACACGTGCGGGTACGGATGAACGAAGGACCAGCCCCCAGGCCCGCGCGATCCCCGGCACTGTCCGAGAGGACACCCTGAGCCCCCGCGACACCACGAACCACAGCACGCACACCCTCAACAACCCCCACCGCCCCTGGAACGGAGGCGCATGAGCGAATACGGCCCGCGTGACCTGGTCATCCTCGCCCTCGCCGGAGTGCAGCGCTACATCACCGAGTCCCGCACCACCGCGGACCTGCGCTCCGCCAGCGAGATCGTCGCCCACCTGGCCGCCGAGGCGGTCCGCCGCCTGGACGGCACACACGACGCGCGCATCGTCTTCCCGGCCCCCGCGGAGCGGAAGGGCGAACAGAACGGCAAGGGGAACAGATGCGGCGCCGAGGACGGGATGCCCAACCGGGTCGTGGCCTTGCTGCCCGAGGGCGCCGGTCCCGCCGCAGCCCGGGACACCGCCGACCACCTGAACGACACCTGGGAGGGGTGGATGAGGGAGGTGTTCGGCACGGAGCAGCACCGAGTGCCGGGCTGGCCGGTGGTGCAGTGGGTGAGCGTGCCCGCCGGGTCCGAATCCTACGAGCAGGACTGGTCATACGCCCAACGTTCTCTGGCCGAGCGCAAGAACACCCGGAACTTCAACCAGCCCGGCGACTCCCCCGGTGATCTGTGCATGCTCTCGCCACGGTGGCGTGCTGTCGACAAGGAGAACCTGCCCCACAATTCCCCGAAGCACCTTGGGCGTGAGCGATTGGCCGTCGCCAACTGGGTCAAGCGGCTGTGGCACCGCACTTCCGCCGGCAGCCACGAGAGTTTCCCCTCCACGAACGCGATCGCCTCTCTGCCCTACCGGCACGCCGTTCTGAAGCTCTGGGGCACGGTCTCCGGTATCAGCGACATCGTTGGAGAACTCAGCCGGTCAGCCAAGGCTCTCGGCCCCGATCCCATCGAGGAGACCCCCACCCCTGGCCTGCCCGCACAACCCACGGGAACCGACGCCAACTGGCTCCGGGGGCGTGGCAGCCGCTGGGTCTTCCCCGAGCCCTGGCACGTGGATGCCCTGTCCAGGGAGTTCACCGACACCACCGAAGACGCCGAGGCGAAGAGGGCCGATCCGGAGTTCGTCGATGCCGTCCAGTCCGGCGGTAAGGCCGCCCAGGCGCTGGTGGAACTCATGGGAGAGCAGGGTGTACCACCGCCCTCCCCACACCTGGCCGTGTTGGTTCAGGACCTGGATTCCATGGGCAGGCACCTGTCCGGCAACGCCCCCGGGCAGGACGGCTCCCGCCTGGACCTGTCGCGAGGGCATACCGTCCACACTGAAGTCTCCGCCCGGCTCGCCCGCACCGCCGCCCGTCAGCGCGAGGCGGTCAGGAAAGCGAGCGGCATCGTGGTCTACGCGGGCGGAGACGACCTTCTCGCACTGGTCCCGGCCGCGTCCGCGTTGGAGGCCACCCGAGCCTGCCGGGCGGCCAACGCCCCCGGGCTGCCCTCCGCGAGCAACGGCCTGCTGTTCTTCCACCACGGATCCTCGCTCCGCCAGGCGCTGGCGGGCGCCCATGAGCTGTTGGAGGAGGCCAAGGCGCTCAGGCACAAGAACGGCCTGGGGGTGGGGTTCATCCGCGCCAGCGGAAGCCACGCCGAGTGTGTCCTTCCCTGGGAAGGGGAGCGCCGGGACGGCGTGCCCGAACCCGAGAGCTCCCCGGTGGACGCCCTGGAACTGTTCGTCCCCAGTACCCACCACCCTCGCGCCCGGTTGTCCCCGCGCCTGCTGTCGGATCTGCTCACCGAGCAGGTCCATCTGGACGGCGGAGGCGAGCAGAACCAGAGCGAGTTCGATGCGCTGCCGTACCGGGTCGCCCGCGCGGAGATGGGGCGTCTGGTCCACCGCCACACCTCCCTCGTCCCTGTACCGAGCAGCGAACGGCAGAACGGCGGACCGAGCGACGAGCGAACCGACACCGGCCCCGTCCAGCGGGACCGGGAGGAACGCAAGGCCTTCTCCGCCGAGGCGACCACGTCACTGGAGCGCATGGCCGCGGGTCGGCGTCTGGTGGACGAAGGTGCAATCCGTGTCGCCCTCTTCCTGCGTCAGGAGGCCCATTGAGCACCCCGCACGTTCCGCTCCCCTTCACCGGGGACACCCCCGTCCCGGAAGGGCGCCTCGACGACCAGTGGGTCCTGCTGCGCCCCCATGACACCGTGCAGGTGCGTGACGGGCGAGCCTTCGACGCCGGGACCGGAGGGACAGCGCAGACCGTGCACCCCTGGCCCTCCACCGTCGCCGGGGCCTTGGCCTCGGCCGAGGGGGGACTGGGCGGGGAACCGGAGAGCGTGCGCGGCCCGGTCCTGGCCCGCCGCAGAAGGCGAGGCCGGACCTGGGAGCCCTATTTCCCCGTGCCCACCGACCTGGTCCACCCGCACGGGGACGACGACGTGCGCCGCATGTCGGTCTCCGGATCCGTCTCCGAGGTCAGCACGGACCTGGACGAAGAGGCCTCCGGGTCCGGCGCGGAGAACCTGCGCGCCTTCACCGTTCCCGAGGGCGTCGACGATCCTGAACCCGTGACCGGGTGGATGTCCGGCCGGGCCCTCCAGGACTACCTGCACGGGAATCTGGTCGCCCCCGGAGCCAAGGTGTCCGTGAACCGGCTCGGGCTCTCCTCCGAGGAGCCCCTGGAACCCGAGACACGAGTCGGGCTGAAGGTGGACCACAGCACCCGTACCGCCGAACACGGGTTGCTGTACCGGGCCACGCACCTGAGGCTGCGGGAGCAGTGGGCCTTCGCCGCCCATGTCACTCCTCACCCCGAACTCGACCGCCACCGCCTTCTGGACGAGGTCACGGGACCGGTGCGCTTCGGCGGCCTGGCCCGGTTGGCCGACATCGACCCCGCGCCCGGCCTGGAATGGCCGGAACAACCTCCCTCCTTCCCCGGCGGCCGGCTCCTGCTGTACGTGGCCACCCCCGGTGTGTGGCCGCGGGGATGGGTCCCCCCGATTCGTACGTCCGGAGCCGAACTCGTCGCCGCCCGGCTGGACGACCCCCTGGCCGTCGCCACCGCCTCCCCCACCCGGAACTGGGAGGAGTTCAAGAACTCCCGGTCCCTCTACTACGCGGTCCCGCCCGGAGCGCTGTACCTCCTGAAGTTCCCCAACACCGACGACGCCGAACGCTGGGCCGTGCGGCACCACGGCAGGGCCCTGCCCCTGTCCGAGCGAATCCGCAGGACCAAGGAGATCAGCCTGGCCACCGCGGGGTTCGGCGTCGTCCTGACCGGAGTGTGGTCGTGACCAGTTTTCTGCTCTACCTGTACACCGAGTCGCCCCTGCACGCCGGGGCCGCCGATGCCGAGGGATCCCTGAACCTGCCGATCCAACGGGAATCCACGACCGGGTATCCGGTCGTGTGGGGCCAGAGCCTCAAGGGTGCGTTGCGGGCCGCCGGGTACGACGCCGGTTGGGGCCAGGGCTCCCTGGACCGGGTGTTCGGCAAGGCCGTCCAGCGTGACGGTGAGCCGGGGGTCAACCCCACCGCCGGGCTGCTCACCGTCGGCGACGCCCAGTTGGTGGCCCTGCCGGTGCCCACCCTGCGGCGCACCTTCGCCTGGGCCACCTCTTCGGTGGCGCTGTCGAGGCTGTCCCGCAAGTACACCCGGACCGGGCTCCCAGGGGAGATCCCGGACGTCCCCGACATCGCCCACGACCGTGGGGTGGCACTCGACACGGAATGGACGGCGTCGGACCAGGTCGTGGGGCCCTGCCTGGTACCGATGTCCAGGCCCACGACCGCAGGAGGCCTGGAGAACTGGGCCGAGCGGATCGCGACCGACGGTATCGGCGACGGGTCTGCCCTGGCGTACTTCGCGGACAAGTTCCGCACCGACATGCTGCTGGTGGGCACCTCGATCATGGACCAGCTCCTGCGCGAGTGCACCGAATACGCAGTCCGCGTCCAGCTCAATCCCGACACCAAGACCGTCGAACACGGTCCGTTCACCAGCGAGTACCTGCCCACCGAGACCCTGCTGGCCACGGTGCTCACCCTGCGTACCCCGCAGGGCAAGGACACCGAGCACGACGCCGAGCACCAGCGCCTGCTACGGAAACTGTTCGACGGGTCCGTGCTGCAGATCGGCGGGGACGAGACCCTGGGCAAGGGTCTGGTGTGGTCGCGGTTGGCCGGGGAGGGCACCGGTGAGTGAGTCCACACGAACAGCCAGAAGGGTCGACCAGGCGGCCGCGAGCATCGCCTACCGGATCCTCGGCGAGACCGTCAGCCCCGAACTGCGCACCCGTATGCGGCAACTGCCCATGCGGTTGCGCGGCAGCGGCTTGGCCGCCACTTACGCCTTCGTGCTCTCCAAGGCGAATCCGCAGGGCGACGAACTGGAGTGCGCCTACCACCGCCTCTCCGAACGAGTGGCCGCGCACATCGCCGACCAGGGGCTGCTCACCGGGACCGGGCGGCAGATGACCCCGCACCAGTTCCTCCGGGCGCTCGGGGAAGCCGACGTCCATGACTACGCGCGGGTCTCCGCCGAGGTCGAGGCGCTGTCGGTGTGGCTGAGCAGGCTCGCCGAAGCCCTGTGCGAGGCCTCCGAGAGCGGCGGTTCCAGGAAGGGTGGCTCCGGCGACGGTACCTCCGGTGAAGGGGGTGCTACGCATGGCGGGGATTCCTGACCCCAAGCACGCCTTCGGCGGCAAGGGCCCGCGCGCTCCACGCCCCGCTCCGCCTCCGCAGCGCAAACCGGCTCCGGGAGGTGCTGGTAACGGAGCGCCCCGGGGCGGAAACCGGGGACAGGGCTCCGGAGGTTCCGGTGGCCGTCACGGTTCCGGCGGCGGAGGGCGGGCCACGGTATACCCCGCCAACGGCCCGCTCGGCAGGGCGCTCAGGGTCGAGTACGAGGCCCGGGAGAACCAGGACCCCAGCACCACGCTCCAGGAGAAGAAGGAGCGGTGGGAGGCGGTCGGCCCCGAAGCCAACGGACTCGTCGTCCTGCGACGCCTGTCGTTCGAACCGCTCGACGGAGGCACCAACCCCTGGAAGAACCACGTTCCCCTGCACGACTGGGCCGTCGAGACCAGGATCGGTCAGGGGGACGCCGAGCTTCTGCGCCAGACCCTGGAACGCCGACGGCGCTTCCTGCGGGAGTGGGTCTCGGCCGACCCGGACCGTCGGCACGTGCTCAGGGTGCGCCTGACCGTCGAGTGGCGGCTGGTCTCCGGGCTCGGCCTCCAGTTCGGTGTCCTGGACAACGGCCTGGCTCTGCACGGAACCTATGGTTGGCCGACCCTGTCCGCCGCCACCCTCAAAGGCTTGGCCGCAGCCGGGGCACGCAGCGCCGACGTCGACACCGCGCGGGTGATCCGAGCTCTGGGCGGCCCTCGGCCGCGTTTCGGCAAGGAGCCGCGTCCGACCCGAGAGGACCACAGTCGTGGTTCGGTCCGGTTCCTCGACGCCCTGCCCGGCGAGGACACGGTGAAGGTGCACGCGGACGTCATCACCCCGCACCAGCACCCCTACTACACCAGCACCGATACCAAAGCCCACGAGAAAGCCCAGGTCAGGAAGGACGCCCAATACCCCGGTGAGCACCACAACCCGGTTCCGTTGCCGTTCCTTTCAGTCAGCGGCGACCTGCGGGTGGAGCTGATGGGCGATGACGAGGACGATCTGAACGCGGTGTTCGACTGGCTGGTCGAGGCCGGAGAGGAACTCGGGGGCGGTGGGCGCACCACCGCCGGCTACGGCTACTTCTCCTGCGCACGCGCGGACGGGGAGGACGCATGAGCGAACGTCCCATCACCGTGCACGTGGCCTCCGTAGGAGTCAGCCTGTTCGACAACGTCCTCACGAACTGGAGTACCCGCGTCGAGGAAGCCGTGGGCGATGCCGATCTGGCCCAGGACGTCTTCGACAACCGCACGCGGATCCACGACCCGGAGGGCGAGCTGCCCGACACCCAGGACGAGGCGGACCGGGTGTCGGAACAGTTGGTGAAGGAGCTCTCCGAGAGGGGCCAGGCACGAGAGAATCTGGAGTCCCTGGTCCAGGAGATCGGTCTCGACGAGTGGCCCCGGACCATCAGCGCCGAACTCACCTCCCTGGCCTCGAACCGGCGGGGCAACCACCAGGTCCAAGCGGACGGTAACAACGACGAGACGGTCCTCCTCGTCGCCAGCGACACCGGTCGAGGCCTGCGCGCCGCACTGTTCAACGCCCTGGCGATGACCGGAGGTGACATCGATCGGGTGGACTACCTGCCCACCACCGACAGCACCGCCCGATTCGGCCCTGGACGGGTCGTCATCGTGCGTCTGCCCGGACTCGACGCCGAGGACAACGACAGGTTCCTGGGGGCCATGCGGCAGTTGGGCTCGCTCGGTCCGCACTTCAAGGAACTGCTGCGGCACCCGGAGTCCACGTGCCGATTCCACCTCACCGGTGGTTTCCGGGTGGCCATACCCTTCCTCATAGGGTTCGCCGAAGCACTGCGCTGCCTGTACGGGAGCCGGATCAGCGCACACGCCCAGTACGAGTTCTCCGCCAGTCCCCGGTCGATCGAGCTGCCGTTGAGTTCGCCCCGCACTGACGACCTCGAAGGCAGACTCGCGGGGTCCGGTGACGACGGCTACTTCGTCGGCGAACCGCCGCACGGCGCGGTCTGGGAGGGGTTCGCCTACGAGTACCTGCCCGACGAGCTCCAGTGGCGGCTCACCCCCTTCGGGACGGCGCTGCGCGAACTCGTCCCCGCGACGAAGCAGGAGCCGTGAGCGACAGCGGCCCCGCCGACGAACAGGGTGAACGGGGGAAGGACGAGCCCGTCCTCCTCGGCCTTCCCCAGAGCTCCCTCCTGGCACGTCTGACCTCGGGGGGCGGTTCCGTCGCGGAAGCCGACCGTGAGGCGTACGCGACCGCCAACGACGCCCAAGCTTGGCAGGATCCCCGACTGCGCCAGGCTCTGCGCCGCCTGTACTCCACCCAGGTGTCATCGAGTCAGCGCCCGGAGCTGCCCGGGGCGCGCAAGGCCTTGACTGAACTGTTCGCCGATCCGGACTTCGAGCACGTGGTCCGGGCGCTCCTGCACCATCCCGAGCACCTTCTGGGCGTGGTGCTACCCGAACTGCTCGCCCCGGAGGAGGGGCCGGCGTCACCTGTACGGGTGTGGTCGGTGTTCACGGTGTGCGTGGAGACGCTCTGGGAACATGTATCCGGTCAGGAGGGACAGGCCCACCGGCATCTGGAACCCCTGGCCGCCCGCACCCGCTTCCTTAGTTTGTCCGAGCCCTTCCGTCACCGCGGTTCCCAGGACTGGGAGGAGTGGTGGCAGCAGGAGACACTCCAGCACCTGTTCGGTCAGAGCCCGGTCTGGGTTCCCCTGATACGCCGGGTGCGGGAGGCCCGGGAGGTGTGGCGAGGGTACCTGGACCGGCACCAGTCCCTGCCGCTGTTCGATCACGCACCACCCCTCGCGATGGAGGAGGAGATCAGGTGGCTGGCCTTCCAGGAACCCGCGCGGCAACGGGTGTTCTTCGAAGGCAGGGCTTTCCGGTTCACCGTGCCGTTGTACTCGGGTGGCCCCCTGGCCCTGTCCGGGCCGGTGGTGCAGGGGTCCGGTAGCGGTCGGCGGGTGACACCGCCCCCACCGACCGCCGTTGACCGGGCGGTCCTCGTCGAAGTGGTGGAACGCCACCTGTTACCGCGCTTCGCGGTGGTCGCGGTCTGGTCGGCGGTGCTGGGCCTGTACCGGCGCCCCAAGCATCGGGGCGCCCTGGCCGTGTACGGGCTTCTGCTGCTGGCGCTGGCCAACGCACTGGCACTAGTAGTGTTGGCGCTGTCCACCGACCGGGTGACCATCACCCACAGCCTGTACGGCATCGGTGCCCTCTACGTGATCACCGGGCTGGGAGCACTGTTCCTCGGACGGGTGTGGGCGATGCCGTTGTTGCTGCGCCTGCCCGCGGCCGGGGCGGTCGGCCTGATCATCCTGGTGGCGTTCCATCCCACCTGGTGGGAGAGGGCCGCCCCGGGCTGGTTACTGCCCGCGGTCCTGGTCGGGGCCGCCCTCGGCTACCTCCTCGTCGAGACCCGTAACCACAACACCGGAAGCACCACCCACGACAGGTACGCGCCCCTGCTCCTGGCCGGTCGGACCCTGGCCGTGGCCGCGACCGGCCTGGTGCACTCCCTGTTCGTGGCGCTGGTCGGCATGGTCACCATCACCACCGTCTTCGGGGAGGACGGGGACAAGCTCCTCAAGGTGTGGGAGGGGACCTCGGGTGACGGGAACCCGGTGGAGATCCTGCTCGCCTCCACCTTCTGGTGCCTGGCCGCAGGGGTCTTCTCCCAGATCCTCTGGGACGACCAACCCATCACAGCGCCCCTGTCCCACCGACGTTGGCGTGACGAAAGGTAGGAACGATGCCCTGGACGACACTGCGCCTGCGTGTGGAGACCCCGCTGTTCTGCGGGGAGGGCGACCCGACCTCGGCCCAGGTCCGGGTGTCCTCGATCCGCGGCGGGATGCACTTCTGGCTGCGTGCCATGGCTGGGGTCTTCGCGAAGAACAACCCGAACGCGTTGCGCAGGATCGAGAACCACGTCCTCGGGTCCACGGACGCCGCTTCCCCGATCCGGCTGCGCATCCCCGAACAACCGGCGTACTCCACCGAGGCGTTCCCCGACTTCATGCCCCGTGATGCCCGGAACCCCTACAACAAGTGGATCGGTTACCTCCTGGGCCCCGGCTTGACCTCCTGGGAGCCCAAGGATGAGGCGAGGCGTTTGAAGGGGGCCGTGAAGATCACCCGTGCCTTCGTTCCACCCGGAGAGGAGTTCGACCTCCGGATCAAGCTCGTCGGAAAGGACCACGACGCTCAGACCGTGGCCCTCGGAGCGCTGTGGATGAGCCTGGTCTTCGGCGGAATCGGCGCCAGGACCAGGCGCGGGTTCGGCGGGGTGCGGATCGTGGGTGTCGACGGGCCCGGTCTCGCAGGCTGGGACCCGGATTCCCTGCTCACACCGGGACTGGACTTCTACGAGAGGACGAAGAACCTCTGGTTCGCCGGTGACGCGGCTGGTCCCACGATGGCCTCGCTGAAAAAGGTGGCGGACAAGGTCGAAGCGGGCCCGTTCGACAGTTCCACCACAACCCCTTCCTTTCCTGTGCTGTCGAAGGCCAACACTCTTGCCGGTGTCACCGGCGGAGGGGTCTTCGACGACTGGCCGGACGTGTTGAGGTTCGGGGGTGAGGAGTTGCGTCACTTCCGCGCGAGCGAGCAGACCCCCGAAGTGAAATACCACCCGAAGATCAAGACTCGTGAATGGCTGGATGTCGTCCACGATAACGACCGGGAGGACTTCGATATCGGTGGCCTGGGGCTGCCCCTGGTGTTCAAGAAGGACATCGAGGTACACGCCGACAGCGGTGAGGGCGAAGACACCGAGAAGCTCCGCAGGGCTTCCCCGTTGTGGCTGAGGGCCGTAGGAGAGGGCGAGCACTGGCGCCTGTTCTCCTTCGCCTTCCTCAACGAGTTCCTGCCTGAGGAAACAGACGTCCATCTGTGGATAGGGACAGGGAACGAAAAACACCAGGACCGCCCCCTTACTGTGACCACAGCGGGCAGCCACAAGAAGGTGCGCCGGTGGATCGAGGGCATGACCGACGCCGAAGACAGCGCCTTCGTTCCTGGGAACGGATGAACGTACCCGGGCAAGGAGGTTTCAGGAACCGATACGGACGACACCGTGGGTCACCGCCCGTGCAAACAGGGCAGGACTCCGCAGGCCTATGAAGCCCGTAGGGCATGAATAACGGCCCTTCGCCGAAGCGAAGGGCCGGAGGGGGAAGCTTCGGGGTCAGTGCTGCTGGGAGCGCGCTCCGCTGAGCAAGACCACCCACTCGCGGCGGGCGAAGGTCAGGTGCCCGGCCTCGCGATTCTGGGTGTCGCGGAGGTCCACCATCGGGTGGGCAGGGGCGCGAAGGCACGTCTCGACGCAGTTGGCTGACGCGCCGCTGTAGGTTGATTTGTTCCACTCGTTCAGGCGCATGCCAACCCCCGCAGGTTCTCGGTACTGATCATCGGGGGCAATGCTAGCGACAGCGCGTCACGAACGAGTTCCCTTGCCCTGGGAAGCACCGACTCCCCGTGGGCTTCGTTCCCCTCCAACCGGTCGGAGAGCACGACCTCGCGCCCGTCCACCAGTCGGTAGACGCCAAACGGACCTGGAGCACCCCACAGGACGGACCCCTCTGGCAGCAGGTGCACCGTGACCCGCTCGGGCAGCGCGAGCAGGTGTTTGGCCTGTTCAACCCGCACCGCTTCGGGAGCACAGGTCAGCGCGGTCCTCGGGAACACGGCGACGATCTCGGCACTCAGGGCCTGCAAGCGCTCGGATCGCATCCGGGAGAGCCGCTCGATGTCCTCCTCCTTCACCTTTCGGCCAGCCCGATAGATCATTTCCGCATACGGCACACACCAGAGCAACCCGGGCACCGCCACGGGGGAGATCAGGTCGATCCGCCGGGCCTGCCGCTCCAGGTTGCCCGCGTCGCGGAGGAACGGAGGCAGGTCCTCGGTGATCTCCTCGCGCCATGAGGCGATCAGCCCTCCGTCTGCGGACAGAGCTGAGTCCAAGGCGTTCACCGCATCCCTCGAGGGGCCCGATTTGCCTGACAAATAGCGTGAAAGGGATGACTGGGACACCCCGGATACCCTGGACAGCTTCGCCTGTGTCATGCCCTGGACTTGCAGTTCTTGGCTGAGAGCGTCTCGAAACACGGGGGGTTTCATGACAACCATTGTGCATATCCATGCTGCCCCCTGTCCCAAATACTCGGAAATTTATCAACCGCTGGAGCAAGACAGCAGGTGGGAGGCACCGTGGACTCATGCAAAGGAAAGCGAAAATCCCGACTGGCTCCGCTGACCTCGCACGTCTGCTGAGGCCGCGCACGCCACCCGACTCCCTCAGTCCTCCGCAGCACAAACTCCCCCTTCCCCGAAGGAACCGCAGGTCCGCACCGCCTCCGCGCGAAGGAGAAACCTCATGAACCCGATCCAGGAACAGGCCGACTCCCTCTTCGACGAACTCTCCTCCGTGCTGCGCCACGCACCCGAGGACCCCGCACAGGCGGTCCAGGCCCTGCGCGCCGCCGACCGGGCCTTCGACAGGCTCCACGCCTGGATGTGCGAGGGTAACCCGCTCCCCCAGCCCTGGAACCGCCGCTGAGTCTCGGCTGCCTCCTCGGGGCGTGCCGTGTCCGGTCCGTGTTCCCGGTTTCGAGGCTCTTCGCAGTTGACGACCAACCCGGGGACGTCGACCTGCGGACGGCCGCCACCGGCTTCGGACCGACGCCTCACTGAACGGCCTACCCCGTCCACGCCGATCGGCTGGTAGCGCATCACCGCTCCTCGACCCGGGCCCGGGCCACCCCCTCGTTGCGCGTGGTTTCCGGTGTCCGTGGGACACGCGTGGGAGACTCCCCCTTGAGTTCCCTCCGGCCGTAAGGTCTCCGCGAGGACAGCGGTCTAGCCCGACTGATCGGCGTTGCTCGGAGGCGATCCGCGCGGGGAACGGGAGCCGTGAGGCGACTGACCGGATTCCGCCGACAGCGATCCTCCTGCCGCGGTTCGCCACGAGATGCTCGAGGAAGCCAGCATCGCGGGAAGGGGCTTGACCATGCTGCTCGTATCGATGGGTGTCTCGGTGGACGGCTTCATCGCCGACCGCACCGGTTCGTTCGACTGGACGGTGCCCAGTGAAGAGCTGTTCCGCTTCCATCTCGCTCGGGTGGGAGAACTCGGTGGCTGTCTGTGCGGCCGTCGGCTGTACGAAACGATGCTTCCGTGGGAGACCGAACCATCGATGCGGGACAGCGGGCTCGGCTCCGCGTTCGCCGACGCATGGTCGGCGCTGCCGAAGGTCGTATTCAGCCACACGCTCGATCGCGTCGAGGGGAACGCCCGGCTCGCCGAGGGATCGGTGGCCGAGGAGGTCGCCGCGATGCTCACTTCGACCGACAGGGAAGTGGAGATCGGCGGCGCCACCCTGGCCGGCCAGGCGATCGAACTCGGGCTCGTCGATGAGTTCCGACTCTTCCGCTACCCGATCATCGTCGGCGGAGGCACGCCGTTGCTGCCGCCGGTCGCCGATGCCATTGCGCTTGAACTCGTGGAGAACCGGACGTTCGCATCGCGTGTGGTGTACGAGCGGTATCGCCGCACCGACGAGCCCGGCTGACTTCGGCCCGGGACCAGGCAGGTGGCGGGATGCTCGCCGTGCCGGACCAGCCGCCGAAGAGGTCCTGGCCGAGTACACGATCGTGGGGTGCGCAAGCTTCGACCGGGCCACCGAGTCCGCCGCCGACCTGGTCCGCCCGGGTACCTCCCCTGAACGGCGTTCTGCGTCCTCGCACCCATCGCGGGAATGTGAGTGGCCCCGGTTACACTCCAACCGCTCCAGGACAGACCGCAGGAGCACATTGGTCACCACCTGCCAGAAGGGTTCGCCCATGTCCGTCCGCCGCGTCATGCCCGACATCCGCTCAGAGGCTATGGAGGAGAGCCGGGACTTCTACGGCCTCATGGGGTTCGAGACCGTCATGAACCTGGGTTGGGTCATGACGCTCGCCTCCCCCTCCAACCCCACGGCACAGGTCACATTCATGAGCCACGACAAGTCCGCGCCGGTCGTGCCCGACATGAGCGTCGAGGTGGACGACGTGGACGCCGTCCACGCGGTGATGCGGGAGCAGGGCGCAGAGATCGTGCACCCGTTGCAGGACGAGGAGTGGGGGGTGCGGCGGTTCTTCGTCCGCGATCCCAACGGCCGCGTGGTCAACGTGCTGAGCCACCGGTCAACCACCCGTGGCTGATGCCATGGGTTTAGGGGCAGGCGCCTACCTGGCTGGTGGATCCGGCCTCCCGCGTCCCTCACCCTCTTCAGGTCGAGGATGCGGGAGCGGTTGACCGGCGTCCCGGGCCCGAGGGCGAGTCCGTGGACGTGCGGCCGGTCTCGGAGGGCGTCGGGGGCCTGGCCGAACCGTCAGCGCTAGGCCGCCGGCCGCACCACGATCTCGTTGACGTCGACGTCGTCGGGCTGCTCGACCGCGAAAGCGACGGCGCGGGCGATCGCCGAGGGCGGGATCGCGTTCGCGCGGTAGGGAATGGTCCCCTGCCCGCTGTGGCGCCCCTGTCCCCTTGAGGTCGGTACCCGCCGCGGCCTGGACCAGTACGGCGGGGTGGCGCGCAAGCCGTGACGGGTGCCCGTCCGGGCGGACCTGCGGCCCTGCGGCCCGGCTGCCAACGGACGAGCAACGTCCGTCGGACAGCTCACGGGCGGCGGTGTCCGCGCACCGCCGCCCGTGTCGCCTACCGCCCGGGCCTGCCCGCCGAGCTCACAGGCCGGGCTGTCCGCCGGGCTACCGTGCCGGGAGGATCCTGCCGGTCACCTCACCGAAGTCGACCCTGGTCCCGTCCGGACCGGGGGCGGTGGCGGTGATGGTCACCTCGTCGCCGTCCTCCAGGAAGGCGCGCTCGGTACCGTCGGGCAGGCGCAGCGGCTCCCTGCCGCTCCAGGTCAGCTCCAGCAGGCACCCGCGCTGGTCCGGCTCGGGGCCGCTGACGGTCCCCGAGGCGTAGACGTCGCCGGTGCGCAGGGACGCCCCGTTCACCGTCATGTGCGCCAACTGTTGGGCGGCGGTCCAGTACATCTGGGAGAACGGCGGGTTGGAGACCACGTGCCCGTTCAGCCGTACCTCCAGGCGCAGGTCCAGGCCCCAGTGCTGGGACCCCTGGAGGTAGGGCAGCGGCTCGGGGTCCTGGGCGGGCTGCTCCGTCCGGGCGGATTCCAGGGCGGAGACGGGCACGATCCACGGCGAGACCGACGTGGCGAAGGACTTGCCCAGGAACGGGCCCAGCGGCACGTACTCCCAGGCCTGCAGGTCACGCGAGGACCAGTCGTTGAGCAGGAACACCCCGAAGACGTGGTCGGCGAAGTCGTCCACCTCCACCCGGTCGCCCATCGCGCTGGGCGTCCCGACGACGAAACCGACCTCGGCCTCGATGTCCAGGCGCGCGGAGGGCCCGAAGACCGGTGTGGGCTCCGTGGGCGGCTTGCGCTGGCCGGTGGGGCGCACGATGTCGGTACCCGAGACCACGACGGTGCCCGAGCGGCCGTGGTAGCCGATGGGCAGGTGCTTCCAGTTCGGGGTGAGCGGCTCCTGCTCGGGGCGGAAGATGCGGCCCACGTTGGTGGCGTGGTGCTCCGAGGCGTAGAAGTCCACGTAGTCGGCGACGGTGAAGGGCAGGTGCAGCCGGGCCGTGGAGCGGTCCACCAGGTGGGGGCGCACCGCGGACTCGTGGCCGGAATCGGTCAGCCATGAGGTCAGGGCCGCGCGCACCTGGTCCCACACCGGCCGACCGGCCGCCAGGAGGCCGTCCAGGCTGGGCTGGTCGACGGTGTCGGCGAAGGGCGCGTCCAGGGCGCGGGCCGCAGCGCCCAGGTCCAGGACGTACTCCCCCACGGCCACGCCCGTGCGCGGGGCGGGGTCGGCTTCGGTGCTGAACACTCCGTAGGGAAGGGTGGCCAGGCCGAACTGCGCGTCCGGTGCGAGGTCGAGCCAGCTGTGGGGCATGGATTCGCTTTCTGAGAGTGGGCGGGTCAGCGGGTGCGGGACGCGGGCAGCGCCCCCAGGACGACCAGGTCCTCCAGGGGTTCGGTGACGCTGCACGTGCCGAAGGAGCGGAAGCGGCGGCGCGCCTGCCCGGACTCGGCGTCGGTGAGCTTGGCGGCGAGCGTGGCCAGGCGGGGCCCGTCGCGGTCGGCCAACACGTGGGCGGCCTCCCGCCCGGTGGCTCCGTCGAGCAGGGCGGCGGTGGCCAGCAGCACGTTGAGGAACCCGTGCTGCTCGAAACCCTCACTGGTGGTGTGGCGTACGGCGTGGTGCAGACCGGCCGTGCACTTGAAGGGCATCTCCAACTCCACGACCGTGTGCAGGAACGCGGCCAGCTCCTCCTCGCCGGGGTGGGCCTCGTGGGTGAGTCCGCCGGTGCGGAACTTGGCGCTGTGGCCGGTGCCCCCCAGCGCTTCCAGGTCGGCGCGCACGTCACCCCGGCGGGAGACCTCCACGAACCCCTCGGCCCCCTCGGGCAGGTGGGCGTGGAGCCGCTCGGCCACGGCCGCGACGGCGCCGGGTTCCGCGGCGGCCTCCACCCCGGCCAGGCGCAGCGCCGGATCGGCCAGGACGGACTCCACGGCGGGCGCCACGCCGTCGGCGCCACCGGGGACGGTGACCACGACCGCGAGCGGGTCGTACGCGCCCTCCTCCCGGGCCAGGACGGCGCGCAGTTCGCACACACGGGCGTCGGAGACCAGGAACGGGCCGACGTACTCGGCGCGCGGACCCGCCCGGTGGGCGCGGTGGGCGGGCAGCGCCTCGCCCATGGGCGCGTTGCCGGGCGGGAAGAGCGCCGCGTCGTCGAAGAGCCCGCGGTACAGCACCGCGCTCACCGCCGCTCCCTCCGGCCGCCGGCCCAGCTCCAGGCGTAGACGCCGTCGTCGCTGGCCAGGCCGCCCTCACCCAGGTCCAGTGGGCGGAAGGTGTCCACCATGACGGCGAGTTCGTCGAAGGCCTCGGCACCGATGCTGCGCTCGTAGGCGCCGGGTTGGGGGCCGTGGGAGTGGCCGCCCGGATGCAGGGAGATGGAGCCCTGGCCGATCCCGGAGCCCTTGCGGGCCTCGTAGTCGCCGCCGCAGTAGAACATGACCTCGTCGGAGTCGACGTTGGAGTGGTAGTAGGGCACCGGGATGGCTCCGGGGTGGTAGTCCACCTTGCGCGGCACGAAGTTGCAGATGACGAAGTTGTGGCCCTCGAACACCTGGTGGACGGGCGGCGGCTGGTGGACGCGCCCGGTGATGGGCTGGAAGTCGTCGATGTTGAGGACGTGGGGGTACAGGCACCCGTCCCAGCCCACGACGTCGAAGGGGTGGGTGGGGTAGGTGTAGCGGGTACCGGAGATCCCGCCGGGACCGTCGCCGCGGTGCTTGATGAGCACGTCGATGTTCTCGCCCTCGGCCAGCAGCGGCTCGGAGGGGCCGCGCAGGTCCCGCTCGCAGTAGGGCGAGTGCTCCAGGAACTGCCCGTACCGGGACAGGTAGCGCTTGGGTGGGGCGATGTGGCTGTTGGCCTCGACCACGTAGGCGCGCAGCGGTCCGTCCCCGGTGGGCACCCAGCGGTGGGTGGTGGCGCGCGGCAGGATGACGTAGTCGCCCTGTCCGACCTCCAGCAGACCGAAGACGGTCTCCACACGGGCGGTGCCCGACTCCACGTACACGCACTCGTCGCCGATGCCGTTGCGGTACAGCTCCGAGGGAGCCCCGGCCACGACGTAGGAGATGCGCACGTCGTCGTTGCCCAGGACCAGGCGGCGCGACTCCACCACGTCGGCGGCCTTCCACTCCTGGTCGGAGAAGAGGCCGTGCAGCCTCAGGTGGCGGGGCACCATCGGCGCGTTGCGGGTGCGGGTCTGGTCGGGGACCCGCCACTCGGCGGCGTCGACGATGGCCGAGGGGATGGCCCGGTGGTAGAGCAGCGAGGAGTCGGAGGAGAAGCCCTCCTCCCCCATCAGCTCCTCGTAGTACAGGCCGCCCTCGGGGGTGCGGTGCTGGGTGTGGCGGGTGCGGGGCACCTCGCCGACCTGGCGGTAGTAGGCCATGGCGGTGTTCTCCCTCCGTGTCGGGTGGGTCCGGGTCAGGCGGTCGGGGCGGGCTCGTCGCCGCGCGGATCGGTGCCGGGGGCGTCGTCGGCGGCGGGCCCGGCCGGCCGGTCGGCCATGTCGGTCGCCTCGGCGGGCGCGGGGAAGCCGGGTGCACGCCCCAGTGCGGTGCGCACTGCGGCGCGCACGGCGGCGGTGTCCCCGCCCGCGACGACGGCGGCCACGTGGGCGTCGGGGCGCACCAGCCACACCTGGCCGGGCGCGGGGTCCAGGGCCCTGGTGAGCGCGCCGGTGGTGTCGATCCCCTCCAGGTACAGGGCGTCGACGGGGGCCTGTGTGGCCTCGCGGGCGGCGGTGCGCACGTCCCGCAGGAACGCGTCGGGCTCGCGGTCTGCGGGAGCGGCGCCCACCAGCAGGGTCAGGCCCTGGCGCAGCAGCGGGCGGATGCGGGTGGGCGCACCGTCGTCGGGGAGGCTGACGGGGGCGTCGGGCAGGACCACGCCGGGGCAGGGGTCGGGGGTCCGTCCGCGCGGGGGCCGCCCTCCGAAGGGGCGCTCGGGGCAGGGGGTGGTCAGGGCCGAGTCGGTGTACCAGAACGGTTCGGCCAGGCGTCCGGAGTCGACCCGGGCGCGGGCCGCCTCCTCGGTCAGCGCCTGTTCGAGCACGGTGACGCGGGTGCGGTGCGCCTCCTCGTCATGGGGGACCAGGAAGCGCATGGTGGCGCTGGTGACGTCGGCGTTCTCCAGGGCCGCGGCGTGGCGTTCGGCGTGGTAGCTCTCCAGCAGCTCCTCGCCCGCCCATCCGGCCAGGACGTAGGCGAGCTTCCAGGCGGCGTTCTCGGCGTCCTGGACGCCGGAGTTGAGGCCGCGGGCCCCGAAGGGCGCGACCAGGTGGGCGTTGTCGCCGAGCAGCAGGACGCGGCCCGAGCGCATGCGCTCGGCCACGCGTGTGTGGAACCGGTAGACCGAGTGCCAGACGATCTCGTAGGGCCGCTCGCCGATGATCTGGCGGATGCGGGCGTCCAGGCGCCCGCTGGCCTCCTCGGCCGCCAGGTCGAAGTCGGCGGGGACCTGCCAGTCGATGCGGTAGACCGAGTCGGGGCAGGGGTGGATGAGCACCTGGCGGCCGGGGTTCCACTCGGGGTCGAAGTAGAAGCGGCGCTCGCGCTCCCAGCCGGCGAGGTCGGCCCGGATGTCGCAGATGAGGAAGCGGTCGTCGAAGGTGGTGCCGTCGAAGGCCAGGCCCAGGGCCTCGCGGACCACGCCGCCGTGGGCGCCCAGGCACGACAGGGCGTGGGATCCGCGCAGGCTCACCGGCCCCTGGGGGGTGTGGCACTCCACGGTGACGCCGTGTTCGTCCTGGGCGATGCCGGTGACCCGGTGGTTCCACAGGACCGGCACGCCCGCCTGGGCCATGCGCTCGTCCAGGACCTGCTCGGTGCGGGACTGGGAGATGTTGACGAACGGGGGCAGGGACGAGGCCGCCGGGTCGGCCAGGTGCACGCTGAACAGTTCGTGCCCGCGGTAGAAGGTGCGTGCGGTGTCCCAGGTCAGGCCCTCCTTCGCGATGGTCCCGGCGCCCAGCCAGTCCCAGACGTCGAGCACGTCGCGCTGTTGGCAGATGGCCTTGGATCCGACGGCGTCGCGTTCGGGGCGCTCGTCCACGACCAGCACGGGGACGCCGCGCCGGGCCAGCAGCAGGGCCGCGGTCTGGCCGACCGGCCCCGCGCCGAGTACCAGGACGGGCTCGGCGGCGGGACCGGCGGGGGTGCGTGGAGCGGGGGGCCGCATGTGGTGGCTCCGTTCGGCGTGGGCGCCCGCGGGGGCGCGTACGGAAGAAGGAGGAAGGGGTGGGACGGACCTCAGCCCTGGAGCTGGTCCCAGACCTGCCGGTCGCGCTCGGCGGTCCAGATGACGGGGCGCTCGATGCCGGAGAACTCGTCCCACAGGCGGGAGACGTCGAAGGGCAGGCAGTGCTCGAAGATGGGCCAGTGGCCGTAGTCGCCGACCAGGGCGGCGTGGGTGGCCTCGAAGGCCTCCTTGAGGGTGCCGCCGCGGCTGTGGACCGCGCCGACCTTCTCGATCATGACGTTGAGGAAGTTGCGGGTCTGCTCGATGGCGGCGTCGACCTCGGCACGGCCGCGGCTGACGGCGCCGCGTCCGCCGACGAGCATCTCGGCGCCCAGGGCCCTGACGCCGTCCAGGGTGGCCCCGGCCCAGTCGTGGTGGAAGGCGTCCCCGGTGTAGAGGGCGGCCTGTGCCTCGACGAGGTCTCCGGCGAAGAGGATCTTGTGCTTGGGCAGCCAGGCGACGACGTCGCCCTCGGTGTGGCCGCGGCCGAAGTACTGCAGGACCAGCTCGCCGCGGTCGCCGCCCAGGTCGATGGTGGTGCGGTCGGCGAAGGTCTGGGTGGGCCAGGTCAGGCCGGGCACGGAGTCGGCGTCCTTGGCCAGGCGGGGCATGCGGCCGAACTCGCTGGCCCAGTCCTCCTTGCCGCGTTCGCGGATGAGTTCGTGGGTCTTCTCGTGGGTGAGGATGATCTCGGCGTCGAAGGCGCTGGCGCCCAGGACGCGGACCGCGTGGTAGTGCGAGAGCACCAGGTAGCGGACGGGCTTGTCGGTGTGCTGGCGCAGCAGGGCGAGCCAGTCACGCGCGGCGGCGGGGGTGGCCAGGGCCTCGAAGGCCACGAGGAAGTCCTCGCCCTCGATGGCGCCCACGTTGGGGTCGCCCTCGGCGGTGAGTGCGTAGACCCCGTCGGCCAGGACCTCCAGGGTCTGCGGCTTGGCCTCGGTGTCGGCGGATGAGGCGAACGGCTTGGCTGCCATGGTCGAAGGACCCTTCACTCGCTCTGGGCGGCGCCTGCCGCCCAATTGATCAAAGGTTTGATGGTTCTGACCATAACGTGCCCCACACCACAGAGCCAAGAGGCGTGGCCCCGGTTCTGGCGTGATGCAGATCACACTTCAAGGTTACTCTCCACCCCGGCCGCAGCCCCCCACCTGGCGGTCCACGGGCCCGTCGGCCCGGACACCGCCACGCACACGCGCCATGCCCATAACCCTCGGCCCCCGAGGAACACCTATTCGCACAACACCCACGCCGGGCCATATCCGCTCCACACGGGCATCAGAGAGGAAAAACGCGGTAAACAGCGCCCGTACCCCAGGCACTAGGCTGGGCGCCGTGACCCATAACACCGCACCCCCAAGCGATCTCACCTTCTGGTCATTCGTGGACTACGCGGTGCAGAAGGCCGAGCAGGAACTGCCCTCCGTCAACACCGACGCCATGCGCATGGTCCTGACCCTCAACCGGGCCACGAGCATGGTCATCTACGACCTGGAATCATCCGTGCACCGCCCGCGCGGACTCACCTGGCCCGGGTTCAGGGTGATCTTCGCGCTGTGGCTGGCCGGTCCCATGGAGGCCAAGACCACCGCCGAGATCTCCGGTATGAGCCGGGCCGCGCTGTCCGCGCTGCTCAACACCCTCGAACGCGACGGACTCATCGTGCGCGAGCGCGCCGTCCACGACCGGCGAGCCCTCCAGCTCAGCCTCACCGAGGCCGGATACGGAGCGATCCTCGGCGGCTTCCGCGCCCACAACCGGCGCGAGAGCGCCTGGGCCCAGGAGCTCGAACCCGAGGAGCGCCAGGAGCTCGTACGCCTGCTCAACAAACTCATGGCGGGCTCCACCAACGCCAGGGCCAAGTTCCGCAGCTGAGGGCCCCGGACCCGACGCGTCCCCGGAGAACACAGTCCGCAGCGGGCCGGAATGGACCTTGAGCGCCCCCCCTCCCGGCTGTGAGCATCGGAGCATGGACGATTCCAGCCGCACCCGCCTGCGCACCGCCGGACAGCAGTTCTCCCCCGGGAGCACCTACCTCAACACCGCCACACACGGCCTGACACCCCACCGGGCGCTGCGTGCCCTGGAACGGCACACCCGCGAGGTGGCCACCGGCCGTTTCTCCCCCGTCGACACCGATTCCGCCATCGAGAGGGTCCGCACCGCCTACGCCCGCATGAGCGGTGTGTCCGCCGACCGCGTGGCCATCGGCAGCCACGTCGCCCAGCTGGTCGGCACGGTGGCCGCCGGCCTGGCCCCGGGCTCGGAGGTGCTGCTCGCGCGCGACGAGTTCACTTCCGTGGTCTTTCCGTTCCTGGCCCGCAACAAGGACGGAGTGCGGGTACGCGAGGTCCCCCTGGAACACCTGCCCGAGGAGGTCGGCCCCGGCACCACTCTGGTGGCCGTCTCCGCCGTGCAGTCCGCCAACGGCGCCATCGCCCCGCTGCGGGACCTGGTCGGGGCCTGCGCCGACCACGGCGCGCGGCTACTGGTGGACACCACCCAGTCCGCCGGATGGCTGCCGCTGGACGCCGCCCGGATCGACTACACGGTGTGCTCCACCTTCAAGTGGCTGCTGGGCACACGTGGGGCGGCCCTGCTGACCGGCACCACCGAGGCCCTGGCCGCGCTCGAACCCCAGGCCGCGAACTGGTACGCGGGCGGTGACCGTTGGGAGTCGCTGTACGGGGGGCCGCTGCGGCTCGCCGAGCAGGCCCGCCGCCTGGACCTGCCACCGGTGTGGTCGGCCTGGATCTCCCTGGAGGAGTCCCTGTCCCTGCTGGAGGAGGTGGGGATCGAGACGGTCGGCGAGCACGGCGCCGCCCTGGGCGACCGCTTCCGCGAGGCCATGGACATGGAGCCGACCGGATCGGCGATCGTGTCCCTGTCCGTGTCCGAGGACGCCATGGAGCGCGTGGACCGGGCGGGGATCACCACCGCCGCCCGCGACGGGCGGCTGCGGGCGGCCTTCCACCTGTACAACGACGAGTCCGACGTGGACCGCCTGGTCAAGGCACTGAAGGGCTGAGGACGCGGACCGGCCCCGCCGTCGCGCGGGGCCGGTCCGGTGGCGCCTCCGGTCAGAAGACCAGGCCGCAGAACGGTGCCCGGGAGCGGTGCAGGGCGGCGTCCAGGCGCTCCACCGCGCCCGGGGTGTGCTCGGTGAGCAGACCCGCGCGCAGGTAGCCGTCCAGCGTGCTCTGGCCCAGGTGGGCGGCGCCCAGGTGGGACACGTCCAGGCTGAGGTCGGGGGCGGCGTCGGTGGCCTCCACGCGGGCGCCGTCGGTGCCTGCCCTCAGACGCCAGCGCCCGGCGTTCCACGGCGCAAACCGGTCGGCGACCTCCAGGACCGTCTCGACGGGCGCGGCGTAGGAGCGCTCGGACAGGGCCCCGGGCACGTCCACCAGCCGCACCCACAGGGAGGTGTAGAGCGTGGGCACCGCCCGGCCGCCGTCCGCGAGCAGGTGGCGCAGCGGGTCGTCCACGGCCAGGGAGTCGAAGACGACCTCACTGACCAGGTCCCGGTTGAACAGGTGCTCGTACAGGGCGGTCCAGGCCGCCGGGGCCGTGGCGGTGACCTCCTTGACGTACACCTCACCGTGGGAGCCGTCGCGCTCCCACCTGCTACGGGTGTGGTAGAGGGCGTATCCCAGCGGTCCGCCGGGGCCGCTGACCACCACGGCGCGCAGCGGCCCCCTGCCGCCGCGCTGCTCGGGCAGGTCCCGCAGGACGCGGTCCCACCAGTGCGCGGCCCGCTGGAACTGGCCGACCTGGACGGCGGCGGCCTCGCGGTGCACCCGCTCCAGGTCCGGGCGCGCCTGCTCGGGGTCGGCCAGGCGGATCCGCAGACCGGGATCGCTCGGGGCGTCGGCGCGCAGCGCGGTGTGGGGGATGCGGACACCCGTCTCCATCTCGGTGGCCGCCGCCCCGTAGCCGAACCGGCCGTAGATGGCGCCCTCGGAGGCCCACAGGGCGGCGTAGCGCTCGCCGCGCGCGTGGATGTCGGCGAGCTGGCGGCGCATGAGGGCGCTGAGCACGCCCCGGCGGCGGTGGGTGGGCCACACGCCCACACCCGTCACACCGGCCACCGGGCGGGGCCCGCCCGGCATGGTCATCTCGAAGGCGAAGTCGTTGACCGACCCCACGATCTCGTCGCCGTCCACGGCGACCAGGACGCGGTCATAGCCCTCGGCGTCCAGGAGGGGCCGCAGGTAGCGCTCGCGCTCCCGCGGGGAGTCCGAGGACAGCAGCGCCTCGCCGACGACGCGCATCACCTCGATGTACTCGTCGCGGTCGGTTCCCCGCACGGTCCACTCGGGGCGGGGACTGGGATGGGTTCTCATGTTCAAGGCCTGTCGACTGCGCCGCGGCCGTGCCACGGCTGGTGTGTGGTGTCGGTGTCAGTGTCGTTCTCGTCAGAATCCGGTGCCGCAGAAGGGTGCGCGCGGCGCGTACAGGGCCGTGCCCAGCCGCGCGGCCACGCCCGGGGTGTGCTCGGTGGCCACCCCGGCGTCCACGAAGGATGTCGGGGAGGTGCGGCCCAGGTAGGCCGCGCCCAGGTGGGACACGTCCAGGCTGAGGTCGGGGGCGGCGTCGGTGGCCTCCACGCGGGCGCCCTCGGCGTCGGCCCTCAGGCGCCAGCGCCCGGCGTTCCACGGCGCGAACCGGTCGGCGACCTCCAGCACGGTGTCCACCGGAAGGTTGTAGGGACGATCCGACAGGGCCCCGGGCACGTCCACCAGGCGGATCCAGAGCTCGTCGAAGCCGTGCCTGACCAGGCGCCCGGGATCGGCCAGCAGGGCGGACAGGGCGTCGTCCTCGGGCAGGCTCTCGAAGACCGTCTCGGCGATCAGGTCGCGCTCCAGCAGGTGCTCGTACAGGGCGACCCGCGCGGCCGGGGTGGTGGTGACCAGCTCCCGCACCATGACCTGCCCCTGGGGAAGACCCGACTCCCCGGGGCTGAGGAGGCGGTGCAGTGCGTAGCCCCGGGACCCGTCGGGGCCGCGCACCAGGGCCACGCGCGTCCGCCCGGCACCGGGACCGGGCTTGTCCGTGAGCATCCGGCTCCACCAGTTGGCGCTACGGGAGAACTGCCCCACGCGCGAGGGGAGGGCCTGCCGGTGGAGGCGCTCCATCTCCTCGCGCGCCTGTGCGGGCTCGACCAGTTCGACGGCCAGGGAGGGGTCGCGGGGCGCGTCGGGGCGCAGGCGGGCGTGGACGCGCTGGACGCTCGCCCTCATCTCCCGGGAGGACACGCCGTAGCCGAACCGGCCGTAGATGCCGCCCTCGGAGGCCCACAGCGCGGCCAGGTTCTCGCCACGGGCGCGGATGTCGGCGAGCTGGCGGCGCATGAGGGCGCTGAGCACGCCCCGGCGGCGGTGGGTGGGCCATACGCCCACACCCGTCACACCGGCCACCGGGCGGGGCCCGCCCGGCATGGTCATCTCGAAGCTGTGGGCCATGGCGGTGCCCACGGTCCGGTCGCCGTCCAGGGCGAGCAGGGTGCGCTCGTGCTCGGCGACGGGATGCTCGCGCTCGCCCCGCAGTTCCTCCTGGACCGGGATGTTGAGGGCCTCGGCGAAGACTCTGAGGGCCTCGGGATACTCCTGCTCCGTACCGCCGCGCACGGTCCACACGGAGTCGTCGTCGCTGGGGGGACCGTACTGTCGCACACCTGTCATGGACCGACTCTCTCAAGCGCCCCGACACGAATGCCAGTGGTTTTCCGGGTGTCGTCCCGGCTCACGTCCCGGGCCCCGCCGCACACGCACAGGCCGGTGTCCGGCGGGGCTGGGCCACGTGTCACCGGATGTCTAGAACGGGCGGTCGCCGACGATCGCGACGCGCTCGGCCACACGCGGGTGCGGGTGGTAGTCGTTCACGGCGTAGTGCTGCGTGGCGCGGTTGTCCCAGAACGCGATCGAGTTCGGCTCCCAGGAGAAGCGCACCTGGTACTCGGGCGCGTGCGCCTGCTGGAAGAGGAAGCGCAGGATCTCGTCACTCTCCGCACGGTCCAGGCCGACGATCCGCGTCGTGAAGGAGACGTTGACGAACAGCGTCCGGCGTCCGGTCTCGGGATGCGTGCGGACGACGGGGTGCTCGACCGGGGGGAACCGGTCCTGCCACTCCAGGAGCCTCTCCTCGTCGAGGAACCGCGCGAATCCGGGGATGACGTCGTGGACCGCGGTGCGCCCCTCGATGCGCTCCTTGACGTCCTCGGGCAGGTTGTCGTAGGCCGCCGCCATGTCGGCCCACAGGGTGTCGCCGCCCATCGGCGGAACCTCCACCAACCGCAGGATCGCGCCCAGGGCGGGCTCCTCACGCCAGGTGACGTCGGTGTGCCAGACGTTCTCGTAGCTGGGCGGCATCGCGCCCTTGGCGAAGCGGGCGATGTGGGCGTCCTCCCCCTGGTCGATGAAGGGGTTGGTCTCCAGCTCGCCCCACATCCGGGCGATCTCCTGCTGACGCGCGGAGTCGATGGGCTGGTCGCGGAAGAAGATCACCTTGAACTCCAGCAGCGCCCGGTGGAGCTCGGCGCGCAGCTCCTCGCTGACGTGCGCACGCAGGTCCACGCCCTGGATCTCGGCGCCGATGAGGGGACCGAGCGGGCGGACCCCGAACAGCTCGTAGGGGCGGGACACCTGCTCCGGAGCGAACCGGCGCAGGGCGCGCGGGCCCTCCACGAGGGCGTTGTCGACGGCCGCGCCGTCACGCAGGCTCCTCGACGCGTTCTCGACGGTCACTGTCATGGTGCGTACCTTCCGGTGGGCATGGGTGGGCATGGGCGGGGACGGGTGACAGGGTGGGGCCTCCGGACGGGAGACCGCGGGACGGGAACTCACCGTGCCGGATCTTCGTCATGGCCGTACGTGGGAACACCGGTCAGCGGAGCCGCGGGCGCGACGGGGCCGGGCGGCCGGACGGCGGGGCACACGCGGGCCGACGGCGGAGGGCGAGCGGCGCCGGCGCGGGGGAACCGCGGCTCAGCCGCGGGGAGGGGACCCCAGGCGCCCGCGACGCAGGATGAGTCCCGGCGTGCCGCGGCGCATCCTGTCGACCCGTGCGGACCGGCGAGCGGTCGGGCGGTTCAACGGGAGGGCGTCCATACCTGTGAGCCTGGTGGACCGGCCGCTCCCCTGTCAACCTCCCCGCCGGGAGCGGGGAGCCGGGCCCCGGGCGAAGGGCCGCGCCACAGCGATCGTCCCTTCCGGACCGCCCACGCGAGTAACACGCGGCGCCACGGGGCACCTCTGTGCTGTGACACCTACGATCTCCTCGTCCCGCACCCGATCCGACCGGCCGGGCGACCGGCCCAGACTCGTCCTGGGAGTGGACGCCGGGGGCACCACCACCCGCGCGCTGGTGACCACGCTGTCCGGGGAGCAGGTGGGCCTGGCCCGCGCCGGGGGCGCCAACCCCAACGCCCACGGCGCCGAGGGAGCCGCCCGACACCTGGCCGAGGCAGTCGGGTGCGCCCTGGACACGGCGGGGCCGGGTGCGCGCGGGGCCGTGGCCGCCGCCGTGGTCGGCCTGGCCGGAGTGTCCTCACTGCGCGAGGAGGGGGTGCGCGAGCGCATGGAGGGGGCTCTGGCCCAGGCGGGCCTTCCCCCGGGGCTGGGGGTCTTCACCGGCGACGACGAGATCGCCTTCGCCTCGGGAACCCCGACCGCGCACGGCACGGTGCTGATCGCCGGGACCGGAGCCATCGCCACCCGCATCGACGAGCGCGTGCGGACCCGCTCCGCGGACGGGATGGGGTGGCTGATCGGCGACGGGGGCTCGGGCTTTTGGATCGGGCACCAGGCCGCGCGGGAGACGGCGAGGCAGCTGTCCCGGGGCGGCGCGCTCAGCCCGCTGGCACGCGCGGTGGCCAAGCGGGTCATCCCGGGCCAGCGCCCGGAGGACGGGCAGGGCCACCTGTCCCAGGAGCACGCCCGCGACTTCGCCCGGACCCTGACCGCCGCCGACCCGGTCACGCTCGCCGAGCTCGCTCCGCTGGTCAGCCGGGCCCATGTGCTGGGCGACCCGGCGGCCGAGGTGATCGTGGAGACCGCCGCCGGGCACCTGGCGCACTCGGTGCACCAGGTGCACCAGGTGCGCACCCCCGGCGAGAGACTGCCCGTGGTCCTGGCGGGCGGGGTGCTGGCGGGATCGGAGCCGGTGCGGTGCGCGCTCACCCGCAAGCTGGCGATGGGAGCGGCCGGATCCGTGATCGCCATGGCCGGGTGCACGGCGGGTGGGGCGGCCTGGCTGGCGGCCCTGCGCGCGGGGGCGCCCGAGGACGACCACCGGCTGCACGCGGTGTTCACCCGGACCTCCCGGGACCACGGCCAGGACCACACCGACCGACCCGCGCAGGTTCTACCCCGATAACGTCCCGCGCTTTGCCCCGGTAGTACCCCATGCCATACGGTATGTCTTACTTAGGCTCGCCTAACTCAATCCGGCAGAAGGGGGCACCGTGGCTCAGCGGCAAGGACGACCCGTCAGGACCGTCCACACAGGACGGGTGGAGACGGTCGAACGGCTCACCCCGCACATGATCCGTGTCGTACTCGGCGGGGAGGGCCTCGCGGCCTTCGCCACCAGCGGCCACACCGACAGCTACGTCAAACTGCTCTTCCCGCCGCCCGCGCCGGAGGACCCCGAGCCCTTCGACCTGGAACGCGTCCGCGCCGAGCGCCCCCGCCAGGAGTGGCCGGTCACCCGCACCTACACCGTGCGGGCCTGGGACCCCCACACCCGACGGCTCACCCTGGACTTCGTCCACCACGGCGAGACGGGACTGGCCGGTGTGTGGGCGGCGAACGCCGAGCCGGGCGACCGGCTGCGCTTCCTGGGCCCCGGCGGCGGCTACTCCCCCGACCCCGACGCCCACTGGCACCTGCTGGCCGGGGACGAGAGCGCCCTGCCCGCCATCGCCGCCGCCGTACAGCACCTCGCCCCCGACGCCACCGCCCACGTGTTCGTCGAGGTCGAGGGCCCCGAGGAGGAACAGGACCTCGGTGGCGGCGAGGGCGTGCACGTGCACTGGCTGCACCGCGCGGACCACACCCCCGGCTCGGCCCTGGTCCCCGCCGTGCGCGCGCTCGACTTCCCCCAGGGCCGCGTCCACGCCTTCGTGCACGGCGAGGCCGCCTTCGTCCGCGACCTGCGCCGCCTGCTGCGCGTGGACCACGGTCTGCCCAAGGAGCGGTTGTCCGTGTCGGGCTACTGGCGTCTGGGACGCGACGAGGACGGCTGGCAGGCCTCCAAGGGCGAGTGGAACCAAGGGGTGGAGGCCGAGGAGGAGGCCGCCCTGGCCGCGAGCGGCTGAGCGCCCTCCCCCTCACAGGTCCAGTTCCTCCAAGGCGATGAGGTAGGCCTCGTTGAACGTGGGGAACTGCGGCATCGAGTCGATCAGCGCCGCGACCGGCAGGCCCGTGCGGATCGCCAGCGCCGCGGTGTGGATCCACTCCGAGGCCATGGGCGCGAACGCCCACGCGCCCACCAGCACCCCGCGCCCGCGGTCGGCGACCAGGCCCAGCGTGCCGCGCGGGTCGGTGTCATAGGTCCAGGGCCGGGCCAGGGACCGGGGCAGGTCGACCTCGGCGGTGACCGTGTCGATCCCCTGTTCCCGGGCCTGGTCCGCGGTGATCCCCACCCCGGCGATCTCGGGGTGGGAGAAGATCACCCGCGGCACGGCGGTGTAGTCGGCGACGCGGCCCCTCCCCAGGATGTTGTCGGCGACCACGCGCCCCTGGTACTTGGCCACGTGGGTGAACATCGCCCGACCGGTGGCGTCACCGACCCCCCACAGCCCCGGCGCCGCCCGGCAGCGCTCGTCCACCACCAGGGCGGAGCGGTCCAGCTCCACCCCTGCCTCCGCCAACCCCAGACAGTCGGTGCGGGGGCGGCGCCCGGTGGCGAGCACCACCACGTCGGTGCGCACGCGCTCACCGCTGTCCAGGACGGCCTCCACCCCCTCGCCCCCGCGAGCCACCGAGGAGACCTGGGTGCTCAGGCGCACGGTGATGCCGTCGCGCCCGAACTGGTCGCTGATCAGCTCGCACAGCCGGGGCTCCTCACGGTCCACCAGCCGGGGGCCGCGCTGGACCACGGTCACGGCCGAACCCGTCCGGGCCAGGAACTGGCCCAGTTCCACCCCCACCGCGCTGCCGCCGACCACGAGCGCGCGCCCCGGGACGTCGGTGAGGGTGGTGGCCTCCCGGTTGGTCCACACCACAGAGGAGTCCAGCTCCTCCAGCCCCTCGACCGGCGGGCGCACGGGCTCCGATCCGGTGGCCACGACCACGTGGTCGGCGGTGAGCTCGGCCCCGCCCACCGCGACCCGCCACGGGTCGCGGCCCGTCAGGCGCCCCGGGCCCCGCAGCACCAGCGCACCCTGGTCCTGGTACCCCCGCACCTGCGCGGAGTCGTCCAGGTGGCGGATCATCCGGTCCCGGTACTCGCGCAGCCCCGACCACTCCAGGTCCGGGCGGGAGAGCCCCGCGGCGCCCCGCGCCTCCTGCTCCACCTCCGGCGGACGCAGCAGCACCTTGGTGGGGATGCACGCCCAGTAACCGCACTCGCCGCCGATGAGCTCGCGCTCGACCACCGCCACCCGCCTGCCCGCGGCGAGCAGCCTGCCCGCGACGGTCTCACCGCCCGGCCCCATGCCGATGACGACCGCGTCCACGTGTTCGTGTTCCATACGCCCTCACTCCGCCCGCGTCCCGCTTCCCCCGATGGTGTCCCCACCCGGACCGCGGGGCGGGGCCCGACACGCCGTCGCACACCCCTGAGCCGGCCGCCACCGCAACCGCGCAGGAACGGACGGGGTCCTCGCAACCCACCCGGCACGTGGCCCGTGCGGCGCGTCACAGGGCCAACGAGCGTCCACGGCGCCCGGGACGTGGTGGAATGGTCGGTCGGCACCGGTTCCAGCTGGCCCACGCGGAAGGAAACGCCCTCCCCGGCACACGCGCATGTCCACCCAGACCCTGATCCTCATCCTCGACCTCATCGGCGTCCTCGCCTTCGCCATCGACGGGTCGCTGACCGCCATCCGCACCGCGCGCGTGGACATCGTCGGCGTCCTGACCCTGGGCATCGTGACCGCCCTGGGCGGCGGCACCATCCGCGACCTGCTGCTCGGCGTGACCCCCGCCACCTTCCAGGACTGGCGCTACATCTGCACCGCCCTGATGGGCGCGACCGCCGCGTTCTTCCTCAGCCGCCAACTCACCCACCTGACCAAACCGATCCTCGTCTTCGACGCGGCCGGGCTGAGCCTGTTCGCCGTGATCGGTGCGACCAAGGCCCTGGAGCTGGGTTTCGGTCCCCTGCAGGCCACCCTGCTCGGCGTCATCACGGGCGTGGGTGGCGGCACCATCCGCGACGTCCTGCTCAACCGCGTACCGATCGTGCTCAGCGCGAACTCACACCTGTACGCCACCCCGGCCCTGCTGGGCGCGGGCCTGGTCGCCATCTCCTACACCGTGGGCCTGACCTGGGGCTGGATCGCCGTGGTGGGGGCCCTGCTGTGCTTCACCGTGCGGCTGCTGTCCCTGCTGTACCGGTGGAGCGCGCCCAGCCCGCCCGGCGCCCCACCGCTGTGAGCCCCCGCGGCACGGCACAGGCGGACGTGACCGGCCGGAGCGGGCGCCGGCCGGAGCGGGCGCCGGCCGGTCCCTCAACCGTCCCCGCCCTGCGGCTCCAGGGCCCGGGCCGCGACACCGCGCAGGATCGTGACCATCGCCGGCACCGGATCGGGCGGACGGCGCCGGTGCACCGCATAGATCTCCCGGGCCAGGTGGGCATCGCGCAACGGACGGCTCACCCAACCGCCCCGGCGGGCCGGCCCCAGGATGCTGAGCGGGATGAGGGCCACACCCACACCGGCCTCGATGAGCGCCAGAGCCACCTCGTAGTCACGGGTCTCATAGGCCACACCCAGACGCACCCCGGCGTCGGCGGCGGCGGTGTCCAGGCTGATCCGGTTGTGGATGCCCGGTGCACCGCAGATCCACTCCTCCCCCGCCAGGTCGGCCAGTGAGGGGGCGCGGTCGGTGATCGGATGGCCGGTGGGAGCGACCACCATCAGCGGATCCACCAGGACGCGCTCGCGGTGCAGCCCACCCGCACGGGGCAGGGGCACACTCGGGTAGCGGTGGGTCAGCAACAGGTCCAGCTCACCGGAGGTGACCAGGTCGTACCCGCCTGGAGGTTCGATGTCGGACAGCGACAGGCGCACCTGGGGGTGCTCGTGACCGAACGCGGCCAGGGTGGCGGGCAGCAGGACCTTGCCCGCGCTGGCGAAGGCGCCCAGCGACAGCCGCTCGGGAGCCGCGCCGGCGAAGGCCCGTACGGCCGTCTCGGCCTCGCGCAGCTCCCCCAGCACCCGCTCACCGTGTTCGAGCAGGACACGGCCCGCCCCGGTCAGGACCGCACCGGTACGGCCGCGCTCCACCAGACGGCAGCCCACCTCACGCTCCAGCTTGGTGAGCTGCTGGGACAGGGCGGGCGGAGTGAAGGAGAGCCGCTCGGCCGCGGCCGCGATCGACCCCGCGTGCGCGATCTCCACGAGCACACGCAGCCGGTTGGCGTCCAGCACGGCGACCACACCCTCTCCAACAACCCATGACACAAAGCTGTAGTTAATGATCTTTAGCAGACCCAACTTTAAGTTAATAGCCAGTAGCGGCACAGTGGGACACATGAGCCCCAAGACCGCGCATGCCGTGCCCACGGCCACCGACGTCCGTGCCGCCGCCGAACGCATCGCACCCCACGCCCGCCGCACCCCGGTACTGCACACCGAGGTCGACGGACGGCCGCTGACGCTCAAACTGGAACACCTGCAGCGCACCGGTGCCTTCAAACTGCGCGGAGCCCTCAACGCCCTCATGGGCGGACCGGAAACCGACCGGGTGATCACCGCCTCCGGTGGCAACCACGGCCTGGGCGTGGCCACCGCCGCCCGCCTGCTCGGCGTCCACGCCACGGTCTACGTCCCCGAGACCGTCCCCCAGGCCAAGGCCGCGCCCCTGGCCGCCACCGGCGCCGAGATCATCCGGGTCGGCGAGCACTACGCCGAGGCCGCCGAGGCCGCCAAGGCCCGCTCCGAGTCCGAGAACGTGCCCTACCTGCACGCCTTCGACGACCCCCTCGTCGTCGCCGGCCAGGGCACGATCGGACTGGAGATCGCCGCCGACGCCCCCGAGTGCGACACCATCGCCGTCGCCGTGGGCGGCGGCGGACTGGTCGCCGGCGTCCGCCTGGGCGCGCAGGGGCGCCAGGTCGTGGGCGCCGAGCCCGAGGGCTGCCAGAGCATGCACGCCGCGCTGGCCGCGGGCCACCCCGTGGAGGGCACCGTGGACTCGGTGGCCTCCTCCGCGCTGGGTGCCGCCTCCCTGGGCCGGGTCCCCTTCGAGGTACTGCGCGAGCACCCGGTGACCCCGGCGCTGGTCAGCGACACCGAGATCCTCCGGGCACAGGACCTGCTGTGGGAGGAGTTCCGGATCGCCACCGAACCGGCCGCGGCCGTGCCCTTCGCCGCCTGGCTGGCCGGACGGGTCCCCGGCGAACGCCCCTGCCTGGTGATCTGCGGAGCCAACGCCCAGTGGCAGCGCGTCGACTGACCCACCCGCGCGTGCCCCCACGTGACCGACGTGTGCCTGCCCGCCGAGCAGGCACACGGCGCCGGCCCCGCCGCCCGAAACCGCTCCGCCCGAACGGTGACCTGGGGCACTCTCCCCGCCCACGAACCGTTGTTACCCACTGGTCGCCCTTACATTGGACTCCGGCATCCGACCATTCGTGAGGGAGACCACGTGCTCTACGGCGCGTTGCGGCAAACAGCATCGGTGCTCGCCCGTACCCTGTGCCGCCCGACCATCCAGGGCCGTGAGAACGTCCCCGCCACCGGCGCGGTGCTGCTGGCCAGCAACCACCTGTCGTTCGTGGACAGCGTCGTCATCCCCCTGTCGGTGACCCAGCGCCGGGTACGGTTCCTGGCCAAGTCCGACTACTTCGAGGGCACCGGCCTCAGGGGCCGCCTCACCAAGACCGTGTTCTCCTCCCTGGGAGCCATGCCCGTGCGGCGCGCCGACGCGCGCGGCGCCATGCTCTCCCTGGAGATGATGCTGGACCAGCTGCGCGCGGGTGAGGCCTGCGTCATCTACCCCGAGGGCACCCGCTCCCGCGACGGCCGCCTGTACCGGGGCCGCACCGGCGTGGGCCACCTGGCCATGGAGTCCAAGGCCCCCGTCGTACCGGTGGCCGTGAGCGGCACCCAGGACGTGCAACCGATCGGCGCCTCCATGCCGCGCCCGCACTCCTTCACCATCCGCTTCGGCGCGCCGATGGACTTCTCCACCGGCTACGACCACCTCCCCCCGGGCAAGGCCCGACGGGTCATCACCGACCACGTCATGGACGCCATCCACGCCATGTCCGGCCAGGAGCGGGCCAGGGGGTACAACTCCTTCGGCGGCGAGGAGTAACCACCGTCCTCCGCTCCGAGGGGCCGAGGGAGCGGGCACGGCTGGCCTAAGCTACGGACATGCGTGTGCTGATCGTGTCCGACACCCACATCCCGCGCCGCGCGCGCGACCTGCCCGACCAGGTGTGGCGGGAGGTCGAACGAGCCGACGCGGTGGTCCACGCCGGGGACTGGTGCGACCTGGCCAGCCTGGAACGCCTCCAGGCGCGGACCGAGCGCCTGGTCGGCGTGTACGGCAACAACGACGGCCCCGACCTGCGCGCGCGCCTGCCCGAGGTCGCCCGCACCACCCTCGACGGAGTGCGCCTGGCCGTCGTACACGAGACCGGCGACGCGCGGGGACGCGAGAAACGCTGCCAGGAACGCTTCGCCGACTGCGACGTGCTGGTGTTCGGGCACTCCCACATCCCCTGGGACACCACCGCCCCCTCCGGGCTGCGGCTGCTCAACCCCGGCTCGCCCACCGACCGGCGCCGCCAACCCCACCACACCTACATGACGGCGACCGTCCAGGACGCGCACCTGCACAGCGTCCGCCTGCACCAGGTGCGCTGAACGGGCCCCGGAGCCGCCCCCGCCTCAGAAGGCCAGCACCCCGACGATCCCCGCGTAGACCGCGATCAACAGCACACCCTCGAAACCGATCCGGCCCCAACCGCGTACCTGACGCAGGATGAGCCCGGCCAGCAGCACCACGGTCATCAGCAGCGCCCCGGCCGTCAGGAACAACTCGTCCGCCGTTGCGGCGTGGAACAGCGAGCCCCGCCGGTAGAAGACGTCGCCCACGGCCAGGTTGAGCACGTCCAGGCTGTTACCGCCGATGACGGCGGCCACCGCCAGCGTCATCGCGCCACGCCGGACCGCCGCGACCGCCGCGACCGTCTCGGGCAGGGCGTTGACCGCGCCCATCGCCACAGCGCCCACCAGACCCGCGTTGAGCCCCGTGGTCTCCACGATCGTCGCGGCCGACCGGGCCAGAGCCCACCCGCCCACGGCCACGACGGCACCCACCACCAGGAACCGCGCCCACAGCACGGTGGTCCCCACACCGGCGCCCTCTCCGGTACCGTCCGCGCCCTCGTCCTCGGGAACGTCCATCACCGTCTCGGTGGTACGCACGGCCCGCCACATCGGATGCTTGTGCTCCTTGCGGATCAGCCAGAGCCCACCCGCGTAGAACAGCACCAGCCCGACCGAGGCCGGATGCACACCCAGGAGCACCACATCCGGACCGAAGGCCGTCAGCAACGCCAACGCCAACAACCCGATCAGCATGCAGCAGAAGAGCAGGTTGGCCGAGGAGGCCGCGGCGTGCTCCAGATTGGCGCGCCGGTAGAAGAAGTCGGCCACCGCCAGCGCGAGCGTCTGCGCGGCGATGCCCCCCACGGCGTTGCTGTAGGCCAGCCCCGGATGGTCCACCGAGGCACTGACCGCCGTCATCACGATCCCCGACAGGGAGGTCGCCAGACCGAAGAAGACCGCGCCGAAGACCGCCTCCCCCCACCCGGTGCGATCGGCCAGGACATCGCCCAGCGCCGCCATCCTGACGCTGGCCACCACCGTCACCACGGCCACCAGGGCGAAGAGCCCCACACTCCACCCCAGCGGCCAGGGAGGGGACAGCGCCTCCAGCATCTCGTTCCTCGCTCCTTCACTCCTTCGACGACCACTACCGCCTACCCCGCCACCGGCCGGCTACCACACGGGCCCGAAGGCGGTCCACGGAGAACAAACTCTCCTCCAACGACGCATGCGCCCCAGGCACCCGGGTAGCGGGCCCGACGACAGACAGTGTTACGACCACATCCCCCAGTGATGAGGCGAAACCATGTTCCGACACACCAAACACCTGCAGTTCGAGGCCAAGCCCGAGGCGCCCGACGCGCTCTTCGCGATGAAGCTCCAGGAACTCATCGGCGGCGCCTTCGGCGAGATGACCGTCACCATGCAGTACCTGTTCCAGGGCTGGAACTGCCGTATCGAGGGCAAGTACAAGGATCTGATCATGGACGTGGCCACCGAGGAGATCGGCCACGTCGAGATGCTCGCCACCATGGTGGCGCGCCTGCTGGAGGGCGCCCCGGCCACCACCGTGGCCAAGGCCGTCGAGGACCCGGTGGTGGCGGCGCTCGTGGGCGGTATGAACCCCCAGCAGGCCATCGTCTCCGGAGGCGGCGCCGTGCCCGCCGACTCCGCGGGCACCCCCTGGAACGGCAAGTACATCGTGGCCAGCGGCAACCTGCTGGCGGACTTCCGCGCCAACGTCGCCGCCGAGGCCCAGGGCCGGCTCCAGACCGCGCGGCTGTACAACATGACCGACGACCCCGGCGTCAAGGCGATGCTCCAGTTCAACCTGGCCCGGGACACCGTCCACCAGAACATGTGGCTGGCCGCCATCGAGGAACTACAGGAGGACGGCATGGAGGGCGAGATCGCTCCCACCGCACTCTTCGACGAGGAGAACCAGGAGCACGCCAACACCATCTGGGGCCTGTCCGACGGCACCGACGCCGCCCAGGCCCGCTGGGCGAACAGGCCCGCTCCCGACGGCCGGCACGAACTGCGCTACCTCGACCAGCCCGAGCCCCTCGGCGGTCCGGGCTCCGCGCCGCCCGCGGACCCCAAGCTGTACGGAACCAACGGTGAGCCCAGCGGCGAGGGCTCGACCAAGGGCCCGTCCAAGGCCACCAAGGGCGAGGGCGTCATGGGCAAGCTCAAGGACACCCTGGAGTAGTCCTTCGGGAAACCGGGCACGTGTGTCCGCCCGTCCCATGGGGGCGGGCGGACACACGCGTTCGCGGTGCCCCAGGAGCCGTGTCCGCCCCGCACCGTGATGTCATATCCCCGGGCGCCCCACACCGCCCCACGAACACCCGGAGGGAAAGCCTGTGCAGGAGCCGTCCACACACGCGATCCGGCGGCCACCGCCCCCCGCCGAGCCGCCTCCGCTGCCCGGACCGCCGCTGCTCAGGCAGAGCTGGAACGAGGTGGTCTTCACGCACTGGGCGCTCCCGCCCGAGCGGGTGGCGCCGCTGCTGCCCGAGCACATCCGGCCCGACGTACTGGACGGACTCACCTACGTCGGACTCGTGGCCTTCCGCGTCCCGTCCACCACGGCCGCAGGGATCCCGGTCGGCGGATTCGGCGAGGTCAACGTGCGCCTGTACTCCGTGGACGAGTACGGCCGCCAAGGCGTGGTCTTCCTGTCCATGGACGCCGACTCGGCCCACAACGTCCTGGCGGCCCGCACCCTGACGGGCCTGCCCTACATGTGGTCGGACGTCTCCCTGCGCTCCCGGGGCGACGTGCACGCGGGCGCGGTGCGCCGCCGCCTGCCCCGGGGCGGGGCCCGGGGACGCTGGCGGGTCACCGTGGGCGAACACGTGGACCGCCCCTCCTCACTGGAGCGCTTCGTCACCGCGCGGTGGGGCCTGCACACCCGCCACGCGGGCCGCACCTGGTGGATCCGGGTGCGACACCAGCCCTGGCCCCTGTACCACGCGCCCTCCTGGACCTACCGGGGCGACCTGCTCCAGGCCGCGGGCGTGCACGTCGGCGACCGCGAGCCCGTGTCGGTCCTGTGGTCGCCCGGCGTGGACACGGACGTGTGCCCGTCCCTGGTGAGTGCGCCCCGCACCTGACTCCGGCCGGCGCCCCGGTCCTCAGCCCAACACCTTGTCCGGTGTGACCGGCAGGTCACGGACCCGCACACCCGTGGCGTGGTGCACGGCGTTGGCCACCGCCGCGGCCGTACCCACGATGCCGATCTCGCCCACGCCCCGCGACCCCATCGGGGTGGCACGCGGATCCTCCCCCTCCAACCAGTCGACCCGAAGATCACCCACGTCGGCGTTGGTGGGGATGTGGTACTCGGCGAAGTCCCCGTTGGCGACATGGCCATGACGCGGATCCCGGAAGCTCTCCTCGTGCAGTGCCATCGACATCCCCATGACCATCCCGCCCAGGAACTGCGAACGCACCATGCGCGGATTGACCACCCGCCCCACCGAGAACATGCCGAACATGCGCGGCACCCGGATCTCACCCGTGTCGGCGTGCACCCGCACCTCGGCGAAGTGCGCCCCGAAGGAGTAGACCGCATACCCCTCGTCGACGGTGTCCTGCGCCGCGCTCGCCTGCGAGCTCGCGCCCGGCGCCGGGGAGTCCCCGTGCTCCGCGCGGAAGGCACGGGCCGCGGTCACGATCGCCGTGCCCCAGGAACTGGTACCGCTGGAGCCGCCCGCGACCGAGGCCGTGGGCAGATCCGTGTCACCGATGCGCAACCGCACCCCCTCCGCGGAGCAGCCCAGGGCGTCCGCCGCGATCTGGGTGAGCGCGGTCCACGCCCCCGTACCGATGTCCACCGCACCGATCCCCACCTCGTAACGACCGTCGTCGCCGTAACGGACACGGGCCACCGAACCCGGATTGAACAGGTGCGGATAGCTCGCCGCGGCCACACCGGTACCGACCATCCAGTTCCCCTCGCGGCGGGACCGGGGAGCGGGATCACGCCCGTACCAGCCAAAGCGCTCAGCGCCCTCACGCAGACACCTGACCAGCTGCCGGTCCGACCACGGGTTACCGCTCTGGGGGTCGGTCCCGGGCTCGTTGCGCACCCGCAACTCCACCGGGTCGAGCCCGCACGCCTGGGCGAGCTCGTCCATGGCCGCCTCCAGCGCGTACATCCCCGGCGCCTCACCCGGGGCACGCATCCAGAAGTTGACGGGCACGTCCAGAGCGGCCGTCCGGTGGGTGGTGCGGCGGTGGGGCGCGGCGTACATCCACCGCGAGCACATCGCGCTCTGTTCGGAGAACTCCTTGACGGTCGAGGTCTGCTCCACCGAGTCGTGGACGAGCACGCCCAACCGCCCGTTCCGGTCGGCGCCCAGGCGCACCCTCTGGATCGTGGGGGTGCGGTAGCCGACCAGGCAGAACATCTGCTGCCGGGTCAGCGCGAACTTGACCGGCCGCCCGGGCAGGGCACGTGCGGCCATCGCGGCCAGGACGTCGTGGGCGTGCGCCTCCCCCTTCGAACCGAAACCACCCCCCACATGGGGCGCGACCACCCTGACCTGATCCAGCTCCAGACCGAACACCGTGGCCACCGACGCGCGGACCACGTGCACACCCTGGGTGGAGTCGTAGAGGGTCAGGCGCTGTGCCCCCTCCTCCCACAGGGCCACGGTGGTGTGCGGCTCCATGGGGTTGTTGTGCTCCGTGGGCGTGCGGTAGGTGTGGTCGACCAGAACCTCGGCGCGCTCCAGCGCCGCCCCCACATCACCCTGCTCGGTGTCGGAGGCGGGCCCGTCCTCGCTCCCGGGCCGGTACAACCCCTCATGGTCACCGGTCAGCACCACATCGTGCGGCGACCTCTCAGAGTCCACCCGCACCAGTCCGGCCGCCTGCCGGGCGACCTCCGGTGTGTCGGCGACGACCGCGGCGACGAACTGGCCGTGGAAGGCCACCTCCTCGGACTGCAGGACGGCGAACTCCCGGTCCTCGGTGTCGGCGAGCCGCTCGGCGTTGGCGGAGGTCAGAACGGCACGCACCCCCTCCAGCGCCTCGGCCCCCGAGGCGTCGACACCGGTGACGCGCCCCCGCGCGAAGGTGGACAGCACCGGATGCAGGTACAGGGGGTCGTCGAACGGATGCTCGTAGGCGTAGGGCGCCCGCCCGGTGACCTTGTCCGCACCCTCCAACCGGGCCAGCGGCCGCCCCACGGCCCGCGGCTGCGACGTCTCGGTCATCGTGCCTCCTCGTCGGTCAACCCGCGCAGGACCAGGGCCAGGGTGTTGACGGCCATGGGGACCTTGAAGGCGTTGTCCGGCCCGGTGTCGGCGTCGGCGAGTTCGACCCGTCCGGCCTCACGGAAGGCCTCCTCGGTCGCCGGTCCCCCGCGCAGCGCCTCCTCGGCCCGGTGGGCACGCCAGGGCGCGTGCGCCAAACCGCCAAAAGCCACCCGCGCGTCCACCACGGTGCCGTCCACGACGTCGAGCGCGGCGGCCACCGACACCAACGCGAAGGCGTAGGAGGCGCGGTTGCGCACTTTGCGGTAGGTCGACCGCAGGGCCAACGGCAGGTGGGGCAGGTCCACGGCGGTGATCAGGTCACCGTGCTCCAGGACGGTGTCGCGCTCGGGCTCCGCACCGGGCAGCCGGTGCAGGCCGGGCAGGTCCACGGTGCGCTCACCGGCGGGGCCGAGCACGTGCGCCCGCGCGCCCAGGGCGGTCATCGCGACCGCCATGTCGGAGGGATGGGTGGCCACACAGTGCTCGGAGGCGCCCAGGACGGCGTTGTAGCGGCCATAACCCTCCACCGCCGAACAACCCGTGCCGGGTTCACGCTTGTTGCAGGGCATGGCACGGTTCTGGAAGTACACACACCGTGTGCGCTGCAGGAGGTTGCCACCGGTGGTGGCCACGTTGCGCAACTGCCCGGAGGCACCTGCCAACAGGGCCTGGGAGAGGACGGGAAAGCGCCTGCGCACCTCCGGATGGGCCGCCAGGTCGCTGTTGGGCACGGCGCCTCCGACGCGGATCCGGCCGTCGGGCAACTCCTCGATCCGGTCGCTGAGCAGGTTGCGCACGTCCACCAGCGTGGTGGGCTCGGTGACACCCAGCTTCATACGGTCGACCAGGTTGGTGCCCCCACCGATGTAGGCGGCCCCGGGATCACCGGCGACCGCGGCGACGGCGGCGGAGGCCTCGGCGGGCCTGCTGTAGTCGAACGGTTTCACCGGGCGGCCTCCCTGATCGCGGCGACGATGTTGACGTAGGCGCCGCAACGGCACAGGTTGCCGCTCATACGCTCGCGGATCTCCTCATCGCTCAGGCGCACCGGCGCGTCCAGGCCCTCGGTGACGTGACTGGGCCAGTCGGCGGCGACCTCCTCCAACATGCCCACCGCCGAACAGACCTGCCCGGGCGTGCAGTAGCCGCACTGGAAACCGTCGTGGTCGACGAAGGCGCGGGCGACGGGGTGCAGCCGTCCCTCCTCGGCGAGCCCGGCGGCGGTGGTGACACGGGCCCCGTCATGGGCGACCGCCAAAGCCAGACAGGACACGACGCGACGCCCCTCCAACAGGACCGTGCACGCTCCGCACTGGCCGTGGTCACAGCCCTTCTTGGGCGAGGTCACCCCCAACCGGTCACGCAACGCGTCCAGCAGGGTGGTACGGGTGTCGACGGTCAGATCGTGTCTCCCACCGTCGACATACAGAGTGATCGTGGCCTCCAACGGCGGTGCCCTCCCTCGTGTGCGGTCAATGTCCTCAGTCCCCTCCACGCACCGCGTCGAAGACTCGTCACAGTCTGTGACACCTTCGGGGCGGCCGGAAGCCGACACGGCGCGACCCCCGGCACCGGCACGGCGCGGGCGCTCCCGGTTCAGCCCGGGGCGGGCTCCAGAACCGCCCGCGCCCCCGGCAGCCGCCCGTGGTCGAGATCGTCGAAGGCCGCGGGGGCGGCCTCCAGCGAATAGGTCCGCGTGCGCTGGCGAACCCTGCCCCGGGCGGCCAGGCGCATGAGCTCGTCCAGGTCGTTGTAGCTGCCCACCAGGTTGCCCACCACGGAGATCTCACGAGAGATGACGTCGATGGTCGCGATGTCGAGCGCACCGCCGTAACCGATGACGAAGTAGCTCCCGGCGTCGCGGGTCATGGCCACGCCCTCCTTCTCGGTGCCGCCCTCACCGACGAAGTCGAGCACCACCTGCGCGCCCCTGCCACCGGTGATGTCGGCGACCGCATCGACCTGGGTGCCGTCGGCCGACACCGTGTGCTCGGCACCGAGGTCCGCGGCCACACGCAGCGCCTCCTCCGAACGGTCCACGACGGTCAGCTCGGCGGGGCTGAGCGCGGTGAGCACCTGGATCCCGAGGTGGCCCAGGCCCCCGGCTCCGACCAGCACCGCGTGCGCCCCCGGGTGGAGCAGCGGGACCGCCCTGCGCACGGCGTGGTAGGCGGTGAGCCCGGCGTCGGCCAGCGCGGCCACGTCCACGGGCGCCAGCCCCTCGGGGAGCTTGACGCAGGAACGGGCGTTGGTGAGCAGCAGTTCGGCCATCCCGCCGTCGGCGTCGACACCGGGAAAGGAGGAGTTCTCGCAGTGGACGTCATCGCCCGCACGGCAGGGACGGCACAGCCCGCACGTGACCAGCGGGTGCAGGATCACCTTGTCCCCGACCAGGACGTTGGTGACGGCCGAGCCGATCTCGACCACGGTCCCCGCGTTCTCGTGTCCCAGGACGTAGGGCAGGGCGACCCCGCTCTTCTCGGCCCACTGGCCCTCGACGATGTGCAGGTCGGTCCGGCACACCCCCGCGGCGTTGACCTGCACCAGGACGTCCAACGGTCCCCTGACCCGCGGATCGGGGACCTCGTCGACGGAAGGGCCCTCACCGTACTCGTGTACCCGTACCGCGCGCATGCTGCCCCCTGGGTCTCCCGGCTCCGAGAGCCGGACGGAAAAGCGTCTCCTCCCAGGCGCACTGACCGAGGGCCGCACCGCCCAAACCTGCCGCCCCTCCCGGCTTCGGGGTGCGTGCCCCGCGCCGCCGGGCCGCACCGCCCAGCCTCCGCACCGAACCCGTCGTGCTCAGGGCGTCCTGCCGGTGAGGGCGATGAGCCGGTCCTGGACACCTGCCTCGGGGCCCACCTCCACAGGCGCCTCGAACATCGGTCCCGGGCCGAACCCCTGACCGCTCGCCCAGGTGTGGACCTCCTTGGCCAGGTCCGGGTCCAGGGTCTCGTCCACGCCCAGGGCACGGGCCAGGTCCCAGGCGTGCACCGTCAGGTCGAAGGTCATCTGCCACAGGTAGAGCTCGGCCGGCGCGTCACCGAAGGACAGGTGCACCGTGCTCTCCAGGGAGGACGGCGCCAACCAGGCCGCACGGGCCTCACGGGCGGCGACCTCCCAGGTGGTGATGGGCTCCTCCCCCAGGTTGTCCCCCTCGAAGCGGTCACCGACCTCCTCCACACGCGCGCCGCCCAGCAGGGTCGGCACCCACAGCTGCTCGGTGGTCAGGTGGTTGACCAGGTCGTGCACGTCCCAGTCGGCGCAGGGCGTGGGCAGCGCCCAGTCCGTCAACCTGACCTCACGCACCCGTCGGTCGAACTCCCCCATCGCGGTGCCGTGCAGGTCGATCAGTCGTGCCATGAGTCTCTCCCGGGCGGGTATCGGTTCTGCGCCGACCTCCTACCCGGCACCGCGACGGTCCGAACCCGGCCCGCCCCGAAGACGGAGGAAGCCGGACACGGAGGAGACGCCCCTCCGTGTCCGGCCCCCGGCACACCCTTCGGCGCCCCTAGCGAACGGCCGGGGCGCCCTCCGGAACGCCCGGCCCCACCCGACGCACGAAGAACGTCAGGACGAAGGCCACGACCGAGACCACCGCGCCGAGCAGGAAGGCGGCGTGAACGCCGCCCGCCTGGGCCCCGACCTCCGTGAACCCGTCGGTGAGCAGGCCCGCCGAGGTAGCGGACATGACCGCCACGAACGTCGCCGTGCCGGCCGCGCCGGCGACCTGCTGCACGGTGCCGACCACGGCGCTGCCATGCGAGTACAGCTCGGGCCGAAGCGACCCCAGGGCACCGGTGAGCAGCGGCGTGAACATGAGGCCCAGTCCCCCGCTGAGCAGGACGTGGGCGGTGACGATCAGGCCGACCGGAGTGTGGGCGTCGAAGAGGGTCATGCCCCACAGCACCAGCGACACCACCGCCGCACCCGGGATGACCAGGGGGCGCGGACCGACACGGTCGTAGAGACGCCCCACCACGGGAGCGAGCAGACCCATCGCCAGACCGCCCGGCAGCAGGGTCAGACCGGTGACGAGCGTGTCGTGGCCCAGAACGTTCTGCATGTAGACCGGCAGCAGGATGAGGGTGCCGAACAAGGCCATGAAACTGATCATGACCAGGCCGATGGAGACGGAGAACTGCGTCGAGCGGAACACACGCAGATCAAGCAGGGCCCGGTCCTCACGCTGTAGACGCAACTGACGCCACACGAACAGCACCAGCGACACGGCCCCCACCCCGATCGCCGCGGCGGGCGGGACCACGGCGGTGGCCTCCCCCTCACCCAGACCCGAGAAGCCGTAGACGAGCCCGCCGAACGCCAGCGCCGACACCGGCAGCGAGAGCAGGTCGATGCTGGCGGCACGCGGTTCGGTGAGGTTGCGGATGAAGAGCGCGCCCATGACCAGGCCCAGGAGGGCGATGGGCAGGACGAGCCCGAACATCCACCGCCAGTCGAGCACGCTGAGGATGAGACCCGCCATCGTCGGGCCGACCGCGGGCGCCACGGACATGACGATGGAGATGTTGCCCATGGTGCGGCCACGGCGGTCCTGCGGCACGAGGTTCAGCACGGTCGTCATGAGCAGCGGCATCATGATGGCCGTTCCCGTCGCCTGGACCACCCGGCCCACGAGCAGGAAGCCGAACCCGGGCGCGAGGAAGCACAGCAGCGTGCCCAGGCTGAACAGAGTCATCGCCGCGATGAACACCCGACGCACGTGGAAACGCTGGAGCAGGTACCCCGTCGCGGGGATCACCACGGCCATCACGAGCATGAAGGCCGAGGTCAGCCACTGCCCGGTGGCGACGGAGACACCCAGGTCCCGGGTCAGGGCGGGCAGGGCCACACCCATGATCGTCTCGTTCAGGATCACGACGAACGCCGACATCAGGAGCAGCGGGATGACGAAGCGGTTGGCGCGCGCGTCGCCGCCGCGCTGTTGGACCGAACCGCCGTCGGCCTCGGGGGAACTGGGCTGCCCTGTCACAGGTGTCCTCTGGTCGTGATGGTCGATCGGATGTGGCCGGGGGTTCCTACGAACCTCCCCAAAGCCATCCCAACGCCTCAGACCGTCCGCCCGTTCCCCGAACGGTGGTGTTCTTGACCATAGTCACGCGAGCCCTCCCGAACGCGGCGAAACAGCCCGCGGACTCCGTCGCCGTACCGCCTCAGTCCTCAGCGGAGGCGTCCGCGGACACACCCCGGCAGGCGGCCCCGGCGAGCGCGACCACGCAGGCGTCCTCCAGGACACCGCCGATCCACCCAGGACGCCCGGTACCGTTCCAGTACCGGCGCCACCCCACACCCGCGGCGGCACCCACCGGGGAGGCCCCGGCCGCGATCACGGCCCCCAGAGCGGCCGGCGCGCCAAGGGAGCGGGCCAGCAGGGCCCCGCCGGTACCCGCGCTGGCGACCCTGGCCGCCAGGCTCGGCCAGGCGAGGCGACTGGGAATGCCCGGGACCTTGTCCCCGGAGAACTCCCCCAGGACGACCAGCGCCATGGACACACGCTTGCCCGGCCCGGAGACGGCCCACAACGGTGCGCTCCCGAGTGTGCCGCGCGACCCCGCGGCGAGGCCGAGCATCACCGTGCGGACCATGGCCGATCCCGAGAACGCACCCATGTCCTCCCCCTCCTCTGCCGTGGCCGCCGTCCGCGGCCCCTCCCCATCCCGGCTATCCCGATCGGCCCCCGCGAAACCTCACGACGACACGACCCCGGACGCGCGGCCCCGCAGGCCGGACGGGCCCCGAAAACCGGATCCAGGACGGACGGGATCTATCTCCGATGTTCCGGCCCGCCTAAATTAGGAACATGACGCCCTCGTCCCCCACCGGACTGCCCCCCGACGACGCCACCCTGGACGCACTCGTGCGCGCCGCGTTCGGCGAGGACGCCCGTGTACGCGAACAGGCGGTGCTCACCGGAGGCACCTACAACACCGTGCGCCGCCTCCTCCTGCACGACGGCCGCCGCTCGGTACTCAAACTGGCTCCCCCTCCCGACCGCCCCCGGCTCACCTACGAGCACGGCATCATGGGCACCGAGGCGATGGCCTACGAGCGGGTCCGCCCCGTGGCCGGTCCGCTCGTGCCCGAGGTCCTGCACGCGGGCACGGTGCCCGGAGACCCGCGCCGCGAGTACCTGTTCCTCAGCCACCTGCCCGGAACACCCCTGAACGACGTCCGGTCCGGCCTGGCCCCGCGGCGGCTGGCCCCGGTCCGCCGCGAACTGGGACGGGCCGTGGCGGCCCTGCACACCGTCACCGGACACGGGTTCGGCTACCCGGCGCAGGCGGGACCGCGGGCACACACCTGGCCCGAGGCGTTCGGCGCGATGGTGGAGGCGGTGGTGGCCGACGCCTCCCGGTTCGCCGTCGAGCTGCCCGGCGGCGGGGCACGGGTCCTACGGCTGGTGTCGGCCAACCTCGTCCACCTGGCCGCGGTGCGCACCCCGGTGCTCACGCACTTCGACCTGTGGGACGGCAACGTCCTGGTCGCCGGCCGCGACGGGGCGGGCTCCCCCGGCCTCTCGGGGATCATCGACGCCGAGCGCGCCTTCTGGGGCGACCCGGCGGCCGAACTGGTGTCCCTGGCGCTCTTCGGCGACATCCGCGAGGACACCGCGTTCCTGGAGGGCTACCGCGAGGCGGGCGGCCGTGTCGACTTCACACCGGAACTACTGCGCAGACTCACCCTGTACCGGGTCTACCTGTACCTGATCATGTTCACCGAGCCCACGCCGCGCGGCCACGACCGCGACACCGCCGCCCGGACCCGCGCTTTCGTCGGACCGCTCCTGGAGGACGACCTGGCCCGGCTCGCCACCCCGCTGGCCTGAGCCGGGGCCAGGGCGTTCGGTACCCGCCGGTGCTGGTGGAACGTGTCCCCTGCTTCGCGAAACGACGGCGCGTGCGGCGGTGTCCGTTCTGAGGGATGTCGCCGTCACGCGACCAGAGTGATTCGGTAGAGCAACACCTTTACGACGTAGATTCATGGCAGGCCACGCGGGGAGCCGAAGGGGAAGGACTCCCGTCACGCCTCGTCATCGAACCGTTCGCGTGCGCGCTGCACGCTGGGCAGGTTGACGGTGGACCAGCGCAGGAGCGCGTCGACCAGATCCTGGAGGGTCTTTCCCAGCGGCGTGATGCGGTACTCGACGGCGAGGGGCCGCGAGCTCGCGATGACGCGTTCGACCATCCCGTTGCGTTCGAGGCGCCGCAGCGCCGCCGTAAGCGACTTCTGTGTCACAAGGGGGATCGCGCGGCGTAGCGCGTTGAAGCGCAGGGGCTGCTCGCACAACTGGTCGAGCACCTGAAGCGACCATTTGTCGAGCACCTGGTCGAGCAGCTCGCGGTGCGCCCCGGTGATCTGGCCGTCGGACGCGAGGTGGCCGGTTTCCTGCATGACACCTGGTTTCGTTGAAGTTCCCTACGTATACCAAGTAGACCTTAGATACCTACCGATGGACAAACGAGGGGACCTCCCATGACCGTGCGACTGTTCACCCCCGAGGGCATGATGCAGCCCGTGCCCTACCACCATGTCGCGATCGGCACGGGCACCCGCCAGGTGCACGTGGCCGGCCAGATCGCGCGCGACGCCGAGGCGAACCCCGTCGCGCCGGGCGACCTCACCGGCCAGGTCGCGCAGGCCCTGCGCAACGCCGCGCTCGGGCTGACCGGCGCCGGAGCGAGCTTCGCCGATGTCGTGCGCCTCAGGTTCTTCGTCACGCGCTGGAGCCCCGAGAAGATGGACGACTTCATGGCGGGCGTCGAGCGTGTCGCCGACGAGCTCGGGATGCCGCGGCCGTGGCCGCCCGTGTCACTCATCGGCGTCGACTACCTGTTCGAGCCCGACGTGCTCGTCGAGGTCGAGGCGTTCGCCGTCCTCGACTGACGGAAGAGGCGACACGGCCCCGCGCTCCGGTGAACGCGGGGCCGTCGGAGCCAGTCGCGCCCGCTGCGGGCCGGGCCCGGTGCGGGTTCTCATCCCTGACAGGTGAGGGGCCGCCCCACCGGAGCGGTGGGGCGCGGCCCCTCGCACGCGTCGCGGGGATGAGCCTAGCGCGGCAGGCGCTCGGCCAGCCAGGCCTCCACCTCGGCGGAGGAGCGCGGCAGACCGGCCGACATGACCGTGCGGCCCTCCTCGGTGACCAGGACGTCGTCCTCGATCCGCACGCCGACGCCGCGCAGCTCCTCGGGAACGGTCAGGTCGTCGGGCTGGAAGTACAGGCCCGGCTCGACGGTGAGCGCCATGCCCGGCTTCAGGTCGCCGTACAGGTGCACCTCCTGGCGGGAGACCGCGCAGTCGTGCACGTCCATACCGAGCATGTGCCCGGTGCCGTGCAGGGTGTAGCGGCGCTGCAGGCCCAGTTCCAGGACGCGCTCGACCGGCCCCTCCAGCAGGCCCCACTCGACGAGGCCCTCGGCCAGCACCCGCTGGGACGCCTCGTGGAAGGCCGTGAACGGCTTCCCCGGGGCGACGGCGGCGATCCCGGCCTCCTGGGCGGCGTACACCAGGTCGTAGACCCGGCGCTGGACGTCGGTGAAGGTGCCCGACACCGGCATGGTGCGGGTGACGTCGGCGGTGTACAGGGTGGTGGTCTCCACACCCGCGTCCAGCAGCAGCAGGTCGCCCTCGCGCACCGGGCCGTCGTTGCGGGTCCAGTGCAGGGTGGTGGCGTTGGAACCGGAGGCGGCGATGGTGCCGTAGCCGACGTCGTTGCCCTCCACACGGGCGCGCAGGAAGAACGTGCCCTCGATGTAGCGCTCGGAGGTGTCCTTGGCCTGCGGCAGCGCCTTCACGACGTCGTTGAAGCCGCGCACGGTGGCGTCCACGGCCAGCTGGAGCTGGGCGACCTCCCACTCGTCCTTGACCAGGCGGTGGTCGGCCAGGGTGACGGAGAGGTCCTCGTCGAGCTGGGCGGACTTGGCCCGGGACTCCTCGTCGGGGTCGGCGCGCAGCTCGTCGACCAGGGCGTCGAGCGCGGCGTCGTGGCCGCGCACGATACGGGTGGTGGCCTCACCGGAGCGCAGCGCGCCGGCCAGGGTGGTCACGTCGGCGGTGGCCACGCCGAGCAGGTCGGCTGCCTCGGAGAGGCTGTTGCGGCGGCCGGTCCACAGCTCGCCGTAGCCGCCCAGCCAGAACTCGCCGTTGTCGCGGTTGGAGCGGGGCTTGAGGTACAGGACCACGTCGTGGCCGCCCCCGGCGCCGGGTGTGAACACCAGGCAGCCGCCGTCGGAGGTGTCACCGGTGAGGTAGGCGTAGTCGGTGGCGGCGCGGAAGGGGTACTCGGTGTCGTTGGAGCGGGTGATCAGCTGTCCCGCCGGAACCACGAGCCGGTCCCCGGGGAAGGCCGCGCTGATCGCGGCGCGGCGGCGGGCGGTGTGCTCCGCCTGCTCGACGGGCTCCAGGTCGCGCAGTTCGGTGTCGGCCCACCCGGTGCTCATCCACGCGGCGAGCTCGTCGGAGACCGACTGCGCCTGCCCGTTCTTGCGTGGACTGAACACGGGGGCGTTCGTCTCGTCCCGGGGGCGCTGCTGCTCGCTCACGTCGTGCTCTCCTCGTCGCATTTATCGGAGTGACCGCTGGTGACGGCCGTCGCCGCCCATCGTACGGGGGAGCGCGAACACCCGGCCGCCCCGTGGGCATAGCGGTCCCCATAACAACGTCGCACGAGTTCCCGTTGCGCCCCCGGTGCTCAGGCCAGGTCGCGGGCGAAGGGGATGGCGGACCGGTAGGGCAGCTCGTCGATGTCGGCCGGGTCGACCGGCCGGTAGCCGATCCGCTCGTAGAAGGCGACCGCCTCGGGCTGGGAGGGACCGGTGAACAGCAGGACCCCCGTGTAACCGAGGTCGCGGGCGGCCTCCTCCAGAGCGGTCATCACCCTGCGCGCCAGGCCGCGGCGGCGGTGCCGGTTCGAGGTCCAGATGCGCTTGAACTCGGCGGTGCCGGCCATCGCGGCGCGGTCCTTCTTGTAGGGGCGCACGGCCCCTCCGGCGACGACCTCCCCGTCCTCCTCGGCCAGCACGATGCGGCCGTGCGGGGCGGCGAACTCGGTCACCGGGTAGCGCGCCATCTCGTTGGCCGCGCCCTCGGCGCCGTAGCGCTCGGTGTACTCCTCCCGCAGCCCCGCGAGCAGCCCCGCCACCCGGGGATCGTCGTGGTGCACGCACAGCATGCGGACACCGTCGGTCCGCCCGTCCGTCCCGGTTCCCCCGGTACTGGTGTGTGTCACCGCGTCTCCCCCGCCGTGCGCCGCTCCGGGCTCCCGTCGCCACGGCGGCGCACGGTGCCCGATCCCGCCGGAATACTACGCGCGGGCGCGCCGGAGGCACCATGCGGGACTGCCCGCCCACGGCCCCGCGCGCCTTCCGGCCGCACGCGCTCAGTCGGCGTTGGGCCCGTACCTGGTGTCGTGGTCCCCTGGGTCGTCGGGGTCGGCGAGGTTGCCCAGGGTCACGGCGACGGGCGGCAGGAAGGCCGCCACCGCGCACATGGCCACCGCCCATCCGGTGCCGAACAGGTAGTACACGGGCAGCGCACCGGCGAACAGGGCCAGGCACACTCCCATGACGAGGCCGTACTGGCGTACCCGGCGCTTCATCGGCGAAGCCCCCCTCAGCAGCGGGAACTCCCCACGCTATCCGGAGCACGCCCCGCGTGCCCGGCAGCGACCGCTCCCCGCCTGGTGGACTGGTCGAAAGCGCCGTGGGTGTGAACCAGGAGGTTCCCCTGCGTTGATCTTGCTCCCAGCGTCACCGTGGAGCGCCGGCAGTGCCACTGGGAGCAAGATCACCGTGGTCGGGCATGTCCCGACGAACCCCTGCGGTCACCGCACTGGTCAGGCCTCGGCCGGAGCGCGGGGACGCGGTACGGACGGCGCGCGGAAGAGGGTGCGGGCGCGCAGGGCCCGGAACCCGTTCCCGATCTCGTATCCGGCCTCCAGCAGGCGCTGCCTGGCCTCGTCGGCGCTGCGCACGGTGGCCTCGTCGAAGACGAGGTTGTAGTAGCGCTCGGGAACCCGGTTCAGGGCGGTGCGCAGGGCCCGCAGCGACGCGGTGGCCGCGGCCTCCCCGCCGGGCACCTCGGGCAGGATCCCGTAGGCACTGCGCGCCCACGCGGGCAGGGTCGCGTAGGACAGGGCTCCGACCGGGAACCAGAGCGGCCTGAGCGGGGCCAGCCAGGACAGGTGTTCGGGCACCTTGGGCCACAGCAGGAACCGCACCGCCTGGCGTGCCTCGGGGGTGGCGCGCAGGACGGGCCGGACCGAGGCGAGGTAGCGGCGCATGTCGGCGAGGCCGCGCGGCACGTCCTCGCGTGACAGGCCCACGTAGGTGGCGGTGTGCGACTGCTCGTCGATGTACCGGTCCACCTCCCGGCCGGTCAGCGCGACCCCCGAGCGGTGGGCGGTCTCCAGATAGGAGGAGACCTCCGCGCAGTGCACCCACACCAGCAGGTCGTGCTGGTCCACCCGGTGGCGGCGCCCTGTGGAGGGGTCGGTGAAGGACAGGGCGCGGTGCACCCGGCGGATGCGCTCGCCGAGCTCGTCGGCCTCGACGGGACTGCCGTAGGTGGTGACGGCCACGAAGTGGGCGGTGCGCAGCAGGCGGCCGGTGGGGTCGGAGCGGAAGTCCGAACGCTGCCACACCCCCTGCATGGCCACCGGGTGCAGTGCCTGGAGCATCAGGGCCCGCACACCCGCCACCCACATCGACCGGTCCAGGTGGATCTTCCAGGTGACGCTCTCGGGGGCGGCGACGGTCGGCTGCATCCGGTCTCCTCCGGGCTGCGAGGGGGTTCGCACCGTGTGTCGGGCTCTGGTCCCACGATACGTCCGGTGCCGCCGGGGCCCCGGGCGGGTCCACGACGAGTCCGATCCATGACCGGGGCTTGAGCGAATCGAGGAACACGGCAGGCGCAGTCTGGGTAGTGGGACCGCCCTCACCGGAGAGGGTCCCGGCGAGGAAGGAGCAAGACCATGTCCGCACCAACGCAGCCCCGCGCGCACTTCGACGTCGACCGCTACACCCGGGCCGTGGAGGCCTCCGACGCCGACTCCATGATCGCCCAGTACGACGACGCCGCCGAGATGGAGATGTTCGACCGGCGCACCCCGCCCGGCTCGCCCATGGTCCTGCACGGCAGGGACGAGATCGGAGCGGCCCTGAGGGACCTCTCCTCGCGCGAGATGACCCACGAGGTGCTCCAGTGCGTGGCGAGCCCCGAGCACGCCGCCTACACCGAACGGTGCACCTATCCCGACGGCAACCAGGTCATGAGCATGACCATGCTGGACCTGCGGGACGGGCGCATCGCGCACCAGTCCATGGTGCAGGCCTGGGACGAGGAGTCCGGGAACACCTTCCAGGTGGCCGAGTTCGATGAGCCCGAGCAGAGCCAGGAGTTCGAGAGGGGACGTGTCGACGTCGTGCGGGTCGGCGGCCAGGGCGTCGCGCGGCTGAGCTTCCAGCCCGGTTGGCGCTGGTCCGAGCACGTGCGGCCCATCGAGGGGACCGAGACGTGCACGAAGACCCACTGCGCCCACATCGTGTCGGGCACCCTGCGCTGCCGGATGGACGACGGCACCGAGCGCGACCTCCGTGCCGGGCAGGTCGCGTTCGTCCCGCCCGGGCACGACGCCTGGGTCGTGGGCGATGAGCCCGTCGTCCTGGTCGACTGGTGCGCGCCCAACGCCGGGTGAGCGCCGCCACCGGAGTGGGCCCGTCCCTGCCGTCCGAGGGCGCGGGCCCGGTCCGCGGTTCAGGCCGGACGGCCTCGGAGGTGGGCCAGGAGCGCAGGGACTCGGCGGTGCACGTCCTCGTCCGGCGGCAGGTCGACTCGGCCGGGATGTTGCCCACGTGCTCGCCGACGGCGGCGCCGCTGACCACGGGTCGGCGGGCGGTCGCCCCGTTGGAGTGCCCCTCGGCCATCAGGGCGAGCACCTCGTGCTCGCGCGGGGTCCGGCGCGCGGGCGGGTCGGCGCGACGGCGCCCCGGGGCCCGTGAACGCGTCGAACGTGGTCATGCGCCCAACGTTAGGCAGACCGGGAGGCGAGGAGAACCGGTTCCGCCCCACGGTCGGGGGTGGGGCCGGGCCCACCGGCGGGGGGCGGGTCGCCGAAGGCGCGGGCCGGGGCACGGACGTAGCAGCTCAGGGCGATAGGGTCGGACGACGTGAGCGCGAAACCTCTGATCCCCGATGTCCTGGCTGCCCGCTACGCGTCCGCGGAGCTGGCCCGGCTGTGGTCCCCCGAGTGCAAGGTGGTCGCCGAGCGGCGGCTGTGGCTGGCCGTGCTGCGCGCCCAGGCGCGTCTGGGCGTGGACGTGCCCGCCGGTGTGGTCGAGGACTACGAGAAGGTCCTGGAGCAGGTGGACCTGGCCTCCATCGCCGAGCGCGAGCGGGTCACCCGGCACGACGTGAAGGCCCGTATCGAGGAGTTCAACGCCCTCGCCGGCCACGAGCACGTCCACAAGGGCATGACCTCGCGTGACCTGACCGAGAACGTCGAGCAGCTGCAGGTGCGCGACAGCCTTCTGCTGGCGCGCGACCGCGTGGTGGCGCTGCTGGCCCGGCTGGGAGGGTTGTCGGCCCAGTACGGCGAGACGGTGATGGCGGGCCGGTCCCACAACGTGGCGGCCCAGGCCACGACGCTGGGCAAGCGGTTCGCGTCGATCGCCGACGAGGTGCTGGTCGCCCACGGGCGGCTGGAGGAGCTGATCGCCCGTTACCCGCTGCGCGGGATCAAGGGCCCGGTGGGCACCGCGCAGGACATGCTGGATCTGCTGGGCGGGGACCGCGAGGCGCTGACCTCGCTGGAGAACGAGGTGGCCGCGTACCTGGGCTTCGAGCGGCGGTTCACGAGTGTGGGCCAGGTGTACCCGCGCTCACTGGACTACGAGGTGCTGACCGCGCTGGTGCAGCTGGCCGCCGGTCCCTCGTCCCTGGCGAAGACCATCCGGCTGATGGCCGGACAGGAGCTGGTCACCGAGGGGTTCGCCGAGGGCCAGGTGGGTTCCTCGGCGATGCCGCACAAGATGAACACACGTTCCTGCGAGCGGGTCAACGGGCTGACCGTGATCCTGCGCGGGTACGCGTCCATGGCCGGTGAGCTGGCGGGCGACCAGTGGAACGAGGGCGACGTGTCCTGCTCGGTGGTGCGCCGGGTGGCGCTGCCGGACGCGTTCTTCGCCTTCGACGGCCTGGTCGAGACGATGCTGACGGTACTGGACGAGTTCGGGGCCTTCCCCGCGGTGGTCTCCGCCGAACTCGACCGCTACCTGCCGTTCCTGGCCACGACCAAGATGCTGATGGCCGCCGTGCGCGCCGGTGTGGGCCGCGAGACCGCCCACGAGCTCATCAAGGAGCACGCCGTGGGTTCGGCCCTGGCGATGCGCCAGGAGGGTGCGGGCAACCAGTTGCTGGACCGTCTGGCGCGGGACGAGCGCTTCCCCCTGGACCGCGCGGAGCTGGACGCGCTGCTGGCCGACCGGATCACCTTCACCGGTGCCGCCGCCGACCAGGTGGCGGCCGTGGTGGCCCGGATCGAGGAGATCACGGCCGCGCGCCCGGAGGCGGCCGCCTACTCCCCCGGTTCGATCCTGTAGCGGTTCCCGCCCGCCGGCCTCGGGCCCGGGAGGTGCTCCGGCACCTTCCCGGGCCCTTCGTCGTGCTCGTCCGCCATGCGCGCCGTGGTGTCACGGCACATATGGCGCAGTTCACTCACGCGCACACTGGGTTCGGAAGTTAACGCCTATTACGGTTGCCGTGTCGGCATGCCCACGACGACCCCCTTCGGAGAGCCCAGTGACCGATCCGTCCTCCTTCGGCACCGCGCTGTGGACCGTGCTGATCGTTTCCGCGATCATCGTCACCTTCGGCCTGGCCGTCCTGTCCGACATGGCCATGCGCCGCCGCGAGGACCGCGCCGCCCGGACCACCCGGGCCGGCGAGCACCGGCGGGACTCCGTACGCCGGCAGGAGCCCGCCCACCAGCGGGACTCCGCCCGCTGGCAGGTTTCCCCCGAGTCCGGGAACGGACGCAACGGCAGCGCGCCCCACGCCTGAGGTCCCACCCGGTGACGGCGTGCCGCTTCTTCCCGCCAGCCGTCAGGCGGAGACGCCCCCGTCGCTCATCAGCAGCTGGCCGTTGACCCACCGGCCCCGGACCGAGCAGAGGAAGTCCACCAGGTCCGCGGTGTCGTCCGGAGTGCCCAGGCGCCCCAGCGGAGTGCGGCCGGCGCACTCGGCCCTGGTCCGCTCCGACATCCAGCCGGTGTCGACGGGACCCGGGTTGACGGCGTTGGCGGTCACTCCCAGGTGGGCGAGTTCCCGGGCGGCGGAGAGCACGATGCGGTCCAGGGCGCCCTTGCTCGCGCCGTAGGGCAGGTTGCCGACGGTGTGGTCGCTGGTGAGGGCGATGATCCGCCCGGTTCCGTGCTCGCCCCGAAAGCGCAGTCCGAACTCGCGGACCAGCTGCCATGTGGCGCGGGCGTTGACGGCGAAGTGCCGGTCGAAGCTCTCCACGGTGGTATCCAGCAGCCCGGAGTCGACCGACTCGCAGTGGCACATGACCAGCGCGCTCACACCGCCCAGTCGTTCCTCGACGGTGTCGAAGACGCGGGCGGGGGCGTGGGGATCCTCCAGGTCGGCCTCGACGGCGACGGCGCGGGCGCCGTGCTCGGCCAGGGAGGCGAGCACGGCGTCGGCCGCGCCGGGTTCGACGCCCCAGTCCATGCGCGCGTCGTAGGGCGTCCAGTAGGTGAAGGCCGTGTCCCAGCCCGACGCCGCCAGCCGGCGGGCGACGGCGGAGCCGATACCGACGGTGCGGCCCACGCCCGTGACCAGGGCGAGCGGGCGGACGGAAGGAGGATTCCGGACATGGGTCATGGGCTCCATTGTTCTGTGGCCGCAGCGGTCGGGGCCACCGGTTTTCCGTGGCCCGGCCCTCCCGGCACTCCCGGAGCCGGTGGTCACCGGTATGCGTCAGAGCGTGAGGGCTGGTCGCCGATCACGCCACCAGGCGGGCGAACACCTCCGGGTCCACGTTCCCTCCCGAGACGACCGCGACCGTCTCCTCCGAACGGCCGGGGACCGTGGCCACGCGTCCCGTGAGGATGGCGGCCGCGGCCAGGGCACCGCTGGGTTCGGTCACCAGGCGCGATCCGTGGGCGAGAACGGCGACGGCGTGGGCGATCTCCTCCTCGGTCACGGTGACGATGTCGTCCAGGCGGGCGCTGAGGTGGGCGAAGGTGCGCTCGGACAGGCAGACGCGCACACCGTCGGCCATGGTGCGGCCGGTGCGCTCGGGCGTCCAGGTGACGAGGCTCCCGATGCGCAGGCTCTCGGCGGCGTCGGCGGCCAGCTCGGGCTCCACGCCCACGACGCGGACGTGGTGGGGTCGGACGGTCCGGGCGGCGGTGGCCACACCCGAGGCCAGGCCTCCGCCGCCCACGGGCACGACGATGGTCGTCACCTCGGGGGACTGCTCCAGGATCTCCAGGCCCACGGTGCCCTGACCCGCGATGACGCGGGGATCGTCGAAGGGCGGGACCAGGGCGAGCATCTCGCTCTCCTGGAGTCCGCGGGCGGTGGTCTCGCGCTGGTCGGGCGGCACCGTGACGACGCGGGCGCCGAAGGCGCGTATGCGGTCGACCTTGACCTTGGGAGAGCCCTCGGGGACGACGACGGTGCAGGGCACCCCGTGCCGGGCCGCCGCGTAGGCGAGTGCCTGGCCGTGGTTGCCCGAGGAGTGGGTCACCACGCCGGTCCTGCGCTGGGCGGGGTCGAGCAGGGCGACGGCGTTGGTGGCGCCGCGGAGCTTGAAGGCCCCGGTGGGCTGGAGGCTCTCCGGCTTCAGGAGGAAGGGCGGTCCGTCCGACGGCCCCACCGTCAGAGGAGTGCGCACGATCTGCCCCTGCAGGCGGGTCTGCGCGGCGCGGACGTCGTCCGCGGTGATCAGTTCCATGCGGCGTGTATGCCCGGTCCGGGCCCCGTCACTCACCCCGGATATCCAAGGCCCCCACCAGTGGTGGCGTCGACCGGCCGAACCTTCGCGCCGCCGGGGCGCACCGGCGGGGACACGGGGCACTCTTCAGCCATCGACCCGCACCCTCTATACACCTCATGTATACATATTGTGTATAGTCACCGTCATGTCTATCGGTAACACGTTGCTCGGTCTGCTCGAATCGGGCCCCCGCCACGGCTACGACCTCAAGCGCCTCTTCGACGAACGGTTCGGACACGACCGCCCGCTGCACTACGGCCAGGTCTACTCCACGATGTCGCGCCTGCTGAGGAACGGCCTCGTCGAGGTGGACGGCGTGGAGGCGGGAAGCGGTCCCGAGCGCAAGCGCTACGCCATCACCGACGCCGGTATCACCGATGTCGGCCGCTGGCTCGCCACGCCGGAGAAGCCCGAGCCGTACCTGCAGAACACCCTCTACGCCAAGGTCGTGCTGGCGCTGCTCACCGGCCGTGACGCCGCCGGCCTGCTGGACGTCCAGCGGAACGAGCACCTGCGCCTGATGCGCGAGCTCACCCGCCGCAAGACGGAGGGCGACCTCGCCGACCGCCTCGTCTGCGACCACGCCCTGTTCCACCTGGAGGCCGACATCCGGTGGCTGGAACTGGCCACCGACCGCCTCGACCGGCTCGCCGGGGAGGTCGCATGAGCGGCACCACCGCAGCCGGAAACACGGGAGCCCTGCTCACCGCCACCAGGCTTCGCAAGTACTTCGGTTCGACCGCCGCGCTGAACGGAGCGGGGTTCACCATCGACTCCGGCGAGGTCGTCGCCGTCATGGGACCGTCCGGATCCGGCAAGTCCACACTGCTGCACTGCCTGGCGGGCATCCTCGAACCCGACGGTGGAACGGTGCACTACGACGGCCGCGAGCTGTCGGCCCTGTCCGACGCCGAACGCAGCAGGCTCAGGCGCGGCGACTTCGGCTTCGTCTTCCAGTTCGGCCAGCTCGTCCCGGAGCTGACCTGTGTCGAGAACGTCGCGCTGTCCCTGCGCCTGACCGGTGTGGGGCGCGGGAAGGCGGAGTCCTCCGCCATGGAGTGGATGGCCCGCCTGGAAGTGGACGACGTCCGCGACAAGCGCCCCGGCCAGGTGTCCGGCGGACAGAGGCAGCGGGTGGCCGTCGCGCGGGCGCTGGTGGCGGGCCCGCGTCTGGTCTTCGCCGACGAGCCCACCGGCGCACTGGACTCGCTCAACGGAGAGCGCGTCATGGAACTGCTCACGGGCGCCGCACGCGACACCGGGGCCGCGGTCGTCCTGGTCACCCACGACGTACGGGTCGCGGCCTACTCGGACCGCGAGGTCGTCGTCCGCGACGGCCAGGCCCTCGACGCCGCCACCGGAATCGGAGGTGCGCCGTGATCGGCCGGTGGTACCGCGATCTGGCCATGGGAGCCAGGTTCACCCTGAACGGCGGGTGGGCGGGCTGGACGGGAACACTGCTCACGGCACTGGGTGTGGGCCTGGGGGTGATGGTGCTCCTGCTGGCGTCCGCGGCGCCCTCGGTGCGCGCCGCGGCCCAGGACCGGATGGAGGCGCGGGCACCGGCGTATCTGGAGGAGGGGGCGCGGGCCGCCGAGGACACGGTTCTCGCGAACCCGGAGATCGTCGAGTACCGGGGCGACATGTTCACGGGCATACTGCTCGAACCGCTCGGGAACCCGCGCGCGGACGTCCACCCGCCGGGGATCGACCGGCTGCCGAAGGCGGGCGAACTCTACGTCTCCCCGGCCCTGCGCGCCCTCCTGGGCTCCCCGGAGGGCGCCCTGCTCGCCGAACGGTTCGACGGCGCCTCGGTCGCCGGCGTGATCGGCACCGAAGGCCTGCGGGGTCCGCAGGAGCTCTACTTCTACCTGGGCACGGACGCCCTCTCCCAGGACCCGGACCGGTACGCCGTCTCCGGCTTCGGCGCGGACCGGCCGGCCAGCGGCATGACCGCGATGCTCGTACTGCTCGTCGTCGTCATCATCGTGGTGCTGCTGCTGCCGATCGCCGCCTTCGTCCTCACCGCGATGCGTTTCGGCGCCGAGAGCCGCGACCAGCGTCTGGCCGCGCTGCGGCTGGTGGGCGCCGACAGGGCGATGACGCGGAGGATCGCCGCGGGCGAGTCCCTCGTCGGCGCGGTCCTGGGCCTGGTTCTCGGCACCGGGTTCTTCCTGGTGGCCCGGACGTTCGCCGACGACGTGCGGCTCCCGGGCTCGGGCGTACTGCCCGCGGACCTCACACCGGTGCCGCTGCTCGCCGCCCTCATCGTGGTGCTCGTTCCGGCCAGCGCCGTCCTGGTGACGCTCTTCGCGCTGCGCAAGGTCGAGGTCAGCCCGCTGGGCGTCTTCCGGGAGGGCGCCGACCGCGGTCGGCGACTGTGGTGGCGCGTGGTGATCCTGGCCGTCGGCTGCGCCGTCCTGTTCGTGCCCGGGCAGGGGACGAACTCCGAGGGCGCGGAATGGGCCGTCGCCGTCGGCGTGGCAGTGGCCCTGACGGGGTTCGCCCTGCTGCTGCCGTGGGTCGTCGAGGCCGTGGTGGGCCGTCTGCGCGGTGGTCCGCTGTCGTGGCAGATGGCCACGCGGCGCCTGCAGTTGAACAGCGGGATCGCGGCCCGTACCGTCAGCGGCGTCACCGTCGCCGTGGCCGGGGCGATCGCGCTCCAGATGCTGTTCTCCGCGATGAACGACCAGGTCCCCTCCGCCGGCGACCCGGACCCGGAACGGGTACGGATGCTCGCCTCGGCCATGGTGGAGACCGGCGCCGAGGGCACGGAGTTCGCCCACGGCATCGACGGCGCCAGGGGTGTGGAGTCCTCCTTCCCCTTCCTCGTGGCCCACCTTCCCCTGGCGGACGTCCCGCCCCGCGCCGACGGGCCGCAGGAGACGCGGGCGGTCGTCGTCGCCGACTGCGCCGCCCTGGACAGGCTGATCACGTTCTCCTCCTGCTCTGATGGTGACGCCTTCGTCGCGGGTGACAGGGCCGCCGTGCGTCCGGGGGACCGGCTGGACCTCGACAACGCCCGTACGGGCGATCCCACCGCCGAGCCCCGCCCCTGGACCGTTCCGCCGGTGCGTGAGGCCCAGGTCGCGGACGCCCTGGCCGGGCAGCTCCCCCAGGGCCTGTTCCTCACCCCGTCGGCCTTTCCCGCCGAGGAGCTGGAGAGCCTCGAGTCCACGGTGCTCATCACCCTCGACGGGAGCGCCCCGGACGCCGCCGAACACGTGCGCAACCACGTCGGTGTCGACAGCCCCGCGATCTACCTGCGCGCCCTGGATCAAGTGAGCGGCAACAGCGCGCTGGCGGACATCGGCGACGCGCTCCGGGCCGGTGCCGTCCTGACGATGCTGGTGATCGGGGCGAGCATGGTCATCTCCACGGTCGAGCAGCTGCGGGAGCGCAGGCGACAGCTCTCGGTGCTGATCGCCTTCGGGACCGGCCGTTCCACGCTCGCCGCGTCGGTGCTGTGGCAGACCGCGGTCCCGGTGGTGCTCGGACTGGTGATCGCCGTCGCCGGCGGGGTCGGACTCGGCCTCCTCCTGCTGCGGCTGGCCGGCCTCCCGGTCACCGACTGGTGGGGCTTCGTCCCGCTCGTGGGCGCCGGATTCGGCGTGATCGCGCTGGTGACGCTGGCGAGCCTGCCGTACCTGTGGCGGATGACGAGCCCTGAGGGACTGCGTACCGAGTGACTCCGGCGACGGCGGCCGCCGGGTGCGTCCCGACGCGGTGCCGGGCCGGGCGGCCGCCGGAGGGGCCGCCCGGCCCGGTACTCGGCGGCGGGGACGCGGACACCGGCCCGCGGCCCCGCGGGCCCCGTGCTCCGAAGCGGCCCCGTGGCTGTCTCACTCCCAGCCGTAGTCGGCCGTCTGGTCGCGGAACACGGTGTGCTGGTGGACCTGGTCGGTCTCCACGCCGGGCTGGTTGGAGTACTCGATCCACGCGGAGGGCCCGTCGAGACGGATGTAGGTCTCGACGTCGTCGGGCTCGGTGGAGCCGCTCCAGCTCAGGTAGGTCTGGTCGTACTCGGAGACGTACTTGTCGACCAACGCCTCGGCCGCCTCCTCGTCCAGGTCACCGGCCCAGGCGCGCAGCATCTCCGTCACCTTGTCCTGCTGCTCCTGGTCGAGGTCGCTCACCAGGATCCCCTCCTCCTCCGGGAAGGGGGCGTCCTCACCCGGGCCCAGCACGAGGTCGTCTTCCTCGTTCTCGATCTCGGCCCGGGCCAGCTGCTCCTCGCTCAGAGAGGCGACGGCCTCCAGAGCACCGGACCGCTTGCCCGCCAGGGGAGCGTACGACTCGCCCTCGTACTCGAACTCCGTGGGCTCGGTCCCGGTCAGGGTGGGCGACAGGCTCACGTCGTCGCCCTCGTAGGTGATGTTGTACGCCGCGTGGTGGCCGCCGTACTGCACCATGAACTGCTCGGTCTCGCTCGGCTCGCCGAAGAACGCGATGTAGTACAGGTCCTCGCCGAAGGAGAGGTCGCCGCCACCCGGTCCCCCACCGCCCTCGGGCGGCCGTCCCCCGTCGGGCGCCTGCCCGTCCGGTGCCTGTCCCCCGGAGGCGCTCCCGGACGTGTCGTCCTGGTCGGCGTCCAGGTAGGCGTCGGCGGTACGGATGTCGAGCAGTTCCTGGTAGCCCTCCTCGCTGAGGGCCGTCTCCATGACCGCCAGGGCGGCCTCCTCCTGCTCCTCGTTCAGGTCCGCGAGCGAGATCCCGTTGCGCTCCACGAAGGTGACCGGGAAGTTCGACCACCCCGTCGCCTTGGCCTCGTCGTCGAAGTCGTACACGACGGCCCGGCGCTGCTCATCCGACAACGTGTCCAGGAACGCGTCGGCCGCTGCCACGACCTCGGCGGTGTTCGCACCGCCGGCGCTCGTGCTCACCGCGGTCCCGGTGGCGGAGGTCGTCTCCGCCCCGGTGGCGGCGCAACCGGTCAGTGCCAGGCCGACCCCCAGGGCCAGGGCGACGGCACCGTGCCGTCCGAACCGTGCCAGGCGCGCACGGGCTCCGAGCCGTGCGGCCGGTGCGTCGGGCGTGGTGGTGCTCTTCCCGTCGGTGGACATCGGACTCCTCGTCCTCGATCAGCTTCCGAGATCCGATCATGGGACTTCGAGGTAAGCGCATGGTTGGAGGACGGTCTTGATCGGTTGAGAAGCCCCACCGCCGGTCCTCCGCCCCGCGGCTCGGGGCCGCAGGACTCTCCCTTCGGGGAATCCGGATACCTCGGACTCCGCGCGAGGGACCGGACCGACCTCCGCGCGCAGACGCCGGTGGCGGCCCGGAATCCTCCTGTGTGGTGCCCATGCACACAGGTGGTTCCGGACCACCGCGGCCTCCCGGCGGCGGAGTCCCGCCAGACTCCGCCGTAGGTGTGTCCGGCATCGGGGACGAACACCTCTCTCGCCGGCGCGGAACCGTGCCGTCACCGCAGGTGGCCACCCTGCTCTGTGGCCGGTGCGGCGATGAGACGGCTCCTTGCCCGCTTCCGGGCACCGCGCCCCACCGTGGCGCTCCGGGAGCGGACTGCCCGACCCCCTCGGGCTACCGCCGACGCGGTTCCTCCGCCCGCCCGGATACCGCATCGGGAGAGAGGGGTTCCGTCGTCCGTCAACCGTTTCTCCTCGGCCGGTGGACCGGTGTGCGGTCTCCGACCGGCGCGATGCCCGGAGGTCCCCGGGCCCTGGGGACCGTGTCCCCGTCCTGTCGCCGACGGCCGACCGGAGCGGTCGGGCGGTCGGTCCGTTCCCCCCGCCGGAAACGGACCCGCTCACCCCCGGTCCGGAGCCGACCGACGGAAACGAGGCCATGGACACGGACGTCGTCGGCTCCCCCGGTCCCCGGGACGGTGTCGCCGGGAAGGCCGGGCCCTCCTGCGGACCGGTGCGGCGCAAGGCCCGGCGAGCCCTCGTCATGGACGGCGGAGCGCTCACCGGACGGACCGGAGTCCGCGGCACCGGCTCGGGAGCCGGCCGGGAGGCCGGTCAGCTCAGAGGCCGTTCCCGGGGCCCGCGGTGTGCTGTGCTCGACCACCAGCACCGGCGGATCGCCCTCGACGTCGAAGCGGCGCCATGCCGTGCTCCCGGACTCGTCGCGTTCGGCGAGCCGCAGGTGCAGGTGGCGTTCTCCGTCGTCCACGGCCCGCTGGTAGGCCTCGGTCACGTCGAACTCCACACCGCCGCTCACGGGGCAGGCGGCCCGCCCGCCCCGGACCCTTCGGGTGTCGAGCAGGGCGTGGGCCGTGGGCTGGTCGTTCCACGTGGTCCCGCCGTCGAAGGGATCGACCCGGTGCAGCTGCGCGAAGGAGTCGCTGACGCAGTCGTAGGACCACACCACCTCGGTGCGCAGCACGGCGGAGTCCACGGCGGTGCCCGGCCCGAGCTCGACCGGGAACCGGAACAGGGCCCTGCGGGTGTAGACACGGTCCCAGGCCAGGCGCCCCGTGCCCACGCTGGCGGTCTCCGCACCGCCGCGGGACCGGTCGGGAAAGGCGCGGTCCACGTAGGTCCACAGGGAGCTTTCGGCCTCGGCCCGACCGCCGCCGGAGCGCACGGGGGCGGAAGAACCATCGGCGGCGGAGGGGACGTCGGGTCCGGTCGCGTCGCTGGGTCCCCCATCGGCCGAGGCGTACTCGCCCGGTTCACCGCTCCGCTCCCCCGAGGCGCCGCGTTCCCCGGAGGCGGCCGTGCCGCCGGTGGCGGCGGGGGCCTCCTCGTCGGCTGTGGCGGGAGCAGCCACCCCCAGCGCAAGAGCCAGAGCGCAAGCCGCACAAACCGCCGTCGCCCGGAACAGGGAACGACGCATTACGGGTGGTGCCTACACATTCCATCTATGACCGAAAAAGAATCCGGGCGAGACGCCCACGTCCCGCTCCGGCCACAAGGAAGTTACCAAATTCCCATAGCGACCCACAAACCCCAGGAGTATAAATACAGACCAAAAACCAAGATTAATGACACCAGGAACACAGCCACCGCACAAACCCACTTCAACTGGCCAGACGCACTCGAACACCCGGGCAGTCTTTATTCGACGACCACCAAATATGAGTTCACGTGGGACCGAAAATAAGCCATCCCCAAGGGCGGACACGTGCTCACCGCAGCGCCGTCCTCGCACCGGGGCGGCACCCGTGTCCGCGACCGTTTCGGCGCACCAATAAAAAGCACATAAAAGAGAACCAGTTTTCAGGAAGGGATTTCCGCTGAACTGACAAGGAGACAGGCTCGTCGCATGCCGAACGAAACCTGGCGACCACCCCGTGCCGCTGACCGTCGACCTGGTCAGCCTGGCCCTTCGGTCCCCAGATCCTCCGCGTCATCCTCCCCGAAAGGGGCATCGAGCCGCGCAAAGGCGAACCGGCCCTCCCCTACGGGTCCATCCCGGATTCCGGTGAGGGCATATTCGGCGCGGCCCGCGGGGAGTCGCGGGAAGAGGCCGGCCGCGACGCGACGGGGCTCCGTCTGGAGCAGTCGGGTGCCTACGGGCACCCTGGCCGAGACCCGCGAGGACGCACCGTCTCCGCCGCCTGTCTCGCCATCGCCCCCGCGGTGCACCTGCGAGGTCGGACGGAACCTGACCGGCTCATCACGGTCCTGCTCCGGGGGTGGCACCGGCCGTGGCCGGCGTCATGGCCCGGGTGCCGTGGACGCGGTACGTCGACATCGACGGCATCGGGGTGCACCGCTGTCTGACCCAGATGTTCGGCGTGCACGCGCGGCAGGTGCTCGGCTTGAACGTACAGGAGCCACAGATCCGCGACCCCTGGGGTGGGTGCGTCCGCACCGTCCTGGGAGGTCGGTGACGCGGAGGGCGGGAGGGTACTGGTGTTCGCCGGTGGTGTATGCCTCCTGGTCGATGGGCAGGTGGCCAGGACGTCTACCGACGCCTCGGACACGAGACACGTCCCAGACGACCCAGAAGGCTTACGACATCGCTCCGTACGCACCGGTCTTCTCCTGACCGGTGTCAGGGCAGTGGAGGGGGCACCGATGAAGTCCACCCGGTTGCTGGAGGAGAACGGGCTGCGCACGTTCCTGCTCGTCATGGACAAGGGCGACGAGGCGTTCGAGCAGATCACCGGTTTCGCCGAAGCCAACGGCGTCACCGCCGCGAGCCTGACCGCCATCGGCGCCGCCAGCCACGTCACCCTCGGCTACTTCGACCGCGACACCAGCGAGTACCGGTACACCGGCTTCGACGAGCAGATGGAGATCGCCTCCTGTATCGGCGACATCGCCGACAACCAGGGCAAGGCCGCCCTGCACGCGCACATCGTCCTGGGACGCGAGGACTCCACCGCCCTGGCCGGGCACCTGAAGGAGTTGCGCGTGTTCCCGACCATGGAGGTCGTCCTCACCGAGACACCCGCCCACCTGCGCAAGAAGGTGGATCCCCAGACGGGGCTGGCCCTCATCTCCGCGGACGACTCCACCCCGTCCTGAGGCCGGGAGCCGTGCATCCGGGCCCGGGGCCCGTGGTCAGCCGAACTGGCCAGGCTGGTAGTCGTCGACGGGCTGCCGGACGATGACGTTCGCACGGTTGAAGGCGTTGACGAGGGCGATGAGGGACACCAGGGCGGCCAGCTGGTCCTCGTCGTGGTGCTTGGCGGCCTTCGCCCAGGCCACGTCGGTGACACCCCCGGTCGCGTCGGCGATACGGATGCCCTGCTCCGCCAACTCCAGGGCGGCGCGCTCGGCCTCGGTGAACGAAGCCGCAGCCGTTGGTCTGGCTGACGCGGATCTTCACCAGTTCCTGCGTCGCCGTCGGCAGAGCCGAGTCCGTGACGGCAGCGCCCCGTGTGCCGGCGGTCTCGGTCAGCGGTCGGGTGCTGCGACCATCCGGTGGTGGCCGTCGCGGGGCCGGTGAAGTGTCCGGAGTAGGCACCCTGATCGGTTTGTGCAGCCCCGACGGCGGCTCGCCCGCCGGCGGATTCCGCGGTTCCGAGGAGGACGGCGTCCAGCGGTCACGGGCCCTGCGGCGTCGATCAGGAATCGAGAAGCGCCGGGTGTCCCGGCGGGGCTAGCGTGACGGGCACCGCACACCGATCACGGACAGGAGGGTGACGACCATGAGCACGCACACCACGGGGAAGGGCGACAGGAAGTCGGAGGGTTTCTCCGATCAGGAGCGTGTCGCCATGAAGGAACGTGCGGCGGAGCTGAGGAAGGAGTCGAGCCGCGGTCGTGGCGGCAAGGCCGCCGCCGCCGAACTCGACGTGCTGTCGAAGATCGCCGGGATGGAGTCATCCGACCGCGCGGTGGCCGAACGCGTCCACGCCATCATCACCAGCACCGCACCAGAGCTGGCGCCGAAACTGTGGTACGGGCAGCCGGCCTATGCCAGGAAGGGGAAAGTGGTCTGCTTCTTCCGTAGCGGAAAGGCGGACAAGGAGCGCTACTCGTCATTCGGATTCACCGCCGAGGCGAACCTCGACGATCCCGGCGGTCTGTGGCCCACCTCGTACGCCGTGACCGAGCTGACGGAGAAGGCCGAGGAGACGATCGCCGCCCTCGTCAGGCAGGCCGTGAGCTGAGCCCCGGGACCGGCCCGGGTCCTTCCGGTCCGTCCTCTCCGTGCCGGACCGCGTTCCCCCGGCGGCGCGGTGGTGTCCGTACTGGCGCTCCGCGGTGCGCCCGCCACACGGCGCGGTCGGCGCGGGGCGGCGTAAGGGGCGGCATAATCGGTGCCGATGCGTACCGAATGGACTCCAGACGACCTGCCCGGACGGGCGTTCTACCAGCTGATGACGGCCGTGGTGGTGCCGCGCCCGATCGCGTGGGTCTCCACCACGTCCGAGGAGGGCGTGGACAACCTGGCCCCGCACTCCTTCTTCACGGTCTCCTGCGTCGATCCGCCGATCGTGCAGTTCACGTCGGTGCGGCGCAAGGACTCGCTGCGCAACGCGGAGCGGACCGGCGAGTTCGTGGTGAACCTGGCCCCGGAGCCGTTGCGGGACCAGGTGAACGCCAGCGGCACCCCCTATCCGCCGGAGGTGAGCGAGTTCGACGCGCTGGGGATCGGGCGCGAGGCCAGCACGGAGGTGCGCCCGCCCCGGGTCGCGGACTCCCCGGTGGCGCTGGAGTGCGTGCTGCACTCGACGCTGGGGCTGGGCGACTCCACCGTGGTGCTCGGCCGGGTGGTCCGCGCGGCCGTGGACGAGGCGGTGCTGGTGGACGGGCACCCCGAGGCGGCCCTGCTGCGCCCGCTGGCGCGGCTGGGCCGCAACGAGTGGTCCACGCTGGGTGAGGTGCGGGCTCTGGACCGCATCCCCTACCGGCCCTGACCCGCTCCGGGCGGCGCACCACCCCGGAAGCGGTCAGACCCGCAGGCCGGACTCCGGGAACGGGAACGCCGACAGGCGGTCGAGCACGGCCGAGGGGTCGCCGCTCCAGTCCATGGCGCGCGTCTGGACGGCGCTACGGCGGCCGGTGGTCGCCCGGACCAGTTCGAAGGCCGTGGCGGACCACTCCAGGTCGGCCCGCTCACCGAAGGCCCACTCCTGCCCGGTGTCGGTCGCCAGCACGCGCACCCCGGGCAGTTCCGGGGACCACGCGCGGCTCATCGCGCCGAGGTTGAAGTCCGCCAGTTCGTCGGCGTCCTGGGTCTGGGCCCCCAGGCCCAGTGCGCCCCGCACGTCGTTCTCGTGATGCCACACGTCCACGGCGGGCAGGGAGTAGCGGGCCCGCTTCTGGGTGGCGAAGACCCGCAGCAGCGCCGGGGTGTCCTCGCGCCAGGCCGCGCAGAGTCCGGCGATGTCGAGGTGGGCGAGGTCGGCCACCTGGCGTGCGGTCACGGTGTCGTCGGCCGGGGGGACGATCCGCTCCGCGACCACGTCCGCGCAGAGCCCGACCAGGTGGGCGTAGGTCTGCTGGACGTTCCACGCGGGCAGGGCGGGGACGGGGGTGGAGAGCTGTTCCGCGCTCAGGCCGTCCGCGAGGCCGAGCATGCGGTCCTGGCAGCGGGTGTAGATTCTTGCGGCGTTCATGGCGCCACGGTACCGAACAGCGTTCGGTACCGTGGCGGCGGGACCGCGCGGGCCGCTGGTGCGGCCCCGCATGGGGGGTACGGTCCCCAGGGAGGAGTCACCTCAGGGTTCTATGACTCCTGGCAGGCCACCTCGGGGTCGATGTTCGTGCCCCCGTGGGTCGCGGTGAATCCGAAGCTGGTGCTCTCCCCGGGCGCGAGCGTTCCGTTGTGAGCGGTGTTGGCGGCCTCGATGTGGGCGCCGTGGTTGACGAGTGAGGCGTTCCAGGAGTTGTTGACCTCCTGGCCGTTGGCGAACACCCAGTCCGCCATCCAGCCGTCGACCCCGTTCTCACCCGCGGTGACCTCGACCTCCGCCTGGAAGCCGGTCGACCACTCGTTGACCACGCTGTACTCGGCGCTGCAGTACTCGCCCTGCGGCGGGTCCGTGGGCTCCTCCGGCGGGTCCGTGGGCTCCTCCGGCGGGTCCGTGGGCTCCTCGGGCGGGTCCGTCGGCTCCTCCGGCGGGTCCGTGGGGTCGGGGCCCGTGCTGTCGCCGAAGACCACGTCTGAGCAGTTGTAGAACGCCTCTGGGCTGTCGGAGCGCTCCCACACCACGTAGATGATGTGCTGCCCCTCCTTGTCGGGCAGGGTCACGTCCCAGTAGTACTCGGCGCCCTCGACACCGCCGCTGCGCTGGGGCGGGTTGGTCACCTCGTCGATGAGCTCCAGGTCGCTCCAGGTCAGAGCGTCCGTGGCGGGGTCGAACCCGTCCTCGGTGACGTAGGTGGAGAAGGTGCCCGGGTGCGCCGCCCAGGCGTTGTGGTGGAACTCCACCGTGGTACCCGGCTCCAGCCGGGTGGTCGGCCAGTCCGCGCGGACCGCGTTGAACGCCGAGAAGTCGTCGGTGGGCCCGCACAGCTCACCGTCGGCCACGAACTGCTGGTGACGGCCGGCGGAGTCGCTGATGAGGTTGCCGAACCAGTTCCAGAACGGGTAGTTCCCGCCCTCGGCCAGGGCGTCGGCGCAGGCGTCGTTGGTGGGCTGGAGCGCACCGCCGGAGCTGCCGCCGGTGGCGTCCTGGAAACAGGCGTAGGTACGGCTGGCCGGGTAGGTGAACGCACCGTGGGCCTCGGCCTTGTCGGGCAGCGCGACGATAGCGGTGCTGACGGCGAGCCCGCCGAGCGCCACGGTCAGGGCGATGGCGTTGCGTGACCTCATGGACCACTCCAATCTGTGTGGGGGAACCCGGCCGCACCGGTCGGTGCGGCCGGGGTGGGATCTGTTTCCTCGGTGGGAATCAGACCGTGCGGCTTGAACCAGGCGGTACGGGGTGGATCAGGCGGTGCAGGAGAGTGTGGGTGTGGAGAGGCTCCCGCCGTGGTCGCCGACGAAGCCGAACGCGGTCGACTGCCCGGCGGAGAGGGTGCCGTTGTAGCCGACGTCGGTCGCGGTGACGGCCGAACCGCTGCTGCTCACCGAGGCGTTCCAGGCGTGCGAGACGCTCTCACCGCTGCCGAAGCTCCACGTCACCGTCCAACCGGTGACATCGGCTCCGGCGGTGACGGTCACCTCGGCCTGGAAACCGCTGCCCCACTCGTTGGTGACCCTGTAGTCGGCCTCGCAGTCACCGCTCGGCGGGTCCGTGGGCTCCTCGGTCGGAGGGTCCGTGGGGTCCTCGGTCGGCGGGTCGGTCGGCTCGCCACCGCCGCCGTAGACCGGCGCCTCGACCGCGGTCGAGGCGATCCCGTCGGGACCGTTGAAGATGCGCTCGCCCCAGGAGCTCAGGCGGTTGACGTCGAAGCCCTCGACCATGTCCAGGTACTCCACGGGACTGCCGTTGCCGCTCCAGGACCAGCCGACGTAGCCCAGTCCGAGGCGCTCGGCGTGGGACATGATGGCGTCCTCGTCGGGGTCGCCGTCGGAGTGGTCGTGGCCGAACTCGCCGACGATCAGGGGCAGGCCCGCGTCGACGAAGTGCTCCATGTAGGAGACGATCGTCGACTCCTGCTCGTAGACGCCGTACATGTGGATGGAGAAGACCGTGTTGGCGTGCGGGTCGGAGTCGAAGACCGACTGGGCGTTGTCGCGCATCGTGCCCTGCCAGTCCTGGCCCCAGTTGGGCGCGTCCACGACCAGGGTGTGCTCGAAGCCGGCGTCGCGCAGGCGGTCGACGGCGGCGCTGGTGTCGCCGGCCCAGTCCTGGTTGGTCGCCGCGTCGTTGCCGTAGGGCTCGTTGCCGATGTTGACGAGGATGTAGTCCTCCTCGCCCTCCAGTGCGTCCTGGACGCGCAGCCAGTAGTCCACGGCCTGGTCGAGCGTGGCGGCGCCGTCCTGCTCTCCGTAACCGGTGGTGTCGTGCACCTCCAGGAGGCAGATGAGCCCGTTGGCCTTGCACTCGGCGACGATGTTCGCCACGTCGCCGGCATCGTTCTCCGTCCAGCGGTCACCGCTGCTGAGGACGACGCGGACGGCGTTGGCGCCCAGTGACTTGATGTCCGCGAACGACTGGGTCTCCTGCGTGTACCAGGCGTGCGGGTGGCTGACACCGCGGATGACGAAGTCGTTTCCGGCGGCGTCGACCAGGCGGCCGTCGTCGACTCGGAAGCCTGAGTCGGCTTGTGCGGGCAACGTGTACGCGAACAGCGCCACCACCAGGGTCAGGACCGACCCCAGGGCGATCAGTAGGCGTTTGACCATCGCGGAACTCCAGACGAGAGTGATGACAACGTTGTCGACTTACGGGGGCACCGCTGTCCTGTGACAGCGGGTGTGTGGGCGCCGGGGGAGGCGGCTACGGTCCCCCGGCGCCCGGTCATGACGCAGGCGTGGCCTGTTCCGGGGCGGTCACGTCCGCGTACTGGACATCGTTCTCTCCTCGGCCGGAGTCAGCCGCGGTCAGGACCCGCTGGTGCAGGTCAGTTGTGGTGTCGATACGCTCCCGCCGTGGTTGCCGACGAAGCCGAACGCGGTCGACTGCCCGGCGGAGAGGGTGCCGTTGTAGCCGACGTCGGTCGCGGTGACGGCCGAACCGCTGCTGCTCACCGAGGCGTTCCAGGCGTGCGAGACGCTCTCACCGCTGCCCAGGTTCCACGTCACCGTCCATCCGGTGAGACTGTCTCCGGCGGTGACGGTCACCTCGGCCTGGAAACCGCTGTTCCACTCGTTGGTGACCCTGTAGTCGGCCTCGCAGTCGCCGCTCGGCGGGTCGGTCGGCGGATCCGTGGGGTCCTCGGTGGGCGGATCGGTCGGGTCCGCGGGGTCTCCCCCGAGCGCCTCGTGGATCGCCCAGTAGGCGGGCTTCTGCTGGTAGTCGCTGTCGATGGGCAGGGCGGCTCCCTGGCCGTCGAAGTGGTCGGGGACCCAGGAGTGGGCGTCGGTGACGCCCCACACGATCACGCCCGAGCACCCGCTGACCGCGTAGCAGGCGTTGACCACCCCCTCGTAGTCCCTGGCCTGCTGCTCCAGCTTCTGCTCGGTGGCGGGCATCTGGATGCGGATGTCGAGCTCGGTGATCATCACCTCCAGCCCCAGGTCGGCGAAGCGCTGGATGTTCTGCTGGATGTCGGAGGGGACCTGACCGGAGATCAGGTGGCCCTGGAAGCCGATGCCGTCGATCGGCACACCCTGCGCCAGCAGGTCCCGGACCAGTTCGTAGTAGGCGTCGCTCTTGGCGTTGATCCCGTCGATGTTGTAGTCGTTGATGAACAGGCGGGCGCTGGGGTCGGCCTGGTCGGCCATGCGGAAGGCCTCGGCGATGAAGTCCTGTCCCAGCGTCTGGTAGAAGACCGAGTCGCGGAACTGGGCGTTGTCGTCGATGGGCTCGTTGACCACGTCCCAGGTGCCGATCTGCCCGCGGTAGCGGCCCATCGTGGTGCTGATGTGGTCCTGCATGACGCCCCGCAGCTGGTCCTGGCTGAAGTTCCCGTTCTCCACCCAGGAGGGCAGCTGGCTGTGCCACACCAGCGTGTGGCCGTGGATCATCTGGTTGTTCTGCTCGGCGAAGTCCACGACCCGGTCTGCGTTGGACCAGCTGAACTGCCCCTGCTGGGGCTGGACCGTCTCCCACTTGAGGTCGTTCTCGTGGGTGACGGAGTTGAACTCCGTGGCGGCCGTCTGCCGGTAGTCGGACTGGTCCAGCAGATGGGAGGCGACCGCGGTGCCCATGCGCACGCCCTGCTGGTCGGCCAGGTCCCGCAGGCTGGCCGCCTGTGCCTGGACGGCGTCCTCGGCCGAGACCCGGGTGCCTTCCTGGCCGTGTGCGGCGGCGGCGAGACCGCCCGTGACGAGGGTGACGGCGAGGGCGACCGCGCCGACGGTCCTGCCCCGGAGCCGTCTTCGCCCCTTGGTGAACGACATGCTCTTCCTTTCGTTCTGCGGAGGGTGGGGGCGGGCGCCCCGGGGCGCCCGCCCCTCGCGGCTACGGCCCGCTAGGAGCCGTCGCCGAACAACTCGCCGTGGGTGGCGAGAGCCGTGGCCACGTCGACCTGCGCCCAGAACCTGTGGTAGGTGAACTCGGGCACCGGGCCGCCGTCGAGGTATGACTCGACCTGGGGCCAGTTCGGGTCGTCCTCGTAGAAGGACCGGATGGACAGGAACGTGGAGTCGGAGTCGATCGGGTCACCGTTGGCCATCTGGCCGGTCCATCCCTCGGGGATGTAGAGCCCGCCGTCCGGGGAGTCGAACTGGTCGTCGAAGCGCTCGTAGTCGGCCCGCTCCTCGGGGACGGCCACCCCCAGCTCGTCCTGGTTCGCCATCAGGGCGTCCAGCAGGCCCTCGGCCACCTCGCGGGACTCGGCGTCGCCGGTGGCCGCGGAGTAGTGCATGAGGGTCTTGGCCAGGCCCGCGGCGATACCGACGTCCTGGCCGTGCGAGACGACCTCGACGTTCAGGCCGGGATTGCCCGTGGACTCGCCCGTCCAGTCGTCGGGCTGGCCGCTCCACTCCATGTCGGCGGGGATGGCGAACTCGCCGTTCTCACCGACGGTGGTGTTCTCGATGGCCCAGGGCACCCAGTCGTCCAGGATTCCCCCGGCGCGCTCGTCACCGGTGATGCGGTAGTACTCGGCCACCCGCTCGATGTCCCAGACCTGGAACCCGAACCAGCGGTTCGAGGGCGGGTCGTGCCAGACGGGCTTCTCGTCGTAGTACAGGCCGTGGAAGGTCGACGTGCCCGCGGGCGGCTCGGCGTAGGTGCCCTCCCAGCTGTTGGTCGCGCCGCCGGCGATACCGCCGTCGGAGGACTGCAGCCATTCGAGGAACTCCAGCTGGCGGTCGAGGCTGTTGCCCCAGTCCTCGGTGCCGGTGGCCGACTCCGGCTGGAGCGCGTCCACCTCCGAGAGCGCGTAGGCCGCCATCACGTTCTGGTAGCCCTGGTGGGCGGAGGATCCGCCGATGCGCCAGGCCCAGGGGTACTCGGCGCTCTCCAGCGCACCGCCCCAGGAGTAGTACCAGGCCATGAGGTAGTGCGCGGAGTCCTTGCCCGATCCGGGCGGGCAGGACTCGGCGCCGACGCAGTCGCCGATCTCCTTGAAGTACTTGTCGAACATGGCGTAGCGCAGGTAGTCGCCCATCATCGCCGCGTTGGAGACGTTCTCGGCGATGGCGCCCTCGTTGCCCTGCTGGGAGGCCCACTCGTGCGCGAGGTAGGCCACCTGGACGGCGCGCGCGTCGGCGTCGGGGGCGTTGGTGTAGCGCCACTGCTCGGAGTAGCCGTCGTCGTCGGTGAACAGGTCGAGGAACCCGTTCTCGCCTCCGTGCTCGAAGGTCTCGCAGGACGGATGCGGAACGGTCTCCCAGACCGACTCGTTGGAGCCGCGCTGGAAGGTGTTGACGTAGGCGGGGACGTCGTCGCTTCCGTCTCCGCAGAATCCGTAGCCGTACTTGTTGTCCACGTCCAGCAGCCAGTGCATGCCGTAGACCTCGTCGGTGCCGTAGGCGCTGCTCAGCTCCTGGGCGAGCGGGTCCTGGCCGGCCTGGGCGTCGGGGTTCAGCGGCTGCGGGTAGTCACTCGGGTCGAGCGACTCGGGGATGTAGGTCGCCGGTTCCGCCGGGTCGTAGGAGCCGTTCGTGGGCTGGTCGGCGGTGCCCGGGATGATGAACGCCTCCATGGACGCCCACGCGTCGTTGAAGGGCTGCCAGTCGCCGGTGATCCTGCCGAAGGTCGCCTCCAGCCACAGGTAGTAGCTGTAGGCCTCGGAGGTGGTGGCGTGGCCGTAGTCGGGCGCCTCCACGATCAGGGTCTCCACCGAGTGGTACGGCACGAGGAGTCCGTCGACCTCGCGGAAGTAACCGCTCCCGGGGTCCTTGATCTTCTCGTACTGGGCGAGGAACTCCTCCTCGTACTCGGTGGCCGCGCCCGTCAGTTCGCGCGCGGTGACGACCACGGGGTCATAGCCCTCGGCGGAGACGGTGAACTCGGCCTGGGCGGGCTCGCCCGAGCCGTCGCTGGAGGAGGCGACGGTCACCTCCTGGGGGGTGTCCCAGTCGGCGTCGCCGAAGGTCAGGGAGCCGCCGGAGGCCACGGACAGGGCCTCGCTGCCGGACGTGCGCTCCACGCTGACGGAGACGTCGCCGCCGGGGGCCTCGGACAGCGCGACGTCGAAGGCGGTCTCACCGCCGGGGTCCAGGCTGACCGAGTCGGGGTCCACGACCAGGGTCGCGTCCTCGGGCCCGGGCTCCTCCCCGTCGCCCGCGCAGTCGCGGCCGTTGAGGGTGAACCCGGTGGGGGCGGAGTTGCTTCCGGAGTAGGTGGCCTGGAAGCCGAACGTCGCGGTCTGCCCGCTGGCCAGACCCGACGACCAGGCCGGGCCCTGGGCGGTCACGGAACTGCCGCTCTGGGAGACCTCGGCGCTCCAGGAGTTGGTGATCTGCTGGTCGCCCGGGAACTCCCAGCCCAGCTCCCAGCTGGAGAGGGACTCGGCCTCGTTGGTGACCGAGACCTCGGCGGTGAAGCCCGAGCCCCAGTCGTTGGTCTGGTAGTCGACCGAGCAAATCGGCGCCGCCTGTGCGGGGCTGGCCGGAAGGAGTGCGGCGACGAGCGCCGCGCCGAAGAGTGCGGACGAGGATCTGCGCCAGCGTATGCGGCTCGGATCGGGGCGGGGGGTGATCACGTGTCCTCCTTGGACAGGTTCTCCTTCCCGTGCCGTCCCGCCGCGTGGACACCGGAGGAGGCGTCACCGGGAGCGGGGGCTGCTTGGGGAGCGGCCGGGTCGGAGTGCGGGTGTTGCGGAGGGAGCCGGTGGCGGCGCTGCCACTCGGGGGCTCAGGGCCCGGGATGGGCCTTACGTGTCGTCTCGGTGGGTCCCGGAAAGCGCATGCCTGCTTTCACACACGCCTCCGGGAGCGCTCCCATTGCGTGTGGGCCGAAATTAACACCGACGTCACGCGGAGACAATGGGTGTGCACCAAGTTACTTCTCGTTAAGTTTCCGGAAATTTCCGGGGCGACCGGGGCGGGCCGGACTCGCCCCGGCGGGCCCGGAGGGCAGCACGGGACGGAGGTGCCCGCCCGCCGTGGGGCGGGCACCCCTTCCACGTGGCCCTCGTGTGGGCCTTCGGTTGCCTACTGGATGGGCGGGTGGGCGTTGGCCAGCAGCTCCTGGAACTGCTCGGAGAACCAGTGACCCGACACCGGAGCGTTGGCCAGCGCCCCGCTCAGGTTGTTGCCGTTACGCGGGTTGCCCTCATAGG
>NZ_VWVU01000031.1 GCF_008638365.1 Nocardiopsis quinghaiensis | reverse complement strand
TGTTGTGTCTTCACTTTATCAGGTGTTCCGCACCCCGCCAAACCGGCGGTTTGTGGTGTTCCTGATCGGGGTAAAGCCCGTCCGCTTCCGCATTTTCTGTGGAAGCGCCTCCCGAAGCCTACCGGCTCAGAGCACTGCTCGAACCAACACGGTTTCGGAGAGGAAGGTCTGTGATCGCGGTCCGGTTCCGAGCGACCCCGAAGGATCCTCGCCGTCCCGCAGCGACCCGATCCACTCTAGGCAACCGATCCGGTCGCGTCAAATCCGTCGGCTGCCACCGGATGCCCGACGGTATCCCGTCCGGCTCTGATGCAACCGGGGCGGCATCCGGGATATTCCCGCACCGGATGCCGCCCCGATCGCTCGCGTTGCCGCTCCGGACACGGAGCACGGGTCAGAGGATGTCCGCCAACTCCTGGGCCAGCCTGCGGAAGGCGATCCCCCGGTGGCTGATGGCGTTCTTCTCCTCCGGGGACAGCTCCGCCGCGGTGCGGCTCTCCCCCTCGGGAACGAAGACCGGGTCGTAGCCGAACCCGTTCTCCCCCCGGCGCTCCCGCAGCAGACGGCCGCGCAGCACGCCCTCGGCGACGACCTCGGTCCCGTCCGGCATCACCAGCACCGACGCGCACACGAACTCGGCGCCCCGGCGCTCGGAGGGGGTGTCGGCGAGCTGGTCCAGGACCAGGTCCAGGTTGGCCCGGTCCTGGTCGCCCGCACCGAAGCGGCCGGCCCAGCGCGCGGACAGCACCCCGGGCATCCCCCGAAGCTCGTCCACGCTCAGGCCGGAGTCGTCGGCGACGGAGGGCAGCCCCGTGTGCTCGGCGATGGCGCGTGCCTTGAGCAGTGCGTTCCCCAGGAAGGAGGGTTCGGTCTCGGGCACCTCGGGTGCGTCGGGAAACGCGTCGAGCGAGAGCACCTCCGCGTCCATCCCGGCGTCGGCCAGGATGGCCCGCATCTCGGGCACCTTCTTCTTGTTGCGTGTGGCCAGGACGACCTTCACGGTTCCTCCTCCCGCCCGGGCGCCGCCGATCCGGGTGAGTCCCCTCTTCGCGACGGTCACTCCGAGAGCGCCTTCTTCTGGATCGCGGTCAGCTCCTCGCAGCCCGTCGAGGCGAGGTCGAGCAGCTGGTTGAGCAGATCCCTGTCGAACGGAGCGCCCTCCGCGGTGCCCTGCACCTCGACGAACCTGCCGTCGCCGGTGAGCACCACGTTCATGTCGGTCTGGGCGACCGAGTCCTCCAGGTAGTTCAGGTCCAGCCGGGGCTGTCCCTGCACCACGCCCACGCTGACCGCGGCCAGGGAACCGGTCAGCGGGTTGTTCTTGAGCTTGCGACGCTTGCGCAGCCACTTCATCGCGTCGGCCATCGCCACGTACGCGCCCGTGATCGCCGCGGTGCGGGTACCGCCGTCGGCCTGGAGCACGTCGCAGTCCAGGGTGATGGTGTGCTCGCCCATCGCCTTGAAGTCCACGACGGCACGCAGGGAGCGGCCGACGAGGCGGGAGATCTCATGGGTGCGGCCGCCGATCTTGCCGCGCACCGACTCGCGCGCGCCGCGGGTGTCGGTGGAGCGGGGCAGCATCGCGTACTCGGCGGTGACCCACCCCTCGCCGGTGCCCCGGCGCCAGCGCGGGACGCCGTCCTCGACGCTGGCCGCGCACAGCACGCGGGTGTCACCGAACTCGACGAGTACGGAGCCTTCCGCGTGGCGGAGCCAGTTGCGGGTGATGGTCACGGGGCGGAGTTGGGTCGGAACGCGTCCGTCAGGTCGGGCCATGCCAAGAGCGTATATCCGTGAGGAGCCCTCCGTGACTGGAGGAGGAGAGAACGTCCGCTCCGGAAGGGCCGCCGCCACGTCCTTCCCCGCTCCGTCCCCGCGGTCAGCCGCCGACCGTGTGCACCTGTCCGCTGCGGGCCAGGTCGATGGGGCCGCCGTAGGTGGAGCGCGCCTCGGTGAGCGTGACGTCGTCGTCGTTCCACGGCACGAGGTGGGTCAACAGCAGGCTGCGTGCACGGGCACGGCTGGCGTGCTCGCCCGCCTCGCTCCCCGTCAGGTGCATGTCCTTGGGGTGTTCGCGGTGGTTCTGGAAGGCCGCCTCGCACAGGAACAGGTCGGTGTCGGTGGCCAGGTCGACCAGGGAGTCGCACACCCCGGTGTCACCGGAGTAGGCCATGGACGTGCCGCCGTGCTCCAGGCGGATGCCGAAGGCCTCCACGGGGTGGTTGACGTAGTCGACGCGGACGGAGAACGGGCCGATCCGGAACCCGCCGGGTACGAGCTCGTGGAAGTCGAAGACCTCGGTCATGCCCGGGTCGGGATCCAGCCCGTAGGCCTCGGAGACCCGATGGGCCACTCCCTTGGGTCCGTAGACCGGGATGCGGGACTTGGCTCCGCCCGGGTGGAACTTCCTGGCCACCCAGTACGAGCACAGGTCGAAGCAGTGGTCGGCGTGCAGATGGCTCAGGTAGACGGCGTCGACCGAGTAGATGTCGACGTGCCTCTGGAGCGCGCCGAGCGCGCCGTTGCCCATGTCGAGCAACAGGCGGTACCCGTCCGCTTCGAGCATGTAACAGGATGCCGGACTGTCTGGCCCGGGGAAGCTCCCCGATGACCCGATAATCGTGAGTCGCACGTCGTCGTCGCCTTCTCGATGGGCCGCGCGGCGTCCGTGGCACCCCGTCGAGAGTGTGTGAGGAGTGCGGATGGCGGCTGGTTCTGCGGATGTCCCCTTGTTACGGGTGTACCCCAACGACCGCCCGGGTGGTACAAAATGTGGCCCGCGTCTCACGCGACCTCGGTCACGTGTGAATTTTTCACACGCCTTGACGCCTTCCGTCCGGTTTGTTCAGAACAGGTTTCCGGGGTGTTGGCGAACACAGCGTGGAGGCCGGCGCTCTGGCGCCGGCCTCCACGGTGTTCCGTGCTCCCGCCGTGCCCCGGAGAGGTTCGGCGGGCACGTGTCGTCTCAGGCCCAGAGCTGGCCGTCGAGCCGCTCCTCAGCCTCCTCGATGGTGCCCTCGTAGGCACCGGTGGACAGGTACTTCCATCCGGCGTCGGCGATGACGAACGCGATGTCGGCGCGCTCTCCGGCCTTCTCGGCCTTGCGCGCCATGCCCATCGCGGCGTGCAGGGCGCCGCCGGTGGAGATGCCCGCGAAGATGCCCTCCTTGTCCAGGAGCTCCCGGGTCCGCTTGAGGGCGGCGTCGGAGGGCACGGAGAAGCGGGTGGTGAGCACCGACTCGTCGTACAGCTCGGGCACGAACCCCTCGTCGAGGTTGCGCAGCCCGTACACCAGCTCGCCGTACCGGGGCTCGGCGGCCACGATCCGCACGTCCGGGCGGTGTTCGCGCAGGTAGCGGCCCACACCCATCAGGGTGCCGGTGGTACCGAGTCCGGCCACGAAGTGGGTGATCTCCGGCAGGTCGGCGAGGATCTCCGGCCCGGTGGTCTCGTAGTGGGCCCTGGCGTTGGCCGGGTTGCCGTACTGGTAGAGCATCACCCAGTCGGGGTGGGCCGCGGCCATCTCCTTGGCGACGCGGACGGCCTCGTTGGAACCGCCCGCCGCGTCGGAGAAGTGGACCTCGGCGCCCCACATGGCCAGCAACTGCTTGCGTTCGGCGGAGGTGTTCTCCGGCATGACGCAGACCATGCGGTAGCCGCGCAGTCTGGCGACCATGGCCAGCGAGATGCCGGTGTTCCCCGACGTCGGCTCCAGGATGGTGCAGCCCGGGGAGAGCCGCCCGTCCTTCTCGGCCTGTTCGATCATGAAGAACGCGGCGCGGTCCTTGATCGAACCGGTGGGGTTGCGGTCCTCCAGCTTCGCCCACAACCGGATCTGCGGCGAGGGCGAGAGCCGTGGCAGGCCGACGAGCGGCGTGCCGCCGAGGGAGTCGAGCAGGGAGTCGTAGCGCATGTCCGGCCTAGCGGCTTCCGCCGGCCACCGCCGGCAGGACGGTCACGGTGTCGCCGTCGGAGAGCTTGGCCTCCAGTCCGCCGACGAAGCGGACGTCCTCGTCGTTGAGGTAGATGTTGACGAAGCGGCGCAGCTTGCCATCGGCCACCAGGCGCTCGCTGATTCCCGGGTAGCGGCTGTCCAGGTCGGCGATCAGCTCGTCCAGGGTGGCACCGGAACCCTCGACGACCTTGGCGTCGTCGGTCAGGTTGCGCAGGATGGTGGGGATGCGGACCTCGATGGCCATGAAGGTGTCTCCGTTAGCGGTCGTTGGTGTGCGTTCATTGCCAACAGGGGGCGTTCCGCGCCCATTCCTGGACGCCGCCCCGCGTGGTTGGGAACCTACTGGTCCCCGTCGGCCCCGGTGATCTCCACCGGCTCCTCGGTGACCTGGCCGTCGACGATCCGGTAGGAGCGGAACTCGACGGTGTCGGACTCGCGGGTGGACACGAGCACGTAGTGGGCGTTCGGCTCGGACGCGTAGGAGATGTCGGTACGCGAGGGGTAGGCCTCGGTGGCGGTGTGGGAGTGGTAGATCACGACGGGTTCCTCGTCGCGATCGTCCATCTCGCGCCAGACCTTGAGCTGTTCGAGGGAGTCGAAGCGGTAGAAGGTCGGCGACCGCTCGGCGTTGATCATCTCGACGAACCGCTCCGGGCGGTCGGAGCCCTCGGGCCCGGCCACGACACCGCATGCCTCGTCGGGGTGGTCGCGGCGGGCGTGGGCGACGATCTTGTCGTAGATCGAGCGATCAATCCTCAGCATGCCACCAGGGTACCTACATCCAGTTCCCTACCAACAAGGTGGGTATTATTGTCGTGCGGGGTGGATCACCGTGGTGCGGAGCTGGCGGGGTGGCCGCCGCGGACCCGTACGCCACGGATTAGGCTCGTGCCCATGAGCGAGGACAGCAGCAGCGCGCTGCTCACCGACCACTACGAACTGACGATGCTCCAGGCGGCGCTGCACAGCGGCGCCGCCGCCCGCCGCTCGGTGTTCGAGATGTTCGCCCGGCGGCTGCCGGAGGGGCGCCGATACGGGGTCGTGGCCGGAACGGGCCGCTTCCTGGACCTGCTGGAGCGGTTCCGGTTCGGCACGGAGGAACTCGACTTCCTGTCCGACAACGGGGTCGTGGACGAGCGCACCCTGCAGTGGCTGGCCGACTACCGGTTCTCGGGCAACGTGTGGGGCTACGGCGAGGGCGAGGCGTACTTCCCGGGATCGCCGATCCTGGTGGTGGAGGCCTCCTTCGCCGAGGCCGTGCTCCTGGAGACGCTGGCGCTGTCGGTGTACAACCACGACAGCGCGATCGCCTCGGCCGCGACGCGGATGGCGGTGGCGGCGGGAGAGCGCCCGCTGATCGAGATGGGGTCGCGCCGCACCCACGAGCGGTCGGCCGTGGCGGCGGCGCGCGCCGCCTACGTGGCCGGGTTCGCGACCTCCTCCAACCTGGAGGCCGGACGCCTCCACGGGGTGCCGACCGGCGGCACGGCGGCACACTCGTTCACACTGCTGCACGACAGCGAGCGGCACGCGTTCAAGGCGCAGCTGGAGTCCCTGGGCACCGGGACGACGCTGCTGGTGGACACCTTCGACGTGGAGCGGGCGGTGCGCACCGCGGTGGAACTGGCCGGTCCCGGCCTGGGCGCGGTGCGGCTCGACTCCGGCGACCTGGCCGCCCAGGCCTCGCGTGTGCGCTCACAGCTGGACTCCCTGGGCGCGACCGGTACCCGGGTCGTGGTGACCGGCGACCTGGACGAACACGCCATCCGGGCCCTGGCCGTGGCGCCGGTGGACGGCTACGGGGTGGGCACCGCCCTGGTCACCGGATCGGGTGCGCCGACGGTGTCGCTGGTGTACAAGCTGGTGGCTCGGGCACGTGGACTGGAGGAGGACGCGCCGCTGGAGCCGGTGGCCAAGCGTTCGGTGGGCAAGCCCAGCCGTGGCGGCCGCAAGTGGGCGGTCCGGCGCCTGGACGACAAGGGCACGGCGTTGGCGGAGGAGGTCTATCCCCACCCGCCGACTCCGCAGACGGGAACACGCCCGCTGTTGCGCCCCTTGGTCACCGACGGTGTGGCGGTGGGTCGAGAGACGGTGCACGAGGCACGGGAGCGGCACCGGGCGACGATCGCGGAACTGCCCGAGGAGGCCCTGCGGATGTCGCGCGGCGAGGCCGCACTGCCGACGGTGTTCCACTAGAGGCCGTGCGCGGCACGGGCCAGGACTGGGAGAGGAGGTGGCGTGATGAGGGCGCTCATCGTGGTGGACGTTCAGAAGGACTTCTGCGAGGGCGGACACCTGGGGGTGAAGGGCGGCGCGAGCACGGCGGCGGCCGTCACCGAGTACGCCCGCGCGAGTGAGTACGACCACGTGGTGGCCACGCGTGACTACCACATCGACCCCGGGGAGCACTTCTCCGAGGATCCCGACTTCGTGGACAGCTGGCCCCGCCACTGCGAGGCGGGAACGCCGGGGGTGGAGTTCCACCCCGACTTCGACGCCTCGCTGGCCGAGGAGGTCTTCGACAAGGGGCAGTACGCGTCCGGCTACAGCGGTTTCGAGGGTGTGTCCCGGGACAGGACCCCGCTGGCCGAGTGGCTGAGGGAGCGCGGGGTGGACGAGGTGGACGTGGCGGGGATCGCCACGGACCACTGTGTGAGGGCCACGGCGCTGGACGCGGCGCGTGAGGGCCTGCGTACGCGGGTGCTGCTCGGGCTGACCGCCGGGGTGTCGCGCCCGACGGTGGACGCGGCCCTGGAGCGGCTGCGCGAGGCGGGTGTGGAACTGGAGGGTGAGCCGCGGGTCGGCTGAGAGGCCCTCGCGGCCCTCGTACGGGACGGGGCGGCGGTGTCGGCCGCCGCCCCTGTCCTGTCCCTGCTTCCGTCCCCGGTGCGTCAGGCGACGCCGATGGCGGCGCGCACCCGGTCGAGGGTGGCGCGGGCGCGCCGGCGGGCGCGTTCGGAACCGGCCGCCAGGACCGCGTCGATCTCCGACGGGTCGGCCATCAGTTCCTCGTAGCGCTCGCGTTTGGGGCCGAGCTCGGTGTTGATCGCCTCGAACAGCTCGTTCTTGAGGTCGCCCCAGCCCATGCCGCCCGCCTCCAGGCGCTTGCGCACCTCGGAGACCTTCTCGGCGTCGGCGAAGTGGGTGAGCAGCTGGAAGGGCACCGAGCTGTCGGGGTCCTTGGGCGCCTCGACCGGCGTGGAGTCGGTGGGGATGCGGCGCACGGCCTTCTTGAGCTTGTTCTCCGGCAGGAAGAGCGGGATGTGGTTGTCGTAGGACTTGCTCATCTTGCGGCCGTCGACGCCGGGCAGGATGCTCGCGTCGCTGTCGTCGATGACGCCCTTGGGGACGGGGAAGCCGTAGGCATCGCCGTAGCGGTGGTTGAAGTACCCGGCGATGTCGGCGGTGTACTCGATGTGCTGGGTCTGGTCGCGGCCCACGGGGACGTGGGTGCCCTCCATGACGAGGATGTCGGCGGCCATGAGGACGGGGTAGTTGTACAGCCCCATGTTGACCCCGGCGTCCAGGTCGGTGACCCCCGCCGCGTGGTTGCGGTCGCGGGCGGCCTTGTAGGCGTGCGCGCGGTTCATGAGGCCCTTGGGGGTCAGGGCGCTCAGGATCGTGGTGAGCTCGAAGGTCTCGGGCACCTTGGACTGCTGGTAGACGATCGTGCGCTCGGGGTCGAGCCCGCACGCGAGCCAGGTGGCAGCGCCTGACCGGATGCTGTGGCGGAGCTCGTCGGCTTCCCTGATGGTGTTGAGCGCGTGGTAGTCGGCGATGAAGTAGTAGGTGTCGTACGCCGTGGACGCCTCCAGGGCGGGTTTGATCGCGCCGATGTAGTTGCCCAGGTGGAAGTCACCGGTGGGCTTGATACCGGTCAGGTAGGTGTTCGCTGCCATGCCCTCCAGGGTAGCGGCGGCCGTGGCGGGGATGGGCAACGGTGACGGGCCGTACACGGCCACCGCCGAGCCGGAGGGCGGGGAAGGGCGGCTCCACCGCTCCATGGGAGGCGGCGCCCTCAGCCACGGAGGTGCGCGGGCAGCCAGACGCGCATGGTGGTCGGTCCGCGTTCGGCCCACTGGTGGTACGGGGACAGTGTGAGGCCGACCGCGTCGCCGTCGCCTCTCCCCTCGGCCGCTCCGCCGTACGGCCAGTCGCGACCGGTGGCACGGACCGGTCCGACCGTCCCGCGAACCAGTACCCGTCCGCCCCGGTCGACGGGGGCGACGGAGGGGTCGACCAGGACGTCGTCGAGGTCGACGCCCGTGGGCAGGTCGATCGACTCCGCGCAGTACACCAGGGGTCCCCGTTCCACGGCCACGCAGCCGCGGACGGCGTCGATCCGGTGATCCGGCCAGGTGAGGCGCGGTTCCATCGGAAGGCGGAGGCGGACCTCCTCGCCGCTGGCGAACTCCCGGTCGACGACCGCCACACCGGGTGGGACGGTCCGGCGTCTCCCGCCCTCCTCCAGCACAGCGCCCCCGGCCCACGACGGCACACGCAGCCGCAGGGCCGTCCTCCCCGGTGGCGGGTCCGTGACGCGGACGGTGACGAGACCGTCGCCCGGGTAGTCGGTCTCGACCTCCACTCCGAGGACCCGGCCGTCGTCCAGCGCCGCGACGATCCGCGCTGTGGCGTACTGCAGAAGGGTCAGTCCTCCGTCCCCGGCACTGGCGGCGTAGGTGTGCCATGTGGCCAGCGTGCGCGCGAGGTTCGTGGGGCAGCACGACACGTCGAACCAGGGGGCCCGAACGCCGCTCTCCGCGCGTGGGCTGACGGTGTCGGGGTCCGGCGCGCCCGCCGCGACACGCTGGTGCAGGGGGTTGGCGTAGAAGAACGCCCGGCCGTCGGCGCTCGGCGCGGTCGCCACCACGTTGAGGAACGTCCGCTCCATCAGGTCGGCGTAGCGCGTGTCCCCGGTGGACAGGTACAGCCGCCACGACACCATGATGGAGGCGACGCCCGCGCAGCTCTCGCAGTAGGCGCGGTCCGCCGGGAGCTCCCAGTCCTCGCCGAAGCCCTCGTCCTGGTGGCGTGAGCCCATGCCGCCGGTGATGTGGGTGCGCCGGGCCACCGAGTGCTCCCACTGGCGTTCGACGGCCGTGAGCAGTTCCCGGTCGCCGTGCTCGTCCGCCACGTCCACGGCCGCCGCCGAGAGGTAGAGGGCGCGAACGACGTGCCCGCGCCAGGCGTGTGCGGCACGGACCGGCACGTCGTCCTGGAAGTAGGCGCTGCCCAGGGGTACCCGCTCCCCGCGCAGAGTGCCGTGTCCGCGCCGGTCGAGGAAGAGCCGGGCCTGTTCGACGTAGCGTTCCTCGCCGAGCGCGCGGCCCAGTTCCACCAGGCCCACCTCGATCTCCGGATGTCCGCAGACGGCTTCCGTGCCGCCCGTGCCGAACGTGTCGCAGACGTGGTCGGCGGCCCTGCGGGCGATCTCCACCAGCGCGTCCGGTCCCGTGGTACGCGCCCTGGCCACCGCCGCCTGCAGCAGGTGCCCGGTGCAGTACAGCTCGTGCCCGGTCTCGAAGTCGCCGTACCGAGGCGGCTGGTTCCCGTGCCCGTAGCACGTGTTGAGGTAGCCGTCGTCGTCCTGGGCACGGCCGACGCGCTCGGTGATCCGGCGTACGGCCTCGTCCGCCTCGGGGCGGCCGGTACTCCCGTACTCCCAGGACAGGGCCTCGAGAAGCTTGTAGACCTCGGAGTCGGAGAAGCACCAGCCGGGGCGGTCCGGGCCCGTCGCGTCCTGGGCGACGCGGTCGAAGTTGGCCAGCCAGCCCAGCCGTTCCATCCAGAGCTCGCAGTGCCGGAGCGTCGCGGAGGCGTTGGTCCTTTGCCGCGTTCCCCAGAATCCGGGCCCCAGGGCGATCTCGCCGAGGCCGAGCGGACGGTGACGGCTCCGGGACGGGACGACCGGGCGCCCGCCCGTGGGATCGGTCGGGACGGCGGTCTCGTGGGGGGTCACACGCGCTCCTCGGGTCGGGCGTCGGCCGCATTCATTGTTAGCGCTAACACAGGACCCGTCAACCCCCGAGTGAGGAACAGGTCACACCCGGGCGCCGGCACGGCGGCCGACTCGCCGTCCCCGGTGGGGCCGGACCCCACCGGGGACGGCGCGGGTCAGTCCGCCCCGGCCTGGGAGGACCCGTCGCGGAAGGCCGCCCAGTGCTCGACCATGCGCTTGCCCTGGTCCGCGGTGAAGTGGGTCATGCAGGCGTCGTCGCTGTAGTTCATGAAGTTGGTGACGGGGTCCTCGCCCTCCTTTTCGGGGCAGGTGTCACGGCCCTCGGGGCAGCCGGAGGCGGCCTCGCGCTCGTACGGCGTGTCGTCCACGTAGTCTCCGGGGGCGGTGCAGCCGTTCTGGAAGGTGTGGAAGAGCCCGAGCCAGTGGCCGATCTCGTGTGTGCTGGTGTGGCCGAGGTTGAACTGTTCGCGGTCACCCCCGGGCAGGGTGTCGTGGGCGACCACCACGCCGTCCTGGTCGGGGTTCTCCTCGTAGTCCTGGGGAAAGGTGGAGTAGCCGAGCAGGCCGGGGCCCAGGTCCGCGGTGTAGATGTTGAGGGTCCCGGCGCCGCCCCGGCGCAGTTTCGCGCGGATGGTGTCGCGGTGCTCGTCGAAGCCGGTGAACCAGTCGTCGTCGACCGTGCGGGTGGTCTCGGTCAGCTCGAACCGGAAACCGGTGTCGGCGGCCCCCACCTCCGCGGCCGGCTCCGCGCCTCCGGCGGATCGGGCCGCCGCGTCGGCCCGGCTGCCGCTGTAGGCGGCGTTGAGGACGTCGATCTGCCTCTGGACGCGTTCGTCGCTGACGTCGCCGCGTCCGTCCTCGGCGGAGATGACGTGTACCACCACCGGGACGGTCTGCGGCGGCTGGAGTTCCTGGCCACGCAGGGGCACGAGTTCCTCGCGCAGCCGCTCGTGGTAGCGGGCGGCCTGCCGCGGGGTCAGCTCACCTCTCCCGGGAGGGCGCCCCTCCCCGTCGGGGTCGGTCACCCGTGCCTCCGTACCGGGGAGGCACTCCTCGAACGGGACGGCGTTCTCCACCCGTTGGGCGTGGTGTTCGGAGGAGTCGGGTGCGGTGGCCGCGACCACGCCGGTCAGGGCGAACCCGCACATCAGCAGTCCGGTCCAGAGCGCGGCTGACCCGCCGCGAGGGCTTTGTCCACTCATATAGCGCAACGTAATTGAGTTGATACAATGCGCTTATGACCGTGGCGCGAACTTACGAAGTGTTTGCCCGATTTGGCGGAAGAAGTCCACCGGCGTGTGTCCGCCGGACACGCCCTAACGGCCGCCGACGGCCCAGACCCGGATCTTGGCGATGCGCTCACGGATCTGGTCCGGGGAGGCCTGCGCGACCGGGGGGCCGCCGCAGGCGCGGCGCAGCTCGTTGTGAATCACCCCGTGCGGCTTTCCGGTCCGGTGGTGCCAGGCGCCCACCAGCCCGCTCAGCTCGCGGCGCAGGTCGGCCAGGACCTGGTGGGTGGGGCCCTCCTCCTCGGCGGGCTCCTCCTTCTTCTTCCTGGACCTGATCTCGCTGGCCTGCATGTCGGCCTTGCGCTTGCGCAGGAGCTGGGAGACCTGCTGGGGGTCGAGCAGGCCGGGCAGTCCCAGGAAGTCCTCCTCCTCGGTGGACCCCGGTGCGCCTCCGTACTCGGCGCCGTCGTAGAGGGCGCGGTCGAACTCCGCCGCCGACTCCATGGTCTCGAAGGGCAGTTCCTCCCCCGCGTCGGGAGTGTCCCGCTTCTTGTTGGCCTCCTTGAGGAGGTCCTCCTCCGGGTACTCGTCGCCCTCGGCCGGCGTCCGGTCGAGTACGTGGTCGCGCTCGCGCTCCATCTCGCCCGCGTACTCCAGCAGGGTCGGCACCGAGGGCAGGAACACCGAGGCGACCTCGCCGCGCTGGCGCACACGCACGAAACGGCCGATGGCCTGGGCGAAGAACAGGGCGGTGCTGGTGGAGGTGGCGTACACCCCGACCATCAGCCGGGGCACGTCCACGCCCTCGGAGACCATGCGCACGGCGACCATCCAGCGGTCGTCGCCCGCGGCGAACCGGGAGATCTTCCTGGACGCGGTGGGGTCGTCGGAGAGGACGACGGTGGCGCCCTTGCCGGTGATCTGCCGCAGGATGCGCGAGTAGGCGCGGGCGTTCTCGTGGTCGCTGGCGATGACCAGCCCGCCCGCGTCCGGATGGGTCTTGCGGACCTCCGTCAGGCGGCGGTCGGCGGCATGGAGCACCCGTTTGATCCAGTCGCCCTTGGGGTCCAGGGCCGCGCGCCAGGCCTGGGACAGGGCGTCCTGGGTGAGGGGCTCGCCGAGCCGGGCGGCCAGCTCGTCACCCGCGCGGGTGCGCCAGCGCATCTCGCCGGAGTAGGCCATGAAGATGACCGGGCGCACGACGCCGTCGTCCAGGGCGGGACCGTAGCCGTAGCTGTAGTCCCAGGAACAGCGGCGCACCCCGGCGGCGTCCTGCACGTAGTCCACGAACGGGATGGGGTTGATGTCGGAGCGGAAGGGGGTCCCGGTGAGGGAGAGCCGTCTGCTCGCCGGATCGAAGGCCTCGCGCGCCGCGTCACCCCAGGACAGGGCGTCGCCGGCGTGGTGCACCTCGTCGAAGATGACGAGGGTCTTGCGCGCCTCGGTGCGGTTGCGGTGCAGCATCGGATGGGCGGCCACCTGGGCGTAGGTGACCGCCGCACCGACGTACTGGCGGCCCAGCGCGCCCTGCCCGTTGCGAAAGTCCGGGTCGATGGCGATGCCGAACCGGGCGGCGGCCTCGGCCCACTGCTTCTTCAGGTGCTCGGTGGGGCACACGATGGTGATGGCGCGCACCGCGTACCGCTGGAGGAGTTCGCCGGCCAGGGTGAGGGCGAAGGTGGTCTTGCCCGCGCCGGGAGTCGCCACCGCGAGGAAGTCGCGTGGTTCCCGGCGGAAGTACTCCTCGTACGCCTCCCGCTGCCAGGCGCGAAGGCCCCGAAGCCGATCCTCCGTCGTGGTCTGCGTCACCGTCATGCTTCGAACCGTCCCCCATTGCTCACCTGCAAGAGGTTAGCGGGCACGGCGGACCGGTCCGGGATACCGGCCGGCGGCGCCGCGCGCATGGCGTGTCCCCGTCCGGTCCGAGGCCGTCGGCCCCCGTCCCCGGGAACCCCCTCCCCCTCGGAAGGCGTCGCCTACTCCGGTTCCCCGGAGGACCCTTCCTCCCCGGTCCCGGTCCCTTCGACGGCACCCTCCCCGCCACCCTCGCCGGAGCCCCCGGCGCCCTCGATGTCGACGGCGCCGTCGTTGAAGGGCATGTGCGGGGAGATCGCCGGGAAGGCGAAGAGCCACAGCAGCACGGCCGCGCCCGCCAGCAGGCCGACCGCCATGATGAACTTGGAGGCCCAGGGGCCGGGCAGGACACGCCAGATCAGACCGTACATTCGCGTTCCTCACTCGTCCTCGTCGGCTTGGGGTGCCATGTGCTCGATCGTGTCGGGCATCCCCTCGGACTTGGGTGTGGTCTCCGCCAGTTCCGCCCAGACGATGAGGCGGTGCGTGTTGTTGAGCTTGGGCGCGCATGTGGTGAGGGTGAGCAGGGACCGCCCGGGCTCCTCGTCGGTGGCCTCGTCGAACGGGTCGGGCTCGACCACCCACACGTCGGTGGGCAGCACCGTCTCCTCCCGGAAGACCTCGTAGGTGTAGAAGTTCTCACCGTCCTCCAGGACCATGACGTCGCCGTCCTCCAGCAGGTCCAGGTCCCAGAACAGGCCGGGGGTGCGGTGGGCGGCCACCGCGTAGTTGCCCTCGTCGCCGGGACCGCTGGAGTACTCGGTGTAGTGGCCCGGGCTGTAGCGGATGTCATCCGGCGTGGTGCCGTTGACCACCACCCAGTCCAGGTCCAGGGACGGCATGTACAGGCGGCTGTCCGCGCTGCCCGGAAGCGGCTCGGAGTCCGGCCCCGCCTCCTCGGCGGCGCTGTCGGCGGCCCATGTCTCCTCCAGGCCCTGGACCAGGTCCTGCTGCTCGCGGTCGGTCTCCCACTGGGAGCCGTAGACCTCGTAGGACGCGTAGAAGAGCATGAGCAGGCCGGCGGTCAGCATGACCTCGCCGAAGAACCGGACGACGCCGCGTACGACGTCGCCGGGTGTGGCCCCGGCCCTTCGGGCACGGCGGCGCCGACCGCCCGAAGCCCGACGCCCGCGCCCCTTCCCGCCCTCGGAGCGGGAACCCTCGTGGAACTGCCGTTCAGTTGTGGACACCAATACGACCTACTTCTGTGGAAGCTTCCGCGCGCACCGGACACCTGCCGAAAGGGGTACGACCAGCGGAACCCCGGTACGCGGGTGCGGTAGGACTTCGACCTCGTGCTGGTAGACGGAGCTGAGCAGCGACGCTGTGAACACGTCGGCGGGGGTGCCCTGTGCGGCGACCCGCCCTCCGGAGAGTATCGCCACACGATGGGCGTAGGCTGCCGCAAGCCCCAAATCGTGCAGGACCACGATAACCGCACCACCGCGCTCGGTGAGTCGGGAAACCACATCCAGGACGAGTGCCTGGTGCCGAAGGTCCAGCGCGGCGGTCGGCTCGTCCAACAGGAGCAGCTGGGTGTCCTGGGCCAGGACGCGGGCGAGCATCACCCTCGCCCGCTCTCCCCCCGACAGTGTGGGGAAGCGCCGGTCGGCGAGGTGGGCCACCCCCGTGCTCTCCATCGCGGCCGCGGTGGCGGCGCCGTCGTCCGGAGCGCCCGCCCCCGCCCAGGGCGCCCGGCCCATGGCGACGAGCTCGGCGGCCGGGAAGGGGAAGCTGACCGTCGCCTCCTGCGGCAGGACCGCCCGGCGCAGCGCCAGCTCGGGCGGGGTCCACTCGGTGAGCGCCCGACCGGACAGGTACACGGTGCCCTCGTCGGCCTCTCCCCTGCCGGACGCTCCTGCGGTATCCCCGGACAGGGCGGCGAGCAGGGTGGACTTGCCCGCGCCGTTGGGTCCCACCAGCGCCAGCAGCTCCCCGGAGCGGACCGTGAGATCCACCCCGTCCAGGATGGGGCGGCCTCCCCGGCGGACGGTGATCCCCTCGGCGCTCATGACCACACTGCCCGGTGGAGAGCACTCGGGCCGGGCAGGGGCTCGGGACAGGGGCGCGACGGCGGAGGCGACCCTCCGCCGCAACCTGGCGAGGGCGTTCACGACCAGCCTCCTTGCCGGACTCGGGTGCGGTGGAGCAGGTAGAAGAAGAACGGTCCGCCCAGGGCGGCGGTGACCACGCCCAGGGGGATCTCGACGGGAGCGGCGACGGTGCGGGCGAGCAGGTCGGCGGCGAGCAGGAGCAGGCCGCCGCCCAGCGCGCCGGCGGGGAGCAGGACACGGTGGCCGGGTCCGCTCACCATACGGATGATGTGCGGAACGACCAGGCCGATGAACGCGACGATCCCGGCGAAGGCGACCGCGGCCGAGGTCAGCAGCGCCATGGCACCGATGATCACCAGGCGCATGCGTTCGACGTCCACGCCCAGGTGGCGCGCGGGACCCTCGCCGAGGGCGAGCAGGTCCAGACGACGCGCGTAGAAAGGGATGACGGCCAGCCCCAGCAACAGGCACGGGGTGATGGCGGCGACCTTGGACCAGGTGGCGGTCGAGACGCTGCCGAGCTGCCAGAAGGTGATGGTCTGGATCTCGGCGTCCTGGGAGAAGTTGGTCATCAGGCCGATGGCCGCACCGGCGACGGCGTTGACGGCGATACCGGTGAGCAGCAGGGTGACCACCTCGGTCCGCCCGCGCGAGCGCGCGAACACGTACACGAACAGCGTGGTGGCCAGACCGAACACGAAGGACGAGGCGATGATCGTCCAGTGGCCGAGGACGGTCAGGCCGGTGAAGATGACCACGATCGCGCCGACGGCCGCGCCCGAGGAGACACCGATGACACCGGGCTCGGCGAGGGGGTTTCCGAAGACGCCCTGCATCATGGCGCCCGCGCTGCCCAGGGCGGCACCCACCATGACGGCGAGCACGACACGGGGCAGCCGTACGTCCCACAGCACGGTGTGGGCGATCTGGTCGGGCGGGGTCCCCACCTCCAGGCCCAGGGCGTGCAGGATGGAAGCGGCCACCTGCCCAGCGGGAATGGGGTAGGCGCCGACACCGGCCGCGACCACGGAGACCATGACGAGTCCGCAGGCCAGTCCGGTCAGCAGCAGAGCGGCGCGCAGACGGCGCAGGGCCCCTCGACGGCCCGTGGCCGGCACTCGGACGCCGCGCCCTCCGGCTTCCGCTCCGGAGCCCCCGCGGTCGTCGGCGGCCCCGGACGGGGCGGTCACTGCCCTGCCTCCGGGGCGCGCACGGTGGCGAGTTCCTCGGCGAGCGCGGCGATGACCTGCGGGGTTCGGGGGCCGAAGTTGAGCAGGACGCCGTCCTCGAAGTCGATGACGGCCCGCTCGGCCCCGGCCGGGGTCTGGGCCACTCCGGGGATCTCCATGAGTCCGTCGACACCGCCGACGGAATCCAGCCCCTTGGTCATGACGAGGATCACATCGGGCTGGGCCGCGATGAGGGCCTCGGTGGTGATGGGTGTGAAGGGTGTGCTCAGCCCCATCTCCGCCCCGGCGTCGCGTGCACCGACCTCGGCGAGCAGGGCGTCGGCTCCGGACCCCGGTCCACCGAGGAGGTAGACCCCCGCGGTACCGCGCAGGTAGAGGAAGGCGACGAGGGGAGCGCCGCTGACCTCGGTGGAGTCGGAGCGGACCCGGGCCATCTGTTCCCGGGTCCGCTCCGCCAGGGCCGTGCCGCTGGACGGAACACCGAGCGCCTCGGCCACGCGCTCGAAGCGCGCGTACATCCCGTCGACGGACCAGGCCTCCTCGACGACGACCACGGGGACACCGGAACGCTGGATCTGTTCGAGGGCCTCGGGCGGACCGGTCTGGGTGTCGGCGAGCACGACCGTGGGCCCCAGTGAGAGTGCGCTCTCCGCCGAGACCTCGTGGCCCTCGCTGACCGTGGGCAGGTCGGCGGCCTCCCCGAAGGTGGCGCCGACGTCGCGGCCCACGACGTTGTCCCCCAACCCGAGGGTGAAGACGATCTCGGCGAGGCTCCCGGTGAGCGGAAGGACGCGGCTGACGTCGGTGACCTCGACCTCCTCGTACTCCAGGGGGTCGGAACTGGTGCGGTACGGGTCCAATGTCACCGAGTCGACGGTGACGGGGAGGCTGGGCTCGGTGTCCGCTTCCAGGACCTGGAGGCGGTTCTCGGAGAGGTCGGGGATGCCGGTCGCGCCGGCGCCGGAGGACACCGGATCCCGGTGTCCTCCGGCGCCGCCTCCGGTACATCCGGCCAGGGCCAGGGCGAAAGCGCAGGCCACGGCGGAGACGCGTATCGCGGCGGGACGGAGCGGGGTGGTCCGGGGGGCTCGTCGGGGGTCACCCAAGGGGGGCCGGGGGCCGGTGCGGAGCATGGCGGTCGCTTTCGTGGGTCCGTGTGCCGGAGTGCCCTCCGGGAGCGGGTGCGGCGGGACACTTTTATGACACCTCGTCATCATCTTGACAAGTCAGAGGAGTCGGTGCTCAACTGTTTCGACACGGACCTGACCTTAGGCAAGCCTCACTTAACAAAGGCAAGCATAGCCTAAGTCAACTCCCCCCTTCTCGCGGGCGGTCCGACCGAATCCGCACGAACGCGAAGGCCCCTGATGCAAACAGCGGTTTCTCCCCACCCGAGGCACGGGCGGCGAAACGTACTCCTCCCGTTCCTGGCACTCACCGCCGTCATGGCGGTCCTGTACGCACCGACGACGGCGCTCGCCGAACCCGTCCCCGCTCCCGGAACCGACCTTCCCCGTGTCACCACCGTCGACCGGACCGAGGAGCTCGACCCCGAGGGCGACACCGTCACCGTCACCGGCACCGGGCACGATCCGGGTTCCCTGTTGCGGGCCACGACCTGGGCCGTTCCGGCCGAGGCCGCGAGCAGCGGCGGCGCGGAGGCGGTCGCCGACACCGGCAACGCGGTGACCGTTCGGGCCGACGGCCAGGGCACCTTCGCCCTCACCCTGACCACCGGCACCGGGTTCGCCACCGACGCCGGCCTCGACGCGGCCGGGGTCCCCTTCGAGATCCGCCTCGTCGAGAGCGGGCCCGCCCCGGCCGAGGAGGAGGCGGAGCCGTCGGCGGAGGACGGCCGCGCTCCGGAGGACACCGGCGAGGACGGCACCCGGGCGAGCCCGGAGGACGGGGGCACCGGCACCGTCGACGAGGACGTCCCGGCCCTCTTCACCGCAGCCGGAACGAGCGCGCTCGCGTCCGTGCCCCGTGCCGCCGTCCCCGCCGCGGTCGTCGGACAGGTCCCCGTGACCTTCGCCGCCCCGGCGCCGGCGCCGGCGCCCCAGGCCCCGCCGCAGCCCCAAGCCGCCGTTCCGCAGGCCCCTGTGCCCCGTGAGCCCGGCGACCCCGCCCTGAACGTCTCCAGGACCAGCGGACTCGATCCGGACGGAGAGACGATCACGGTCACCGGATCCGGATACGACACCTCCAAGGGCATCTACGTGGCCCTGTGCGACACCAGCCACGCCGGTCCCGACCAGGCTCCCAGCCCGTGTATCGGCGGGGTGGACATGGAGGGCACCGGCAACTCGTCGGCATGGGTCTCCAGCAACCCGCCGCCCTACGGCGAGGGCCTGGCCGTCCCCTACACCGGCGGCGGTGCCGACGGCGGGTTCAGCGTCCGCCTGCGGGTGAAGGCCAGCGACGAGAACACCGACTGCACCGGCTCCGGCGCGGAGTGCGCGGTGGTCACCCGCAACGACCACACCCGGTCCAGCGATCGGAGCCAGGACGTATTCGTCCCGGTCTCCTTCGCCGAGGGCGCCGGAGGCGACGGCTCCGGCTCCGGCTCCGGGGACGGCTCGGGAAGCAGCGGCACCGGCAGCGGCACCGGCGGCACCGGAACCGGGGGCTCGGGGGACTCCGCAGGCTCCGGGGCCGGCGGCGGAGACGGCCGCCTGCCCCGTACCGGAGACGCCCTGCACGGACTGGTCCTGGCCGCCGTGGTCACCACCCTGACCGGTGCCGCCGCACTGGCGGCCACCCGCCGCCGCGCCCGTCCCCTCCCCGCCGACACGGCCTGACAGCTCGGTGTCCGCCGTGCCCTCCCGGCGGACGCGCCCCACCATCCGTTTCCGGCACCGGCCGGAAGCCTCCCCATCCCCTCACGGATTGGATCAACGAATCCCATGACCACCACCCCGACAAGCGGATACGCGGCACCGGGCAAAGCCCGGCGGATGCTGCGCGTCCTCACCTCCTACGCGGGTCTGGCCGCACTGGGCGGCACGCTCGCCGTGGCGGCGGCCCCGGCCGCCTCGGCCGACGAGGTACTCCCCCTCACCGGGGGCTCCGCCGCCTGGGGCGTGAAGGAGTCCTTCCGCGGCTACGTGGGCAGCCCGATCGCGCACGGTGGCTACGAGGCCTCCGGCGGCGCGACCGTCCTGGCCGACGGCACCGTCGACTTCCCCACCGCCGGGGGCTCGGTCTCCAAGGAGGACGCCTCCGGCGACGTGAGCTTCGAGGGAACCGTCGTCTTCACCGGCCACGACTACGGCCAGGGCCCGGTCCTGGAGGTGCGCGTCTCCGATCCCCGAGTGGAGTTCGAGGGCGACACCGCCACGGTCTACGCCGACGTCACCAGCCGCGAGTTCGCGGGCGCCAACCCGAGCCTGCCCCCCGGCGACCTGATCGAGTACGGGCAGGTCGCGGTCACCGAACTGACCGGTGCCGAGCTCACCGTGGAAGAGGAGGAGATCGTCTTCACCTCCCAGGCCGGCGCCCTGCACGCCGACGCCGTCGATCCGTTCGCGGGCTTCTACGCCGCGGGCGCCACGATGGACCCGCTCTCCTTCACCGCCGGGATCGGCGACGTCACCGAGCCGGGCGGCCCCGGCGAGCCGGTACACGACCCCGGGGTCACGGTGGTCCCCTCCGAGAACCTGGACCCCGCGGGTGACACCGTCACCGTCGAAGGCACCGGCTTCCGACCCGGCCAGGGCGTCTACGCGGCCCTGACCGCCGCCCCGCAGTCAGCGGACTCCTACCCCGGCCACCACACCGGCGCGGTGTGGCTGCGCGGCGCCGACGCCCCCGGCGAGGACGGGTCCTTCAGCACCGACGTCCAGGTGACCGGCTCCTACAGCAAGGACGGCACCGCCTACGACTGCGCCGAGACGCAGTGCTACGTCGCGGTCTTCAACGACCACACCGACATCGCCAACCGCGACCAGGACGTGTGGACACCGGTCTCCTTCGCGACGGAGGACGGGCCCACCGACGAGCCGACCGATCCGGGCGGCGAGCCGACCGACCCCGACGCACCCGAGGAACCGCTCACCGTCCACAACGGCCGCGCGGACTGGGGAGTGAAGGAGTCCTTCCGCGACTACATCACCGGCAGCATCGCGCACGGCGCGATCACGCCCCGGGACGGGGCCACCAGGAACGAGGACGGCACGTTCGCCTTCACCGGCGGCAGCGGCGAGGTAGACCTGTCCGAGTCCGTCGCCGACATCTCCTTCGAGGGCACCGTGGCCTTCGAGGGCCACGCCCATGACGGAGCCGACCCGCTCCTGATGATGACGGTCAGCGACCCGCGGGTGGAGATCGACGGCGACGCGGGCGTGCTGCACGCCGACGTGACCAGCAAGTCGCTGAGCGGCGGGGAGTCCGTCACCTACGAGGACGTGGCCTTCGCCGAACTGGACCTGGCCGACGTGGGGTACACGCTTGAGGACGACGTCCTGAGCTGGGATCCCATTCCCGCCTCGCTGGCCGCCGAGGGCGTGCCCGCGTTCGCGGACTTCTATTCCACCGGCGAGGCCCTGGACCCGCTCACCCTGACCGTGAGCGTGGGCGAGGACGCCCAGGTCCCCGGCGGTGGCGGTGACGGCAGCGGCGACGGCGACCCCGCTCCGGGCCCCGGCGACGGGGACGGGGACGGCGGCCTGCCCAACACCGGTACGGCCCTGACGGGTCTGCTGGCCGCCGCGGCGGTGGCCGTCGGTGCGGGCGGTGTGGCCGTGTACGCCTCACGCCGACGCCGAGACGGCTCCTCCCTGGAGCCCGAGGCTCCGTAGCCGGTCCCGACAGCGCGAAGGCCTTGGCACACACCGTGTGTCAAGGCCTTTTCGTGTACCGCCGCCGGGCGGCGTACCCGTGGAACGGGCCGCGGGGAGGGACCCTACTTCTTCGTCATCTCCTCGTACGTCCTCTTGCAGTCGGGGCACACGGGGAACTTCTTCGGGTCCCGGTGGGGCACCCACACCTTGCCGCACAGGGCGATCACGGGATCACCGGTCACGGCGCTCTGGGTGATCTTCTCCTTCTGCACGTAGTGGGCGAACCGCTCGCGGTCCCCGTCGTCATGGGAGATGTCCGGTTTGGTTTCGCTGTCCGGAAGGACCTTGTTGAGGATGTCCATCGCCATAGTGCCTCACACCTTTCGACGTCTGTGTTCCACGGTATAGGGTGTCGCGGCCCACCACGGCGGACTCAGTTCATGGTGGGATCGTCGGGGTAGGTGGACAGCAGTGCCATGTCGCCGCCCTGACGGCGCAGCACCCGCGACCACAGGCCATCGGGAGCGGTGGTGAAGACGTCGTCGGCGACCGCGTCGACCACGTACCAGGCTCCCTCGTCGATCTCCCCGGCGAGCTGTCCCCCGGTCCATCCGGCGTAGCCGGCGAAGACGCGGAACGCGCCGAGTGCTCCGCCCAGTACCTGGGGAGGGCCGTCGAGGTCGACCACACCGAGCCCGTCCAGGCCCAGGTGCGGGTCCAGCCCCTCCAGGGGGGACCAGCCGGGCGGCGGCTCGTCCGGCCCCACCGCCCCCAGGGCGATGCCGGAGCCGACGCCGACCGGCCCTCCGGAGAACATCACCGCCGGTTCGCTCGCGTAGGCGCCCCAGTCGGTGACGACCTCGTCCACGGACATGTCCAGGGGACGGTTGAGGATCACCCCGAGGGTGCCGTCGGGGGTGTCGTCCACGACGAACACCACCGAGCGGCGGAAGGAGTCCTCCTGGAGGAGTGGGGCCGCCACGAGGAGGCGCCCGATCATCGTCGGCTGGTCCATGCTCCACACCTACCCGCAACCGCCATCGATTCGACGGTGTTCCCCGAGCCGTTGCCGAGACGAGTCCCCGAGGGCGTCACCCGCCCTTGGCGGCCCGTCCGGCGACCTCGCGCACGGCGGTGGCCACGTGGTTGGACAGGTCGGAGTGGAACACGCTGGGGATGATGTAGTTCGGGCCCAGCTCGTCCTCGGTGACGACGTCGGCCAGGGCCTCCGCGGCGGCGACCATCATGTCCGAGGTGACGTCGCGGCTCTGGGCGTCCAGCAGACCGCGGAAGACACCGGGGAAGACCAGCACGTTGTTGATCTGGTTGGGGTAGTCGCTGCGACCGGTGGCGACGACGGAGGCGTGCAGGTGCGCGACGTCCGGGTCGACCTCGGGGTCGGGGTTGGCGAGCGCGAAGATGATGGAGTCCTCGTTCATCTCGGCGATGTCCTCGCCGCCGAGCACGTTGGGGGCCGAGACCCCGATGAACACGTCCGCTCCGGCCACGGCGCCACGCAGGTCGCCGTCGTAGCCGCCCGGGTTGGTGTTCTCCGCGATCCACCGCAGGGTGGGGTCCAGGTCCTCACGGCCGGTGTGCACGGCGCCGTGGACGTCGCTGACGATGACGTCGCGCGCCCCCGCGTGCATGAGCAGTTTGAGGATCGCGGTACCGGCCGCTCCCGCGCCGGACATGGCGATGCGGACCTCGCCGAGCTTCTTGCCCACCACGCGCAGCGCGTTGCGCAGGGCGGCGAGCACGACGATGGCGGTGCCGTGCTGGTCGTCGTGGAAGACGGGGATGTCGAGCAGCTCGCGCAGGCGGGCCTCGACCTCGAAGCAGCGGGGCGCGGAGATGTCCTCCAGGTTGATGCCGCCGAAGCCGGGGGCGAGCAGCTGGACGGTGCGCACGATCTCGTCCACGTCCTGGGTGTCCAGGGCGATGGGCCAGGCGTCGATGTCGGCGAAGCGTTTGAACAGGGCCGCCTTGCCCTCCATGACGGGCATGGCGGCCTCGGGGCCGATGTTGCCCAGGCCCAGGACCGCGGAGCCGTCGGTGACCACGGCGACGCTGTTGCGCTTGATGGTCAGGCGGCGGGCGTCGTCCTTGTTGGCGGCGATGGCCTGGGACACGCGGGCCACACCGGGGGTGTAGGCCATCGAGAGCTCGTCGCGGTTGCGCAGCGGCACCTTGGACTTCATCTCGATCTTGCCGCCCAGGTGCATGAGGAAGGTGCGGTCGCTGACCTTGTGCACGACCACGCCCTCGACCGTGCCCAGGGCGTCGACGATGGCCTGTGCGTGCTCGGTGTCGCGTGCGGCGCAGGTGACGTCGATGCGGATGCGCTCGTGCCCGGCGGCGGCCACGTCCAGGGCGGTGACCATGCCGCCCACCTGCTCCACCGCGTTGGTGAGGCTGCCGACCGCGCTGCCCCCAGCGTCCAGTTCGAGGCGGACGGTGATGGAGTAGGAAACGCTGGGAAGGGTGGCCACGTGTTGCTCCTTGGCTCTGGCTGGGTGTTGTGCGTCCGTGGGGCACGCGGGCGGTCCCACTGGTGAGGCGGTCGCCGGGCATGGCGTCACCGGGCGTGCGAACGTCGGGGGTGTCGCGTGTCCGGTGCACGCGGTACCACAGGCCACCGGTGCGCGGGACCCGGTTCCGGGGGGCCGATCCGGATCCGCAACCGAGTCGCCTTACCTTACCCGAGTCAAGCGCCCACCGTCAGTACAAGGTGACAATTGCCGCTTTGGTAAAAAATCGCACAATTTATGTCGGCTCCGAGGTGCCGCGGCGGGCAACACCCGGGTCGGCGTCCGGAGGGGCGGAGCGGTCGCTCGCGGCCCGCACGACGAGGTCCGCGCAGGCCTCCAACGACAGCGACAGCGCGTCCAGGACCAGGTGGTAGTGGCGCGGGTCGGCGGGATCGGTCCGGTAGAAGCGCCGCACGTAGGCGGCCCGGGCCCGGTCGTTGTCGTCGAGCAGGCGCAGGGTGGGCTCGCCCTCCCCTCCGCCGTGGCCGCCGCCCCCGGCCAGGCCACCGGACTCCCACAGCGCCCGCGCACGGCGCAGGCGCGCGTGGCGGCCACCGTCCAGGCGCACGTGCAGGGCGGTGGGGTGGTCCGCCAGGACGGCGGCCCCGGCCCGGCCGAGGACGACACCGCCGCTGTGGGCGACCTCCCCGATGACCCGCTCGGTCTGCTCCACGAACTCGTGGTCGTGGAGGAGGCGGCCCTCGCCGTTGGTCACGCCGATGAAGGCGGTGTCCACACTGCCGAGGGTGACGGTGGGCAGACGGGCCGCGCTGGAGAGCAGGCGTTCGAAGCCGCCGGGCGCGCGGTCGTCGCGCTGGAGCACCTCGTCCAGGGAACAGCCGATCTGGGTGGCCACCGCGCTGGGGATCGCGCGGTCGAGGAAGGCGACGCCGAGCCGCGCGGCGACGGCCGGTCCCACGACGCCGCCCCCCGCGCCGTAGGTGGCCGAGACCGTGACCACGGGCGCTCCGTGCCCGCCGGGGGTGTCGTCGATCACCATGGGATACCTGCCGGATCGCCGTGCGGGCCGTCGGCCCGTCTCATGGCGGGGTTGTACCCGCGTGGGCCGCGTCCATCCCGCGGGCGGACGGGTGTCCGGGCCCTTCGCCCGGAGGGGCCACGGGGCGGCCCGCCGGTTTCCCGTGGGCGCCCCGTTCCCTTCCCTCTTCCTTCGTCCCCGGCTCAGAACAGCGCGGAGGTGAGCTTGCGGCGGGCGGCGCCGATCCTCGGGTCGCCCGGGGGCAGCAGCTCGAACAGCTCCAGCAGGTGGGCGCGTGCCCGGTTCCGGTCCTCGTCGCGTGTGTTCCTGACCGTGGTGATGAGGCGGTCGAAGGCGTCCTCGAACTTGCCGCCGTACATGTCGGCGTCGGCGGCGGTGATCTGGGCGTCGACGTCCTCGGGCCGGTCGGCGGCGGCCTGCCGGACGGCGTCCGGGTCCACGTTCTGGAGGCGGCCGAACAGGCGGACCTGGGCGAGCTTGTTCTTGGACTCGGCGTCGCCGGGGTCGGCCTCCACGGCCTTGGCGTAGGCCGCCTCGGCCGCCGCGAAGTCGCCCTGGTTCAGGGCCTCCTCGGCCTCGACGTCCACGGGACGGGCCTGGGGCTCCTCGGACTGGTCGGGGACGGCGCCCTCCGCGCCGGGCTCGCCGGTGATGGTGCCGGGGTGGCCCTGGGGCAGCGCCCCCTGCTCCTTGAGCGCGGCGAAGGCCTCGACGAGCCAGCCGGTGAGCTGCTCCTCCGTGGCCGGACCCGCCGGGCCGGGCAGGAGCTGGCCCTGGACGACCACGACGATCATCGGGGTCGTGGACACCCGCAGGGCCTGGACCAGCTGCGGGCTGGCCTCGCTGTCGACCTTGGCCAGGGACCAGTTGCCGCCGGAGGCCGCCGAGAGCTTGTCCAGGGCGTCCTCGACCTGTTTGGACTGCTCCGACCAGCCGACGAGGACGGCCAGCACGACCGGAGCGGTCATGGACCGTTCCAGGACCTGGGCCTGGAAGTTGGACTCGTCGACGTTGACGGCGTAGGGATTGGATCGACCCGTCGACTCCGCCGCACGCTGCTTGGCCTCGCGTTCCATGGCCGCCTTGCGCGCGCCGAGGTCAACGGCACTGTTCGGTGAAAAGTCCGAAGGCTGCATGCTTCCATCCTGCCGCATACGCGGGCGGGAGCGGACCGCGTTCCACATCTGTCCGTCGGGCAGGGGCCCGACCCCCGTTCCCGGGCCCCTGCCCTTCCCTTTCCTCGCCTCAGCCCCTCCTGAGGCCCCTCCCGGGGAAAGGAAACTCTCACTGCGGCGCACCCGGAGCAGTCACCAGCAGGTGTGAAGGAGGGTCGCGACAGAAGCGGTGCGCTCCGCTGGGGGAATGCTGTCCGTCGCCTCACACGCAGGGTTCGCCCGGAGCACTACGGAGCATCACGGAACACCACAGCCCCGTCCTTCACAGTCCCAGTCTGCAAGTCAGATGCCGTGTCCCGCGAGGATCTGCGAACCATTCCCAAAGTTGCGGTCCCGGACGCAATGCGGTCGTTACGATCTGGGACATGATGCAACCCTTCCCCGCGCAGATCACGAAGTGGCGTGATCTCCGAGGCCTCACGCAGAGGCAGTTGGCGGCCCGGCTCGGCACGTCCTCCTCGTCCCTTTGCAGATGGGAATCCGGCGAAAACACCCCGAAACGGGACCATGTGGAAAAGCTGGACGAGCTCCTTCAAGCGTCCGGCCGGCTGTTGAAGGTCTGGGAGACGCAGACCGTCGGCTCCTCCCTCCCGACGTGGATGCGGGACCTCTGGCAGCTGAAGGAGGAGGCGGTCCACATCGAGTTCCTGTCCCCCGTCCTGGTTCCCGGGTTCCTGCAGTCCCCCGGCTACGCGCGGATCGTCTTCGAGCACGGGCAGCCGCTCGCCACTCCGTCCGAGATCGACCACCTCGTCTCCATGCGCTGCGCCCGCTATGAGCGCCTGCGCGAGCGCAACGACCCCGAGGTGGTCGCGGTGTTCCCCCACAGCGCGCTCACCTGTGTCCCCGACGAGGTGCGGCGCGAACAGGCCTCGCACCTGGTCTCACTGGCCCGGAGCGGGAGGGTCCGCACCCACCTCGTGCCGGAGGGCTCGGCCCTGATCGGGATCACCTCACCGCTGCTGCTGTGCCGCCTCGTGGACGGGTCGCGGGTCGCCTCCAGCGACCACGTTTCCGGTAACGTCCTCTATGACGAAGGAACCGGATTCGACCGACTGTCTGAGCTGGTGAAACGCGCCCTCGGCAGCGCGTTTCCCCCGGAGCAGTCAGTACAGGTCCTCAAGGGGTTGAGTACGTGACCAGTGAGTGGCACAAGTCCAGCTACAGCAGCACGGGCGGACAGTGCGTCGAGGTACGTGAGCACGAGACCGGGACGGACGTACGCGACTCCGTCCATCCCGATTCGAGCTGTCTGTCCTTCCCCCTTGTTCAGTGGGTGTCCCTGACCACACACGCGGACGCCGTCTGAGCCGACAGGACGAGGGCCCCGCCGGAAGTCCTCCGGCGGGGCCCTCACGCGTGTGCGGCGGACACACACCGCCGCGCGGCGGGCGGCGCCCGCCGAACACGTCCTCACGTCCGTGTCAGAACCTCGGCTCCTCGGTGTAGGTCCCGAACTCCTCTCCCATGGCCGCGCAGATCTCGCCGAGCGTGGCCTCGGCGCGGGCCGCGTCCATGATCAGCGGGATCAGGTTGCGGTCGCTCGCGCGCACGCCCTCCACCAGTGCGGCCAGGGCACGGTCCACGACGGCGCCGTCGCGCCGGGTGCGGCGCTCGCCGAGCACCCGCTTCTGCTCGTGCTCGACCTCGTGGCTGATCTTGAGGATGTCCAGCTCGCCGGAGACGGTGTTGGTGTGGCAGTTGACGCCCACGATCCGCTTCTCGCCCTTCTCCAGTGCCTGCTGGTACTGGAAGGCGGACTCGGCGATCTCGGAGCTGAAGTAGCCGTTCTCGATCCCGGCGAGGATGCCGGAGGTCATGGAGCCGATCTTGTGCTCGGCCTCCTCTCCCCCGCCCATGCGCATGATCTGGGCGAAGATCCGCTCCGCGTCGGCCTCCAGCTCGTCGGTGAGCGATTCCAGGTACCAGGAGCCGCCGAGCGGGTCGGCCACGTTGACCACCCCGGTCTCCTCCATGAGGACCTGCTGGGTGCGCAGGGCGATCTCGGCGGACTGCTCGGTGGGCAGGGCCAGGGTCTCGTCCAGAGCGTTGGTGTGCAGCGAGTTCGTGCCGCCGAGGACGGCCGAGAGGGCCTCCACGGCGGTGCGCACCACGTTGTTGTAGGGCTGCTGCGCGGTCAGGGACACCCCGGCGGTCTGGGTGTGGAACCGCAGCCACTGGGCCCTCTCGGTCCTGGCACCGTAGACGTCCCTCAGCCAGCGCGCCCAGATGCGCCGTGCGGCGCGGAACTTGGCGATCTCCTCGAAGAAGTCGATGTGCGCGTCGAAGAAGAAGGACAGGCCGGGAGCGAACCTGTCGACGTCCAGCCCCCGGGACAGGCCCAGCTCGACGTAGCCGAAACCGTCGGCGAGGGTGAAGGCGAGTTCCTGGGCGGCCGTGGCACCGGCCTCGCGGATGTGGTACCCGGACACCGACAGCGGCTTGTACGCGGGGATGTTCTCCGCGCAGTACTCCATGAGGTCGCCGATCAGCCGCAGCTGCGGCTCGGGCGGGTACAGCCACTCCTTCTGGGCGATGTACTCCTTGAAGATGTCGGTCTGGAGCGTGCCGTTGAGGGTGCTGGTGTCCACCCCCTGACGCTCGGCCGCCACCAGGTACATGCAGAAGGCCGGGACGGCCGGGCCGCTGATGGTCATGGATGTGGTGGTCTCGCCGAGCGGGATCCCGTCGAAGAGCAGGTCCATGTCGGCCACGGAGTCGATCGCCACGCCGCAGTGTCCCACCTCGCCCAGCGCGTGGGGCGAGTCGGAGTCGTAGCCCATGAGGGTGGGCATGTCGAAGGCGACCGAGAGCCCGCCCCCGCCCGAGGCCAGGATCATCTTGTAGCGCTCGTTGGTCTGACGAGCGTTACCGAACCCGGCGAACTGGCGGATGGTCCACGCCCGCCCCCGGTAACCGGTGGCGTACAGACCGCGCGTGTAGGGGTACTCCCCCGGCCAGCCGATGCGCTCGAAACCGGGGACCTCGGCACCGGTCCGGGGCCCGTAGACGGGCTCCAGGGTGCGTCCGGACAGGGTCGTGAAGTCGGCGTCGCGTGTGCGCGCGGAGTCGTAGCGGCGCTGCCAGCGCTCTCGCCCGGCCTCGATCTCCCCGGCCCCGCCGCCGTTGGTGGGGTCGTTCGTGGTGTTCGCCATACCGAGATAGTAGGACGTCCAAGTAATGATGTACAGCGAGGGAACCCGTGGCGCCCCGGGGACGCGACGGGCGGGTCAGCGGCCCTCGGCGGCTTCCGAGACGGGTGCGGGGAAGTCCCCGAAGTCCACCCTGAGCCTGGTGAACATCTCGTGCATGCGCCACAGCTCCTCGTCGGAGTAGCAGGACAGGCCGAAGTCCATGGACAGCAGCGCCCGAGTCGCCTCCTCGGTGACCCTGCGCCCGGAGTCGGTGATCTCGGCCAGCACGCCGCGGCCGTCGCTGGGGTTGGGGAGGCGGTACACGAAGCCCTGCCCCTCCAACCGGTCGATGGTGTTGGTGACGCTGGTCGGGTGCACCATGAGGCGCTCACCGATCTTGCCCAGGGGAAGGGAGCCGGAGCTGCTGAAGGTGAGCAGGACGAGCGCCTCGTATCGGGCGAAGGTCAGGCCGAACGGCTTGAGGGCTCCGTCCAGCTCCCCTATCAGGATCTGCTGCGCGCGCATGACCGAGGTGACCGCGGCCATGGCGGGCGAGGCTCCCCATCTGCGCGTCCAGTTCTCGTGCGCGCGCTCGATCGGGTCGAACGGAAGATTCAACGGATTACCCACGTCGCCACTCTAGCCAGGGGTGGGCACAGCACTCGCCGGAACCGTGGAGGGCCGGGCCCTCCCCCGGACGGCCCGGCGCGGCCGCGCCGCCTCCGGTGCCCGCGGAGGCAGCGGATCCGGCATTCCGGACAGGCGCGGCATGGGCGCCGCACCGGCGTGGCAAGGGCGTCCGCCCGGGGCGGGACGACGGGCACACGTGCGCCACCCGACACCGGATGCGATAACAGACACATGGAAATAAATCAAGGATTTTCCATGGCCACAAGGGGACAGATGACGTTTTCGGAATCCGGTCCACCCCGCCATCTCGGAAGATTCGGATCCGACGCGGGGAAACCGCCGGAAAGTCACGACATGGACGTTGACGGCACCCGGAATTATTAGTTAAGTTTCCTAAAAATTTATCCTCCCACGTCAGAGGCACAGGAGTGATCACCTGGCCTCACTTGGACCGTGAAACACCTCCGTAGGAGGGCGCCGACCCAGGCCGCGAACCACCGCTTTCCGCAGCCGCCCGAACGCAGACCGTCCCACCCGCTCACGGTGCGGCTGCCGACACATCCCCCGATCCCCGCTCACTCACCAGGAGATACCCCCACGTGAGAGCACCGCGTTTCAGAACCCGCCTCGCGGCCGCCGCGGCCGCCGTGCTGCTCGCCCCGCTCGCGGCGGCCGCGTCGCCGGCCGCCGCCGAGGAGGCCGGAGCCCGGGAAGCCACCGCCTCCGACCTCACGGCCACCTACACGGAGCCGGCCCGGTGGAGCACCGGCCACACCGGTGAGATCACCGTCCACAACGCCTCGGACACGGCCGTCAGCGACTGGACCGTCGAGTTCGCGCTCCCCGACGGCAGCCGTATCCACCACCTGTGGAACGCCACGCTCGCGGGCGCCCCCGACGGCTACACGATCACCCCGCCGCACTGGGGCGCCAGCGTTCCCGCCGGCGGCAGCTACTCCTTCGGCTTCAACGGCCTGCACTCCGGAGGCGCCACCGAACCGGTGGGCTGCCTGGTCAACGGCTCCTCCTGCGCCGGGGGGCCCGCCCACGACAGCCGCAGCGTCGCCTACTACACCCAGTGGAGCGCCAAGGAACGCGACTACCACGTCCGGGACCTGGTGGACAGCGGCAGCGCGGAGAAGCTCACCCACCTCCAGTACGCCTTCGGCAACGTCAGCGCCGACGGCGAGTGCTTCATGAGCGACGAGCCCGGCCAGGGCGACGCCCTCGCCGACTACGGGCACGCCGTCCCCGCCGAGGAGAGCGTGGACGGCGTCGCCGACGACCCCGGCCAGGACCTGCGCGGCAACTTCAACCAGCTGCGCGAGCTCAAGGAGATGTACCCCGACCTGCTCGTCAACGTCTCCCTGGGCGGCTGGAACTGGTCCGAGCACTTCTCCGACGCGGCTCTGACGGAGGAGTCCCGCGAGCGCATGGTCTCCTCCTGCGTCGACCTGTACCTGCGCGGCGACCTGCCCGAGACCAACGGAGCGGGCGGTGAGGGCGCCGCCTACGGCGTCTTCGACGGCATCGACCTGGACTGGGAGTGGCCCGGGTCCGGCGGCAACCCGCACAACACGGTCCGCCCCGAGGACAAGGAGAACTACACCGCCCTGGTGCGGGAGTTCCGCGACCAGCTGGACGAGCTCGGCGAGGAGACCGACCGCCACTACGAGCTGACCGCGTTCATGCCCGCCGGCGGCTGGCGCCTGGACGCCGGATACGAGCTGGACGAGCTCATGCACGACTTCGACTTCGTCACGGTGCAGGGCTACGACTACCACGGCACGTGGGAGAGCACGACCAACCACCAGTCCAACCTGGTCGTCGACGCCCGCGACCCCCAGCCGGTGATCTCCACCGAGCTCGTCGTCCAGGCCTACCTGGACCGGGGCGTGGACCCCGGCAAGCTCGTCCTGGGCGTCCCCTTCTACGGACAGGGGTGGACCGGCGTGGAGCCCGGGCCCGAGGGCGACGGCCTCTTCCAGTCCGCGACGGGACCCGCGCAGGGGACGTACGCGGCGGGCACCGAGGACTGGAAGGTCCTGGAGGAGAAGGCCGCCTCCGGCGGGTTCGAGGTCTTCCGCAACGACGGGGCCGGTACCGCCTGGATCTACGACGGCGAGACCCTCTGGAACTACGACGACCCGACCGCCATGACCCGGAAGACCGACTGGGCCCAGGACCAGGGCCTCGGCGGAGTCATGGTCTGGTCCATCGACGGCGACGACGCCGACGGCAGCCTCATGGCGGCCATCGACACGGCGCTGAGCGACTGAGTACCCCCGGTCCGGCGACCCCGGACCGGGCCCGAGCGGCGTCGGTGCTCCGATCCGGGGAGCACCGACGCCAGGGCCGGCGCGGACCGATGTGCGACGGTTCGCGCCGGCCACCCAGATCCCGGCCCCTCCCCCACCCCTTGGGACACGACGCCATGTTTCCCCCACGTGCACGGCACCCCCCACGCGCGCCACCGAGAACCGGTACCGGTCAGCTCAGGACACCGAACTCCTCGGGCGCACACCCCGCAGCCGCTCCGCCGCCCCGCCGCGGCGGAAGGCGACCCCCACACCCGCTCACGCACCAGGAGCAACAGTGAGAGCACGACTCAGAAACCGGATCGCGGCCCTGGCGGCCGCGGTCGTCGCCCTACCCATCGCCCTGTCCCCTGTCCCCGCCGCCGCCGACACCACCGGCGTCACCGTCACCTACGTGGAGACCAGCCGCTGGGAGACCGGCTACGGCGGACAGTTCACCATCGACAACGGCTCGGACGCGCCGCTCTCGGACTGGACCGTCGAGGTCCAGCTCCCCCCGAACGCGGCGATCACCAGCCTGTGGAACGCCACCCTCAGCCAGTCCGGCGCCGCGTACACCATCGCCCCGCCCTCGTGGGGTACCGCGGTTCCCGCGGGCGGCAGCTACTCCATCGGGTTCAACGGCACCCACGGCGGCGGCGACACCGCGCCGGTGGACTGCGCGATCAACGGCAACCCCTGCTCCGGCGAACCGGGCGGGGAGGAAGAGGACACCGAGCCGCCCACAGCGCCGAGCGGGCTGACCGTCACCGGCACCACCGCCACCACCGCCTCCCTGGACTGGACGGCCGCGAGCGACGACGTCGGGATCGCTGGCTATGAGGTCCTCTCCGGCGACGAGGTCGTCCGCGCCGTCAGCGGCACCACCGCCACGGTCACCGGCCTGACGCCGGAGACCGGGTACACGTTCACCGTGCGGGCCTACGACACCTCCAACAACCGCGGCCCGGAGAGTGCCCCCGTCACCGCCACCACCGGCGCGGAAGGCGGCGGGCCCACCGACCCGCCCGAGGACCGCCGGGTCGCCTACTTCACCCAGTGGGGCGTCTACGACCGCGGCTACCTCGTGAACGACCTGGTGACCTCCGGTACCGCCGAGAAGCTCACCCACATCAACTACGCCTTCGGCAACATCAACGCCAACGGTGAGTGCTTCATGGCCAACCAGCCCGGCCAGGGCGACGCCTGGGCCGACTACGGCCGCTCCTTCGGCGCCGCCGACAGCGTGGACGGGGTCGCCGACACCTGGGACCAGGACCTGCGCGGCAACTTCAACCAGCTGCGCGAGCTCAAGGAGATGTACCCCCACCTGAAGGTCAACATCTCCCTCGGCGGCTGGACCTGGTCCGAGCACTTCTCCGACGCCGCCCTGACCGCCGAGTCCCGCGAGCGCATGGTCTCCTCCTGCGTCGACCAGTACCTGCGCGGCAACCTGCCCCTCTTCGACGGCGCCGGTGGCGCCGGGTCCGCCTCAGGCGTCTTCGACGGCATCGACCTGGACTGGGAGTGGCCCGGATCGGCGGGCCACGAGCACAACACCGTCCGCCCCGAGGACAAGGAGAACTTCACCGCCCTCGTCTCGGAGTTCCGCGACCAGCTGGACGCCCTGGAGGGCGAGACCAGCCGTGAGTACGAGCTGACCGCCTTCCTGCCCGCCGACCCGGAGAAGATCGAGCTCGGCTTCGAGATGCCGTCGCTCATGAGCGACTTCGACTTCATCACGGTGCAGGGCTACGACTACCACGGTGGCTGGGAGAGCACCGCCAACCACCAGTCCAACCTGGTCGAGCACCCCGCCGACCCCGGCCCCGACGTCTACTCCACCGAGACCACGGTCCAGGCCTACCTCGACCGCGGTGTCGACCCGGCCGACATGGTCCTGGGCGTGCCGTTCTACGGGCGCGGCTGGACCGGGGTGGAGCCCGGACCGAACGGAGACGGCCTCTTCCAGAGTGCCACCGGTCCCGCCCCCGGCGGCTACGAGGCCGGGATCGACGACTGGAAGGTCCTGAAGGACCTGCAGGGCTACGAGCTCCACCGCGACGACGCGCTGGGCACCGCCTGGCTCTACGACGGTTCCACCTTCTGGACCTACGACGACGAGATCTCCATGACCCAGAAGACCGACTGGGCGCAGTCCCAGGGCCTCGGCGGAGTCATGATCTGGTCCGTCGACGGCGACGACGCCGACGGCAGCCTCATGACGGCCATCGACACGGCGCTGGACGGCTGAGTACCCCCGGTCCGGCGACCCCGGACCGGGCCCGAACGGCGTCGGTGCTCCGCTCCGGGGAGCACCGCCGCCCGGCCGGTGCGGACCGATGTGCGACGGTCCGCGCCGGCCACCTCTCTCTCGGCGGGCACGGCGGCTTCGCCGACGACCCCGAGGGCTTCGCCGCCGTACTGCGCGAGGTCCTCAAACCCTGGCGCGGTGTCCGGGGGTCCGCGCCGGATCATCCTGCTCCCAGCGGCGCTGCCGGCGGTCGAGAGTGCCGCTGAGAGCAAGATCACCGCCGTTGGGAGCCAGACCGGGGCACCGGGCGAACCCGGTCGGCCCCGGCGATCACCGCACCAGGTCTAGCGCAGGTCGGCGCCCAGCTCCTTGACCAGCGCCTCCGCGGCCGAGTAGGGATCCTGTCGCCCTTCCGCGACCTCCCCGGCCAGGGTGTCCAGACCGGTGTCGTCGCCCACCTCGCCCATCCGCGAGCGCAGCAGGTCCAGCACGATCGCCTGTACCTCGTGCCCGGCACGGGCCCTGCGGCGCGCGGCCAGGTCGCCACTGGCCTCCAGGTGGGCGAAGTGCTCGTCCATCCGCTCCCACAGTTCGTCGACGCCCTCGTCCCTGGAGGCGACGGTCATGACGATCGGCGGCTTCCACTCGTGGTCGGTGCGGTCCTTCATGGCGATCATCTGGCGCAGCTCGCGCAGGGTGGACCTGGCTCCGTCCCGGTCGGCCTTGTTGACCGCGAAGACGTCGGCGACCTCCAGCACGCCCGCCTTGGCGGCCTGCACCGAGTCGCCCATGCCCGGGGCGCAGAGCACCACGGTCGTGTCGGCCTGCCCGGCGATCTCCACCTCGGCCTGGCCCACGCCCACGGTCTCCACCAGGATCACGTCGAACCCGGCCGCGTCCAGCACCCGCAGCGCGTGCGGCGTGGCCCAGGACAGCCCGCCCAGATGACCCCGGTTGGCCATGGAGCGGATGAACACCCCCGGGTCGGTGGCGTGCTCCTGCATCCGCACACGGTCGCCCAGCAGGGCACCTCCGGTGAACGGCGACGAGGGGTCCACGGCCAGCACGGCCACGGTCAGCCCCTTCGCCCTGGCCGCGCGCACGACGGCGTTGGTGGTGGTGGACTTGCCCACCCCCGGGGATCCGGTGAAGCCCACCACCCGGGCGCGGCCGGTGTGCGGGGCCAGGCCCGCCATGATCTCGCGCAGTTCCTCGGACCCGTTCTCGACCAGGGTGATCGCGCGGGCCAGCGCCCGACGGTCACCCCCGCGAACCCGTTCGACCAGTCGGGGGGCGTGCATGGGACTCCTCGGTGTCAGCGGAGCAGGACGGGGCGAGGGCTCGTGGCCCCCGCCCCGCGGCTGTCAGGTGCGTCGTGTGTCCCGGGGCTCTCCCGGGTACACGGTCTCTTCGGATCGGGCTTTCCCGCACGGACGCGCCACGCGGGCGGTCGGGGATCTCCCGGTGCCCGTGGTCCAGGCCGTGGGGAGGCGGCCGCCGTCCGCCGGGAACCGGCTCCGGCGACCACCGACGTGCCGCGCTACTCGGCGGGCACCGTGAACAGCAGGGCGTCGCCCTGGCCGCCGCCACCGCACAGGGCCGCGGCACCGAGCCCGCCGCCGCGGCGGCGCAGCTCGTGGACCAGGTGCAGGGCGATCCGGGCACCGGAGGCGCCGATCGGGTGGCCGATCGCGATGGCGCCGCCGTCGACGTTGACGATGTCCTCCGAGACGCCCAGGTCCCTGGTCGACTGGATGCCCACCGACGCGAAGGCCTCGTTGATCTCGACCAGGTCCAGGTCCTCCACCGACCGCCCGGCCTTGGTCAGCGCGTGGTTGATGGCGTTGGAGGGCTGGGAGTGCAGCGAGTTGTCCGGACCGGCGACGTTGCCGTGCGCGCCGATCTCGGCGAGGACCGGGGCGCCCAGCTCCTCGGCCTTGGCGCGGCTCATCACGACCACGGCGGCGGCGCCGTCGGAGATCTGGGAGGAGGAGCCGGCGGTGATCGTGCCCTCGCTGTCGAAGGCCGGGCGGAGCTTGGCCAGGCTCTCGGTGGTGGTGTCGGGCCGGACGCCCTCGTCCGCGGAGAAGACGACCGGGTCGCCCTTGCGCTGCGGGATCTCCACGGGGACGATCTCGGCGTCGAAGCGCCCTGCGGAGGCGGCGGCCGCCGCGCGCTGGTGGGAGCGGGCCGCGAAGGCGTCCTGCTCCTCGCGTCCGAGGCCGAGCTTGCCGTTGTGGCGCTCGGTGGAGGCGCCCATGGAGTCGCCCTCGAAGGCGTCGGTCAGGCCGTCGTGCTCGGTCGCGTCCAGGACCTCGATCGACCCGTACTTGTAGCCCTTGCGGGACTTGGGCAGCAGGTGCGGCGCGTTGGTCATGGACTCCATGCCCCCGGCCACCACCACGTCGAACTCGCCCGCGCTGATGAGCTGGTCGGCCAGGGCGATGGCGTCCAGGCCCGACAGGCAGACCTTGTTGATCGTCACCGAGGGCACGTTCATGGGGATGCCCGCCTTGACGGCGGCCTGGCGGGACGGGATCTGCCCGGCGCCGGCCTGGAGCACCTGTCCCATGACCACGTATCCGACCTGTTCGCCGCTGATACCGGCGCGCTCCAGCGCGGCCTTGATCGCGAAGCCGCCGAGGTCGACGGCGGAGAACCCGGCGAGGGAGCCGAGGAGTCTGCCGGTGGGGGTTCGAGCCCCACCGACGATGACGGAACCGGGCATCGTAACTGGCCTCCAAGTGATGGGTGACGCACCTGGTCTGCAACGATACCCACACAACCGTCAGCGACCCCCGGGAGGTTCACCCCATGAGTGACACACCGCACTCGGCCAGCGAGTTCACCGACCCGCCCCCCTCTCCCGTACCGTTCTCGGGGCTGACCCGGCTCGACCACGTGGGGATCGCCTGCCGCGACCTCGACGCCTCGATCGCGTTCTACCGGTCCACGTACGGGTTCGAGGTGGCCCACGAGGAGGTGAACGAGGAGCAGGGCGTGCGCGAGGCCATGCTCCGGATCAACGGCACCGACGACGGCGGCGCCACGTACCTGCAGCTGCTGGAACCGGTCCGGGAGGACTCCCCGGTGGCGAAGTTCCTGGAGCGCAACGGCGAGGGCGTCCACCACATCGCCTTCGGGACCGCCGACGTGGCCGGCAGCGCGACGGGTGTCGGAGAACACGGCGTGCGCGTCCTGGACTCCCGGCCCCGTGCCGGGACCGCCGGGTCCAGGATCGTCTTCCTGCACCCCAAGGACTGCGGAGGCGTGCTCACAGAACTGGTCCAGAGCCGCACCGGTAGCGGGGACCGCGTCTGAGCAGGCGTTACCTCCGCACGGCGACGCCGGGGAGACGTCACGGGAGAGTTCCGGACACATCACAGGTTGGGCGTCATGTGCGTGGTCGGGCACAGAGGCCACCGGAAGTTACCCGAAACCCTCTTCCCAGGGGTTCCGCGCTTGATAAAGTCGGCTAGCTGCCGGATTCACCGTTCCGGCTCTGGTCCATGTCTTGCAGTCCGGTAGTCGAGCCGGATCGGCCGTACCGCCGTGTCAGGTGACAGGGCGCACGCGGGCGGCCTCGGAGGCGGTCAGGGCGCACGAAGCCCGTGGCACCGGCCCCCACACCCCCCGGCTCGCTAGTTCCGGACCCGCCTGTCCCCCGGGGACAACGCAGCCGCCCTCCTCGTCGTCCCCGGCCGTTTGCAAGTAGCCGTCTCGCACCCGTTCAGGACTCCGCCACATGTCGTCAAACAACATTGACACCCAGCTCAACAACATCTTCGACGAAGACAACACCCCACCCGAATTCGACGTGGTGCTGCGTGGCTATGACCGCAACCAGGTGATGGACCACCTGGAAAGCCTGCGCAACGACCTGAAGCAGAACACCAAGCAGCTCGACAAGTTCAAGTCCGAACTGGCCGCCAAGACCCGCCAGCTCCAGGAGCGCGAGCGCCCCTCCTACTCCGGCCTGGGCTCGCGTATCGAGGAGCTGCTGCGCCTGGCCGAGGAGCAGGCCAACGAGCTGGTCCAGAGCGCGCAGATCGACGCCAACGACATACGCTCCGCCGCCCAGATCGAGGCCGCCGAGATGCGCGCGGCCGCCGAGTCCGAGGCCACCGAGGCCCGTACCCTCGCCCAGCGCGAGGCCGACGAGACCCGTCAGACCGCCGAGACCGAGGCGGAGGAGATCACCACCACCGCCCGCCGCGAGGCCGACGAGCTGACCTCCACCACCGAGCGCGAGGTCCAGAAGAAGCGCTCCGCGGTCGACCACGAGATCGCCGAGAAGCGCGCCACCTTCGAGGGCGAGATCGCCAAGCTGCGCACCACCACCGAGCGTGAGTGCGCCCAGGCCCGCGCCGCCGCCAAGCGCGAGCGCGACGAGACCATCCAGGCCGCCAAGAGCCAGGCCGAGGAGCTGCGCAAGAACTCCGAGCGCGCCTACGCCGAGTCCGAGGCCCGCCGCACCGAGGCCGAGGACCAGTTCGAGCTCCAGCTGGCCGACCGCCGCGCCGAGGCCGAGCGTCAGGACGCCGAGCGCCTCGCCGCCGCCCAGGCCGCCACGCAGAAGATGGTCAACGAGGCGGAGGAGCGGGCCTCCAGCGCCGAGCTGCGCGCCACCAAGGCGAGCCAGCAGGCCGAGCAGACCCGCCGCGACGCCGAGAACCACGCCAAGCAGCTGGTCGGCAACGCCAAGAAGAACGCCTCCCAGATCGAGGCCGAGGCCAAGTCCAAGTCCGAGCACCAGCTCAGCGACGCCAAGGCCGAGGCGAACCGGATCATGACGGTCGCTCGGAAGGAGGTCGACGAGCTCAACCGCCAGCGCGACAGCATCCAGTCGCACCTCCAGCAGCTGCGCCAGCTGCTCGGTGGCGGTGGCTCCGCTCCGGCGGCGCCCGCCGCCCCGGCGGCTCCGTCCCCGGCCGCGATCCAGCAGGAGCCCGCGCCGGCCGCCGAGGAGACCAAGCAGCCCGCGCACTCCGGCAAGGGCACCGACGACGAGGACTGGTGGCAGGAGTAGTGTCCCGTCCCCTCGGGGGCTGACACACGCTCACGCACGAGGGCCCGCCCTTCCCCTCAGGGGGAGGGCGGGCCCTTCGGTGTGTCGGGTCGGTGCACGGTCACCGGAGGGTCTGCGTGTCCCTCTCGTACGGGCCGTCCCACTCGATGGGCAGCGGGTAGGCCCCGGGGTTGACCCGTTTGACGATCTCGTCCAGTACCCGGCGCACGTAGGGCTCGCCCACCCACAGGTGCTTGGCGCCCTCCACTCCGATGACCTCGCACTGGGTGAGCGGGCTGAACCGCTCCCTGGCCTCGTCGGGGCGCAGGTAGTCGTCGTGCTCGGGCACCAGGGCGATCACGGGCTTACCCGACTCGGCCCACACCGCCATGTCGGACTCGTCGGCGCGGTGCAGCGGCGGCGACAGCAGCAGGGCACCCCTGATCTGCGGATCGGCACCCCATTTGAGGGCCAGCTCGGTACCGAAGGACCAGCCCACCAGCCAGGGTTCGGGCAGGCCCTCGAACTCGGTGAACTCGATGGCGGCGAGCACGTCGTGCTTCTCGGTCTCGCCCCCGCCGAACTCGCCCTGGCTGGTGCCGTGCCGCGAACCGGTGCCGCGTGTGTTGAAGCGCAGCACCGCGACGTCGGCCAGTGCGGGCAGCCGGAACGAGGCCTTGCGCAGGACGTGGCTGTCCATCATGCCCTCGGCGGTGGGCAGCGGGTGCAGGCACACCAGGGTGGCCTTCGGGTCGCGCCCCTCGGGCAGGGCCAGCTCGCCGACCAGTTCCAGGCCGTCGGCGGTGTGCAGGGTGATGGGTCGTCTCACGGCGGGCAGCACCGTGGTGGCTCGAATCTCCATGGCTCCTCGTGTCCGGGTTCGGTGGCCGTGGGCTCAGTAGCGGGGGGCGCGGTGGGTGCGCCGGTCCCAGCAGGAGGAGTGCCAGTGGCGCCGGTCGCCACCGTCGCCGTAGGGGCGCCAGGCCACGACGTGGGCCATGCCCAGGGGGATCTCCTGGGCACAGCCGGGACAGCGGTAGACCTTGGTGGCCGAGGCACCCGGGATGCGGCGCGTCACCCACTCACCGTCAGGGCCCGTCTCGCGGCGCTGTCCTCCTGTGATGCGCAGCACGAGGGAATCCTCGTCGGCGGGGGCACGACCGGGGGCGCTACGGCCCCGGCCGGACTTGCGGCGGGGGGAGTTACGACGCGGGCTCACACCGTCCAGGGTAGAAGAAGCGGAGCAGTGGCCGCCGCCACACACATGACGGCGGCCACAAGAAGGCTGTTCGGGCGCCGACGGTCGGAGCCCCCCGGAACGAGGACCGCTAACCGTGGCAGGCGCAGCCGCCGCCGTGTCCCTCGCCCTCCTCGGTGTCGGGCAGCCGGTCCATCAGCAGCGGCGCGGGCACGGCGATGGTGGTCAGGCCGTACTCGCTCATCGCGACCAGGGTGGTGACCACGGATTCGGCGCCGCGCTCCTCCAGGAGCTCGGTCGGGCCCTTGGGGTAGCCGCAGCCGAACCTCATGGCGGTGTCGACGTCCTTGGCGGAGGCGTACCCGTCGCCGATCATGCGCATGGCGTCGTCGATCTGCGGAGCGATGAGCATCTCGCCCAGGTCCAGGGTCTCCTCCTCGCGGACCATCTCCGCGTAGCGGCTCCCGGGCCGGGGCTCGGGCGCCTCGTCGGCGCCCGCGTAGAAGCCCCGGCCGGACTTGCGGCCCAGGTGGCCCGCGGCGACCATGCGGCGCATCAGCGGAGAGGCGGCGTAGCGCGGGTCGCGGTACTCCTCCCACAGCACGTCCATGACGGCCAGGCAGACGTCCAGGCCGACCAGGTCGGCGAGGGTCAGGGGACCCATGGGCACGCCGGCCGCCTTCTGGACGGCGGCGTCGATCTCCTCCCGGGTGGCGATCTTGCGCTCGTAGAGGCGGACGGCGTCGTTGAGGTAGGGCACCAGCAGGGCGTTGGCCACGAACCCGGCGCGGTCACCCGCCGCCACGGGGGTCTTGCCGATGCGCTTGGCGACCTCCGAGACCAGGTCGACGGTCTCGTCACTGGTGGAGACCGTGGTGATGACCTCGACCAGCTTCATGACCGGAGCCGGGTTGAAGAAGTGCAGACCCACGACCTTGTCCGGACGGCCGGTGAGCGCGGCGATCTCGGTGACCGACAGCGACGACGTGTTGGTGGCCAGGATCGTGCCGGGCGGGCAGATCCGGTCCAGATCGCTGAAGACGTCCTTCTTGATGTCCAGCCGCTCGGGGACGGCCTCCACGACGAAGTCCGCGTCGGCGAGGTCCTCGCGCGAGGTGGTGAACGTCAGCCGGGCGTCGATCCCGGCGCGTTCCTCTTCGGTGAGTTTGCCCTTGCTGACCGCCCGCGAGAGGGACTTGTCCACGTGGGCGCGGCCGCGGTCGACGGCGGCCTGGTCGATCTCGACCCCGATGACGTTGAACCCCGCGCGTGCGAACACCTCAGCGATACCCGCGCCCATCGCGCCGAGTCCGACGACACCGACCTTGTCAAATTCCTGCACCATACGCCCAGAGTACGGGTCCCCGTGCCCCCAACAGCGCACGGGATGCCCGGTGGGGCATTCGGCGCCGACGGCGGGGCCGCCGCACCGCTCCCCCGGCGCGGCGGTCCCGCCGTTCCTCCTTGTCGGAGCCTGTTCCTCTCAGCAGTCCACGAGCTCGGGGGACTGGTTCAGCAGCTGGGCCCTCGGGGAGGTGAACTCCGCGTGGGCGGCCTCCGCTCCGGGTGCGAACAGCGCCACACGGTGACAGTTCTGGAAGGCCAGGCGCAGACCGAAGTGCCGCTCCACCGCGTCGCGCATGGCGTCGCTGGCGAGCAGGCGCAGCAGTTGGCCCCGCTCCCCCTCACCGGGCGGGGGCACCTCGTTGGCCTCGAAGCCGGACTCGGCACTCCGGGCGCCGTCGGCCAGACCGCTGACCACCTCCCAGGCGTAGGGCAGGGAGTCCTTGATGCAGGCGATGAAGTCGGCATCGTCGACCGGGCCGCGCTGTGCCTTCTCCAGCAGGTCCGGTGAGACCGTCAGCGACATGGATGTCCCTTCGTCGTTACAGAGCGGTTCGTCCGCGCCTGTCCTCTGGCGACGTTAGAGGCCTGTCGGCACCCAGTCACGGGGCGTGAAGGACACAACTGCCTTCCCTCCGGGGTACACGCATGTGGATACGGTTGTCATTGCCAATGCGGTGCGCGGCGGTTACGCGGACGCGCCCCGCGCGCCGTCCGAAGGCGGTAACGTGACCTCTCGTGCGTCTCGTCATCGCTCGGTGCAGCGTCGACTACGTCGGCCGTCTCACCGCCCACCTGCCCATGGCTCCCCGCCTGATCCTGATCAAGGCCGACGGGAGCGTGTCCATCCACGCCGACGACCGGGCGTTCAAACCGCTGAACTGGATGAACCCTCCGTGCAAGGTGCGCGAGGAGGCCGTCGAGGACGGTCCGGACGTGTGGACGGTCACGCACGGCAAGTCCGGTGAGAAGCTGGTGCTGACCGTCGAGGAGGTCATGCACGACACCTCGCACGAACTGGGCAAGGACCCCGGCCTGCAGAAGGACGGCGTCGAGTCCCACCTCCAGGAGCTTCTGGCCGAGCACATCACCACCCTCGGCGAGGGCTACACCCTCGTCCGCCGCGAGTACCCGACGGCGATCGGCCCGGTCGACATCCTGTGCCGGGACGGGGAGAACGCCACCGTGGCGGTGGAGCTCAAGCGGCGCGGGGACATCGACGGCGTCGAGCAGCTCACCCGCTACCTGGAGCTGCTCAACCGGGACCCGCAGCTGGCGCCGGTGCGCGGCGTGTTCGCCGCACAGGAGATCAAGCCGCAGGCCCGTGTCCTCGCCGAGGACCGCGGCATCGCCTGCGTCGTCCTGGACTACGACGAGCTGCGCGGTATCGAGCCGGACGTCCTGCGCCTGTTCTGACCCGGCACGGTGGCACCCACCGCGTGGTGGTACCCGTGCGGGGCGGTGTCCTCTGATCGGAGGACCCGGGTGCGCCCCGACGGCCGATACCCGGGCCGGCGCCGTTCCGGAAGAGTCGGTGCCATGAGCGAGACAGCGATCGAGGTACGTGGCCTCCGCAAGAAGTACGGCGACGACGAGGCTGTCGCCGGTGTCGACCTGACCGTCCGGCGCGGCGAGGTCTTCTCCTTCCTCGGCCCCAACGGGGCGGGCAAGTCCACCACCGTCGAGATCCTCGCGGGCTTCCGCCGCCGCGACGGCGGCACCGCCCGGGTCCTGGACCAGGACCCCGGCACGGCCGGGCGCCGGTGGCGTGCGCGCATCGGCGTGGTCTGGCAGCGCGAGACCCTGGTCCCGCAACTGACCGTGCGTGCGGTGGTCCGCCACTTCGCGGGCTACTACCCCGACCCCCGCGATCCCGACGCGACGGTCGAGCTGGTCGGCCTCGGCGAGAAGGCCGGGGCCCGGGTCACCTCCCTGTCCGGCGGACAGCGGCGCCGGCTGGACGTGGCTCTCGGCATCGTCGGCGGGCCCGAACTGCTGTTCCTGGACGAGCCCACCACCGGGTTCGACCCCCGGGCCCGGCGCGACTTCTGGTCGCTGATCGGTGACCTGGCCGAGGACGGCACCACCGTCGTGCTGACCACGCACTACCTGGAGGAGGCCGAGGCCCTCGCCGACCGCGTGTGCGTGATCGCGCGCGGCAGGATCCGCGCCGAGGGCGCCCCCGCCACCCTGGGCGGGCGGGCCACGGCCCGGGCCACCGTCAGCTGGACGGACGGCGGGCGGCGCCGCGAGACCAGGACCGAGGAGCCCACCCGGCTGGTGGGCGAACTGGCCACCCTGTTCTCCGGTGAGGTCCCCGGTCTGAGTGTGCACCGCCCCACTCTGGAGGAGGTCTACCTGGACCTGATCGGTGACGACGAACGGGACGCCCGTGCCGAGGGGGAGGCCGTCTCCGTATGAGCACCCGTACCGAGCACGCTCCCCTTCCCGGTGTCCTGCGCGTCGGGCTCTCCCGGGGCTGGCTGGAGATCCGCGAGTTCGCCAACGAGTGGGAGAGCGTGATCTTCACCTTCTCCCTTCCCGCGCTGATCCTGGTCATGTTCTCCTCGATCTTCGACGGCATGTTCGACATGGGTATGCCCGCCGTGGACTACTACCTTCCCGGCCTGATCGCCATGGGCCTGATGTCGGTCAGCTTCCAGACCCTGGGCCTGGCCATCGCCAACGAACGCGACACCGGCGGCCTGCGCCGCCTGCGCGGCACCCCCATGCCGCCGACCGCCTACTTCGTCGGCAAGACCGTGCTGATCCTGTTCCTCGCCCTGGGACAGGTGGTCCTGCTCCTGGCCGTGGGCGGTCTCGCCTTCGGCGCGCGACTGCCCCAGGATCCGACCGCCTGGGTGACGCTGGCGTGGGTGTTCACGCTCGGCACCGTCTCCTGCTCCCTGCTGGGCATCGCGGTCAGCTCACTGGCCCGCAACGCCCGGTCCGCGTCCGGAATCGTGGTCCTGCCGTTCCTGGTCCTGCAATTCGTCTCGGGGATCTTCGTGCCCGTCATCGCCCTGCCCGAGTGGGTGCTCAACGCCGCGTCGCTCTTCCCGCTGCTGTGGATGGCACAGGGTCTGCGCGCCGCGTTCTTCCCCGCCGAGATGGCCGCCCTCGAACCCGGCGGCTCCTGGGACCTGCCCTCGGTGGCCCTCGCGCTCGGCGTGTGGTGTGTGCTGGGCTTGGCGCTGGTACTACTGACGTTCCGCTGGAAGACGCGAAAGGACGGGTGATCACCGTGACCGCATCGGCGGACGGGGACGGCGGTCCCGCCACGGCGCCGCTCCCCGGGCCCGTCGGGGCGCGGGCACCGACCGAGGAGCACCACGCCTGGAACCTGGGCGTGTGGTGGGACGTGTACTTCACCTCCGTGATGGCGGCCATGGGCGCCTTGGCACTGCTGACCAGCGATCCCTTCTTGCGGTGGCCGCTCGCGGGACTCATGGCCGCGGTGGTGGCCGTGTACTACCTGTTCGCCAGGCGGTTACTGCTCCAGGAGGAGCGGATCCGCCCGGTGGTCCTCATGGGTGTCCTGCTCGCACTGTGCCTGCCCGCGCTGACCGCCAACCCGGTCCTGGCCTTCGTGACGGTGGGGGTGGCCCCGCTGTGCTTCATGACCGCCCGGATCCCGGTCGCCATCTCGACGGTGGGCGCGCTCCTGCTGGCTCCGGCGCTGCTGCGCGGGCTGACCGGTCTGAGCACGTGGGAATCCACCGCCGTCAACCTCCTGATCAACGGCGTGATGGTGGGTTTCACGCTGTGGTTCGGCAGCTGGCTCGGGCGGATCATCGAGCAGAGCTACGAACGGTCCGAGCTGATCAGGGAGCTCCGGGAGAGCCGTGTGGAGGCCGCACGGCTGTCGGAGGAGACGGGGGCCATGGCCGAGCGCGAGCGCCTGGCGCGGGAGATGCACGACACCCTCGCCCAGGGCCTGGCCAGCATCATCGCCCTGACCCAGGCGGTGGAGTCGGAGATGGACACCGATCCCGTGCTGGCCCGGCGCCACCTCGCCCTGATGCGTGAGACCGCCGCGGAGAACCTCGCCGAGGCACGGGCCATGGTCGCCGCCCGCCAGCCGGTGAACCTGGACCACGGGTCCCTCGAGGCCGCCCTGGAGCGGGCCGCGAAGCGCCTGGGGGACGAGCTCGGCATCCCGGTGGACACCTCCGTGCACGGCGTTCCCGCGGTCCTGTCCAACGCCCTCCAGATCTGCCTGCTGCGCACCGCCCAGGAGTCGCTGGCCAACGCCCGCAGGCACGCCCGGGCCGGGCACGTGCGGGTGGCGCTGGAGTACGCGCACGCGGCGGACCCCGGGCGCGCGACCGCGGGGGCGGTGGAGCTGACCGTCACCGACGACGGCGTCGGCTTCCGTCCCGACGAGGTGTGCCGCGGAAACGGACTGGTGAACATGCGGCACCGGGCGGACGGCGTCGGCGGTTCCCTGGAGGTCGACAGCTCTCCCGGGCACGGCACCCGCGTGCGGATGTCGCTGCCCCTGCTCCCGGATCCGGACCGCGTCCGGGGCGAGGACGACGAGGAGTACGCACCGTGATCCGTGTCCTGCTGGTCGACGACCACCCCGTGGTCCGTGAGGGCATCCGCGGCATGCTCAGCGCCGAGGAGGACCTGCTCATCGTCGGCGGCGCCGCCTCCGGTCCCGAGGCGGTCGCCCAGGTGGCCGCGCTGGAACCGGACGTGGTGCTCATGGACCTGCGTATGCCCGGCGGCGACGGGGTGGAGGCCACCGAGCGCATCCGCGCCGAACGCCCCGGTGCGCACGTCCTGGTACTCACGACCTACGACACCGACACCGACATCCTGCGCGCCGTGGAGGCGGGCGCCACCGGCTACCTGCTCAAGGACACCCCTCGCGCGGAGCTGGCCGAGGCCGTGCGCACCGCCGCGCGCGGCGAGACCGTCCTCACCAGGCGGCTGGCGGACAAGCTGGTCACCGGGATGCGCCAGCGCACCGAGCCCGCCACCACCCTGTCCCCGCGTGAGGCGGAGGTCCTGCGCCTGGCCGCGGAGGGGCGCACCAACGCGGCGATCGGCCGCGCACTGCACATCAGCGCGACCACGGTGAAGACCCACCTGATGCGGGTCTACGACAAGCTGGGGGTGAGTGACCGGACCGCCGCGGTGTCCCAGGCGATCCGCCGCGGCCTGCTTCCGGAGGCCTGACCCGGAGGGCCGGCGCAGGGGCCGGCACGGCCGTCGGAGGCGCACCCGCGTGAAAAAGCCGGCCACGGACTCAGGGCCGTTTCAGGGATCATCCCGATGTGGTGCACGGCACCGGGCGGAAGAATGGGCATATGGTGGAACCGATGAGCGAAGTGAACCCCCCCGAGCACGGTCGGATACGCGCCTCCGACGCCGACCGTGACTCCGTGGCGCACCGCCTGCGCGAGGCCCTCGCCGAGGGGAGGCTGGACCCGGACGAGCACAGCGAGCGGCTGGACTCCGTCTACCGGGCCAAGACCCTCGGCGAGCTCGTCCCCATCACCGAAGACCTCCCCGCGGAGAGCGGCCCCAGCGCCTCCGTCGCACCCACCGACTTCCGCTCGCCCCGCCCGGTCTACGGCGGCGGCCGGATCGTGGACCGGGAGCCCACCAGCCGGGCCGCGATCGTCGTGATGGGCGGGGCCGACCGGTCGGGCAGCTGGGTCGTGCCGGGTACCTTCGTCGCCTTCGCGGTGATGGGCGGTGTCGAACTGGACCTGCGCGAGGCCCGGTTCACCCAGCGGGAGACCACCATCTGGATCTGCACCGTCATGGGCGGGGTGGGCGTCATCGTGCCCGACGACATCCAGGTCCGGGTGCACGGGCTGCCGCTCATGGGCGGCTTCGGCGTCTCCGAGAACACTCCCAGCGTGGTGGACCCGGACGCGCCGGTCGTGCACATCCGTGGCATCGCCGTGATGGGCGGGGTGGGCGTCGAGTACAAGCCGCGCAAACACCAGGGCGAGATCGAGGGGTAGGGACGGTCTCCGCCCCTCGTCGCCAAGACATTCTGCTCTCCCGAAGCCGTCCATCGAACCACAGTGGTCCCCCATACGTAAGGTCTATGGCTGATTGTGGCAATTGTGGCCACTGGTCCTTGTCGGGCGAACCCTTCTGATGTCAGGCTGCAGCGGTAGTTCGCCTACTCAAGGTGTCCATCCCCCAACACCGTGGAGCGGTGGACCCCCCACACTTTCGGAGGAAGATCGTTGCGTCCCACACATGAGGGGGCCTCGTCACGCACGTCGGCCCCGGCCTTCCGGCGCCGCGCCGCCACGGCCGGTGCCGCCGCCGTCCTGATGGCCGTCGGCACCCTGGCGGCCTCCCCCGCACACGCCGAGCCCGGTCCGCCGGACCACTCCCGCGCCCCCGAGCACGCGGGGCCGCCCGGGCACGCGGGAAAGCCCGGCAAGCCGGGCCGGGACCTGCCGCTGTCGGAACAGGTGACCGCCGAGGCCATCCAGGAGCACCTGGAGAACCTCGACACCATCGCCGAGTACAACGGCGGCAACCGGGCCACGAGCACCCCGGGCTACGACGTCGCCGCCCTGTACGTCGAGGACCAGCTGGAGCGCGCCGGGTACGAGCCCTACCGGCACGAGTACGAGTACGAGCTGTGGCGGGAACAGTCCACCGCCGTCCTGACCCAGACCGCGCCGGAACAGGTCGACTACGAGGTCGACACCGACTACGTGACCATGTCCTACTCCGGTTCCGGCGACACCACCGCCCCCGCCGTGGCCGTCAACACCGACAGCGCCGCGAGCGGATGCTCCGCCGACGACTTCGCGGACTTCCCCGAGGGCGCCATCGCGATCACCATGCGCGGCAGCTGCCCGTTCGCGGACAAGGTCCAGAACGCCGCCGGCGCGGGAGCCTCGGCCGCCCTGGTGGTCAACAACGCCGACGAGGTCTTCCTCGGCACCGTGAGCGAGCTCTCCGACATCCCCGCCCTGGGGGTCTCCGGGACGGCGGGCGCCGACCTGCTGGCCGCCGAGGGCCTGGAACTGCGGGTGAGGGTAGACGCCGAGCTCAGCGAGGAGAGCTCCTACAGCATCCTCGCCGAGACCCCGGGCGGCCGGGACGACAACGTGGTCATGGTGGGCGGCCACCTCGACAGCGTCGCGGAGGGCCCCGGCATCAACGACAACGGCAGCGGCTCGGCGTTCGTGCTGGAGACCGCCGTCCAGTTGGCGAAGCAGGAGGACCCCGAGAACAAGGTCCGCTTCGCCTTCTGGGGCACCGAGGAGGAGGGCCTGATCGGCTCCACCCGCTACGTGGAGGACCTGACCGCGGAGCAGGTCGAGGACATCGCCCTCTACCTCAACTTCGACATGATCGGCTCGCACAACTACGCCCGGTTCGTCCTGGACGGCGGCATGGAGCTGCCCGGATCCGTCCAGGCGCCCTCCGGCTCCGGTGCGATCGCGAAGGTCTTCTCGGACTACTTCGCCGCCCAGGACCAGGTCAGTGAGCCCGGCGTGCTGAGCGGGCGCAGCGACTACCAGGCGTTCATGGAGGCGGGCATCCCGTCCGGCGGCCTGTTCAGCGGCGCCGACGGCGTCAAGAGCGAGGAGCAGGTCGAGTGGTACGGCGGTACCGCGGGCGATCAGTTCGACCCGTACTACCACACCGCCGAGGACACCCTGGACAAGGTCAACTGGGACTCGGTGGCCGACCTGTCGGCCGCCGGTGCACACGGTGTGGAGTTCTTCGCCGAGAGCACCCTGCCGGTGAACGGCGTGCTGCGCTACTCCGCGGCCAAGACCGAGTTCCCCCAGGTGGGCGACGCCTGGCGCATGTAGTCCGCGCCGTCCCGCGCGCGGGACGGACCGCACGGCCCTGAGGGCGGGGCGGGCGGCGTGAACCCCCCGGTTCCACGCCGCCCGCCCCTCGCGGTGTCTCCCCCTCCACGACCGCCCGGGTGGCCCCCTCTGCCCACTCGGAAACCCGTGTGCGAACACCGCCGGAAACTACCTTGAGTAGCCCCGTGACTCCTCAATGTATCAGTGAGCTGCATCACTTTCACCCCCTGGTACGGAATGACTCTTCTCCGTCACTGGGGTGCGTGGCCCTCGCTCCTCCCGTCCGCCCGGGAATCGTCGCGCAGGCGGTTGTTCTCGTCCTCCAGTTCCAGGATCCGGCCCATCCCGGCGAGGTTCACGCCCTGGGCCGCCAACTCGGCCACCCGCCGCAACCGCGCGATGTCGCCGTCGCTGTACATCCGCGTGCCGCCGTCAGTGCGCGCCGGGGCGACCAGGCCCCGTTCCTCGTAGGAGCGCAGGCTCTGCGGCGCGATGCCCGCCAGCTCCGCCGCCACGGAGATCGTGTAGAGGCCCCGCGTGGAATCTGACCGGGGTTCTGTCATGAGCGGCGTCCCTCCTCGGCGCGCATCGCACGGCCGCGCCCGTGCGCGTCCGTGCGCACTCCTGCCTGACGAAATCTTTAGCTGACACTGTTGTTTATCTCCTCAATCATGAGGTATAAAACTTGCGTCACCTCGCATCAGGTTTTGTGGTACGAGTAGAGGAGGTATCCATGATGCTGGTGCGCACCGATCCCTTCCGCGACATCGACCGCCTCACGGAGCGGCTCCTGGGCGCGACCAACCGACCGGCCGCGATGCCCATCGACGCCTACCGCGACGGGGACGTCTTCATCGTCTGCTTCGACCTTCCCGGCGTGCGCGCCGACTCCATCGACCTGGAGGTCGAGCGCAACGTGCTGACCGTGACCGCCGAGCGGGCCGACACCGTGCGCGACCGCGAATCGGTGGTGGTCGCCGAGCGGCCCACCGGCACCTTCTCCCGACAGCTGTTCCTCGGGGAGACCCTGCGGACGGACGACGTCCAGGCCGACTACACCGACGGTGTCCTGACACTGCGCATCCCGGTCGCCGAGCAGGCCAAGCCCCGCAAGATCAGCGTCAGCCAGGGCGAGGGCCAGCCCCAGAGCATCAACGCCTGAGCACCCGTGGTCCGGCCGGACCACGGCCCGGCCGGACCACGGGTCCACCTGGCCGAACCCGTGTTCCGCCCATCAGGAAGTAGTGATTCGATGACCTCCGTCCTGCGCAGAACCCGTGCGGTAGCCGAGCACATCCAGCGCCAGAGCGGCGGGGAGGCGACGCATCTGGCGTGCGTCCGCTTCTTCCACGCCCTCAGGGCCTACGAGAACGCCTGGGGGAGCACCCCCGACCGCCTCCGTCTGGCCCTGGAGGAGCTCAGGCGGGCCACCACCGACCTCACCGGCGATCCCGACGCCTTCCGCCGGGCGTGCCGGGACCCCCGCCACCGGGGCGTACCGCAGAGCCTCGACGAGCCCCTCGCCGAGCAGCTGCGGGCGTTCCTGTCGGTTCCCGCATGATCCCCGTCCGGTCCCCGCCCCCTAGGGTTGGGCCATGACCAAACGGGACACCGACAAGCCGGTCGTGCTGTCGAAGATCTACACGCGCACCGGCGACGCCGGCACGACGGCGCTCGGCGACATGAGCCGGACCGGCAAGAACGACACACGCCTGGTCGGATACGCCGACACCGAGGAGGCCAACGCCGCGCTCGGCACCGCCCTGGCCATGGGCGAGCTGCCCGACGACGTCCGGGCCCTGCTCGGCCGCGTCCAGAACGAACTGTTCGACCTGGGCGCCGACCTGTCCACGCCGATCGTGCCCGACCCGGAGTTCCCGCCGCTGCGGGTCGGGCCCGAGTACGTCGCCCGCCTGGAGGAGGCCTGCGACACCTACAACGCCGACCTGCCCACCCTGCGCAGCTTCATCCTGCCCGGGGGGTCCCCCACCGTGGCTCTCATGCACACGGCGCGGATCGTGGTCCGGCGCGCCGAGCGCAGCGTGTGGGCGGCCGTCGAGGAGCACGGCGATACGGTCAACCCGCTCACCGCCCAGTACCTCAACCGGCTCTCCGACCTGCTGTTCATCCTCGGCCGGTACGTGGCCGGGGAGGGTGACGAGGTCCTCTGGAAGCCGGGGGGCGAGCGCTAGGGCGTGTCCGGCGGACCCGCCCTGGGGTCCCCTGCCCCGGGAAAGGGGACCCCGTCTCCATGGAAGCGGACCCCTCTCCGCGTTCCCGCCTCCGCGCACGTCCCCGGGCCGGCTTCCCCACCTGCGAGGACGAAGAATGTTCAGGAAATGATGTGTCGCCCGCAAAAACAAGGTTATGGGTCCGTTATACGGATCCACGACCAAGGAACGGGGCGTACATGACCACCGGAGCCAGACCGGCTGCCGTCACGGCAGTCTTCGTCCTGCTGATCCTGATCGCGATCTACCAGATCGTCATGAGCCTGCTGGCCCTCGCCGGAGCCGTCGCCATGGAGACCGTCAGCGTCGTCGCCGAGAGCGCCCAAGTACCCACCTGGGCCGTACTGACCGCCGCGGCCATCGGGCTGGTGTACGGCGCGGCGGCAATCGTCCTGGCCGTCATGGTCAGCCGGAACCGTCCCCGCGCGCGAAAGGCGGTGACCGCGGTCAACGTCGGCTACGCCGTCGTCATCCTCGCACTGCTGTTCACCCCGGTCAGCGCCGTACCCGAGATCATCACGGCGGCCTTCGCCCTGACCGTGGCGGGCCTGGCCAACTCCAGGAGCGCCAAGGAGTACTTCTCCGACACGCTCCCGACCGGTCACGCCCACTCGCAGGTCGGCTGACCGCTCCGAACCGCGTCCGGCCCGTCACCCCTCCCGCGGGCCGGGCGCGCCCCGCGCCTCCGGGCGCACGGCGCTCTCAGCACTCGGGCGGGAAGTCCTCACGGGCGGCGAACTCCGCCTCCGAGACGCCCTCGGCCCTGGCGTACACGCCCTCGTCGTCGGCCATCGCCCCGGTCGTGAACACGACCGTGCCGATGTCGTGCTCCGTGCCCTCCCCCGGCTCACCGGGCTCGGACCCGATCCCGACGAGGTACTCCTCCCGCTCCGACTCCGGAACCAGCCGGTAGACGGGCTCACCCGCCCCGTCGGTGATCCGCCAGTCGTCACCGGGCGCGGACAGGTCGACCTCCAGCCGGTTCCCGTCGAACTCGCGTGTGGCGACCAGGTGCCTTCGCAGCTGTCCGCCGACCAGGTCGACCTGTCGCGGCCCGGTCTCGCCGCACCAGGCCACGAGCAGGACGGGGAACTTGTGCGCGGCGCTGAAGTGGCCCGTGGCCACCGCGCCGACGTGGCCGCCCGCCGGCTGGCAGGCGGCGAGCAGGAACACCAGGAGCGCGAGGACGGGAGGCCCGGAGAGTCGAGAGGCGCACATGGAACCGCATCCTGCCGTGTCCAGGGGTCCCTCCGGAAGGGGCCCGCGCCCTCTAGAGGTTGTCGAGTTCGCGCTCGACGGCCTCGACCTTGCCGTGCAGGGCGTCGGTGACGCCCTCGCGGATGTCGGCCTTGAGGGTGAAGGTCACCCGGGGGGCGCCCTCCTTGGCGGCCTCCACGGCGCGCCTGACCACGTCCATGACCTCGTCCCACTCACCCTCGACGGTGGTGAACATGGGGCCGGTCTCATTGGGCAGTCCGCTCTCCCGGACCACCTTCACAGCGCGGGCGACAGCGGGGGTGACGGACTCACCGGTACCGAGGGGAGCTACGGAGAAGGCAACGATCATGCGGCCATACTAGGTACGGGAAGCGCCGCCGCACGTCACCGACACGGCGTCTCAGCTCTCCCAGTGGGTCCCCGGCGGCATCGATTCCAGCCAGGACAGGAAACCGGTCAGAGTGCCCTCGTTCATGGCGATCTCGTACGACGGCTCCCGGGGGTCGGAGCCGTCCGCGCGGAGCCAGCCGACGCGGAGCACGGTCAGGTCGACCGGCAGGTCCTCCCCCTCCTCGGGGGCACGCCTCCCCACAACGACGAGACCGCGGCGCGACAGGTTCGCTGTCGGCCGCGGTCTGAGTGAGAAGATGGGGAACCAGCTCAGGCTCTCCGTGCCGTACCGGCCGAAACCGATGCGCCAGGAGCCCCTCCGGCCCCGCACTCCGACGGCGCGCAGGTAGCACTCCACCGCGCCGCCGCGCCGTACGAGGACCCAGCGGCGCAGGGTGACGGCGAGTACCAGCGCCAGGAGGACGAGGAGCAGGGCGTAGAACACCCACTGCGCGGACTCCAACCACGGTGTGCCAGGCAGCAGCCGTTCCATGCCCACTACTCGTTCCGCCGTCCCGGTACGCTAGGCGACTTCCTCGCCAGCAGCGCGCAGGCGGCTGCTTGCACGGCCCAGGGCGACGTCGTCGCCGGACTCGGCCGCGCTCTTCAGCGCCGTACGCGCACGGTCCACATCGATGTCCTCCGCGAGCTCGGCGGTCTCGGCGAGGATGGAGACGCGACCCTCACCCGAGACCGAGACGAACCCGCTGTGCGCGGCGGCCCGGACCTCACCGGTCTCCCGCGCACCCAGCACGCGAACGACGGCGTCGTGGGCCAGCAGCGAGAGCAGCGGGACGTGCCCGGGCTGAACGCCGATCTCACCCTCGACGGTCTTCGCGATGACCATGTCGCCCTCGCCCGCCCAAATCTCACGTTCGGGAGAGACGATCTCGACGAAAAGCTTCTTCGACACTGCCACAAACTCCTCGGCTAGCGGGTGGTTTCGGCCGGGTCGGTCCCCGACGATCCGCGGGGACCGACCCGGCCCAACAACTAGCCCGCCCGTCGCCCGCCACCACCCTCAACGGACGCTGCGCGGTTCTAGCCCTGCAGCTTCTTGGCCTTCTCGACGACCATGTCGATGTTGCCGACGTCGAGAAAGGCCTGCTCGGGCAGGTGGTCGTACTCACCGTCGCAGACTGCCTTGAAGGAGGCGATGGTCTCCTCCAGCGGAACGAAGACGCCCGGGTTACCGGTGAACTTCTCGGCGACGAACATGTTCTGCGAGAGGAAGCGCTCCAGGCGCCGCGCCCGGTTGACGACGATCTTGTCCTCTTCGGACAGCTCGTCCATACCGAGGATGGCGATCTGGTCCTGCAGGTCCTTGTTGCGCTGCAGGATCTCCTTCACGCGCTGGGCCACTTGGTAGTGCTCGTCGCCCACGTACTGCGGGTCCAGGATGCGCGAGGTGGAGGTCAGCGGGTCCACCGCCGGGTAGATGCCCTTCTGCGAGATCGGGCGGGAGAGCTCGGTCGTCGCGTCCAGGTGGGCGAAGGTGGTCGCCGGAGCCGGGTCGGTGTAGTCGTCCGCGGGGACGTAGATCGCCTGCATCGAGGTGATCGAGTGGCCCCGCGTCGAGGTGATCCGCTCCTGGAGCTGGCCCATCTCGTCCGCCAGGTTGGGCTGGTAGCCCACGGCCGAGGGCATACGGCCCAGCAGCGTGGAGACCTCCATACCCGCCTGGGTGAAACGGAAGATGTTGTCGATGAACAGCAGCACGTCCTGCTTCTGCACGTCGCGGAAGTACTCCGCCATCGTCAGAGCGGACAGAGCCACCCGCAGACGGGTGCCCGGGGGCTCGTCCATCTGGCCGAAGACGAGCGCGGTGTCCGGGAGGACGCCCATCTCGTCCATCTCCAGGAAGAGGTCCGTACCCTCACGGGTGCGCTCGCCGACACCGGCGAACACGGACACACCACCGAAGTTGCGGGCGATACGGGTGATCATCTCCTGGATGAGCACCGTCTTGCCGACACCGGCGCCGCCGAACAGACCGATCTTGCCACCACGCACGTACGGCGTGAGGAGGTCGATCACCTTGATGCCGGTGACCAGCATCTCGGTCTTGGACTCGAGCTGGTCGAAGGACGGAGCCTTGCGGTGGATCGGCCAGTGCTCGGTCGCACCCAGCTCGGAGGAGGGCACGTCCATGGACTCGCCCAGGGTGTTGAACACGTGGCCCTTGACGACGTCGCCGACGGGCACGCTGATCGGCGCACCGGTGTCGCGGACCTCGGCGCCACGGACCATGCCGTCCTGGGGAGCCAGGGAGATGGCGCGCACCAGGTTGTCACCCAGGTGCTGGGCGACCTCCAGGGTGACGGTCTTCTCCGTGCCGCCGATGCTCACGTCGGTGTGCAGGGCGTTGTAGATGGAAGGCAGGGAGCCGACGGGGAACTCCACGTCGACGACCGGGCCGGTGACCCGGGAGATGCGGCCGGTGGCGGTGCCGGCCCCAGCCGTCCCTTCAACTGTCGCAGTCACTTTTTGTTACTCACTTCCCGCGCTGGCAGCAGCGAGCGCGTCGGCACCGCCGACAATCTCACTGAGCTCATTGGTGATCTCAGCCTGACGTGCCTGGTTGGCCAGGCGGGTCAGGTTCTTGGCGAGGTCCTCAGCGTTGTCCGTGGCGGCCTTCATGGCCGCGCGGCGGGACGCCTGCTGGGAGGCTGCGGACTCCAGGAGCGCGAAGTAGATGCGGTTGGTCACGTACTGCGGAAGCAGCCGGTCCAACGCCTCCTCCACGGAGGGCTCGAACTCGTACAGCGGCAGCGGAGCGCCCTGTTCGGCCTCGAGCTCGTTCGCGTCGACCTCCTCGATCTCCAGCGGCAGGGCACGGGCGGCCGAGGCGCGCTGGGTCAGCATCGAGACGAACTCCGTGGAGATCACGTGGATCTCGTCGACGCCGCCCTCGGAGGCGTCCATGGCGAACTTCTCCATGAGCGCCGAGCCGATCTCCTGGGCGTGCGCGTAGGTCGGGCGCTCGGTGATGCCCTCCCACTGCCCTTCGAGCGGACGGTCACGGAACTTGTAGAAGCCCACGCCCTTGCGGCCCACCATGTAGGTGAGGACCTCCTTGCCCTCCTCCCGCAGGAGTCCGGAGAGGGCGTCCGCCTCCTTGAGCACGTTGGACGAGAAGGCTCCCGCCAGGCCCTTGTCGCTGGTGATGACCAGGACGGCCGCACGGGTGGGGTTCTCGGACTCGATCAGCAGCGGGTTGTAGGTCACCCGGCTGGCCAGGGCCGAGACCGCCCGGGTGATCTCCCGCGCGTAGGGCCCAGCAGCCTCCGCCGCCCGCTGCGCCTTGGTGATGCGCGTCGTGGCGATGAGCTCCATCGCGCGGGTGATCTTCGCCATCGACTTCGTCGAGCGGATCCTCCGGCGATAGACGCGAAGCTGTGCACCCATGGGTTACTTCCCGCCCTTGGCGACCTTGATGGTCTCCTGGCCGACCTGGTCCTTGTCGAGCGCCTCAGTCTCGGCCTCGGTGCCCAGAAGGGTACCGGCCGAGGTCTGGAAGCCCTGCTTGAACTTCTCCAGGGCGGACTCCAGGGACCCCTTGGTCTCGTCGTCGAACTTGCCGGTGTCACGGATGGTGTCGAGGATTCCGGAGTGCTCTCGGGAGAGGTGGTCCAGGAAGTCGTCCTCGAAGCGGCGCACGTCCTCGATCGGGACGTCGTCGAGCTTGCCGGTGTTGCCGGCCCAGATCGAGACGACCGTCTTCTCCATGGGGAAGGGCGAGTACTGGCCCTGCTTGAGCAGCTCCATCATCCGGGCGCCGCGCTCCAGCTGCTGCTTGGAGACCGCGTCCAGGTCCGAGCCGAAGGCGGAGAACGCCTCGAGCTCGCGGTACTGGGCCAGGCCCAGACGCAGCGTGCCGGAGACGCTCTTGGTGGCCTTGGTCTGGGCCGCGCCACCGACGCGGGAGACCGACACACCGACGTCGATCGCCGGACGCTGGCCCTGGTTGAACAGGTCCGAGTCCAGGAAGACCTGGCCGTCGGTGATGGAGATGACGTTGGTGGGGATGTAGGCCGAGACGTCGCCCGCCTTGGTCTCGATGATCGGCAGAGCGGTCATCGAGCCCGCGCCCAGCTCGTCGGAGAGCTTGGCGCAGCGCTCCAGGAGACGGGAGTGCAGGTAGAAGACGTCACCGGGGTAGGCCTCACGTCCCGGCGGACGGCGCAGCAGCAGCGACACCGCACGGTAGGCCTCGGCCTGCTTGGTCAGGTCGTCGAAGACGATGAGGACGTGCTTGCCCTCGTACATCCAGTGCTGGCCCAGGGCCGAACCGGTGTAGGGGGACAGGTACTTGAAGCCCGCCGGGTCCGACGCCGGGGAGGCGACGATGGTGGTGTACTCCATCGCGCCGGCGTCCTCCAGGGCGCCGCGCACACTGGCGATGGTCGAGCCCTTCTGGCCGATCGCGACGTAGATGCAGCGCACCTGCTTGTCGGGGTCGCCGGACTCCCAGTTGGACTTCTGGTTGATGATCGCGTCGATACCGACCGCGGTCTTGCCGGTCTGCCGGTCGCCGATGAGCAGCTGGCGCTGCCCGCGGCCGATCGGCGTCATGGTGTCGATCGCCTTGATACCGGTCTGCATCGGCTCGTGGACCGGCTGGCGCTGCATGACCGTCGCGGCCTGGAGTTCCAGGTCACGGCGCTCGGTCGTCTCGATCTCGCCCTTGCCGTCGATGGGGGCCCCGAGGGGGTCCACCACACGGCCGAGGAAGTTGTCACCCACCGGCACGGAGAGGAGCTGGCCGGTGCGGCGCACCTGCTGCCCCTCCTCGATGCTGGTGAAGTCACCCAGCACGACGACACCGATCTCACCGATCTCGAGGTTCTGGGCCAGGCCCAGGGTGCCGTCCTCAAACTGCAGCAGCTCGTTCGCCATCGCCGAGGGAAGGCCACCGACGCGGGCGATGCCGTCACCGGAGTAGGTGACGGTACCGACCTCTTCCGCGCGGGTGGCTTCAGGCTCGTACGACTGGACGAAGCGCTGCAGCGCGTCCCGGATCTCGTCCGGTCGGATCGTCAGCTCCGCCATCTCTACGTTGTCCTTGCTCTCAAATGGCGCCGGGCTGGCGCCGTGCGTGCTTGCCTTGCGTTCTTTCAGCCGGCCAGACGGCGCTGGACCTCGGCGATACGCCCGGCGATGGTCCCGTCGATGACCTCGTCACCCACCTGGATGGACATGCCACCCACGGTTTCGGGGGCGATCTCGATGTTCAGGTGGATATCGCGGTCGTAGGCGCGCGAGAGCGCGGCCCCGAGCCGGGACTGCTGGCTCTCGCTCAGGGCGACGGCGCTGCGGACGACGGCGACGTAGCGCTTGGCGCGCTCGGCGACGAGCTGTCCGAAGTTCTCCAGCGCCTGTTCCAGGGTACGGCCCCTGGGCCGGGTGACCGCTTCGCTGACCAGGGTCAGCGTCGCGGGGTTCACCTTGTCCGAGAGCAGGTTCTCCACCAGGGAGAGCCGCAGCTCGGGGGCCGCCCCTTCACGGGTGAGGGCGTCGCGCAGGTCCGGCTGGGAGGCGACGATCCGCTGGAAGCGGAACAGTTCGTCCTCCAGCTCGCCGAGCCCCGAGGCGCTCTGGAGAGGAGCGATGGTCGCGTAGACCGCCATCCGCTCCAGCGCGTCCATGAGGTCGCGCGGAGTCGACCACTTGGCCGAGACCGCGTCACTGGCCACCATGACCGCGGACGGAGACACCCTGGTCTCCAGCAGCTCTCCGACCAGCGTGGACTTGGCCTCGGCCGGGTTCGCCTGGTCGGCGAGCCACCGGCGCAGGGAGTGTTCGCTCCCGAGGAGGGCGACGACCTCGAAGAGCTCCTTGCCCAGGGAGGCGCCGCTCTGCGCGGTGCTCGCCGACGCCAGGACGTTCTCGTCCAGGCGCCGGGTCACCTCGGTCAGCGACGTGCGGCTTACACCACGCATCAACGCACCTCAGCCTGCTGTGTGTTCCCGCTCTGCTCCAGCTCGTCCAGGAACCGGTCGATGACGCGGTTCTGGGCGGCGCTGTCGCTGAGGGTCTCACCGACGATACGGCTCGCCAGCTCGGTGGAGAGCGCACCGATCTCGTTGCGCAGCTGCACCAGGGTCTGCTGGCGGTCGGCCTCGATCTGGGCGTGAGCCGCCTCGACGATGCGACGGGCCTCTACCTGGGCCTCCTCGCGCGCCTCGGCGATGATCGCCGCCTTCTGCTCCTTGGCCTTCTCCAGCTCCTGGGCGTACTCGCGGTGCGCCTCCTCGAGCTTCTCCCGGTACTGCTGGCGGGTCTCCTCCGCCTCAGCCTCGGCCTTCTGAGCGCGAGCGATGCCACCCTCGATCTGGTCGGCACGCTCGTCCAGCGCCTTCGTCAGCCTCGGCCACATCTTGTAGACGACGCCGAGGATGATGAGGAAGGCGATGAGACCGAAGGTGAACTCGTCCCAGTGGATCCGCAGGACGTTCTCTTGCTCGGCTGCCAAATACACGGCTGGCATCCCTTCGCGTTCTATTGACCAGGTCTGACTAAACGGCGAACGCGAGAACGAAGCCGAGAATGGCCAGGGCCTCGATGACGGCGAAGCCGAAGATCATCTGACCCTGGAGGATGCCGCGAGCCTCGGGCTGGCGGGCGATGGCCTGGACACCCAGGCCGAAGACGAGGCCGACGCCGATACCGGGGCCGATGGCGGCGAGGCCGTAACCGATGCTGTTCAGGTTACCTTCGATGGCGGCGAGATCCATGTTGATATTCCCTTTACTACACGTCGGCGATCATGTTTGACGCCGGACTGACGTTACGAATCGGACAGGTCATGAATGCACGCGGAAAAGGCCGGGGGCCGTTTTCCTAGTGCGCTCCCTCGATGGCCTCACCGAGGTAGATGGAGGTCAGGAGGACGAACACGTAGGCCTGGACCGCCATGATGAACAGCTCGAAGGCCGTGAAGACCAGGAAGCCGACCAGTGCGATGGCGGAGTACCCCACGGAGAGGGCGCCGAAGAGGCCGCCCATCTGGGACAGGGGGTTGAACATGTAGAAGCCGGCGGCCGCGAACAGTGCGAGCAGCAGGTGCCCGGCGAACATGGTCGCGAACAGACGGATCATGTGCGTGGCCGGCCGGATGACGAAGTTCGACAACGCCTCGATCGGTACGACGATGGGCAGGATCCACCAGGGAACGCCACCGGGGATCAGACGGGCCTTGAAGTGGCCGCCGACACCGTGGCGGCGGACGCCGACGATGTTCCACAGCAGGAAGACGAAGAGGGCCAGGACCGCGGGGAAGGCCAGACTGGTGGTCACCGGCAGCTGGAGGCCGGGTACCAGACCCATGATGTTCATACAGAAGATGAACAGGAACAGGGTGACGATCAGGGGGAGGAACCGGTCCCCCTCCTTGCCCATGGTGGTCCGGGTCACCTGGTCGCGCAGGAAGCCGACCAGCATCTCGGCCATGCCCTGGCCGCGGCCGGGGACGACCTTGGCCCTGCGCGTGGTGAAGTACCAGAAGGCGGCGGCGATGATGAGCGCGACCACCGCGACCAGGTAGTACTTGTTCACTCCCGCGGCACCGGGAAGCCCGAAGTCGAGCCACGGCGTCGGCGAGAAGAGGCCCACGCCCGGGGCTTCGAAACCGCAGCCGGAGCCGAAGATATGGCAGCCTGATTCGGACGCCGCGACGACGTTCACGTCAGCACCCACGGCGATCCCTTTCGTCGTGACGCAACATAATCCTTGGTGTTGTGGTCGGTGCGGCTCCACCCTCAGCGCGGGAGGACGCATCCGAGTGTTCGGTCAGGACCGGACGTGCTGGGTGTAGATGAGGTAGATCGAACCGACCAGGCCCACGCCGAACCCGATGGGCAGGAAGAGGCCGGAGAAGCCCAGCGCCCAGTCCACGACCCAGCCGACGCCGCCCCAGAAGGCGAGGCCTCCCAGCAGATACGAGATGAGTGTGGCCGGGTTGGCGTTGGGCGACTCCTTCGAGTCGCTCTTCGCGCTCCGTTGACCGTTCATCTCGCTCCGGAAGATAGCAGTAGGTGATCAGGCTCCGCACACCGGCCCGTACGCGCGGGCTCACCGGTGCGCCTCACTGTCCTCGGCCGTGTTCTCGTCCTGTTCGTCCGCGGGGACGATGGTCGGCTGCTTGCTCCTCTTGACGGCCACGGCCTGGGCGGCCAGCCAGACGAGCACACAGGCGAGCGCCGTCCATCCGAAGACGTCCTTGTCCAGGGCCGTCGTGTCCCGGAAGAACATCAGGGCGGCCATGAGAATCGCGAACTTCGTGGTGTAGACGAGGAAGGCCACTGGGAGGAGGAGCTCGGGACGCCGACCGCCGGTCCAGGAGATGGCGAAGGCCGAGACGGCGAATGCGCCGATGACCAGAAGCACGCCGAAAAGCGCGCCGTAGAGTCCCTGGGTACCGGAGATGGCGAAGCCGACGATCAACGCGACCACGCCGACGACGGCCGTCGGAAGCGCGGCGCCGCGGAGAGTCCGGGCGTCGTGTTCCTGCATCAACGAAGCTCCGTGGGGTTCAGTGGTTGCCTGCTCGTGAAAGCTATCACAAGGTTTTTGGTGGTGGATCCGGGGGTTCCTTAACGCGACCTTAACGGGCCGCAAAGTGCCCGTTCCAGGCCCTTTTCAGGCCTTGTGTCGCCTTCGCCACATCCACTCCCGCCATGGTATCCACAGGTCAGCGGCCCCTTTTCACGGGCGTTCGGTCCCGTACGCGACCCCACGTTCACGCATCGGATCGCGAATCGTGACCTGAACCCGTCTTAACGCCCTCCTTGCGCCTCCGGGCCCGCAGTCCGCGCCTCCGCAGCCGGGGCAGCACGATGAGGCCGACCGCGCACGTGGCCACCAGGGCGGTCACCGACAGCACGATCACCGGGGAGTCGAACACCGACAGCGCCACCGCGGCGAAGGACACGATGCCCGCCCACAGGTACATCAGCAGCACCGCCCGCATGTGGCTGTGTCCCATGTCCAGCAGGCGGTGGTGGAGGTGGCCCCGGTCCGGGGCGAACGGGGACTTGCCCGCGAGCGTCCGGCGCAGCACGGCGAGCACCAGGTCGGCCAGGGGCAGGGCGATCACCAGCAGCGGCAGCGCGACCGGCAGGAACACCACCAGGCCGGAGTTGAACTCCTCACGCGCGGTGTTGGCGTCGAACTGGCCGGTCACCGTGATGGTGATCGACGTCAGCAGCAGTCCCAGCAGCATCGCCCCGGTGTCGCCCATGAACACCCTGGCCGGATGGAAGTTGTGGAAGAGGAACCCGACGCACGTGCCGGCCAGGATGATCGCGATCATCGCCGGATAGGACTGGCGCACGAAGCCCTGCTCCACCGCGACCACGTAGTAGTAGGCGAAGAACGCGAAGGCGGAGATGCCGACGATGCCCGCCGCCAGCCCGTCGAGTCCGTCGGCGAAGTTGACCGCGTTGATGGTCACCACGATGAGCAGGATGGAGATCATCGCGCCCAGCCACGGTCCCAGCGAGAGCTGCGTACCGGGCAGCGGCAGCCACAGCAGTTGCACGCCCTGCCAGACGAGGATGCCCGCGGCGGCGGTCTGCCCGGCGAGCTTGCTCAGCGCGTCCATTCCCCAGCGGTCGTCGATGACGCCGATGACCGTGATCAGCCCGCCCGCCAGCAGCAGTCCCATCCAGGTGTCGGCGACGAAGACGTTCTGCAGGTGCGGGAGCTGGGCCGAGATCAGCAGGGCGGCGGCGAACCCGCCGTAGATGGCGAGCCCTCCCAGACGCGGGATGGGCTCCTTGTGCACGTCGCGGTCGCGCACCGGCGGAGTGGCGCCGAAGGCGATGGCGAACCGGCGCACCAGTGGAACGAGCAGGTAGGTCACCGCGGCGGCGATGACGAAGGTGAGCGCGTACTCCCGCACTTCCCGGCCCCTCTAGCTCTCGTCGCCTTCGGGGGCCCGCCCCGCCTTGGGAGTCTCCTGCGCGCCGTCCCCGGTCTCCGGTGGGGCGTCGTCCCGTGAGGACTCCGCCTCCTCGACCTGTTCGGCCTGCTCGGCCTGCTCGGCCTGCTCACTCCTGTCGGCCTTCGTACGGCCCCTGCGCAGCTCGCCGATGACGGTGCCGCACACCGAGCGCAGCTGCTCGATGGAGATGGCGCCCGCCCGCAGTACGCGCGGGACCGCGTAGGTGAGGTCGACGATGGTGGAGGAGACCCGGACCTCGGTCTCGCCGCCGTCCAGGTAGACCGCCACGTCCTCGTCGCCGAGCTGCTCGATGGCCTCCTCCACACGGGTCGCGGAGGGCTGACCGGACTTGTTGGCGCTGCTCACCGCCATCGGTCCGACCTCCTTGAGCAGCTCCAGGGCGACCGGGTCCATCGGCATGCGCACGCCTACGGTGCCCTTGGTGTCGCCCAGGTCCCAGGACAGGCTCGGGGTCGCGCCGCACACCAGGGTGAGCGGACCGGGCCAGAACTCCTCCATGAGGTCGCGGCCGTGGTTGCCCAGGTCGTCGACGAGGGCGGTGGCGGCGCGCATGGAGCCGACCAGGACCGGCGGGGGCATCTCACGCCCCCGGCCCTTGGTGGCGAGCAGCCTGGACACCGCGGTCGGGCTGAAGGCGTCGGTGCCGATGCCGTACACGGTGTCCGTGGGCAGCACCACAAGATCGCCTCGGCGTACCGCGGACGCGGCGTCGGCGAGGCCGTCCTTGCGGGCGGCCTCGTCCGCGCAGTCGTAGATGCGGCTCACCTGCGTTCACCTCATTCTCGAACGGAGTCGACCGGGTTCACGGTCTGACGGGGATACGGGGGCGGGTGCGGCGGACCGCGGAAACGGACACGGTCAGCCGTCCTCGTCGACGCGGCGCATGACCACGAAGCGGTCGCGCCGTGCCATGTCCTTGCGGTTGAGCACGTCGCGCCAGCCCTTGTCCTCGGGGAACAGCCGGGGAATGTCGATGCCCTGGCCGTCGTGGTGCTCGACGGCCATCGCGCCGCCGGGGCGCAGCAGCCTGCGGCCGACCGCCTCCAGGTCGCGGATCATGTCGAGGCCGTCCTCGCCCGACCACAGCGCGGGGGCGGGGTCGTAGTCCCGCACCTCGGGCGGGATGGCCGCGGCCTCACCCGTGGGGACGTAGGGCGGGTTGCTGATGAGCAGGTCGGCGCGGCCGTTGAGCTCGGGCAGGGCGGTGCGCATGTCGGCGTGGTGGGCGGTGACCCGGTCGGCGTGGCCGCTGAGGCCGATGTTGCGGCGCGCCCACTCCAGGGCGAGGGGGTCGATCTCCACCGTGTGCACACGCGAGCGCGGCACCTCCTGGGCGATGGAGATGGCGATGGCACCCGATCCGGCGCCGAGGTCGACCACCAGGGGGTCGGCCACGTCCATGGCGCGCAGGGTCTCGATCGCCCAGTCGACCATGATCTCGGTCTCGGGCCGGGGCACGAACACCCCGGGCCCGACCTGGAGTTCGAGGTAGCGGAAGTAGGCGCGACCGGTGATGTGCTGCAGGGGCTCGCGGGCCTCGCGTCGGGCCACGTACTCCCAGTACCGGGCGTCGAAGTCGGCGTCGGCGACCGCGTGCAGTTCCCCTCGACGGACACCGTGCACGAACGCCGCGAGCTCCTCGGCGTCGGTGCGAGGCGAGGCCACGCCCGCCTCCGCGAGCCTCAGCGTCGCGCGGGCGACCTCGTCGAGCAGGAAGTTCATCTGATGTCTGGGGCGGATACCCCCGCCTTCAGGCGGAGAAGGAAGCCCCCGCCTCCTTCGCGGTGCGGTCCTTCACGCGGACGGTGAACGGGGTGCGCCGGGCCACGGCCGCCCGGCCGGTTTCGAGGAGCCTGCGCGCCCGGGCCGGGCAGGTGGGCGGGAACGGGACGTCGTGCTCGTCCACGACGAGCACGGACGGGTGCCCCTCGCGGGGCGTTGTCCCCCCGCGGGGTGGGTGGCCTTCACAGGCCCTCCCCCGGTCCGAACGGACCGGGGTGACGCCGGCACCGCCAGGTGAGGCGGCGGTGGTCTCCCCTCGCACGTGTTCCACGCCGGATGCCACAGTGAGGCTGCGGCTTCCGCGTCCCGTCTCCTCCCTGTCCCTGGGGAGGGTCCCGCCGGCCGCGGCGGGCGCTGCTGACGCGGATTCCAGAACCCGGAGCCGAGGAAGCACTCCGGGGCGGGTCTCTCGCCCCACGTGAAACGCAGCCATCTGGTCACCTCCTTGATGATGGCTCGTGCTGGTGACGGCGGGCCTCCGGCCACCAGGGCCGAAAGCCCCCGCCCTCAGGCAGGGGAACCCGTTACGACTGTGCGGCTTCGAGTCTTTCCTTGGTGTCCGCGTCCACGAGTGCCTTGATGACCCCGTCGAGTTCCCCGTTGAGGACCTGGTCGAGGTTGTAGGCCTTGTATCCGACGCGGTGGTCGGAGATGCGGTTCTCGGGGAAATTGTAGGTGCGGACCCGCTCGGAGCGGTCCACGGTGCGCACCTGGCTCTTGCGCTCGGCGGCGGCCTCGGCGTCCACGCTGGCCTGGGCCTCGGCGTAGATGCGGGCACGCAGGATGCGCATGGCCTGCTCCTTGTTCTGGAGCTGGCTCTTCTCGTTCTGGCAGGAGGCGACGATGCCGGTCGGCAGGTGGGTGATGCGCACCGCCGAGTCGGTGGTGTTGACGCTCTGGCCACCGGGCCCGGAGGAGCGGTAGACGTCGATCCGCAGGTCCTTCTCGTGGATGTCGACCTCGATGTCCTCGGCCTCGGGCACGACCAGCACGCCGGCGGCGGAGGTGTGGATACGGCCCTGGGACTCGGTGACCGGGACGCGCTGGACGCGGTGCACTCCGCCCTCGAACTTGAGCATGGGCCACACGCCCGAGCCGGGCTCGGGGGTGCCCTTGTTCTTGAAGGCGATCGTGACGTCCTTGTACCCGCCCAGGTCGGAGTGGGTGGCGTTGATGACCTCGGTCTTCCACCCCTGGCGCTCGGCGTAGCGCAGGTACATCCGGACCAGGTCCCCGGCGAACAGGGCGGACTCCTCGCCGCCCTCGCCCGCCTTGACCTCCATGATGAGGTTCTTGTCGTCGGCGGGGTCGCGCGGGACGAGGAGGACGCGCAGGCGCTCGGTGAGGGCCTCGGCCTCCTTGGTCAGGCGGTCGGCCTCCTCAGCGAAGGAGGAGTCCTCGACGGAGAGCTCACGCGCGGCGTCGATGTCGCTCTCGACCTCCTTGAGCGAACGGTAGGCCTCGATGATGGGGGTGAGCTGTGCGTAGCGCTTGCCCAGCGTGCGCGCCCTGCCCTGGTCGGCGTGCACCTCGGGGTCGGCGAGCTGTTGTTCCAGCTCGTAGTACTCCCCCAGAAGGTCGTCCAGCTTCACTTTCGCCCGTCCCCGTCTTGTTGTGCTTGCCTCGCCTGTCCGTGTGCCCCTGGGGGCCTACCTGGTCCCGCGGCGCCGGTCGCACCGGAGCCGCGGGACAGCGGGCAGCGCTACTTGCGCTTGCCGAAGCGCTTCTCGAAGCGGGCGACCCGGCCACCGGTGTCCATGATCTTCTGCTTGCCGGTGTAGAACGGGTGGCACTCGGAGCACACCTCAGCACGAACCTTGCCCTCGGGGAGGGTGCTGCGGGTGGTGAATTCGGCACCGCAGGTGCAGGTCACCTCGGTCACGAAGTACTCGGGGTGGATGTCGGCCTTCATGTGTGTCTCCTCATCAGGGGCGCGACCGCCGGACGCACGACAAGCCGCGCCACCCGAGGGGTGGGATGCTCTCGTGGGTCATGCGCGAACCGGTGCCGCGGCGATCCAGGTAACGGGGCGGCGGGCCCCGCCGAAGCAGGGGCGGGCCACTCTCCACCTCCAGTTTGCCAGATCCACAACGATGTCGGGACCAGTGTCTATTCCGGCCCCTTCCCGCCGGCGTCCCCGCGGTGCCGCGGAGCCCGACCCGGGGGTCGGCGAAGCCGGCGGGAGTGGTCGGCCCCACCGGGGCGCGCCCCTGGGTGATCCGCGGCACATCGGTGACCTCTTCCGTGGTCCGCGAGGAGAGTGGTCCGCGAGGAAGCCGGCGGCGGTGCGGACACGGCAGGGCCCCCTCCCGGTGCCGGGAGGGGGCCCTGCCGTGATCCGTGGCGGTCCTGCGGCGCCTCAGCGCTCGGGGCCCACCGTGGTCTTCTGGATCTGGAGCAGGAACTCGGCGTTGCTCTTGGACTCCTTCATCTTGTCCAGGAGCAGCTCGATGGCCTGCTGGGCGTCGAGCGCGTGCAGCACCCGGCGCAGCTTCCAGACGACGTTGAGCTCCTCCGGGGACATGAGGATCTCCTCCTTGCGGGTGCTGGAGGCGTCCACGTCGACCGCGGGGAAGATCCGCCTGTCCGCCAGGCTCCGGTTGAGCTTGAGCTCCATGTTGCCGGTGCCCTTGAACTCCTCGAAGATCACCTCGTCGGCGCGCGAGCCGGTCTCCACCAGCGCGGTCGCCAGGATGGTCAGCGAACCGCCGCCCTCGATGTTGCGGGCCGCGCCGAAGAAGCGCTTGGGCGGGTAGAGGGCGGTGGAGTCCACACCACCGGACATGATGCGCCCGCTGGCCGGGGCGGCCAGGTTGTAGGCGCGGCCCAGGCGGGTGATGGAGTCCAGCAGGACGACGACGTCCATGCCCATCTCCACGAGCCGCTTGGCACGCTCGATGGCCAGGTCGGCGACGACCGTGTGGTCCTCGGCGGGCCGGTCGAAGGTCGAGTGGATGACCTCGCCCTTGACCGTGCGCTGCATGTCGGTGACTTCCTCGGGCCGCTCGTCGACCAGGACCACCATCAGGTAGCACTCGGGGTTGTTCTCGGTGATGGCGTTGGCGATCGCCTGCACCACCATCGTCTTGCCCGCCTTGGGCGGCGAGACGATGAGCCCGCGCTGACCCTTACCGATGGGTGCCACGAGATCTATGATCCGCGTGGTGAGGATGTGCGGCTCGGTCTCCAGGCGCAGTCGGTCCTGCGGGTAGAGCGGAACCAGCTTGGAGAACTCCTGGCGGCCCTTGGCCTGGTCCGGCGACATGCCGTTGACCGAGTCCAGCCGCACCAGGGCGTTGAACTTCTCCCGGCGCTCACCGTCGCGCGGCTGACGCACCGCGCCGATGATGTGGTCGCCCTTGCGCAGACCGTGCTTGCGCACCTGGGCCAGGGAGACGTAGACGTCGCTCTGCCCGGGCAGGTAGCCGGTGGTGCGCACGAAGGCGTAGTTGTCCAGGATGTCGAGGATGCCCGCGACCGGCAGCAGGACGTCGTCATCGCCGATCACCGGCTCGGGCTCCTGCTGGCCCCCGCCGCGTCCGCGTCGGTCGCGTCGGTCGCGGCGACGTCCGCGGCGGCGTCCGCCGCCGAAGTCGTCGTCGTCGCCACCACCCCGGCCCTGGTTCTGGCCACCTCCGCCCTGCTGGGAGTTGCCGCCGGTGTTCTGGTCGTCGCCGCCCCGGTTGCGGTTGCGGCGGTTGCGCTGGCGCTCGCGACCCTGTCCGGACCTGGTGTCACGGTCCTCGGAGGAGTCGGGGCCGTTCTTCTGGGGGGTGCTGGATGTCTTGGTCACGCTGCTCGCGGAGGTAGTGGAGTCGGTGCCGTCCACCGATCGGGTCTGGTCACCGGGCTCGTCACCGCGTCTGCGGGACGAACGACGGCTGCGGGACGGCTTGTCGTCCCGCTCACCCTGAGCGTCGGTGACGGCCTGGTCCGGTGGCCGCTCGGCCACACGCTTGCGCGGAGCTTCGTCCGTGCCCGACGTGTCGGGGACCTGGGCCTCGGTCTGGCCGTCGGTTGCCTCGACCTTACCGGCCTTGGGCACCGTCTCGGCGTTCTTTGCGGATTTGGCCTTCGCCGGGCCGCTGACAGGGCCGCCCTGTCTGGCCTCGATCGCGGCGATGACGTCGCTCTTGCGCATACGCCCCGTACCGGTGATGCCCAGACTGGAGGCGAGCTTTTGGAGCTCCGGGAGCTTCAAAGCCGCCAGCCCGGTCCCGCGCGACGCCGCGCGGGACCGCGACGACGCACCTGTCGGCGCGGCTTCGCCAGCCTCCGCTTCGGAGGCGCCGGTGGTGGTTGTGCTGTCGACCGCCGCGTCCGTTCGGAGTTCGGTGGTGTCGCTCACTAAGGGTCCTTCCCAAGGAGCGGGCTTCGGCCGTCAGCGGGTGCTGGAGCGGCCGGCCCGATGGTGCGAACCGGCAGGGCCGGGTAGGGCGTGCCCCACGTGGATGTCGGAAACCGGTGTGGAAAGCGGTCCCCTACCTACCCAATCGCGGCGGGCTCTGGGTACAGCCAGACGTCGGGGCATATGGCTCGGTGGTGTTGCCCGTCAATCGTGAAGACACGCTCATCCGAGGAGGAGCGGGCTGCGATGACGTTGGCACAGTCGCGGAAGAACCGCTGACTCGACACGTTGGCTGCCGCTTCCGGGGAGTCGTGAGACGGAACCACCGGAGTATGAGATGCGGAGGCCGCTGTGGCGGATGAGCACTCACCCCGCAACGGGGCATCTGGTGCTTCACCTAGCCTAACATCAACAGAGGCCACGGCTATTCCTCGACACAGGTGCTACGGATGGGGAGATAGGGCCCGCACCCCAGCCGGCTCAACGGGCAGGGGGCGTACGTCCCAGTCCTTACCCGCCCGCTGACGGATCGAATCAGTCTGCCGGGCGATTTCCGGTGAATCCGGGCCGGCCTCCCCCGTGTCCACCGCGCACAGCACCAGCACCGTCGGTCCCGCTCCGGAGACCACGGCGGGCATGTTCCCGTGTCTGCGCAGGTCACGGATGAGATCGAGGGTGCGCGGCATGGCGGGCGCCCGGTAGGACTCGTGCAAACGATCCTCGGTGGCCGCGTACAGGGACTCCGGGTGGCCACAAACGGCCGCGGTCATCAGCGCGGCGCGCCCGGCGTTGAACGCGGCGTCGGAGTGCGCCACCCCCTCCGGTAGAAGACCGCGGGCCCGCTCGGTGGACAGCCGCCAGGGGGGAACGCACAGCACCGGCAGGATCCGCGCGTCGGTGACCAGGGACACCGCGCCCCAGCGGTCGCCGTCGCGGTAGGCGACCGTGTATCCGCCGTGGACGCAGGGGGCCACGTTGTCGGGGTGGCCCTCGATGTCCGCGGCGATCTGGTAGATGCCGTCGCGGTCCGGTCCGCCGTCGGGCCCGGTGCGTCCCAACAGCGCGCTCGCGGCGGCCACGCCGCCGACGATCGCCGAGGAGGACGAGCCGAGCCCGCGGGCGTGCGGGACGTTGTTGACGCAGGCCAGGTCGAGGCCGGGCAGCTTCTCCCCGGCCCTCTCGAAGGTCTCGCGCATGGCGCGCACGACGAGGTGGCACTCGTCGGTCGGCACCTCCCCGGCGCCCTCCCCCTCGACCCGGACGTGGAGTTCGCCGTCGTCGCGCAGTCGGACCTCGAACTCGTTGTACAGCCGCAGGGCCATGCCCAGGGCGTCGAAGCCCGGACCGAGGTTGGCGCTGGTGGCGGGGGCGCGGACGGACACCCGGGCGGGGTGTGGTGGGGGCACGGTGGGCTCTTTTCTGCGAGGGCTCACGGACGAGCCCGGGCTCAGGCGAGGTCGAGGGCCTTGGCGGCGGCGAGGGCGTCCACCGGCACGGTGGTGGCGGAGGAGGCCCCGGCCAGCGCCCAGTCGGGGTCCTTGAGCCCGTTCCCGGTGACGGTGCACACCACGCGGCTGCCGCGCTCCACCCGCCCCGCCTCCACGGCCTGCAGCAGACCGGCCACACTGGCGGCGGAGGCCAGTTCCACGAACACGCCCTCCTCGGCGGCGAGGAGCTTGTAGGCGGCCATGATCTGGCGGTCGGTGACCTTGTCGATGAGGCCGCCGGACTCGTCGCGCGCCTGCTCCGCGAGCTTCCAGGAGGCCGGGTTGCCGATACGGATCGCGGTGGCGATGGTGCTCGGGCTGGTGACGGGCACGCCGCTGACGATGGGCGCGGCGCCGCTGGCCTGGAAACCGAGCATGCGGGGGCTGCGTGTGGCGACCTTGTCCCTGGCGTACTCGGTGTAGCCCATCCAGTACGCGGTGATGTTGCCCGCGTTGCCCACGGGGATGCAGTGGACGTCGGGGGCGTCGCCGAGGGCGTCGACGATCTCGAAGGCGGCGGTCTTCTGTCCCTGGAGGCGGTAGGGGTTGACCGAGTTCACCAGGACGACCGGGTAGTCGATGCTGAGCTTGCGCGCCAGTTCGAGGCAGTCGTCGAAGTTGCCGTCCACCTGCAGGAGGCGGGCGCCGTGGACGAGTGCCTGGGCGAGCTTGCCCATGGCGATCTTGCCCTGCGGCACCAGCACGGCGCAGGTCATGCCCGCGCGGATGGCGTAGGCGGCGGCGCTGGCGCTGGTGTTACCCGTGGAGGCACAGATGACGGCCTTGGCGCCGTCCTCGGCGGCCTTGGTGATGGCCATGGTCATCCCGCGGTCCTTGAAGGACCCGGTGGGGTTGAGCCCCTCGACCTTGAGGAAGACCTCGCAGCCCGTGAGCTCGGAAACGCGCGTGGCGGGCAGCAGGGGCGTACCGCCCTCCTGCAGGGTGACAACGGGGGTGCTCTCGTTGACGGGGAGGCGGTCGCGGTATTCCTCGACGATGCCTCGCCACGCCCGTGCCATGCTCACGACTTTTCCCTTTCGGGTGGATGCGGCTTCGCTTGACGCGCGATGGATGCGGGGGCCCGTCCGGACGGCACCGCGGCGCGCCCGTCGTCCCACCAGCCACGAGTCTATGACCCCGTCCCGGGTATCTCGAATCGCGGTCTTCCGCGTCCCATCATGCGGGACACCCGGGCAGGGCGGGCGGGCCGTACGCGCGTCCGTACGGCCCGCCCGAAACCGCTCCGGTCCCCGGCCCGGTCCCCGCCCCGGCGGGCCCTCAGTCGGCGAAGCTCTCCACGCGCATCACACTCGCCACCTCGCGCACCATGTCGTGCGTGCGCAGCTCCTCGACCGTGGCGCTGAGCGCGGCGTCGGGGGCGGGGTGGCTGACCAGTACCAGCTGGGCGTCGTCGCCGCTGCCCTCCTGGCGCACGTTCCTGATGGAGACCCCGTGGTCGGCGAAGATCTCCGCGACCTTGGACAGCACACCCGGGCGGTCGGCCACGTCCAGCGCCACGTGGTAGCTGGTGATGGTCTGGCCCATGTCGTGCACCGGCATACCGGTGTCGTGGCCTCCCTCGGCCATCGATGTGCCGGCGAGGCGGTTGCGCGCCACCGCCACCAGGTCTCCCAGGACCGCGCTGGCGGTGGGGGTGCCGCCGGCGCCCGCGCCGTAGAACATCAGGCGACCCGCGGACTCGGCCTCGACGAACACCGCGTTGTAGGCCTCCTTGACACTGGCCAGCGGGTGCTCGACCGGCAGCATCACCGGGTGGACGCGCACCCCCACCGAGCGGCCGTCCTGCGAGCGCTGGCAGATGGCCAGGAGTTTGACCACGCAGCCCATCGCGCGGGCGCTGGCGATGTCGCCCGCGGACACGCCGGTGATGCCCTCACGGTGCACGTCGGCGGCGGTGACCTGCTGGGTGTGGAAGGCCAGCCGGGCCAGGATAGCGGCCTTGGCGGCGGCGTCGAAGCCCTCCACGTCCGCGGTGGGGTCGGCCTCGGCGTACCCGAGGGCCTGCGCCTCCTCCAGGGACTCGGTGAACCCGGCGCCCATGGAGTCCATCCGGTCGAGGACGTAGTTGGTGGTGCCGTTGACGATGCCCAGTACACGGTTGACCCTGTCCCCCACGAGCGAGTCCCGCAGGGGGCGCAGCAGCGGGATGGCGCCCGCCACGGAGGCCTCGTAGTACAGGTCCACCCCGGCGTCGCGGGCCGCGGTGTGCAGGGTCTGGCCGTCCTCCGCGAGCAGGGCCTTGTTGGCCGTGATCACGGACTTGCCCGCCTTGACCGCGGCGAGGATCAGCGAACGGGCCGGTTCGATACCGCCGATGACCTCGACCACCAGGTCGATGTCGGGGCGCGTGGCCAGGGCCGTGGCGTCGGTGGTCAACAACGCCGGATCGACGCCGCGGTCGCGGTCGATGCGGCGCACCGCGATACCGCCGATCTCGATCGGCGTGCCCACCCGCGCGGCCAGCTCCTCGGACTGTTCATTGACCAGGCGGACGACTTCCGAACCCACCACGCCGCAACCGAGCAGCGCCACCTTCATCGCCATTTGGGCGTGACTCCCACTTCTCTCGTGTCCTGTGTCGGACGGCCGTGCCGCCGTGAAGGACTGTTCAGCCGACGTCGAGGCGGAGCAGGTCCTCCTCGCTCTCCCTACGTACGATGACGCGGGTGCTCCCGTCTCGGACCGCGACCATGGCCGGTCGGGGCAGGTGGTTGTAGTTGCTCGCCATGGAGTAGCAGTAGGCCCCCGTGGCGGCGACCGCCACCAGGTCGCCCGGCCGCAGGTCGGCGGGCAGATAGAGGTCGTGCACGATGATGTCACCGCTCTCGCAGTGCTTGCCCACCAGGCGGGACAGCATGGGCTCGGCGTCGCTCTCTCGGGAGACCAGCTGGCTGGTGTACTCCGAGCCGTACAGGGCGGTGCGGATGTTGTCGCTCATGCCGCCGTCGACGCTGACGTAGGTGCGGATGCCCTCGACGTCCTTGACGGTACCGACCTCGTAGATGGTGATCCCGGCCGGACCGGCGATGGCGCGGCCCGGCTCCACGGCGATACGGGGCATGGGCAGCCCGCCCTCCTCGCACTCGCGGCGCACGATGGAGGTGAGGCTCTCGGCGATGGTCTTGGGGTCGAGCGGGTCGTCGCCCGAGGTGTAGGCGATACCCAGGCCGCCGCCGAGGTCGAGTTCGGCGAGGGTGACGCCCAGGTCCTCGTGGACGCCGGTGAGGAACCGGGCGACGCGGCGGGCGGCGACCTCGAAGCCGGAGGTGTCGAAGATCTGGGAGCCGATGTGCGAGTGCAGGCCGACCAGGTCCAGGTGCTGGGCGTCGAGCACGCGGCGGACGGCCTCGGCGGCGGCGCCGGTGCTCATCGCGAAACCGAACTTCTGGTCGTCGTGGGCGGTGGCGACGAACTCGTGGGTGTGCGCCTCCACGCCGGTGGTGACCCGGATGAGGACCTTGGGGCGGGCTCCGAACTCGGCGGCGACGGCCTCGAGGCGCTCGATCTCGTCGAAGGAGTCGATGATGATGCGGCCCACCCCGGTCTCGACGGCGCGGCGCAGCTCGGCGGCGGACTTGTTGTTGCCGTGCATGCCGATGCGCTCGGTGGGGAACCCCGCGGCCAGGGCGACGGCGAGCTCGCCGCCCGAGCTCACGTCCAGCTTCAGGCCCTCCTCCGCGACCCAGCGGGCGACGGCCTTGGTCAGCAGGGCCTTGCCCGCGTAGTAGACGTCGGCGTCGGAGAAGGCGGTGCGGAAGTCGCGTGCGCGGCCGCGGAAGTCCTCCTCGTCCATGACGAAGAGGGGTGTGCCATGGGTGGCGGCGAGTTCTCGTACGCCGACACCGCCGACGGCGAGCTCGCCGTCCGTGCGGCGCGCGGTGGCGGACCACACCTGGGGGTCGAACTCGTTGAGGCTCTCGGGCGGCAGCGGCGGGTTGTCCTCCGGCAGGATCTCCGCGTGGCGGGAACCGGCGGGATGGGCGTAGCGGCTCATGATGGGCTTTCGGCTGGGACTGTACGGCTGTGCGGGTTGGCGGCACCCTCCCGCCATTGTCCACCAAACAGGTCGGGACGAAAGGGTTGGGTGCGCTCCGCCGGACGACGACACGGGGTGTCTACAGCCTTGTGGGCGCTGACACTCCGAGCAGGAAGAGCCCGGTACGGATGACTCCGGCGACGGCGGTTGGCAGGGCCGGGTCCGTGGCGGTCCGTGGCGCGGGTCCGGGGACCGCGGTGGGACACGTTCGCCACTCATCGTAGGCACTGGCCAGCGTCTCCAGGTATCGAACCAGGATATGGGGTTCCTCTCGGCGCGCGGCCGTGTCCAGGACGCTGGGCCCGTCGAAGAGGAGGCCGCGCACGGGAGCGGTGTGCTCGGGGCAGGCCGTGGGCGGCGGGGCCCCCTCCGCGGCCCAGCGGCACAGGCTGACCGCGTGGGCATGGGCGTAGCGCAGCCGGAAGGCGGGGTTGGCGTCGGTCAGGCGGGCCCAGGCTCCGGGGTACTCGGCGGAGGGCAGTACCGGCAGGTCGCGGCCGGTGGTCTCGGTGTCCCGGGGCCGCTCGGGCACCGAGCGGCAGAAGGCGAGGCGGGCGCTGTCCTCGCCCACGGCGCCGAGGGCGCGGGCGGCGGGGGTGATCAGCTCACGGGGCCCGCCGTCCCGGTAGGGGTCGCGCCAGGAGACCTCCTCGCCCTCGCCGGGTCCCGGCGGCGGGGCCTGCGGGCCGACGGCCAGGCTGATGCGGGCTCGTGCGTCGGCGCGGGCGAGCCTGCGGGCCTGGGCGACCGGCCCGGCCTCGTGCAGGGCGGAGGAGGGCCACTCCCCCGGGCCGTCCCAGTCCCGACCGGTGAGGAAGCGGGGCCCGTCCGCGGCCTCGGCGAGCAGGTCCTCGCGCTGTCGGCCGGTGAAGGTGACGTTGAGGAAGCCGCGGCCGTCGTGGAAGACCCGGTCGAAGTCCACCAGGCCCTCCTCGCGCATGTCCGAGAGCCCGTCGGCGACCCGGGCGGCGACCGCCGCGCGACGGTCGCCGCGGGATACGTGCAGCCGGTCCCCCACACTGCCGGCCAGGCGGGGCGGCAGCGCGGTGGCGACGTCGGCGCCCTCGTCCGCGTGGTCGTTGCGGGGCCACACGAACGGGATCCGGGCCGGGTCCAGGCCGAAGACCCGCACGGCGGCCTCGCGGACGGCCGCCTCCAGTTCTCCAGGGGTCACTTCCGGCCCCCGTCGACCAGGCCGCGGATGACGTCGACGAGCACGTCGGGGTCGAAGGGCTTGGTGAGGTAGGCGTCGACGCCGATGCGCTCGCCGCGCCGCTGGTCCTCTTCCTGCGTACGTGCGGTGACCAGGATGATCGGCCGGTCGCGGGTGCGCGCGTCGGCGCGCAGGCGCTCGGCGGCCGTCCACCCGTCCATGCGGGGCATCATCACGTCCAGGGTGACCACGTGGGGGTCGATGTGCGCGGCACGGTCGAGGCAGTCCTGCCCGTCCACGGCCGTGAACACCTCGAACCCCTCCAGTTCGAGGTTCAGGCGGATGAGTTCCCGGATCACGTCGTCGTCCTCGACGACGAGAACCCGTGTGGGTAGGGCGTTCACGGGCGTGACACTACCGCTGTGGGATGACACGGCACCACCGGATCGCGGGTATCGGCGGGCTCGGCCGGGCGCGCCCGCAACGAGTGGACGAAGGGCCCGGAGCCCCTGCTACAGTTGTTCTCGCGAGTCAGCCCCCTTAGCTCAGGGGATAGAGCAACGGCCTCCGGAGCCGTGTGCGCAGGTTCGAATCCTGCAGGGGGCACTTCACTCTGATGAGCACAGACGCCACGTTGACCAGGGCAAACACTGGTTGAGTGGCGTCTCTTCGTTTGTCAGGTCACGTCATCTCACACCAGGTTCAACGACCTTCTGTGGACCACCTGTGGACCACTGGTGGACCGGGCATAAACGACAAAAAGGGCGGGAACCCCGAAACCACTCGGAGTCCCCGCCCTCAGCACTTCACTGCAGTGTGATCTGCGTCACCCATGGTCGCCCATGCGGTTGATCCACACCTCATCCATCTGAGTCCAGACCTGTGCGTAGACGCGTTGCAGCACGTCAACGCTGTTACCGGCCCACTTGGCCACCTGGGTCGCCGGTACCCCGCGGTTGAGCCGGTAGGTGATTCCGGCGTGCCGGAGGTCATAGGGCCGCTTCAGCAACAAACCCTCCCGCTCCTCCTCGGTGAGCGCCAACCGCCGTGCGCGATCCCAGACGCGCCAGTAGGTGGAAGGCTGGATCGGGTTGCCCCTCTCGCTCCTGAACAGCCGCCCGTCGGGCCCGGCGCCGAAGCAGCGGATGTGCTCGCGCAGCATGGCCACCAGCTCAGGCGGGATCGGAACGGTTCGCGACGGCTTCTTCCCTCTCCCCTTCCCCTGCTTCCTGCCCTTCAGGCCGCGTTCCTCATGGGAGGCCCCTGAGTCCGTCCACTTCTTGCCGGGCGCCGGGCTGCTGTCGGAGAACGTGAGCTTGCCCCACCCTTCGGTGGGCAGCTCGCAGCCGGACCGGCGAAGGTTGGCGACCTCCTGGGGGCGCATCATCGCGTAGTACATACAGCCGAACCAGGCCACGAACCGTGGCCCCTGGCGTCGTCCCACGTAGCTCACCGCTGTCAGAACCTGTCGGACCTTCGTCGGGTTGCCGATCGACCGCGGATCGACCTCCTCCTCGGTCTTCGGGGGCTGCCAGTCGGTAGGCAGGTCCTTCCGCCGGAGCGGGTTCTCCGGAAGGCGTTCCTTCAGTACGGCGTAGCTGAGAGCCGCGGAGAATCCCCGTCTCCGGCGACTGAAGTAGTCGGCGGATGCCTGGGTTCCGTCGAGTAGCCGACCACACGCGCGCATGGCCATCCCCAGGTTCCTGGAGTCCGCGACCTCGCTGACCGGGATGGATGCCTTCTCCAACCAGGCGAACACTGTCTCCACTTGGGAAGGGGGCTTCGGGAACCGCCACTTGCCCTGGGTGTCCCGTTCCATGCGGAATGCCCAGTCGCGCAGAGCCTGACGAAGAGCATCCTGGTCGGGCGCCCCCGGGGCGTCGCCCACCAGGACCGGTGTGACCGCGACCAGGGCCTCCATCATGCTGACTCGGGTATTGCCCGCCACGTCGGGCCAGCGTTCACTCACGTACTCACGGGCGTGCGCGAACCAGGGAACGTCTCGGAGTTCACGCAGCTTGGACTGGGGAAGCCCGGTCCCGACATCGAACATCTCCCCCTTCCTCGCGGCCTCCCGCAGCTCCGAGACCCAGTTGGCGGCGAGTTCGGCAGTCAGGAAGGAGCGGGGGTGGACCTTCTCCGCCGTGCGCCACCGTGCCTGGTAGGGCCGTGCTCCCTTGGGCCGCGCTCGGACCTTGTAGAACTGCACGTCGTAGGTCATGGGCATCAGGCACTGCCCTCTTCCAGCCAGGAGTCGAGCCAGCTGCGGCGGATGCGGATCTCGCCGCGTTTGCCGCCCATGCGCTTCATCTTGGGGGTCTGTCCGAGTCGAACCATCCGGTCCCACGTGCTCCGGGAGATCCTGAGTTCCTCGCAGACCTCCTGCACCGTCAGAAAGGAGCTGGGCTTCTCGGTACGCGTTCCGACGCTCATTCGGGAGCGACCTCCAGGTAGACGCGGACGTGGTCGGAGTTGTGGCGGCTCGGGTAGGCCCCGGACGGGTCGGCGGACGGCAGTGCGTCGGTGATGGCGTCCACGACCTGGTCGACGATCTCGGGCGGTCCGATCACCCGGACCTTGGCCAGGTCCAGGCGGCGCTTGCGGCGTTCGGGCATGCTGGGAGTGCCTTTCCTTCGGGTTGGGTGCGGCCCCGGCCGGGCTGGCAGGCATCGGGTCCGGGGCCGCTTCGGATGAGCGTGGTCAGGTGCGGTGGCGGTGCGCACAGCTGGTGCACACCCGCGGATGGGTCGTGGCCTCGAATCGGCGGAATCCCGCTCCGCACGCGGTGCACGGGCCGATCTCCACGGCTTCGACGGACGTCTTTTCAGAGAGTGGGGGGAAGCCAGCCTCCGCAGGCTCCGTAGCCTCCGCAAACTGCTGTGACCTGGGGATATGGGCGGAGTCTGGTGCGGAGCCTGGAGTCTCCGTGCCCCTGGGGTCAGATGTGACTGCCTGGTCAAAAAAAGGGGTGTCCTGCCTGGTCACCGTGGTGTCCGGGGCAGGATCAGCGTGCGGAGCCTGCGGGGCCTGGCCGTCGAGGCTGTGGGCGGTGAAGGTGTAGAGCTGGCGGCGGTGGCGTTCCTTGGACCGCCCGGCCTCGGTCACGGTGATGCCGATGCTGCGCAGCACCGGGGCGTCCCGCTTGAGTTGGCCGGAGGCGCGGGTGGCGTCCACCGGCCAGGAGCGGGGCCGCGGGTCTGGGGCGGGGATCAGGTCCAGGAGCTGGCTGATGGACCCGGTCCATGACCCGCGCTCGTCGATAAAGTCCGCCACCGCGCTGGTGAACGGTTTGGCGTCGAGCAGGTCGGCGGTGGTCACCTGGGAGGCGGTCAGGTAGGTGTCCAGGGTGTTCCACCCCATGACCGTGTCCAGGGCCCCGAGGATGCGTGCGAAGTCGGCCATGCGGGGCAGCTCGTCCAGGTGCGTGGTGGGCAGCTCGGCCAGCACCCGGCACAGCAGGTCCAGTAGGGCGGCCCGGATGGCGGGCGCATCCCGGGTGTAGGCGGCGGCGACCTCGCTGTGGGCGCGGCGCTGCTCCCTCTTGATGGGCAGGAACTCCACAGTCAGCATCCGCTCGGACAGGTCCGAGGCCAGAGCGCCGGTGTCGATCGAGGTGAGCGCGATCAGTCGTCGGAAACTGAGGACGGACACGTCGTCGTCGGAGTACAGGGCCCGGTCGACCAGGCCGTCACCGGTCACCGCCTTGCACAGGGTGTCCGACAGCCACATGGGAATGACCGAGACGTTGTCCAGGCACACCGCCCAGGAGGCGGAGGCGACGGTGGCCCAGGTCTTGATGTCGCGGGGCAGGGAGCGGAGCGCGGCCGGGGAGGGATCGAGCAGGTTGATCAGCATTTCCAGCGCGGTGGACTTGCCGGTGCCCTGCTCTCCCTTGCCTCCCAGGATCGGGTGGGGCAGGTCGGGCATCATTCCGGCCACCATCCACCCGACGATGAGCCGGAAGGAGGGCTCGTCCACGTTGAGCAGGTCCCGCAGGGCGGCCAGGCCTTGGGTGGTCTGCCCGGCCGGGCCGGGCTCGGTCATGGGGCTGGTCAGCTTGGTGCGGCGGAACAGCACCGGGCTGCGTTCGGCGATGTGCCAGCCGTCGGGGCCGGCGACCACGCACCTCCCGTCCGGGGTGCCCAGGTCGATGACCACCTGGTCGCCGTTCTCGGTGCGGTGGGTGGCCAGCCGCAGGTGGATGGGTTGGGGTTCTTGGTCCATGGCGCGTCCTTCCAGGACGGAGATCGCGTCGGTCAGCGCGGACTGGGAGGGCACCGCGTGGTGCTCGGCGTAGTACTGGCGGGCCAACTGCACCCGCAGCCCGTCCTTGC
>NZ_VWVU01000030.1 GCF_008638365.1 Nocardiopsis quinghaiensis | reverse complement strand
CCTCCGAACGCACCCGCTTGTAGTGGTTGTACACCGCCACCGACAAAGCCTTCTTCGCCTGATCCTGCCCGATCACATACGAGTCCAGGAACTCATAGATCTCCCGCGGCTTGGGAAGCGAGTCCCAGGTGAGTTCGGTGGCGTCGGCGAGTTCCTCTTCGATGATCTCGTTGCACAGATCGATGCACTCATCGCAGATGTACACGCCGGGGCCAGCGATGAGCTTCTTCACCTGCTTCTGGCTCTTGCCGCAGAACGAGCACTTCAACAGGTCCCCGCCGTCGCCGATGCGTGCCACCCAGCCACTCCTCAAAACTAAGGCCGCCCCGTCGGTGCCGCTCGTGCGCGCGGGCCGTACGGAAGTCGAAACAATCTTCCGCAACCGTCCACAACGGTGGTCACGGACGAGGCGATCTGTGTGTCGCTCTCCGTCAGACTAAGCGAAAAACCGGACCGGCTTCACCACCGGGCTCCTCCGGGCGGGTCAGGGGCCGGTCCGGCCAACGCTTCGACCTGGGCCGGAACGCCCGCGGCGAGCCCGCTTCCACGGGTACGGCCGGGGTTCTCGGCTCCACTGTGACCCTACTGCAGGGAGGCCTTGCGGTAGGGCAGCACGAAATCGATGATTCCGTAGTCCTTGGCCTCCTCGGCGGTGAGGATCTTGTCCCGCTCGATGTCCTTGGAGACCTGCTCGACCGAGCGCCCGGTGTGGCGGGCCAGCGTGGTCTCCAGCTGGGTACGGATACGGGTGATCTCGTTCGCCTGGATCTCGATGTCGCTGGCCTGACCGTGCATGCCCTCGGTGGCGGGCTGGTGGATCAGGATCCGGGAGTTGGGCAGCGCACCGCGCTTGCCCGCGGTCCCGCCCGCGAGCAGGATCGCGGCGGCCGAGGCCGCCTGTCCGATGCACACCGTCTGGATGTCGGGGCGAACGAACTGCATCGTGTCGTAGATCGCCATGAGGGAGGTGAAGGACCCCCCGGGCGAGTTGATGTACATCTGGATGTCCCGCTCGGAGTCGAGCTGCTCCAGGGTGATGAGCTGGGCCATCAGGTCGTTGGCCGAGACGTCGTCGATCTGCACGCCGACGAAGATGATCCGCTCTTCGAAGAGCTTGTTGTACGGATTCATCTCCTTGACGCCGTAGGACGTCCGCTCCACGTAGGACGGCAGGACGTAGCGGCTCTGAGGAGCCATCGAGGCCGCGCCGCCGATGTGACTGGGATTGAACTCGGTCATTTCACGCCTTCCACGCACTGTGCCGTTCCTGGGACCAGGTCCGACGGATCAACTCTGGGTCCGGTCCGGGGTCACGTCCAGGGTTCCCTCCAGGACCTCGTCGATGAAGCCGTAGTCCTTGGACTCCTGGGCGGTGAACCAGCGGTCGCGATCGGCGTCCTTCTCGATCTGCTCTATGGTCTGACCCGTGTGCTCGGAGATCTTCTCTATGAACATCTTCTTCACGTAGAGCAGCTGGTCGGCCAGGATCCGGATGTCGGAGGCGGTGCCCCCGATACCACCGGACGGCTGGTGCATCATGACGCGGGTGTGCGGCAGCGCGTAGCGCTTGCCGGGAGCACCGGCGCACAGGAGCATCTGGCCCATGGACGCGGCCATACCGATACCCACGGTGCGCACGTCGTTGGGGATGTACTGCATGACGTCGTAGATCGCCATGCCCGAGGTCACGGACCCACCCGGCGAGTTGATGTACATGGTGATGTCTCGCTGGCGGTCCTCCGCGGACAGCAGCAGGAGCTCGCCAACCAGGCGGTTGGCGATCTCGTCGTCGACCTGCTGGCCGAGGAAAACGATTCGCTGGCGCAACAGGCGCTGAGGCGTCTGCTCAAGGAAAGGGGAAAACTGCGTCTCCGACGTACGAGCGTCGAAGCGCGGGGACTCTTCAGAAATCGGCGGCACTCTCGTCACCTGCTCCGGAATCGAAACGGTTGCGATACAGCGACACTAACGTCGCGTGGCACCGGGTTCGTCCGGATCCCGGGCCTGTTCGCTTTGAGCGCAGGGTGGTACGACCCCTGCGCAGGATGTTCTTCCACCGGCGAACACGAAGGGCCCCGCCCGACCCGACAGGATCGGACGGGGCCCGTGTTCGCGGAACGTCGGACCCTACTGGGCGGCGTCCTCGGCCTTGGTGTCCTCGGCCTTGGTGTCCTCGATCTTCTCGTCGTCCTTGGCGGAGACCTCGGCGGGCTCGGCGGGCTCGGCCGCCTCGTCCTCGATGACCTCGAGGCCCTCGCCTGCGGCGGCCGCGGCAGCCTTGGCGGCCTGCTCCTCGGCGCTCTCCTGCTCGATGACGTTGCCGTCCTCGTCGGTGACCCTGGCCTCGGCCAGGACCAGGTCCATGGCCTTGCCCCGGACGACCTCGGTGAAGGCGACGCGGATCTGGTTGGACTCGACCAGGTGCTGGGCCAGCTGGTCCGGGCTCACGCCCATGCGCTGGGCCTGCTCGAACACGTACTGGCTGAGCTCGCTCTGGTCGGCGCTCAGGTCCTCCTGGATGGCCAGCTGGTCGAGGATGAACCCGGCCTTGACCGCGGAGCGGGCGCCGGTGGTCAGCTCCTCGTCGAACTCCTCCTCGGTCTTCTCCTGCGACTCGAGGTAGGCCTCCTTGGTCAGACCGCCCTGGGCGAGCTGCTGCTCCAGGCTCTCACGACGGCGGGTGATCTCCTCGTCGACGACCGCGTCGGGCAGCGGGATGTCGACGGATTCGATCAGCTGCTCCAGGGCCTTGTCACGGGCCGCGGAGAGCTGCTGGAGGCGACGGACCTCGACCATGCGCTTGCGAACGTCCTCGCGCAGCTCGCCGATGGTGTCGAACTCCGAGGCCAGCTGGGCGAACTCGTCGTCCAGCTCGGGCAGCTCCTTGACCTTCGCGCTGTGCACGGTGACGGTGACGTCCGCCTCCTGGCCCTCGTGCTCACCACCGACGAGGGTGGTGGTGAAGGTCGCCTCGCCACCGGCCTCCATGCCGCGCAGGGTCTCGTCGAGGCCCTCCAGCATGGAGTTGGTGCCCACCTCGTAGGAGTAGCCGCTGACGGCGACGTCCTCGAGCTTCTCTCCGTTGACGGAGGCGGACAGGTCAATGGACAGGTGGTCGCCGTCCTGGATCGGACGGTCGACGCCCACGAGGGTGGAGAAGCGCTCGCGCAGGGTGCCGATCTGCTCGTCGACCTGCTCGTCGGTGACCTCGGCGCTGTCGACGGTGACCTCGATGCCCTTGTAGTCCTCAACCTCGAACTTGGGGCGGATGTCGACCTCGGCGGTGAAGGCGAGCTCGTCGTTGTCCTCCAGCTTGGTGACCTCCACGTCGGGCTGGCCGAGCGCGAAGAGCTCCTCCTTCTGGATGGCTTCGTTGTAAAGCTCCGGGACGGCGTGGTTGACCGCTTCGCTGATCACAGCGCCGCGGCCGACGTAGCGGTCGATCAGCCGCGCCGGCGCCTTGCCCGGGCGGAAGCCCTTGATCCGGACCTGCTTGGCGAGCGACTTGTAGGTCACGTCGAAAGCGTGATCGAGCTCCTCGAAGGGCACCTCGACGGTCAGCTTGACCCGAGTAGGGCTCAGCTCCTCGACATCGGTCTTCACGGGGCGGTACTCCTAGGTTTGCCGGCTGGTGTCCGCGTCGGCCCGCAGGCGCACCACACACAACGGCGAAATGCACGCGTGCACCCCGAAGGTCTTGACGACCGCATCCAACTGGGGTGCCCTGCGACGGGCTGGGACTTACAGTTTCCTGCTGATCGCACCAAGTCTAGGGCAGATACACAGGGGGCCACGGCGCACGGCCTGAGGCCACTGCCATGGTGGTTTCGTCGGGGTGGCGGGATTCGAACCCGCGGCCTCATGCTCCCAAAGCATGCGCGCTAACCAAGCTGCGCCACACCCCGTGCGCCGAACCAAGGATCGCACTCTCGATATGAGTGTGCGACCACGGCTCCGGAGACTGTACTCTTGTCTCCGTCGGCTCCAAGAGTCTAGAGGACACTCGAAGTCTCTGGCGCCACGCGGGCGTAGTTCAATGGTAGAACCCCAGCCTTCCAAGCTGGTCATGCGAGTTCGATTCTCGTCGCCCGCTCCACTCGGAGTGGGTCGTGTGCTTCCAGCACCGGCTCGCTCCACCACCCCACCCGGGGGGACACCCCGCCCCATTCGCTCCCGGGACGGGCCCGGTCACCGTGAGTTCCCTCACAACGCATGGACCGGAAGTTCGCTTCCAGGAGAAGAACACTGTTCGGTTCCGTGCCCTCCGAAGTGGAATACCGGCCTCCAACGGGTACGTTGACCTTTCGGGCGGCCCTGTGGGCGCGATCGGATCCGGGCGCCCTCGGGCTTGCGGAACGGGTGACTGAATGACGGACACGGACGTGACACACGACCCGAACACCGCTCTGGGAGCACGCTGGTTCGAACGACCCGACGACCTGGCGCGACCGGCCGTGGTCACCGGTGCCTTCGACGTCCTGCACGTCGGACACGTCCGCTTCCTCCGAGCCATCGCCGAGCGGGGGCTGCCCGTCGTGGTGGGTATCGAGTCCGACGAGCGCGTGCGGGCCTGGAAGGGGCCGGGACGCCCGGTGAACCCCGCCGAGGAGCGTGCCGAGACCGTCGCCGCTCTGGGCTGCGTCACCGGATCGTTCGTCATCGAGGGCCCGCCGGCGGTCGCCGACTGGGCGTCCTACGCCGAGGCCCTGCGCCCCCTGGACCCCGCCGCCCTGGCCTACACCGCCGGGGACCGCTACACCCAGGCCAAGATCCGCGGCGCCGACGCGCTCGGCGCGCAGGCCTGGGAACTCCCCTTCACCCCCGGCCGCTCCACCACCGCTGCGCTGGGCCGCCTCGCCCACTCCCTGTAGGACCCTCGCCCGCTCCCCGGCAGGACCGCGGCGGCGTTCGCGGGGCCCCTCCTCAGGCAGGCCCGCGGCACGGGTCCGGCACGGTCCTCCCCGTCCCGGGAAGCGGCGTACGTACACCAGTGTTGACGCATGCGTGTGTTGACGCACACGCGGCGAACAGGCGAGCAGAACGAGGCTGTCCATGACAATGATGTCCGGCAGGCCCTCCTACAGGGCCCTGGTCAACGACGGGAGCGCGAAGGGGCAGTCACTACCGCCCGGCCTCACCCGGCGGATCATCTCCTACGCACGTCCGCACTCGCGGACGATCCTGTGCTTTCTCCTGGTGACCATGGTCGGGTCCGCGATCGTGGTCGCCAACCCGCTGCTGCTCAAGGCCATCATCGACCGGGGCATCATGCCCGGGAACACCTCGCTGGTGGTGTGGCTGGCGCTCGCCGCGGCCGGGCTGGCGGTACTGGAGAGCGCGCTGACCCTCCTCGGCCGGTGGCTGTCCTCACGGATCGGTGAGGGGGTCATCTACCAGTTGCGCACGCAGGTGTTCAGCCATGTGCAGCGGATGCCGGTGGCGTTCTTCACCCGCACCCAGACCGGGTCGCTGATCAGCCGGTTGAACACCGACGTGGTGGGCGCGCAGCGGGCGATCACCTCCGTGCTCCAGTCCGTGGTGTCCAACGTGGTCAGCGCAACCGCGGTGATCGTGACGATGCTCGCGCTGTCGTGGCAGGTGACGCTGATCGCGCTGGCGCTGGTTCCGCTGTTCGTGGTTCCCGCCAAGCTGATCGGGCGGCGGCTGGCGCACATCTCCCGCGACGCGATGGACACCAACGCGGACATGAGCTCGCTGATGACCGAGCGGTTCAACGTCGGCGGGGCGATGCTGGTCAAGCTGTACGGACGCCCCGCCGAGGAGTCGGCGGGGTTCGCCCGCCGCGCGGGACGGGTCCGCGACCTGGGCGTGCGCCAGGCGGTGTTCGGTTCCCTGCTGTTCAGCATGCTGGGCCTGATCACGGCGATGGCGATGGCGATGGTGTACGGGGTCGGCGGCGTGCTGGCGATCGACGGGGCTTTCGAGGTGGGCACGCTGGTGGCGCTGACCACCCTGCTCTCCCGCCTGTACGGACCGGTGACCACGCTGTCCAACGTGCACGTGGAGATCATGACCGCTCTGGTCTCCTTCGACCGTGTCTTCGAGGTGCTGGACCTGGAGCCGGGCATCAAGGAGAGCCCGGATGCCAAGGACCTCCCCCGCGGCGCGCTGGGTGTGGAGTTCGACCACGTGTCGTTCCGCTACCCGGGCGCGAAGGAGTCGTCGGTGGCGTCGTTGGAGCTGACGCCGCACGCGGAGGTGGACGAGGACACCCAGGTGCTGAGCGGGGTCTCCTTCCGCGCGGAACCGGGGATGATGGTGGCCCTGGTGGGTCCGTCGGGCGCGGGCAAGACGACGCTGACGCACCTGGTGTCGCGTCTGTACGACCCGACCGAGGGCGAGGTGCGCCTGGGCGGCCTGGACCTGCGCGAGGTGACCGGGGACTCGCTGCGCGAGACGGTGGGTGTGGTCACCCAGGACCCGCAGCTGTTCCACGACACGGTGGGCGCGAACCTGCGGTACGCCCGTCCGGAGGCGACCGACGCCGAACTGGAGGAGGTGCTGCGGATGGCTCGGCTGGGACCGCTCCTGGAGCACCTGCCCAACGGTCTGGACACGATGGTCGGGGACCGGGGGTACCGGCTCTCCGGCGGCGAGAAGCAGCGGCTGGCGATCGCACGGCTGCTGTTGAAGGCACCGTCGGTGGTGGTGCTGGACGAGGCCACGGCACACCTGGACTCCGAGTCCGAGGCGGCCGTGCAGGAGGCCCTGGCGGTGGCGCTGGAGGGACGGACCTCACTGGTGATCGCGCACCGGCTGGCGACGGTACGGGAGGCGGACCAGATCCTGGTGCTGGAGGACGGACGGATCCTGGAGCGGGGCACGCACGACGAGCTGTTGGAACAGGGCGGGCTGTACACGGCGCTCTACCGGACCCAGTTCGCACCGCAGAGCCGTTAGGGCGGTGCGGGCCGGGTCCGCGGTCCCCCGAGCGGGTCCGGGCCGTGCGCCGGTGGAGCACCGGCCTACTTCTTCTTGTCCTTCCTGCCGTCCCCGTCCTTCTTCCCGTTCTTCTTCCCGTCCTTGTCCTTGCCGGACTTCTTCGGGCGGCTGCGGTCCTTGTCCGGACCCGACTCCTTGGCGGCCTTCCTCTCGGCCTTGGCCCTCTTCTCGGCCTTCTTGGCCTTCTCGCGCTCCTTCTTGGCCGCCTTGGAGCGCTTGGGCTCCTTGCGCTTCTTCGGCTTCTTCGCGTCCTTGGAGGTCACGTGACCGGCCAGGGCGGCAGGCAGCGGCGCGAGTCCGGGGCCGCCCCCGAAGATCCAGTCGTCGACGGCCTCGACCAGCTCGTCCTCGGTGATCCCGCCCAGCCACACCGGACGGCCGCCGGCCGCACGCCCCGCCTGGGAGGGCTGGACGACCACCACGTTCGCCTGGAAGCAGATATCCAGGCACTTGCTGGTGCGTACGGGGACGGTGCGGCCGGAGCGGTCGTCGATGGCGCTGAGACGGGCGAGTTGGGCCTCGTGGTCCACGCCCGGGACCTTCTTCCTCGTCCCGCAGCAGCAGCCCCGACAGACCGTGAGCTGGCACGGGCGCCCTTCGACCGCGTTCACGCTCTCCCCCATGCTCTCGTCATGAGCGCCAGAATCGTTAGGTCCGCCTTACCTCATTCAGGGTAGTCCGCTTCGGGGACCCTCCGACCGGCGGGTACGCCGCCTCTCGCCGGGGCCGCGACCACCACGGGCCGCCAGGTCTCCGGAAGCCCCTCCCCCTCGGCCTTCCCGTTCCATCCCGGCGCCCACACGATCGGCAGTCCGGCGGCGAACAGGGGGCTGCGGTGGTCCATGAGTTGCACGCGCACCTGGGGTTCGGTGCACGCCCCCGAGTTCCCGCAGCGGGCCACCGGCTGACCGGCCCGGACGCGGTCCCCCCGGCGGACCGTCAGCGATCCCCGGCGCAGATGTCCCAGGAGCACGTAGGCGTCACCCACGTCGATCACCAGGTGGTTGCCGAGCAGCCCGGCCGGGCCCCGCAGCTCCCGCAGCGTGTTCTCCACGACCGAGCCGAACAGCCACGGCCACGAGTTGCGGCTGCGGTGGTCGCGCTGGCGGTCGTGCGCGGTCACCACGGTCCCGTCCGCGGGGGCGTAGACGGGCCGTCCGAAGGCCGGGAAGTCCCCCGGCGGGCGGCTGAGCGGCCGCCAGCCGATGTCGGGCCGGGCACCCTCCCCGGGTTCGGCGACCAGGCCGAGCGCGTAGGTCTGCCCGTAGGCGTGGCTGCCCTGGCTGGGCACGTTGTCCACGGGACTGGTGAGCGCCATCCAGCGGCCCCGCACCGGCGGCTCCATCGTCCGTGGCCCGCGCCGCACGGTGCCCAGGCGCAGGTACACGGCGAGCGCGGCCGCGAACAGCGTGCCGCCCGCCCACCAGGACAGGCCGAGGTAACCGCCGAGGAGGGCGAGCGTGGCCGCCCACATCAGCGGCACGCGGATTCTGGCGAGCAGGATCGGCCACCGGGGGCCGACCGGGGTGGCCGCCCCGGAGGACTCGACGGGACCGGGGAAGGCGGGAGGACGCCGAGGGGCGGGTGAAGGCATCCTCACATTGTGGACGCCCCATCCGCCCCGGCCTCACACGGGTCGCGCTACTTCTCGTCCTTCCGATCGCGTTTGCGCAGGTAGTCCGTCGCGGCTCCGGCTCCTCGGTCGATCTTGTCGTTGTAGGAGCCCCCGGTGGCCTTCTTCGCCGCCTGGGCGGCCTTCCCCACCAGGCCCTGAGCCTTGCCCGCGTTGTTGTCGACGACCTTCTTCAACCGGTTGAACGCACCTCCGGCAGCGGACATGGAATCCCCCCTAGATCCGTCCTTCTCCTGCGGAGATACCCGCTCCGCGTCCCGTTCATGCGACCGGATCACCCGCGAAGGGCACGCGGTCCGGCGCTGACCTGGTCAGACGCCCAGGACCGCGGTGGCGATGGAGAAGTAGATGAGCAGGCCCGAGGCGTCCACGATCGTGGTCACCATGGGAGAGGACACCACGGCCGGGTCCACGCCCACCTTGCGGGCCAGCAGCGGCATGGACGAACCGATGATCGCCGCCCACGTACACACCGCGATCACCGAGCACGCCACCACCACCGCGACGTCCACACCCACCAGCAGGGAGCCGATGGCCAGGGCCAGTCCGGCCAGGAGGAGCCCCAGGAGCAGGCCGACCCGCGCCTCCTTCCAGATCACCGACGGCAGGTCGCGCACCCGTACCTCGCCGACCGCCAGGGCGCGCACGATCGCGGTGGCCGACTGCGCACCGACGTTGCCGCCGGTACCGATGAGCATCGGTACGAACAGTGCCAGGGCCGTGACCGCGTCCAGAGCGGACTCGAAGGCCTGCATCACGTTGACCGTGAGCGTGGCCGCCACGATGAGCAGCATCAGCCACACCGAGCGGGCCCCCACCAGGCGCAGCACGCTGACGGTCACGTAGTGGTCGCTGACCGGGCTGGCACCGGACTGGCGGGCCATGTCCTCGGTGTCGGCGGCCTCGATGATCTCCAGGGCGTCGTCGAAGGTCAGCTGGCCCAGGAAGCGGTCCTCGGAGTCCACCACCGGCAGGGAGACCAGGTTGGCCTCCTGCATCAGGCGGGCGGCGTCCTCGACCGACTCCGAGGCGCGCACGCGCGGCGCGAACACGTCCACGATGTCCTTGATCAGGCGGGAGTCGTCGCTGACCACCAGGTCGCGCAGCGTCACCGTCCCGACCATACGGCGGCCGTCGCCGACCACCGGAAGGGTGTAGATGGTCTCGGCGTCGGCTCCTTTGGCGCGCACGACCTCCAGGGCGCGGCCCACCGCCAGGTCGCGGTGCAGGATGACCGTCTCGGGGGTCATGTACCGGCCGACGGAGTCCTCGGGATAGCCCAGGAGCGCGGCGGTCATCTTGCGTTCGGCGGAACTGAGACCGGCCAGCGCGCGGGTGGCGATCTTGGCGGGCGCCTCACCGATGAGACGGGCCCGGTCGTCCGGGTCCATCTCCTCCAGGATCTCGCGGAACGCGGTGTCGCGCAGGCCCAGCAGGATGGCCTGCTGCTGGCTGGGGTCCAGTTCCTCGAAGACCTCCAGTTCGCGGTCCTTGTCCAGGAGCCGGAAGGGGATGATCGCTTCGCCGCCGTCCATGCGGGAGAGCTCGTCGGCGATCTCGTGGGGCCTGTGTTCGGCCAGCCAGAGCCGGATACCGGTCAGGTTGTTGGCCTGGACCAGATCGATCAGTTCCGTAGCGCGCTCGCCTTCTGACATGCGAAGCACCCCCTCGCATTCTCCTACGCCCGTTGGGGAGCACCCACAGGCGACGCCGGTCCTCGGAAAAGCGGTGGGCCGGTGGTCCGGCCCCGCTCCGGTCCCGTCGTCGCTGGCATGGTGGACCGTGCGTGGAGTTGGCGCCCGGGGGCGGAAAGGGCGGGCACGGCGATCCTGGACGTGTACGGACTGAGCCGCCGTACGCGGGACGGGGAGCACACCGACCCTACCCGTCGGGGCGTGCCGGTGCCGCATCGACCGACCCGCGAACACCGCGGTGGCCGCCCCGCGGGGTGGGAGAGCGGGTCAGTCGCGCCAGAGGACGACCAGGGCGCAGTCGTCGTTCTTGTCCTTGCTGAGGGTTTTCACGATCTCGCCCGCGCCGGTGGCGAAACCGCGTGGAACGAGCCGTTCGGCGGCGCCCAGGAGCCGGTCGATCCCCGCGTCGAGGTCCTCACCGGGGGTTTCGATGAGGCCGTCGGTGCAGAGCATGATGGCGTCACCGGGCCGGAGTGTGCCCTCGACGGAGGCGTAGGTCATCTCCGGGATGACCCCCAGGACCACGCCCTTGGCCTCGGTGGTGCTCCACACACCGCCGCCGCTGTCGTAGTGCAGCGCGGGCGGGTGCCCGGCGGAGGCGATCTGGTATTCGCCCGTGTCCAGGTCCACGCTCAGGTGCACGGCGGTCACGAAGCCCTCGCCGCCGCTGTTGCGCATGAGGTAGTCGTTGCAGTGGGCGAGGAAGTCACGGGCGGGGACGGCCCCGATGAGCCCGCTGAACGCACCGGAGAGCAACAGTGCGCGGGTTCCGGCGTCCACCCCCTTGCCGGAGACGTCCACGACGGCCACGTCCAGCCGGTTCTCCCTGCGGATGGAGACGACGAAGTCGCCGCCGAAGGAGGAGCCGCCCGCCTGGCGCAGGACGGCGGTGCGCCCCCACCCCTCGGGCAGCCGGGGCAGTTTGCCCTGGTGGCGGATCCGGTCGCGCAGGTCCAGCAGCATCATCTCGCCGCTGAGCCCCTGCACGCCGAGGCGCTCGCGCACTCCCGACAGCAGGTAGGACAGGACGGCGGTGACGCCGATGGTGACCAGCAGGCCGGGGCCCACCTGGCCGAAGTCGAGCATGAAGGCGACGAACAGCAGGACGGCGCCGACCACGGCCAGCAGGAAGGCCAGGCTCTTGCGCTTGAGGAGGAGCCCGCCCGCCAGGACGGTGAGGATGGTGGAGCTGGGCGGAAACCAGCCGGCGGGTCCCCACACGGCGCCGACCCCGACACCGACGGCCAGCACGACGAGGGTGATGAGGACGAGGCGGTAGCGGAACAGCACCTTGCGCCGGAGCACCGCGACGAGCCGCTGCGCGGTGGAGCGCAGCAGCCGGGTGGCCTTGGCGGTCGGTGTGGGCTTCATGGATCCCCTGCGTTGCACACCCGCTCACCAGCGGGGGTTCGGTTCTCGGACGGCATGGTCGGGTGGGCACGGGGGCCGCGTCGCCACCGGATACGTGTCCGGCTTACGGGGGGCGGTGTGCGGGGGCACACCCTGGCCGTGATGGCTGGAGACGCCGGCGATGGACGCCGCCGCGCCGCGGACAACGAGGGCCCGCCACTGTGCACGAACTGTAGCGCGGGGGGTGTGGCCGTGGCACGTGCAACCAGCGGTGTTCTCCCCCAAACCACGGATTTGGGTTCAGCCGATAACCGAGCGTGCGGAGTCGGGCGCTACCCCGACACGGGGGAACGACGCCGAATGCCGGGAATGTCCCTCCTCCTCGGGCGCCGTTTCATGGCCGGGTGCCTCTTCTGGCCGGGCCGTCTGGTGCGACTCGCGCCCCGGTGGCGCGACCGCACCCCAGGGTCTCACAAGGGTTCGGAGCAGGCCAGGGACACTCGTTCCGAGGGGTGAGATAAGGCACAGTGTCCACAGATGCCATAAAAGGGACAAAAGACGAAAAAGGGGATGCGCGATTACATAAAGGCAACCGGGTACTCGCACACCCCGTCGCGGCGGCCGACGGACGTCGCACAGGCCTGGGAAAACGGACCGCCGAGTCCCGCTTCACACAGCGGCGGCCCACCGGCCGGCCGGTGGGCCCCGCGCACACAGGGATCGACGGTCACCGGTAGGCGGGAGGGCCGGGCCCGGTGCGGGAGGCCCTCCCCGGTCGGACCTCCCTAGGGAGTGTTTTTTAGAAGGCTTTCGGGTCGGCGAGCGGCCGTCCCAGGCAATCTCTCGCAAGACGATGTGCGAAGTTCAGCCTGGTTGTGCTTCACGAGCGCAGAGGCGTAGCGAGAGGCAGCCTGGTGGACGCGAGCCCGGAATGGTGCAAAAAAACACGACCTAGGCATGGGGAAGCGGCGGGAGTTCGCCGGTCTCCTCGTAGGCCGTCAGCATCCCGATGCGGCGGGTGTGCCGCTCCTCGTCGCTGTAGGGGGTGGAGAGGAAGATCTCCACGAACCCGGCGGCCTCCTCGGGGGAGTGCATCCGGGCGCCGATGCTGAGCACGTTGGCGTCGTTGTGCTCCCGCGCCAGGCGGGCGGTGTCCTCACTCCAGGCCAGGGCGGCGCGAACGCCCCTGACCTTGTTCGCGGCGATCTGCTCGCCGTTGCCGGAGCCGCCGATGACGATGCCCAGCGAGCCCTGGTCGGATACCACGCCCTCGGCCGCGCGCAGCACGAAGGGCGGATAGTCGTCCACGGCGTCGTAGGCGAGGGGCCCGGCGTCGACGACGTCGTGGCCGCGCTCCTCCAACCAGGAGACGAGGTGTTCTTTGAGCTCGTAGCCCGCATGATCTGATCCAAGGTAAACACGCACGGGCACAGTCTGGCAGGTCATGGGGGCGACAAGCGCGGCGCCCCGCTCGCGTGTGCGAGGCGGGGCGCGATGGTACTCGGGTTCCTCAGAGCGCGGCGGAGGCCGCCGCGGAGGCAACGGCCAGTCCGAGGACGGCGAAGAGCGCCATGGAGACGATGGCGACCATGTTGTACACGACCATCGCCTTGATGTCCTTGCCGATGGGACCTGCCTTGGAGACCGCGGGCTTCTTGCTCAACTCACACCTCGTTCGGGTTCGACCAGGAATATCCCGTCGGAATTTTTCCACACCACACAACACGGTCGTCACCGGGGCCGATTCCTCGCGAGGGCGCGCGGGGGCCGTGAGTCCGCGCACACGTCCGGCGGCGGACCCACGGTCCCCGAGAGCCTGTCAGCCGTGCCGGCCGTTCCGGGGGCCCGTCACGGCCCTCACATCTGGACGGCCTTGACCTCGCAGAACTCCTCCAGGCCGGACAGCCCCCACTCGCGACCGTTGCCCGAGCGCTTGTAGCCGCCGAAGGGGGCGCGCGGGTTGAGCGCGCCGCCGTTGAGCTCGATCTGCCCGGCCCGCAGACGCCGGGCGACGGCCAGGCCCTGCTCGGGTTCGCCGGACCACACGGCGGCGTTGAGCCCGTACACGGTGTCGTTGGCGATGGCGACCGCCTCCTCCTCCGTGTCGTAGGGGATCAGGACCAGCACGGGGCCGAAGATCTCCTCCTGGGCGATGCGCATGTCGTTGCGCACGTCGGCGAAGATCGTCGGGCTGACGTAGTAGCCGGTCGAGCGCCCCTCCACCGGCTCGGCGCCTCCGGTGACCAGGCGTGCGCCCTCCTCCACGCCGAGCGCGACGTATCCGCGGACCTTCTCCAGCTGGGCGGCGGAGACCAGCGGGCCCAGGCGGGTGTCCTCGTCCGCGGGGTCGCCGGGCACGTACTTGGCGGCGGACTCGGCGGCCAGGGAGACCGCCTCCTCGTAGGAGTCGCGGTGCACCAGCATGCGGGTGAGCGCGTTACAGCTCTGGCCGGTGTTGCGCATGACGTCGGCGACACCGCGCTTGACCGCCTTGGCCAGCTCGGCGCCGGGCAGGATGACGTTCGGGGACTTGCCGCCCAGCTCCAGGGCGACCTTCTTGACGGTCTCCGCGGCGACCTGGCTGACCCGCGTCCCGGCGCGGGTGGAGCCGGTGAAGGACACCATGTCCACCCGGGGGTGCGCGGCGATGGCCTCGCCGACGACCGGGCCGGTGCCCGAGACCAGGTTGAACACGCCCGCGGGCAGGCCGGCGTCGTGGAAGACCTCGGTCAGGGCGTAGGCGCTGAGCGGGGCGACCTCGCTGGGCTTGAGGACGACGGTGTTGCCCGCCAGCAGGGCGGGGACGACCTTGAGCACGATCTGGTGAAGCGGGTAGTTCCACGGGGTGATGGCGCCGACGACGCCGACGGGCTCGCGCACGATGAGCGAGTTGCCCTCCCGTTCACCGCCGAAGTAGCGCTCGCCGGTCTCCTCGACCAGGTCGATGTAGGTCTTGAACATCAGGGCGGGCAGACCCGCCTGGACCTTGCGGGCGAATCCGAGGGGAGCGCCCATGTCACGGGTGAGCGCCGCGGCGATGTCGTCGACACGGGCGTTGAACAGTTCCAGGGCCTTGGCCAGGTGGGTGACGCGCTGTCCGGGAGTGAGCGCGGACCAGGCGGGAAAGGCCGCCGCCGCGGCCTTGACCGCGGCGTCGACGTCCTCGGCGGCTCCGGCCGGAACGGAGTCGATGACCTGCTCGGTCGCCGGGTTGACCACGTCCAGGGCCTCGCTGGAGGCGGAGTCGCGCCAGGCGCCGTCGATGTAGAGGGATCGCATGGCCCCACTTTCGCAGAACGGGATTCGGATTGACCAGTCCGGAGCCCGGCGCCGGTGGTTTCCCCGATACGCGGAGGCCGTCCGCAACGCGCGGAGACCGTCCGCGGGAGCGGAAGGGGGCCGACGGAACCCGGGGCGGCGGATCAGTCCCAGTGCGGCGGGCGCTCGGACATCAGCCACGCGGTGGAGTCGTCCTCCACGCCCTCGCCCCAGCCGGGGCCGCTCTCGTCGCTGGTGGTGTCGGGCAGGATGTCGAGGTCGTCGAAGAAGTCGACCCTGCGCTCGTCGTCGGATCCGGACACGGTTCCCCTCCATACGTCATACGTCCTGGCGGGGCCTTCCCGCCGTGCTGCCTGCGTGGTCCCGGCCTCCAGTGTGCACCGGACACGGCACGGCCGCCCGGCGCCACTCCCGCCACGCCGGGAGGGGACCGGCACGGCGGGTTCGGCGACCGGGGCCGGAGGGGCTCCTGGGCCGGTCGAACGGGTCAGTCGAAGACGGGGCCCCGGGTCCGGGTCCGCTTGAGTTCGAAGAACCCGTCGGTACCGGCGACCAGCAGTACACCGTCCCACAGCTTCCCGGCCTCCTCGCCACGCGGGACGGGCGTGAGGACCGGACCGAAGAAGGCCGTGTCCGCGACCTGGACGACGGGGGTGCCCACGTCCTCGCCGACCAGCTTCATCGCCTCGGCGTGTGAGGCGCGCAGGGCCTCGTCGTGGTCGGTGGCCGTACCCGCCTCCGCCAGCTCCTCGGGCAGGCCGGCGTCGGCCAGCGCGGCGCGGACCGTGTCCGTGGTGCGCGGCTCGCCGTTGTTGTGGAAGCGGGTTCCCAGGGCCGTGTACAGGCCGCCCAGGACCTCCGGGCCGAAGCGCTGCTCGGCCGCGACGCACACCCGTACCGCCTCCCAGGACCTGTCGACGCCCTCCCGGTACTCCTCGGGCAGGTCCCGGCCCTCGTTGAGCACGCCCAGGCTCATCACGTGCCAGCGCACCCGGACCGACCGCACCTTCTCCACCTCGACGAGCCAGCGCGAGGTGATCCAGGCCCAGGGGCACGCGGGGTCGAACCACATGTCCGCGTAGGTGCTCTCCTGCTCGCCGCCGGAGTCGGGGGTCTGCGTCATCGCTGCTCCTCGGGTCACGAAAGGGGGATCACAAGATCTGTTCGCATGAGGTGCAACCTCGCCCATCGGTTGCGCATTCCGCCCCGGCGCGTGGCAGGATCGTGCCGAGTGGAAGACGACCTCCGGCCCCGACGACGCTCCACCCCAGGCGGCGGACTCGCCGTGGTCGGCAACGATCCGGCCGGCGACGACGGCGGCCGTGGAGGGAGCGTGGCGTGGCAGGGAACCTGACACGGGACGAGGCTCGGGAGAGGGCGCGGATTCTCAGCGTCGACTCCTACGCCGTGGAGCTGGACCTGACCACCGGTGCGGAGACCTTCCGGTCCACCACCGTGATCCGTTTCTCCAGTTCGGAACCAGGGGCGCGCACGTTCGTCGAGCTGGCGGCGCCGAAGGTGCTCACGGCGACGCTGAACGGCACCGAGCTGGACCCGGCCGAGCTGTTCGACGGCGAGCGCCTCGTCCTTCCCGAGGTGGCCGAGCGCAACGAGCTGAAGGTCGTCGCCGACGCCGCGTACATGCGCACCGGTGAGGGCCTGCACCGCTTCGTGGACCCCGTCGACGAATCGGTGTACCTGTACAGCCAGTTCGAGACGGCCGACGCGCACCGCATGTTCGCGTGCTTCGACCAGCCCGACCTGAAGGCCGCCTTCGAGCTGACCGTGTTCGCGCACCCGTCGTGGGAGATCGTGTCCAACAGCGCCCCGGACGTGGAGCGCGAGGCCGCGGGCGAGGACCGGGTGCGCTGGCACTTCCCGGCCACTCCGGTGATGTCCACCTACATCACCGCGCTGATCGCGGGCCCCTACCACGTGGTGCGCGACGAGCACGACGGCATCCCGCTGGGCCTGTACTGCCGCGCCTCGCTGGCCGAGCACCTGGACTCCGACGCCCTGTTCGAGGTCACCAAGCAGGGCTTCGACTTCTTCCACGGCCTGTTCGACCTGCGCTACCCCTTCGGCAAGTACGACCAGCTGTTCGTGCCCGAGTTCAACGCGGGGGCCATGGAGAACGCGGGAGCGGTCACGTTCCTGGAGGACTACGTCTTCCGTTCCCGGGTCACCGACGCCCGCTACGAGCGCCGCGCCGAGACGATCCTGCACGAGATGGCGCACATGTGGTTCGGCGACCTGGTCACCATGCGCTGGTGGGACGACCTGTGGCTGAACGAGTCCTTCGCGACCTACGCCAGCGTGTACTGCCAGGCCAACGCCACCAGGTGGACCGACGCCTGGACGACGTTCGCCAACGTGGAGAAGGCCTGGGCGCTGCGCCAGGACCAGCTGCCCTCCACCCACCCGGTCGCCGCCGACATGGTCGACATCCAGGCGGTCGAGGTCAACTTCGACGGCATCACCTACGCCAAGGGCGCCTCGGTGCTCAAGCAGCTCGCGGCCTACGTGGGCGTGGACGCGTTCTTCGCGGGCGTACGCGCCTACTTCAAGGAGAACGCGTACGGCAACACCGAGCTCAAGGACCTGCTCAAGCACCTGGAGGCCGCCTCCGGCCGCGACATGTCGGGCTGGTCGCGCGACTGGCTGGAGACCACGGGCGTCAACACGATGCGCGCGGAGTTCGAGGTGGACGCCGAGGGGGACTTCACCTCCTTCTCCGTGCTCCAGGAGGCCCCCTCCGAGCACCCGACGCTGCGCTCGCACCGCCTGGCGGTCGGCCTGTACGACCGCACCGACGAGGGCATCGTGCGCCGCGAGCGCGTGGAACTGGACGTCAGCGGCGAGCGCACCGAGGTGCCGGAGCTGGTCGGCAGCGCCCGGCCGGACCTGGTGCTCATCAACGACGACGACCTCACCTTCACCAAGATCCGCCTGGACGAGCGCTCCCTGCGCACCGTGGTGGACGGCGCCGGCGAGATCCGCGGGTCCCTGCCGCGGGCGCTGGCCTTCGGTGCCGCCTGGGACATGACCCGCGACGGCGAGATGGCCGCCCGCGACTACGTCGCCCTGGTCATCTCCGGGATCAGCGGCGTGGACGACGTCATGGTCGCCCAGACCCTGCTGCGCCAGGCCGCCGCGGCTCTGCACATGTACGCCGACCCGGCGTGGCGCCCGTTCGGCTTCGAGCAGCTCTCCGAGCGGCTGCGCGAGCTGCTGACCGCCGCCGAGCCGGGCGGGGACCTGCAGCTGGCCTACGCCAACGCGCTGGCCGCCACCGCGGTGACCGACGCCCACCTGTCCCTGCTGCGGGGCCTGCTGGACGGCGCGATCACCGTGGACGGCCTGACCGTGGACACCGAGCTGCGGTGGACGCTGCTGCGCCGCCTGGTCGCGGCGGGCAAGGCCGGTGAGGCCGAGATCACCGCCGAGCTGGAGCGGGACCCGACCGCGGCCGGTCATCGGCACGCCGCCGGCGCCCGGGCCGCGATCCCCACGGCCGAGGCCAAGGCCGCCGCCTGGGAGCGGATCGTGGGCGAGGAGCTGGCCAACGCCGAGTTCCGCGCGGTGCTGCTGGGCTTCACCGAGCCGGGCCAGGCCGAGCTGTACCGGCCCTACAGGGAGAAGTACTTCGCGCAGCTGACCCCGGCCTGGGAGAAGTGGACGGGCGAGTTCGCGCAGACCTTCGCCGAGGTGGTCTACCCCAGCAACCTGGTGGAGGAGGCGACGCTGGAGCGCACGGACGCCTACATCGCCGAGGCCGCCCCGCCCCCGGCGCTGCGCCGCCTGCTGATCGAGGGCCGGGCGGGCGTGGAGCGCGCCCTGCGTGCCCGCGCCACCGACATCGCCGCGGGCGCGCGGCAGGAGTAGTCGCCTCCCGGGAGGTCCAGGCAGTGTGGTCGCCCCGTCGCCCCGCGGCGGGGCGGCCGCGTCCTTCCGGCCGGTGCCTCCTCCGGCCTCCCCTCCCGCCTCCGGACGGGAGGGGAGGTCACAGGGTGCGTCCCCGTCCTCCGCCGACCGGGCCGAGGGTGCGCCGGATGCGCGCCACCATGCGGGGGTCGGCGAGCAACTCGTCCACGAGCACCGGCTCCCCCTCTCCGTTGGTGAGCGGGATGCGCCAGTTCGGGTACTCGTCGCAGGTGCCCGGCTGGTTCTGCATCCGCCGGTCCCCCACCACGTCGGTGAGCGCCACCCCGACCATGCGGGCGGGGGTGGCCACCAGGTAGGCGTGCATGGCCGCCACCACGGCGGCGGGGTCCGCCACCGGGTCGACGCCCTCGTCGAGCAGGCCCAGCTCCACCAGCAGCTCCCGCCATCGCTCCACCCGGGCCTCGGCGTCGGCGCGCTCATCCTCCACCGGACGGTCGAGCAGCCCCAGTCGATCGCGCAGCTCCACGTGCTCGGTGGACAGGAACGACGCCACCGGCGGCAGGTCGTGGGTGGCGACCGTGGCCAGGCAGTCGGTGCGCCACTGGCCGGGAGCGCGCGGCTCTCCGGCGGCGTCCTGTTCGAACCACAGCACGGACGTGCCCAGGACCCCGCGGTCGGCGAGGTGCTCGCGCACCCACGGCTCCACCGTGCCCAGGTCCTCCCCGACCACGACGGCGTCCGCGCGGTGGGCGGCCAGGGCGAGTGTACCCACCATCCCCTCGTGGTCGAACCTGACGTAGGTGCCCTCGGCCGCGGAGGCCCCCTCGGGTACGCACCACAGGCGGAACATGCCCATGACGTGGTCGATCCGGACGCCGCCCGCGTGGCGCAGCGCCTGGGCGAGGATCTGGCGGAACGGGCCGTAGCCGAGTTCGGCCAACCGCCGGGGGTGCCAGGGCGGCTGGCCCCAGTCCTGGCCCTGCTGGTTGAACTCGTCCGGGGGCGCGCCCGCGTGCAGACCGGGTACGAGCGCGCCGCCGTACATCCACGCGTCCGCGCCGCCCGCCTGCACGCCGATCGCCAGGTCGTGCACGATACCGACGCCCATCCCCCCGTTCTCGGCGGTGGTCTGCGCCTGGGCGAGCTGCTCGTCGAGGACCCACTGGAGCCAGCGGTGGAACTCCACCGTCGGCCACCGGCGCCGGGCCTCCTCGCCGACCCCCGGGGCGCGGACGTCGCGCAGGTGGCCGGGCCAGGCACGGTAGTCGGTGCCGTACTCCTCGGCCAGGGCCGCCCAGGTGGCGAACTCGACCAGGGACCGGCCCTCGTGCTCAAGGTAGGCGCGCAGGGAGGCCTCCCGGCCGGGTGCGCGGGGCACCTCGAAGAGCACCTCCAGGGCGGAGCGCTTGGCCTTCCACACCGAGTCGCGGTCGAGCAGGTCGGCCGTACGGCCGCGTTCGCGCAGCGGCCGGGCCAGACGCTGGATGCCCTCGCGCTGGGCGGGGTCGAGCCGGGCGTACTCGGGTACGTCCTCGATGCGGATGTAGAGGGGGCTGGCGTAGCGGCGGCTGACCGGCAGGTAGGGCGAGGGTTCCACGGGAGGCAGCGGCTCGGTGGCGTGCACCGGGTTGATCAGGGCGAAGTCGGCGCCCAGGTCGCGCGAGCTCCAGTCGGCGAGCTCGGCGAGGTCGCGCAGGTCACCGGTGCCCCAGGAGGCGCGGGAGCGCACGCTGTAGATCTGCGCCATGACCCCCCACAGGCGCGGGTTGTCCCGGAGCGCGCTGGGCTCGACGCGGTCGGGGACCACGAGCAGGGGTGCGTCGTGTTCGGCACCGCCGTCGGTGACACGCAGGGTGTGCACGCCCAGCGGCAGGCCGGGATCGAAGGGCAGCAGGGATCCGTCGGAGGTCTCCACGACGCTGCGGGCCCCTCCGGGCAGTACGAGGTCGGGAGCCTTGCCCTCCCGGAGGACCACCGCCGGGGGCAGGGGACCTCTGTCCGGGGTGTCCGGCGTGGCGGGGTCCACCCCCAGCGCCGCCAGGACATGGCGGATGGTGTCGGGGCTGACCGGGACCCGCCGTCCCCGCCAGTCCTCGTAGGCCGTCGCGACTCCGTGCCGCTCGGCCACCCGTGCCAGCTGAACGTCCCTCACAGAATCCGATCATGCCCTACCAGGGGCTCCGTACACCGGAAGCCGTACCGGCGTGGGGCCAGAACGTGCCCGAGGCACCGGCCGATAAGGGCCCTGGACACGGCACCGCCGGACTGTCGGAGACGTACGGGCGAACAGTCCGTACGGTTCGTCAATCCGATCGCCGGATGTCCTGGACGACTGCATAATCGGACTGTGCTCGCGAACTACCGGCGGCTGTTCGCCGTTCCCCACGTCCTCTCCCTGCTGGCCTGGTCCCTGACCGCGCGCTTCTACATCCCGGGTCTGATGATCGCGGTCACCTTCCTGGTCGAGGAGTGGACCGGCTCCTACACCCTGGCCGGGCTGGTCACGGGCGCCTTCACCTTGGGCATCGCCCTGGTGGGACCGCTGCGGGGCCGGATGGCCGACCGGGGCGGCACCGACCGGCTGGTGCTGGTGTGCGGCGTGGTGTTCAGCGTGGGGCTGCTGGGACTGGCCCTCCTCCCCGGGTCGCTGTGGTGGCTCTCCGTACCGCTGGCACTGGGCACCGGACTGTTCGGCACCCCCGCGAACCAGGTCGTGCGCGCGCTGTGGCCGCGGCTGACACACGGCCCGGAGCGGCAGGCGATCTACGCGGCCGAGGCCACCACCCAGGAACTGCTGTTCGTCTTCTCCCCCATCCTGACCGCCGGTGTGGTGGCCTTCGCCGGGGCCCGCTGGGCGCTGCTGGTGCTCTCGGTGCTGGCGCTGCTGGGCGCGTTCGGTTTCGCCCGGGCGCTGCGCCGGGCCGGCGCGGCCGGCCCCGCGCCGATCGACGGGGACGACGGTCCCGAGGGCGCGGACGCGGTTCCTCGCCGGAGTCTGCTGCGCCGCCCGGCTCTGGTGATGCTGTTCCTCATGTGCCTGCTGATGGTCGGCGGGGTCATGGGGATGGACCTGGTCATCGTGGCGTGGGCCAACGAGCTCAACGCGCCGCACTACGTGATGGGGCTGGCGTCGGTGTGGGCGCTGGGGTCGCTGGTGGGCGGCGCGATCGCGGGCGGGCTGCGCGGCCGCCCCCACCTGGTGCGGCGTTGCTTCGGGTCGGCGCTGGGTGTGGCCGTCCTGGTGCCGTTCGTGCCGCCGGTCACCCACCTGCCGACGCCGCTGCTGATCACTCCCCTGCTCTTCGTGTCCGGGATGGCGCTGGCACCGACCCTGGCCGCGGTGATGGGCCGCCTGGGTGACCTGGCCCCCGCCCGGCGGCGGGCCGAGGCGTTCGGGTGGATGGCCACGGCGATGGGCACCGCGGGCGCGGTGGCCGGTCCGCTGACCGGTGCGCTGGTCGACCTCATGGGGATCGCGGGCGGCGTGCTGGGCGCCACGGCGCTGGTGCTGGCGGCGGCGCTGCTGAGCCTGTTCGTGCCAGACCCGCGCCCCGAGGCACCCGAGGCACCCGGGTCAGCCGTTCCAGCCGGGCGGCACCCTGTGGGCCCACGGGCGGGCGCGTTCCAACTGCGCGGACAGCGACAGCAGGGCGCCCTCTCCGCCCATCCGTCCGGTGAGCATGGCGCCGACGGGCAGTCCCCCGGGTGACCAGTGCAGGGGAACGCTGACCGAGGGCTGACCCGAGACGTTGTAGACCGAGGTGAACGGCGTGAACCCGGTCATCCGCCGGAACTCCTCCTCCGGGCCGCCGCCGGTGAAGTGGCCGACCGGGACCGGGGGCGCGGCCAGCGTGGGCGAGAGCACGGCGTCGAAGGGCCCGGTCGCGGTGAGCATGGAGCGCACGCCGCGCTGGAGGCGGGCGCAGGCTGCGATGTACTCGGGGACGGGGGTGGCTCGGGCGCGTTCGCGCAGCCACCGGTTGAGAGGGGCGAGCTCGGTCTCCCGGGAGGGGTCGACGGGGGTGGCGGAGGCCATCGCGGCCCAGAGGACCTGGAAGTCCGCCATGAAGGCGCCGCCGAAGTGGGCGTCCCCGGGTTCGGGGATCTCCTCCACCTCATGGCCGAGGCCGTCCAGCAGGCGGACGGCCTCCTCATGGGCGGCCAGGACGTCGGGGTGGACGGGGATGCCGGCGGAGCCGGTGGTGGCGTAGCACCCGATGCGCAGGCGGCCGGGCTCGCGGTCCACGTGGTCGGTGAAGCTCTCACCGGGCGGCAGGGGCGGGGCGGTGAAGTAGTCGCCCGGCCGGGAGAGGGCCATGGCGTCCAGGAGGAGGGCGGCGTCGCGGACGTCGCGGGTGAGGGGCCCGGAGGTGGACAGTCCGACGAGGTCGGGTTTGAGGGGCGCACCGGAGATCCGGCCACGGGTGGGCTTGAGGCCGAAGAGCCCGCACACGCTGGCGGGGATGCGGATGGAGCCCCCGCCGTCGCTGCCGTGGGCGACGGGGGCGAGCCCGGCGGCGACGGCCGCCGCGGCTCCTCCGCTGGAGCCGCCCGGGGACAGGTCGGTGTTCCAGGGGTTGCGCGAGGGAGGGGCGACGCCGTTCTCGGTGTAGCAGCTCGATCCGAACTCGGGGGTGTTGGTCTTTCCGGGCAGGACCGCGCCCGCCTCGCGCAGCCGGGCGACCATGTCGGAGTCGGTCGGCGCCACGGCGTCGCGGAAGACCGGTGACCCGTGGGTGAGCCGGATCCCGGCGACGGGTTCGAGGTCCTTGATCGGCACGGGGAGCCCGACGAGGGGCGGCAGTGCGTCGGGCGTGTCACCCATCACGCGTTTCTCCGCATAACGGGCCTGTTCGAGTGCTTTTTCTGGAGTGACCGTAACGTACGCACCATAACGGTGGTCATACCGTTCGATCCGGCTCAGACAGTGCTCAGTGATCTCAGTAGGGGACAGTTCACGACTGCGGACCATCGCCAGGAGGCGGTGGGCCGGAAGGTCATGGATCTGGGTCATACCGATCCAGGTTAGCGGGAACGCCACCGGGCACCACGAAGACGGGAGGTCCCTCTCTAGAGAAGCTGACCAAAGAGTAAGCATTCCCTGTCCTGGCGGACCGAACACGTATGTGAGCCGGGAAACAGGGGAAGAAAAGTGTGAGAAGTCATGCACTAGGACTCGGATATGGATCGAACTAACGTGTCCGACGTGGAATCGGCAACCAGAGTAAACGGCCCTACCCCATCGTCCGAGGGTTCGGATCAGAAAAGGCCCGAAAACCTCTTTTTCCCCAACAAGAACAACGACAAGGAGATCTCGGGCGGCAAAGCGGTCTACGGCGCGCTCCGAGACAGCCAGAACGCCCGCCGGTGGCTCCTACGCGGTGGCAGTTCGGTCGTGGTCTCCGTCGTGACCGGCGTGCTCACGTCCGAGTGGCGGGTCGGTGTGACCTTCGGGATCATCACCCTGATCGGGCTCATGGTGTACTCCTCACGGCGCGAGTCGGAGATTCCCCGGTGGCGCAAGCCCTCAGCGGCCCAACGCAAGACCGAGGCCCAGCTCAAGGTGATGAAGCAGCTCGGTTACCGGGTCCTGCACGCCCGTGTCGTGCCCGGCGGCAACGGTCAGATCGACCACTTCGTCGTGGGTCGGCGCGGCGCGTTCGCGATCGACTCCGAGTCGTGGGACAAGCGCCTGCCGCTGCGCAACAAGCTGGAGAAGCTCTACCACGGGCGGTTCAGCAAGAACGAGCGGATCGACGAGGCACTGGAGGAGGCCAAACGGGCGGAGGAACTGCTCAGCAAGGAACTGGGACGCGAGATCAGGGTGCGCGCGTCACTGGCCATCTACGGCCCCGGCATGCCCTGGGACAGCCATCGGCTGCGGGGTGTGGACATCATCACCGGGACCAAGGTCCGCAAGTGGCTGCGTAGCGGCCGCGACCGCCTGACCGACACCGAGATCCAGGAGATCTACCAGGCCGCGCAGAAGGTCCTGCTCCCCCGACACTGACCCCCCTTCCTACGCGCTCCGGGCCCGGGAACGACCACAGCGCCGTGGCACCCGGGCCTTCCGCGTACCGGACGCTCCCCATACCGGGGCGCTCCGCGCGCCGGCGTGCTCCGTGGGACCGCGCGGCCTCGGCCACGATCCCGGTCCCGGACCGCCGCGGACCATCGAAGGCGTCTCACGATCCGGATGCCCCGTCTTCCACTCCGAGACCACACCGGTGTGCCAAAGGACTACCATCGAGGGGAAACACCCGTAACGATGGGAGTCCGCCCCATGCCAGCCCTACGCTCGCGCACCGTCACCCACGGCAGGAACATGGCAGGCGCACGCGCCCTCATGCGCGCCACCGGTGTGGAGCGCGAGGACTTCGGTAAGCCCATCGTGGCCGTGGCCAACAGCTTCACCGAGTTCGTGCCCGGCCACGTCCACCTGCGGGAGGTGGCCGAGGTGGTCGCCAACGCGATCCGCGAGGCGGGCGGGATCCCCCGCGAGTTCAACTCCATCGCCGTGGACGACGGCATCGCCATGGGCCACGGCGGCATGCTCTACTCGCTGCCCAGCCGCGAGCTGATCGCCGACTCGTTGGAGTACATGGTCAACGCGCACTGCGCCGACGCCCTGGTGTGCGTGTCCAACTGCGACAAGATCACCCCCGGCATGCTGCTGGCCGCGCTGCGCCTGAACATCCCCACGGTGTTCGTCTCCGGAGGGCCCATGGAGGCGGGCAAGGTCACGGTGGTCGACGGCACCGCCACCACCGTCCGCAAGCTGGACCTGATCAACCCCATGGTCGCCGCGGCCGACGAGAGCGTCTCCCAGGCCGAGCTGGACGAGATGGAGGAGGCCGCCTGTCCCACCTGCGGCTCGTGCTCGGGCATGTTCACCGCCAACTCGATGAACTGCCTCACCGAGGCGATCGGCCTGGCCCTGCCCGGCAACGGCACCGTGCTGGCCACCCACACCGCCCGCCGCGCCCTGTACGAGGACGCCGGAAGCCGGGTCGTGGAGGCCGCGAAGCGCTACTACGAGGACGACGACGACTCCGTCCTGCCGCTGTCCATCGCCACGCCCTCGGCGTTCGGCAACGCCATGGCCCTGGACGTGGCCATGGGCGGCTCCACCAACACGATCCTGCACCTGCTGGCCGCCGCCACCGAGGCGGGCGTCGACTTCGGCCTGACCGAGATCGACGAGGTCTCCCGCCGGGTGCCGTGCCTGTGCAAGGTCGCGCCGAACACCGAGAAGTACCACATCGAGGACGTGCACCGGGCGGGCGGCATTCCCGCCATCCTGGGCGAACTGGCCCGCGGCGGGCTGCTGGACACCTCGCTGCCCACGGTGCACGGCAAGACGCTCGGCGAGTTCATCGCCTCCTGGGACATCGCCTCCGACACCGTCCTGCCCGAGGCCGTGGAGCTGTTCCACGCCGCTCCCGGCGGCAGGCGCACGACCAAGGCGTACTCGCAGAGCGTGCGCTGGGACACCCTGGACACCGACCGGGAGGAGGGCTGCATCCGCTCGGTCTCCCACGCCTACACCAAGGACGGCGGACTGGCGGTGCTGTTCGGCAACCTCGCCCCGGACGGCGCGATCGTCAAGACCGCGGGTGTGGAGGAGGAGCTGTGGACCTTCTCCGGTCCCGCCAAGGTCTTCGAGTCGCAGGATGACGCCGTCGACGGCATCCTCAACAAGAGGATCGAGCCCGGTGACGTGGTGGTCATCCGCTACGAGGGCCCCAAGGGCGGCCCGGGCATGCAGGAGATGCTGTACCCGACGAGCTTCCTCAAGGGCCGCGGGCTGGGCAAGGCCTGCGCGCTCATCACCGACGGCCGCTTCTCCGGCGGCACGTCGGGACTGTCCATCGGCCACGCCTCCCCCGAGGCCGCCGCGGGCGGGGACATCGCCCTGGTGGAGGACGGAGACGTCGTCAGCATCGACATCCCGAACCGGAGCATCGCGCTGGAGGTCTCCGGGGACGAGCTGAACACCCGCCGCGAGCGCCTGATCAAGGAGCTGGGCCGGTTCCAGCCGCGCGACCGCCAGCGTCCGGTGACGGCGGCGCTGCGCGCCTACGCGGCCATGGCGACCTCGGCCTCCACCGGCGCGGCGCGCGACGTGTCCCAGATCGAGAGGTAGGGGTGGGGGCGGCCCCGGCCGGGGCCGCCCGTGGCCTCAGGAGCAGCAGCCGCCTCCGCAGCACCCTCCACCGGAGGGCGCCGGAGCGGGCGCCCGGCCGCCCACCGCCACGGTGGCCAGCAGTCGGACCGTGTCGTCGTGCCCCTGCGGGCAGGCCGCCGGGTCCCCGGCGCGGGCCATCGGACGGGAGAGCTCGAAGGTGTCGCCGCACTCGCGGCAGCGGAAGTCGTATCTGGGCATGCCGTCAGAATACGTCCGCCCTCCGGTGAACGCACCGAAGGGCGAAGGGGTGGACGGCGGGGACCGGGTGGGACGCCCGGTTCCGGTCCCGCCGAGTCACGCCACCAGATGGGCCATGTACGGCTCCCACTGGGGGTCGCCGTGCAGGTCCCCGTTGATCAGACGCCAGTGGGGACCCTTGGGCACCTTGGGGGTGACGTGTAGTTCCCAGCCGAGTTCGTCCAGGAACTTGTCGGCCTTGCGGTGGTTGCACGGCTTGCACGCGGCCACCACGTTCTCCCACACGTGTGCGCCTCCGCGGCTACGCGGAACGACGTGGTCGATGGTCTCGGCCTTCTTCCCGCAGTAGCCACAGGTGTGTCTGTCCCGACGCATGAGCGCCACTCTGGTGAGGGGCACTCTGCGGCTGTACGGGACGCTGATGTAGCGCCGGAGCCGGATGACCGACGGCACGTCGTAGGCACGTGTCGCCGAGTGCAGTATCGCGCCCGCGTCATCCTGGTGGACGACCTCCGCCTTCTCCCTGAGGACGAGGAGAATCGCCCTGCGCAGAGGCAGTGTCGTCAGTGGTTCAAAGCTGGCATTGAGCAGCAGCACGTGGCGGCGGGCGGTTCCTGTGCCACCCTCCCGGCTGCCTCGAGCGCTCATCGTGTCGCCCCAGCCGTCGTCCGAGACGGCTGTGTCTCTTCCCCGGCCAGCCGTTCGGCCAGCCAGGAGACCTCCCTGTGCACCGATCCGAGGATCGATGGTTCCGTACGCCTTGCCACACGGACCTCCCGGTGGTCCCGCCGAGTTGCGTCCCGCATTCAGTTTGCGTGGTCGGACCGCCCCGGCGCCACCCCAATTTCCGCCAGGCCGCCCAGAAACCGCGTGTTCTCCCTTTTCCGCGTCCCATTGTGCGTCGGCCGGACCCGATTCCGCCCTGCCGCCGCGCCGGACACACCGGGGTGGATAGCGGTGGATAGGGTGCGAAGCATGCGTGAACTCCGCTACCCCCCGGCCACACGGCTGGACATCATCGAGAATCTGCACGGCCACACGGTCGGTGACCCCTACCGGTGGTTGGAGGATGCCGAGTCGGCGGAGACCAAGGAGTGGGCGACCTCGGAGGACGCCCTGTACGCCGAGGTCTCCTCACGGTTCGGGACACGTGACTGGTTCGCCGACCAGGTGCGCTCCCTGCTGGGCGCCGGAGGCGTCGGAGCACCCGTGTGGCGGGGCGACCGCCGCTTCTTCGTCCGCCGTACCGCCGAACAGGAGCACGGCGTGCTCTACGTCCAGGACGGCGACGGCCCCGAGCGCGTCCTGGTGGACCCCGGAGCGCTCGACCCGGAGGGCCTGACCACCCTGGACGCCTGGAGGCCCGACCACTCCGGCCGCCTGCTCGCCTACCAGTTGTCCGAGGGCGGCGACGAGGAGTCCGTGCTCCGGATCGTGGACGTCGACGGCGGCGACGTGCTGGACGGGCCCATCGACCGGGCCCGCTACAGCCCCATCGCGTGGCTGCCGGACTCCTCCGCCTTCTACTACGTGCGGCGCCTGCCCCCAGAGGAGGTTCCCGAGGGGGAGGAGAACTACCACCGCCGGGTCTACCTGCACCGGCTGGGCACCCCCACCGGCCAGGACACCCTGGTCTTCGGACAGGACCGCGACAAGACCGAGTACTTCACCCCCGTCGTGAGCCGCGACGGGCGCTGGCTGATCCTGCTCGCCAACCGGGGGACCTCGGCGGCCACCGACGCCTGGATCGCCGACCTGTCCGACGGGAACCCGGACGAGCCCCGGCTGGCACCGGTCCAGGAGGGCGTGGACGCCGCCCTGTACCCGCAGGTGGGCAGGGACGGGCGCCTGTACCTGCTCACCGACCGGGAGGCCCCGCGCGGTCGCCTGTGCGTGGCCGATCCCGCCGACCCCGGATACGGGAACTGGACCACCCTGGTCCCGGAGGACCCCGAGGCGGTCCTGGAGGGGTACGCGATCCTGGACGGCCCCGGGATGGAGCGGCCCGAGCTGCTGGTGGATCTCAGCCGCCACGCGATCAGCGAGATCGCCCGGCACGACCTGAGCAGCGGCGAGCGCCTGGGCGGGCTGGACATGCCGGGCCTGGGCACCGTCGGCGGACTCGTCGAGCGCCCCGAGGGCGGCCACGAGGCGTGGTTCGGCTACACCGACAACACCCACCCGTCCTCGGTGTACCGCTACGACGCGCTCTCGGGCGAGGTGTCGCTGTGGGCCGACGCCCCCGGCGACATCGACCTGCCCGGGGTGAAGGTGGAACAGGTCACCTACACCTCCGGGGACGGCACGCCCGTGCGCATGCTGGTGGTCTCGCCCGAGGCCCCCGCCGAGGGGCCGCGGCCGACCATCCTTTACGGGTACGGAGGCTTCCGGATCTCCCTCACCCCCGCCTACTCGGCGGTGGCGCTGGCCTGGGCGCGCGCGGGCGGCGTGTACGCCGTCGCCAACCTGCGCGGCGGCCTGGAGGAGGGCGAGGAGTGGCACCGGGCGGGGATGCTCGCCGACAAGCAGAACGTCTTCGACGACTGCGCGGCTGCGGCCGAGCACCTGGTCGCCACCGGGGTGACCGACGCCGAGCACCTGTCCGTCATGGGCGGCAGCAACGGCGGCCTGCTGGTGGGCGCCATGGTCACCCAGCGGCCGGACCTGTTCACCGCCGCCGTCTGCTCGGCCCCGCTGCTGGACATGGTCCGCTACGAGAGGTTCGGGCTGGGCCAGCTGTGGAACGTCGAGTACGGCACCGCCGACGACCCCGAGCAGCTGGGGTGGCTGCTGGGCTACTCGCCGTACCACAACGTGCGTGAGGGCACCCGCTACCCGGCGACGCTGTTCACCGTGTTCGACAACGACACCCGCGTGGACCCGCTGCACGCGCGCAAGTTGTGCGCGCACATGCAGCACGCCACGTCGGCCCCGTTGGAGGAGCGGCCGATCCTGCTGCGCGGGGAGTCCGAGGTGGGCCACAGCTCGCGGTCGGTGAGCCGCAGCGTGGCCCTCAGCGCCGAGCAGCTGGCCTTCCTCGCCCACTACCTGGGGCTCTCCGTGGGCTGACGGCCGCCCCCTGCCCCTTCGAGAGCAACGACACAGGTCTCGGGCAGGGGGCACGGCCTGTTCTCCTGGGGAGTGTTGAGACAATCGAGGGTGTGAGACCACCCCCAGGAGAACAGCGGAGAGGATCGCGGACGTGACACAGACCGAGCCCGGAGCCGTCGGTACCCATGCGGCGCCCCGGCGGCACGTGCATCTCGCCCAGGTCCGCTACGCCGATCTCGACCCGCAGCACCACGTCAACAACGTGCGGATGCTGACCTACCTGGAGGACGCCCGGATCTCGTTCCTGCGCTACGAGGGTGCCGTCGATGGTGACGAGGTCTTCGGTGCGACGGTCGTGGCCCGCCAGGAGGCCGACTACGTGGCACCGCTGCTGCCCCGGTCGGAACCGGTGCGCGTGGAAATGTGGGTGACCGAGGTGCGCAACGCCAGCTTCACCCTGGCCTACGAGATCCTGGACGACACGAAGGTGTACCTGCGGGCGAAGACGGTGCTGGTCGGCTTCGACGTGCCGACGCAGAGCGCCCGGCGGCTCAACACCGCCGAGCGCGCCCTCCTCGCCGACTACGCCTGAGGCGCGCGGGGCTCCGAGGCCCCCGCGTCCTCACTTCAGGGAGATGGTGACGGCCTCGCCGTCGTCCCCGTCGTCCCCGTCGTCGGTGGCGGACACCGACATCCGCGTCGGGTTGACCGCCTCCGGGACGGTGGTCTCCTCCGGCACGTTCACCATGCTGTGCGCGGCCATGACCATGTACTCCCACAGCTGCCGCTCCAGCACCTCGTGCAGGTCGAGGGAGTCCACCGCGGCACGCATGTGCTTGAGCCACAGGTCGCGCTCGGTGACGCCGACACGGAAGGGGACGTGCCGCATCCGCAGCCGGGGGTGCCCCCGCCGCTCGTTGTAGGTCCGCGGTCCGCCCCAGTACTGGATGAGGAACAGGCGCAGGCGTTCCTCGGCGGGGCCGAGGTCCTCCTCGGGGTACATGGGCCGCAGCACGGGGTCCTCCGCCACGCCCTCGTAGAAGCGGCGGACCAGGCGGGTGAAGGTCTCCTCACCGCCCACTGCCTCGTAGAACGTCATACGCGCGGGCTCGTCGCCCGCGCTCTGCTGGTGATCACGCGCGGAAGTCATCGCCACCAGGGTATGCCACGTTTCCGGTTCGCCTCCTGGGGCCGCGGGAGAGTGTCCCGAACGTCACGGCCGAGCGTCCGCCAGATCGCCGATGAGACGTCCGCGGACGCCGTCCCCGGAAGGCCACACGTGCAGCCGGCGGACACGCGACGGGCCGTGGCGCTGGGCGCCGCGCGAAGCGCCCCGGTGGGCGACGGCGGGCGACGAAAGGACCGGCTGGGCGCGAAGCGCCTCCGTTGAGGGTGGTAGCCCACCCGCCGCGCGAAGCGCCCCGGTGGGCGATGGCGGGCGACGAAAGGACCGGCTGGGCGCGAAGCGCCTCCGTTGAGGGTGGTAGCCCACCCGCCGCGCGAAGCGCCCCGGTGGGCGATGGCGGGCGACGGGTGGGCCGGCGACGGCTAGTCGCGGGTGAGCTTGCGATGGGTGACCGCGTGCGGACGCGCGGCGTCGGGACCCAGGCGCTCGATCTTGTTCTTCTCGTAGGACTCGAAGTTGCCCTCGAACCAGAACCAGGAGGCGTCGTCCTCCCAGGCGAGGATGTGCGTGGCGACGCGGTCGAGGAACCACCGGTCGTGGGAGGTGATCACGGCACAGCCGGGGAAGTCCAGCAGCGCGTTCTCCAGCGAGCCGAGGGTCTCCACGTCCAGGTCGTTGGTGGGCTCGTCCAGGAGCAGCAGGTTGCCGCCCTGCTTGAGGGTGAGCGCCAGGTTCACGCGGTTGCGCTCACCGCCGGAGAGCACACCGGCGGCCTTCTGCTGGTCGGAGCCCTTGAAGCCGAACGCGGCGACGTAGGCCCGGCTGGGGATCTCGACCTTGCCGACCTCGATGAAGGTCTCGCCGTCGGAGATGGTCTCCCAGACGTTCTTGGTGTCCTCGATACGGCTTCGGTACTGGTCGACGTAGGAGATGTTGACGGTGTCGCCGACGTTGATGGTGCCCTGGTCGGGAGTCTCCTCACCGACGATCATCTTGAACAGCGTCGTCTTGCCGACGCCGTTGGGGCCGATGACGCCGACGATGCCGTTCGGCGGCAGCGAGAAGCTGAGGCCGTCGATGAGCACGCGGTCGTCGAAGCCCTTGGTGAGGTTCTTGACCTCGACCACGGTGTTGCCCAGGCGCGGACCCGGCGGGATCTGGATCTCCTCGAAGTCCAGCTTGCGGGTCTTGTCGGCCTCGGCGGCCATCTCCTCGTAGCGCTGGAGGCGGGACCTGCTCTTGGTCTGGCGGGCCTTGGCGTTGGAGCGGACCCACTCCAACTCGTCCTGGAGGCGCTTGGCCTTCTTGGCGTCCTTCTGCCCCTCGACCTTCAGACGGGTCTGCTTGGTCTCCAGGTAGGTGGAGTAGTTGCCCTCGTAGGGGTAGAACTGGCCCCGGTCCAGCTCTAGGATCCACGTGGCGACGTGGTCGAGGAAGTACCTGTCGTGTGTGATCGCGATGACGGTGCCGGGGTACTTGGCCAGATGCTGCTCCAGCCAGTTCACACTCTCGGCGTCCAGGTGGTTGGTGGGCTCGTCGAGCAGCAGCAGGTCGGGCTGTTCGAGCAGCAGCTTGCACAGGGCGACGCGGCGCTTCTCACCACCGGAGAGCTGGGTGACGGAGGCGTCGCCGGACGGGCAGCGCAGCGCGTCCATCGCCTGCTCCAGCTGGCTCTCGAGGTCCCAGGCGCCCCGGTGGTCGAGCTGCTCCTGGAGCTTGCCCATCTCCTCGAGCAGGTCGTCGGAGTAGTCCGTCGCCATCTGCTCGGCGATCGCGTTGAAGCGGTTGAGCATCGCCTTGGTGTCGGCGACGCCGTCCTCGACGTTCTCCAGGACGGTCTTGTCAGGGTCGAGGAGGGGTTCCTGCGCGAGCAGACCGACGGTGAAACCGGGCATGAGCCTCGCCTCGCCGTTGGACGGCTGCTCGATGCCGGCCATGATCTTCAGAAGCGTCGACTTACCCGCACCGTTGGGGCCCACGACGCCGATCTTGGCTCCGGGCAGGAACGACCCCGAAACGTTGTCCAGGACGACCTTGTCGCCGTGCGCCTTGCGCACGTTGTTCATGGTGTAGATGTACTCCGGCATGCCTCCAGCCTAGGGTGTCGGGGCCAATGCCCCCGCCATCGCGTGAGCGTCCGGGCACCGGTCCGGGCGGAGGGCTCGGTCCGCCCGGGCCGGTACGGCGACGGTGACCACTCACTCCTCGGGGTACGCGCTCCTCTCACGCAGCCAGCGGGGCGTGAACTCCCGCCACCGCTCCACCGGCAGACCCCAGGCCAGCGCCCGGCTCATCAGCACCGCCATGGAGTAACCGGGGTCAGCGGTCAGAGCGACGTCCAGCGCCGCCGCGGCCAGCGGCTCGTCACCACGCTGCCACGCCGCGACCGCCAGCAGCGAGGCGGGCGCCGCCCGCTGGCGCTGGGGCAGGTGGCGGGCGACCCGGCTCCACAGCTCCTGGTGCGCGGGCGCGGCCTCGGCGGTGATGCGCGCCCACACCTCGTCGCGCACGCGGGTCTCGGCGAGGTACGCGCCCAGCCAGGCCAGTTCCTCCCGGTCGGTGATCCCCCGCCCCGCCCGCTCGGCCCGCACGGCCGCCAGGACGGCGGGCAGGCCCCGGTCGGTCAGGACGCCGCGCGCTCCCCGCTCCCGCAGCCGCCGGGTACGCGCCTCCACCTCCTCGGCGAGCGCGTCCATCGCGGTCCGCTCCTCGCCGTCCACGGGCTCCAGGAGGGCCCGTATCCGTGCGGCGTCGTCCGCCATGGCGTGGAGGGGCTGCGCGGGGACGAGCCCGTGCAGGACCGCGTCGGCCGGGATGGTGGAGCTGTCGACGTTGACGACGGTTCCCTCGACCGGACAGCAGTCGGCCCTCCCGCAGGTGTAGGACCAGTACCGGCCGCCCGTGACCCGGAGGGCGTCCAGGACGGTCAGGGTGTGCTCGCGGGCGGCGGACAGGAGCCTGTCGACGTAGGGGGTGACCCGTTCGGGCGGCCCGTAGGCCACGACCACCAGGGCGGTACAGCCGTCGGACACGGCCGCGTCGACGGGGACTGCGGCGCGCTCCAGCGGATCACCGGACGCGTCCAGCCGGTCCAGGTCGCCTCGGAACGCGGAGCGCACGCCCTTGCCCCGCATCGCGAGGATGACGATCCCCGGATCGGGGGGCGCCCCCACCAGGTAGGGCAGGGTGGCGATGATGTCGGTCGGGTTGGTCAGAACGAGGGTGCCGCGCGCCCCGGGGCCGGGGCTCGGCGCCGCACCACCGGGGTCGCGGGGCGCGGGAACAGAGGGGGCGTCCGAAGCGGCGGGGGTGTCGGGGGCGGAGCCGTCGGCCGGGGACGGTCCGGCGGCAGCAGGGGCGTCAGGGCGCCGCGTGGGAGTGGCGGGGGTGAGGGGGTCGAAGGAGCGGAGGGGGCGATGTGGCTGTTCGGAGTGCATATCCTCACGGTGGGTGAGGAGCCGGTCTCACACAATGGCCTCTCCGAGGCTGTGGACAACTCCGCGGAACCGTGGATGCGCGGGTCAGGGGATCTCCGTGTGATCGGTCGGATCGGTGGACGCCGTGCGACCGGGGAGCTTCCCTCCCCTGGGGCCGGGGATCCTGCCGCCGACGCCGGTGCGCCCGGCGGGCAGGCACACGCGGTTGCGGCCGGTCTCCTTGGCCCGGTAGAGCGCGAGGTCGGCCGCGGTGAGCAGCTCCACCAGGTCGTTGCCGTGGTCACCGATGACGGCCGCGCCGATCGAGATGGTGATGGACACCGGCACGTCGTCCACCGCGATCTCCATGCACCCGACCTGGGAACGCAGACGCTCGGCGGCGCGCCATGCCTCGGCGGTGTCGGAGCCGGGCAGCAGCACCACGAACTCCTCTCCGCCGAAACGGCCGAGCAGGTCGGACTGGCGCAACTGCTGGGCGATGGTGGTGGCCACGCCCAGCAGCACCTGGTCGCCGAACAGGTGCCCGTGGCTGTCGTTGACCCTCTTGAAGTGGTCGATGTCGATGATCAGCACCGCGGCCCGGCCCCGTGAGGAACGCGCCCTGGCGATCTCCACCGACGCCTCCTGCTCCCAGGTCGGGGCGTTGAGCAGGCCCGTCTTGGGATCGGTCCGGGCCGCCGTCTGCAACTGGTTGTACAGCAGGCTGCGCTGCAGCAGCAGCACCGGGGGGACGGCGATGACCAGTAGCAGCAGCGAAAGGTGGGCGAGGATGGCGACGGTGACGCCGACGCATAATTCGACGGCGTCCACGGTGAAGGCCTCCCGGTCCCACATGGGCCGGAAGCGCTGTCCGGAATCGCTGCTCATCCGTGCGGCCAGCACGACGATGAACGTGTTGAGGACGGTGAACCCGGCGCAGCACAGCAGCGCCACGAGCACTCCGCTGACCGTGGTCAGGCTCTCGTGGGCGCCGGAGACCCCGCGCAACCCCGCCATCAGGCTGCCGCCCTGAACGCCGTGCCAGGCCACCGAGGCCAGGAAACCCGACAGGGCGACGGCGGTCGCGTTGAACACCCGGCGGTGCACCAGCGCGCGGCGGGAGCGGAGCTGCATCATCACGAAGACGGGGACGGGGAGAAGCAGGGCGTACAGGGGCGGCAGGAGGAGTATCGCGGGAAACCACCACGCGCCCAACAGATCGCGGGACACGCCCGCGGGAAGGCCCAGTCTCCGGATCGCCTCCACCCCGAAGGCGGCGCAGAGCACGAGGGCCGCGAAGGTGAGCATGTCCGGCCACGCAGGGGGGTACAGGGCGACGACCACCCCGAACAGGAACAGCGTGACGGACAGGAGCAGTCCCATGTAGACGATCAGGCTCCGGGGCTGCTGCAGGAACGGCCAGCGCGCCTGGCCTCCGTGAGGTGGCGGCCCCCCGGTCCTCACCGGTTTCTCCGAGATGCTCACTGCTGCGCCCTCCCTCCTTGGTCGCTCCGCGCCATCAGGCTCTTACAACCGCCTCTGACGGGCCCGGCCCCACGATGGTTCTCCCTCCGACGAGCCGAATGTGCCGCGCGTTCCCTTACGGTGCCACTCGGTTACGAGGGTTGGGTACCCGTAACCCCGAAAACTTGTTCGTCGTGTAGCACCGCCGTTACCGACGCCAGTTTACATTACCTTGGGTAATATATTAATTGCTTATTGTATGGAACACATGGGCAGCACCCCCCTGTCCGAGGGAACGGACTCGCGAGGGTTGGCCCCGGTGACGTTTTGGGGCATCCTTCCGTAGGGACCCGTGACGGTAGCCGCTCCACGGCACAGGATGCCGACCGCCTGGCATCCTGACCGTCCCGGCCCTGACGGCACTCGACCCAAGGAGCACGACATGTCCAAGCAAGTCACCTGGATCTAAACACTGACAGCGCCGGGGGCGGGCGGCACCGTGCCGCCCGCCCCCGGGTCGTCGAACGGTGGGTGGAGGACGTCGGCGGGAGAGCGCCCCCGTCCGCCACCGCCGGGTCAGTCCGCGGCCCTGGCCACCTCGTAGGCCGCAAGGAACGCCCGGTACCTGGCCAGTTCGGTCTCCATCGGCTCCACCACCCGCAGGCCGGTGATCTCCCGGACCCGGTTCTGGGCCGTCCTCTCCACGTCCTCGCGGCGCTGGACCGCGGCCACCTCCACGAGGTTCCCGCAGCCCACCCCGGTCAGCCATCCCACCAGCAGGGCGGCGACCACCACGGCGCCGGAGTAGACGGCGAACAACGGGTCGTCGAACGCGCGCAGCCCGGTGATACCGCCGCCGAACCAGCTCAGCAGTGCCACGACCGCCCAGGCCAGTCCCCCACCCGCGACAGCGAGCAGCGCGTACTGGGACGCGCGGGCGACCCTCCACCACGACGGGCTCAGGTCGGGGTCGCCGACCGCTCCGGAGACGGCCTCCCCCAGTTCGGCCGGGAGCTCGGGCACCCCGCTGCGTGCGGCGGCGCGCATCCGGCGGCGCCAGGGCGCGGGCATCCCCTCGGAGACGGTGTCGGCGGCCTCGCCCAGAGCGGTCTCCAGTTCGGCCTCGGGCGCGTCCACAGGACCGCCCACGCCGTTCTCGCCGTCGCGGCGCAGGAAGTCGAGCTGGACCGCGGCGAGCGGGTCCTTGCGCAGGCGCACCGCGCCGCGGGCGACGGGCCAGCCGACCTGGCGCTTGCCGCGCCTGACGTCGTTGGTCTCGGTGACGTCGGCGACCGCCGCCACACCGGCCGCGCTGGCCAGGCCTTCCTGGATCCGGGCGCGTACCTCGGCCGGAACGGTCTCGGGGACCGTCTCGCCGTGGAACTCCTCGAAGGGCTCGATCACCTGGTCGAGGTCGGCCGCCAACCGGTCCACCAGCGCACGCCGCTCGCGCACCGTCCCTGCGAGGAACTCGCGCAGGTCGTCGATGCCCTGGCCGGTGACCGTGGAGGTGGTGATCACCCGCGGGTGCACCCCCGACTCCGCCTCCAGCAGGCGGCGCAGGTCGGTGAGCAGCTCCTCGAGCTCGTCGGACCCGACCTTGTCGACCTGGTTGAGGACGGCGACGGTGACCGCGCCGTGCCCGGCCATCTGCGCCAGGTAGCGGTGGTGCACCGCCGCGTCGGCGTACTTCTGCGGGTCCAGCACCCACACCAACAGGTCGACCGAGCCGATGAGCCGGTCGGCCTCGGCGGTGTGCATGCTGCGGACCGAGTCGTGGTCGGGCAGGTCGAGCAGGACCAGGCCGGTCAGCTCGGAGTTGCCCGCGTCCAGGACACTGGTACGCGAGTGCCGGTAGCGGGTGGGCACGCCCAACCAGCTCAGGAGGGCGTCGGCGCCCTCGTGCCCCCACACGCAGGCGTGTGCGTTGGAGGTGGTGGGGCGGGTGACGCCGGTCTGCGACAGCTGGAGCCCGCACAGGGCGTTGAACAGCGACGACTTGCCGCTTCCGGTGCCCCCGGCGAGCGCGACCACGGTGTGGTCGCCCGACAGCCGCAGCCGGGCGCCCGCGTGGTCGAGCAACTGGGTGGACCGTGCGGTGAGCTCCTGGGGGAGGTCCTCCCGGCCCAGCTCGGTGAGGGTGGCCAGCGCGTCCAGGCGCTCGATCAGCTCGGCGCGGGTGATGGTCCGGTCGGACTCCCAGCCGTCGTGGGTGGTGGGGCGGTAGTCCTCCTCCTCACCGGATTCCCCGGCCACGGTGTCGGGTCCCACGGCGCGGAAGGCTCCGGAGACGACGGAGGGGCCGGGAACACGGCGCGGCAGCGGCGCGGGCTCCTCCGGTCCCCGTGCGGTGGTCCCGTCGCCTCCGGTCTCCGACGCCCCGGACGCGGTCCCGGGTCCGGAGACGGGCGCGGGGGCGCGCTGGTCCTGGCGCTGGCCCGGCCCGGGGTCGGAATCGACGCGGTCCCCGGTCCGCTCGTCCTCCTCGCCCGGGCCGGGGGCCCCGGCGGAGGCACCGCCGCGGGCCTGCGCCCCGGAGATCCTCCGGGCGCGGGCTCCCTGGCCGGACGGGCCACCCTCCCCGGTGTCCCGCTGCTGTCCCACGACCGGGAAGGCGCCGGTGTTGCGTCCGGCGATGCGGGTGTCGTCGACCGCGTCGGCGAGGCTGCCGACCCATCCGGCGAGCCCTTCGGGATCCTCGTGGTCGGCGGCGCCGGGGGTGTCGGCACGGCGAACGCCCTCCTGGTCCCGCCCAGGACCAGCGGAGTGCCGGGCGTGCCGCCCAGAACGCCGCTGCGCGCCCGGGGAGGCCTCGGGGCGGCCCAGGGCCGCCCCCTCGCCCTCCGGAGCGTTCTCGTCACCCTCGGAGGCCGTCCTCGACGCGATGGCTCCGGACGGGTCCGGATAGCCCGCGATGCCGTCGTAGGCGGGCTCCTCGGGGTCCTCCCCGGAAGCGGAGTGCTCGGGGTGCTCGGGGACCGGCATGGTGTATCCGCGCCACGGTCCGCCCTCGGGCCGGGCGTCGCTTCGGGTGCGCTCCTCGTCCCGGGCACCGGACGCGGGCCGCACGCTCTCGCGGTCCTCGCCCTCGGCACGGTCTCGCGCACCGGGTTCCCCGTGCGCCTGCGCGGGGTTCCACTGAGTCGTCATCTCGTTATCTCAAGGTTGTACGTGGCCTGATAGAGCTGGACGGCGCTGTCCTCGGACGGGATTCCGGCCGATGCCAGGGCGTTGTCGAAGGGCACGCGCTCGCGGTTGAGCAGCCCGAGGACGCGCTGGCGCAGGTCGTCCCGCGCCGATGCGCCAATGCTACGCAGTGACTGGGCGCCGAACAGCCCCTTGAGCAGGCGCTGCGGAGAGGGGCCGGAGGGGTCGGCCGCGTGGGCGCCGCCTCCGGAATGGGACCGCTCGTAGCCGAGCAGGTCGATGATCAGGACCAGGGCGACGATGTCGTGGTCGAAGGTGACGAACCGGGCCACGGAGCGCTTGGTGGCGCCGCTGGCGGTGGTCATCTCGGCGACCTCCCGCTGCCACTCGGCGACCTCCTGGCGGATCTGCTGCGCCAACAGGCCGGTTCCGGGCTGGTTGAGGGCCTTGGCGGCCAGGTCGCCGCCTCCGGGCACCTCCCGCCACCTCTGCTCGATCTCGTCGGAGGCGCGTTCGCAGGCGGAGACCACCAGGGCCTCCAGGGCGTCGCGGACGGCCCGTTCCAGGGCGATCACCCGCTGGCTGCGCTCGGGGGGCCCGGCACGGCGTACCCTGCGCGCGCGCTTTCCGCGCAGACGCAGGCTCCTGGCGAGCTCTCCTCCGGCGGCCACCTCCTGCCAGCGGGCCAGCAGCGACCCACGCAGCAGGGAGCCGTCGCCCAGACTGGTCTCGACACGGTGACGGGCGGTGGCGTAGGAGTCGTCCACGGCGGTGGCGAGCGTGCGCCCCGTCTCGATCTGCGCCTCCACCTGGCGGGCCAGTTCGGGCACCCGGGAGCGGAAGCTGTCGATGACGCCGATGAAGGTGCGCCGGGTGACGCGGTCGCGCTGATCGGCCTCTCCCGCGACGTCGGCCAGGTAGCCACGGATGTGGTCGGCGACGTTGGAGGTGAAGCGCTCACCGCGGACCTGGTCGGTCTCGGGGATGGCGAACCGGGCGGCCGTGCCCAGACCGTTGGCCTCCAGCATGGCCCCGAAGTGGTCCAGGAGCTGGCGACGCCCCCTGCGCGGCACCCGGGAGAGCACGACGGCCAGGGAGGTGTCGCGGTCACGGGCGACCTGCAGGAACTCCCACACACGCGCGTCGGCGTAGCGGGTGCTGGTGGTGACGAACATCCACAGGTCGGCGGCGTCGAGGAACTTGGCCGCGAACTCGTGGTGGGCGGCGACGGCGGAGTCGACGTCGGGGGTGTCGAGCAGGGCCACGCCCCGGGGCATGGCCTCGGTGGCGGCCAGCACCAGCATGCCGTCCTTGCCCGGCATCGCCAGGCCCTGCTGGCGCACGCGCGGCAGGGACGGGATGAAGGAGGCCTCGCTGAACCAGTCGACGTCGGCGGGGTTGCAGGCCAGGACGGGGCTGTTGGTGGTGGGGCGGCGCACGCCCGTGGTGGTGACCTGTTCGCCGACCAGGCTGTTGACCAGGGTGGACTTACCCGCACCGGTGGATCCGGCGACCGCGATCAGCAGCGGGATGTCGGAACGGCGTACCCGGGGCAGCACGTAGTCGGACAGTTGGGCGAGCACGTCGGTCTGGAGGGTGCGGCCCTCCTCCGCGTGGGGCAGGCCGTCGGCGAACTCCAGGTCCCGGATGTGCTTGCGCAGCGATTCCAGGACCTGTTCGAAACGGTGGTCCTCGGACACGGAGGCGCGGTGCCTGGCAGACCCCGCGGGGGCCGGGGCGGTGGGTCCGACGCGGGCGCCGGCGTCCGCGTCGGGCGCGGGCTCGGGGCCCGGGGCGGGCTGGTCGGAGGTGGCGGCCGGTCCGGTTCCGAACCGGTCCGGGGCACCGGGACCTGTGGTCCCCGGTGCTGCCGACGGCCGGGTCATGATCGGTGTGCCCTCCTCATCGGTGCTGACGGTCCCCCGCCGCGTGAACGACGTACGCCGCGGACGAAGGTCTCACTGGAGATCGCGCCCGGTCGCCAGTCGACGGGTCTCGAACTGGGTCCCCGTGTGCAGTATGTCAAGTTCCCGCGCTGTTTTGACCACTTCTCCGATGATCACTACCGCGGGGGGTCGCACTCCGGCCGATCGGACCGACGAGGCGATGGTGGCCAGCGTACCCGTGACGGTCCGCTGGCCCGGCAGTGTGGCTTCTTGTACCACGGCTACGGGCGTGTCGGAGGAGCGCCCGTGGGAGACGAGGGCGTCGGCGATCGAATCGATGCGCTCCACTCCCATGAGGACCATGACGGTACCGCCCGCGCGGGCGAGTCCGGCCCAGTCGACCGTGGAGCGGTCGTCCCCCGGAGGGACGTGCGCGGAGACGATGTGCACGTCCTGGGCCACGCCCCGGTGGGTGGCGGGGATGCCCGCGCTGGCCGGGGCGGCGAGAGCGCTGGTCACACCGGGCACCGCGATGACGGGGACTCCGGCGGCGGCGCAGGCGGCGGCCTCCTCGCCGCCGCGGCCGAACAGGAAGGAGTCGCCGCCCTTCAGGCGCACCACGAACCTGCCCTGCCGCGCGCGGTCGATCATGACCGCGTTGATGTCCTCCTGCGTCATGGACCGGCCGTAGGGGATCTTGGCCGCGTCGACGATCTCGACGTCGGCGGGCAGCCGGTCCAGCAGGGAGGTCGGGGCGAGCCGGTCGACCACCACCACGTCGGCCTGGGAGAGGAGCTGTTGGCCCCGAACCGTGATCAGACCGGGATCACCCGGGCCTCCCCCGACGAGTGCGACGCCTCGGAGCCGCTCGCGCCCGCGGCGGGCGTCGAGGGTGCCGTCCGCGAGGCCGTCGACGACCGCGTCGCGCAGTCCGGCCGCGCGTCGGGGATCACCGGAGGCGACGACGCCGACGGTGACCCCGCTCGCGGTGCCGCTGGCGGGGGTCCAGGCGGAGGAGGCGTTCCGGTCGTCGGCGCGCACGCACCACACGCGGGCGTCCTCGGCCTCCTCGGCGACGGCGGCGTTCACGCCGGGCTCGTCGGTGGCGGCGTGCACGAGCCAGTAGGCGGGAGCGTCCGGTCCGGCGACGTCGCCGGGGGCGTAGGCGCGGCGGTGCCAGGTGAGGTGTCCGGCCGAGGCGAGGTCCTCCAGGACCGCGGACACCTCGGGGGAGATGAGGGTGACCCGGGCACCGTCCTCGATCAGTACGGGCACCCGGCGCTGGGCGACTCTGCCCCCGCCGACGACGAGGACGTCGCGGCCCTGCATGCGCAAACCAAGGAGATAGGTCACGGATCGCGCCCCTTCGGTCGTCCGTACCGGCCCCCGGCGGCGACGGCGGGGTGCTGGCGGCGGGAGGCACGCCAGCCACCGGCGATATCGGTGATTGTTCCACCGTACGTTGTCAAACAGGTGTTACGCGGGCGTAAACGGGTCGCGCCCGGGGAGTGTGAGCCCGCCCGCACCGGGGGTCGGTGCGGGCGGGGCCGGGACCGCCGTCAGCGCGCGGCGGACACGCCCGCGTCGTCGAAGGTGGCGACGTCGCGCAGGACGCGTGCCGAGCCCTGGAGCAGCGGCAGGGCCAACAGCGCGCCGGACCCCTCGCCCAGACGCATCTCCAGGTCGATCAGGGGCCGCAGGCCCAGGTGTTCCAGGGCCAGGCCGTGGCCGGGTTCGCTGGAGCGGTGCCCCGCGAAGCAGGCCCCGACCACGTCCGGGGACATCGCCGCAGCGGCCAGGGCGGCCGAGCCGGCGATGACCCCGTCGAGCAGGACCGGGACGCGCAGGGCCGCGCCGCCGAGCACGAACCCGGCCAGGGCGGCGTGCTCCAGACCGCCCAGCGCCGCGAGGGTGCCGACGGGGTCGTCCGGGTCGACCGGGTTCGCGGCCAGGGCACGCCGCACCACGTCGACCTTGTGCGCGTACATGGCGTCGTCCACGCCGGTGCCCCGGCCGGTGGCCTGCGCCGGGTCCGCGCCGGTGAAGGCGCACACCAGGGCGGCGGCCGGGGTGGTGTTGGCGATGCCCATGTCGCCGGTGACCAGGCAGCGGTTACCCGCGGACACCAGGTCGCGGGCGACCTCGATACCGCCCTCCAGCGCCTGGAGGGCCTGCTGGCGGGTGAGCGCGGGGCCCTGGGTGAAGTCGGCGGTGCCGCGCGCGACCTTGCGGGGCAGCAGGCCCACGGTGTGGGGCAGGTCGCCGACCACGCCGACGTCCACCACGGTGACCTCGGCGCCGACCTGGGAGGCGAAGGCGTTGACGACCGCCCCGCCCTCCAGGAAGTTGTGCACCATCTGGGCGGTGACCTCCTGGGGCCAGGCGGTCACCCCCTGGGCGTGTACGCCGTGGTCCCCCGCGAACACGGCGACGGCGGCCGGCTCGGGAACGGGCGGGGGGCACTCCCCCGCGAGTCCGGCCAGCTGAACCGAGACATCCTCCAGGACACCGAGCGAGCCGGGCGGCTTGGTCATCCGGTTCTGCCGGTCTCTGGCCTCCTCCACCGCGCGGGTGTGCAGAGCTCCGACGGTGGTGATGGTCTCCTCCAGCAGGCTCGTGGGCTCCTGGCCGGGCAGACCGCGGCGACCGTAGCGGTCGTGGTGCACCGCCCAGGACAGGGGGCGTCCCCGGGCCCAGCCGGAGAGGCTGAGCTCGGGTTCGGTGGGGAACTCCTCCACATAGCCGACACACAGGTAGGCGACCACGTCCAGGTGGGAGGGGAGTTCGAGGGCGCGGGCGACGTCGCGCTCGTCGACGAAGGTGACCCAGCCGACGCCCAGGCCCTCGGCGCGCGCGGCGATCCAGAGGTTCTCAGCGGCGAGCGCCGCGGAGTGGGAGGCGGCCACGGGTTTGGCGTGGCGGCCCAGGGTGTGCCGACCGCCGCGTGTGGGGTCGACGGTGACGGCGATGTTCAGGGGCGCGTCGAGGATCGCCTCGACCTTGAGCCCGGAGAAGGCGCGTGCGCGTGTGCTGGGCAGGGCGTGCGTGTAGTCGTCGCGCTCGGCCTCCGCGAGGCCGCTGACGCGGCCGCGCAGCCCCGGGTCGTCGATGACGAGGAAGTCCCAGGGCTGGGAGTGGCCGATGCTGGGTGCCTGGTGGGCGGCCTCCAGCACGCGGGTGAGCACGTCGTGGGGAACCGGGTCGGGACGAAAACCCACGCGGACGTCGCGGCGTTCGCGGATGGCCCGGTAGACGGCGGCGCGCTCGGCCTCGTCGTAGGCGTGGTCGGGCCGGCCGGCGCCGACGCCCGCGTGTGCGGGCGCCTCCTGCGCCTCGGGGACGGAATGGACCGGCGGTCCGGTGTGCTGCGGCTCGGGCGGGGGCTTGGCTGCTTGGTGTACGTGCATCTTCTGTTCTGCCTCGGCGGTCGAGGAGGACTGCTCCTCGTGGTGCCCGGCCCCCTGGTCGGGGGTGTGCGCGGGAGGTGCCTGGTGGACGGTCTCGGTGCCGGGGCCGGGGGTGCGCTCCCCACCTCTGAAGGGGATGACGTTGGGACGGTGGTGCGGCGCGTCCACCGCGGGCTCGCTCGGGGGCGCCACCTCGGTCCCGGCCTCGGACGCGGTCTCGGAAGCGGTCTCGGGCTGGGGCCGCGGGACCGGGGGAGCGTCCAGGGGGAGCGCGCCGTAGGGAGAGGAGGACTCGGACTCGGCCGGCCGTGGTGAGACGGGCCGCTGGCGGAACGGGTTGGTCGGTGCGCCGCTCCCGTGCGTCTGGGCCTGGGTACCGCGCCCGCTCTCGGGAAGCCCGTCCAGTAGGCCGCCGAGGCGGGGACCGGTCCCTGGAGCGGGTCTGCCGCCGTGCCATGGGAGTGGTTCGTGTCCGCTCTCCTCGCCGCGCCGGGCGTCCTCGCGGTCATCCTTGGTCATGTCGCTCCCCGAAAAGAGGTGTTTCGACGGCCCGTCTCCGCTTGGTCCGATACTGACCGACAAGCGTAGCCAGTGGCTATCTCGCCTTCCGCATGGGTCCCCCGAGACCCCGGGCCACCGGCCCCGGCTCGATACCGGGACCCTCAAAGTCATCACCAACTGTGCCAGAGTCGGCGTGAGCACGCTGGGTTTACGGAAGACCTGGCCCCCTCCTCCCCAGGTCAGAGCATGTGCGATAGCGACTCCGTGCGGGCGGGTGAGACAGCGGACGATCCGCACGGAGGTGTCGTCGCGGCCAGGCCGGTGGCGCCCGCACCACGTCGACGGTGAAGTCGAGCAGGCCGCCGCCGGCCTCGGCGTCCCCGTGGTGGCGCAGGTCATGTGCCCCGTGTCCATGCACTCCTCCCGCGCACCAGCGAAATCACCGTGCACCACGGCATCACCGACCACTCATAGTCACAGGAACATCACCTGTCACGGATTGGCCGTGCCTCTGGTGACACGGGGCATAACGCCGTGTAAGGGTGTCGGGGTTCCCGCTCCCGGGAACCCAGTCGGACGAACCGAACGGACGGACACACATGCGAAGGCGCACCCTCCTGGCCGGTGCCACCGCCGCGGGCCTGACCGCGCTGGGCACCGCCCTCCCCTCTCCGCGTTCCGCTCTCGCCGGGCACTCCGGCGACCGGGTCGTGCCCCGGGTGTTGGCGCGCCCCTCCGCGCCGGGCGGACTCGTCCGGCCCGGCATGCGCTTCGACATGGTGGCCGTCACCGGGGAGCCCGGGGAGGCCGATGCCGCGGTCCGTTTCGAGACCGCCGACGGCCTGGACGGATGGCGACCGGTACACCTCCACGCCGAGGGCCGCGAGGACCGCGGCCGGGTCGCGGGAACACTGGTGCGCGCGCCAAGGGGCGCCACCGGCTACGAGGTGCGCTCGGGGGGAGAGGCCGCCGCCGTGAACCTGCGTGACGGAGAGGGGCTGCGGTTGGGCGGCCCCGAACAGGTGTGGCTGTCGCCGGAGTCCTCCGACGTGTCACGCGGCCCGGGCCCGGCCGCGCTCCCGTTCCGCACCCGCGCGGGCTGGGGCGCCGACGAGTCCTGGCGCTTCGGCGAGGCGGGCGAGGACCTGTGGGAGGCGGAGTTCCACCCGGTGCAGGCGCTGACCGTGCACCACACCGCGATACCGACGGGGGACGACCACGCCGCGGACGTGCGGGCGGTGTACTACCTGCACGCGGTGCAGCAGGCTTGGGGCGACATCGGCTACCACGTGCTCATCGACCCCGACGGCGTGGTCTACGAGGGCCGCCACTCGGGTGAGGACGGCGTGCCGGTCTTCTCCGGGCTCCCGCTGCCGGGTCGGGCCCGTTCGGTGACCGCAGGACACGCCTACGGGTTCAACCAGGGCAACGTGGGGGTGTGCCTGCTCGGGGACTTCACCGACGAACTGCCCACGAGGGCCGCGCAGGACTCACTGGTCAACGTGCTGCGCGTGCTGTGCGCGGTGACCGGGGTGAACCCCGCGGAGCGGATCGAGTACGTGAACCCCGGTACGGGCGTGGTCACACCGGGCGACGCCCTCTCACGGCACCGCGACTGGCTGGCGACCGAGTGCCCGGGCAACGCGTTCGCGGAGGTGTTCGACTCCGCCGTCCGCCAGCGGGTCGTCTCCGGCCTGGCCTGAGGTACCGCCGGGCGGCGCCGGGGTTCGCGGACGGGTTCCCGGAGGCGGTGTCGTGGCCTTGGTCTCCCCTGCCCCGGGAAGGGTGGAGAACAGGTGTCGGCCCCTCGGAACGGCGCGTATCGTGAGCGCACCCCGAACCGATGGGAGAGACGCCAGCGTGACCACCACCCAGGGCAGACCGATCCTGCCGTCCGTGATCCTGAAGACCGAGCACCTGCGGCTGCGCGCGTTCGTCGAGGACGATATCGACGACGTGTACACCTCCTGCACCGATCCGGAGCTCCAGAGGTGGATCCCCATCCCCAGCCCCGGCGTGCCCTACACCCGTGAGGACGCCGAGGCGTGGTGCCGCGAGGTGGCCCCTGGCATGCGTACCGGCGGCGAGGGACAGCAGTGGGCCATGGTGGAGCACGAGACCGGGCGACTGGTGGGCTCGATAGGCCTGGTGCGCACCCTGTGGACCGCGATGACCACCGAGATCGGTTACTGGGTCTCGCCCTGGGGCCGCGGCCGCGGGTACGCGACCGAGGCGACCGTGGCCGTCTCGCGCTGGGCGATCGGCCAGGGCTTCCAGCGGGTGGAGATCAAGGCGGCCACCGACAACAGCGGCTCGCGCCGGGTGGCGGAGCGGTCCGGGCTCAGCTTCGAGGGTGTGGAGCGCAGCGCGATGCCGCTGCACGAGGGCCGCGCCGACCTGGCCGTGTACGGCCTCCTGCCCGCCGACCTGCTCTGATCCCGCGGCCATGCGGCCGGTGGTCCCGCTCCACCGCTTCCCCGGTCCTCCGCCGCGGTGCGCAGGGCGTGTTCGAGGGGTGCCTCCCTAACCCCACACCCGGGAGAGCAGCCACCCGCCGGTCGAGGTGTCGTGGCGCAGTTCGTACACCCCCTGCGACTGCGCCGTGCCGGCCTCCACCCTCCAGTGCCTGCGCTCGGGCACCTGGGACTCGCGCGCGGGAGTCCAGTCCATGCGCAGGGTGACCCAGTGGTCGAGGATCCTGCGCACCCCGTACACCCTGCCGTTCCAGGTGAACCGGGTCGGGCGCCCGTCATCCTCGACAACGGTGACCTCCGCCCCGTAGTGACGTCCCACGGCACTTCCCCTCAGCATCATCCGCCTCCTGACAGTCTCGGCACACGCCACCGGGGCACCCACCCGTGGGGAAGACGCGAACAGGTGTTCGAACGTGTGTTCCGATCCTAGCGAAACCAGGGCTCCCGTGGAACTGTTTCTGGCCGAACCGCATCCCCTCATGTGACTACGGGCCCACGAGGGGACCCCGTGTGTTCGGCGCGGGTGGAGGCGCCGGGCGGTTCCCCCCGGTTCCGACGTCCAGGCCATCGGCGTACTGTTCCCCACGAGATCCGTCCGGACCGACCCCCGGCGCACCTTTCGCGCCACCCCGCGAACCCCCAAGAACCCCCCGTCCCACAGGCCCCGGACCCTCCGGGGGACCCGCGGGACCAGCCAATCCAGAACGTGCAGGCGTGTCGACATCGGTACGCTGTCAGGCGCGAACTCCACGATTCATACGAGGGACCCCCACTGTGACGTCGAACGGGCACCAGAGCGGCAAACCCCTGCGCGCGGGGGATCCGCGCGAACTCGACGGTTACCGCATCGTGAGCCGTCTCGGACGTGGCGGAATGGGAACCGTCTACCTCGCCAGGGACGCCTCCGACCGCCCCGTCGCCGTCAAACTCATCCACCCCGACCTGGCCGACGACGAGTCCTTCCGGCTCCGCTTCGCACGTGAGGTCGAGTCGGCCCGCCGCGTGGCCCGCTTCTCCACCGCCGGAGTGATCGACGCGCACCTGGAGGGCGACCTCCTCTTCATCGTCTCGGAGTACGTGCCGGGTCCGAACCTGGACGAGGCCGTCCGCGCGGACGGCGTGATGGCGGGCGGCACCCTGGACGGCCTGGCCATGGGGGTGGCCGCGGCGCTCACCGCCATCCACGGGTCCGGGGTGATCCACCGCGACCTCAAGCCCGCGAACGTGCTGCTGTCACCGGTCGGGCCGAAGGTCATCGACTTCGGCATCGCCCGTGCCCTGGACGGATCCGACGGCGCGGTCACCCGTTCCAGTCAGCTCATGGGGACGCCCTCCTACATGGCACCGGAGCTGATCCTGGGCCAGCAGGCCACCGCGGCCGCCGACATCTTCGCGTGGGGCTGCCTGGTGGCGTTCGCCAATACCGGATCGGCCCCCTTCGACGCCGCCACGGTGCCCGCCGTGCTGCACAACATCTCCTCGGCACCGCCCCGTCTGGACGGCCTGGACCCGAGCCTGTACGACCTGGTCGAGTCGGCCCTGGACAAGAACCCGGAGAACCGCCCCACCTCCAAGCAGATCCTGGCCCGGCTGACCGGGCAGGACGATCCGGAGGAGGCGGAGGTGAGCCACACCATCAGCACCTCGTGGGCCCCGCCGAGCAGCGACCCGGTCCCCGGCCAGCCCCCGCGGAGCACCGGGGAGCAGGTCGGGGAATCCGGCTCCCAGGCGACGGGCGGACCGCGGCGGACGGGCATGCCGCAGCAGGAGAACGGCGCCGAGCGGGACGCGGGGACACCGCCCGGTGGCCAGACCGCCCGGCCACAGCACACGCCGCACTCCCCGTACGGCCCGCCCGCCGGGGACCGGCAGGCGGGCCCGCCGCCCCCCACGGCCCAGCAGACCGGAGTGGAGCAGCCCGGTCACCAGGGATTCCCGCCCTCCGGCCCCCAGCGGGGAACGCGGTACGGCGGGTACCCGCCCCAGGGGCAGCAGCCCCCCGGCCACTACGGCCCCTCCGGCGGGCACCTCCCCCCGGCCCACCAGGCGCACGGCGGCTACGTGTCCCCGCCGCAGGGCCAGCCCGCCCTCGGCCTGTACTCAGGCCCGGGTGGCCCGGGTGGCCCGGGTGCTCCCGGTGGTCCGGGCCAACCCGACGGCACACCGTCCAGGCGCGGACGCGGGCGGACGGCGGTGATCGGCGCGACCGCGGGCGCGGTGCTCCTGGTGGCCGCCGTCGGCGCCGTGGCCATGCTCGACCGCACGGAGGCGATCCCGGAGAACACCGTCTCCCACTACACCCCCGACTTCAGTTCCGACCCCGGCTGGGTCAGCACCACCTTCGAGCACGGGCAGTCCGACGGCTACTGGGCCGAGAAACGCGGCATCCTGCTCCAGCTCGACCCCCAGCGCCAGCCCAGCCGCGGCGAGGTCGTGGGCCTGGAGCGGGAGGAGGTACTGCCCCCGAGCGTCCTGGTCAGCACCACCGCGTACGTGGTCGAGGGGCCCGAACAGGCCTGGTTCGGTGTGCGCTGCTGGGACAACGACGGTGAGGACGGCCTCAGCCGGTACGAGGCCCTGCTGCGCTACGACGGCGAGGGCGCGGAGATCCGCCGGATGAGTGAGACGGAGGGCGACGAGGTCCTCCAGGAGGCCACCGACGTACCCGGCTACACCCCCTACCCGCTCTTCGACGAGTCGGTGCGCGCCGAGTACGGCTACGAGCCCCGCGACGACCCGTACGACTTCGACGTCAACGCGGTCCCCACCAACACCGTCACGATGGCCTGCCGCTTCGACGAGACCGCGGACACCATGGAGCTGTCCATGTGGGTCAACGAGGAACACGTCCTGACCACGGTGGACGCGGAACCCCTCCCCGATGACGCCGAGGAGGCGGAGGACCGCCGCCGGGTCGGCCTCCTGACCCGCCAGGGATGGGGCAACGATCCGCTCGGGGCGTTCTTCACCGGCTTCGAACTCCACGAGATCCTCGAGGAGGACGAGGGGTAGGGAGAGGACCCGACCACCATGGCGGACCCGGAGCCGGACTGGCATGATGCCGGAAACGGACCCGGAAGGAGCAGTGGACCCATGCGCGCCATCGTGATCGAGGAGACCGGCGGACCCGAGGTACTGCGGCTGACCGATACGGACGACCCCGTGCCCGGCCCCGGCGAGGTCCTGGTCGACGTGGAGGCCCGCGGGGTCAACTTCATCGACATCTACCAGCGCAGCGGCCTGTACGACGTCCCGCTCCCCTACGTCCCCGGGATGGAGGCCGCCGGTGTGGTCGCCGCCGTCGGCGACGGCGTCACCGGCCTGTCCGCCGGGCAGCGGGTCGGCTGGGCGATGGCCCCCGGCGCCTATGCCGACCGGGCCGTGGTCAGGGCCTCCCTGGTCGTCCCCGTCCCGGACGCGGTCCCCGGTGAACAGGCCGCCGCCCTGCTCCTGCAGGGCATGACCGCCCACTACCTCGTCCGCTCGGTGTACCCGGTCTCCGAGGGCGACACCGTGCTGGTGCACGCGGCGGCGGGCGGCACCGGACTGCTGGTCACACAGCTGGCCAAGGAGCGCGGCGCGCGCGTCATCGGCACCGTCTCCACCGAGGAGAAGGAGCGGATCGCGCGCGGGGCGGGCGCGGACGAGGTCGTCCGCTACACCGAGACCCCCGTCGCCGAGGCGGTGCGCGACCTCACCGGCGGCGAGGGCGTCGCCGCGGTCTACGACGGCGTGGGCAGGGACACCTTCGACGCCAGCCTGGCCTCGCTGCGCCCGCGCGGTGTGCTGGCCCTGTTCGGGCAGTCCTCCGGCGAGGTGGCCCCGGTGGACCCGCAGCGGCTCAACTCCGCCGGTTCCGTGTACCTCACCCGGCCCTCGCTGGCCTACTTCGTGGCCGACCGCGAGGAGCTGCTGGGCCGGGCCCGCGACCTGTTCGCGCTGGTGGAGGCGGGCCGCCTGGACGTGCGGATCGGCGGCCGCTACCCGCTGTCCGAAGCCGGACGCGCCCAGAGCGACCTGGCCTCGCGCAGGACCACAGGCAAGCTGCTGCTGGTCTGAGCCCGGGTCCACCCGGACACGGCCCGGGGGAGGGCGCCCGCCCTCCCCCGTCGTCCTCGGAGGGCTACCTCTCCTCGCGGGGCTCCGCTGCCGTGCCCATCTTCGCTCCGGCCCTGCGGACGTCGTCGCGCGCGTCGGCGACCGCCCGCTCGGCGGCCTCGGCGGCGTCCGCGGCGGCCTGGGCGGAGGAGGACTGGGCGGGGTCGGGGCCGCCGATCTGCGCCGGGCCGCTCGGGGCCGCCCGGCCCTCCTTCTCCGTGGAGGGCGTCTCCGCCTGCTGGGGAACGTCCCCGGAGAAGGCGTGGCTGACGTTCTTGACGGCCTCGGTGAGCTCGCCCGGGATCACCCAGAAGGTGTTGCCCTCGCCCTGCGCGAGGCTCGGCAGGGTCTCCAGGTACTTGTAGGCGAGCAGTTTGGCGTCGGCGTTGTTGGTGTGCACGGCCTGGAACACGCGCTCGATCGCCTGGGCCTCACCGTCGGCGCGCAGGATCGCGGCCTGCTGGTCGCCCTGGGCCTCCAGGATGGCCTGCTGGCGGGCGCCCTCGGCCTTGAGGATGCGGGACTGGCGCTCACCCTCGGCGTGGAGGATGGCCGCGCGCTTGTCGCGGTCGGCCCGCATCTGCTTCTCCATCGCCTCCTTGATGGTGGGCGGCGGGTCGATGGCCTTGATCTCGACCCGGTTGATGCGGATCCCCCACTTGCCGGTGGTCTCGTCCAGGACGCCGCGCAGCCGGGTGTTGATCTCCTCGCGGGAGGTGAGCGTGCGCTCCAGGTCCATGGAGCCGATGACGTTGCGCAGCGTGGTGACGGTGAGCTGGTCGATGGCCTGGATGTAGTTGGCGACCTCGTAGGCCGCGGCCCTGGGCTGGGTGATCTGGTAGTAGAGGACGGTGTCTATGTTGACGACGAGGTTGTCCTCGGTGATCACCGGCTGCGGGCGCGAGGTGAAGACCTGCTCACGGAGGTCGAACTTGGTGTTGACCCGGTCGACACCCGGGATGAGGAAGTTCAGGCCGGGGCCGAGGGTGCGCGTGTACCGGCCGAAGCGCTCGATGTTGTACGCCCTCGCCTGAGGGACGATGCGGATCGCCGACAGGGCGACGGCGACGACTATGACCGCGAGGATGATGAGGGCGATGGTTGGTTCCATGGTCTGCACCTGGCCTAGGTGTGGGGAGGTGGCTGGTTCAGGGCAGTGCTTCCCGCGGGTAGACCACGGCCGTCGCTCCGTCGATCTCCATGACGTCGACGCGCGTACCCGCCGGGATCACCAGGTCTTCGTCAATACAGCGTGCGGACCACTCCTCTCCGGAGAGCTTGATCCTTCCCCCTTCCCCGTCGACCTCCTCCAGGACGACGGCGGAGCGCCCGACGAGCGCCTCCGCGCCCGACCTGGTTTCGGGGCCGCCCCTCATCTGTCGCTGCATGATCGGTCGGACGAGGTAGATTCCGGCCGCCGCGCTGGCGGTGAAACCGATGATCTGCACGGCCACCGGCATTCCGATGGCTCCGAGGAGGGCGGCGACCAGGGCCGCGACGGCCAGGAGCCCGAGTACGAAGGTGAGTGTGAGTGCCTCGGCGATTCCCAGGCCGATGGCGAGGATGAGCCAGACCAACCAGGCGCCCATATCCGTGTGACCCTCCCGCTGCGTTCGGGTACCCCTTACGCTACCCACACAACCCCGGCGAAGCACGTGATCCGTGCCGGCGTTCTCGAGCCGTGACGCACGGACGCGGCCCCCGGCGGTACCCGCTCAGGACCGCCGCGAGCCGCGTCCGCTCCGCTCGTCCTACCGTCCGCCGGAGAACTGGTAGACGAGCTGGTAGGTGGGCCGGTTCTGCCAGGCGATCGGCCACATGTCGATACCGCCCACCGCCTGGTGGATCACCGTGTCGGCGCACAGCTGGTCGCCCGCCGAACAGTGGTCGTCACCGGGATAGACCTCCCCCGCAGGGGTGTCGGCGGCCTGGGCGAGGGTGTCCAACAGAACCGTACGGCAGGCGTCCAGGTCGCCGCCACCGCAGTAGGTGTCGCCCAGCGCCCCGTCGACGTCCCGCCCGAGCACGGTACGCAGGTCCTTGTCCACGTACGACCACCAGCCGTACTGGAACGCCGATCCCCGGTGGGGCTGGCCCTGGTTGACGCTGCCGGGTTCGCCTCCGCCGGTGGCGCCCGACGGGGACTCGTCGGTCTGGACGGCCCGGGTGAGCTGGGTGTAGAGGTCCTCTCCCAGCTCCGGCTCGAACTGCGCCCGCACCAGCAGCGGCCACCAGGCGTCCAGCGTGCGGATGACGTCGGCGTAGGAGTAGTACCCCGCGTCGCGGAAGGGCTCCCGGCGCAGTGAGCCGGCCTCGTGCCAGAGCCGCAGCTCCTCCACGACGGCGGCCAGCTCGGGATCGTCCACGGCCCCGGTGTCGATGACCTCCAGCAGGAGCGGGAGGACCTCCTGGGCGCGCAGGTCGGCAGCGCCGGCCTCCATCATCACCCGGGTGAGGCTGGCGGTCGTGAACTCGTGCCCGTCGGCGACCAGCGAGGACACCCGGCCGTCGAGCAGGTCACCTCGGTGCACCGATCCGGTCGCCCAGCCCGAGGTGTAGCCCCGGGCGGGCTTGTTGTTCCAGTTGACGATGTAGTCCGGGTTGACCTCCTGCGGGTGGTCCTCCATCGGGTGCTGGTCGGCACTGTTGGTCCCGGGGTCCCAGCCGGACCAGCCCGAGCCGGAGTAGGCGTCGATGGGCAGGTTGGGGTTGGTCCCCTCGACGCGGACGGGGTTGGCGCCGGAGTTGACGAAGGCGATGTCCTCGTCGTCGACGTAGTGCCAGTTGAAGGCGTAGCCGATGTCCTCGGCCGCCTCCGTGAAGGTCTCCGCGGAGGTGATCTCGTCGGGGTCGTTGAAGCGCTGGAACCCGATGATGGAGTCGACCTCGCGCATGTAGGTGGAGCGCAGCGTCGTGAACGCCACGGGCTCGCCGTCCACGGTCGCGAACGAGTGCACCAGGCCGAACTCCGAGCGCAGGGAGGTCAGTGTGTAGCCGCCCGCGGCGGTACCGTCGGCGACCGTGGGCGACCACTCGTTGGTGACGCTCAGCTCCTCGAAGGGGACGCAGGCCCCGGAGCCGTCCACGTAGGCGCGCGAGGCGGTGGTGGGTGCGGAGCCGTCGGTCTCGCACAGCCCGACCGCGAAGGTGTCGGTGACGTCCTGGCCCGCCGATGTGGCGCTCCAGGCGTAGTCGACGCCGCGGCCCATCTGGACGTAGAAGCTCACGCCCGCGAAGGAGGCGCCGCGCGCGCTGATCCCCGGACCCTGGAGTTCCTGGAGCATGAGCAGCTGCGGGGAGAAGTAGCCGGTCTGGGGACCCATCACGGCGACGGGGTCGCCGCTCTCGGTGTGCTCGCCCGAGACCAGCAGGGCGTTGGACATGCCGCGAGGGTCCATGAAGCCCTCGGGCAGGACACCGTCGTCGAACACGCCCTCGGCCGCGGACAGATCGCCCTTCTCGACCATCCGCTCCAGTTCCCTCTGCTGCTTCCGGGACAGGTCCTCGACGGTGGGGGCCCCGGCGCCCTCCCCGGATTCCTCCACCGTGCTCGCCAGCGGCGCGGGGGTCCCGGCGGTCCCACCGCTGAGCGCGGAACCGTGCTCGTCGTGGACGATGCCGTAGTGCTCGACGGTTCCGGGGTCGGGCAGGGCCTCGCCGACCGGGTCGTCGGGGGTACCGCTGTAGGGGAACTCGCCCCCGACGCTGACCAGGGCCTCGGGGTCGTTCTCCATCCGCCAGGCGCTGTGGAGCTCGGCTCCCCTCTCGGCGCCGTAGCGGTCCTGGAAGTTGGCGAGCACGATGGCGGACTGGACCTCACCGCCGCCGCCACCGCCGAAGATGCCGCCGACCATGGAGGCGATGCCGACCACGTCGGTGGCGGTGAAGGGTTCGATCTCCCCGGCGTTGGTGATGGAGTCCTTGTGCCCGGTCAGGACGTACTCGCCGGGGAAGTAGCGTCCCTGGTCGGCCCGCTCGACGTAGGTGTTGACACCCCGCAGGTAGGCGTCGACGTCGGCGAGGGCCTGCTCGCCGCGCTCGCCGCTGGCGGCGACCCGGTCGATCTGCGCCTGCTTGTCCTCCTCGGTGTAGGGGGCGTTGCGCCACAGGTCCTGTTCCAGGCTCCGGTTGCCCTCGGCGCCTCCCGCGAAGGAGGTGAGTTCGCCGCGGCCGACCCGGCGCAGCACGTCCATGAGGAAGAGCCGGTCCTCGGCGGCGGCGTACCCGGCGCCGAACATGGTGCCCTCGCGTGTGGTGCCCCGGATGTGCGGGATGCCGTGGCCGGCGTCACGGGTGATGGTGACGTCCTCGCGCGGCTGGTACTCGCGCCCCACGTCGCCGGGGTCGACGCCGAAGCTCGCGTCGAGGAAGAAGTCGTCCAGCCCCTCCTCGGTGAGGCCGTCGTAGTGGTGGACGAGGTCGTCGTACATGTCCAACTGGCTGGAGGAGTGCTGGGGCCGGGTGCCGAAGACCTGGTGTCCGAGGATCTCGACGAGGGTGGCGCTGCCGTTCTGGCCGGGGGGAAGGATGTCGTGGCATCCGTCGGGAGCGCAGTAGTCGGCGGGGGGTTCGGGGTCGGCGAGGGCCGGGGCGGCGGGAAGGGCGCCGGCGGTGGCCGCGGTCACCGCCAGGGCGGCGCCCGTGGCGCCGATGCGTAGCCGTCGTGCGAGGGAGGGGAACAAGAGCTGTCACCACCTGGGGGTGCGGGCGATGGATCAGCGGCATGCTACGTACGAGTAGGGAAATCGCGAAAGAGTTTCATGTTTTGTGCGGCGGGCGGGGCGCGTACCGCCGAAACCGGGGGTTTGGAGTGATCCGCGCCACACGCAGCCCGGATCCCGGGCCCCGACCGGCGAGGGGGCCGACACGGGGGGCGCCGAAGTGGCCACATCCGGCCACGGCCCTCTCCCCCGCCGCCGGCCCGGCCGGGCCGAACCGGGAAGCGGATCGGCGCTGGTGTCGGTGCCCCGGTCCCGGCTCGTGCCTGGCTCTGCTCCTGCGTGCCTTCGGGGCGCATAAGGGCCCTGGGGCGGATGGCGGATGAGGGCCCTGGGGCGGATGAGGCTTTGACACAATCACGGCATGAACCAGTATCCGAACCCGGGCCCGGGCGAACCGTGGCACCAGCCCAGCGGTGGGACCCCTGGATGGGGCCTTCCCCCCGAGCCCTACCAGGGCGGCGCGATGGAGGTCTACGGCGCCACCGGCGGCCACCAGCCCGCGATGCCCTATCCCCCGGCCGGCGATGACACTCCCATCGGCACCATCGGCGATATCGCGTTCTCCCAGCACACCGTGATCACCCCCATGGGACGCTTCCCCATCAGGGGGACGGTGTGGACGGTGAACGACATGAGCCGCACCGACCGGTCCACGCCCACCTGGGCCATCATCGTGACGGTCCTGGTCTTCTGGTGGACCTGCCTGCTGGGGCTGCTCTTCCTCCTCGTCAAGGAGCAGAAGACCACCGGGCACGTGCAGGTCACCGTGCAGGGGCACGGCCAGCACTACGGCACGTCGATCATGGTGACCCACCCGGCCATGGTGGGCCAGATCCACCAACAGGTGAACTACGCGCGCAACCTGGCCTGAGCCGGCCCCGACCCCGACCCCGCGTGCCCGAGGCGGGCCCGCTTCGGGCACGCGGCGGGCCCGGGATCGGCCCGAGGCCTTCTCCCCGGCGGAGCTCCGCTCCGTCGGGGGTGACCACCGAGTTCAGTGACATGTTCCGCGCTTCGGAGGGGGCTACGCGAATCCCCGCCGGACCGGCCAGTGACACAGGCTCCTGCGGTCACCACGCTCCTGCCCGCGCTTGTCCGCGTCCGAAGTGGTCCCGGCCACCGGCTGGGCGCTTATCGGGCCACCGCCGCGGCCACGGCCAGGGCTCCCAGGTGGACCGCCCGTGCGAGGCGCACGGCACGGCGGATGTCGGCCGTCCGCGCCCCGGGCCCGTCCCCCATCGTGGGACGGCGCTCCCGGTGCCCCCGGTAGACGTTGGCACCGCCCAGGGTCCTGCCGAGCGCGCCCGCGAACGCGGCCTCGCACTGCCCGGCGTTCGGACTGGGGTGCCTGTCGCCGTCGCGCCGCCACACCCGCCACGCCACGCGGACGTCGCCGTCCACCACCGGCGCGGCCAGGACGGCCAGGATCGCGGTCAGCCGCGCCGGACCCCATCCGGCGACGTCGTCCAACCGCGCTGAGGCCGCGCCGAACCGCTCATAGCGCTCGTCGCGGTGACCGACCATGGCGTCGAGGGTGTTGACCGCGCGAAAACCCGCCAGCCCGGCCACCCCGCCCAGAGCGCCCCAGACCAGGGGGCCGACCACCGCGTCGGAGGTGTTCTCGGCGACCGACTCGACCACCGCGCGGGCGATGCCCGCCTCGTCGAGTTCCGAGGGGTCCCTGCCACACAGGTTCGGCAGAAGCTCGCGTGCTCTCCCGAGGTCGCCGTCCTCCAGTGCCGCGGCGATCCGCTCGGCCTCGCGGCACAGCATGCCGCCGCCGAGCACGGCCCAGGCCGTGACCGCCGTCGCCGCGCCGCCCCGGACCAGGGAGCCGGTGCCCGCCACGGGAAGCACGGCCCCAGCCGCGAACAGGGCTCCGCGCGCTCGGGAGTCCCCGTAGACGAGCTTCTCCCACCGCTCCGCGGCGCGTCCGTACAGGGCCACGGGGTGTCCCCGACGCGGGTCGGGCACCGCCCTGTCGAGTAGAAAACCAGCCACCAGTCCCAGAGATCGCACGCGGCCACGTTAGCCGCGCCAGAGAACCCTCATCACAGCGCACCATCTTTGTTACTTCTAGTAGTTATATATGCGCATAGAGTAACAATCAGTCACCCGCCAGGAGGTGTCGGATGCTGGCCGTGACGATCGCCCTGATGGTCTTCGCAGGTCAGTGGTGGATGTTCTGACCCTCCGGGCCGCCCGAGCCGCCGGGACTTCGCGAAACGCCAGCGGCACAGCACCGCACCAGGAGTTAATCACCGGTAACGTGGTGCGGGAGGACCATAGCGACCGATTTGGTGGAACGCGCGTGGTAAAGAGAAGCAACTACGGATCACCGTAGTTGATGAGGCTTTGCCCGCCTGTGGGCGAGATCGGGCCAATACTCTAGAATGTCTGCCCGAGACGCCACAGGCGCCACGACACGGGACCCCCGACCGCAGGCACCACCTTCGGCACCGCCCCGCCTCCGTGATGCAGCGCCCCCTGCCACCACGGGCAACGACGTGGTCGCAACCCGCCACGGCGGGCGACAATTGAATCAAGCACCCGTAGCTCAGTGGATAGAGCACCGGACTTCTAATCCGATGGCCGCAGGTTCGAATCCTGCCGGGTGCGCCACAAAACCCCAGGTCATACGGGGTGCGCGAGTCGAACAGACGAGGCGCCGGGTCTGGATCGGGGCCTGAAATGCTCCGTGTGTGCTCCCCAGTGCAAGGTCCAGTACAGGTGGAGGGCCACCTCGCGGAGCATTTTGCCGTCCCGTGACCCAGGCGGCTCCTGACCGGGACGGCCCGTGTCCGCCCACCAACGCCCCACAGCCGCCCCGACACCGTCGCGCAGGGCATCCAGGGCCCGGGCACCGCCGCCCCACCGGCCGCATACGGCCGATCCCGCCGAAGCCCTCGACCAGGGTGACCAAGCCAGTCACTCGAGACATCGAGCACTCCTCCATCACTGGCCACGTCGATCATCCACATGACCGAAATCCAGTCCTCCGAACATGTGACTACCCTGCGCTACCGACACTGGGAGCGATCCGAAGCCGAGCCGGTCCCTCCAGCACCCCTTGAGGAACAGCAGAGACCTTCGCAACAACCGAGATGACATTGATCAAAGACCGCTTGCCAGTCCTGCTGCCGTGGAAAGATGGACCCATGACAGTCAAGCGCCGTCTCCCAGAGAGTCAAATCCGGGCACAGGTTCAAGAAGCGATTGAAGCAGGCACCGCACTCAGTAAGGACACCAGTGACGTTACGGTCTTTCGCACTGCCTTCGACACCTGGGACAAACGGAACGAGATCGTCCTTGAGAGCGCTTTCGAGAAAACGGGGTGGTTGGACTCCACACCCAAGGATCAATACGTCAGTGCAATTGGTCTGAAATTTCCACTCGGAACTGAAGGGGCCGAAGAAGTAACCATTTCTGGACTGGCGTCTGACATGGAAACCAAGATAGCTCGGCTGCAACGAGTGCTTGATACGCTCGATGTCTACGAGGGCCCCGCTGATGATACGTCCACAGACACCGAGGTCACAGGACCAGCAACAATCTTCGTTGTCCATGGGCGAGCTACAACGCCCCGACTGGAGGTCGAGAACCTCGTACGCCGCGCGACAAGGATTGAGCCTGTAGTACTGGCGGATCAGATCAGCGGCGGCGCCGTAACGCTGATTGAGAAGCTCGAGGAGCATCTCGGTGAGAACTCTAACGCCACCTTCGCAGTGATTGTCATGACTGGCGACGACATCGGTCAGCTTAATGAAGAAGGAGAAGAACTTCGGCCGCGCGCACGACAGAACGTCGTCCTCGAACTTGGCTATGCGATGGGAACACTTGGCCGACGTCGAGTAGCAATTCTCCACCAGGACGGACTTGAGCTTCCCTCGGACATCGCTGGCGTCGCCTACTATCCGTTGGACACTGCAGGCGCGTGGAAAACACGGCTCCTCGGCGAGCTTAAGGCCGCTGGAATCACCGTTGACGCTGATGCGCTCTTGTCCTAGCGTCGATATCCAACCGTATCCATTCATCGGCTTTGGGGCATACGAAGCAACTGAATTATAGGTCTCTTGAGGAAACCCCAGGCCAGGGCAGGCACTTACAAACCCTCTGGACACGCTCGTCGACCAACTTACTCCAAAGCACTACCGAGTGCTTGAGCAAGCACTTCGGGAAGACGTCACCCCACGCCTCGTCCGCTCATTCGGGCTCCAGAAAGCACTGCAGTCAAAGCTCCATGGTCTTTTTCAGACCGGTGTCGGCAATGTCCGTGAAGCGGTATCTGTTGCTCACACTAAACGCAAGCCCAAGCTGAATGCATTCAAAAATGCCCGTCATTATATCCCCCAGGAGGGTGGGCGAGTGATTCAGCGCTCGCCGCCATGACGCTTGTGCTTTCTGGCGAAGTAATCGAAGCACCAGAGAGATAGTCAGTCGACCATGTCCAGATAGCCATTGATCGGCTTGCCGTTCGAAAGGACGCGCGGACGAAGCTACTTGTCGATGTCGCATCTGCCAACCACTAGTTCCAGGATCAGACGTAAAGGCTATGGAAGGTATCACGCGACCGCTCGATTATTTTTAACTGATGCCTGGAAGGTCCCATGTGGTGGTAGGGACTAGGTCTTCGCTTGTGGAAACTTGCATGATATCTGGAGCCCAAGCGAGGAGCATCTCATCATCTGGGGATAGTATCAGATATTTTTTCGCTTCCGGACCGACATCAGGGGCGTCTCCCTGATCGGACACGGTCATTTCCGGATGGCACACATAGATCCGAGGGATAGGAATTTCCACACCCCCTATACAGAGCACACCTTCGGGGATTTCTATAAGTGCAGGAGACTCACCATCCTCTTTTACAACTACCAACGGCCGGTTGGTATAGTTCACGATGTGACCTTGCCACAGCAGCCTGGCCTGACGTAGTTGCACCCGCTGTGAATTATTCATTGCCTGGTTCGGCGCGGCGAACGAAATTCCCTTGATACGCTCAATCTCGAGAAGGTCAAGGTAAACTTGCTCGCAGATTTTGTGTCGCTGCACCTCAGAATCCGAGAATGATGGGACGTGCACGCTGGCGAATCTCACTCCTTGAGTCTCGAACACGATTCTTGAAGTGCCATTCAGTTCCAGCAAGAGACGGAACCATGCAAGCCTTGTCTCGGTGGAAGCATCATACCCTTTCCACTGAGCCGACTTAACCCCGACGACCACCTCATCGTCCAGATCGAACGTGAACTTGAATACGGATCCATCGGCGACGAGCACTTCCCAAAAAACCTCATCGCCCTCCAAGGATCGCCGAAGGATCACTGCTTCTTTGGTTTTACTGTCGCCGGACTCCTTCTCCATAAACACCCTTACATGGTTTTCTGAATTCATCTTCGCCATGCTTGGAGTCGTCACCTGGCTCCAGTCATCTGCAAAGGAAAGGGGTTGATCTATATCTGGGACATCAGTTCCCACAGGCGCGAAGTAAGCTTTTCCTGTTTCTATAATTTCGGAACTTTCAATCACCACCCCTTCGGTCCAAGCAGACTCGGGAATTAAGATATACCCGCTGTCGTGAAGGACCTTCACCAACGCAAGAGTCTTAACTGCCAAGACAGCCACCAGAGAAAAAAGATGGACTCCTGCCTGATACCGATCCTCGAGAGAGAAGAGGAGGGATTCACTTTCCCCACCATCAAGATCGGAGTGAACGAGGTCGGTGTAAAGCCAGGCATTTGCGAGCGCCGTGTCCGAGATCATCTTCGTTTTAATTGATCCGTCGACACTAGACATCTGTACACCGTAGCCCTTAATTTTATTGCCTCGAACTTCAGCCTCCATCCATTTTTTCCTGAGTTCCTGAAGGGCATTCCAGTAGGGGTTGCTTTTTCTGTCTTCCCCAAGGAGAACTGTGACCGCATTGATTACCTTGGTGTAGTAGATCGACTCGCTCTGCAACATCAGAGGGCGAACCCGAGCGGCCAATGATTCAAATACCTCTTCGCTTTCCGGGAGGCGGCGAACCAAGGTCGAGTTTCCGGAATCGTTAATGCTAATCTTCCACACCCCTCGGGCGTGATAAACAAGCTCATCCCAGTTTTTCACCAGAGAATGCGACTCAATCCTTCGAGCGCGCAGCACAAATCGCTTCAGTATTTCTTGCTTTTCGGCCTCCATCACCAAGCCCCCTTCTCACGCCGGGGATTACGACTCCATGCACTTCCCAGTCGCCCCGTATCACCAAAGAGCAATCCGCAATTATACAAGTTCTGCATATCAGAATAACCAGCTTCCTCCGAAGCTTCCAGAGGAATACGAAACTTCAGTGCCACAGAGAGAAATCCCAACTTGACCGGTAGGTAATACCTGTACCCCTCTCAGAGGATAGTTCCCGGAGTCGTGCTGACGTGTGGTGCGAACCGCCAGCCTTGGGCGTGGACGAGAGGAGCATGAAAACCAGATGCCTAGCTGTACTGACCTGACAGGTTGGTAACACGTGAGGCGGGAGGGCCGCCGAGTGCGGTGTGGAACCGGTGGACTCTCCTATGTCTGTCAAGTAGGTAGCGGCGAGGTGCGGGCTGCGTTCAGGTGCCGGTAGATCTGTCTGGCGAGGTAGCGCTTGAGGCAGCGTCGGATCTCTTTCGTGGTGCGCCCTTCAGTGCGGCGCCGCTGAACGTACTCGCGGGTGGCGGGGTCGTGGGTCATACGGGTGATGGTCGCGATGTGCAGGGCGCGGTTCAGGCGTCTGTCGCCGCCCCTGTTGAGTCGGTGGCGGACCGTGTTGCCTGACGATGCGGGAATCCGGGTTCGCGCCGGCCAGGCAGGCGAAGGCAGCCTCTGAGCGCACCCGGCCGTGGTGCGACCAGGCGGTCAGGCAGACCGCTGCGGTGATCGGCCCGACTCCGGTCTTGTCCAGCAGCCTGGCCGCGGGGGTGGCGCGTACCAGGGTCTCGATCGAATCGTGGTTGGTGGCGAGCTCTTCGTCGAGAGCGACGATCCGCCTGGCCAGACGCACCGCCTCGGCGCGGGAGATCGCGGCGGCCAGCGGCTCCTCGCGGGTGCGCCAGCGGGAGATCTCGACGATCTGCCGGTTGCTCAGCGGGCGTCGGGCCTCAGCACCGAGGTCCACAGCCCGCACGAGCGCGGTGAGCGCGTTGACGGCCGCGGTGCGCTCGCCGGTCATGTGGTCTCTGGCAGCGACCAGCACTCGCAGTGCGGCGCGTTCACCCTCACCGCGGCGCGGGTGCCTCAGTTGGTTCTCCTCCAGTGGCAAAGCGGCCTCGGCGATCCTGCGCGCGTCCAAGGGGTCGGACTTGCCGGCCCCGCGGTGGGCGCGGGCGTTCATGCGCGGCGCCTCCAGGACCTCGTATCCGGCTCCGGCCACAGCACGGGTGAGCTGGGCGCCGTAGGTGGCGGTGCCCTCGATCACCCACAGGGTGGCAAGGTCGCCGCCGGTGCGGCGGGCGGCCCAGGCGATCGCGCGGGCCATGCCCGCCTTGCTCGTGGGGAACCGGGCCGAGTCGACCTGCTGCCCGGTGGCGGTCAGGACCGCCAGGCCGTGGTTGCGGGCGTGGGTGTCCACGCCGATGACGAACGGGTGGTTGTGCGCGACGATGGCCACGGCGGTCGGAAGTCCTTCCTGGTCCAGGAACACGGTCCGGCCGCCTGCGGCCGGCGTCGGCCTGGGGGAAGTCACTTCGGGGCAGCACTGTGGCGGGCCACGACTTGACGGTCGGGCAATCTCCTGATCAGGACACCGAGGTGGGCCAGGGCGGCGTCGGCCGCTCCGGCTCCAGGACGGACAAGTCCACCGAAGGGCACCCAGGCGGGGCCAGCGATTGTATGGGTCACGACCTGGGCCGGAGCGGCCGACATCTACTCTGACCGGCCAGTCCCAGACCAGCCACCCCAAGTCTCACAGTGATTGTAGTGGTACAGCCATCCGGTGAACGCCTCCCGCCGTTGGGCCTCTGAGGTGTAGGGGCGGGCGTAGGCCCATTCCTCGGCCAGGGTCCGATTGAAGCGTTCGACCTTGCCGTTGGTCTGGGGCCGGTAGGGGCGGGTGCGCTTGTGCTTGATGCCCTGGGAGGCCAGCGCCTCGCGCCAGGCACGGGACTTGTAGCAGGCCCCGTTGTCGGTCAGGATCCGGTGCACGGTGGAGGTGTGCATGCCCAGGTGCCCGGCAATGCGGGCCGGCCCCCACCGTTGCAAGACACGGAGCTTGATGACGCGGCGCTCGCACCGGGCGGGGGTGCGCCGGGGCGAGCGGTGCGAGCGGCTCGAGCGGTCGCCCATGCCCGCTTCGCCGTGTTCACGGTAGCGCTTCGCCCACGTGCGGGCGGTGGATGGGTGCGACCTGGAAGCGTTCGGCACCTCGCCTGTGTCTTTGATCTGGCTGAACGCCCGCGTTCGAGCGGCAAGAAGCGTCGATGCTGCTTAACGACCCAGGGGACCTTTGATCCGATCGGTTGTCGGCCCGGGGCAGGAGGAAACCCCAGGCCAGCAGGGGCGAACCCGTGGGCCGGCCTGGGGTTGATGGTGCCGTGTGGCTCCTGGTGTGCTCGCCGGTCCGGCTACCCGACCGGAGCCGAGCTGCCGCGGAGCAGCGCGGCGGTGGCCTCAGCCGCCGCTTTGGCCACGTCCGGGAACACCGTCTGATAGGTGTCCTGAGTGAAGTGCGTGGTCGCGTGCCCCAACTCGGCCGAGACGACCTTCACGTCCGTGCCCGCCGCCAACGCCAGCGAAGCCGCGCCGTGGCGAAGCCCGTGCAACGTGATCGGCGGCAGCCCCGCGGCCCTGACGATCCGGCAGAACCAGTCACTGACCTGCCCCGGATGCCACCCCGAACCATCCTGGCGGGTGAACACCAAGCCGCTGTCCACCCACCCCGTACCGGCCTTGAGCCGCGCCTCATTTTGGAACCTCCTCCAGGCCCGCAACACCTTGATGGTGTCGGCGTCCAAAGCGATCGTGCGCTGGCCCGCCGCGCTCTTCGGCGTGGAGGTGATCGTCTCCCACGCCAACTGCACCACCTGAACGCGGATATCGACCTGCCCATCGGTCAACCGAGTGTTGGACCACGGCAGCCCCACAGCTTCGCCCCGGCGCAGGCCCTTGACCGCGACCAAATGGAACATCGGATACAGCCACGGATGCTTCCTCGTGTGGGCCAGGAAGGCGCGGGTCTGCTCCGGGGTCCACACCATCACCTCTCCCGGTACCGTTCCGTCCTTCTTCCACTGGCGGACTCGATCGGGTGTCCACACCAGCGGACGCTTCCTCGGACACGACGGCAACCGCACGTGCGAGGCGATGTTCACCGACACCGGTAGATCCGGGCGGCGCACCGCCTCCGACAGGGCACTGCGCAGCGTGGCGCGGATGCGGTGCTTGGTGGACAGCGAGATCACCCGCCGCCCGCGCACCGAGGCCCGTATCTTCGCGTCCTCGGACTCACGGCACTCCAGGATGTGAGTGTTGGTCTCCTCAATGAGGTTGAACATGGCCTCGACGTGGCGGGCCTGGAGCTTGTCCACCCGCAGCCGGCCCAGATGGGGTGAGAGGTACTTGTTGATGTGCCCGGCGTAGGAGGCCCGGGTTCCCGCGGCGAGGTCGGGCTTGCCCTCCAACCACTCGGCCAGCCACGCGGCGAGGGCGGGTGGTTCAGTGCGCACGTCCACCGCCATCGCAACCCGCCTACGCACCTCCTCGAGGTTGGGAAGTGGTCGGCGCTGCTTCAACGCCGCCTGAACCAGGTCGGCAATCTGCACCTCCACCACCGGATCCCTCTCGGCCAGGGCGATGAGTGCCTTGACGTGCTCCAGTTCTTGACGGGCCTGCTCCTGGGAGGCCAGGCCGACCCGTCGGGCTTGGCGACGCCCGCCCTCACTGGTCGGGGGAAGCTCGTACTGGAACGCCCACGCTCCATGGGCTGGATTCCAGCCTCCGGTCCTGCGCTTGAGCTGTGGGCACTTGACCCCCAGCGCCCTGTCGGTGTTCTCGTCGCGGCATCCGCACCGTTTGAACGTGGACCCTTCACGCGCGGCCATGCGCAGCCTCACCTTCGTCTCGATCTCCACGCACACCGCACCCACCACACCCGATGACCACCGGCAGTCCGAGGTAGGCGAGCACTCCAGCGGTAGGCACCATCCAGGCTCTTCCGGCCCGATGAGCAGGAACGGGAAAGGAATCCTGACGCAGGAGCCGGTAAGTGGTGGTGCGTCCCAGACCGAGCATCCGTCCGGCCGTCACCGGCTCCAGGACCACCGGCAGCGAGCCGACCTCGGCCACGGTGACCGGGGTACTCACACCCACCCGTTCCACCTCCCCGCCCCCTCTGAACTGTGCGGATACGGTGTGCGGCCCCGCGTGTGGCGGGGCACCACGCATCCACGCTCGACCTCGTAGAGAAGTGCAAGCGGATTCGGCAGGAACGTCGTCCAATGGGCACAGAACCCCACCAGACCGTCCGATACGCCCGATGTGGCCCTGTTTCTGCCGCCGCTCCGACCAGGGCCGATCCAGGGGTCAACGACACGAACCCCACCGAGCCCACCACCCGGCCCGTCCGCGCCGACCGGCACGCCCCAGGCCCTTTGAGGCGTCACCGCACAGCGAGGCCGACGTCGGGGCGCTGACAGCCCCACACCACCCGCCCCCACCCCGGAACCACCCCATGGGTCTGAACACCGCCCCGAACCGCCCCGGTCCAGAGCGACGCTTCTCCTCATCACCACGCCTCGACCCCTCCCATGACGCCGTCTTGGGCCTCTTCGCCCTGATGAACTCCTATGAAGACGCACTCAACGAAAATGCGACACCCGCATCAGAACCTCATCCGGCTCGACCTCCGTCGCCTCGTACCGCTGGCAGACGAGACCGTGTCAAGCGCGAGGCTGGGCAACAAAAAATACGCGGCAGGAGTCAACAGAGAGTGCCGTTATACAGCGCTCGGGACCGGGCGATCTCGGAGCCTGCACAGGATCAAGGGATCAGCTTTGTCTCTCATAATGAAGACGAAAGTCTTTCATCAGATAAGAGACGAAGAAGGGGGGTGTCCAACACGAGTAGAGCGCCCGTGGAGGCGGGCGGGGCGGGCGAGCTTGCCCCTGAGCGAGGGCGCCCCGCCCGCCTACGTGAAGAGGACTACCCACTTGGGTATAAGTCTGGACGGCCACTGGCCCACCCGCATGCCCGCTGAACTGCGCAGAAGCACAAGCAGGGGTGGGCCAGCTAAGAGCGGCCCACCCGTCGGCCCGGGCGGCGGCCCATGCGTTGGCCCAGGGGTTCACTTCGGGTTCAGTGGAGGTTCACACCCCGCCTTCTCGCCTCCTCGCAACGTCGCGAGAAGAGCACACCTACACTCCTTGCAGGAGCATGAATCCGCGCCTTTCCACCCGACAGGCGAGAGCACTCCGACCACCTCGATCACGCCAGGCCGACTCTTCGCATAAATGATTCGTGAATGCCACCCAGGAGGAGAAAAACCCGCCTTCCATGGATTCTTGACCAGGGGAACCCTGCACGTAGCAGAAAGGAGAAATCAGGCCGTCAGGAAGGAGACGCAGCGGAAGAGGGAGACAGGCGCAGGCGGGCCCAGGTCAAGGTACGCGTAGGCGGGCGGGCCCGCCCCGACAAGCGGGGGCGGGCCCGCCCGCCTACGTGAACAGGACTACCCACTTGGGTATAAGTCTGGCTTCCCAACGGCCCACCCGAAGCGGCTCCCACCTGCACTGATAACGCCCATGGGGTGGGCCGATCAAAGCGGCCCTGCCACGGGCCCAGGAACAGGCGGAGTCACAGGCCCCCGGAAAGGCCCAGTCACAGGCGGAGTCACAGGCCCAGGGCAAACCGGACACCCCTTCCACGCACCAACGTCAAGGACCAGACGGAGCAATCCTCACCTGATATCGGTGACCACCGAGTGGATCTCGCTCACCGGCACGGACACCGACGAACTCGTTGTCAACGGGGCCAGCCCTCCGCCCCGGCCGTCGCTCGCGGCCCAGGACACCTCCCACTCCCAATCCGCGACCAGGTCCACCTCCGCCCCAGCCCCGCCCGGAGGAAGAGTCGTGTAGGTGTGGCCGCAGTCCGGCGAGCCCTCCTCGCGGTAGACCTCGGGTGAGAAGACGGTTCTGGCCACCTCGCACACCACCTCGTGGCCGTCCCCGGTGTCCCACACCACCCTCTCCGGGGTCGCGGTCACCGTCACCGACCCCGCGCTCACCGACGCGGTCGCCGACACCGGCTTCCAATCGGCCTCGTCGATCCACATCCAGGAAGGGAGGTTCACGAACCTCACCTTGTCCGGAGCCGGCGCGGTACCGATCTCGGGCTCGGGCAGACGCATCATCGCCCGTGCCTGCTCCGCCACCACCCCAGGGTTGAAAGCTCCACCCCCGCCACCGGTCGCAGACGCCGTGCACTCAGCCAAACCGGAAGGGAGTTGCTGGGGCCCTTCCTGCCCGGACTGTTCGAACTCCAGATCCGCCACCACACACGACGGTCCGCTCTCCTCCACCGCGTTCTCACCGTCGCCGTGTCCGTGCCCGGACACCTCCGGGCCTCTGCCGGGGGTGTGGGCTCTCACTTCGCAGGAGGATTCGCCGCAGTCGATTCCGGACCAGAAGTTGGGGTCGGTGTCGGCGTGAGCCGCCGGGCTCACGAGTACTACAGCCATCAACCCCACGGCCGGGGAGGAGGCCCCCGCACGTCCAGCCTTCAGCATGACCCGTAGTCCCCCATCCACAACTCGTCCACCTTCCACCGCCCTGGCTCCGGTGCGTAGCGGACCGTGGCCTTGATCAACCTGGACTCGGTGCGCGCTGTGCCCTCGTGCCCGGTGACCAGCCAGCCGGAATCCTCTCCACAGTCCTCGACCCACACCTCCCGTGGCGAGGGTTCGGAGTCGATGTCCACCACCTCCGGTGACAACAAGGGTTCACCCGTGGCCTCGACTCCGGTCAACATCGCCGAGGCGAGTTCGAGCGCTTGCCCCGAGGCGTAGTCCGGTAGATCCGGGTGGTCGAGCGCTCCGTCGTGGGAACCTTCGACCACCACGGCCCACATACCGCGGTAAGCGTCAAGGGCCAGCTCTTCCGGTGGCAGGCTGGGAGGTGTCACCAGTGTGGGAGGTGTGCGCGACGACTCGTCCGCGGGATCGCTCTCAGCCGTCGCGCATCCCGCGAGCGCAACCGTGCCCGCCACCATCCAGTACACCGTCGACGCACGCACACCGCACCACCGCTCTACCTGCTGGCTCGCGGACCACCCGGAGCCCTCGGAGAGCGACACTAGCCACACGAAGAGTAGTCAAACAACTCCTTTCCAGATACTCGCCGTGACGAAAAATGTGAAGAGAACCACCGACTGCCGATGTCGCATAGCTGACCCGCGAAAACACCGGGTGGACGAAAGGCAGCCCGGGGTGGCGCTGACCGCGTCCACGGTCAACACCACCCCGAGCGAGCGGCGTTACCCGTCAGGCAGTGATGGCCTGCCAACGGCGCACCAGCCGGGCCAGCTCATCGAACTCGCCCCCACCGCCATCTCCCGAACCGGCGCCCGGCCCCGCCGCCTGCCCGCGATCGGCGGTGACACGTTCGCAACGGTCCGCCCGTACAGGTGGCCGGGTGTGCACACGCAGGACGCGGTCCTCTTCACGGACGAGGTAAGGGCGCACTCCGCGCACCCCCTCGTCGTCCACACACCACCCGCGCCGCCCCGCGTACGGCGCCCGTGGACGAGGAACCGCTCCAACGAGGTCCCCTGCTTCCCTGGTCCGGGAGACCTCCCTCTGTGCCCCGCCCGCTGACCGCTGCGAGACAGGCGCCGGACTCTTCCGTGGCCGCCTCGACGGCAACGGCCGGGTGAGCTCAGCCGCCCGTACGCCGCTTCGGCTCGTTGGGCTGCAAAGCAGGGCGGCGAGCACCGCCCCGAGCAGCCAGCACACTTGTGCGCCCCATCCCTGGCGGCGTTTGCGGTGTCGACCGCTAGACTTTTCCACGATTTCCTCCTGCTACATCAGGTGGGAATCACGCCCCGGACCGGTGTTTGCGTCACCGGTCCGGGGCACCCCTTTTCTTTTCTGATCAGCCCCGCGTCGGGGCTGGCCCTTCTGCTCGTATGGTTCGGGGCGAGTGTCAATGGCCCCGAAGTCGCGCGCCCCTCGGAACTGTGCTTCTCACCCACGAATCCACACAAGCGTCCACAATTCACCCAAACCGCCTCGGGAATGGGCGTCCGCCCTGGTGAGACTGGTCGATGTTCGCTTGGGTGAGCGAGAACCTTCAACCCCACAGTTCGGAAAAGTCACCAGCCCCCGAAGCGGGGGCGGGGTAGGGGACCATGTGAGCGGCGTCGGTCCGAAAGAACACCAGGTCGCTCATGGCGGTGCCCTCCTGGCCCCACCGTCGCGGCGGTTCGGGGGATGCCGATGGCGGCGGGGTAGAGGTGGTGACGTCAATTCCTTCAAGAAGACGGGCATCTGGCCTCTACCTGCGATCACGTTTCGGTCAGCGTGCGCCCCAACAGGTGCTGAGCCCTGTTTCTGAGGGGTTCTCGGAGTTCGGTGTTGTCTCCGCGCGCCGTGCCGTGCAGGAGTTCGGTGATGACCGCGAGCTCAGCGAACCGGCCGGCCGGGGTGTCCAGTACGTGCGCGAGTTCGGCGCGGATCCGTGCCGCGGTCATGGGCACGAGAAGGCTGTAGCTGTGCAGCATGGCCGCGTCGTAGCCTGCTGGCGCCATCCCCCAGCCCTCCCAGTCGAAGAGGTGGAAGGCGGGCGCACCGAGGTTGGCGAAGTGGAGGTCTCCGTGCGCTGTGGACCAGGACGGGGCACGCGTGTCGACAGGGGTGCCGAGGTAGCGGGGCATGGCGTGGTCGAGGAACGGCTGGAAGGCGGTCAGTCGGCTTGTCCGTACGGTCGAGATCGCGTCCAAGGTGCTCCGCAGATCGTTCCACCAGTGCGGGCACACGTTCGGGTTCGTACTGAGCACCGCTGACCGCGAAGCGGCCCGGACGGGAGCTCGGTCGTACAGTTCAGCCCGGTAGGACCACCGTCCTTCCTGCCAGTCATGCACCGCGCGTAGCCGGGGGCGGGGCACCGTCACGGGGATGGCGTCCTCGGCGTCAATAGATCCGTTCCAGAAGGTGTCGACGCGCTGGTCGTTCGGCGCGCTGGCCAAGCGCAGCCATGCGGGGCCATCCCCTGTGGCCACGGGTTGGCTCAGGGTTCTTCCGCGCCATCCCCATGTCTCGGGGGAATCCGGCTCACGGTGGACGTCAAGGGCTGCGCGGGCGCGGGTGTGTGCGGTCTGCATCCTGGTTGCGGTTTCGGGGGCGGGTTCGGGGTGGGTCATGGGCCGTACCGCTGGTCGTCGGCGGGTTCGACGCCCATGGTCAGCGTGAGGGCCGCGTGGGCGAGGATGCTCTGGGTGCGGGCGGGTAGGCCGATGCGGTTCCAGTGGAAGATCACGTGGTGGGCGAGGACGGCGCGCAGGCCCCGGTGGAGGGTGCCGGTGTGTGCGGCCTCGTGCAGGTAGCGGCCGGTGGAGGTGAACGCGGCCTCCCAGGGGGCGGCGAACGCGAGCGGGTTGTCCGCTGCCTCGGACAGTGCCCGGGCGGCGAGCAACCGGCGAAGGTAGGCGCCCAGTTCTGTGACGCGGGCTGGGGGGACATCTGCGGGGAGGGGCCGCATGCGCGTGACGCGGTGCCAGACGTCCCCCTGTTCGTACTCGTCCTGGTCCGCGCCGCGAAGGAGCGCACCGAGCAGGAGGAGCGACAGCTCCCGTCGGCCGATGGTGGCCGTGTGGTGGCACAGGTAGTCGAGGAACGAGGCGCTGTCTGTGTGGAAGAGGTTGTGGGCGATGCGCATCGCCTCGGTGCCGCCGAAGGCCCACGCTTCGGGCTCGTATCTGGTCCGCGCCCATCGGACGGAGGTGCCTGGGCGGGGGAGGCCTTCGAGAATGCCTCCGAGCACGGTGTCGGCGTCGGGCGCTGTGGAGCTGGACCGCAGGCGGAGCCGCCAACAGGGTGCTTTGCGAATGAACCACCAGGTGTCCACGGCACCGGAGCGCTGGAGCCGGGGTCGGAGCCGCTCGGCCATGACGGTCTCGGCGCTGCGCCACTCGGTGAACTCGATGTGGACCTGGTGCCAGCCGTCGTCCGCGGTTCGGGTCTGGAGGGCGGTGTTGCCCGCCGTCGTGTAGGTCTCGACCGCTTCGGTGAGCTCACCGGGGGCCAGGCCTACGAGTGTGGCCACCTCCTCTGTCGGGGTTCCGGCGAGGACGTCGAGGACTCCTCGGGTGAGGGGGTGTTCGGTACCGGGTGTGTCCACCGTGCGCGGTTCCTTCCTCGGTCGTGGCTGGTGTTAGTTGATCAGGAGGCAGGCGTCCCATTCGGTGACCGGCGGTGCGCCCCGTTCGGCGGTGTCCAAGGTCAGGGCGGTTCCGGCGTGGCCGTCGAGGAACCCTTCGGTGTCGTCTTTTTCCTGGGTGAGCTGGTCGAGGAGGAAGGGCAGGTGGGTGCTGATGGCGGGGGTGAGTGCGTCGGAGGCGGCTCGGGTCGCGGTCTGGTACAGGCCCGCCCATCCGTGGCAGAGGCCGGGCTCGTGGACGCGGGCGAGCTGGTTCGGGTCGGCGAGGCAGTCCGCGAGGGCGGTCTCGGCCATCCGTTGGCGTGCGGTGTTGCCGGTGGCGATGGCGGCGAGTTGCTGTGCGCGTGCCAGCCCGGGGGTTCCGTAGCACCAGCTCGGTCTCAGCGGCCCTGTCTGATCGGTTCGCCCGTCGAACCTGATCCACTGCGGCCACCACGCTCCGGCCTCTCCCGGGTGTCGCCAGCGGTCGAGCCACGTGCAGATGGTGTCGATGGCCTCGTGCTGACCGTCGACCTCGATCTGTCGGCGCAGCGCTTGGGCGAGCAGGGCGAGTGGTCCGGTGATGCCGTGTGCGAGACCGAGGTTGGCGTGTCCGCCACGGAATGGGCCGGAAGCGCCCCGTTGGGGATCGTGGTGGACCCACCAGCCGGGGAGCTTGTGTCCGTCCACGTGCAGCGGTTCGGTGAGGCGGACGAGGTAGGCGAGTACCCGGCCGAGTGCGTCATCGTCGGGGTCGTGGTGGAGCAGGTGTGCCCCGATTCCGGTCAGCCCGTGGAGGAGGTCGTACTCGGCGAAGGCCGCGGGCTCGGCCCGGTCGATCCGGGCGTGGGCGCGGTCGAGACGGCGGTGGGCCAGCGCCGTCACGGCGGTGTCGATACGGGTGCGGGCGGTGGCGTAGCGGGGCACGCCGTCGGCTTCGGCGGCGTGGAGGAGGAACGCCAGCGCGGGGGCTCCGAAGTACAGGCACGCGTCACTGGTCGCGATGATCGGAGCGGAGGCCGCGTCCCGAACCCTGGCGTGTGCGGTCGGCCAGTCGCCTGTGCCGGTGTGGGCGCGTTCGATGTGCAGCAGCGCGGTGCCGATGGCACCCTTGGCCAGCGATTGGGTCTGACCGTCGGTGGTCGCGGTGCCGGTGTTCATCGCCTCGCCCCCTTGGTGAGTGCGAGGTGGCGCAGTGCGGTGGCTCGGGCCAGGTGGTGGGTGATGCGTTCGCGGTCTGGATCGACGCCGAGGGCGCGGACGTGGTGCAGGTGCAGCAGGGAGCGCAGAACCGGGTCCGGGTCGCGTTGGGAGGACAGGCGGGCACGGTAGGCCTCCAGCGCGACGCGTCGGTGTCCCCATGCCTGGAGCACGTTCGGTCCGCCGGGAAGCGCGTTGAGCGCCTCGCTTTCGCCGTCAAGCACGGCCAGGCGAAGGGCTTGGTCGCGGACTCCGCGGTCCAGCCCCAGGTGGTGGCGAGGGAGGTTGGTGGTCAGCCATTCCGCGGCTGTGTGGGGGCTGGTGACGTAGGAGGTGGAGAGGTCGGTGAGGCCTGCGGCGGTGATCGCTTCGCCGGGCGTGCCGGCGGCTGTGGCGAGTTCGGTCTGCGCGAGTGCGGCGGCGGAGTCGGCGGCGAAGACCTGTTCGGCCGCGTCCATCGCGTCCTGGTGGCCGTAGCGGCCGGTCTGGGGGTGGTAGGTGGCGAGCTGAAGGTGGGAGGCGAGTCCGTGGCTGCGCAGATCGGCAACCCACTCCCCGACCCGTGTGATCGCCCTGCCGTAGTCCTGTGCTGAGCGCAGGCGGAGGTACAGGTCGAGGTGCTGGTCCCGGTCGGGGTGCGCGGTGTCCCGGTGGCGCGTGAACCACCACAAGCGCAACCCGTCCCATCCGTCGACCAGGCGCGGAAGATGGTGCAGGAGGATCTCGTCCTGGCGGGCGGGGTGGCCGTGGATCTGGGCGCGGACCAGGGAGGAGCACCCTGGCAGTTGTCCGGCGTCGGTGCGGGTGGTGACGGTGGTCGACGGCAGGGGCGTCCGGGTCGGGGCAGGCGTTGGCCGGTGGAAGGCGACGAGAACTTCGTGGGCTCGTCCCATCCATCCGAGGGCTCGCGGAGCGGGTGCTTCGCGTAGCTTGACGCTGCCGGAGCGGTCCAGTCGTGTGCGGAGCAACGCCCGGTCCAATGCACGGTCCAGGTTCAGTGGGAGGCGAAGGTCGGCGTTGCACATGATGACGGAGGCCGGGGCGTGCAGGCGTGCCCGCCAGTCCTCCAGGGCGTCTTCCCACCGGGAGGGCGGCGCGGCAGTGGTGGGGAGGTCGGAGGCGGACAGCTTCCAGCGGGCGGCGGTGAGGATGGTGCGGCCGTGGCGGAGGCGGGGCAGGAAGGGCAGGCAGGCCGCAGCGCCCCAGTCGAAGGCCTGGTAGACGGCGCAGCGGCCGGTGGGCACTTCGGTGAGGAAGCGTGCCAGCGGGGGTGTGAGCGCCGCTGCTTCGAGGGCGTGGGGCACGCGCGGCTCGACGCGGCGGCCGGTGGAGAGCTGGACGAGGTGGAGCTGGCGGGCGTCGGCCGTGACAGCGAGGTCGCTCAGTCCGATCACGTCTTCTCCCGGCCTGTGGTGTTCGGCCAGGGGGATGGTGGTGGGCAGGAGTCGGGGAGTGCGGACGACGTTCTCGGTGCGTCGGCGGCGGGGAGGGAAGGACAGTTGTGCTGTGACCACGGGCGCCGGGTGCGCGGTGTAGCTGTCGGCGATGTGGTCGCGCGCCGGGGCGGGGAGGAGTCCGGCTGCCCGTCCGGCCATGCTGCTCCCCGGCCGTGGTGCCGAGGTGACCATGAGCCGGAAGTCTCCGCGATCCATCGCCTGCGGTGAAGGGGCGTGCAGTTGGAAGGCCATCTCGACCCGGGGCGGGGGCACCACGTCGGCCGGGTCGCCCACACGGATCTGGTCGATGAGCTGATCGGTCAGGGCCACTTCGGTCCGGCCGGTCAGCGCCGCTTCCTGTGCGAGGGCGAGCAGGACCTGGTCGCGGTCGGTGGGTGCGGGGCGGGTGCTGGTGTGCGGGGATCCGAGGTAGTCGGCGGGCAGGCCCAGGCCGGTGTCGGCGAGGACAGCGGTCACGGAAACGACGGCCCCGGGACCGTAGCGTTCGCGGAAGCGCGAGTGGAAGTCCTTCCACCGGGGGTATCCGTACGGGTACGGGGTCAGGCGGACCATGGTGGACACGGCCGCTTCGGCTTCCTTGAGCACTTCCTCGGGGAGGGTGATGTCCGCGCCCAGGACGGTGTCGACGGCCAGCGGTTGACGGGTCGTAGCGCTGATCGCGCGCATACGGCCGACGAGTGGCCTGATCGTCTCGGCGGCTCCCCGGCCGCGTGGAAGGTCCTGGTGGACCTGGCGTAGTTCGGTGACGAGTCGGCCGACCTCTGGAAGCCGGTCGGCGCTGATCCGCTCCAGTTGGGCGCATAGGTGGCCGAGGGCATCGGGTTCGTTCATGGGCGCGCGCAGGCCGGTGAGAAGGAAGCCCTGCGCCACGAGGTCGGCCAGAAGGGAGCGGATCTGCTCGGCGGAGGCCTGCGGGTGGTCAGCGGTCAGGACCTTGACCAGGTCGCCGAAGGGCAACGGTTCTCGGGACTCGACCATGGCGGTGCGTACGGGGCGGGTGTGGCGGATCGACACCTCCAGGGGTGCCAGCTCAGAAGGGCGCTCGCCGGACGTGAGCCCGGGGATCACGAGCCGGTCGCCTCGGACGGCCGTGGTGTTGTTGGCGACCACCGTCACCAGGTCCATGAGCGCCGGATGTTGTTCCAAGCGGTCGATGACATCACCGAGCCAGTCGGCGTCGGGGTGGGTGGCCACCAGGTGGTCTGTCGTCCAGTCCACTCGCGTTCGGGTTCCGACTCGGACCTCGGCGATACCGGCGAACAGGCCGAACGGCGTGGCCCTGCCCTTCCAGCGCAGCAGGTAGGCGCCCAGCGAGTGGACCAGGCGGCGCACGCGGCGCGCTTCGAGGCGCTGTCCTGTCAACGTCCGACCAACTTGTTCGGCCAGGACGGGGCTGGCGGTCTCGACCGCGTCCCGGAAGAGTTCGTTGCGCCACACGTGGGCCAGCCACCGTGTTCCCTGTTCGGCTACCTCCTCGGCATCTCCCGTCAGGTCCGGGGCGTCGGGGAAGGCGAGGTCGGGCGGACAGGTCGTCGCGCGTATCAGGGGCGTGCTCGCCTGGCTGTACAGGATGTGGTCTGTTCTCGATGAGGTCACGGGGGTCCTGACTGGCTCGCGGTGGGGTGGCCCCGGTGGGGTCGGGCAGTGCGCCTGCCCGACCCCACCGGGATTCGTCAGGCGGGGTCGCTGACGAAGGACACGCACGCGGTCCCGTCGCACGTGGAACCGCAGTTGTCACTGGTACTGCGCAGCAGGCCGGGAAGGACCTGGGTGGACTCCTCGACCACCTGGATGTCGAGCGAGAACTCGTCGGCGAACGCCGGGGCGCCCGTCTGGGGAACTGCCATGGAAGTTCACTCCTCTTCGGTAGGGATGGGGGTTACCTGGCCCGTGAAGCCGATGGGGGCCAGGAGATCGTGAGGCGGCAGTGCCGCTTGGTGATGACGCGTCCTTGGGGAAGGTCCTCGTCAGGGATGTCGACCGGGTGGGCGGTGATGGTCGGTCCGGGGCCGCCGCGGTGGTCGCGGTCCCAGGCCTGGATGGCCTCGCTCATGGTCTTGGCCAGAGTGCTTGCCTGCGGCCCGAAGGCGTGCGCGCCGAACTCGAACACGGGCTCGCCTGAGTCGTTGTCGAGGTTGCGGATGGCCAGGTAGGCGAGGTTCCCGGTGTCCACTACCGCTGGGCACGCCATCCGGTTCTGCGGTGTGACCACTCCTGTGTCGAATTCGGGATCCACCGCCAGCAGGCAGAACCCCTCCAGTGCGGTGGCCAGCCACAGTTGGAGCGTGTCGAACGTTTCTCCTCGTCCGATCGTCACGCCCGACCACGCCTGTGCGCGCTCGGTCGTGAGCACGCCGTCCAACAGGTGGGTGTCGTCAGGCCATTCGTCGTCGAAGCGCAGGGCGATCTCCCTGTCCTGCAGCAGGAGCAACCGCTCGGTGTGTTCCCCGGCTCCCTGCATCGTGACGAAACCGCAGATCTTCGCTGACTGGCTGACCAGGCGGTCGCCCTGACGGACGAAGGCAACCGATCGGGTCAGGCCGCGCATCCGCAGCGGGACGGTGAGGATTCCGTCCTCGGTGAGCTGGTTCGCCCAGGCCGGGGGGATGTCCCAGGAGCCGGCGGTCACCAGCACCCGGTCGAAGGGGGCGTGTGCCTGGTCGCCCTGTTCGCCGTCGGCGGTCACCACATTCACCCGGTCGTACCCGGCCTCACTGAGAAAGGTGCGCGCCCGCTCGGTGACGTCGGGGTCAATGTCCAGGGTGGTGACCTCTCCGCCGGGGTCGACGAGTTCGGCCATCAGGGCGGCGTTGTATCCGCCGGAACCGATTTCGAGGGTGCGCATTCCAGGGCCGAGCTGGGCCTGTTCCAGCATCATGGCCTGGATCTGGGGGGCGGAGACGGAGCTGATCGTGGTTCCGTGTTCGTCCTTCTTGGTGGCCACGATGCTCTGGGCGTAGGCCGCCTCCAGCGTCGCCTCCGGGGCGAACAGGTGCCGGGGGACCGTACGGAAGGCGTTCTCCACCTGCTTGGTCGTAATGGTGCCTGCGGAGACGAGCTTGTCGGCAAGCTTATGGCGCAGCTCTGCGGCTCGCGCCGATTCGGCGGTGGTGTCGGTCACCGATATTCCTTTTGGCCTGGTAGTTCCGGCCAGGCCGCTTGGGGCCCGGCGTTTGCACTGTCGAGAATGGCACGCGGCCGAAGCGCTGAAGCAGCATTCCCGCGAGCCCTTATCGACCGAAATTCTCTGATTTCTTCTATTGTTCGCCCTTGCCCTGCTCCATAGGGATCAGGGAAGACCACGCGGAGTTCTCCGCGGGTCGTGCGAGGTCGGGGCGGTGATCGATCAAGCGGCGGATCTCCCGGGCGAGCTCGCCCAAGCCGACGGGTTCGGCCCACGGGTCGAGGCTGGAGGTGAGCGCGTCCAGGTGGGCGTGGGCGTTGGCGCGGGTCTGATCCACGGCAATGCGTCCCAGGACGACCAGCCCCGAGTGGTCCCGCCGAGCAGTGAAGCGCCGGTGCGCCATCTCCGTGGGGGCGGCCTGTTCTCCGTGGCGGGCATAGGGGCGCAGAAGCGGGGTGCCGTCGCAGGCGCGCTCGTGTCCCCGGCGTGGTCGTCGCCGGGGAAGCCGTGGTCCCCGACTCCCCTGAGAGGCCATTCCACTGGCTCCTTTGCCTCGTGTGTGGTTGGTGGTCTGGTGTCGGCGGGGCCGGTCCGAGGAGGACCCCCGGCCCGGGTCGTCCGCCCCTCGGTGCGGAGCGTGCGTCTGTTCTCAACCCTGGGCAGCGGTGAAGTTGGCCGTCCGGAGGGCGTAGACCTCCTTGGACGGATACCGGCGGTGCCCGCCCGGGGTGCGGAAACTGGGGAGCTTGCCGTCCCGCGCCCAGCTGGTCACGGTCTTGGGGTCCACCCAGAACAGGGCGGCCACCTCGGCAGGTGTCAGCGGCGCCGGGGTGCTGGTGGTCATGGGGTCGGGGGTCACGTTCGGTCTTCCTTTCCGGCCAGGGCCGGGGTGCGGCTGGTCAGAGCGGTGGACCAGTCCGCCACGTCGGGGTGGCGGCGGAACAGGATCCTGCGTTCGGAGTGGGTCATCCCCGCCCCACAGCCCGGTCGTCACACCCGAGGCGAGGACGTCGGCCAGGCAGGTCGGACGGAACGGGCAGGGCGCGCAGATGTGGCGGACCCGTCGTTTCTGGAGGGCGTTGCCGAACATGCGGTCCGGGTCGGGCAGGTCCTGGCACGGGGTGCGCTCAGATACGGAGGAGGTCGTCATCGGTAGGCGTGGGGTGGAAGCGGGCAGGGGCTGTGGACGTCCGGGTTGATGGAGGTCCAGGCGCATCCGGAGCGGGGGCAGCGCCAGTAGGAGGCGGGGTGGGTGCGGGCGATGACCGTCTGGGCGCGGCGGATCCGGGCCTCCAACCCGTCCGGGGAGGGGTCGGAGAGGGGGTCGAGGTCGGCGTCGCCCTGGTAGAAGGCGAAGAAGCGTCGCGCTCCGGGGGCCCACATCACCCACCACAACCGGTGGTGACGCCGGTGGAGGCGTTCAGCAGCGGCGTACTGGGCGCGGTCGACGCTGACGTGCCAACCCACGATGATCACCGCCTCCCGGTTATGGGCTTCGCCCTTCGCTGCGGAGCCCTGGTACACGCCCAGTTTCGGCCCGCGCACCCCATGGCCCCATAATCAGCGCTGATGAGTGCTATTACGCTGGTGATGGTTCTCTTCGATGGACTGGCCCTCTCCGGGTTTTCCCTGTTCCATGGAAAAGAGAGAACCCGGAAAGGGGAATTCGTGCACATTTGCACCAACTGCGGGAAAATGCGCACTTCAGGCGCTGGTACGAAGAAGAGGTGCCGCTGCATACCAAGAGGGCTGTGGGAACTCCCGGAAGCACAGCAGGCCCTGGTGCGGCTTGACGCCAGCGCCCTTCTGCGCCTGTTCCATGCACGGACCTCTCTGTCCCAGGAGGCCATCGGAAGGCTGACCGGTCTGTCCCAGTCCATGGTTTCGCAGCTGCTCTCCGGCAAGCGTGAGCTACGCGACGTCCTGAAGTTCCGTCGGTTCCTCGAAGGACTCGGTGCTCCGCGAGCACCCGCGACGCCCGCCGATCGCGAGCGCGACGAGACGACCAAGCTCCTCGCGCGGTCCGCGCAGGTCGCTATGGGAGCAGCCGACATCGACCCTCTGCAGTGGAGCGGCCCGGACGTTCCCAGCTCCAGCGGCACGGCTCCTCCTCGTGTGACGTCGGTCGACGTCACACGGGTGGCGACCGCCACGAAGACGCTCCGAGCCACCGACTACCAACTCGGCGGCGGCTCATGCCTGAACGCGATCATGACGCAGCTCGCCTACGCCTACCGCCTTCTGACGGCCACCGAGCTGACCCAGGATGTCGGACGCCAGATGTGCCGCGCCATCGCTGACCTGCACAACCTCGCCGGGTGGGCGAGCTTCGATGTCGGCCGCTACTCCACGGCCGCATCCCATCTCTCCCGGGCCCTGGAACAGGCCCAATACATCGAGGAGCCCTCCCTGTCCGCCAACGTGCTGTACCGGATGGGCAGGCTCCACCTACACCGCGGACACGCGCCCCAGGCCCTCCGCTTCCTCCAGCTGGGGCAGATCGCCGCCCAGGACTCCGGGTGCGAACGGACCGTGGCCCTGATGTGCGCGAACGTGGCGTGGGCCTACGCCGTCCTCGGTGACGGCAAGCGGTCCGGGGAATCCCTCGCCAGGGCCTACGACGCCTTCGCCAGGGCGCAGGAGCCCGCAGACCCTTGGGTGGGGTTCTTCTACGAAGCCGACCTCGACGCCCTGTCGGGCGTCATCCACGCAGCACTGCCCGTCCCCGCTTCGAGGTCCTA
>NZ_VWVU01000029.1 GCF_008638365.1 Nocardiopsis quinghaiensis | reverse complement strand
TGACTGGTACTAATAGGCCGAGGGCTTGTCCGCTGCAGATAACTGGATGTTCGCGCACATGTGTTCACGGAGCTTGGCTCGCTGTGATTCGCCCCTCCGCCTTGTGGTGGTGTGGGGTTGGAGTCTGGTGGGTTGTGGGTTTCCGTGGTGGTTATTGCTGGAGGGTCACACCCGGTCTCTTTCCGAACCCGGTCGTTAAGTCTCTTTGCGCTGATGGTACTGCCCTGTGGTGGGGTGGGAGAGTAGGTTGCTGCCACGGTTTTTTTTGGGGGGGTTGCCTTGCGGGGTGGCCCCCCTTTTGTGTGTGTGGTGGGTGGTGTGGGTGTGTGGGGTGTTTGTTCGCCCGGGTTTGTGAACGTGTGAACAAAGGGTGGGGTGCTCCGCCGTATTCTTCCTGGTGGGACAATTTCCGCATGACGAAGACAATCCCCGCCGAACTCCTTGCCGCGGCCGAGACGGCCAAGGGCTTCATGCCCACGGACGAGGGCACCGCCCTCTTCGAGGCCGCGATCGCCTACGCGCACATCGGCCCGATCGTGGAGATCGGTACCTACTGCGGCAAGTCCACCATCTTTCTCGGAGCGGCCGCCCGCGTGGCCGGTGCCAAGGTCCTCACCGTGGACCACCACCGGGGCTCGGAGGAGCACCAGGAGGGCTGGGAGTACCACGACAGGGCCCTTGTCGACGAGGCCACCGGCAGGTTCGACACCCTCCCGCACTTTCGCCGCACGATCACCGAGGCGGGCCTGGACGGTGAGGTCATCGCGATCGTCGGTGCCTCCGCCGGGGTCGCCGGTGTCTGGGGAACCCCGCTCGGCATGGTCTTCATCGACGGCGGCCACAGCGAGGAGGCCGCCCAGAACGACTACGCGGGCTGGAGCCCCCATGTGGCCCCGGGTGGGGCCCTCGTGATCCACGACGTGTTCCCCGACCCCGAGGACGGCGGCCGTCCGCCCTACGACATCTACCGCAGGGCCCTCGACTCCGGGCGGTTCGCAGAGGTGCGCGCTCTCGGTTCGCTGCGCGTCCTCGAACGCGTCTCCTGACCACCAGGGCCTCGCTCCGGGAAAGTGACCGGGTCAACATATACGGCCCGATACACACCCGACGCGGGTAAGTCCTGGACAAGAAGTGACAGCGCGGTTATCGGTCTGCCCTTGACATGGTTACGTGCGGGTATCGTGATGTCGAGGGCGGAGCGATGGTGGCGTTATTCCCTGAGATACCGCTTCGATCCTGACTCGAGATGAACGATCAGGGGCACTCGCGCGTCAAACATCAGGACGGCACGGTGCCGGACGTGATTTGCCATGGGGGCGGGGAGCTGAGCGAGAGCACACACGGCGAGAGCGGGGCGGACGGACAGCGTCCCGCGACTGACGAGCCGGAGACCAGGAAAACCTCTGCCGAAGAGCTGTCCGACAGGCCCACTTCTGAGGGTGGTGTACCCACCACCGACGGAGATCATTCCACTCATGACGCTTCTGGAGGGGAACAGGAAGTAGGAGACCAGCCGGAGCCGGAGTTCATCGGTCCGGTCAGCTTCAAGACCAGCGGGACCTTCTTCCGTGACAGGGTGGCCCGGAACCTCGCGGAACAGGGGTTCGGCCCCGACGGGGTGGGCGCCGGGGGCCAGGAGTCCTCCTCCGACGACGTTCACGCTGACACCCCGCCCTCGTCCCCGTCCTCCGCGTCCGATGCCTCCGAGGAGGACGCCGACGCCCCCTCGGCCGACGACTCCACCCACTCCCCGAGCACGGCGGAGAGGGAGAGGAGCGAGGCGCGCCCGGGGGACGCCCGTGAGGACGGGCGCTCCAGCGGCACCGAGGAGATGCCGGTGAACGAGACGGCCGGTACCGGCGAGCCCTCATCACCGGCGCCCGCCTCGACCGAGCCCATCTCGCTCGACGCCGTCCGGGCCGAGGCCGACACGGCCGGGTCCGACCGTTCGCCGGCACCGGACTCCGTCGCTCCGGCCGGGGCCGGCACCGAAACGCTCGACGAGTCCACGACGGCTGAGACCGCCTCCCTGTGGCCCGCTCCGCGCCGCTTCTCGGACCACGTGTCCGAGCAGTCCCACGCCGATGGGCCCTCCAGCGCCGACACGCCGCCCAAGGCGGGCCAGCGTTCCGAGGGCACCGGTTCCGACGGCCCCCGTGCCGCCGGTGCGGCGGCAGGCGCGGCCGGGGGAGCCGCCGCTGCCGCGTACTCCGGAGCCTCCGGCGGTCCGGGGGAGACCGGGCCCGCCTTCGGCGGCCCCGGTGCGCCCGGGGCGCACCACGGTTTCCCGGACGCCTCCCAGCGCGGACCCACGGGCCCCAGTGGCCCGGGCGGGCCCCAGGGGCCGGCCGGACCGGGGGGCACCGGCCCGGGCGGGCCGAAGGGCCCGGGCGACCCCACCGCTAAGAAGGGGAAGAAGAGGAAGAAGCCCCTGTGGTGGAGGATGCTCCGGGTCTTTCTCATCATCGCCGGTGTGTTCGTCATCATCGGCTGCGCCACGTTCGCCTTCTTCTACAACACCGTCGAGGTCCCGGACGCGGCGAAGGCCGACGCGCTCGAACAGGGCTCGACCTTCTACTACGCCGACGGCGAGGCCGAGTTCGCCTACCGGGGCACCGATCGCGAGGTCGTCTCCTACGACGAGATGACCGAGGGCGGCGACCACGTCGTCGAGGCGGTCATCTCCGCGGAGGACCGCGGGTTCTGGACCGAGCCCGGCGTGTCCGTGAGCGGCACCGCGCGCGCGGTGTGGTCCACCGTCAGCGGCGAGCAGGTGCAGGGCGGTTCCACCGTCACCCAGCAGATGGTCCGCAACTACTACAAGGGCATCTCCAACGACGTGACGATCACCCGCAAGGTCAGGGAGATCATCATCGCCATCAAGGTCGACCAGACCGAGAGCAAAGAATGGGTGATGGAGCAGTACCTCAACACCATCTACTTCGGCCGCAACGCCTACGGAGTCCAGGCCGCGTCGCAGGCGTACTACCACAAGGACGTCTCCGAGCTCACTCCCGAGGAGGCCGCCTTCCTGGCCGCCGCGATCCAGCAGCCGACCAAGTTCGGCTTCGCGGACGCGGAGACCACGCCGGAGATGGAGCAGCGCTGGAAGTACGTGGTCAACGGCATGGTCACCACCGGTGCCATCAACCAGGCCGAGGCCGACAAGATGGAGTTCCCCACGCCCGAGCCGGAGCGGCCCTCCGGCAGCAGCCTCAGCGGCTACGAGGGCTACATGTACGAGGCCGCGATGCGGGAGCTGGAGGACCTCGGCTACACCGAGGACGACATCAACCGCCGGGGCTTCAAGATCGTCACCACGTTCGACCATGCCCTGATGGAGAAGATGTACGAGGCGGTCGAGGGAACGATCGACCCGGAGGTGGTGCCCGAGGGGGTCAGCGTCGGGGCGAGCACCGTCGACCCGGCCACCGGTGAGGTCGTGGCCTTCTACGGCGGCCACGATTACCAGGAGAACCAGTTCGACACCTCCTTCCTGGGGGGAGGCCAGGCCGGATCGGCGTTCAAGCCCTACGTGCTGGCCACCGCCCTGAAGCAGGGGTACAGCCTGAACAGCGTGGTGGACGGCAGCGGCCCCCAGACCATCAACGGAAACTCCATCCAGAACTCCGGGAACGCCCCCGGAGGCCCGATGAGCCTGATCGAGGCCACCCGGGTCTCCAACAACCTCGGCTACATCCAACTGGGCATGGAGGTCGGGCACGAGAACGTCCGCCAGACCGCCTACGACCTGGGCCTGCCCGAGGGCAGCATCCCCGACAACCAGTTGGTCCCGGTCATGCCGCTGGGCGCGACGAGCGTCAGCCCGGTGGACCAGGCCAGCGGCTACGCCAGCTTCGCCAACGGCGGTGTGCACGTCGAGACGCACGTGGTCAAGGAGATCGTCAACACCGAGGGTGATGACGAGCGCCCGGAGGTGGGGAGCGACCGTGCGGTCAGCGAGGACGTCGCCGCCGACGTCACCCACGCGCTCACGGTGGTGGCCAACTCCGGGACGGGGCGCAACGCCAACATCTGGACGCATCCGGTGGCGGGCAAGACCGGTACCGCCAACGACAGCGTGGCGGCCTGGTTCGTCGGCTACACCCCGCAGCTGTCCACGGCCGTGGGCGTCTACAGCGATGACAACAAGCCCTTCACGCTCCCGGGCTACGGCGAGCTGTCGAGTACAGGGCTGCCCTCCACCATCTGGAACAAGTACATGACCCAGGCGATGGAGGGGTACGAGCGGGAGGAGTTCCCGCCCCGTGCCAACGTCGGTTCCACCGAGTACTGGGCGCCGGACCCGTCCACCCAGGAGCCCGTGGAGCCGCCGCAGGGCGACCAGACGCCGGAAGACCCGTCCACCCAGGAGCCCGTGGAGCCGCCGCAGGACGACCAGACGCCGGAGCCGGAGACCCCGGTCGAGCCCGAGACCCCGGTCGATCCGGGGACCGGGGACCCGGGAACGGACCCCACATCGGGGGAGGGGGACGGTGACGGAGGGTTCAGCTCGCCCCCGGCGCGAAGCGAGGAGACCTGGTGACCACCGGTCCGGTGGCAGGTGAACGGGGAGAGGGCCCTGGCGGACGAGCGTCCGCCGGGGCCCTCTCCCCGTCGGCGGTCGGCCCGGTCGGCCCGGTCCCCGTCTAGCCGACGGGGAGATCGTCCCAGGTGTGCAGGAACACCCGGGAGCCCGGAGTGGTCCCGGTGAGCGCGTCCACGGCCAGGATCACGGCGGCCGAGGTCCACGTGCTGCGCTCCACCGGCCAGCGCAGCTGTTCGGCGAACTGGTAGCCCGTCCAGTACACGCCGTCGTCGGCGTCGCGCAGGTGCTGTACGTCCCGCAGGACGCGTACGCCCGTCTCGACGTCGCCCATGGCGGCCAGGGCCAGCACCAGTTCCGCGGACTCCGCCGCGGTCACCCACGGCTGGTCGCTCACACAGCGCACACCCAGCCCCCGGACCACGAACCGGTCCCAGCGCGCCTCGATCCGCTCCTTGGCGGCGGCGCCGCTCACGGCACCGCCCAGGACGGGATAGAACCAGTCCATCGAGAAGCGGCCGCGGTCGGAGAACAGGTCCTCGCGCTCGTTGATGAGTACCGCGAGCCGGTCGGCGGCGGCCGTCCACTCCGGACGCTCACGACCCAGGCGGGCGGCCAGGGCCGCGCCGCAGCGCAGGGCGTGGTGCACGCTCGCGCACACCGTCAGCAGCGCGTGGTCGCCCGGGGAGCCGTCCTCCGAGCGCGCCCACAGGATCTCGCCGTGTTCACCGCGCAGGGCCAGGGCGAACCCCAGGCCCTCCTCGATCACCGGCCACATGTGCTCGGCGAAGGCCGCGTCGCCCGTGACGAGCAGGTGGTGGAGCACCCCCACCGCCGGGTAGGCGGCGTGGTTGGCCTCGCGCAGCCGTGTGACGGGGGCGCCCTGACGGAACTTGGCGGGCCACCCGCCGTCGGGCGCGCGGCTCTCGGCCAGCCACAGGTAGGCGCGCCGGGCCGCCTCCGCGTGCTCGGGCACGCTCCGACCGGTCAGGGTCAGGGCCATGGCGCACTCGACGTGGTCCCACACGTCGGTGTGCCCGCCGGGAAACCACGGGATCGCTCCGCCGGCCTCCTGGCTGTGCACCAGGTAGGAGGCGGAGCGGTGCAGCTGTTCGGCGCTGAGCAGCCCGGGCAGGTGCAGTGCCCTGGCGCCGTGTGAAACGACCGGTGCGGGGGCGGGAGCGACGGCCATCAGGCGGAGTGCGGTTTGCGCACGTACACGACCACGCTCTTGCCGATGACCGGGTTGAGCAGGCGCTCGGCGACCCGGGTCAGCCTGGGGGCCTTGAGCATGTCCCACACCAGCATCTCGTGGTAGGCCCTGGCGAGCGGGTGGTCGTCGTTGCCGGTACCCACCGCGCACTTGATCCACCAGTACGGCGCGTGCAGGGCGTGCGCGTGGTGGTGCGGGCCGACCTCGAAGCCGGTGGCCTTGAGCTTGGCCTCCAGTTCGGCGCGCGTGTAGATGCGGATGTGCCCGCCCTCGTTGGTGTGGTACTCCTCGGACAGGGCCCAGCACAGGCGTTCGGGCAGGAAGCTCGGCACGGTGATCGCGGCGACGCCGCCCGGCCGCAGCACCCGGAACAGCTCCGCCATCGCGGCGATGTCGTGCGGGACGTGCTCGAAGATCTCGGCCGCGACCACCCGGTCGAAGCTGCCGTCGTCGAAGGGCATGTCCAGGGCGTCGCCCTTGACGGTCTCGGCCCGGGCCTCCTCGGGGGCCTCGCCCTCCTGGCGCATCGCGGCGAACATGGTCTCGACCTCGGCGAGGTCGGCGACGTTCTGGTCGAAGGCGGTGATGTCGGCGCCGCGGCGGTAGACCTCGAAGGCATGGCGGCCGCCACCGCAGCCCAGGTCGAGGACGCGGTCGCCGGGGCCGACGGGGAACAGGTTGAAGTCGACGGTGATCAGTGGAGGCTCCCTAGGGATCTGCGGGACGCGGAGTGGTCGGTCAGCGCTCGGACCGCCGGGTCAGGCGCCGTTCGCGCGGGCCCGCACGGGCGCGGGGCGCGTGTCACCGTCGGCGGGGCGTGCTCCCCTGACGGCGTCGATGGTGGTGGCGTAGCGCTGCGCGGTCAGATCGGCGACGGCCCTCCAGGTGAAGCGCTCCTGGACCCTTCGCCAGGCGGCGGCGCCCATGCGCTCGCGCTCGGCGTCGTCGTCGAGCAGGGCGGCGAGCGCACTGGCCAGGGCCTCGGAGTCGCCCGGGGGGACCAGGCGTCCGGCGTCGCCGTCGGTGCCCACGACCTCGGGCAGCGCTCCGGCGCGGCTGGCCACCAGGGGGGTTCCGCAGGCCATGGCCTCCACGGCGGGCAGGGAGAACCCCTCGTAGAAGGACGGGACGACCGCGACCTGGGCGCCGGCGACGAGTTCGGCCAGGGCGGTGTCGTCGATACCGCTGACGAACTCCACGCGGTCGCGCAGGTTCAGCTCGTCCACCAGTTGGTCGGTGGGGCCGCCGGGCTTGGGGCGGCTGACGACGGTCAGGGTGATGTCGCGTTCGGTGGCGAGCTTGGCGGTGGCGCGCAGCAGGACGGCCACGCCCTTGAGGGGGCTGTCGGCGCTGGCGGTGCACACGATGCGGCCGGGGACACGCTCCAGTCCGGGGCGCGGGTGGAAGTAGCGGGTGTCCACGCCCAGCGGGGTGACCTCCATGGCGGCGGGGTCGACGCCGAACTCGCGGGCGATGTCGTCGGCGGAGGACCGGGAGGGGACCAGGATCGGGCCGAGTCTGCGCGCGACCCTGGCCTGCATGCCCACGAACCCGTACCAGCGGCGCTTGGTGAGCTTCTGCAGACCGCGTGCCTCGGCCAGCTCGATCCTGCGGTCCACGCTGATGGGGTGGTGGATGGTGGTGACCAGCGGCAGCCCCGCGGCGCGGACGCCGAGCAGGCCCCAGCCCAGGGTCTGGTTGTCGTGGACGACGTCGAAGTCGGCCAGGCGCCTGCGCAGTTCGCGGTTGGCGCGCAGGGAGAAGGTGAGGGGTTCGGGGAACCCGGCGGTCCACATGGTGGCGACCTCCAGCACGTCGATCCAGTCGCGCCACTCGCGCAGGGGAGGGGTGACGAAGGGGGCGGCGTCGTTGTAGAGGTCCAGGGAGGGGAGCTTCTCCAGGGTCACGCCCTCGTCCAGGACGGGGTAGGGCTGGCCGGACAGGACCGTGACCTCGTGCCCCAGGGCCGCCAGCTCTCGCGACAGGTGGCGGACGTACACGCCCTGTCCGCCGACGTGCTGTTTGCTGCGGTAGGACAGCAGGGCGACGCGCAGGGGGCGCTCGGCGGGGGGCCGTGGGCTCGATGTGGTGCCCGACTGGGTCAAGAGTCCACCTCTTCGTTGGATCGCGGGCCCGGTCGCCGTCGGTGTGGACGCGGGTGTTCGCCGGTGACAGGCGTGCGCGTCCATATGTTACTCGGCAGTTGGGTTCAGGTCGGCGTCGGGCTGGTTGGTAAGGGATCCTACGTCGGGCGGTGCGTTCCGCTGATGAGGGATGAGGGACCAGCGGGGTATGTCGCCGCGCACGGTGCGGCGGACGAGGCCCCGTTCCTCCAGGAGGCGCAGGTGGGCGGCGATCTCGGAGGCCGCCATGTGGCGGGCCTGGATGCGCATGTGCGCCCAGGGGCGCTTCCAGCCCAGGCCGGAGGTGACCTCCCACAGGGTGGCGGGTCCGTCGGCGAGCAGGGCGGTCATCTCGGTGAGCCGCTCCTCGTGGTGGGCCGTGATCTCCCGCGCGCGGGCGGCGAGTCCGGTGAAGCGCGCCTCGTGTGAGGGAAGGCACGCCAGGCGGTCGGCGTCGGGCAGGCGGCTGATGCCGGCCTGGGAGGCGAGGAAGGAGCCCAGGGGGTCGCCGTCGGTGGACAGCAGCGGGAACTGGCCCACGTGCGGGGTGATGCGGGGCAGGACGTGGTCGCCGGTGAAGACCCTTCCACCGTCGGCCAGGTGCAGGCACATGTGGCCGGGGGTGTGGCCGGGTGTCCACACGGCGCGCAGATCGCGGCCGGGCAGGTCGACGGCCCCGCCGTCGGACAGGGGCAGGTCGGGGACGGCGGGCGGACTGATCAGGTTCGGGGCGTCCAGCAGGGCCCGGACGTCCTCCTCGGGGAAGCCGGAGCGGCGCAGCTGGCCGGCGATCTCGTCGAGGCGGTCCCGCGGGGGTGTGGCGTTCAGGCGTTCGGTGATCGCGATGTCGGCCGGATGCATGGCTATCCAGGCGTCGGAGGACCCGCGCAGGCGTCCGGCCAGGCCGGAGTGGTCGGGGTGGAAGTGGGTGAGGACGGCGCCGCGGACCTCCTCGACGGTGTGCCCTGTCCGCTTGAGGCCGCGGGTGAGCGCCTCCCAGGACTCGTCGTGGTCCCAGCCGGTGTCGATGAGGACGGGGCCCTCGGAGCTGGAGAGGACGTAGACGTAGGTGAAGCCGAGGGGGTTGCCGGGGATGGGTACCGGCAGGCTCCAGACTCCGTCGCCGAGGTCCTCGACGGGGGGTGCGTCGGGCATGCGGGGGGCGACCTCTCACTAGAAACCGAATCCGGTTCGATTCTAGGAGGTGGCCGGTTCCCGGGAGGCGGGCGGGGAGGTGTTCGAAGCGGACGAGTCGCCCTGATTGCGCGAATAGAACATATTCTACAAAGTTGTTCGGGTTATCCGAAAACAGGGGTTCTCTTTTCGTATTGCTACTGCCACGTCGGGCGATGAGGCGATAGTCATGTGTGGGGAGAGCCGTGTTGAGGGGAAAACCTTGGATAACGTGTTCTCATAGCGGTCGTTGCCCCGGTGGGTGTCGGCCACCACAACGGGCTCCGGCGCCGCGGCGGGTGAACGGCGCGCGGGCTGACGACGAAGGGGAGATCCCGTGGCGGTGCAGGCGTCGAGCGGAACGATGTCGCGAAGTCAGACCCAGCGCCGCAAGCGCATCGTGCAGACGGCGGCCGCGCTGGCCGTGCGCGGCGGCGTCGAGGCCATGCAGATGCGTTCGGTCGCCGAGCGAGCCGGGGTGGCCCTCGGCACGCTCTACCGCTACTTCCCCTCCAAGATGGACCTGGTCGTGGCCGTGGTCACCGAGGAGTTGGACCTGCTGGAGGGCGGTATCGTCCGGCGTCCGCCCACCGCCGACACCGCCGCCGGACGCGCCGTCGACGTCCTGCTGCGCGCCACGCGCGGCCTCATGCGCGAGCCCGAGCTGGCCGACGCGCTGGTGCGCTCGCTGATCATGGCCGAGGTCAAGATCGAGCTCGACGTGCGCATCTCCGACCTGGTGTGGCGGGTGGCCACCGGAAACCTGGAGGGTGCGGCCGGGGAGGACGGCGCCGACGTGGACCGCGGCAGCACCGGCTACGTCCTGGCGGGTTCGCTCACCAGCGTGTGGATCTTCGAGCTGGTGGAGGTCCTCAAGGGCCGCCGCGACGTGGACGAGGTGGAGTGGCGGCTGCACGCCACCGCCGAACGGCTGCTCGCCTCCTTCTGAAGGCTGTTCCCCGGGCGTCAGCCATCACCGAAGAGCAGTCCCAACAGCCCTTCGAGCAGGTCCGGGTCGTCCCCGTCGTCGGAGTCGCCCTCCTCGGGTGTCTCGCTGGGGGCGCCCCCGTCCGCGGAGTCCCCGCCTCCGGCGCCCTCGGCGCCGGGGGCCTCGGAAGCGTCGCCGGACCCGCCGGTGCCGGCGGGCGGGGTGGGCTCGGCCCCGTCCGGCGCCGGGGCCTCCCGCCCCGTGGACTCCTCCGGTTCCGGCTCGGCGGAGGCCTCCACGCCCGGCTGCTCCGATGCCACGGCGGTGGGAACGGTGGTCGGCCCGGCCTCCGGCTTGGCGTCGGAGGAGGTCGCGACCGCCTCCATCTCCGAGACCAGCGGATTGCGCTCGGTCTCCTCGGGGCCGATGCCGATGACGATGGAGGGCCCGCCCATCGCACTCGCCCACGACCACAGCCCGACCGCCACCACGACCGTGGCCAGGCCGGAGACGGCGGGCAGCGGCCAGCGGCGCCGGGAGGTCCGGTCGTCGTCTCCGGGCCCGGTGCCGGGCCCGGCCAGTCTGGCGACCGCCTCCTCGCGCACGGGGTGGTCGCGGGTGGTCAGCCGGTCGCCGGGCAGAGCGCGGGGTGGCGGTTCGGGTTCGGAGACGGCGGTCTCGGCCGCCTCCTCGGGCTCCCCGGAGACACGGGCGCGATGCAGCGGGTACCCCTCGCTGGTGAGCGGGTGCATCTGCGCGGCGACGCGCTCACGGGTCGCGGCCAGTTCGGGGTCCAGGCAGGTCCGCACGACCCTCTCACGCAGGCCCGGCGGCGGTCCGGGCGGGCGAAGCAGGGACAGGGCGTGTGAGACGCGGTCGAGTTCGCGGGCCCTCCGGCGCGTCGGGCCGAGGGGCCCGGCGCCCTCCGGGGGCCCGGCGCCCGGACCGTCGGTGCTCCCCGGCGCGTGGAAACGGCCCTCCGCTTCGTCGGCGGCCTCCTCCAGGTTCTCCGCGGCGCGGCGGAGCGCCGAGCGCGACAGCTCGACACAGAGCTGGGGGTCCAGGCCCAGTACGCGTGCGGCGGCCGACGGGGGCAGCGCGTGCCGCAGGTTCAGCTCGACCAGCTCGCGGTGGCTGGCGGGAAGCCGGGAGAACATGCGGGCCACCGGTTCCTCGGCGGGCACCGTGGCCAGTCCGGTGTAGGGGCTCACGTGCGCCAGGCCGCGCCGCTGGCAGGCCGAGCGGACCAGGGCGTACAGCCAGGGGCCGCGGTCGGCCGGGTCGGCGCGCCGGGCGTCGAGGGCCACCCCGGCGACCAGACCGTCGTGCACGGCCTCGGCCACCTGTTCGTCCCCGTCGCCCAGCAGCGACCAGGCATACCGGTACAGGGGCGGCGCGAAGGCGTCGTAGAGCGCCTCGATCGCTGCCGCTTCGTCTCCTTCGGTCCTTATGGTCACGGTTCTCCCCCCGCCTTTCCCGTGACGGTAGCGAGGGGAGTCCTGTCGCGTGGGCGAAACGGAGACCTGTGTCCTGAAGGTAAGACTTCTGTAACCCTTAGTTCGGCGGGTGCGAGTTCTCGCCGTCCGGGTAGGGCTACTCTCCGCCCCGTGAGGGCGAGCCGATGGCGACCATGCGCTCGACGGAGCGGCGGGCGCGCTCGGCGGTGTCGGCGCCGACCGTGATCTCGGTCGTGCCGAACCGCAGCGAGTTCAGCAGCTTGTCGGCGTTGATCATCTTCATGTAGTGGCACTCGGCACGCGAGTTGACCGCCTCGAAGGTGGTGGTGGAGTTGGCGTTGCGCAGCTGGTGCAGCATGCCGGTCTCGGTCGCGATGAGCACCTTGTCGGCGGTGGTGTTCTCCGCGGCGGTGAGCATGCCGCCGGTGGAGAGGACCTTCACGCGCTCCTGCGGGACGGCGCCACTGCCCACGAGGTAGAGGGCGGAGGTGGCGCAGCCGCACTCGGGGTGGACGTAGACCTCGGCGTCGGGCTCGGAGGCCACCCGCTCGCGCAGGGTGTGGCCGTCGATCCCGGCGTGCACGTGGCACTCGCCCATCCACACGTGGATGTTCTCGCGTCCGGTGACCCGCTTGACGTGGGCGCCGAGGAACTGGTCGGGGAGGAAGAGGATCTCCCGGTCCTCGGGGATGGAGCGGATGACGTCCGCGGCGTTGGAGGAGGTGCAGCAGATGTCGGTCTCGGCCTTGACCGCGGCCGAGGTGTTGACGTAGGCGACCACGACCGCGCCGGGGTGTTCCGCCTTCCAGGCGCGCACGTCCTCGGCGGTGATGGTGTCGGCCAGCGAGCACCCGGCGTTGGGGTCGGGCAGCAGGATGGTCTTCTCCGGGGCGAGGATCTTGGCGGTCTCGGCCATGAAGTGCACGCCGCAGAAGACGATGGTGCTCGCGTCGACGCTGGCGGCCAGGCGGGACAGCGCCAGGGAGTCGCCGGTGTGGTGTGCGACGTCCTGGATTTCGGGGCGCTGGTAGTTGTGCGCGAGGATGACAGCATCGCGCTCCTTCGCCAGGCGGCGGACCTCGTCGGCCCATTCCTGCCTGGTCATGGTGTCCGCCGTCGCGGTGACCGGTGCCATGTCCAACTACTTCCTTGAGGCTGTGGGCACGTCGTACGGGCGCCGTGCCGGGGAGGGTTGGTGCGGGTGGACAAGTTTTTGTCTGTCAGGCACAAACCTCTTGCAGCTTAACATGACGGGGAAGGGAAGGGACGAGTTGGACACCCCTCAAGAAAACGGACAGGTTGCGGCGCCCGCCTGCACCGCGTCGGGCCACGCGGAGCTCTCGGCGCACGAGGCGCTCGCGGTCGTGCTCCAGATCCGTGGCGGAGAACTGTGCGTACTGCTGTGGCGCAGGGCCCTTCCGCCCTGCGAGGGGGCGTGGGCGCTGCCCGGCGGCAGGCTCGGCCGCGGCGAGAACCTGGGAGCCTCCATCCGGCGCCAGCTCGCCCAGAAGGTGGATGTGAGGGATCTGTCACACCTGGAGCAGCTGGAGACCCGCGGCGACCCGAACCGCGTCCCCGGGCGCCGCCGCACCCTGGCCACCGCCTACCTGGGCCTGGTCCCCGCGGACGTCGACCCGGTCGTGCCCGGCGACACAGGCTGGCACCCGGCCGCGCAGCTGCCGTCCATGGCCTTCGACCACGCCTCCATCGTCCGCTCCGGACGCCGGCGGCTGCGCGCCAAGCTCAGCTACACCAACGTGGGGTTCGCCCTCGCGCCGCCGGAGTTCACGATGTCGGAGCTGTCCGGCTACTACCGGGCGGCCCTGGGCCACGACGTGGCCGCCACCAACCTGCGCCGCGTCCTGCTGCGCCGGGGACAGATCGAGGAGACCGGCCGCTCGGTGCCCTCCGGCCGCTCCGGGGGCCGGCCCGCCGCCCTCTTCCGCTTCCGCGACCGCAGTCTGGAGATCACCGACGCCTTCGCCGTGCTGCGTCCGCCCAGCTGAGGCTCGCCCCGTGGGAGCCCGCCCGCCGCCCTCGACGGTCGGCCTCCGGACGCGGCCCCTTAGGGAACTGGTACGAACGGCTGTAAACTCCCTGATCGTGGCAATTCGTACTGTGGTGTTCGACGTGGGCGAGACCCTCGTCGACGAGACGCGGATCTTCGCGCGCTGGGCCGACCGCTTCGGCATCCCGCACATGGCGTTCTTCGGCACCATCGGCGCCGTGCTCGGCTCCGGCGGGACCCTCACCGACGGTTTCCGGCTGCTCGTGCCCGGGTTCGACCTCGCGGCCGAGAGCGCCCGCTGGAGCGCCGAGGACCCCGGCGGCGAGCGCGAGCACTTCGGTGAAGGCGACCTCTACCCCGACGTGCGTCCCGCCTTCGCGGCCATGCGCGGGTCCGGGCTGTCCCTGGTCATCGCGGGCAACCAGCCGCCCGAGGCCGGACCCACCCTGACCGCCATGGAACTGGGCGTCGACGGCATCGGCATCTCCGACGACTGGGGTGTCAAGAAACCCGAGCCCGAGTTCTTCGACCGCGTCCTGTCCCTGGCACGGGACACCCGCCCCGGCGTCACGCCCGGGGAGGTCCTCTACGTCGGCGACCGCGTCGACAACGACGTCCTGCCCGCCCTCCGCGCCGGGATGCGCGCCGTCCTGCTGCGCCGGGGCATCTACGGGTACCGCCACGCCGCCACCGAGGACGCGGCACGGGCCGACGCCGTCCTGGACGACCTGCACCAGCTCGCCGACTGGATCGCCCGCCAGAACTGAACGGAGGCCCGTCCCGGAGCCGACACGGTCACGGCGACACCACACGGTCCGACCGGCGGGCGCACGGGCGACGTGCGAACGGCCTGTCCCTCGCCACACCCCACTTCCCGGTCCCCGAACGGAGACGACCCGGCCGATGATCACATTCGAGGGCGCAGCCAAGCTCTACCCGGACGGCACGGTGGCCGTCGACGACCTGCACCTCACCGTCGAGACCGGCCAGACCACGGTCTTCGTGGGTCCCTCCGGCAGCGGCAAGACCACGTCGCTGCGGATGATCAACCGCATGGTCGAGCCCACCGGCGGCAGCGTCCTCATCGACGGCCAGGACGTGCGCCGGCGCGATCCGGCCGCGCTGCGCCGCTCCATCGGCTACGTCATCCAGCAGGCGGGGCTCTTTCCGCACCGCACCGTGCGCGACAACATCGCCACCGTGCCCCTGCTGCTGGGCTGGGGACGGGCCGGGGCCAGGGCGCGCGCCACCGAGCTCATGGAGCTGGTCGGTCTCGAACCCTCCCAGGCACGGCGCTACCCCCACCAGCTCTCCGGAGGCCAGCAGCAGCGGGTCGGAGTCGCCCGCGCCCTGGCCGCCGACCCGCCCATCCTGCTCATGGACGAGCCCTTCAGCGCCGTGGACCCCGTCGTACGCGCCAGCCTCCAGGACGAGCTCCTGCGCCTGCAGGAGGATCTGCACAAGACCATCGTCTTCGTCACCCACGACATCGACGAGGCCGTCCGCCTCGGCGACCGCATCGCCGTCTTCCGCCCCGGCGGTCGGCTCGCCCAGTACGACAGCCCCGAGCGCCTCCTGGCCGCGCCCCGCGACGCCTTCGTGGAGTCCTTCGTCGGCTACGACCGGGGCGTGCGGCGCCTGTCGTTCTTCCCCGCCCGGGAGCTGTCGCTGCGCGAGGACGTCGTCTTCGGCGACGGCACCGCCGCGGGCACCGCGGCCGCCTCCATGCGCGGCGAACCGTGGGCGCTGGTGGTCACCGACGACCGGGTGCCCCTGGGATGGGTCGGCGCCGGGCAGCTGGCCCGCGTGCCCGCGGACACCGCCCTGGGCTCACTCGGCCTCGCCCCCTACGGCCACACCTTCGCCGTCGGGACCGACTCCCTGCGCGCCGCCCTCGACGCGGCGGTGCTCTCGCCCGCCGGGCGCGCGGTCGGCGTCGACGCGGCCGGGCGTGTGGTCGGCGTGGTCTCCCAGGACGACCTGGGCACGGCACTGTGGTCGGTGACCGAGTGATCGCCGAGGCCTGGGACTGGGCCGCGCGCGTCACCGAGTGGGGCGTGGCGAACTGGAGCCACCCCGGCGAGTCCGACCGCGGCGTCCTGCCCCGTCTGACCGAGCACATGCGGCTGGCCTACCTGTCCATCCTCATCGGGCTGGTGCTGGCCCTGCCCCTGGGGCTGGCGTGCGCGCGCTGGAGGCCGCTGTACCCGCCGGTGCTGACGGGCGTGAACGTGCTCTACTCGGTGCCCTCGATCGCCTTGTTCTTCCTCATGCTGCCCTACACCGGGTTCAGCGACTGGACGGCCGTCGTGCCGCTGGCCCTGTACACCCTGGTGGTCCTGCTGCCCAACGTGGTGGACGGGCTGCGCCAGGTCCCCGACCACGTCCGCCAGGCCGCCGTCGCGATGGGCTTCGGCCCGCTGCGCCGCCTGGTGTACGTGGAGACGCCGGTGGCCGTGCCGGTGATCATCGCCGGGTTGCGCGTGGCCTCGGTCGCCACCATCAGCATGGTCAGCGTCGCCTCCCTGGTGGGTCTGGGCGGTCTGGGCCAGCTCATCCTCAGCGACGGGTTCCGCCGCCAGTTCGACGCGCCCATCGTCGTGGGCATCGTGCTCACCGTCCTGCTGGCGTTCGTCACCGACGCCGTGCTCGTGCTCGCCCAGCGCCTGCTCACCCCCTGGACGCGCGGGGACGGCGGTGGGGCCGCCCGCCCGCGCCGACGGCGCCGTGCGGCCGTGCCCACCGGGGCCGACGCCGCGTCGGCCTCTGCGGGCACGGTGGGCCCCGAGGCCGCGGACGCCGCACGGGCGCGGTACCCCGTCCGGACCGGACGAGGTCCCGGGTACACGGCGGAGGAGGGGCGGTCATGGACATCCTGACCGACCTGCTCGCGTGGTTCGCCGACCCGGCCCAGTGGACCGGTGGCACGGGCATCCCCGCGCGTACGGGCGAGCACGTCTACTACTCCCTGCTCGGACTGTCGCTGTCCGCCGCCGTCGCCGTCCCCCTGGGACTGGTCACCGGACACACCGGGGTGGGCGGCTTCCTCACCACCAGCCTCGCCAACTTCGCGCGCGCCCTGCCCACCATCGGAGTCCTGTTCCTCATCGTGCTGGCGGCCGGGATCGGGCTCGTCCCGGTCCTGTGCGCGCTGGTGGCGCTGGCCGTCCCGCCGATCCTCGTCAACACCCACGAGGGCGTGCGCGGGGTCGAACCCAGGCTCCGGGACGCCGCGTTCGGCATGGGCATGCGCGGCCACCAGGTGCTGCTGCGGCTCGAACTGCCCGTGGCCGTCCCGCTCATCCTCATCGGGATGCGCACCGCCGCCGTCCAGGTCGTCGCCACCGCGACGATCGCCGCCTACGTGGGAGTGGGCGGCCTCGGACGCTACATCGTCGACGGCCAGGCCCGCCAGGACCTGACGATGATGCTGGGCGGGTCGACGCTGGTGGTGCTGCTCGCGGTGCTCACCACACTCCTGTTCGCCGGGCTGCGGCGCCTCCTCGCCGCACCCGGACCGCGCACCGGCGCCGAGGCGGCACGTTAGGGCGCTCCCCCTCACCCGTCCACGAAGTACTCAGAGAGAAGGTTGGCGAACATGCACAAGAGACTCGCCCTCATCGGGCTCCCCCTGACGGCGGTGCTCCTGACCGCGTGCGGTGGCAGCGACCCCTACGAGGAGGAGGGAGGCGGCGACGCCTCCGGCTCCGGCGAGGTCGTCATCGGCTCCGCGGACTTCCCCGAGAGCACCCTGCTCGCCGAGATCTACGGCCGGGCGATGGAGGCCGAGGGGGTGGACGTCGCCTACCAGCTCAACATCGGCAGCCGCGAGGTCTACTACTCCCAGATCGAGTCCGGGAACCTGTCGGTCTTCCCCGAGTACAACGGCGCGATCCTGGCCCACCTCGACGAGGGGGCGCCCACCGGCGGCGGCGAGGAGACCAACCAGCGGGTGGCGGAGGCGCTGCCCGAGGGCCTGGAGATCCTGGACTCCTCCAGCGCCGAGAACAAGGACTCGGTCACCGTCACCAGCGAGGTCGCCGAGGAGCACGGCCTCGACAGCATCGACGACCTGGCCGACGTCGCGGACGAGATGACCCTGGGCGGCCCGCCTGAGTTCGAGACCCGCCAGCAGGGCGTGGTGGGCCTGGCGGAGGTCTACGGCGTCGAGTTCGGCGAGTTCCGCTCCCTGGACGTGGCGCTGCTGACCCAGGCGCTCCTGGACGGCGACATCCAGGCCGCGAACCTGTTCACCACCGACCCGCAGATCGCGGTGGAGGACTTCGTGGTCCTGGAGGACCCCGAGAACCTGTTCGGCGCCCAGAACATCACCCCGCTGGTCAACGCCGAGCAGGTGGACGACACCGCCCGCGCCGCACTGAACGCGGTGTCGGCCGCGCTCACCACCGACACCCTCACGCAGCTCAACGAGCGCGTGGTCGTCCAGAACGAGAACGCCGCCGACGTGGCCCAGGAATGGCTGGAGCAGGAGGGCCTGGCCTAGGAGGGGCCGGCCCAGGCACCTTCACCGGATGATCCTGCCCCTGGTGGCACTCTCGACCGCCGACGGTGTCACCGGGAGCAGGACCATCGCTGGCGGGCGCCCGGCCGGCGCGTCAGCCCAGCGAGTGGTAGCGGCCCGACCAGCGGACCAGCGCCGCGCCCGTGCCCGTGACCTTGGGCAGCTCCACCACGTCGGCGAAGAAGACCACGTGATCGCCCACCCGGACGCTCTGGCGCACGGAGCACTCCAGCGCCGACAGGGCGTCGTCCAGCACGATCGCGCGGGTCCGCTCGCCCCGGTGGTGGGGCTGGCCGGCCACCAGCAGGCGGGCGCTGGGACGCCCCTCGGCGGCGAAGCGGCCCGCCAGCGCGCGCTGTCCGACGCCCAGCACGTTCACGGCGAAGGCCCCGACCTCCTCGATCACCTCGGCCATGTAGCCCTCGGCGTTCACCCCCACCGACACCACGGGCGGGTCGGCCGACACCGATCCGAACGCGCTGACGGTCGCTCCCACGTCGTCGCGTTCGTCGGCGACGGTCACCACCGCGACCCCGGTGGGCAGCAGCGCCATCGCGTCCAGGTACGGGCCGGTCAACGGACCTCCCAGCTCTCCGGCATCATCAGCGGTCCCCCGGCAGGCAGCCCCATCGCCATGGCCGCGTGCCGCAGGGGACCCCACGCGCCGAGCACGGTCTGCGGTCCCGAGGCGCCCAGGTCCTCGCTCGACTCGTGCGGGCGGATCCGGTCCAGCGGGTGCGCGCGCGGGAAGGCGCGCACCGGCAGCGGTCCCGCGCCGGCCCTCTCCCGGGCCAGCCGCACGGCCGTCTCCAGGCCGCCCAGCTCGTCCACCAGGCCGCGCTCGTGCGCGTCCTGGCCGGTCCACACCCGGCCCCGGGCCACCTCGTCCACCTGCTCGCGGGTCATCCTCCGCGCCTGGGCGACCCGGTCGGTGAAGTCCGCGTAGATCTGGTCCAGCAGCGCGTTGACCCGCTCCCACTCGGACTCGGTGAACGGCCGCTCGGTGTCGAACATGCCCGCGTGCTCACCGGTGCTCACCGAGTCGCTGGTGACCCCGTACCGCTCCAGCAGCCGGCCCAGGACCGGTTTGCCGGTGAGCACCCCGATGGAGCCGGTGAGGGTGCCCGGCTGGGCGACCACCGCGTCGGAGCCCAGGGTCACGTAGTAGCCGCCCGATCCGGCGATGTCGCCCATCGCCGACACCACGGGGATGCCCGCCTGGCTGGTCAGCTCGGTCTCGCGGCGGATGGCGTCGGAGGCGGAGGGCGAACCGCCCCGACTGTCCACGCGGAACACGACCGCCTTGACCTGCGGGTCCTTGCGCGCTGCCCGGAAGGCCGCGGCCACGGTGTCCGAACCCATGACGGTGCCGCCGCCCAGCGGCGAGCGCCGGGTCCGGCCCAGGCTGATCGTCCCGGTCGCCGAGACCAGCGCGATGTATCCGGACCCGCCCCTGACCTGGGGCAGCGGGGGCGGGGTGTGCTTGCGGTGGTAGCGGGTGACGAACTGCAGCTCCGGCTCCACCGACCGGCCGCCGCCCGCGCCGTCCTCGCCGCGCTCCTTCTCCCGCACCTGCTCGAACAGCTCCGAGTAGACTTCGTCCCGGTAGGCCAGCCGGTCGACCAGCCCCTCCTCGACGGCCTCCCCGGCCAGGAACGGGCCGCGCGAGACCAGTGCGCGTACCTCGTCCGCCGTCAGCCCGCGGGCCTCGGCGACCGCCTCGGCCAGCTGGTCGCCCAGCGAGGTGACGATCCGGTCGCTGGCCTCGCGCTGGGCGTCGGTGTACCCGGTCTCGGTGACGCTGTTCAGCGCGTTCTTGTACTCGTGGCGCGCGCCCACCTCGTAGGTGACGTCCAGCCTGTCCAGGGCTCCCTTGACGAAGGTCGTGCGCATGAGCAGGCCGGTCAGGCCGAGCACGCCGGTGGGCGCCATGACCACACGCGAGAACGCGCAGGCCAGGTAGTAGGGCAGGTTCCCCGCGCCGGTCTCACCGAAGGAGTCGGCCCAGGCCACGGCGGGCTTTCCCGTCGCGCGGAAGTCGGCGACGGTGTGGCGCAGCTCCTGGACCTTGGCGAATCCCATCGACCGGGCGTCCACCCGGACCAGCAGTGCCGCCACCCGCGGGTCGCGCGCGCCCCGGCGGATGCCCTCCAGGACGTCGAGGTAGTGCTGTCTGCGCCGGTTCATGATCTGGCTGATCGGGTCTCCGGGGGCCTCGTCGGCGACCCCCTCCGTCAGGTCCAGCTCCAGGACCAGCGGCCCCTGGGGGCGCTGCCGGACGAGGGACAAGGGCTCCGTGATCTTCGCGAGGTCCACCATGGGCCCAGGGTAGTGGCCGCCGGGCCCCGCCGTCGGACACTTCCTCCTCCGTGGCGCCCGGATCCGTCCCGTGCCGTCCCCTTCCCCTCCCGCGAGGGCCGGGGAGTCCGGAACATGTGGGATCGGACGGTGCGCGCCTTGTGTCGGCAAGCGCTAAGGTCAACGGTGTTCTGACCACGGGACGCACGACGGGACGCACGAGAGGACGACGCATGGCGGGCATCCACGGGCGACGGCGACGGGCACGCGGAGCGCGCGCCGCCACGGGAACGGCCGCGGCGGCCGCGGCACTGCTGCTCCTGGCCGCCTGTTCCGGCGGCGGAGGCGGCGAGGTCGAGCTGGAACGCGGTGAGAGCGGTCTCCTTCCCGCGGCGGAGCCCCCGGCGCCGGAGGAGTTCGCCGCCGAGACCATCGAGGGCGTGTCCATCAAGGTCCCCGACGGGTGGCAGACCCGGAACGAGGACGGCGCGCTGTGCCTGAACCCGCCCGGGCAGGCGGCCTGCGGATACGGTTCGGTGCAGCTGACCCCGCACGCGGCCGAGCGGCACCCCCAGAACTGGCCGGCCAAGGACGAGGCCTTCAAGAAGGACGACGGCTGGGCGGCCGGCGACGGAAGCTGCCGCAGCCTCAACACCGCCGCCTCCGGGGGCATCGGGGTGAAGAGCGCGAAGCTGGCGGCCAATCCCGACTTCACCGAGCACGCCGACGGCCTCAAGTCGCACCACACGGTGTGGAAGGTGACGTGCGACAACGACGACACCTTCGAGGTGCGCATGTGGTTCCTGCCCATCAGCGACGTCCTGCTGTACGTGTGGTCCGCCGACTCCCAGTACTCCTCGGTCTACGACGAGATCGCCCTGTCCATGGACACCACCGACTACCAGAGCTGATTCCCCCTCGCACCGGCACCGGTACCGGTCCCTCCGATTGCCGGTTCGGGTGTCCTGGAGGTCCTGCGAGGCCGTAGGGTCGTAGTCGTCACAACAAGGGCCGTTCGCGCGGGAGCCGCCGTGCGGACGTCGGCAGTTCAGACGACGGCGTGAATCGGGGTGCAGCACTGGTGACCACCATCGGAGCGGCGGGACGGGTCGGTCAGTACACGCTCGACAACGGATTGCGTCTGGTGACCGCTTCGGCCTCCACCGGCCAGGTCGCCTCCGTGAACCTGTGGTACGGCGTGGGCTCACGGCACGAGGTCCCCGGGCGCACGGGGTTCGCACACCTCTTCGAGCACCTGATGTTCCAGGGCAGCGGCAACGTCACCAAGGGCGAGCACTTCGAGGAGATCGAGCGGCTCGGCGGCGACATCAACGCCTCCACCTCCAGCGACCGCACGAACTACTTCGAGACGGTCCCCGAGCACGCCCTGGACCGTGCCCTGTGGCTGGAGGCCGACCGCCTGGCGACCCTGCGCGAGGGCATGACCCAGGAGGTCCTGGACAACCAGCGCGACGTCGTCAAGAACGAGCGCCGCCAGCGCTACGACAACCAGCCCTACGGCACCGCGCTGGAGCGCATCCTGCGCCTGGCCTATCCCGAGGGCCACCCCTACCACCACCCGACCATCGGCTCCATGGCCGACCTGGACGCCGCCGACCTCGACTACGTCAAGTCCTTCCACAAGGCCCACTACGGCCCGGACAACTGCGTGCTCACCGTGGTCAGCAACCTCGACCCCGAGGACGTCCTGGCCCGCGTGGAGAAGTTCTTCGGCCCCGTCCCCGCCCGCGACACCGTCCCCGAGGTCCCCGATCCCTCGCTGGACGCCCCGCTGGGCGGCCCGGTCCGCGACTCGGTCACCGAGACCGTGCCCGCCGCCGGGGTGTTCGTCGGCTTCCGCGTCGCCCCCTACGGCGAGCGCGGGTTCGACGTCATGCACCTGGCCTCGGCCGTCCTGGGACAGGGGCAGGGCAGCCGCCTGTACCGGTCCCTGGTGGTGGACCGCCCCATCGCCGCCGACGACGGCGGGGCCGCCGCCGACATCCTGCCGTTCCGCTACACCGACAGCCTCATGCTGGTGAACATGCTCGCCCGCGAGGGTGTCAGCGGCGACGTGCTGGAGACGGCCATGCGCGAGGAGATCGGCAAGCTCGCCGCCGGCGTCACCGAGGAGGAGATGGACCGGGCGCGCGCCGTCCTGGAGCGCGACCACCTGCAGTCCATCGCCAGCCCCTCCGGGCTGGCCGACAGCATCAGCAGCTGCACCCAGCTGTTCGACGACCCCGAGCTGGCCTACACCTGGCCCCGGCGCTGGGACGACATCACAGCCGAGGAGGTGCGGGCCGCGGCCGAGCGCCTGCTGGTCGACGACAACATGCTCGTCGTCCGCTTCGACCCCGAGGAGCCCCAGGCCGCCGAGGCCGCCGGGGCCGACACCGTGGCGGACGCCTCCGACGCCTGACGCGCCCGTCCACCCCCTGGTCCTGTTCCCGCAAGCCTCAGAAAGAGCCGCAGAGCATGCCGCAGACCCGCCCGGACCTCGGTGCCGCAGCGTCCTACACCTTTCCCAAGCCCCGCCGCGTCACCGTCGGCGGCGGCACGGTCGTCGCCGTCGACGTGCCCGGCCAACAGCTCGTCTCCCTCCGACTGGTCCACCCCCACGGCGCCGCCGCCGAGCCGCTCGACGCCATGGGCGTCAGCATGCTCACCAGCGAGGTCCTGGAGGACGGCCCCGACGGCAACAGCTCCCTGGCGCCGGCCCTGGAGCGCTACGGCGCCGAGTGGGTCTCCCGCGTCAACTGGGACGGTTTCGTCACCGGCCTGGACGCTCCCGCCAGCCGCTTGGGTGAGGCGGTCCGCCTGTTCGCCGACGCGGTGCGCCGGCCCGCGCTCGCCCCCGACGACATCGTCCGCCGCCGTGACCAGCTGCTGGAGCGGTTCTGGCTGGAGGCCGCCTCGGCCAGCACCCTGGCGATGCGCAGCCTGGGCGGACAGCTGTTCACCGGCCGCTACGCCACGCCGCTCGCGGGCGGTCCGGTGAAGCTGGCCGACGTCACCCCCGAGACCGTGGCGGCCTTCCACGCCGGCTCCGTCGCCTCCGTCGCCGGGACCCTCGTGGTCGTCGGCGACCTCACCGGGGTCGACCTGGAGGAGCTGGGCAAGACCGTGTTCGGCGACGCCCCGGCCGTGTCGGCGGGGGAGCCCGCCACGCCCGCGCCGCCGCCCGGCGAACTGCCCCGCCTCCTGATCGTGGACCGTCCCGGTTCCGTCCAGTCGGCCCTGGTCATCGCGCACCGCGCCCCCTCCCGCTCGCAGGTGGACCTGCCGCGGGCCGAGGGCATCAGCGAGGTCCTGGGCGGAATGTTCACCTCCCGGCTCAACATGGAGCTGCGCGAGCGCCTCGGCTACACCTACGGCGCCGGAACCCGGTTCGACCTGCGCCGCGACAGCGGGGTGTTCTTCATGAGCACCCAGGTGGAGGCGGACACCACCGCCCACTCGGTCACCTCCTCGCTGGAGCAGATCAACAAGCTCCGCGAGTCCGGTGTCACCGAGGAGGAGCTGTCCGCCGTGCGCGACTCCAACACCGTGGGCCTTCCGGTCAGCTACGCGACGGCGCGCGCCATGGCGGGCGCCCTGGTCGACATGGTCGTGCACGACCTGCCCGAGGACCACGTGGACCGTGTCCGGGCCGGGTACGAGAGGCTCACCAAGGAGTCCCTGGACAGCGCCGCCACCGAGTACCTGCACCCCGAGGAGTCGGTCGTGGTGGTCGTCGGCGACGCGGAGCGCCTCCGCCAGCCGCTCACCGACACCGGGGTCGGCCCGGTCGAGGTGCGCACCCCCGAATCCCTCTGGTCCTGAAGCCCCGCGGGTGCGCGGGTACCGTTCCCGCGCACCCGTTCCCGCCTCCCACCAGGGACGGGAGCACTCGGATGAGAGCTACGTCACTGCATGCGCGGGTTTTCGCTGGACATAACGAAAGCGAACCTATGTGTCCGTGATATGGCAACCACCAGCATGCAACCGGCATCCTGCTGGTATAACGAGTGATCCGTGCACCTACATGGTGACAGCGACCGCAATGCTCCGCAGGAGGCCACCATGGCCCGTGAATGGACCCGTGGATAACCGTGTCCTCCCTAGACAACCCCCACGCACAGCGACCCGAGGCGTCGCGGTCCTCGGCGCGCCCGGAGACGACCGACGTGGCCGACTCCGGACCTGAGGGACGCCTGCTCAAGGGGCGCTACCAACTGGTGTCGGAGATCGCCCGGGGCGGTGTCGGCACCGTCTGGCGCGCCACCGACCTGGTCATCGACCGCGAGGTGGCCGTCAAGGAGTTGCGCCTGCCCGCGGACCTGAGCCGCTCCGAGCGCGAGTCGCTCCTGCAGCGCACCACCCGTGAGGCCCGCGTCGCCGGGCGCCTGACCCACCCCAGCCTCGTCACCGTCCTGGACGTCGTGGACGAGGACGACCGCCCCTGGATCATCATGGAGCTGGTGGAGGCCTCCACCCTGGAGGAGCTCATCCAGGTGGGCGGCCCGCTGCCCTACCAGCGCGTGGCCGAGATCGGCCTGCAGCTCATCGACGCCCTCAAGGTCGCGCACGCCGAGGGCATCGTGCACCGCGACGTCAAGCCCGACAACGTGATGATCAGCCATACCGGACGGGTGGTGCTGACCGACTTCGGGCTGGCCGCCTGGAACGGCGAGTCGGCGCTGAGCGCCTCGGGCCGCATCATCGGTTCCCCGGCCTACATCCCGCCGGAGCGGGCCAAGGCGGGCCCGGTCGGTCCGGAGTCGGACCTGTGGTCCCTGGGCGCCACCCTGTACGCGGCGGTGGAGGGGTACCCGCCCTACGACCGCAAGGGCTACATCAAGATCCTGCGCCAGGAGCAGCTGGACGAGCCCGCCGAGGCGGCCAACGCGGGCCCGCTGGCCCCGGTACTGGCCGGGTTGCTCAGGGTCGAGCCGTCGGAGCGCCTGACCGCCGAGAACGCCACCAAGATGCTGCGGATCGCGGCGCTGGCCCCGTGGGCGCCCGAGACGAGCCCGGAGACGGCCGCCAAGGGCACCGCCAAACCCGCCGAGCCCCGTCCCGAGGGCGAGGAGGAGGACCGGGAGTCGGCCCGCGAGCACTTCCGTGCGGGCGCGCACGTACTGGCCGAGTCCATCAACGAGCGGCTGCGCAACAGCCCCGAGGCGATGAACTCGATCATGACGTCCATCCGCGACTCCACGGACACGCTGGGGCTGACCAGCTCGGGCAGGCACGCCGAGAAGAGCCGGATGCCGGTGGTCGCCGTCGCCGCGGTCGCCCTCGGCGTGGTGCTGCTGCTGGCCGTCATGCTGTGGGCGCTGCTGGGCCGCTAGGGGAAGCACGAAGGCCCGTGGCCGGGGCGTGAATCCCCGGACAGCGGGCCTGCTCGGTAGGGCCGGCGGGATTCGAACCCGCACTGTACAGCACCTAAAGCTGCCGTCTCCTGCCGGTTGGACTACGGCCCCGTGGAGACAACTGTACCGGTGTCCGGACCGGACCCGGCCGCCAGGGCTCGTCCGGCCGGGTCGGGCCCGGTGCGTGTGTCAGACGCCCAGTTCCCTCTTGACACGGTCGACGTGGCCGGTGGCCTTCACGTTGTGGAAGGCCTTCTCCACCCTGCCGTCGGTGCCCACGACGACCGTGGAGCGGATGACGCCCTGGACGACGCGGCCGTAGTTCTTCTTCTCCCCGTACGCGCCGTAGGCACGCAGTGTGTCCTTGTCCGGGTCGCCGAGCAGGGTGAAGGTCAGCCCCTCCTTGTCCCGGAACGCGGCGAGCTTGTCGCTGCCGTCCGGGGAGACGCCCAGCACGGTGAACCCGGCGGAGTCGAACTCGCGCAGGTTGTCGCGGAAGTCGCAGGCCTCCGTGGTGCACCCGGGGGTCATGGCCGCGGGGTAGAAGTACAGGACGACGCGCTTGCCGGTGGAGGCCAGTACCTCGCTCAGGGTGACGGGCTTGCCGTCGGCGTCGTCGAGGGTGAAGTCGGGCGCCTGGTCGCCGGGCTCCAGACGGATCGGGTCGCTCACGTGGTGTTCCCCTCTGCTCACGGGCGGGGCGGATGCGGCCCCGCCGACTCTCGTCCCCAACCCTAGCGTCCCGTGGATTGACGCTTCGTGGGTTGTGCCAGGCTGGGGGGACGGTCTTCGGTTGCGATTCCGGTTCGGTTCGTCCGCATCGGGAGTGACCAGCGGTGTGATCACCTATTGTTGACGCACCTGGCCTTTCGGCCGGCCCCCGGCGGCGCCTGCCGCGCGCACCGGGACTCCGCGCCGTTGGCGGTGCCCGGAGCTCGCCGGACCGGAACATATCCGCTTCGCTGTGGGGAGTATTGGCGACGATGCCCGCATTCACACTCGACGAGGTCAGGGCACGGACCTTCAAGGAGCGCGACTCCTGGTGGACGGTCTACCTCGTGGACCCGGTCGCGGTCCGGCTCGTTCGCCTCCTGGCCAACCGGACCTCGGTCACACCCAACCAACTGACGGTGGTCGCGCTGTTCCTGGGACTCGGGGCGGCCGTCTGCTTCTCCCTGGGTTACCGCCAGTTCCTCGCCCTGGGCGCGCTGCTGTACTTCCTGTGCTTCCTCGTGGACTGCGTGGACGGCAAGCTGGCCCGGCTCACCGGCTCCGAGTCGCTGTTCGGGGCGTGGATGGACTACGTCTCCGACCGGTTCCGGGTGCTGGTGTGCGTGGTCGCCCTCATGGGCGGACAGTACGTGGTGGCCGCGGACGCCTCCGACGACGGCGGGCCGGTGTGGTTCGTGTGGCTGGCCCTGGCCGTGGTGTTCCTGGACATGCTGCGCTACCTCAACGCGCTCCAGGTCTACAAGGTGCGCCGGGAGATGCGCTCGCACCTGGCCGCCGCCCTGGAGCGCGCCCGCGCGACCCTGTCGATGCTGGAGCCGGAGGAGGACGACACCGGCTCCGCCACCGGGGCGGGCGGACGCACGATGAGCGACGGCGGCGAACAGGCGGTGCTGCGGCACGGCATCGGCGTGTTGGAGCAGATCCTGCACAGCCAGAACGAGCGTGAGGCGCGCAACCAGCGCACGGCGGGCAAGCAGCCCGACCTCACCCTGCCCAAGGTGGACCTGCACCAGGAGTTCCGGGACCGCTTCCCCTGGTACCAGCGGTTCTGGGCGGCGCTCAACATTCGGCGTGTGCGCACCCACCTGGTCGGCGGCATCGAGTTCCAGATGGCGGTGTTCGTCATCTCTCCGCTGGCGGTCGCGGTCTTCGCGGTGCCGTCCCTGATTGGATGGATTACCGCCGTGGCGGGCGTTTTGCTCCTCGCTTTCGAGATCGCCATCATCTATAAACTGTGGTTGTCCACGCGGGACTTCTTCCGTGTGGTCGACGGAATCGACAGCGCGCTGAGGTTCTCCGGCCCGTCCGACGGCGCGGAGGAGGAGAGTCGGGACACCGACTCGGGCACGGGATCTCAGACGAGCCTGCGCTAGTGGAGAGAGGCACCCTATGACGGGACGCGACACCGAACCGCGCCAGACCCCTGCGGACGTCGAGGCGGAGATCAACCGTGAGCAGCGGCGGCTCGCCGAGACCCTGGACCGGCTGAGCGTGCGGGCCCGGCCCGCCAACATCGCCCGGAGGCAGATGGGAAGGGCCCGCGAGCGCGGTGCCCGGATCGTCGACGAGGCGCGTGCCCTGGTGGTCGGCGGTGGAGCGGTGCGGGTGGAGAGCCGTCCCGTGGAGCCCGTGGAGGGGAGCATCGTCGTCAAGGGTGACAACGAGGTCCTCACCACCTACCAGTCGCGGGGGCAGCTCCCCCCGGAGGCCGTGATCCTCGCGGTCGGCGTCGGCGCGGTCCTCGCCGCCGGCGTGGTGGCCTGGGCGGTGCGCCGCGGGAGGTAAGGCCCACGGCGGACGGAGAGGAGGGGCCCGCGCGATGTGCGCGGTCCCCTCCTCCGGTGTGTGGGCCCCGGGCCACGCCACGCCCTAGAGGAAGGTCCGCCCCTCGCCCCGGTAGGTGGGAACGGCGCCCGCGTACTCGCCGGTGTCGGAGTCGACCAGGTGCAGGGTGTCGAAGCGCTCGCACAGCTCTCCCGCCTTGGCGTGGCGCATCCACACCCGGTCGCCGACCGACAGGCCGTCGGCCGCGGCTCCGAGCAGGGGCGTCTGCACCTCGCCCGCGCCCTCGGTGGAGCTGTAGGACAGCCCGGCGGGCAGGTGGGGGAGCGGGGCGCGGTGGGCGTTCACCGGTCCGGAGGCCGGGTAGCCGCCGCCGAGGGCGGTGGCCACACCCGGAGCCGGGCGTCGGACCACCGGCAGCGCGAACAGGGCGGCGGGGCGGCCGTCGAAGGACCGGTAGTGGTCGAACAGGTGCGGGTGGTAGAGCCCCGAACCCGCCGCCAGCTCGGTCACGGCCCTCTCCCTGCCGGTGGTGTGCAGGCTGCCGGTACCGCCGCCGTTGACGAAGCGCAGGTCGGCGACGGCGCGGACGGCGCGCACGATCGCGGCCCTGCGCCGGGCCAGTTCCAGGGCGGACCGGCGCTGGACGGCGCGCAGGAGGCGTCCGTAGAGGGGCCTGCCGGGCGGGGCGTCGCCCAACCCGGCGATCTGGCCCTCGTAGGCCATGATCCCGTCCAGCTCCAGCTCGGGCCGGGCCACGACGGCGCGGGCGAGTGCGGCGGCCTGTGCGGGGGTGCGCACGGGGGAGCGGTAGGCGCCCACGCGTGCGCGCGGTCCCAGCGGCTGCCAGCTGGTGTCGATGTCCAGGCACACCCGGATCGGCGGCGCGTCGGGGCCGCGGGAGCCGGAGGCTTCGGCGACGGCGGCGCTGACCAGGTCCAGGTGGGCGGTGTCGTCCACCATCAGGGTGATGGAGCGGGCGGCGCCGGGGTCGAGGACGAGCCGGGCCAGGGCCCGCCGGTCGACCGTGGGGTAGGCCACGAGGACGTCGTCGCCCACCGGGCGGTCCCCGGTGGCCAGCCACAGTGCCTCGGGCAGCGTGAAGGCCATGATCCCCGCGTAGCCGGGCAGGGAGAGGACGGTGCGCAGCAGTTCGCGGCTGCGCACGGACTTGCTGGCGACCCGGACGGGTTTGCCGTGGGCGCGGCGGGTCAGCGCGGTCGCGTTGGCGCGGAAGGCGGCCAGGTCGACCATGGCGAAGGGGGCGTCGAGCCCGTGGGTTGCGGCCTCGTACGTCTCGCGCAGGCTTGTCATGTCCTGAGAATGCCAGAACATGAATACTTTTCATATTCCCCGAGTGGATGACCGCCCTCCCGCGCGCCCGCCGGGCGGCACGGGGCGGGCTCCCCGCGGCTGCGCGGGGGCCGATATCCTGGGGCGTCACGGCTGATCAGCCGTCCGACCCCGGGAGTGGTTCTTTCCATGAGTGAGCGTGAGTACGTCCTGACCCTTTCGTGCCCCGACAGCCGGGGCATCGTCGCCGCTGTGGCCAACCTGCTGTCCGACCACGGTTGCAACATCACCGAGAGTCAGCAGTACGGCGACCACTACACGGCACGCTTCTTCCTGCGGATGCAGTTCGTGGCCGAGCGGGGACCCGGCGGCGTGGTGGGGGAGGACGTCCTGCGCGGAGCCTTCGCGGCGCTGGCGGGCGGTTTCGGCGGCGGCGACTCGTTCGTGGAGTGGACCCTCGCGCCCCGCGACGTGCGCCCGCGCGTGATCGTGATGGTGTCCAGGTTCGGCCACTGCCTCAACGACCTGCTCTACCGCCAGCGCAGCGGCCTGCTGGACGTGGACATCGCCGCCGTGATCTCCAACCATCCGGACCTGGAGTTCCTCGCCGACTCCTACGGCGTGGACTTCCACCACCTGCCGGTCAGCGCCGGGACCAAGCAAGAGCAGGAGGCGCGGCTGCTGGAGCTGGTCGACTCCTACGACGTGGACCTGGTCGTCCTGGCCCGCTACATGCAGGTGCTCTCCGAGCAGCTGTGCGCCAAGATGTCCGGCCGGATCATCAACATCCACCACTCCTTCCTGCCCAGCTTCAAGGGCGCCCGCCCCTACCACCAGGCCCACGCGCGCGGTGTGAAGCTGATCGGCGCGACCGCCCACTACGTCACGGCCGACCTCGACGAGGGCCCGATCATCGAGCAGGAGGTGTCCCGGGTGGACCACACGCACAGCCCGGAACAGCTCACGGCGATCGGCCGGGACCTGGAGTCGGTGGCGCTGGCGCGCGCGGTCAACTGGCACGCGCAGCGCCGTGTCCTGCTCAACGGGGACAAGACGGTCATCTTCGGCTGACCGCGGCTGCGGGGCCGCCCGCGGAAAGTGGGTTTCGGACAGAGAGGGGCGCCTTCGGGCGCCCCTTGCGTTTTCTTGCTCCGGAAGGTTCCCGGCACTTCTTTGGGGCAGGAATGAGGGTGCCGGTGCCTACTCTGACCAGCGAAACATTGCTTTAGGTTTCTTGTCGGCTACTCACTGTGCGTATATGGTGTGATCAGTGAGAAACCTTCCAGCTGTTCGGGCGGCTGAATGTGGGGGTTTCGGTCCGACACCTGGGGGCGTGCCTTCCAGGTGAGGGGCACGGACATGGGCGGAGAGCGCGCCGACGGGGGCGGTGACGCCTTCGAAAGCCGGGGCCGCGACCGCGGACCGCACACTGCGTAGGGGGACCAGTGACGGAGATGAAGGCCGAAACCAAGGTGCCGGGAGCCCGTGAGGCGGGCCGGACGGGTCGGGGCGACTCCTCGCGCGAGGAGGGCGGCCACACACAGATCGCGGACGGAGTGGTCGCCAAGATCGCCGGAATGGCCGCGCGCGAGATCGGCGGCGTCCACGCCATGGGCGGCGGGACCGCGCGTGCCGTCGGCGTCGTCAGGGACGCCGTGACCAGGGGAGGCGACAGCGGGTCGGTGGCACGGGGGGTCTCGGTCGAGGTGGGCGAGCGCCAGGCCGCCGTCGACATCGACCTGGTCGTCGAGTACGGCGCCGCCATCCAGGACCTGGCCACGGCCGTGCGGCGCAACGTCACCACGGCGGTGGAGCGCATGACCGGCCTGGAGGTCGCCGAGATCAACATCAGGGTGGACGACATCCACCTGCCCGACGAGGACGGCGAAGACGAGGGCGGCGGCTCCGCGCCCCGGGTCCAGTGACCGTGGGCACCGGCGAGGATCCGGGCGAGGTGGCCCGGCGACTGGTCCGGGAGGCCGAGGGCCTCCCGGACGTGGTGGGGCTGTCGTCCGGCGGGTTCGGGACGCTGACCACTCCCGTCCCCGGCGGGCGGGTCCGCGGGGTGGCGGTGCGCGCCGACAGTGTCGAGGTCGGCCTCGTGGTCCGCTTCGGGAGGCCCCTGCCGGAGGTCGCCGCCGAGGTACGCCGGGCCCTGGTCCCGTTCGCCGGAGGCCGCACCGTCCACATCTCCGTGGAGGACGTGGTCGCGGGCCTGGGAGAGGACATCCGCGCGGGCGGTTGAGGAAGAAGCACCAGAGGCTGGACAAGAGGGGGAAGCCATGTGGCCCATCGTTGGGCTGTCCTACGGGACGGTGCTGGGGCTCGCCGCCGCGTTCGGCGGGTTCACGGCCTTCGCGCTGGTCCTGATCCTGGGCCTGGCGGGGTACGTCGCCGGCCGGGCGGTGGCGGGCGAGATCGACCTCACCGCGGTATTCGCGCGGCGCTCCGCCTGAGATGCGCGGCGCGGACGTGGCCGGGACAGGGACCGACACGGTCCCCCGGCAGAGGAGGTATCCGGACGGCGCGCCGGGCGGCGCCCACGGCGTGGGCGGACGCGACCCGGGCGGCCGTACCGTCATCGAGCACGACGTGGTCGAGAAGGCCGCCGCGCAGGCGGTCCGGGAGGTCCCCGGAGCGCTGCTGGCCCGGTCGCGCGGGACACGCGCCAGAATCAGCGGCGAGATCATCCTGCTGCGGCTGAGGGTGGGCGTCCACTACCCGCACTCCGCCCGCGAGGTCGCCGCGCGGGTGCGCGGACACGTCAGGCAGAGGGTCGAGCGGATCACCGGTAAGCGGATCCGCCACATCGACATCGAGATCGCGGAGTTGGTGCGCTGACATGACCACTGTGGAAGAGGTGCTCGGACGCCCCGACCAGGGCGTCGACCGCCGGGCCAGGCGGGTGGCCGTCCACACGTTCCGTCCGCGGCGGTCCTGGCCGGCGGTGATCACGGGCGTCGTGATCCTCGTCGTGGCCGTCGTGGCCGCCGCCGAGGTGATCTCGGCGCTGGCGGGCAGCCCGCTGCGGCTGATCCCGGTCGACGCCGCCACCGGGTACGCCTCTACCGCGACCTGGTCGACGCCTTCGGTGCAGATCGCCTCGGCCGTCCTGGCGCTGATCGGACTGGCCCTGATCGTGGCCGCGCTGGCCCCCGGACGGGGCCGCTGGACGGCGCTGCGCACCGACGACCCCGCCCTGGTGGTGGGGTTGACCCGGCCCGCGCTGCGCCGCGCTGTGAGCGCCGCCGCCCGGGACGTCAGCGGGGTCGACGACGCGCACGTGACGGTGCGCGGCAACAGGATCCGGGTGCACGTGCGCACCGGGATGCGCGAGTCGGCGGAACTGCCCGCCGAGGTGACCGCGGCCGTGGAGCGGCGGTTGGAGGAGTTGGCGCCGCTGCGCAGCATGCGGATCGCCACCCACGTGCGGTACGCGGAAGGGTGACCATGACTGGGGACAGGGCGCGCAGGTCGGCACGGGGGAACCGGTGGGGGCTGGCGGTCGTGGGCACGGTGCTGCTCGCCGTCGGACTGGCGTCGCTGGCCGTCGGAGTCGGCCTGTTCGGCCCGGGCCTGGCCGATAGCGCGCTGCTCAGCCCCCCGGTCCGGGAGGCGCTCGGTCAGCAGTGGGTGCCCTACGTGGCGGTCGCGGCGGCCCTCGTCGCGGCTTTCCTGGCACTGCGCTGGCTGATGGCACAGGGGTTCAACGACACGGTGGGACGTCTGGTCCTGGAGCGCGGAGACGAGGGCCGGGTGGAGATGTCCGAGAGCGTGGCGCGCGGCGCCCTGGAGGAGGAGGTCGCCGACTACCCGGGGGTGCGCCGCGTCCGCGCGCGGCTGACCGAGTCCACCGACGCACCGCACCTGCGGTTGGCGCTGACCCTGGACGAGGACGCGGACGTGGCCGGCGTGTGGCGGCGGGTGCGCTCGGAGGCACTGGCGAACCTGCGGCGGGCGCTCGACCTGGAACAGGTGCCCGCGGTCGTGCGGATGTCGATGACGGCACCGGCCAAGAACCCCCGTCGCAGCCTGGCCTGACCGTTCGGGGAGCCGGACCGGTCAGCGGTTCAGCGGACCGGCCCGGGTTCCCCGGCGCGCGCACCGGCCTGGGACCGCGGGTCCGACTCCGACAGCACCAGCGGCTCGGTCTCCCGTCTTCGGAATACCTGTTCGCGGGACACACCGAAATCTCCATCGGCCGTAGTAGACATGTGTTTCCAGTGCTGCTAGATTTCTTCTCGTAGCCACAGAGATCCACGAGTGGACCACCGGATACGCCGGTGGGGAGCGGTACCGGTGTCCCGCCCGCACGGGGGACACGGCAGTACGAGGAAACGCACGCAGTGAGGTCGAGAGGAGCAGTCGCCATCAGGATCGCCCGGGTGTGGGGATGTTCCGCTCGGGTACCGCAGGCCCCGGTTCGGAAGTAGGTGGTCCACGGTCACACAACCGCGATCCCCGCGATCCCGTCCCAGCTTGACCTCGGGAAGCGGAAGACCGGCAGCGACCGGTAGGTGGTACTGAACTCTCGGGCCCCGGCGCCGCACGGCGCTGGGGCCCTCGACGTGCGCTCAGGCTCAGGAAAGAGAGGGAAGCGGCCGTCGGCGGTCGTCACCACCGCGGGGCCACCCGGCCTCGGCTCGTCCCTCAGCACTCGATGACGTTGACGGCCAGGCCGCCGCGCGAGGTCTCCTTGTACTTGTCCATCATGTCGCGGCCGGTGTCGCGCATGGTCCGGATGACCTTGTCCAGCGATACGGGTCTACGACGTCTCCCGGCGTTTCGGCGTCCTCGGGTATTCTGGTGGCAGATCGTGCCTTGAAAGGGGGCGAGCATGTCGGTACTCGGTATCGAGTTCACGGAGGTGGAGGCGGAGCAGATCCGTCAGACCGCCGCCGCTGAGAAGCGGCCACCGCAGGAACTGGTCCAGGAGATGCGGGAGAGTATGCTCGCCGAGGTCCGCCGCCGTCGTTTCCTGGCTGCGGCACGGCGCGTCACCACCCTCTCCGCCGAGCTCAACGAGAGGCTCGCCGAGTAAGTGGAGGATGTCTTCTACCTGGACTCGGCGATGGTCATCGACATCACCACCATGGCTCTGGCCCAGGAGGAGCAGGGTGCTGCCGTGGTTCGTGACCATGGGCTCCTCGAGAGCGCCGTCCATCGTCCGAAGGGGTCTTCGTTCGGGAGCGATCACTACCCGGACATTTTCGAGAAGGCCGCCGCATTGATGCACTCCTTGGCCAGGAACCATGTGTTCCTCGACGGCAACAAGCGAGCCGCGTGGAACTCCACGGCCGTTTTCCTCGAAGTGAACGGGAGGCCCCTGGCGGATCCCGTCGACGTGGACCGCGCCGAGCGCTTCGTTCTGGGCGTCGCCACGGGAAGGCTCGGTGGCATCGAGGACATCGCGGCGGCCCTGCGCACGTTCCACGTGGCGCGCTGATCTCCCTCAGCACTCGATGACGTTGACGGCCAGGCCGCCGCGCGAGGTCTCCTTGTACTTGTCCATCATGTCGCGGCCGGTGTCGCGCATGGTCCGGATGACCTTGTCCAGGGACACGAAGTGGCTGCCGTCGCCGCGCAGCGCGATGCGCGCGGCGCTGATCGCCTTGACCGAGGCCAGCGCGTTGCGCTCGATGCACGGCACCTGCACCAGACCGCCGATCGGGTCGCAGGTCAGCCCCAGGTTGTGCTCCATGGCGATCTCCGCGGCGTTCTCCACCTGGGCGGGGGTGCCGCCCAGCACCTCGGCCAGACCGGCGGCGGCCATCGAGGAGGCCGAGCCCACCTCGCCCTGGCAGCCCACCTCGGCACCCGAGATCGACGCGTTCTGCTTGAACAGGATGCCGACCGCACCGGCGGTCAGCAGGAAGCGGACCACGCCCTCGTCGTCCGCGCCCGGACTGAAGTGCATGTAGTAGTGCAGCACCGCGGGCACGATGCCCGCCGCCCCGTTGGTCGGCGCGGTCACCACCCGGCCGCCCGCGGCGTTCTCCTCGTTCACCGCCAGCGCGTACAGGGTGATCCAGTCACTGCCGCGCATGGGGTCGGAGTCCACGGTCGTCGGCGCCAGCAGGCCCGAATCGTCGCAGTTGCCGCCCAGCTGCCGGTACAGGCGGTGCGCCCTGCGGGGCACCTTCAGCCCACCGGGCAGACTGCCCTCGGTGCCCACGCCGCGGCGCACACACTGGCGCATCGCCTCCCAGACGGTGAGCAGTTCGGCGCGGATCTCCTCCGGGGCGCGCCCGAACGCCCGCTCGTTGGCGAGCATCACGGCGCTGATCGACATCCCCGTCTCGGCGCAGATCCCCAGCAGCTCCCCGGCGCTGTCGAAGGGGTGCGGCAGCACGGTGTCGTCCGGCTTGATCCGGTCCGCGCCCGCGGCCCGCTCGTCCACGACGAACCCGCCGCCCACCGAGTAGTACACCCTCGCGGCCAGTTCGCTCCCGTAGGGATCCACCGCCACGAACCGCATCCCGTTCGGGTGGTCGGGCAGGCTCTCCTTGCGCCGGAAGTCCACGTCCACGGCCGGATCGAAGGCCACGGGAGGCCCGTCGGGCCCGCCCAGGTACAGGGTCCGCTCCTCACGCACCCGCCCGACCAGGTCGGGCACCGAGTCCACGTCCACGTGCTCGGGGGTGTGTCCCATCAGCCCCAGGATCACGGCCTTGTCGCTTCCGTGCCCCTTGCCGGTGAGCGCCAGGGATCCGTACAGCTCGGCCCGCACCCGGGCCGCACCGTCGAGCAGGCCGTCCTCGCGCAGTCCGTCCACGAACGTGCGCGCGGCCTTCATCGGCCCGACCGTGTGCGAGCTGGAGGGGCCGATACCGATTTTGAACAGGTCGAACACGCTGATGGCCATGGCTGTCCTCCTCGTTGAGTACAGGGCCGGGCGACGCCGTGCGGGGCACCGGGCCCCGCACGGCGGGGCTCTACAGGTTCGGGTAGAGCGGGTACTTCGCGGTCAGCGCCTGCACGCGGCCGCGCAGCGCGGCGGCGTCGAACTCCGGCTTGAGCGCCTCGGCGATGACGTCCGCGACCTCGGCGAAGTCCTCGTCGCCGAAACCGCGGGTGGCCAGTGCCGGGGTGCCGATCCGCAGACCGGAGGTGACCATCGGCGGGCGCGGGTCGTTGGGCACCGCGTTGCGGTTGACCGTGATCCCGACCGAGTGCAGGCGATCCTCGGCCTCCTGGCCGTTGAGCTCGGAGTTCACCAGGTCCACCAGGACCAGGTGCACGTCCGTCCCCCCGGTGAGCACCTTCACGCCGACCTCGGCCGTGTCCGGACGGGTCAGGCGCTCGGCGAGCAGCCTGGCACCGGAGACGGTGCGACGCTGGCGGTCGGCGAACTCCTCGCCCGCCGCGACCTTGAGCGAGACCGCCTTGGCCGCGATCACGTGCTCCAGCGGTCCACCCTGCATACCGGGGAACACCGCGGAGTTGATTTTCTTCCCGTACTCCGCCTTGGCCAGGATCAGGCCGCCGCGCGGACCGCCCAGGGTCTTGTGCGTGGTGGTGGTGACCACGTCGGCGTGCGGTACCGGGTTGGGGTGCAGTCCCGCCGCGACCAGGCCGGCGAAGTGCGCCATGTCCACCATCAGCAGCGCGCCGACCGAGTCGGCGATCTTGCGGAAGCGGGCGAAGTCCAGCTGGCGCGGGTAGGCCGACCACCCGGCGACGATCATCTTCGGCCGGTGCTCCTCGGCGAGCGCCTCGACCTCGTCGTAGTCGACGGTGCCGTCCTCGTCCCGCACGTGGTAGGCCACCGCGTTGAGGATCTTGCCGGAGTAGTTGATCTTCATGCCGTGGGTCAGGTGGCCGCCGTGGGCCAGGTCCAGGCCCAGGATGGTGTCGCCCGGCTTGAGCAGCGCGAAGTACACGGCCGTGTTGGCCTGCGCGCCCGAGTGCGGCTGCACGTTCGCGTGCTCGGCGCCGAACAGCGCCTTGGCGCGGTCGATCGCGAGCTGTTCGACGACGTCGACGTGCTCGCACCCGCCGTAGTAGCGGCGGCCGGGGTAGCCCTCCGCGTACTTGTTGGTCAGGACGGTGCCCTGCGCCTCGATGACCGCCTGGGGAGCGAAGTTCTCCGAGGCGATCATCTCCAGGGTGTCGCGCTGGCGGGCCAGCTCCGCGTCGACCGCGGCCGACACCTCGGGGTCCAGTTCGCCCAGCGTCTTGTTGAGCGTGTTGTCAGTAGCCATCGGGGGCCTACTCCTCGCCTTCGGTCAGCTTGGTGTACTCCTCGGCGGAGAGCAGATCGGAGGGCTCCTCGGACACACGGACCCTGAACAGCCACCCGGCTCCGAAGGGCTCGGAGTTGACCGACTCGGGCTCGTCCTCGAGGGCCTCGTTGACCTCGACGACCTCGCCGTTCACCGGTGAGTAGATGTCGCTGACGGACTTGGTGGACTCCACCTCGCCGCACGGCTCGCCCGCGGACACCTCACTGCCGGCCTCGGGCGTCTCGACGTAGACGATGTCGCCCAGGGCCTCGGCGGCGAACGAGGTGATCCCGACGGTGGCGATCCCGTCCTCGATCACGACCCACTCGTGTTTGGCGGTGTAACCCAGCTCCGTGGGAACGCTCACTTCAACTCTCCTTGGAGGTGTTCCATTTTCCTGCCGCGCGCCCGTAGGGCTGCCCGGCCCGGCCTACGCCCGGTCACGTCCCGTGTGCGCGGGTCCCTGTGGGGATCCCGCCGCGCGGGGCGTACGGGCCTTCGAGGTGTGAAGGCCCCTGCTCTACGGCTGCCGCTTGTAGAACGGCAGTTCGACCACGTCGACGTCCTCGGCCCGTCCGCGCACGTCCACGGTGAACGTGCCGGTCGAGGTGTCGAGGTCGCCGTCCACGTAGGCCATGGCGATGGGGCGGCCCAGGGTGGGTGAGGGCGCGCCGCTGGTGGTGGTTCCGACGACCGCGTCGTCGCGCAGCACGTCCTGGCCCCCGCGCAGCGGGCGGCGCCCGCGCGCGAGGAGGCCGATGAGGCGGCGGGGACGGGAGGTGCGCGAGGCCTCCTCCAGGGCGGCCCGGCCCACGAAGTCACCCTTGTCGAACTTGACCACCCGGCCCAGGCCGGCGTCGAAGGGGGTGAGTTCGGCGGTGAGCTCCTGCCCGTACAGCGGCATCCCGGCCTCCATGCGCAGGGTGTCGCGGGCCGAGAGCCCGGCGGGCACGAGGCCGTGCCTCTCCCCCTCGGCCATGAGGGCTTCCCACACCTTCGGGGCCTTCGTCGCGGGGTTGAGGAAGATCTCGAAGCCGTCCTCGCCGGTGTAGCCGGTGCGGGCGAGCAGGACGGGCTCACCGGCGACGGTGTGCTCGTATCCGGCGTAGTAGCGGATGTCGTCCAGGTTCGCGTCGGTCAGCGGCGCCAGGACGTCCACGGCGCGCGGGCCCTGGAGGGCGATCAGGGCGTGGTCGGCGGACTCGTCGGCGACCTCGGTGTCGAAGCCGGAGGCCCGCTCGGCCAGGGCGGAGGCCACGACCGGCACGTTGGCGGCGTTGGCCACGACGAGGTACTCCTCCTCGCCCAGCCGGTAGACGATGAGGTCGTCCAGGACCCCGCCGTCCTCGTCGGTGATCATGGTGTACCGGGCCCGGCCGACCTTGACCCGGGACAGGTACCCCACCAGCGCGTGGTCCAGGGCGTCGGCGGCCTGTGGCCCGGTCAGCCGGATCTCGCCCATGTGGGAGAGGTCGAACAGGCCTGCGGCCTCGCGTACCGCCTTGTGCTCGGCGGTCTCACTTCCGTAGCGCAGCGGCATGAGCCATCCGGCGAAGTCGACGAGGGTGGCGCCGGCCTTCTCGTGGACCTCGCGCAGCGTTGTGGAGCGCGGCGCGGATGCGGGCTCTGACATGGGCACTCCCGAGAGGATGGGCGTCGTGACATGAGTGGCGTTGCCATCCTCCCCCTCTGTCATCGGTGCCTGAGAGCTTCGCCATGCGCTCGGCGTGGCTTGCACCTTCGGCGAGGGACGGCCCGTCCCTGCTTTCCAGAGTGGTCTCGCCCGTACGGTCCACTGTGCCTGAGAGGTTGTCTTCGGGGAGGAATTGCTCCTTCGGCGGCCGCGCGCTGGATACGCGGGCACTCTCCCGTACGGGGTCAGCAACACGTTCAGCCTAGCAGCGGCCGCACACGGCCCCAAGAGCGCCCGGGGAGCCCGGAGGCCCGGAGGCGCGCCGCGGCGGGTCCGCGGTGGGCCGTGCCTCGCACCCGTAGGCCGTGTCCGGCGCTCCGCGGAAGTCCGTGCGACACTCGCCCAACCCGTTCCTCGGAGAGGAGCGGGAGGTTAGCGTGTGCCGAGGACGGGCTTTCGGCGCGTGGAGGGATGGCGAGTGCGGACCGACATCGAGCACAGGGCCGGGAAGAGGCGCGCGGCGGCGTTCGGGGTGCCCGCGCTGGCTGCCGGATGCGTCCTCATCCTGGCCGTGGGGACCGGGTGCGCCGGGGACGGACGGGGCGGCGGGCCCCGGGACCCGGGGGAGGCCGCCGGGACCGCCGCGGACGGGGCGGGGAACGGGGACCGGCCCCGGATCCGGGGTGACGTGGCCACCGAGGAGCGCGAGGACCTGGAGGCGGTGTTCTCCGAGGAGGGGGTCGAGGGCACCTTCGTGCTCTACGACGTGCGGGAGCGGACGGCGGCCGTGGTCAGGCCGGAGGAGGCCCGCGAACGCGCGGTGCCCGCGTCCACCTTCAAGCTCGCCAACACCCTGATCGGACTCCAGACGGGTGCGGTCGGGGACGTGGACGAGGTGCTGCCCTACGGCGGCGGGTCGCAGCCGGTTCCCGCCTGGGAGCAGGACGTGTCCCTGCGCGAGGCCCTCCCCGCCTCGAACGTGCCCGTCTACCAGGAGCTGGCCCGCAGGGTGGGGCACGAGCGGATGGCGACGTGGGTGGACCGGCTCGACTACGGCAACCGGTCGGTGGGCGGCGCGGACGCGGTGGACCGGTTCTGGCTGGAGGGTCCGCTGGAGATCTCCGCCATGGAGCAGACCTCCTTCCTGGCCGGCCTGGCCCTCGCCGACCTGCCCGTGGACTCCGGGCACCAGCACGCGCTCCACGAGATCGCCACCGTGGAGGAGGGCGACGGCTACACCCTGTACGCCAAGAGCGGCTGGGCCCGGGACGTCGACCCCGCTCCCGGCTGGTGGGTGGGCTGGGTGGAGCGCGGCGAGGACGTGTACACGTTCGCGCTGCGCGTCGAGGTGGAGGAGGACGGGGACGCCGGACTGCGGGAGCCGCTGGCCCGGGAGATGCTCGTGGAGCTGGAGGCCCTGCCCCCGGAGGCCGCCGGGGAGTGAGCCCGCGGGAGTACGGGGCCGTCCGGACGGGCGGGGCTCCGCCGCGGACGGTCCCGACCCGTGTCAGCCCGCGTTCTTGCGGCGCTGGCGCACGGCCTCGGCCAGCTGGGAGAGCACCTCGCCGGTGGTCTCCCACCCCATGCACTTGTCGGTGATCGACTGGCCGTAGGTCAGGTCGGCCGGGTTGCCCAGCTTCTGGGCGCCCTCGACGATGAAGCTCTCCAGCATGACGCCGACGACGCCCTTCTGGCCCTCGGCGACCTGGGCGGCGACCGACGCCGCCACACCCGGCTGACGGGTGTGGTCCTTGCCGCTGTTGGCGTGGCTGGCGTCGATCATCAGGCGGCGGGGCAGCCCGGAGCCCTCGATGACGTCCAGGGCCGCGTTGACCGGCTCGGCGCCGAAGTTGGGGCCGCTGCGTCCGCCGCGCAGGATGACGTGGCAGTCGGGGTTGCCCTCGGTCTCGACCACGGAACCGGCCCCGGCGGGGTCGATTCCGAAGAAGGTGTGTGATGCGGCGGCGGCGCCGACGGCGTCCACGGCCACCTGCACGTCGCCGTCCGTACCGTTCTTGAAGCCCACGGGCGTGCTCAGGCCGCTGCTCAGCTGGCGGTGCACCTGGCTCTCCGTGGTGCGCGCCCCGATGGCGCCCCAGGAGACGACGTCGGCGATGTACTGGGGGGTGATGGGGTCGAGGAACTCGGTCCCGGCGGGCAGCCCCAGCGAGTTGATGTCCAGCAGGAGCTTGCGCGCGGTGCGCAGGCCGCGGTGCACGTCGTAGGTGTCGTCCAGGCCGGGATCGTTGATCAGGCCCTTCCACCCCACGGTGGTGCGCGGCTTCTCGAAGTACACGCGCATCACGACGCACAGCTCGTCGCGCAGGGAGGGCACCAGCTCGGCCAGGCGACGGGCGTAGTCCATGGCGGACTCGGGGTCGTGCACCGAGCAGGGGCCCACGACGACCAGGAGCCGGTCGTCGTCGCCGTCCAGTACCCGCTTGACCTCGGCGCGCGAGTCCTCCACGAGGGAGCTGCGCTCGGGCCCCAGCGGAAGCTCGGCCAGCAGGTCCCGGGGGGCGATGAGCGGCTTGTAACTGGCCACCCGCGTGTCGTTCGTGCTCGGCATGGTGTTCCCCTCGGGTCCCGTCTGTCCTTATTTCGCTGTCGTCACTAAAGCTGTCGCCGTGAAAACAGTAGCGCGGCCGGACACGGGCGGCGCGGCCGCACCGGGTATTTCGGCACGGACCGCGTGATGGGAAGGACCACACTGGTTCGGCGAGCGAAAAAGCGTCTCATTTCGTGAGACGTCATTTCTGTGAACCCCGGACAATTTCCGTCCGGGGCGGTCGCCGCGGTGGAGAGGGGTGCGTCTCCGACCCGGTCAGTCCTTCAGTCCCGGGAGGTCCTCCTCCCAGTACTCGTGCGGGTTGCGCGTGCCGTCGGTGACCGCGCCGCGCTCGGCCTCGGCCCGGCGCAGCTGTACCCGACGAATCTTACCGGAGACGGTCTTGGGCAGCTCGGCGAACTCCAGACGGCGCACCCTCTTGTACGGCGACAGGCGCTCGCGCGCATGCGCGAGGACCGCCCGCGCGGTCTCGGCGTCGGGCGCCACCCCCTGGGCCGGGGCCACGTACGCCTTGGCCACCGCGAGCCGCAGCGGGTCGGGCGAGGGGACGACGGCGGCCTCCGCCACGTATTCGTGCTCGACCAGAACGCTTTCGAGTTCAAATGGTGAGATTCGGTAATCTGAGGCCTTGAACACATCGTCGGACCGGCCGATATAGGTAATGTAGCCGTTCGAATCCCGACTGGCGATGTCACCGGTGCGGTAGAGGTCGCCGCGGGTTACCGACCGGGTGAGGTCGGAGTCGTCGACGTAGCCCTTCATCAGGCCCACGGGCACCTCGGTCAGATTCACGCAGATCTGTCCGGTGTCGGACGGCTCGTCGGTGGCCTGGTCCGTCAGGAGCACGTCGTACCCGGGCAGTTCCCTCCCCATCGATCCGGGCACCACCTCCTGGCCGGGGCCGTTGCCGAGCAGCATGGTCGTCTCGGTCTGCCCGAATCCGTCGCGTACGGTCAGACCCCACGCATCGCGTGCCCGCGCCACCACCTCGGCGTTGAGCGGCTCGCCGCTGGCGACCGCCTCACGCAGTCCCACGTCCCACGAGGCCGTGTCGGTCCGGAGGAGCATCCGCCACACCGTGGGCGGCGCGCACAGGACGTCCACTCCGCAGCGCACCACCTCGTCCAGCAGCCGTCCGGCGTCGAACCGCTCCTGGTTGACCACCAGTACCGTCGCCTCGGCGTTCCACGGCGCGAACACGCTGCTGTAGGCGTGCTTGGCCCAGCCGGGCGCGGACACGTTCAGGTGGACGTCGCCCGGCTGCACTCCCAGCCAGTACATGGTCGACAGGTGCCCCACCGGGTACGAGCACTGGGTGTGGGTGACCAGTTTCGGCCAGGAGGCGGTCCCGGAGGTGAAGTACTGCAGCAGGGAGTCGTCGGGGTGGGTGGGGTGCGGCGGGCGGAAGTCCAGGCCGGCGTGCTCGGAGTCGGCGTAGCTCAGCCACCCCTCCACGTAGCCCACGCAGATCCGCGTCCAGTGCCCCCGCAGCGACGCGAACTTCTCCGTCTCCGTCGCCGCGCAGACCACGTGCGCGATGTAGCCGCGCTCCAGCCGGTCCAGCAGGTCGTTCTCGGACAGGGCGGTGGCGGTCGGGGCGACCACGGCGCCGAGCTTGATCGCGGCGAGCAGGGTCTCCCACAGCTCCACCTGGTTGCCGAGCATCAGCATGATCCGGTCGCCCGCGCGCACACCCTGGTTGCTCAGCCAGTTCGCCACCTGGCTGGAGCGCTCCGACATCTGCTGGTAGGTGTACCTGGCCTGGCTGCCGTCGTCCTCCACGATCCACAGCGCGGTCCGGTCCGGGCGCCGCTCGGCCACCTCGTCGAAGTAGTCCAGCGCCCAGTTGAACTGGGCCGGTCGGGGCCAGGTGAACTCCCGGTGCGCCCTCTCCTGGTCCTCGCGGTGCGTCAGGAGCAGGTCCCGTGCGGCACGGAACTCCGCCGCACCCGCGGCGGCCTTCTCTCTCGACATCTCTGGCGACCTCCGGTTCAGGGACAGGGTGCCGACCGCACTGCCCGTCGGCTCCGCCCGGGAAGGGGCGGCGGGACGGGCGTGCCCCGCTGGTCCTACCCGGGATGCGTGGACGTGACGCCTCACGGGACGGCCTCCGGCCTCGCGGCCGGCGGTCCCCGGAGCGCCGTTCGACGGGTCTCCCGCACCGGCCCGCATCGCCCTAGGATTGGTGCACATGGAGGAACTACGCGGGCACCACGGAACCTGGCGGATCGACGGCGAGACGGTGCGTATCCGTTTCGACTCCGGCCGCAAGGTGCCCACCCTGCTCAAGTCCCTGGGCAGCTGCTCGGTTCCGATGGCCGCCGTCCGCGAGGTCGTCTTCGACCGCGGCGGCCGTAAGCACGGGTGGCGGCTGCGGCTGCGGCTGGCGGAGGGCACAGACCCCTACGCGGCCCTGGGCGTCCCCGGTCATGACGGGCTCACCCCGCTGCTGATCACCGGGCCGCACGAGGGCGAGCTCCTCGCCGAGTACTTCTCCGACCAGATCGCCGCCTCGGCCCGCCTCACCCGGGAGACCCTCACCGAGGAGCTCGACCCGCGCGAGGTGGCCAGAGGGCTGGTGGCCCGTCCTCCGCTCCAGGTGCGCACCGCCGAGGGGTCGGCGTCCTTCGACGGGACCCGGGTACGCCTGCAGTGGGACGGCTGGCTCGCCAGCACGGTCAAGGAGAAGGAGAAGTCCCGCGACTACCAGTTGTCCGAGATCGAGTCCGTCCAGTGGTACCCGCCGGTCGACATCACCGAGGGGTACCTGCGGATCGTGCTGCGCGGCGTGACCATCCCCGAGGCCACCGCGCTGGACAACGACCTCTTCACCCTGGCCTCGCACGGCTCCAAGGGCAGCGAGGAGACCCTGCTGATGGCGGCCACCGTCAACACCCACGTCGCTCCGGCGGAGGAGACGGGGGCGGGCACCGCCGCGCTCGGAACGGGAGCGGTGACAGACGACGGCGGCGAGGCGATCTTCTCCAAGATCCGCGAGCTGGGGCGCCTGCACGCCGAGGGACTGCTCACCGACGAGGAGTTCGGCGCCAAGAAGGCGCAGCTCCTCGACCGGCTCTGACGGTGTTCTCCGCGTGCTCGCGATCCCGCCCGTCGCCCTCCACCACCCTCACCGGCCGGCCTTCGGCCGTGGTCCCCCGCGAAGGGCCCAGGGCGCGGAGAACCGGGATCCCCCGTCTCGTCGCCTTCGCCCGTCGTTCGTTCCTCACCCGCGGCTCGGCTCCTCACGCGGAACCCGGTACGCCCCCCGCACCTGCTTCCTTCGCCTCCACCGGGGACCGCCCGGGGAGCACACGTTCACGAAAGGCCCACGTTTTGCGCACCCTGTACCCGCCCATCGAGCCGTACGACTCGGGGATGCTCGACGTCGGCGAAGGACACCGCGTCTACTGGGAGCTGTGCGGCAACCCCGCGGGCAAGCCGGTGGTGTTCCTGCACGGCGGACCCGGCGGCGGCTGCAACCCCGACCAGCGCAGGCTCTTCGACCCCGAGCGGTACCGGATCCTGCTGTTCGACCAGCGCAACTGCGGCCGGTCCACCCCGCACGCCAGCCGGATGGACACCGACCTGTCCACCAACACCACGTGGACACTGGTGGAGGACATGGAGCGGCTGCGCGAGATGGTCGGTGCCGAGACCTGGCAGGTCTTCGGCGGCTCCTGGGGCAGCTGCCTGGCGCTGGCCTACGCCCAGCTCCACCCCGACCGGGTCAGCGAACTCGTCCTGCGCGGTATCTTCACCCTGCGCGACGAGGAGATCGCCTGGTTCTACCAGCACGGCGCCTCCATGCTCTTCCCGGACCTGTGGGAGGAGTACCTGGCGCCGATCCCGGAGGAGGAGCGCGGCGATCTGGTCGACGCCTACGCCCGCCGCCTCGCCTCGCCCGACCGCGACGTGCGCCTGGAGGCGGCCCGCGCGTGGAGCGTGTGGGAGGGGTCCACGGTCACCCTGCTGCCCGATCTGGCGCTGCGCGAGCACCACGCGGGCGAGGACTACGCGCTGGCCTTCGCGCGCATCGAGAACCACTACTTCCACCACCGCGGTTTCCTCACCCCGGACCAGCTCATCGACGGGGCGGAGAGGATCCGGCACATCCCCGGCGTGATCGTGCAGGGCCGCTACGACGTGTGCACCCCGGCCCACACCGCCTACCAGCTGCACAAGGCGTGGCCGGAAGCGGAGTTCCACCTCGTGGACGACGCGGGGCACGCGTTCAGCGAGCCCGGCATCCTGCACCACCTGATCGAGGCGACCGACCGCTTCGCGCGGTAGGCGGTGGGTGGTCCGGTCCCCGAAGGCGCGCCGCGCTGCCTCCCGGGACCGGACCGCCCGCGCCGCGGGGGAGTCCCGTCTCCCGTGTCCGCCGACCGATGTCCTAGTCGTACTGATCCGGCAGGTCGGACACGCGGTCGAAGGAGCAGTCCAGGCCCGCCTGGCCGCCGATGTCGAACAGGCCCAGCTCGTCCAGCTGCTGGTGTCCCTGGTGGCGGGACAGGTTCCACGACGCGAAATCCATGTCGCCGAGATCCTCCATACGGTCCTGGAACCCCACCAGCGCGCAGTCGCGGTCCTCGCCCTCCAGTCCCATCAGCCCGGGGACCGCGTCGGTGGACAGGTCGCGCAGGTACCAGGTGTCGACCACGGCCAGGTCCAGGTCGTGGTGGCTCTCGGCGATGCGCAGGTCGGGGTTGCCGTAGGCGAACACGGCCAGGGCGACGCCGGAGAGGGCGACCGTGACCCTGGGCAGCCAGGCCGCCGGCCGGCCCAGGGTGTTGAGCACGCCCGCCGCGATCACCAGGCCGAACACCCCGGCGCTCCACAGGATCCACGTCTCGGCGCTGATCCGCAGCCGGGTCAGGCCGAAGGTGTCGATGTACAGCTGCAGGCGCATCATCGCCGAGGCGAGGATGACCAGGGTGAGCACGCACAGCAGCCCGAGCAGGACGTTGCGCAGGGTGCGGGTGGCGGCCGGACGGGACGGCAGGACGCGCACGGCCACCGCGGTGACGCACAGGACCAGCACGCTGACCACGACCAGCTGGAAGAAGCCCTGGCGGGCGTACTCGGCGTAGGTGACCCCGGCGACGCGCTGGACGTGGTCCTCGCCGCCGAACATGGCGACGGCCTGCACCGCGAGGAAGGCGGTGAACAGCAGGACCAGGGCGCCGAGCGGGATCGTCCACACCCACACCGGAAGGGGCGTCCGGTCGGAGCCGGCGGCCGCGGGGCCGGGGTGGGGGACGGGCTTGGGCGCGTGGCGGCGGCGGGCGGTCAGGACCGCGGCGCCGGTGAAGAGGACGGCCACCACCGCGGCGAACAGGTCGCCGAGCGGGTTGAACGCGTGGGGCCCCGAGAACAGCCCCGAGAAGATCCGGTACAGATAGCCGGCGAACACCGCGTCGGCGAACGCGAACAGCAGGCCGAAGACGAGCAGCAGGACGACCGTGGACAGCACGGTGAGCACGACCGGCCCGACCAGGTCGCGGGATCGCGCACCGCGCAGCGGCGCGGTCAGGAAACGGGGCGTGGAGGGCAGGTTGCGGAACAGGGCCAGGGATCCGGTGAGGACGCCGACCGCGCCCTGGCGCGAGGCCGGGTTGCGCGCGGCGAAGGCCATCGAGGCGAAGAGGAAGGACGCGGCCAGCGTCCAGAGGAGCACCCAGACCGCGTCGCGGAACACCGCCGTGAACAGCAGGGCGGCGGCGAGCACGCCGTAGACGGCCGACCAGGTGTGGGAGTAGCGGTCGGGCCCGGGGGCTGTGTCAGTGCTCCACAGGGGCGGCGCCCCTGTGGAGTCGCCGGCGTCGGACTCCACCGCCTCGGCGGTGTCGGCGGTGCCCTCAGGTGGCGGTGCCCCGTCTTCCGCCCTCTCGGCGGGGCCGCTCCCCGTGGTCGCGGAGAGGGGGCGACCGCCTCCGGTCCCGGAGTCCTCGGACCTTCCCTCCTCCCCTTCCTCCACGCCGCTCTCGGGGATGGAGGGGCGCACCATGAGGGCGGCGAGCGCGGTCAGACCGGCGACCACGCCGGTGATGACCAGGCCGATCCCCGGCCGGTCGAGTGTGGCCAGCAGAGCGGCCACCACGCCGACGCCGAGCACGGCGACCGGCAGCCACGCGGGCGCCCGGGGCAGCGGGACCCGGGGTCTGGGCGGCCGGTGGTACATCTGCTGGTACTGCTGCGCGTAGGAGGGGGGCCCGAACGGAGGGCCGTGCTGGCGCGTCCCCGGGGGAGGGCCCGGGGGGCCGGGCGGTCCCGCCGGCGACGAGTCCTCGGAACTCATGGCGGTCTCGTTCTCGCTCACTTCACGCACCTTTCTCAACGGCACCGTAGGGGCTCGGTGCCGTCGGGAGTGTGACAGTGCTCGATCGCCGACGGTTCACGTGATGTCTGGTTTCGTCACCGGCGAGCGCGTCCGCCGGGCCGGGCGCGTGTGCCCCGGGCGGGCCGTCACCGTACGGGAGTGAACCCGGCGGCCTCCAAGGCCTCGTCCCACGTCGTCGGCTTCTCCAACAGCCCCCGGTAGCGCATCGTCCGCGGTGTGGAGCGCAGCCCCAGCACACCGGTGAGCATCCCGTCCCGGCCGAGGAAGGCCACGAACTTTCGGTCCTCCGGGGAACCGTGCACGAAGGTGACCCGATCGGCCGGGGCGCCCTGCCCCAGCAGCTGGACCTTCATCTTGTATTGGTCCGACCAGAAGTAGGGGACCGGGGTGAAGGGCGTGCGCCCTTTCTCGCCCGCGAGCAGGTTGTGCGCGGCGGCCTCGCCCTGCTCTCCCGCGTTGGTCCAGTGCTCCAGCCGGATCCGCCCGCCGTAGCGCGGGTGCGGCCAGTTCGCCAGGTCGCCGACCGCGTACACGTTCGGCACCGACGTCGCGGAGTACTCGTCGCACGCCACCGAGCCGTCGGCCATCAGCTCCACCCCGGACCCGCGCAGCCACTCGGTGTTCAGGTGCACGCCGATCCCGGCGACCACCAGGGAGGTCTCCACGGCGGAGCCGTCGGCCAGGCGGACGCGTTCCACCCGGTCCCGGCCCTCGAAGCCGGCCACGCCCACGCCCAGGCGCACGTCCACGCCGTTCTCCCGGTGCAGCTCGGTCAGGACCTCGCCGATCCGCGGGTCCACCACCCGGGTCAGCGGTGTGGGAGCCGCCTCCACCAGCGTCACGTCCATGCCCACCGCGCGGGCGCTGGCCGCCACCTCGGCGCCGACGAACCCGGCTCCGACCACCACCAGGCGGCCGCCGGAGTCGAACTCCGCCCGCACCGCCTCGGCGTCGTCCAGCGTGCGCAGGACGTGCACGCCCGCCAGGCCGGTGTCGGGGCGCCGCGCCCGCGCACCCGTGGCGATCACCAGGCCGTCGTAGCGCACCGTCCCGGTGCCGCCGGGACCGGACACGCGCACCTCGCGGGTGTCGGTGTCCAGCCCCACGGCCCGGCTGCTCGGACGGAAGTCCAGGTCGAGTTCGTCCACGGCCTCCTCGCCGCGCAGCCGCAGCGCCCGGTGGCCCACCAGCCAGCCGGGACCGCCCCCGGAGGGGTCCATGCCCATGCCGGTCAGGACCTCCTTGGACAGCGGCGGCCGCGAGTAGGGGCGGTGCGCCTCCTCGCCGACGAGTGTCAGCCGCCCCTCGAACCCGCGTTCGCGCAGCGCCTCGGCGGTGTGCAGCCCCGCCATCCCGGCGCCGACGATGACGATGTCGTTCAGGGTGTCCCGCACGGTGGTGTCCCTTTCGGTGGTGTGGTCCCTCACGGGAGGGTTCGTCAGAGTGGGCGGACCTCGCCGACGGGGGCGCCACCTCCGTGGACGTCGACGCGCAACCGGTCCTGGACGGAGGACACGTCCACACCGAGGGTCCGCAGCGCGTCGAGTGCGACCAGGGTACGCGCGCGCTGCTCGGCGTCCCCGTCGCTGATCTTGACGGCGGCGGTCTCGCCGGTGGCGGCGCCGAGCAGCAGGACGCCGTCGGCGCCGCCCTTGGCGACCAGCCCGGGCATCCGCGTCATGAGGTCGGTGTCGATACGGCCGGTGCCCGCCACGTACAGCGGGTGGGAGCTCATCGCGTCGACCACCGCGCGCTCCTGGGAGCCCCCGGGGGCGGTGCGCATACGCCACAGGCCCCGGGCCAGCCCGGTCAGGGTGACGGCGAGCTGGGGCGCCCCGCAGCCGTCCACGGCGGTGTGCGCGACGGGCTCCTCGCACAGGTCCTCGATGGTCTCGCGCACGAGCACCTGGAAGGGGTGTCCGGGGTCGAGGTAGTCGCCGGTGCTCCACCCCTGGGCGACGCAGGCGGAGAGCATGCCCGCGTGCTTGCCCGAGCAGTTCATCAGCACGCGCTCAGGCCCCCGGCCGGCGCGGACGAACTCCTCGCGGGCCTCCCTGCCGCCGGGGGCGTCGGGCGGGCAGCGCAGGTCGTCGGCGGTGAGTCCGGCCGCGGCGAGGACGCGCTCGGCCTCGGCGACGTGGAGGTCCTCGCCGCTGTGGCTGCCCGCGGCGACGGCCAGGGAGGAGCCCTCCAGGGGCGCGCCCGCGCGCAGCATCGCCAGCGCCTGGAAGGGCTTGGCGGAGGAGCGCGGGAACATGGGCTGGTGCACGGGGCCGCGCGCGTAGGCGGTCCGGCCGTCCGGGGACAGCCCGACGACCGCGCCGTAGTGGACGCTCTCGAGCATCCCGGACCGGACGACCTCCGCCAGGGGGACGTACTCGGGCAGCGGTTTCTGGGGCATGCGGGCTCTCCTCGCCGTTGAGGTCGGGGCAGGGTGTGCGTGGAGTGTCCTCGCCTGGGTGGACACGCCTAAGAACGTTACATAATCCACCTTTCTTCCGGTCGCCCGGCGGACGCGGACCGCGCGGACCACGGGGAACGGCGGTGGGGTCTCCGGGGCGGTGGGGTGCGCGCGGGAAGCGTTGTCGGACACGGGGAGTAGGGTCGTTGCCGGTACACACCAGGAGGAACGACCGGCCGACAAGGTGGGACGAGGGAGTGGGGCACACGATGGGAACGCTGCGGGCGGGCGCGCTGACCCGGCGCCGGGTCGGCATGCGGGCGGCGGACCTGGAGTACGCGGTGCTCGACATGGAGACCACCGGCCTCGACCCGCGCGAGGGCGCGCGCATCGTGGAGATCGCCGTGGTGCGTGTGCGGGGCGACGGCAAACTGGTCGAGGAGTTCAGCACCCTGGTCGACCCGCGCGCGCCGGTGGGCGGACGGGAGTTCCACGGCATCACCGAGAGCGACACCGTCGGTGCCCCGACCATCGCCCAGGTGGCGCCCAGGCTGGCCGGGCTGCTGTCCGGCGCGGTCGTGGTCAGCCACAACCTCGACTTCGAACAGCGCTTCCTCGACTCGGAGCTGGCTTTCGCGGGTCTGCCGACGGGACAGTCCGGACTGTGCACGCTGCGCGCGCTGCGTTCGCAGGTGGACCTGGAGCGGTACTCGCTGCCCAAGGCCTCCTTCCAGCTCAGCGGTGACTGGCCGACCGGGCAGCACACGGCGCTGGGTGACGCCCGTGCCTGCGCCAAGCTGCTCGCGGAGATGCTCACCAACGCCCCGGGCGAGCTGCGCTACGTCGGGCCCTCCCCGAAGCGCTTCGCGGCGACGGGTCCGGCTCCCGGAACGGCGGACACGCCGGTCCGGTGGAAGCCGCGTACGGCGTCGGTGCCCGGCGGGTTGCAGCCGCTGAGCCGCTGGCGTGCGCGGTGGCGGCCCCACGAACTGGACCCGGTGCTGTGCGGCGGGTCCTTCGGCGCCACGGACCGGGCGACGGCCGAGGCGGTCGCGCACCGCGACACCCGTGTCCGGGAGCGGCTGGCCACGGTCGCCGCCGTGACGGGCGGGATCGCGGCCACGGCCGCGGGCGGACTGCTGGTGAGACTGGTGGGCGGCCACGTCGGCGGGGCCTGAACGGCCGGGCCGCGCTCAGAAACCGAACAGGGTGAGGAAGAGCGCCAAGATCAGGGTGCTGCCGCCGACCGCGGTGAGCAGTGCCCGGCCCTGCTCGGTGAGCCGGGCCGGGATCAGGCGCACGCGCGGGGGCGCCCCGGGGCGCCCCGCGGTGGTCACGGAGCCGCCGCGGCCGGAACGGGGAGCCGAGGACCGTCCGGGCACGTAGCGGGGCACCTTGTTGAACAGGGCGACCGACACCAGGGCGGCGCCGAGGATGATCAGTACGAGGGACACGTCGGAGAGGTCCTCACACTCGGTCGAAGGGGTAACCGTCCGGGGCGGACGGGGCACCGATTCTTGCCGATGGGGCCGTGCCGTCGCGACCTGGGAGCGCCCGGCCGACGTTGTGACGGGAGTTAGGCCCCAACCCTTATGACCTGGTGTTTATACCCTCCCACCCTGGGTTGTGGTGCCTGTGGGTTTGAGGAGGATGGTGTCGACGGTTTCGGTCACCACTCCGAGGGCGCGGAGCACGAACCGGGTGACCAGCGCGTGGGTCTCGTCCAGGTCGATCTCGCCGCTGACGAGCGGCAGGCGCTGGGAGCCGACCATCGACAGGGTGAGCCGGGCCGTGTGCTCGGCGGGCAGGGAGTCGAACTCGCCCGCGAGGGTGCCCTCCTCCAGGATCTCGGTCAGCAGGCGCTGCATGGGCGCCACGTGGGCGGCGAGCGCCTGGTAGGCGTCGGGGCCGAGGCTGGCCCCGAGCTCGGCGGCGGGCGGGTGCGGATGCGCCATGATGCCTTCCAACTGGAGGCGGACGAACGCCGAGAGCCGTCGTGCCGCCGACACTCCCGAGGGCAGTTCGCGCCGGTACCGCTCGACGAAGGCGATGTTGACCTGCTCGGTGAACGCCAGGAGCAGGGCGGGCTTGTCGGGGAAGTAGTTGTACAGCGCGGTGCGGGTCAGACCCGCGGAGTTGGCCACGTCGGTCATGGAGACACGGTCGATCCCCTGGGTCCGGATCAGCTCGTCGACGGCCTCCATGATGCGCTCCCGCGTACGGGCGCGGTGGGCGGCGATGGTGGGAGCCGTGATCTTGGGCATCCTCCTATGGTGTCACGGCACGGGGACGCCGTGGCGTGTTCCGGCGGCGTCGTGGAGCGGCCTCGGGCGCCTCAGGCCGCGCCGGGCACGTACGTCCGGCCCAGGTCGGCGAACACCTCGGTGTTGAGCTGGTAGGCCAGCCGGGTCTCGGCCACCAGGCGGGCCGCGGCGGTCTCGTCCAGGTCCAGGGAGTCGAGCCGTTCCCGGTACCCGGCGCGGAACCGGGGGAGGCTGCCCAGCCCGTCGAAGACGTAGAAGGCGGTACCGGCCCCGTCGGTGAACCCGTAGGCCCGGGCCGCCACGCGGCGGATGAACTGGCCCCCGGACACGTCGCCCATGTAGCGGGTGTAGTGGTGGGCGACGAACCCCTCGGGGTGGTCCGCCATCTGTTCGATGCGCGCCGCGTAGGTGCGGGTGGCCGGGCTGGGGGAGATCCGCTCGCGCCAGTCGGCGCCGAGCAGGTGCTCCAGGTCGCGGACCAGGGCGGGGACCCGTTCCAGTTCCGGCCGGTGGAACCCTCCGGCGACGGGATCGTCCGCCAGCAGCCTGCCGGTCTCCTCCAGCGCGACGTAGGCGAAGTAGTGCTGGGCGACCATCCCGGTGTACCCGGCCAGGGAGAGCGTGCCGTCCAGGAGGGCCCGGGCGAACCCGTGGTCCTCCGCGGCCTGGTGATCGCCCCAGGTCGCGGCCCTGAGCCGTTCGGAGAACGACTCGGGCGAATCGGGGACGGCCGTCGTGGGGGCCTCGGCCGCTGTGCTCATCGGTACTGTCCGCCTTCCGTGCCACATGTTTTATGACATCATGTCATTTAGATGTCCGGCACTGTCAAGGCGGATGCGACACCCTGTCACGAAAAACCGTTCCCGGCCTCCTCCGGTCGAACCCCGGAACACGTTCGAGTGGATCCGGGAGAGTCGAACACGATCTCGGGTAGGCTCCGCTTGGTTCCAGGCGTGTCCCCCGTCACATCCCGTACGTGCTTCTGCATGCGAATATGCCCGTTCCATCCAGGTGCGGGGAGCCCCTCCGTGAACCCGTCCCGGGCGGGAACGGGTCCTTCCACGGGTGGAACGGCGCAACGGTTCCGTCCGTCGGCGTCGGATGTGTCTCGTCACGGCCGCTGGTCAACAGGTCGCCGGGGCGATTATCGTTTGGATGCCGTGCGGTCCGAGCCGTTGGGAAGAGCCCCGGATGCCTCCGGGGCCATGCGGCGCGAAGAAGCACCCCACGGACCGGCAGACCAAGGGCGATGAGTGGATACCAGGAGAACAGAGCACGATCCCGTGACGGTGATCGGCGAGGAGGCGGCACGGGCCGCTTCCGCCAACAGTGCTGCCTCGCATGACAGCGCCTTCCTGGACGACGACACCGTTGCGAGCGAGCACGGGGAGGCCAACGTCGAATCGGTCGACGTCCTACTGATCGAAGACGACCCCGGTGACGCCTTCCTCGCCGAGGAGCTCCTCGACGAGACGGCCCTGACCACGCGCATCACCTGGGTCCCGACCCTCGGTGAGGCGCGCGGGCACCTTGAGGGGTTCCGCGGTTGCGTGCTGCTCGACCTCAACCTCCCCGACGCCCATGGCCTGGACCTGCTCCGCGAGGTCCTGGAGAGCGCGCCCGGAGCGGCCGTCGTCGTCCTCACCGGGCTCGACGACGAACACGAGGGCGTCGCCGCCGTGGCCGCGGGCGCCCAGGACTATCTCGTCAAGGGCCAGGTCGACGGCTCCCTGCTCGGGCGCAGCCTGCGCTACTCCCTCGAACGGCGCCGCGCCGACGAGAACGCCCACCAGCTTCGTGAGGCCCGCCTGCGCGCCCGCGAGAACATGCGCCTCGAACGCGGGCTGCTGCCCCAGGTCCTCCTCCAGCGCTCGCCGCTGGAGCACCGCGCCTACTACCGCCCCGGCCGCAAGCGCGCCCTGGTCGGCGGGGACTTCTACGACGCGGTCGAGAAGGACGGCACCACCCACGTCATCATCGGCGACGTCAGCGGGCACGGCCCCGACGAGGCCGCCCTCGGCGTCAGCCTGCGCATCGCCTGGCGCGCCCTCATCATGGGCGGCGTCGACGAGGAACGGGTCCTGCCCAACCTGGAGGACATCCTGGTCAGTGAACGCGCACAGGAGGAGCTGTACGCGACGCTGTGCATGGCGAGCCTGGACACCGGCGACGACCGGTTCAGGCTCCGCGTCCTGGGACACCCGCCGCCCATGATCCTGCGCGACGGCGCGGTCGAGGAGACCCGGGTCACCCCCCAGCCCCCTCTGGGCATCTTCCCGGTCGAGCAGACCGACATCGACGAGGTCGTGCTTCCCGTCGGGTCGACCATGCTCTTCTACACAGACGGCCTCGTGGACGCCTACGACGGCGCTCCGCCCGCGCGCCTGGAGGTCGCGGGCCTGCGCCGCATGGTCACCGGCGTGCTGGCACAGGACACCTCCCTGCCGCAGTTGCCCGAACACCTGGTGGACGAGGCCGAGCGCAGCAACGGAGGACCGCTCCAGGACGACGTGGCGATGCTGCTCATCACCCACGGAGAGCCCGGGTGAGAGAGCTCGGAGAGGGGACGGCCATGGAGACCGAGGGATCCGGGTCGGCCCCGGGCACCGGCGTGCGCGGTGGCGCTTCCACCGGCGGCACGCACTTCGTCAACGGCACGGGCCGCGAGCGCGGACGCCCTCCCCGCGAGTCGTGGAGCCTGCGGCGGCGCGTCACCAGCCTGCTGACCGTGGTCGCCATCGTCCTGGTCGTGGCGGTGTCGGTCATCACCCTGGCCGCGTTGGAGGCCCGCGAGTCCCTCAGCCTGCAGGTCGACTCCCTGACTCCCGCCGTGAGCGCCGTCGAGCAGACCAGCGGGGCCTACCTCACCCAGGACCACGCCCTGCGCGGCTACATCCTCACCGAGGACCGGGAGTTCCTCCAGCCCTACGTCGAGAGCCAGCTGACCCTGGCGGAGCACAGGGCCTCCCTGATCCAGCTGGCCGAGGACAACCCCGAGGTGGCCACCAACGTCGACGACATGCTCACCGCGGGCCGGGTGTGGACCGAGGAGTTCGCCGAGCCCGCCCTGGAGCAGGTCAGCAACGGCCAGGAGATCTCCCAGGAGGACCTGCGGCGCGGCCGGATCCTGTTCCTGGAGCTCACCCGGGTCAGCGACACCACCGCCCAGCAGCTGAGGGCCGAGATCAACGAGGCCCGCGACGGTCTGGCCCTGGCCACCCAGCAGGTCGTCGCCCTGCTGGTCCTGGTCGGCCTGGTCGTGGTGTTCCTGTCGGTGTTCCTGTGGGTGATGCTCCAGCAGTGGGTGCTGCGCCCCCTGGACGAACTGGCGGGTCACATGCGCCAGGTGTCGGAGGGCTACTACGCGCACAGGATCTCCCTGAACGGTCCGCCGGAGATCGTCCGGCTCGGCCGGGACGTGGACGCCATGCGCGAGCGCATCGTGCACGACCTGGAGGAGGTCGGCTCCGCCCGGCGCAAGCTCCAGGAGCAGTCCACCCTCCTGGAGAGCCAGACCGAGGAGCTGCGCCGCTCCAACCTGGAGCTGGAGCAGTTCGCCTACGTCGCCTCCCACGACCTCCAGGAGCCGCTGCGCAAGGTGGCGAGCTTCTGCCAGCTCCTCCAGCGCCGCTACCACGGTCAGCTGGACGAGCGCGCCGACTCCTACATCGACTTCGCGGTCGAGGGCGCCAAGCGTATGCAGACCCTCATCAACGACCTGCTGGCCTTCTCCCGGGTCGGCCGGACCAGGAACTTCGCCCCGGTGCCCCTGGACGGCGCCCTGGACGACGCGCTGAGCAGCCTGTCCACCCGGCTGGAGGAGGTGGACGCGGAGGTCACCCGGGACCCGTTGCCGACCGTGCAGGGCGACCGCACCCTGCTCACCCAGGTGTTCTTCAACCTGGTGGGCAACGCCGTGAAGTTCCGCGGCGAGGAGACCCCCCGTGTCCACATCAGCGCCGAGCGGCGCGAGGACGAGTGGGTGTTCTGCTGCGCGGACAACGGGATCGGGATCGAACCGCAGTACGCCGAGCGCATCTTCGTGATCTTCCAGCGGTTGCACACCAGGGACAAGTACACGGGAACGGGCATCGGCCTGGCGATGTGCAAGAAGATCGTGGAGTTCCACGGGGGGCGGATCTGGCTGGACACCGACCCGCGCGGCTCCGAGGTGCCCGAAACCTCAGAGGAAGAGAACTCCGGCCAGACCGGAACCCGCATATGCTGGTCCTTGCCCGTCGGCTCCGGGGAGGAGGGGAATGCGGTTTCCGAGGAGGGAACCGCTGGAACCGCTCCCAGCGATAACGGAGTCGAGGGCACCGAGGATGCCGAGCCCACCACCCCCGGGGACTCGGATCCGACGGCCGCACGACAGTCCGCGGGTACGGGTTCCCCGGAGGAGGACGACGGCGCCGAGCCGGACGACGGGTCCGACGGCGCCCGGTCCGCTCCACCCGGTACCAGCGGCGGTACGGTTCCCCCCGACCACGGGGCGGGGCCCTGAGGCAGGGGTCTGGAAGCTTGAGCGAGGTCATGTTGGTGCATCCCATCGAGGTGCTGCTGGTCGAGGACGATCCCGGTGACGTCCTGATGACCAAGGAGGCGTTCGAGGAACACAAGTTGGGCAACCGCCTGCACGTGGTCTCCGACGGCGTCGAGGCGCTCCGTTTCCTACGTCGCGAGGGAGAGTTCGCCGACGTCCCCCGGCCCCATCTGATCCTGCTCGACCTCAACCTGCCCCGTAAGGACGGTCGTGAGGTGCTGGAGGAGGTCAAGAACGACGACGACCTCGCGCACATCCCCGTCGTGGTGCTCACCACCTCCGAGGCGGAGGAGGACGTGCTGCGCAGCTACCGCCTGCACGCCAACGCCTACGTGCCCAAACCGGTGGACTTCGAGCAGTTCATACGGGTGGTCCGGCAGATCGACGACTTCTTCGTCAGTGTGGTCCGCCTTCCCAAGAGCTGAACAGGCGTTCACCGTACGGGATCCCCGTCCTGGCGGGTCGTGCGAACGCGCGGGGGGCGGGACCGCGTGGGCGCGTCGGTTTTTCGTTACGGTGAGAGGCATGAGCTTGCCGGAACCGCGTGATCCCGCTGGTCCCTACCGCATCAGTGTGGTGTGCCTGGGCAACATCTGCCGGTCTCCCATGGCCGCGAAGATCCTCACCGCCGACCTCGAACGGGCCGGGCTGAGCGAACTCGTGGAAGTGGACAGCTCCGGCACGGGTGACTGGCACGTGGGCGGCGGCATGGACCCGCGCGCGGCCTCCACCCTGCGCGTGCACGGATACCTGACCGACCACACCGCCCGCCAGTTCGACCCCGCGGACCTCGCCACCCGCGACCTCGTCCTGGCCATGGACCTGGACAACGTCGACGAGGTGCGGCGCGCCGTCGACGAGCACGGCGACGAGTACGGGTTCGACATGTCGCGTCTGCGCCTCTTCCGCTCCTTCGCGCCCGGCGGCGGCCCCAACCCGGAGGTCCCCGACCCCTACTACGGCGGCGACGACGGGTTCACCGCCGTCCTGAACATGGTGGAGGCCGCAGCCAAGGGGCTCACCAGCGAGCTCGTCGTCCGGTTGAGGCGGTAGTGCCGGGGGAGAGGGGATCGATCGTGCGGGCGTTCGGAGGCGGGGACGACGGCGACGGATCCGGGGAGAGACGCCGCAGGGACCCGGTCAGCGGCACCATGGCCGAGCGACTGACCGCCCTGCTCGGCCGCGACGTCGGCCGTGCCGCCCGCGCAGGGAGCAGCCACGACTGGGACATCTCCTACGCCGAGCTCACCGACGGCACCCGACTGTTCGTCAAGGCCCTGCCCCGGGGCGCTCCGCCGAGCGGGGTGCTCACCGCCGAGGCGCGGGGGCTGGAGTGGCTGGGCCGTACCTTCGGGTCACCCGCCATCGACGTCCTGGCCTGGGACGACCGCATCCTCGTCCTGCCGTGGTCGGAGGAGCGCGAACCCACCGCCCAGGCCGCCGAACGGCTCGGACGCCAGCTCGCCGGGATGCACATGACCGGCGCCGACCGCTTCGGCGCCGACTGGCCCGGCTACATCGGACCGCTGCCCATGGACAACACCCCCTCCGACGACTGGCCGCGCTTCTACGCCGAGCAGCGTCTGCGTCCCTACCTGAGCCGGGCCCTGGACCGGGGTGCGCTCACCCCCTCCGACGCCCGTGTGGTGGAGAAGGTCGTCGACTCGGTGGCCGACCTGGCGGGGGACCCCGAGCCGCCCGCACGCGTACACGGGGACCTGTGGAGCGGCAACGTGCTCTGGCGGGAGCAGGACGCGGTGCTGGTCGACCCGGCCGCGCACGGCGGCCACAGGGAGGCCGACCTGGCCATGCTGGCCCTGTTCGGCCTCCCCCACCTGGAACGGGTCCGCGACGCCTACAACGAGGTGGCGCCGCTGGCCTCCGGCTGGCGGTCGCGGGTCGCCCTGCACCAGCTGCACCCGCTGCTGGTGCACGTGTGCCTGTTCGGCGCCGCCTACCGGACCACGGCCCTGGAGGCGGCCCGTACCGCCCTGCGCGGCGGCTGACCTCCTCCCGGGCTCAGCCCTTGACGCTGCCCGCCAGCAGACCGCGCACGAAGTAGCGCTGCAGCAGGAAGAACACGACCAGCGGCACGATCATCGACACGAAGGCCCCCGCGGTGAGCCGGTGCCAGGACTCGCCGCGTGTTCCGGCCATCTCGGCGAGACGGACGGTCAGCGGCGCGGTGGCGCTGTCGCCCCCGGTGAAGATCAGCGCCACCAGCAGGTCGTTCCACACCCACAGGAACTGGAAGATCCCCAGAGACACCAGCGCCGGGGCGATCAGCGGCAGCACGATCCGCGTGAAGACGCGCCCGTGCCCGGCGCCGTCCACCCGGGCCGCCTCGAACAGCGACTTCGGCAGCTGCGAGACGAAGTTGTGCAGCAGGAAGATGCCCAGCGGCAGACCGAAGATCGTGTGCGCCACCCACACGTTGGTGAAGGCCATGGCCCCGGTCAGCTCCCACGCGGGCAGGATCTGCGCCCCACCGACCGACACCCCCTGGGAGAAGAACCGCAGCAGCGGGACCAGCGACATCTGCAGCGGGACGATCTGCAGCGCGAAGATCCCCAGGAAGAGCCAGTCCCGGCCGCGGAAGTCGATCCAGGCCAGCGCGTACGCCGCGAGCGCCCCCACACCCAGCACGAACACCGTGGAGGGAAGCGTGATCACGAGGGAGTTGACGAAGTAGGTGATCAGCTGTCCGTCGCTCCCGCTGCCGAACAGCACGTCCCGGTAGTTGGCCAGGGTCACCTCGGGCGAGGCCAGGAACGTCCACCAGCCGGTGGTGCGGATCTCCTCGGCGGGCCGGAACGAGGAGATGAGCAGCCCCGCGGTCGGCACCGTCCACAGCACGGCGATCACGAGCGCCGCGATGCCGGCCGCCGAACCGCTCAACCGGCGGCGCACCCGTCCGGCCGCGCTCCCTTCCGCTCTGCGGGAGGGCCTACCGGGCGCCTCGGCGACGACGGGGGGCGTCGGAGTGGTCGTCATACCAGTTCCCTTGCCTTGCGGTTGCGGCGGATCTGTACGACCACCAGCGGGATGACCAGGACGAACAGGAACACCGCCAGGGCGGACCCCTGGCCGAGCTGTCCCTGTTGGAAGGCCTGGCTGTACATCTCGTTGGCGATCACGCTGGTCCCGTAGTTGCCCCCGGTCATGGTGCGGACGATGTCGAAGACCTTCAGGGTCTGCACCGTGATGGTGATGAGCACGACCAGCAGCGTCGGCCACACCGAGGGCAGGGTGATCCGGGTGAACAGCTGCCAGGGGCCCGCCCCGTCGATGCGGGCGGCCTCGACCATCTCCGCCGGGATCGCCTTGATCGACGCGGACAGCACGACCATCGCGAAACCGGCCTGTACCCAGATCAGCACCAGGATCAGCAGGAAGGTGTTGAGCGGCTGTTCGAGCAGCCACAGCCGCGGTTCCCCGCCCAGCCAGACCACGATCTGGTTGAACAGCCCGTACTGTTCCTGGTCGGCGGGCCGGTAGGCGAACACGAACCGCCAGATGATGCTGGCGCCGACGAACGAGATCGCCATCGGCATGAACACCAGCGACTTGGCGACCGACTCGAACCGGGAGCGGTCGATGAGGACGGCGTAGAGCAGCCCGATGGCGGTGGCCAGGGCGGGGGCGAACACCACCCACAGCAGGGTGTTGCGCAGGACCAGCAGGATCTCCGGCCGCTGGAACATCCAGACGTAGTTGGCGAGTCCGACGAACTCGTCGCCGGAGCGGTCGTAGAGGGACAGCATGGTCGTGCGCAGCACCGGATAGACGAGCCCGCCGAGCAGGAGGAGCAGGGCCGGTGCGAGGAAGAGGGACGCCTGCCAGCGGTCGCGCCGGGTGCGCGGCACGTCGACCAGGACGAGCATCAGGCCGATGACGCCCAGGAAGGCGGCGATCCCGATGAGCATCCACACGATCTTGGGAAGCTCGTACAGGAACGAATACTCCATGGAGACCCCTTGTCGGTCTGCAGGGGCGACGGGGCCCGGCCGGTCGGGCCGGGCCCCGTGCGGTCAGGGGGGAAGCCGGTCAGGGGATCCGTCGAGGGATCCGGTCGGGGGACCCGCTTAGGGCCAGGCCGACTCGATGGTCTCCAGCACGTCGTCGGTGGAGCTGCCGGTGACCCAGTCGACCATGCCGGTCCAGAAGACGTCGGTCCCCACGGAGGAGGGCATCGAGTCGCTGGCGTCGAAGTGGAAGACGGTGTCGGGCGCGAGCAGGACCTCGGCCGCGAACTGGGACGCGGGGTCCTCGATGACGGAGATGTCCATGTTCTGGTTGGCCGAGACCCAGGCGCCCTGGGAGGCGCGGCTTTCGGCGTACTCCGGGGTGGACAGGTACTCGTGCACCGCCGCCACCTCGGGCCGGTCGGCGAAGGGGACGGCGAACTCGCCGCCGCCCATGACCGGGACCTCGGCGCCGGCCTCCAGCGGGGGCAGCACGAAGCCGTAGACGTCTCCGTCCTCGGCCACCACGACGTCCTCCTCGAACTGCGCCGAGTAGAACGAGCCCATCATGTACATCGCGCAGCCGCCGTCGAGCAGGGGCAGGCCCGCCTCCTGGAAGGAGGTGACGGCGATGCTCTCCACGTCGCCGAAGGTGCCGTTGACGTAGTCGGAATTGCGGACGATGCCGTCGGTCAGGTCGAAGGCGTCGGCGACCTGCGGGTCGTCGAAGGGGATGTCGTGGGAGATCCAGTCGTTGTAGGCGTCGGTGCCCGAGGTGCGCAGCAGCGCGTTCTCGATCCAGTCCGTTCCGGGCCAGCCGGTGGCGTCACCGGACTCGAAGCCGACGCACCAGGGCTTGGTGCCGGAGTCGGCGATCTCGTCGCTGATGGCCACCATGTCGTCCCAGGTCTCGGGGACCTCGTAGCCGTTGTCCGCGAAGAAGGTCGGCGAGTACCACACCATCGACTTCATGTTGGCGCCGTAGGGGGAGCCGTACAGCTCGCCGTCGAAGGTGGCGTAGCCGCGCCAGTCCTCGCCCCAGCCCTCCTCGACGTTGGCCCTGACCCCGTCGGCCACGGGCAGGGCGTGGCCGTCCTCGACGACCCGCTCCAGCAGGCCGGGCTGCGGGACCAGCGCCAGGTCGGGAGCGTTGCCGCCCTCCAGGCGGATGGGCAGCTGCGCCTCGAACTCGCCGCTGCCCTCGTGCTTGATGTCGATGCCGGTGCACGCCTCGAAGTCGGCCCAGGAGCGGTCCATGCGCTCGGCCTCCTCGTCGCGGATGGACGAGTAGACGTCGACCGTGCCCTCGACGTCGCTCCACTGCTCGAAGGGGGCGCAGTCGACGTCGGAGGCGTCGGGGGTGCCGCTTCCGCCTCCCTCCCCGCTGAGGAAGCCGCAGCCCGAGATCGTGAGGAGGACGCTTCCGGCGGTCGCCGCCACCGCCAGGTGTCGGTGACGCACTTTGCGTTCTGGTCGCAGCATGGGGCTTCTCCCTCGTGTCCGGATGGTCGACGGGCACCAGGAGGTGCCGCCGTCGGGTCGGTGTGACCCAGGGCATGCGGAACACGATGGAATCCGCTCCAGGTGAAAATGTCTACAGCTATTGCAATAGCTTTCGTAACGATGGCAAAACGACCTGCTCAGCGTGGCGAAGAACTTTCTCAGGAAGGAAAGGTGCCGGTCCGGGCCTCGGCGCCCCGGACCGGCACGGGCTCGCCGCCCGCCCGGCGCGCTGTCCGGGAGCATCGCGGGTGTGACGTGCGAGGTTCCCTCACCGGATGGTCCCGCCCGTACCGGCACTCTCGACCGCCGACAGCGCCAGTACGGGCGAGACCACCGCGGACGGGCGCGCTGCGCACCGATACCGGGGCCCTCCCGTGTCCCGCCAGCTGGGACGAGCGTTACCGGTCCCCGGGGCCGGTGCCTCTAGATTGGTGGCATGGCTGACGCATCCGACGCACCGAGCACACCCGAGAACGGCGGACCCGAGCTGCACGTGGCACTCATCGGCTATGGCAAGGGAGGCGAGGTCTTCCACGCGCCACTGATCGACGCGGTGCCGGGACTGCGCCTGTCCGCGGTGGTCACGGGCAACCCTGAGCGCCGCCGGGCCGCCGAGGAGCGCTACCCCGGTGTCACCGTGTACCCCAACGTCGCCGAGCTGTGGGCGGACGCCGACCGCTACGAGGTCGCGGTCGTCACCACGCCCAACGACACCCACGCTCCGCTGGCCCAGGCCGCCATGGAGGCGGGCATGGCGGTGGTGGTGGACAAGCCGTTCGCTCTGAACGCCGTGCAGGCGCGGGAGCTCACCGACCTGGCGGGCAAGCTGGACCGGGTGCTCACCGTGTACCAGAACCGACGGTGGGACGCCGACTTCCTCACCCTGTGGAAGCTGATCGAGGAGGGCTCCCTGGGACGGGTGCACCGCTTCGAGTCGCGCTTCGAGCGCTGGCGCCCGCAGGCCAAGGGGACCTGGCGCGAGAAGGGCGGGGTCGAGGCCGGGGCCGGGCTGCTCTACGACCTGGGGCCGCACCTGATCGACCAGGCGATCAACCTGTTCGGCCCGGTCGCCTCCGTCTACGCCGAGATCGACGTCATGCGCGAGGGGGTCAACGCCGACGACGACGTCTTCCTGGCGCTCAACCACGCCCGGGGCACCCGTTCCCACCTGTGGATGAGCGCGCTCACCGCCCAGGGCGGGCCGCGCTTCCGGGTGCTGGGGAACGAGGGGGCGTTCACCGTCCACGGGATGGACGAGCAGGAGGCCAGGCTGGCGGCGGGGGAGCGGGCCGACGCCGCCGACTGGGGCGTGATCCCCGAGGAGGGCTGGGGCGTGCTCGGGGTGGACGGCGACACCCGCCGGGTGCCCAGTGAGCGCGGCGCGTACACCGAGTTCTACGCGGGGGTGCGCGACGCGGTCGGTGAGGGAGAGCCGCTTCCGGTGGACCTGCACGAGGTGATCCACGGGCTGGAGGTCATCGAGGCCGCCCGGCGCAGCGCACGCACGGGCACGGTGGTCAACCTCTGATCTCCGCTGGTCCGGGCCCCTGACGGCTCGGACGCCCCCGGCGCCTCCCCGTGGGCCTATGTTGGGGGGAGGCCCTCCCCCCGGGTTTCGTGCCGGATGCCGCCGAACCCCGACGCCGACGAACGCCGAAGGAGACGTGCCGTGGCTCAGGTCCTCGTGGTCGCAGACGATCTCACCGGTGCCAACGCCACCGGTGCCAGGTTCGCCCGCACCGGGATGCGTGTGGCCACGGTGACCCCCGAGCACGTGAGCCGGGTGGTCGGGGACTACGACGTGGTCGTGGCCAACCTGGACAGCCGCCATGTTTCCGCCGAACAGGCGGCCGACCTCGTCACGGACGTGGTCGAGGCCGTCTGGCCGGTGGGACTGGTGGTCAAGCGCACCGACTCCACGCTGCGCGGCAACATCGGTGCCGAGCTGGAGGCCGTCTACGACGCCGTGCGCGACCGGGTCCCCGCCGGAACGCGGGTGCGGGTGCTGTTCGCCCCGGCCTTCCCCGGGTCGGGACGCACCACCGAGGACGGGACGCAGCTGCTCAACGGGATGCCTCTGGAGCGCACGGAGCTCGCGGTGGACCCGCTGTGCCCGATGACCACCAGCGTCGTCGCCGACATCCTCGCCACCCAGACCGACCTGCCGGTGCGGCACGTGCCCGTCCGCCAGGTGACCCAGACGATGCTCACCGCCGAACTGCTCGCCGGCGACGAGCCGGTCGTGGTGTGCGACGCGAGTACCGAGCAGCACCTGACCGACATCGCCGAGGCCGCGGCGGCCGCGCACCGCACCGACGGAACCGTGTGGGTGGCGGCCGACCCGGGGCCCACGGGGGCGCTGCTGGCCTACGCGCTGCGCCTGCGCGGCCAGGCGGGCTCGCGCGGGCCGCTGCTGGGGGTGGTGGGCAGTGCCACCGAGCTGACCCGGCGGCAGCTGGCCACCGTGGCGCGCACCGGCGCGGTGCGGTTCGTGGACGTGGACGCGGTGGCGCTCACCGACCCGGACAGCGAACACGCGGACGAGGTCGCGGAGGAGTTGTCCGAGCAGCTGACCTCGTCGGAGTTCCCCGAACTGTGCGTGCTGCGGGTGGTGAACACCTCCGACCAGGTGCGCGGTCTGCCCGCCCAGGCCCGGGTGGAGCTGCCGGTCCGGATCGCGCGGCTGGTCGCGGACGTGGTCAACGGGGTGGCCGACACCACGGGGGCCCACGCGCTGCCCAGCGGCCTGTACCTGTGCGGCGGGGACCTGGTGGCGAGCCTGCTGGACGAGTTGGACGTGCACGCCTTCGACGTGGGCGGCGAGGTCGTGCCGCTGGCGGTGCACGGGCACCTCAGCGGAGGGCCCCTGGACGGGACGCCGGTCGTGGCCAAGGGCGGACTGGTGGGGGACGAGATCACCCTGGTCGAGTGCCTGACCAAGCTGCGCAGGGCGGTGCAGACGCGGTTGCACCAGGTGCACTCGGAGGTGTCCGAGCACGTGGTGCCGATGCCGTTGCGCGACACCGTCTGAGCCCGGGAGCAGGAGCCAGGGCGGTAGCGAGATGGTTCTGGCCTGGGGTTTTCCAGTGAACAGCGGGGCCCTGGTGACGGCCACTGCCGTCACCAGGGCCCCGTGGCTGTTCGTGGTGTTGCGACTGCCGCGATCAGGGCGGTCCGGGATTGAAGATGGAGTGGGTGCCCACCCGACGCCAGATCACGTGCGGTTTGCCTGGAAAGCGCTCATCGCCGTACTCCCAGGTGGCACGCCCGTCGGGTGCCCAGGTCATCTCGTAGACCCCTGGTGTGCCTTGCACGCCCTTGACCCGTAGCCCGGGGCGGAACTGCCCTTTCTCCACATCGGGCGCGAACTCGGTGGTGACCACCGCGCGGAAGCGCTCTGCCTGCTGCCGGGGCAGCTTCTTGAAGTCGGCCCTGAAACGGGGGGTGGTGGCGAACGTGGCCAGTGCTCTCAGCGCTCCTCGTCTTCCAGGGCGTCGAACATGGATTCCGCGTCCTCGAACTCCTCGGTCTGGCCTGCGGCGATCTGCTCACTAGCCTCGCGTTCGCCCTGCTGCCAGCCGCGGTCCCAGAACCACGCCTGGTCGGCAGGTACAGAAGTCATGCCCCTGAGCGTGACCTGACCGCTCTCCCCGATGTCGAACTCGACCTCGTCGCCTTCATGGATGTGAAGAGCTTCCGCGACCTCGCGAGGCAAGGTGACCTGGTTCTTGCGACGCATCACCGCGCGTCGACGTCTCGCTTTCGTCTCACTCATGGCGGTGGTGACCTCCTGGTGTTAGTACTCCGGGGCTTCCCTCCTCGAAGTACGACTCTAGGATGACTCCAACAGTTGGATAGTTCAACTTTCCGACTGGAACTTTGCCGTACCCCGGTGATGAGACGCCCCGGCTCAGATCTGGGAAGGCCCAGCTCGTGGGTGCTTCGGCTGCCGGTGTTTGGAAGATCGGGGGCCGGTTCGGGGGGAAGAGAGGATGCCAGCGGGTATCCGGCGTTGGCCGGTCGGGTTTCAGACATGCGGCGGGGCCCTGGTGACGGAAGTGGTCGTCATCAGGGCCCCGCTGTTGTGCGTGGTGTTGCCGATGCCGGTGTTGCCTCGGTGGGGGAGGGGCCGGAGGGGTTCGGGTGGTGGGCGGACGCGGGGTCAGTCGCGCGCGACGGCGAGGAAGGCGTCCCATTCGGCGGCGGGGAAGGGGAGGTGGCCCCTGGCCGGGTTCTTGGAGTCCCGGACGGCCGCGCCGCAGGGCAGGTCGGCGACCTCCACACAGTTCGGCTCCTGGCCGCTGTGGCTGCTCTTGCGGAAGCCCGTGGGGATGTGGGCGACCTCCACACAGTCACCGTTGACGCCGCTGTAACTGCTGGTCCGCCACACCAACTGGTCTGGCACTGCGCTCACTCTTCCATGGTTTTGAGGATGTCCTCGATGGATGTCAGGGATTGTGCTGGGGTCATAGAGCAGGCCTGCGCACCTCCGAACATGTCATTGAACATCCTAATTTGATGATCTTCTTCCAAGTACATGCTAGTAACAGGGGTTTCCAGGTAAGCGATGCTGGCGTCTCGCGGGTCAGCGAAGTCCATGACGACGAAACTGCCTTCCGTTGCCGGGTGGGCCCCAGCAGAGAACGGCAGCACGTAGATGCTGACGTTGTGACGGGTCGCCATGTGAGTCAGATAGCGAAGCTGTTCACGCATGATGTCTACTGACCCGACCGTGCGACGTAGGGCGGCCTCGTCGATGACGGCGAGGTAGGTCGGCGGCTCCACACGGTTCAAGATTCCTTGGCGAGTGACACGAGCAGCTACGCGTTGGGCGATCTCGTCATCATCGCGCACCTGGTTGGCACGAAAGACCGCATCTGCGTATTGCGGAGTCTGGAGCAGCCCAGGGATCACTTGTGCCTGGTAAGCCCGCAATGCGCATGCTTCAGCCTCAAAGTCAGCAAGCATCTGCGGCATGAGGTCCTTGTACTGGGACCACCAGCCCTTCTTCCCTGCGAGCTTCGATAGCTCATGCAGGACCGCACGGGTCTCAGCGTCGACTTCGTAGAGGTCCAGAAGTTTGTCCAAGGTCGCGGCTGGAACTGTCTTGGAATCCGCCTGTTCGATCTTGCTCAGGTTGGATTTGCCCATGCCAGCTTGCTTGGCGGCCTCGAAGAGGGTCATTCCAGACTCGCTGCGAAGTCGCCTGAGCTCTGCGGACAAGCGTCGACGGCGAACACTGGGGCTGTAGGGAGATGCCATGCCTTAAGCCTAACGGAATCTTTTGCTCACTAGTGGTATCCACTTGACAGTAGTGGATTCCACTCACATTATAGAGAGAGTAGTCAGTGATCAGCTTCTCACGCAGAGTCGCTGATGGTCAGACTGCGCCGTGCCCCTTCTCGCTGCGCGGGAAACGCGAAGGTCCCATGCCTGTGGGCACGTCGAACCCCCGTTCAACTCCCATACGCGAAGGAGTCTGTCCGCCATGCTTGCACTCGCCCCCGAGTCTCCGGTGCCATCGCTGCCCGAGGTGACCATGTCCCTCTCCGAGCTGGTTCCGCCCCGGTGTCGCCACTACTTCACCGGCCGTGTCGACCGAGCCCACTACCGCGTCCGTCGCTACGACTTCGTCGGCTCGGCCCAGTACATGCCGCTGGTGCGCGCGTTCCTGGACACCTGCGCCGCCGAACGCGACGACGACTACCGCTACCTGTTCACCCTGCTCGGATCCGAGTTGGCCAACAACGCTCTGCGGCACTCACGCTCGGGTCAGCCCTTCGGGGTCTACACCCTCACCTGCCAGCGCACCCGCTTCGGGCTCCGCCTCGCCTGCCGCGACCAGGGAGCGCGCGACAGCAGGCCGCTCGCCCTCGACCAGCGCTCCCACCTGCGGCCCTCGCCAGGCGGGCTGGACCTGGCCGCCGAGTCCGGACGCGGGCTGGCCATGATCGATGCCTTCGCCACCTCCTGGGGCGACAACGGCATCCCCGACTACCGCCAGGTCTGGTTCTTCCTGGCCTACGACCTGACCAACAGCCTCTGGAACACCCAGCCCTAAACATCACGCTGCTGCACGCAAAAGGGCCCAGGAAAGCGCGCCAACGCTCCCCGGGCCCCAAACAATCCCGAAATCCACACTGCGACATGTAAGAAAGCAGGATCAGTGACGCATCCTATCCCCGCCCCGCGACCCTCCAGTGACCCGCTGTACCGACCGCTCCCGCCGCTGCCCCGACGCCGCCCCCTGGTGGGCCCGTTCTGCCCGGCGTGCGAGCACCCCTCCTGCCGCCGGCGCCGCGCGGCACGCCTGCCCCGCCTGGGCGGCCAGCGCTCCGAGTTCGCCCGCGAACACACCCGCGCCGCCGCTCTCCAGCGGCACAACCCGCACCTGATCATCTGGTTCGGTGAGCAGACACTGTCCTACTGGGTGGCTTCATCTGCTGGTCTGACCGAGGCCCGGGAATCGGGCGACCTGTTGCTTCTCCTGAATCCGGCGCCCACCTACGCCTGACGGGTGCCGGCAGGGGTATGGCCAAGCCCCTGCCGGTACGCTGCTGCCATGGTTTTCCGAGGGTCACAGGTGCTGCCTGATTTGTCTGTTTTTCGAGAAGTTGGAAAAACGGCCGCTTGCCGCTGGTAAGTTTCCAGGTCAGTGACTGTGCTCCCCGCGCACGCGGGGATGGTCCCACCAGGTCCAGGTCTGCCCCGGCGGCGACGAGGTGCTCCCCGCGCACGCGGGGATGGTCCCTTCACCAGCGTGAAGGTGTCGGCCGCAGCCACGTGCTCCCCGCGCACGCGGGGATGGTCCCGACTTTTAGACCATGTGGACTACACACCCTGTGTGCTCCCCGCGCACGCGGGGATGGTCCCGCTGGGGAGGTCTGCCGGGACCCTGTCAGGTTGTGCTCCCCGCGCACGCGGGGATGGTCCCAGTCCCGCGTGCGTCGAGTACCACATCGCGCGGTGCTCCCCGCGCACGCGGGGATGGTCCCCCGAAGGTGATGGATGCCCAGCTTGGTCACCTGTGCTCCCCGCGCACGCGGGGATGGTCCCGATCCGCGCATACACCGACACCGCCAAGCTGTGTGCTCCCCGCGCACGCGGGGATGGTCCCTGGGAGGCGGAGACGGGCAGGACGCGGGTCTTGTGCTCCCCGCGCACGCGGGGATGGTCCCAGCGGGCCACGGGGTGCGGCCGTCGTTCTCCGGTGCTCCCCGCGCACGCGGGGATGGTCCCTTGGATGGGGTGCAGGCGGTGTGCGGCGGGTGGTGCTCCCCGCGCACGCGGGGATGGTCCCGATCCACGGTCCTGTACAAAAACATCCCTAGGGTGCTCCCCGCGCACGCGGGGATGGTCCCACCACCCCCGCCCCAGCAACCAGCGCAGCGGCGTGCTCCCCGCGCACGCGGGGATGGTCCCGCAGGCAAGTCCACGTCCCGGTAGGAGTCCTCGTGCTCCCCGCGCACGCGGGGATGGTCCCGATCCACGGTCCTGTACAAAAACATCCCTAGGGTGCTCCCCGCGCACGCGGGGATGGTCCCCTGCGCAACGACGACCTGACCGATGTGCGCCTGTGCTCCCCGCGCACGCGGGGATGGTCCCATCTGCGGTGTGATCGTGGTCCACCCCGGGTTGTGCTCCCCGCGCACGCGGGGATGGTCCCCTCATGGACGAGCAGGGCCTGACCGTGGAGCAGTGCTCCCCGCGCACGCGGGGATGGTCCCCGAGGCCAACTACAAGACCTGCATCGAGGGCCGTGCTCCCCGCGCACGCGGGGATGGTCCCGCTACCAGACAAAGGTGTGCTTGGCAATACATGTGCTCCCCGCGCACGCGGGGATGGTCCCAGGCCCAACGAGGCCATCACGATGTTCTTGAGGTGCTCCCCGCGTGCGCGGGGATGGTCCCAATGGGGCGGGACACCGCCCCCGACGGGCCCCGTGCTCCCCGCGCACGCGGGGATGGTCCCTGGCTGTTCGTTTCGTCCCACGGCCGCCCCGAGTGCTCCCCGCGCACGCGGGGATGGTTCCCGGAAGCAGCACTCAGCGGCTCAGCGCATACGGTGCAGCGGCCGGGCCGGATCGGCGGCCAGGGAGCCCAACAGCCGCAGCGCCCGGAAATCAGGGCTGTCCGGCTCGGCCCGGTACACGACCAGCTGGAGTCCGTCCTGCCCCCGCACGTCGAACACGTGTGAGGACAGGGTCAGCCCACCCACCGCGCTGTGCCGGAACTCCTTGCCCTCGTGGGACTTGCCGCGCACCTCGTGCTCCTCCCACAGCTCGCGGAACCGGGAACTGTCCCGGCCCGCCTCCTCCACGAGTTCCAGCACCCGGCGGTCGTGTGGATCATGCCCCAGCGCCAGGCGCAGGCCGGCCACACAAGCCCGTGCGGTTCGCGGCCAGTCGACGAAGAAGACCTCGCCCACCGGGTCCAGGAAGGCCATCCGCACCAGGTTGTCGGCCTCCGCGAAATCGGCGTACAGCGCGTCCGCCAGCGCGTTGGTCGCCAGGAGGTCCAGACGCCGGTCGATGACCATCGCCGGAGTGTCCGGCCAGGCGTCGAGCAGCATACGCAGGTGCGCGTCGACACGCGGTCGTGCGGGAGTCTGCAGGTGTTCGGGCGAGATCCCGGCCAGGCGGAACAGGTGGTCACGGGCGTCGGGTTCCAGACCGAGGGCCCGGGCGACGGCGTTGAGGACCGAGGCGGAGGGGTGGCGTTCCCTGCCCTGTTCCAACCGCGTGTAGTAGTCGGCACTCATCCCGGCCAGGACGGCGACCTCCTCGCGGCGCAGCCCGGCCACCCGGCGCGTACCGCTGGAGGCGAGACCGACGTCGTCCGGGCCGAGGCGGGCGCGGCGGGCGGTCAGGAAGGCTCCGAGTTCCGTGTGGGGCATGCCGCCAGCCTAAGGAGAAGGGGCCCCGCCAGCCAGGGTGGGCCGCACCCCGGTAGAGCCCGGCCTGGTCGCGGAGGCGCCCGGAGCCGAGGGTGGAGAGCGTCCCTGACACGCACACACCTTCGGGAAGTGGACCATGAGCACCACGCTGTTCGACGAGGACCTGCTGGAGACCATCGCCGCCGAGCCCGGGCGCCCGCTGATGTTCGCCAACGCCACCGTGTACACGCTCGACCCGGTGATCGGCGACCTGACCGGTGCCGACCTGCTGCTGGGCGGCGAGGAGGTCGTCGGTGTCGGTACCGGCCTGTACACGGCTGCCGAGGACGACGGCGCGGTCGTCGTGGACTGCACGGGCCTGACCGTCGTTCCGGGCGTTGTGGAGGACGGCACCGTCGCCGGGCTTCGCCGGCGTCCCTCCGACCGGGTCGGCACGCTGGCTCCCGGAAACCCGGCGACCTTCGCCGTGATCTCGGGGCGCCCCTCCGGGGCCCCGGCCCTGGAACGGGTGGTCTGGCGCCCGGAGCAGGCCGCCGCGATCGTCATCGACGGCGAGATCGCCCTGTTCAACGGCCGCCGCCTCACCGAACCCCGCAGTGAGCCGGGCACGAGGCGGAGCCCGGCCGACAGCCCGTACCTGGGCATGTGGGTCGACGAGACGGGCCTCATCCACCAGGAGCTGACCGCGGACGGCCGCTACGACGAGGCGCGCGGCGGGCGCCCCCACGCCTACCAGGGATCCTTCTGGATCGAGGGGGACCGCATCGTCTACCGGGACGACCTGGGGTTCTGGGCCTACGGCCGTTTCACCGACGACGTGCTCCACCACGCGGGCTACGTCTTCCACCGCCGCTGACGGCAGCCGACAGACACCGACCACCTCCGACAGAACACGAGGAGAACCATGAGCGGAACGCTGCTCACCGGCGGGGCCGTCGTCACGATGGACCCGCGGACCGGCGACCTGGAGCGCGGGGACGTCCTGGTCCGCGGAGACCGGATCGTCGCCGTCGGCGCGGACCTGACGACGCACCCGGACGCGGCCGACGCGGCCGTGGTCGACACGACCGGGCGCGTCGTCGCCCCCGGGTTCGTCGACACCCACCGCCACGCCTGGCAGGCGCAGATGCGCCGCAGCATCCCCGACGTGTCCGACCTGGGCGCGTACGTGGCGTCCACCCTCGGCGAGGTCGCGCCCCGGTACACGCCCCACGACATGTACGTGGGCACCCGGCTCGCGGCGCTCACCGCCCTGGACGCCGGGATCACCACGATGCTGGACTTCTCGCACAACTCGCGCACGGCCGCCCACTCCGACGCCGCGATCCGCGCGCTCGCCGACACCGGCATCCGGGGCGTCCACGCGTCCATGGGCCCGCACTTCGGCGACTGGGACCGCCAGTGGCCCGGGGACCTGGAACGCCTGTGCGCCGACCACCAGGGGGCGGGTGAGGGCCTGGTCACGATCCGTCTGGCGGCCCTGGCCACCGACGAGATCGCGGGCCCCTCCCTCGCCTACGGCAAGGAGCTGGCGGCGGTGGCGCGCGCCCTCGGCCTCGGGGTGAGCGTCGACGCGGTGTTCGGTGCCTCCTCCTCCGAGGCGATCCTGAGCTGGGCCGACACGGACCTGCTCGGCCCCGGCCTGTGCCTGATCCATGCCACCGGGCTTTCCCCGGACGCGTGGCGGGCCATGGGCGAGACCGGGACCACCGTCTCGCTGGCGCCCTCCTCGGACGCCCAGATCGGCTTGGAGAGCGCGGTTCCGGCGGTCGACGAGGCGCTCGCGGTCGGTATCCGCCCAGGTCTGAGTATCGACGTGGAGGTGGCGCTGTCCAGCGACATGTTCACGCAGATGCGGACGCTGCTCGCCATCCAGCGCATGCGCGCGGTGCGGGGAGTGTACGGGAGCGGTGAACCGGTGCCGGACCGGATCACCACCCGTGACGTGCTCGACTTCGCCACCCGTCAGGGCGCGCGAACCGCCGGGTTGGGCGAGTCGACCGGGACGCTCTCCCCCGGAAGGCAGGCGGACCTGATCGTGGTCGACGCCGGTGACGTCAACACCATGCCGCTGAACGACCCGGTGGGCACGCTCGTGCTCGGCGCCGACGCCCGCAACATCGAGACGGTCATGGTGGCCGGTCGGATCCGCAAGGCGCGCGGGCGCCTGGTCGGGGTGGACATTGACGGACTGCGCGAGGAGGTCACCGCCTCGCGGGACCGCATCGTCGCTTCTCTGGGGCAGAGGTGACGCGGGAGTATGGCGTGACGACCTGTACGGGGGCTGGGATGGCCCCGTACAGGCCCGTACGGTGGTCCGGTCGGGGCGTGTCCGTGTGCGGGCAGGGTCCCCGGGTCAGGCGGCCTCCGCGCGGGCCTCCAGGTGCTCGGCGGCGAGGTCTCCCAGCAGCTCGGACAGGGTCCTCGGGTACTCCAGCGGCCCCATGTGCCCGGCTCCGGGGATCTCCCGCACCTCGCGGCAGTCCTGCAACAGCGAGGCGATGTGGTGCGCGTGCCAGGGCGGGGTCAGCTTGTCGTCGGTCCCCACCAGCACGACGGTGGGCGCCGCGATCCGCCGGGTGGACTCCTCCACCTCCAGCGTGGTCATCACGCCTCCCCACGCACCCCGGGACACGGGGGCGCACGCGTGCACCATCCTCATGCACAGCCGCACCATGCGCGGGTCCGACCCCTTCCCCATGATCATGGGCTTCAGCACCGCGGTGGTGACGGGGTTGCTCGGGCCCAGGGGCAGGGGCGCCTTCAGGAAGACCCGCGCGCCGAGCGCGCCCAGCGGACCGGGCAGCGGGATCGCGGTCGAGCGCTTGGTCAGCTGCGTGCACCCGGTGTTGGTGAGCAGTACCGCGGCGGCCCTGTCCCGGAACACCGGGTGCGCACCGGCCGCCATGATGGTCATCCCGCCCATACTGTGCCCGGCCACCACGGCCTTCCGCCCCTCGGGGACGGTCGCCTCCAGGACCGCGCACAGGTCCTCGGCCAGCTTCTCCGCGCCGTACCCCGCGCGGGTGATCGGCCTCTGGGTGCGGCCGTGGCCGCGCTGGTCGTAGAGCACCACCCGCAGGGAGGGGTCGAGTTCGCGCACCACCGGCCCCCAGGAGGCCAGCGACGTCGCCCAGCAGTGGGCGAGGACCACGGTCGGCCCCTCCCCGGGGCCGCGCACCTCGACGTGCAGCAACGTGCCGTCGGCGGAGCGCACCTGGAGTTCTCGGACCTGACCCACGTGTCGGGTTGCCATCGGGGATACCTCTCGCTCGGGGGAACTGCCGGGGGTGCCCCCTCGGGTCGGCGCGTGCCCGAGGGGGTGTCTGGGGGAGCGGTCCGGCTCAGTCGTCGAGTTCGTCGATCTCGATGCTGGGGACCGCGAAGGGAGGGCTGCCGGCCCCGTTGACCGGGTGCCCGCCCCACAGGTTGGGCTCGTCCAGGACACCGGTGCCCTCGAACCCGTCGGGAGTCCGCACCACGACGGTCCGTATCCCCCTGCGGAAGGCCTCGGTCACCTCGGGGCTGGGGGACAGCCGCCCGCGCCAGCGGTAGTCGCCGGTCAGCGGGGAGAAGTGGCCCGCCATGTGGGCCCGCACCTCCACGGCGGTCCTCTCGTCGGTGTCCAGCACGACCGTCACCGTGCCCTTGTACTCCTCCTCGTCGTCACCGAAACCGCTCACCGCGCCTGCCTCCCGGTCAGCACGCGGCCGGACCGGCGGGGACCGAGCTTGCGGGCGCGGTCGATCCGCAGGTCGTAGTTGTGGGGGTCGAACCAGCGCGTGCGCAGGGCGAAGTTCCACGTGAAGGTCGGCCACAGCGTGGTGTTGCGGCCGTTCTCGTTCAGGTACCAGCTGTCGCATCCACCGGTCACCCACACGGTGCCCTCCATGGACCTGGCGAGCATCTCGTTGTAGGCCTCCTGGGCCTGCGGGCGCACGTCCATGCGGTCGAGCCCGTTCCTGCACAGGTACTTGAGCGCCTGCATGGTGTACCGGATCTGGGCCTCGATCATGAACACCTGCGAGGTGTGCCCCAGCCCGGTGTTCGGTCCGGCCAGCACGAACGCGTTCGGGAACCCGGCGACGGTGGTGCCGCGGAAGGCCTGCACCTCCTCGCCCCAGTGGTCGGACATCGACTGGCCCTCGGCGTTGAAGATCCGCCGGGCCACCGGCGGGTCGGTCACGTGGAAGCCGGTGCCGAGGATGATCGTGTCGACCTCGTGCTCGGTCTCCCGGCCCGACGCGTCGCGGGTGACCACGGCGTTCGGGCGGATCTCCACGATGCCGTCGGTGACCACGTCCGCGTTGGGCCGGGCCAGCGCCGGGTAGTAGTCGTTGGACATCAGGATGCGCTTGCACCCCGCCCGGAAGTTCGGGGTGAGCTTGGCCCGCAGCTTCGGATCCTTCACACTGCGGTTGATGTTGGCCCGGCCCAGGGCCTCCACGACCGAGAGGAGCTTGGGGTTCTTGGCGAAGCCGAGGACGTAGCTCTCCCGGCCCCAGTAGATGCTCTTGCGGGCGATCTGCTGGGCGAGCGGGACGTTCCGGTACAGCCAGTGCTCCAGCCTGGTGATGTCGCGGTCGTGCCGGAACATCACCCACGGCGCGGTCCGCTGGAACAGCGTCAGCTTCCCGGCCTCGGGCTGGATCCTGGGCACGAACTGGATCGCGGACGCCCCGGTGCCGATCACGGCGATCCTGCGGCCGGTCAGGTCGTGGTCGTGGTCCCAGTCCGCCGAGTGGAACATCGTTCCCTCGAACGTCTCCAGGCCCTTGATGTCGGGGTAGGAGGGGTCCGCGAGCGGTCCGGCCCCGCTGACCAGGAACTGGGCGGTGACGGTGCCCCGGTCGGTCTCGATCCGCCACCGGTTGCCCTCCGGCTCCCAGTGCGCGGACCTCACGTCGTGTCCGTGGCGGACGTGCCGGTCGACGCCGTGCTCCCCGGCGACCCGCTTCATGTAGTCGAGGATCTCGGGCTGCGGGGAGAAGCTGCGGCTCCAGTCCGGGTTGAGCGCGAACGAGAACGAGTACAGGTGCGAGGGGACGTCGCAGGCGGCGCCCGGGTAGGAGTTGTCACGCCAGGTGCCGCCCACCTCGTCGGCGCGCTCCAGAACCACGAAGTCCTTCAGACCGGCCTGCTTGAGGCGGACGGCCATCCCGATCCCGGCGAAGCCGGACCCGATGATGGCCACCCGGAAGTGGGGTGGTGCTTCGGTCACGTTCTGGTCCCTTCGTGCGAACCGGCCCGGAGCGGCGCCGCTCGGGTCGGGGAGTGTGTCCCCCGGGGGCGTGGCGCGTCGCGCCCCCGGGGGAGTTGCCGCCCCGGAAGGCGCGGCGCGTACGCCCTCCGGGGAGAGGGCTCCCGGGACCGTGGCGCGTTCCGGCCCCGGGAGGTGTGACCACCGCCGGAGGACGTGGCGCGTTTCGTCCTCCGGCGGCGGGGTCTGTGGGGGTGGTGCGGAGCGGGCACGGGGCGGTGCCGTGTCCCACCGGGCCAGGGGTCAGCCGAGCAGCCCGGCCTTCTTCCAGAAGTAGCGGCCCAGGCCGGAGATGGCACCGGCGGTGTCCAGGGTGTTCACGACCTTGCGGGCGGCCCAGGTCTTGGTGCCGATCCAGTGGGGGTTGCGCCGGGCGACCCGGTAGGCCTCGCGCGGGTCCAGTCCGACCTGCGCGTACACCTTGGGGTTGATCAGACGGGTGGCCGAGTAGTAGGTGACCAGGCCGAGGATGATCCGGCTGTAGGCCCTGTCGACCGGACCGCGCCTGACCCAGTCGCGCTGGAACTCCTCGCGGGCGTAGCGCATGTGCCGCGCCTCCTCCACCACGTGGATGCGCGAGACCGAGCGCACCAGGGGCAGGATCTGCTCGTCGGACACCGCCTCGCGCTGGAGCTGGTCGAGGACCTCCTCCACGAACAGTGCCCCGGCGAAGATCAGCGGGCCGTGCGCGATCGTCTTGAAGAGGTTGCCGAGGTGGAAGGCGGCGGGGTCGAGCTTGTGCGTCGTCCAGCCGAGCTTGCCCACCATCTTGGCGAACATCACCGTGTGGCGGCACTCGTCGGCGATCTCGGTGTAGGCGTACTGGACGTGGTTGCTGCTCGGATCGTTGTGGTAGGCGTGGCGGACCAGCATCTGCATGAGGATGGTCTCGAACCAGATGCCGATGGTCGCGATGCTGGCGATCTCCAGGCGGGAGAGCTCCTTGCGCTGCTCCTCGCTGAGCTGGTCCCACAGGTAGGTGCCGTACAGCGAGACGCGCTCGGGGCGGATCGCCCACATGTCCTTGTCGACGGGTGCGTCCCAGTCGATCTCGACGAGCGGGTCGAAGGAGGCCTTCGCCGAGCCGCGGAGCAGCCGCTTGGCGATGTCCTCGCGGTCGGTGAGTTTGGGCTTGGCGGTGATCTCTGCGGTCATCTTCTCTTCCTCCTCCTCAGGACGCGTTCGGCTGGACCGGGTGGCCGCCGTGTCGCGTGTGGAGTCCCCTGGCGATCTCCGCGTCGCCGAAGGCGCCGTCCGACAGGAGCAGGCCGATCTGGAGCGACACGATCTGTTCGGTGGCGCCGGGGAAGTGCCGGAACAGGTGCAGTCCGGCGGTGCCGATCGCGGTGGAGGCCACGTCGCGGCGGGCCCGCCCGGCACCGGCCGCGCGGACCACCGCCATGACGGTGTCGCGCTCGCCTTCGGCCGGGACGAGGCCGTCGAGGGCGACGCCCGTGGCGCGGGAGCTGTCGTGGATGGGGGTGTCGACGTAGCCGGGGTGGACGGTGGTGACCCCGACGTGTGTGCCGTACTCGGCGCGCAGGCAGTCGGCGTAGGCGGTGAGCGCCCGCTTGGACACCGTGTAGGCACCGGCGAAGGGCAGCTGCAGGTTCGACAGCAGCGAGGCGGTGATGACGACGCGGCCCCTGCTCCGGAGCAGGGCGGGCATCGCGGCGGCGGTGACACGCCAGGTGCCCAGCAGGTTGACCTCAAGCGCCTGGTGGACGTTCGCGTCGGGAGCCTGGCCGATGTCCACGGCCGGTCCGACGCCCGCGTAGTGGATCAGCAGGTCCAGGCGGCCGTCGAGCTGGCCGACGGCCTCCGCGACGCCCTGGCGGACCTGTTCGTCGTCGGTGATGTCGCAGCCGATGACGCCGGGGGCGGGCTTGCGGTCGATGCCGACGACGTTCACACCGAGGTGACGGAGGACGGCCACGGTGGCGCTGCCGAACGCCCCGGAGGCGCCGGTGACGATGGCGTTCTGGCCGGGCAGCCGGCGCAGGTGGCGCGGCAGGGGGGTCGTCATGTGATCTCCTCCACAGTCATTGCCGGAACGTTACAACGCTCATTGTCACAATGCAATGGGGCGACGCCAGAAATTTACTGACGAGTAGGGTGCGCGGGTGTCCCTAGGCTTGGCTCATGGCCGAATACCGCATTGACGAACTCGCCCGGCTCGCCGACACGACGGTGCGCAACGTCCGGGTGTACCAGGACCGGGGCCTGCTCGCCCCTCCCCGGAGAGAGGGGCGCGTGGGGATCTACTCCGAGGCGCATCTGGCACGTCTGCGGCTCATCGGCCAGCTGCTACGGCGCGGGTACACCTTCGCCAACATCGGCGAGATGTTCCGGGTCTGGGAGCGCGGCGGCGACCTGTCCGACATCCTCGGCTTCGAGTCGGCCATAGGGGACGCCTGGAGCGACGAGATCGCCGACTACCTCACCCTCGGGGACCTGCGGGAGCTCTTCGGGCTGGGGGTGACGCCGAGGACCGTCAAGCGAGCCCTGGACCTGAACGTGCTGGAACGCGACGGGTTGCGTTTCCGGGTGCCCAGTCCCAGGCTGCTGCACGCCGGTGTGGAGCTGGTCAGGCTGGGCATGAGCGTGGACTCGGTGCTCGACATAGCGGAGAACCTGCGGGACAAGGTGGGCGACGTCGCCGAGCACATGGTCCGCCTGGTCGCCGACCACATACTCGCCGAGTACGCCCCCGGCACGGTGGTCAGGAGCGAGGAGACCGCCGAGATGGCCGAGCTGATCCGCCGGGTGCGGCCCCTCGCGCAGCAGGCCGTGGACGCGGTCCTGGCGCAGGCGATGGCGGAGAACCTCACCAACGTCATGGGGGAGCACTTCGCCCTGGCGATGGAGTACCTGGAGAAGGAGGACCCGGACAAGGAACGGGACGGCCAGGGCACGGCCGAGGGCCTGACGGGACCGGCCTGAGGCCGGTCCCGGCCCGGGACGCGGTCACCCGGCCCGGGCCCGTCCCTCACGTCCTGGCGTCGTCTCCAGTGGTCGCCGTGGCCGCCGGGGACGACGCGGCCTCCTCGACCACCGTCTCGGCGCCCTCCGCCTCCACCGGGCCTCCGACCCCCTCGGAACGCGCCGCGGAGTCGGCCACCGACAGCGGCAGCGGGGCGGTGAACCGCAGTTCGGCGAAGGCGCCGGCCGGGACGGCCGGAGACACGGGGAACACCGGCCTGACCCGCCGGTACTCGGCGCCCTGCTCCGGCCTGGGGTCCTCCTCGCCCCTGTTCGGCCACATCGACATCGCGCGCTCCGCCTGGGCGGTGATGGTCAGCGACGGGTTCACGCCCAGGTTCGCGGTGACCGCCGAACCGTCCACCACGTGGATGCCCGGGTGTCCGTACAGCCGGTGGTACGGGTCGATGACACCGCTCTCGGCGCTGTCGCCGATCGGGCAGCCGCCCAGGAAGTGCGCGGTCAGCGGGATGTTGAACACGTCCCCCCACGTGCCGCCGGGGAAGCCGTCGATGCGCTCGGCCAGCCTGCCGGCCGCCTCCTGCCCCGCCGGGATCCATGTCGGGTTCGGCTCGCCGTGGCCCTGCCGGGAGGTCAGCCTTCCCCTCCCGCCGAACAGCCCCCTCCTGACCGACGTGGTCAGCGAGTTGTCCAGGGACTGCATCACCAGGCCGATGATGGTCCGCTCCGACCAGCGGCGGTTGGAGAAGCTGCGGGCGAACACGGCCGGGTGGCGCGCGGCCAGGCCGAGGAACCGCAGCCAGCGCGGGATCCTCCCGCCGCCGGGCACCTGTATGGCGGTGAGCAGCCCCATCGCGTTGGAGCCCTTGCCGTAGCGGACCGGCTCGATGTGGGTGTTCTCGTCCGGATGGATCGAGGACGTGATGGCCACACCCCGGGTCAGGTCCTCCGGCGGCGGGACCTGGCGGCTCATCGCGCCGACGAGCGCCTCGGAGTTGGTGCGGGTGAGCGTGCCGAGCTTCGCGGACAGGCGCGGCAGCGACCCGGAGCCGCGCATCCGGTGCAGCAGGGCCTGGGTGTTGTAGGTGCCGGCGGCCACCACGACCTGGCGGGCGGTGAACGTGCGGGCGTTCGACCGGCGCCGGGGCGCGCCGGTCCTGAGGGTGTCGGCGGCGAACCCGCCGCCGGGCAGCTCGCGCAGGCGCTCGACGGTGGTCAGGGGGTGCACCTCGGCGCCGTCGCGCTCGGCGAAGTACAGGTAGTTCTCGGTGAGGGTGTTCTTGGCGCCGTGGCGGCACCCGGTCATGCACTCGCCGCACTCCTGGCAGGCCCTGCGCTCGGGGCCCGCGCCGCCGAAGTAGGGGTCGCCCACCGGCTCACCCGGTGCGGCCCGGTTTCCCTCGCCGTCCTGCCCGTCGCCGAAGCACACGCCCACCGGGGTGAGACGGAAGGTGTGCCCGACGCCCATGTCCTCGGCGATCGCCTTCATGTGCGCGTCGGAGGGCGTGACGGTGGGGTTGGTGCGCACGCCGAGCATGCGTCGGCCCTGGTCGTAGAACGGCGCCAGCTCCGACTTCCAGTCGGTGATGTGCCGCCACTGCGGGTCCTCGAAGAACGGGTCCATCGGGTGGTACAGGGTGTTGGCGTAGTTGAGGGAGCCCCCGCCGACACCGGCGCCGGCCAGGATCATCACGTCGCGCAGCAGGTGGATGCGCTGGATGCCGTACATGCCGAGCTGCGGCGCCCAGAGGAAGTTCTTCACGTCCCAGGAGGAGGACGGCAGCGTCTCGGGTGTGAAACGGCGTCCCGCCTCCAGGACGCCGACGCGGTAGCCCTTCTCGGTGAGGCGCAGGGCGCTGACGGAACCGCCGAATCCGGAACCCACGACGAGGACGTCGTAGTCGAAGCGGTCGTCGGTCTGGCCGGGGGAGTCGGCGGTGGGGTCTTTCTTGCGCTCTGGGGGCACGGCTGGTCTCTCTCCAGGTCAGTCGCGGGTCCGTAATACGCCGGCTACGAGTCCGCAACGTTGAATGCGCCATCTAGAAATGTGACAACAGATATTGTAATGTTCGTCACTACCGCCGAGTAGGTTGTGTTCCATGTAACACGCGTGGCGCGCTTCGGCGCAAGTTTCGCCCCCCCTCGCCGCCCCCGGGCGACGGAATACAGGAGGTACTCATGCCCAAGGCTTCCGGTGAGGCGCCCGAGGCGCCCGAGGATGCGCCTGAGCAGCCCGAAGGCGGTGGCGGCACCCTGTGGCGCAGATTCGCCCTCGTGGCCGTCCCGGGTCTCGTGGCCGCCGCCGTCCTCGGCGGAATGACCACACAGGGTCTGCTCGCCGCCTCTTTCGCCGTGTCCGGTGACAGCTTCAAGATGTCCGCCGACGAACTCGTCGGCCACGGTTTCACGCAGTACGGCGCCACCGTCGAGTCCGTGGACGGCTCCTCCCGGGCGGTCGGCCTGTCGTCGATCAACACCGCCGAGCTGACCAACCTGTGCATGTCCTCGCTCTGGGACCTGCCCGTCGGCGAGGCCACCCTCGTCATCAGGGCCGGTGCCGACACCCCCGTCGAGGGCACCAACCTCGTCCTCGACATCGAGCAGCTCCGGGGTGACGCCGAGTTCAGCTCCATCGAGATCGGCCGCGACGCCAGCACCCTGGACAAGGCCGACGGCGGCCAGGGTCCCGCAGGCGGCTTCGGTCTGCAGGCCGACTCCATCACGGTGACCGACAAGCAGCTGGTCTCCTGGTCCGTGACATCCGGATCGCTGCGCCTGAGCGGCCTGAACCTGGCGATCAAGCCCGGCAACCACGAATGCTTCTGATCCCATGGCCCACGCACTGAGCCTGCTGCGCGCGGGACGGGGACACTTCCGGGGCTGGCGGCGCGGCCGACCGTTCTGGGGAGGCCTCCTCCTCGTCGCGGCCGGAATCGAGCTGCTGGTCGCGCCGGCCGCACAGAGCCTGATCCTGCCGATCGACCTGATCATCTACGCCGGTATCGCCGGTGTGTCCGGCGCCCTCATCGCGGTGCTGCTGATCACCCTGGGTGTGCTGAGCTGGCTGCAGCCCGCACAGCACATCTTCTTCGGGGTGGTCGGGCTCCTCCTCGCCCTGGTGTCCTTCGTGACCTCCAACTTCGGCGGGTTCGTCATCGGGATGCTGCTCGGTATCGTCGGCGGTTCGCTCGTGTTCGCGTGGGCGCCCATCGTCCGGCGGCGCCCGCGACGGCGCCGCCGGAAGGGGGCACACGAGGCGCCCCAGGACCGTGACGGCGACCGGGACGAGGATTCCGCGGCCGGAGACGGCGCCGACACCATCGCCGAAACCAGGACCGAAACTCGTGTGAACAGGGTGGGAACCGGCACCGACCCCGACACCGCTCCCACCCGGAGCGTTGTCGCCGGATCATTCGGCGTCCCCGCTCACACGGAGCCCGCCGGCGCCCCGGACGAAGGTGTCGGCGCCTCCGACGAGACCGTCTCCGACCCCGGGTCCGGGTTCCGGCCGCTGGCCGCACTCGCCCTGCCCCTGGCGGCGGCCATGATCCTGGCGAGTGCCCCCTCGTCCGCCCTCGACTGGCCCTGGGACGACTGGTTCTCCTCTCCGAGCGACGAGGAGGAACAACCCGCTGACGGGGCCTCTCCGTCCCCCTCCGAGGAACCTCCGCCGTCTCCCGGTACCGACCCCGGCACCGACCCCGGTGCTGATCCCACCGCCGGGCCCGCCGAGCCGGGCGGTGACGGGGAGGGCGGGGGCGGCGAGGAAACGCCGGAGGACCCGGAGGACGGGGAGCCAGAGGAGGATGAGGATGAGGAGTCCGAGGAGGGCACCCCGGAGGAGTGTGAGCTGCGCACCGACGAGTCCGCCCTGACCGAGTCCGAGGAGGAGTTCCTGGCGGCCGTCCGCGACTGTCAGGCGGCGCAGGACGAGGGGCGGCTCCCCGAGGTCTCGCCGGAGGAGGAGTACCCCTGCTTCCAGGGTGCGGTCAGTACGTCCGGCCTCACCTCCGGCCGGCTGACGATGAGCGGCGCGCGTTACGAGGGTGTGGTGGAGTGCCCCACCGTCAACGGCCCCCGGAGGTACATCCGGCTGACCATGAGCAGGGCCGACTTCAGCGGCGCCGAGCTGTGGTTCGAGGACGCCGGCACCCGGATGAGCCTCGGTCTGCCCACCATGACCATGGACGGGACCGTCGAGATGCACATCACCCGCATGCACGTGCGCATCCTGGGCATCCCGCTCACCTTCACCCCGGACTTCCCGCCCCCGCTGCTGCTGCCGTACATGGTCGTCACGGACGTGGAGGTGGACAACCCCATGGCCGGTACCGACCTCATGAACATCACGGACCTCAACGGGCGGTTCGCCGGGTCCTGATCCCCACCGGGTACGACGCCGGACACAGGGTCGGACACGACGACGGGGGCGCCGCCACAGCGGCGCCCCCGCTCCCGTCCTACCAGTGACCGGTGATCAGGCGGCTGGGCCGACCCACGTGCGACACGTACAGCGCGTCGCGCGCCCGGGTGCAGGCCACGAACAGCAGCGTCCGCTCCTGTTGGAAGGCGTGCTCCAGCGCCACCTGGTCGCCGTCGGCGGCCTCGACCGCGGCCTTGGGCGGCAGCAGGTGGTCACTGACCCCGACCAGCGCCACACAGCGGAACTCCTGGCCCTTGAGCCGGTGCATCGTCCCCACGCGCACCGCCTCGGCGCTGCCGCCGCCCTCCAGCCGGGCGGTCGGGACGCCCCGGGCCTCCAGTTCCTTGGCGATGCCGCGCACCACCCACTGGTTGCGCCCGGCCACCGCGATCTCCGCGGGGTTGACCCCCGCCTCCAGCCACACCCGCACCCGGTCGCCCAGCGCGGCGAGCTCCTCGGCGCGGTCGTCACAGCCGCGTACCACCGGCGCCGGGCCGCGCAGCAGCGAACGGTAACCGGCCAGGGTGTCGGCGTTGTCGTCCATGCCCAGGGCCGCCCGGCGGTCCAGGACCGGCGTGCTCCAGTCCAGGATCTCCTGCGTGACCCGGTAGCTCACCCGCAGCCGGTGGCCACGTCCGCGCACGTTGATGCCGAGCGAGGCCAGCGACACCCGGTTGTCGGACACCCGCTGGTGCGGGTCGCCCACGATGAACAGGTCGTCCGGGCCCTCGGAGACGGCGGCGCGCAGCATCCGCCACTGGGCCGGGTGCAGGTCCTGGGCCTCGTCGACCACCGCGTGCCGGAACAGGGGCTCGCCGCGGCCCAGGACCCGGGCGGCCTCGGCGGCCAGCTGCGGATAGGACCACAGCCCCTCCACCCGCATCGCGCCGACGTAGCGCCGCACGGTCTCCCACACCTGGCGCCGGTGCTCGGGCGCCAGGTGCTGCACCCGGCCGCTGCGCTCACAGCGGATGTACTGGGGCAGCAGCTCCAGCCCCTTGGCGAGGACGACCTGTTCCCACTCGTCCACCAGGAAGCGGCCGGAGAAGGGAAGGCCGTCGGCCAGGGCCACCGCGCGCCAGCGTCGGGCCAGCTCGTCCTTGCCGATCATGCGGGGCGCCATGCTGGTGTGGGCCTGCACGACCGAGCGGGCGATGCTGTCGATGGTGGCCACCCGCACCCGGGCGCGGACGCCGGGCTCGGGCAGGAGCTGGTCCAGCCGCTCGGCCAGGGACTGGGCCAGCGCGCGGTTGTAGGTGGTCAGGAGCACCGACTCGCGGGTGTCGTCGGGGCGGACGGCGGCATCGCGCCGGGCCAGGTGCGCGGCCCGGTGCAGCGCGATCACGGTCTTGCCGGTCCCCGGGCCGCCGGTGATCTGCGCGGATCCGTTGTAGCGGGTCTCGGTGATGCGGTGCTGGTCGGGGTGGAGGGTGAGCTGCCACTGGTCGAAGGGGGCTTGGAGCGCACCGGCGAGCTCGGGCGGTCCGGTGGGCGTGGGGTCGGCGCCGCCGGGGCCGGTCCCGGCCGGCGTGTCGGGGCGCAGGCCGCGTGCGAAGCGCAGGGCCTCGTCGCGCGGGCGCACGGTGACCAGGCGGTAGTGCGTGCCGTCCGAGTGGTCGTCGGGACGTTCGCCGCCGGGCTGCTCGTACTCGCCCGTGTCGGGTGCGGGGACGACGACGCCGGACCAGTCGGGGGCGATGTCGAGGACCCGGACGCGCGGGTCGGCGGCGTCCGCGACGGACTCCAGTTCGGGCCGGTCGCCCGCCTGGTAGGCGTGCATCACGGCCAGGGTGTTGAGCTGGACGTCGGGCGTGAGGCGGGTGAAGTCGCTGAGAAACGTCGGGGCGATCGCGAGGGCGGACACGTCGTGGTTTCCTCCGGTCTTCGACCAGGTGGTGTCTGTGTGCTCGGGGGCGGTCGGAGCGGACGGGTGTCGCGGAGCGGATGGTGCTGCGGAGCCGCTCGGAGCGGCGTCGCGCCTACTGAGAGGATGCTCGCCGCCGAATTTGGGCAAACGCCGCTCCGAAGGCGGTTCCCGTCAGGCTTCGGGTGCTCTGGGGACTATGTGTTGGTGCAGGTCAGAGGTGCCTTTGCGCAACTGCGTTCGAGTGTGTGGAGAGGGTTTTCCGGAGGAGCGAGGGAGAGCCTCGGTGACCTGGGGGTCTCCGACGAGATCTGATGTCCGTAAGCATGGTTATGCCTTGTCCGGAAATGAGGGACCAAGGGGGTTGCCGAAGGAGGGAACACCTGTTCCGAGTGGGGCTCGTGAGGAATGGGAGCCGGGCCGTTCGCGCCGAAGCGGAAGGACCGAAAACCGGGAGGCGAGGAAGGCCCGCGAAGCCCGGGCACGAGCCGTTCCACGGGGGGCTGTTCACCCGGTGGCCGGTTCCGGACACGCTCTGTGCAGAGCACGTCCCGTTGCGGGATCGTGTACCGCGGGGGGACCGCGTGTGGTTCAGGACCCTGCCGGGGTCCGTCCTACCCCGGCAGGGTCCTCAACCACCGCTAGAGAAGCGGTACCCAGTCCCCGACCTCCCCAAAGCGCGCCGGGACACCGAGCTTGGGGGTGTCGCGCGGCGGCGGGCCCCGCCGACTCCGTGTTCCTTCCATGCCATGTTCTACCGTGGGTGTGACAAGAGGGCGGAGAGGATCGGGGCGGGCACAGTGGTCTCCGAGGACATGAACCGAATGCGCGTCTCCGACGCGGAGAGGGACCAGGCGGCCGAGGTCCTGCGGGACGCGGCCGCGGAGGGGCGGATCACCTTCGACGAGCTCGACGAGCGGCTCGACGCGGCCTACGCCGCCAGAACCTACGCCGACCTCGAACCGGTCACCTCCGACCTGCCCACGGGTGCCAGGGCGCCCGCCGGCCAGACCCCCGCGACGGCGGGCGGCCGCCCCCCGGAGCGCGGCGACGGCGGTGACGCCCTCGTCGTCCACTCCCAGGGCAGCGTCATCGTCCGCAAGGGCCGGTGGCGGGTGCCGCACCGCGTCGAGGTGTACAACAAGCACGGCATCACCCGTCTGGACTTTCGCGGGGCCGCCCTCACCAGCGCCGTCGTCGAGGTCCACATCGACACCTCCTTCGGTATGGGAGACCTGGTCCTGCCCGAGGGCTCCACCGCCGAGGTGGACGTGGACTCCTCCTGGTTCGGCGCCCTGCGCTCCAAGGTGGACTCCCTTCGCGGGCCGTCCCACCCGCACTTCGTCATCACCGGTACCTGCCAGGGCGGTTCTCTCCAGGTCCGGCACAAGCGCCCCTTCTCCTGGACCGGCCCGGGAGGACTCGGCGGCTGAACCCGGTCTCCCGCTTCATTCGCGAGCCCGCGCCCGTACACCCACGCCCGTGCGCGCGGCGGTCTGCGCGCCTTCGTCCGGATACCACCACTTCCGACGGTGCGCCATGATGGGTGCGGCGCGCAGCCCCGCGCGCGACCGGCACGGCGGCGCGTACGCGTCGGACAACAGGAGAGGCGGCAGGGGTGGGCTTGTGGATCGCGGCGGTCGGAGCGGGCGCGTGCGCCCTGGCACTGGCCCCCTACGCCTGGACCTACGTGGCCAGCGCCGGACGCCGCAGGGGGGTCGGCAGCGTCCCGTACCGGCCCGTGGCCGTCGTCCTGGGCGCCGCCGCGTGGGAGGAGGGGCCCTCGCCGCTGCTCGCCCGCCGCCTGGACCTGGCCGTGCGCCTGTTCGAGGACGGCGGGGTCGAGCGGATCATCGTCTCCGGCGACAACCGCGAGGTGTCCCGCCGGGAGACCGACACCATGGCCGGGTACCTGGTCGAGCGGGGCGTACCCGCCGACAGGATCGACGCCGACCGCTACGGCTACCGCACCTGGGACACCTGCGTGCGGGTGCGTGACCTGTTCGGCGTACGCGCGGCCACCATGGTCACCCAGTCCTTCCACCTCCCCCGCACGGTCGCCCTCGCGCGGGCCGCCGGGATCGACGCCGTCGGGGTCGGGGACTCCAGCATGGGCGCGCGGCGCCGCTCCACGGTGATCGGTTACACCCGTGAGGTCGGCGCCGCCGTCAAGGCCCTGCGCGACGCACTCCTGCGCCCCGCCCCGGCCCGCACCGAGCTCTAGGACCGGGCCGTCGACCGATGAGAACGCGGCTAGAGGCGCGCTGGGGCGCCGCGTGGCAGGGTGTGTGCCCGCCGGACATGCTCTTCCGGGGGCCGGACGGTGCGGCCACGGCTTCCCAGCCGGGATAATCGGCAACATGAACGCGACCACGGACAACGACCCACACGGCGGCGCGGAGAACGTGGACTGGGCGGCACTGGCCCCCGAAGACGGCGCGCGCATTCCCGAACTGCTCGAACAGCTCGCCGGAAGCGACGTCGCACTCTCCGATCTCCACGACATCATCCACTTCCCCGCACCCGGACACCTCGCCGCACCCAAGGCGGTCGACTTCCTGGTCGACATCGCCTGTGCCGAGTCCACTCCGACCACCGACCGCTGGCGCCCCCTGAGCCTTCTGCTGGAACTGGTGGCCGGGCACGCCGAGGACCGCTTCCCCGAGCCCCTCGGCCTCGACCAGTGGCGCGACGAGATCGCCTGGGTGACATCCAACGACGCGGAGAAGGTCCGCGAGCAGTACCGGTCCTGGGCGGAGGAGGCCCCGGACGAGCAGCACCACCACCGCATGCGCAACCGGCTCGCCGTCATGGAGCAGCCGAACGGCGCCGAGCTCCTGCAGGCCGAGCTGGACACCCACGAGGCCGTCCGCGCCCGTGTCCCCGACCTGGTCACGCTGCTCAGGGGCGGCGCCAACCGGGGCGGCATGGACCGTGCGGGGGAGTGGGTGAGCTACCTGCTGGGCTTCCTGACCGCCGACGCCGAGCGGATCGCCGCCGAGATCACCGGCGCCTCCCAGCTCCTGCTCGCCAAGGACCTGCGCCCGACCCCGCAGACGCCCACGAACCTGAGCGACATGATGAACGGGATGGACAACGGTGAGCCGCTGCCCGCCGAGCTGTTCGCCCTGGGCCTGCTGGCCGGCCCCTCGGACATCGACACCTCCGTCGGCCTCACCCACCAGATGGCAGGCGGGAACCTGTACAACTCCTTCGCCGCCTCGGTGGCGATGGTGCTCGTCCACGGCGAGAACACCCCGCGCGAGGCGCTGCGCCGCATCGGCCGCGGCGGCGGCACCTCCATGGGTTACGAGGGGCTGTTCAACGAGTCCTGGCCGCACTGCGGCGGCCGCTCCCCGCAGGTCCTGGGCTTCCTGGCGCTGGGCCGCGCCGGTGACCGCGCCCGCCGGCTGCGCCTGGACATCCTCCCCGGCCTGATCAAGGGCGAGGACGAGTCGCGCGCCCTGGTGACCGGTGTGGGCCTGGAGATGGTGCTCGGTCCCCGCGGCAAGGGCTACACCGCCGAGGAGCACGCCGACGCCGACTACGACGAGGAGACCCTCAAGGTCCTGTGGGCGATCGCCGAGCTGCCCGCCCCGGCGTGGGAGGACGAGGAGTTCACCCGGACCCTGAACGCATGGGCGCTGCCGGACAACGTGGAGGAGTTCTGCGAACTGGTGGGCGTGGAACCCGAACCCGAGCCGCAGCAGGCACCGGAACCGCGGCCGCAGGCGCCCTCCGCGCCCCAGCCCGGCGGACTGCTCGGACGCCTCTTCGGCGGCGGCCGCTAGCGCGCTGGCGGGGAACGCCGAGGTCCCTTCCCCGATGATCTTGCCCGTACCGGCGGTGTCGACGGTCGAGCACGCCACTACGGGCAAGATCATCGGGGATCGGAGCCACTTGTCCACAGACGGGCACAACGGCCTGGCAGCTTCGGAGCTCCCAGCGCAGTGTTGAAGCATGCGCCAAGCGATCCCACCACCGTCCGACTCGGGCGACGCTGCCGTCAGTGCAGCGCTCGCCGTGGCCTCACGGCAGTACGGAATGGTCAGCTGGGCACAGGCACGCGGTGCCGGGCTCACCCATGACGACATACGACGGCTTCTGCGCGGTGGCTGGGGACGCCCCTACCCCCAGGTGTACTGGACACGCGCCCCGACCAACACCTCCGAACCCGCGGTCCGTCTGCGCGCCGCGGTCATGGCCGCCCAGCTGGCGTTGGGGCCGTACTCCTTCGCCGGAGGCGAGACCGCCGCGCGCCTGTGGGACATGCAGGGGCTCAAGCGCTGGGACGGCCGGGAGATGCACATGGTCATCCCCGCTCTCGGAGCCCAGCGCCACATCAGGGGCATCCACCTGCACAGCTGGGACACCGAGCCCGAGGAGGTCACCACGATCGGAGACGGCATCAGGGTGACCGATCCCGGCAGGTCCCTGCGGGACACCCTCCTGCGCGTGGACCGGGACACCGCCGTGTGCCTGATGGACTCCTGCCTGAACCAGGGCCTCATCACCGACGAGGACACAGAGCGACTGGAGAGGGCCAACCGGGGACGCAGGGGGTGTGTACGGGTGCGCGAGTGGTGGCCGCTGGCCGACGGCCGTGCGCAGAGCGCCCTGGAGACCCGCGTCCGCCTGGTGTGCACCGACGGAGGCCTTGCGCCCACCGAGCTTCAGCGCCGGTTCACCGACGGGCACGGAAGGCTCATCGGCATCGTCGACTTCTGGTGGGAGCACCTGGGGCTCATCGGCGAGGCCGACGGCATCGGTCCGCACAGCACCCCGCAGGCCCTGGCCCGGGACCGGGAACGCCAGAACGCCCTGCAGCTGTGGCACCCGCACGTCCGCGTGGTCCGGTTCACCTGGCAGGACCTCCAACGCCCCGAGTACATCCTGGCCACCGTCGCCCGTGCCGGCAGGTAGTCCCCTCCCGCTTTTCCCGATGATCTTGCCCGTAGTGGCGTGCTCGACCGCTTGGGGTCAAGTGGTTGTTGCAACGAGGAACTTGTCGAGGGCCTCGGCCGGGGTGGCCCAGCCCAGGGTCTGACGGGGACGGCCGTTGAGCTCGGCGGCCACCCCGTCCAACCCCTCCTGCGACC
>NZ_VWVU01000028.1 GCF_008638365.1 Nocardiopsis quinghaiensis | reverse complement strand
ACACGGTGCTCCCCGCGCACGCGGGGATGGTCCCGGAGCGGTTGCGGCGCCAGCGCGGCTACCCGGGTGCTCCCCGCGCACGCGGGGATGGTCCCAAGCCAGAGACCCCCGCAGCCTCAGAGCCCGTGTGCTCCCCGCGCACGCGGGGATGGTCCCGGCACGACGGTACGGACGATCGACGCAAGCATGTGCTCCCCGCGCACGCGGGGATGGTCCCGGCCCACGTCGCCGAGAGGTTGCGGGACCGGGGTGCTCCCCGCGCACGCGGGGATGGTCCCGACATCAGCCCGCTGGTCGCGGTCACGCTCGCGTGCTCCCCGCGCACGCGGGGATGGTCCCGTGAGCCGCCCTTTGGCGGGGTCGACCCAGTCGTGCTCCCCGCGCACGCGGGGATGGTCCCCGGGCGGTTGAGGTGGCCGCGCGACTGATGCTGTGCGGTTTCGGCAGGGTCCACAGGAGCGGGGGCGGGCACACCGGGGCACGCGGAGTCCGTCGGTCCCGCCCTGGCTCCGCTGGTGCCCCGCCCTTGGTTCGGTGCGTGTCCGCTCACCGCGCATCATCTCCCCAGGTGCGCCGGGTGGTGTGCTGATCCCGAGTGGTCATGACCGCTCGGGTGGAACCTCCTTCGTGTCGAGGCGAACGCCGCACTTCGGTCTGTCCGTTTCTCTCCGTAGCAGCACCTCAGAAGGAAAATAATGCCGCATAGCGCTCCTACCTGCGGTGATGATGAACGTGGACGTTTTCTGCCCTCCGAGTTCCGGGTACGCGTGGTTACTGACCGCGAACATCGACGAGGGGACGCGGACATGGCGCACGGCATCGCGAGAAGGTGCGAGCTCGACCGGCTGAGGGGATTCCACGAGGAAGGCCGGACGTGAACGACCGCACCACCCCGGCCCTCGCCCCCTCGGCGACCAGCGGCTGCTCCACCACCACGGCGGTGCGCGGCTCCCTGGTCTGGTTCGGCACCGACCCCTTCCTCACCTCCAGCGAACAGGCGCTCGAGTACGTGGAGGACGGCCTCCTGGTCTCCCAGAACGGCAGGATCACCGCGGCGGGGCCGTACACCGAGCTGGCGGACGGCCTTCCCACCGGCACCACCGTCGTTCACTACCGGGACAAGCTGATCCTGCCCGGGTTCGTCGACCCCCACGTGCACTATGTGCAGACCCGGATCATCGGAGCCTACGGCGACCAACTCCTGGACTGGCTGCACAACCACGTCTACCCGGAGGAGGTCCGCTTCGCCGATCCGGCCTACGCCCGCCGGTTCGCAAAACTGTTCTGCGACCAGATCCTGCGCAACGGCACCACGACCGCGCTGGTCAACTGCGCGACCTATCCGGTCTCGGTCGACGCCCTGTTCGAGGAGACCACCCGCAGGGGCATGCGAGTGGCGGCGGGCAAGGTCCTCATGGACCGCAACGCCCGCCCCGACCTGCTGGACGCATCCCCTCTCCAGGGCTACGAGGAGTCCGAGGCGCTCATCCGCAAGTGGCACGGCGTCGGCCGGAGCCTCTACGCCATCACGCCCCGGTTCGCCGTGGCCTGCACCGACGAGATGCTCCGGTCGGCCGGAGAACTGTGGAGTGAACACCCCGGCACCCTCGTACAGGCACACCTGGCGGAGAACACGAGGGAGGTCAGGGAGGTCCGCGCGCTCTTTCCGGACCGCAAGGACTACGTCGACGTCTACGAGCACCACGGCCTCCTCGGGCGCGGGGCGGTCTTCGCCCACGCCGTGCACATGGACAAGCGCGAGTGGCGGCGCCTGTCCGCCACCGGCAGCGGGATCGCGCACTGTCCCACCTCCAACCTGTTCCTGGGCAGCGGATTGTTCGCCATGCGCGAGGCCAGGAAGCCGAAGCGCCCCGTGTACACCGGTCTCGGCACGGACGTGGGCGGGGGCACGAGCCTGTCGCTCATGCAGACCATGAACGAGGCCTACAAGGTGGGCCAGCTCGGCCTGCTGCCCATGGACGGAACCAAGCTCTTCTACCTGGCGACCCTCGGCGGGGCGAGTGCCATGGGCCTGGACGGGGTCGTGGGCTCGCTCGCCCCGGGCAACGAGGCCGACTTCGTGGTCCTGGACCCTTCGGCCACGCAGTTGCTCGCCGTGCGCACGGCCGAGAGCGAGACCGTCGACGACCTGCTCTTCGCCCTCGCGAACCTGGGCGACGACCGGGCCGTAGCCGCCACCTACGTCAACGGGCGCATCGCGCACGAGCGCGACCCGTGCCTGGACGCCAAACCGGATCGTGCGGGGCGCCGCCGCTGGACGAGGTCGCTCAACAAGGAGCTGCGGTGGTTCAGGTTCGAGGAGGACGCGGGCTGGTCCAAGGACCTGGAGGTGCCGAACGCGTGGTCTCCCTACGCGCCCGGTGTCGAGGCGTACAAGAGCCGCCTGTACTGCCTGCACCAGAACACGTTCCAGGACGAGTCCCTGTGGTGGGACGTCTACGACAAGGACACCGGCTCATGGCGGGGTGACAGGGCGCTTCATGACGCACTCGGTGCCCCCGTGCCCAGTTACGGGCCGCTGTCGGTCTCCCACGCCAACGACCACCTGTACTACGTGCACCACCGCGCCTACTCCGACTCCCGGCTCTGGTGGGCGCGCTACAACACCGAGGAGGGTGAGGCCGGCTGGTCGTCGGACCAGGTCGTCAAGGAGGCCGACGGCCGGGAGGTGCGAGCCTCGGGCGCGTCCCTCACCGTCTACGACGGACGCCTCTACTGCGTCCTGAGGCGTGAGGACGGCCGGTTGCGTTGGCTCACCCACGACACCCGCTCCGGGGAGTGGAGCGCAGAGCGGGACGTGCCGGGAGGACTCACCTCGTCACGCACCCCGGTGGTCGAACGCTTCAAGGACCGCCTCTACTGCGTCCATGACCGCGGGGACGGCCAGCTCTACTGGCTCACCTACGACAGCGCGTCCGGGCGCTGGAGCGGAAGCCGGCGGATCGAGGGCCCCGATGGCGCACCCGTTCACACCTCGTACACCCCGGCGATCACCCGCTACAACGACTACTTGTACTGCGTTTTCCACCAGGAGGACGCCAGCGGGTGGGGACGGCTGTGGTGGACCCGCTACGACGAGGAGAAGGGGTGGAGCCGACCCGAGCGGGCCGGGAACGCCATCTCCTCTCCGGGGTTCGACATATCCGCCTTTCACGGCCCTCTGTTCTGCGTCCATCGGGGCTGAGCCGCCCCCTGTGCCCGGCAGCGGTCGGGACGGTGCCGAACCGGCACCGTAGACCCCGCTTCCCCGCTGTCGCGGGCCAGGCGGGGTGACACGTCCGCGCCGTTGCCCGGGCTCATCCGCTCGGCGGTCTGCGCGGCCTTCCTCCCGGGTTTCCCCGACCTCGGGACCGGGCCGAAGCCGGCGCTGCCCCAGTGCCATTGCCATGCGTGCGCGTACTCATACGGCGGGTGACCAACACCCGGAAAGACGAAGGAGAGACTCATGACCCAGCCTGTGGTGTTCTATCTCAACGGCGACAGGATCGAACTCGACGCCCCCTCTCCCGAGCTCCTGCTCGTGGACTACCTGCGCGCGTCCGACGTCGGGCTGACCGGAACGAAGAAGAGCTGCGGCCAGGGGGGATGCGGCGCGTGCACCGTCGTCCTCTCGCACTGGGACGCCGAGCACGAGGCGGCCGAGCACCGGGCCGCCAACGCCTGCCTGCGCCCGGTCTGCTCCCTGGACGGCCTGGCGGTCACCACCATCGAGGGCACCGGCGCCGCGCGCCGACCGGTCCCCGAGAGCCTCAGCCACCAGGTGTTCCACTCCCGAGGGGCCGCCCCACCCGATTTCACGCTGCCCGTCGTCGCCGACGCGGCCCAGACAGCGGCCGAGATCGCCCAGAGCACCGACGCACCCGCCGACGGCACCACCGCCCCGAAGCACGCCGCCGACTCCGACACGGACTCGACGCCCCTGTGCCACATGAACCCCGTCGCCTACCGCCTGGCCGCCAACAACGGCACCCAGTGCGGCTTCTGCACCCCCGGCTTCGTTATGAACATGACCGAGTTCCTGGTCAACCACCCCAGAGCCACCAAGGCCGATATCGAGCACGCCCTCGACGGGAACCTGTGCCGCTGCACCGGCTACCGGCCCATCCTCACCGGCATGAAGACCTTCGCCGAGGACTGGAGCGAGCAGGACGAGAAGAACCGCATGAAGTGCCTGCCCGAACCCGTGTGCTGCCCGCCCGACCCCCACGCACGCCCCACCCTCGACCTCCCCGAGGGCGCCAGGACACCCCCGCGCGCGTTCACCGTCAAGGCCCGTGACACCACCTGGCACACCGTGACCACCCTCAGCGGCCTCAAACAGGTCATGGCCGCCACCCCGGCCGGCACCCGCCGCCTGGTCTGCGCCAACACCTCCTACGGCGTCTATCCGGAGGAGTTCCGTGCCGCGCGCGACCTCGTCGACATCCGCCACATCCCCGAACTCCACGGAACCCGGGAGAACGACGACCACGTCCAGGTGGGCGCCGCCACCACCTACACCGACCTCATCACCACGCTGGACACGGTGATCACCTCCCACCAGGACCAGGGGGACACCGCCGCGCTGGAGGCCCTGCGCCTCATGGCCCGCCGCACCGCCGGGACCGTCCTGCGCAACACCGCGACCCTGGGCGGCAACACCATGATGGTGCTGCGCCACATCACCACGGGCGAGTTCTTCCCCTCCGACCTGTTCACGGCCCTGGTCGCGGTGGAAGCCGAGATCACCTACTGGCTCGCCTCCACCGAACAGCGGTACACGGTGAGCGCCGGGGAGCTGGTAGCCCGGGTCACCAAGGCCCCCGAGCTCCTCGACGACCTTGTGCTGATCCACTACGCGCTGCCCCTGCTGACCGACGGGTTCCACGTCATGGCCCACAAGACAGCGCTGCGCGAGGTCAACTCCCACTCCCTGGTCAACGCCACCACCTGCCTGGCCAGGGAGTGGGACGGGGAGGATGACGAGGACGGGGACGGCCTGTCGTTCAGCGCCGCCCACCTGGTGTTCGGCGGCGTCGCGGCCTCCCCGTGGAAGGCCGCCGACACCGCGAGGGCACTCCTCGACGAGCCCCTCACCTTCGCACGTGTGCCCGACCTGCTCGCCCGGCTGCGCACGGAGGTCGGACAGGCCCTGCGCGACTCCGCCCCGCGCCGGGCCGCCGCGCCCTCCGAGGGCATCACCGACGCCTACCTCGCCGACCTGGTCTGTGCGTTCCTGCACAAGACACTGATCATGGCGCTCCTGAAGTGGGACCCGGACCAGGTGCCCGCCGAGGAGCGCTCCGCCGTGGAAGCGCCCTGGGGCAGCAGGCCCGTCAGCGACGGTACCCAGAGCTGGTCCAGCCAGGACTGGCGCCAACCCGTCGCCGAGCCCCACACCAAACGCCTGGCGATGTACCAGGCCTCCGGCCAGCTCCGCTACACCCACGACGTCCATGCCGTCCCGGCCACCGCCCACTGCGTCCTGGTGACCAGCCGCAGGGCGCTGGCCAAGTTCACCCTCACCACTCCTGGCGACAGCCGTGCCTCCGGTCCCGAGGCGTTGAGCGCGCACCTGGCCGACCGCTACCCCTCCGCCTTCCTCGGGCTCGTCACCCACCAGGACGTGCCCGCGGTCGGTATCAACAAGCAGGGCATGGGCGCGGACCAGCCCCTGTTCGCCGAGAAGCAGGTGAGCTACCTCGGCCAGGCCCTCGCCCTCGTGGCGGCCCGCAGCGAACAGGAGGCCGCAGAGATCGCCGAGTACGTCACCGCCCACTGCGTCACCTACGCCCCCGTGGACTGGTCCGAGCCCTGGAAGGAGCCGATCCTGACCCTGGACGAGGCCATCCGCCACGGCAGCGTCTTCCCCGACTGCCCCGAGGAGGCGGCCTTCGTCTCCCACATCTGGAAGATCACCCGCCCCGGCAGCCGCTTCGACTGGACCACCTCCGGCAAACCGCCGCTCGAACGCACCCCCCTCCACCGCCAGGCCAGTGTCGACGGCCTCACCTGCGAGGTCGTGGAGAGCGCCCAGAGCACGGGAGGCCAGGTCCACTTCTACATGGAGACCCAGGCCTGCCTGGTCGACCCCCTGGACGGCGACCGGTGGCTGGTGCGCCCCTCCACGCAGAGTCCGATGGAGATGCACCAGACCGCCGCCATGGCCCTGGGCGTGGAGCACCACCGCATCCAGGTCCACGTGGACCAGGTCGGCGGCGGCTACGGCGGCAAGACGGAGGCCGCCCGGTTCGTCACCGGCCCCGCCGTCGTGGCCGCCCACGCCCTGCGCAGGCCGGTCCGCCTGGTCCTGCCCCGCGACCAGGACACCGCACTCATCGGCAAGCGCCACCCCTACTACGGCCAGTACCAGATCGCCGTCGACGACGGGAGGGCCGACCCCGCCGACCGGGGCCTGATCCGCGGGATGCAGACCCGCATGTGGGGCGACGGGGGAGCGTTCTACGACTGCTCCTTCATCGTGGCCAACTGCATCCAGCTGCGCGCGGACAACGCCTACCGTGTTCCCAACTTCGAGAACCAGATCGACGTGTGCCGTACCAACACCGCGCCCAACACCGCCTTCCGGGCGTTCGGTGACATCCAGGGCAAGATCATCACCGAGAACGCCATCGACGACGCCGCCCACGTCCTCGGCATGACCGCCGAACAGGTACGGGAGAAGAACCTCTACGAGCGGGGCGACGTCACCCCCTTCGGCCAGCCCCTGACCTACTGCTACATGAAGGAGGTCTGGGCCTACCTGGAGGAGGTCGGCGACTACGAGAACACACTGGCCCGGGTCAGGAGGTTCAACTCCGAGAACCGCTGGCGCAAACGCGGAGTGGCCATGGTGCCGGTCAAGTACGGATCCGGCTACAACCTCACCATGCTCGAACAGGCCGCCGCGCACGTGGCCGTCCACGCCGGTGACGGCAGCGTCGTCATCCACCAGGGCGGCGTGGAGATGGGGCAGGGCCTGGTGACCAAGGTCGAGCAGATCGCCTCCCACATCCTCAACGTCCCGCTGAGCCTGCTCCGGGTGGAGGGCCCGCGCACCAGCGTCATCCCCAACCCCACCAGCACTGGGGCCTCCACCGGTACCGCCTACAACGGCGAGGCCGTCAAACAGGTCTGCGAAAGTCTGCGCCGGCGCCTCGCCGACTTCGGCACCCGCATGCTCCGGGAACAGGGGCCGGACTGGTGCAAGGCGCAGGGCATCGACTACTGGAACCACGGCGAGCAGGGGTGGGCGGCCAGGACCGAATCCGGAAAACTCGTCTGGCAGAACCTGGTCCAGCTCGCCTACGCCCACCGGGTGGACCTGGTCACGGCCTTCACCGCGCCCATCACCGGCGGTGAGGCACCCCTGCCCGCACTGACCTACAAGCCCAGGGAACAGCAGCCCAGCATCCCGGGCGTCAAGGTCCACCCCGACGCCGTCCCCGGCGGCGGCGTGGACTCCTTCAGCGGGTTCACCTACTCCGCCGCCTGTTCGGAGGTGGAGGTGGACGTCCTCACCGGCGAGGTCACCGTCCTCAGGTCCGACATCGTCTACGACATCGGCTGGAGCATCAACCCCGCACTCGACGTCGGCCAGATCGAGGGGGGCTTCGTCCAGGGCCTGGGCTACCTGCTCACCGAACACCTGCCCCGCGAGACGGCGGGGAAGGAGCGGGGCCGCCTCAACAGCACCAACACCTGGAGGTACAAGCCCCCGGCGACCTCGACCATCCCCCTCCGGATGAACACCCACCTCTTCCCCCGGGAGAAGGCCGCCTCTGTGCCCGACAACCCCAACGACCTGATGTCGTCCAAGGAGATCGGCGAACCGCCGCTGGTACTGGCCTCCAGCGTGTTCTTCGCCGTGAAGTCGGCCGTGCGCGCCGCGCGGCTGGAGAACGGGCTGGACGGACTGTTCCGTTTCGACGCCCCCGCCACGGTGCAGGAGGTCCGCCGGGCCTGCCGGGAGTAACCGCCCCACCCGGCCCCGGTTCCGTGATGAGTGCCGTTCCGTTGGACCGGGGCCGCCCCGGACAGCCCGGGACGGCTTCCCGGAGCCGGGGAGGCCGGGGCCGCGGTGGAACAGAGGGCCGCCGGGGTGCTCCCCGCGCACGCGGTGACGGCCCCGGCCTACGCGTCGCTCGTGGCGCGGGCCGGGGAGACGCTCTCCCGCGAGTCGGAGCCTGCCCTCTCCAGGGCCGCGTCGATGAGCACCTCGGCGGCCTCGCGCGCCCGGTCGGCCGTCTCCGCCTGACCCGTGATCGCGGCGGTGGTCTGCGCCCCCTCCGCCAGGAGCGCGAGCTGCGCGGCGAGGGAGGAGTCCGCGCCGATCCGTTCCACCAGCTCGCCCAGGTAGCGCTGGAAGGACACCTTGTGCTCGCGCGCGATGTCGGCGACGTCGGAGTTGACCGCACCCAGCTCCGCGAAGGCGTTGACGAACCCGCACCCCCGGAAGTCCTCCTCGCAGAACCAGTCGGACAGGAAACCGTAGACCGCCAGCAGCTTCTCCCGGGGAGTGCCGGCCGCGTTCACGTGCTGGTCCAGCCCCTCGACCCACATCCGCCGCCGGCCCCGCAGGACGGCCATGACGACGTCGCCCTTGGAGGGGAACAGCTGGTAGAGGCGGCGCAGCGAGACCCCGGCGGCGTCCCGCAGCTGGTCCATGCCCACGGAAGAGAAGCCCCGCGTGTAGTAGAGCCGGTCGGCCGCGGCGATGATCCGTTGGCGGTACTCCTCTTTGTTCATGTCCATGTCCGCCAGTGTACTTGCGTTGAGAACGATCGTTCTCTAGACTTCAGAACAAGCGAGAACGATCGTTCTCGCCCATTGGCTCAGATGAGAACAACCGTTCTCATCCAGGGGGAGAGGTCCATCATGGGGCGCATCACCGTCGGAACCGAGAACAGCACTCCGATCGAGCTGTACTACGAGGACCGGGGCACCGGCCAGCCGGTCGTCCTCATCCACGGCTACCCGCTCGACGGCCACTCCTGGGAGAAGCAGGCCGCCGCCCTGCTCGACACCGGGTACCGGGTCATCACCTACGACCGCCGCGGTTTCGGGCAGTCCTCCCAGCCCTCCACCGGCTACGACTACGACACCTTCGCCGCCGACCTCAACACGGTCCTGGAGACGCTCGACCTCACCGACGTCGTCCTGGTCGGCTTCTCCATGGGCACCGGCGAGGTCGGCCGCTACCTGGGCACCTACGGTTCCGCCCGCGTCGCCAAGGCCGCCTTCCTGGCCTCCCTGGAGCCGTTCCTGCTCAAGACCGAGGACAACCCGGACGGTGCCGCGCCCCGGGAGTTCTTCGACGGCGTCGTCGCCGACGTCAAGGCCGACCGGTACGCCTACTTCACCGACTTCTACAAGAACTTCTACAACCTGGACGAGAACCTGGGCACCCGCATCAGCGAGGAGGCCGTCCGCAACAGCTGGAACGTCGCGGCGGGCTCGGGCGCGGTCGCCGCGGCGGCGGCTCCGCTGACCTGGTTCACCGACTTCCGCGCCGACATCCCCAAGATCGACGTCCCCGCGCTGATCCTGCACGGCACCGCGGACAACATCCTGCCGATCGACGCCACCGGCCGCGCGTTCTCGGCCCTGCTGCCGTCGGCGGACTACGTCGAGATCGAGGGCGCCCCGCACGGCCTGCTGTGGACCCACGCCGAGGAGGTCACCGAGGCACTGCTGGCCTTCCTCGCCAAGTAGGGCGGGGGAGCGGGGAAACGGTCACGGAGTGACCGGTGGTCCCGGGGGCGCGTTCGACGGGGGCGCTCCCGGGACCTTCCGCGTGATCGGCGTGATCGGCGTGATCGGAACCGTCAACGGCCGGGTTCGGCCTTCGCCACTCCTCGGCCGTGCGCTGGCGGGGGACCAGGGGACTGGTGTCCTTGGCGCCGTCGTCTATGACCGACAGACGCAGCACGGCCCCGGCGTCCGGCGCGGTGTGCACGGCCAGGGTGCGGATGACCCTGCCGTCGGCCTCTCCCGACCGCGAGTGCTCGACGGCGTTGGCGAACATCTCGCTGGCGCACAGCACCACGGTCTCGACCAGGTCGTCACCGAGCCCGGTGAGCCGGGCCAGGTCGGTGCGCAGGTCCGAGCGCACGCGGCTGGTGGTGGCCAGGGTTTCGGGGTAGAGGCGCGGCTCCCAGCGCCGCTCCGGGTGAGCGGTGGCGACAGAGGTCTGCGGCACAATGACCATGCCGGTATCTCCTTTTTCTGTTGGGTTTTGTGTGCTGGCCGTGCCCTGGAGGCGGACTAACGCCTGCCAGGGCCTTGACGTGTCCGGCCGGTGACACGTGGGGGAGGAACCCGTGATCAGCCCTTGGCGGCGGCGGTGTCATACGCGTCGCTGACCCCGTGGGGGAGGCCCGTGGTGAGGGCGCGCCGCCTGGGCTCGTCGGGGAAGCGTTCGATGACCCGGTCCAGCAGCCGCAGGGAGTCGGCGGCCGACAGGGCCACGCCCTGGAGGGTGGCGAACAGGTCGGTGTAGCCCTTGATGTGCGTGGCGTCGGTGACCAGGTGGCCCGGACCGCGCGGATGCGGGGTGTAGGCGAGGCTGTGGCGCGGGGAGAAGGCCAGCGTCCAGAACACGCCGCGCAGGCCGGGGTGGGGCGCCGTGCCCTGGGGAAGCAGGTGGACCGTGACGCGGTCGCCGGTGGCCAGGTCGCGAAGGCGGGTGAGCTGGGTGCGCATGACGCCGGGTGAATCGTCAGCGAGGCCGCGATCCGCACCACTGTGGGTGGCTCTAGTCTGATGGCAGAACAAGTCCGGCATCTCATTCAGACTGCGGAGCAGCCGAACGTAACCCTTCAGGTGCTGCCTTTCGAGGCAGGAGCCCACGCGGCCTTGGAGATCGGAAACTTCATCCTGCTCACGCTGGATGAGTTGACGGTACTCGTGACCGTCACCGATACCACGAGTCTTTTTTGGGATGATCAGGAATCGCTGGAGCGCTACTCCGGTGTGTTCGAACGCCTGCTTGCGGACGCCTGGCGGCCCGCGCAGACGCTCACCTTCCTGGATGGTGTTGCCAGAGCCTTGGAGAAGGAGTAGCAATGAAGCCGCGCCCCGCTAAGTGGTTCAAGTCAAGCTACAGCGGAACCTCGTCCAACTGTGTCGAGGTTGCTGACTTGAACGAAGGAGCGGCGATGCGGGACACCAAGCATCGGGAAGCGGGGCCCTTGCTTTCCCCAGTATTGAGTGGCATGTCTTCCTTGAGAGCGTCAAGACGGACAGGTAGCGCTAGCTCCGGATTGGCAATTGAGTTATTTTTGGGTTTTTGGGGCTTATGTCTGAATTTCGAGAAGTTGGAAAATTGGCTGCTTGCCGCTGGTAAGTTCGCAGGTCGTGGACTGTGCTCCCCGCGCATGCGGGGATGGTCCCAGGAGCACACCCCCGGCTTCCAGGCCGGAAGGGTGCTCCCCGCGCATGCGGGGATGGTCCCTGCCTGTCGGCGGCGGCAAGAGCTTGGGTGTAGTGCTCCCCGCGCATGCGGGGATGGTCCCAAACCCCTGAGAACATGAAGCCCGGAGAGCCAGTGCTCCCCGCGCATGCGGGGATGGTCCCGGCGCCCGCGAAAGCTACGGCGAGGACACACTGTGCTCCCCGCGCATGCGGGGATGGTCCCGGGTCCGGGGCCGGGGGCGGCGTGGGTGTGGTGTGCTCCCCGCGCATGCGGGGATGGTCCCGAGGTCGTGGAGTTCTACATCGGCCCCGTCGAGTGCTCCCCGCGCATGCGGGGATGGTCCCTGACGTCGCGGTCGTTGGCCAGGTCCAGGCCTGTGCTCCCCGCGCATGCGGGGATGGTCCCAGGTCTTCGAGGAACGCCACGTTCGGCGCGGCGTGCTCCCCGCGCATGCGGGGATGGTCCCGACAGCAGCGAGCCGATCGACGTGAACCCCATGTGCTCCCCGCGCATGCGGGGATGGTCCCGAGTGGCGCGCGCTGCTGGGAGGGCTGGGCGGGTGCTCCCCGCGCATGCGGGGATGGTCCCCACCTAGGGCCGCCTCGTCCGCGAACACGAGGGTGCTCCCCGCGCATGCGGGGATGGTCCCAAGATGCGCGAGGAGTAGCCCGCCGTCCCCGCGTGCTCCCCGCGCATGCGGGGATGGTCCCGCGGTGCGCGAGTTGCGGCTGTACCTCATGGAGTGCTCCCCGCGCATGCGGGGATGGTCCCGGCATCATCGACCCCGCCGACCTGGAGGTGCAGTGCTCCCCGCGCATGCGGGGATGGTCCCAGCTGGCGGCCGTCGTCGTCCAGACCCGCGACGTGCTCCCCGCGCACGCGGGGATGGTCCCCACGCCAGCGACGCCAGCAGTCTCGCGACGGGGTGCTCCCCGCGCACGCGGGGATGGTCCCCCCTCGGCCGCTTCACCGAGCACGGGCAACAGGTGCTCCCCGCGCACGCGGGGATGGTCCCTGACGCGGTCTTCACTACCAAGCGACTCCGAGGTGCTCCCCGCGCACGCGGGGATGGTCCCATCGTGGGCCAGGCGACGGTGCGCTCCGGGGTGTGCTCCCCGCGCACGCGGGGATGGTCCCTGAGTGACGAACCTTATAGTGAACCTTGGAATGTGCTCCCCGCGCACGCGGGGATGGTCCCTTCTTCAAGGTCTTGTAGGAGGGCACGAGCGAGTGTTCCCCGCGCATGCGGGGATGTGTCCGGCGCACAGAGCACGTGGTTTGCACGTGCGGGCGGGTTCCTCATGGCCGGATGCGGTCAGAGCGGATATGGGCGTTTGGCTGCGGAAGGTCGCTGAGCTCCTGTTCAATGTCGGCCATGACAGACGAGGGTCGCCCCCAGCCCTGGAAAGACCGCCTCTCCACGGCTGCTCGCCAAATATGGGCCAAGCACGACTTCGACTCCGACGGCTGGTTGCCCCTGTGGCGTCACATGGCCGACAGCGCCGCCGTCGCGAGCAAGCTGTGGGACGAGTGGCTCCCCTCCCAGGTACGTGACCAGATCAGCCACGTACTCCCCGAGGGCGAAGACGAAGCCCGAACCCTCGCCATCTGGCTGGCCGCCACTCACGACATCGGCAAAGCCACCCCTGCCTTCGCCTGTCAGGTCGAACAACTCGCCGAGCGCATGCGCCACGAAGGCCTGGAGATGCCCCTCCAGAAACAGATGGCCGACCGCCAACGCGCGCCCCACGGCCTGGCCGGACAGCTGATCCTCCGCGACTGGCTGGTGCAGCGCCACGGCTGGAAGGAACGTTCCACCCACCAGCTCACCGTCATCGTCGGAGGCCACCACGGCACCCCTCCGAGCATTGGTGCCATCGCCGACCTGGCCCGACGTCCGGAACTACTCCGCACCCCCGGGCACGAACAGGTCTGGGCTACGGCACAGCGGGAGCTCCTGGACGCGGCGGCGCAGGAAACAGGGGCGTCCGACCGGCTCGGGGACTGGACAGCCCTCAAACTCCCGCAGACCGCGCAAGTACTCCTCACCGCCCTGGTCATCACCGCCGACTGGATCGCCAGCAACCCCGAGCTGTTCCCCTACTTCCCCGGCGAACGCGGCACTGACCCCGAGCGCACCGAACACGCCTGGCACCTCCTGGACCTGCCACAACAGTGGAAGGCCGAAAAACCGGAAGGCACCACCACCGGGCTCTTCAAGGCCCGTTTCGACCTCCCGGCCGGAGCGACACCCCGTCCCGTCCAGGAACAGGCCGTCGAGGCAGCGCGGGAGATGACGGGTCCGGGTCTGATGATCATCGAGGCCCCGATGGGCGAGGGCAAGACCGAAGCCGCCCTGACCGCGGCGGAGATCTTCGCCGCCTGCTCCGGAGCGGGCGGCTGCTTCGTCGCCCTCCCCACCATGGCCACAAGCAACGCCATGTTCCAGCGCTACCTGAACTGGCTCGAACGCCTCCCCGGGATGCCCGAGGAAGCCACCTCAGTCTTCCTCGCCCATTCCAAGGCCCACCTCAACAGGGACTTCACCAAGCTCATGGGCGGCGGCCACCGCCTGGCCACCGACACCGACCGGGACAGCGACGACGCCCCCGCCAACAGGCAGGCTCCCAGCGAACTGGTCGCCCACCACTGGCTCCGGGGCCGCAAGAAGGGCATGCTGTCCTCCTTCTCGGTCGGCACCGTCGACCAACTCCTGTTCATGGGTCTCAAGAGCCGCCACCTGGCCCTCCGCCACCTCGCCATGGCGGGCAAGGTCGTCGTCATCGACGAGGCCCACGCCTACGACACCTATATGAACGCCTACCTCGACCGCGCCCTCTCCTGGCTCGGCCAGTACGGAGTGCCGGTCATCGTTCTCTCCGCGACCCTGCCCGCCCGTCGCAGGCGTGAGCTGGTCGACGCCTACACCGACACAACCGGAGACACGGACAACCACGCGGTGGAGAGCGCCCGCGAGTACCCGCTGGTCACCACCGCCGAGCGCGGCCGTGCATCCCGCGTCCACGCCCCCGCCGCATCCGGCCGATCGACCGACGTCACCGTGGAACCCCTGGACGACGACCTCGACGTACTCGCCGATCGCCTCGGAGGGGAACTGGCCGAAGGCGGCTGCGCCCTGGTCGTGCGCAACACGGTCGCCCGTGTCCACGAGGCCGCTGCTCACCTGCGTGACCGCTTCGGAGACGGCGCGGTGACCGTCGCGCACTCACGCTTCCTCGACCTGGACCGGGCCTCCAGGGACGAGCAGCTCCTGCGGGAGTACGGCTCGCCCGCCAGGGTCGCCGAGCTCGGTGGAGATCGTCCCACCAGGCACATCGTGGTCGCCAGCCAGGTCGTGGAGCAGTCCCTGGACGTCGACTTCGACCTGCTGGTCACCGACCTCGCCCCGGTCGACCTGGTACTCCAGCGCATGGGCCGCATGCACCGCCATCCGCGCGGGGAGGAGCAGAGCGATCGGCCCCCACGCCTTCGCCGCGCCCGCTGCCTGATCACCGGAGTCGACTGGGCCGAGACACCGCCCCGGCCAGTACGGGGTTCGCGGACGGTCTACGGCGAGTACGCCCTCCTGCGTTCCCTTGCCGTACTGCGCTCCCGCCTGGAAGCCGACACCGACACCGACGCCGGTCCCGACGCCAGCCCTACCATGCGTCTGCCCGACGACATCAGCCCTCTGGTCCAGGACGCCTACGGCGGCGCCGAAGCAGCCCCGTCCACCTGGCAGGAGCGGATGGCCGAGGCCCTGAAGGCGCACGAGCAGCAGCACGCGCGCAAGGGTGAGAAGGCACAGACCTTCCTCCTCAACCCGGCGGGCCGGGACGGCAGGGGCCTCATCGGCTGGGTCGACGCCGGGGTCGGCGACGCCGACGACACCCAGGGCGGAAAGGCCCAGGTCCGCGACACCGGCGAGAGCCTGGAGGTTCTGGTGGCGCGGCGTCACGCCGACGGCACGGCCACCACCGTCCCCTGGCTGACCGAGGGCCGCGGCGGTCTGCCCCTGCCCATCGACGCGGTGCCTTCTCCCCGTGCCATCCGCGCCCTGGCCGCCTCCGGCCTACGCCTGCCCTACCAGCTGACCGTCTCCGGCGCGGTGATCGAGCAGGCCATCACCGAGCTCGAAGCCGAGATCGTGCTCGCCTGGCAGACCAAGGACGCCCACTGGATCGCCGGGGAGCTCGTCCTGTTCCTGGATGAGGGCAACCGCGCCGAGCTGGCCGGGCACACGCTCCACTACACAGAATCCGACGGACTAGAGGTCCACCGTGCCGACTGACGCCACCGTGCCCCCGCCCACCTCCTTCGACCTGATCTCACGCTCCTGGATCCCGGTCCAGCGCCTCGACGGGGGAGAGGCCGCGCTCTCCCTGGCCGAGGTCTTCGAACAGGCCCCGGACATCCGACGCCTCGTCGGTGACGTGCCCACCCAGGACTTCGCGCTCCTGCGCCTCCTCCTGGCGATCCTGCACGACGCGGTCGAAGGCCCTGGAGACGTCGACGAGTGGGAGGAACTGTGGGAGGACGGCATCCCGGCGGACCGGGTGCGCGCCTATCTCAGCGAACACCGTGACCGCTTCGACCTGCTGCACCCCGCCACGCCGTTCCTCCAGGTCGCGGACCTGCGCACCGGCAAGGGCGAGCACTCCCCGCCTGACCCGATCGTGGCGGACGTGCCCAACAACGCGCGCTTCTTCACCATGCGAGCGCACGGTGCCGAGCGGCTGACCTTCGCCGAGGCCGCACGCTGGCTTCTGCACGCCCACGCCTACGACACCTCGGGCATCAAGTCGGGCGCGGTCGGCGACCCCAGACTCAAGGGCGGCAAGGTCTACCCGCAGGGGGTGGGCTGGGTCGGAAACCTCGGCGGGGTGTACGTGGAGGGCGACGACCTCCAGCAGACCCTCCTGCTCAACCTCGTCGCCTCCGGGGAGCAGAGCCTCAACCTGCGCACGGATGCGGCAAAGGACGCACCAGCCTGGCGCCGTCCCCAGAACACCGCCGAACCCCTGGCGGGCGCGGAGGCCGAGACCCGACCGCACGGGCTGCGCGACCTCTACACCTGGCAGAGTCGCCGGATCCGCCTGCACCACGACGGCGAAGGCGTCCACGGTGTCCTGCTCGCCTACGGCGACCCGCTCACCGCACGCAACAAGCACCAGCGCGAGCCCATGACCGCGTGGCGCCGCAGCCCCGCCCAGGAGAAGAAGCTTCGGGAGGCCCCGGTCTACCTTCCGCGCGAGCACGACCCCGCCCGCAGCGCCTGGCGCGGACTCGGCGCGTTGGTCACGGGGTACGCCCGCGGCGCGGAACAGCGCCAGGAGGCGGCGAAGATCGTGCGTCCGCGCATCCTGGACTGGATCGCGCTCCTCGCCTTCGAGAACCTTCTGTCCAAGGACTTCCTGGTCCGCGCCCGTATCGTCGGCGCCGTCTACGGCACCCAGCAGTCCGTCATCGACGAGATCGTGGACGACGCCGTGGCCATGCCCGTCGTCCTGCTCCACGACCGGGACGGCGCCCTCGCTCGGACAGCGGTCGACGCGGTCACCGACGCGGAGGAGGCGGTCACCGTCCTGGGCGACCTGGCCACCGCCCTCGCCGAAGCGTCGGGCGCCGACGGGGAGGGCCCGCGCGCGAACGCCCGCGACCGGGGGTTCGCGGAACTGGATGAGCCCTTCCGCAAGTGGCTGCGCGGCCTCAACACCGCCGAACCCCCTCTGGAACAGCGCCGCCACTGGCAACTTCAGGCACACCAGACTGTTTTCCAGCTTGGCGCCGAACTCATGGACACAGTTGGAGAAGCGGCCTGGACCGGTCGGGTCATCGCCACCAAGAAGGGCTCGGTCTGGCTCACCGCTTCCCGGGCCGATCTGCGTTTCCGCGCCGGCCTGCGCAAGGTGCTTCCCCTGACCATCCCCGACGACTCCCCGGAGGAAGAACAGTGACCACCACGAGCCCTGCCGAGTTCGTGCCCAAACTCAGGGACATCGGGGAGTTGGTCGACGAACGCGTCCGCCAGCTCCAGGGCGGCTACCTGAAGGACCTCTCCGAGGCCGTCGCCACCCTGGCCAGACTGCGCCGGGGCGCGGGCAAACCGATCGATGCGGTCCCGGAGCTGGTGGGACTGACACTGGACCACCGCTTCTACGAGAGGTTCGGCATCGACGACGACCCCCGGACCGGGGCAGCGGAGGCGGCGGTGCACGGGGCCCTCACCCTCTACGCCCTGCATCAGCAGTCCAAACGGGACCGGGGCATGCACAAACGCGGACGCGATCTCGGCGGAGCCGTCCGCCGACTCATGCCCTCCGGGGATATCGACGAACCGCTGCGCAGGAGGTTCGTGCAGGTCGGAAGCGCCACCGACCCCGCCACCCGTCTGGACCGGCTCCGGGGGATCGTCAAGCTTCTGCGCGCCCAGGACATTCCGCTCGACTACGGGCTTCTCGCCGACCAGCTCTACGAGGCCCGCACGCCTGCCGGGGCGGCCCGGGTCCGCCGGCTGTGGGGCCGCGGATTCCAGGCTCACCGCCCCCAGGGGGCAGCCGAGGCCAACGATGCCGCCGACGGGCCGGAGACCGAGACCGGCGTCGAGGACTGACTGCGCCGCCTTTCCAACACCCCCCCCACCAGCTTTCTGCCCCCATGTGCCCGTTGGCGGGCACCGACAGGACGAGGACACACCATGAGCCGCACCATTCTCGACGTGCACGTGCTGCAGACCGTGCCGCCCAGCAACCTCAACCGCGACGACACCGGCGCCCCCAAGACGGCCGTCTACGGCGGGGTCCGCCGCTCCCGGGTCTCCAGCCAGGCGTGGAAGCGAGCCACCCGGCTCGCCTTCGACGCCCTGGTCGACTCGCAGGAGCTGGGCACCCGGACCAAGCGTGTGGCGGAGCTGGTCGCCTCCCGCATCAGCGAGATCGCCCCGGACGTCGATGAGGCCGAGGCGCTGACCCTGGCCGCCGAGGTCTTCCATTCGATTCTCGGAAAGAAGCTGGAGGTTCCGAAGCGGAAGGCTGATGCTGCAAAACAGAAGGGCGAGAAGGAGCCCGCCCCCGAGTCGGCCTACCTGATGTTCCTCAGCGCCCGCCAACGTGACGGACTCGCCGAGCTCGCCGTGGAGGGCCGTGAGGACATCAAGGCCTTCCTCAAGGACAAGGACAACAAGGCGAAGGCCAAGTCGATCGCCGACACCCGCCACTCGGTGGACATCGCCCTGTTCGGCCGAATGGTCGCCGACGGCGCCGACATCAACGTGGACGCCGCCGCGCAGGTCGCACACGCCATCAGTGTCCACGCGGTGGAGAACGAGTCGGACTACTACACGGCCGTGGACGACCAGAACCCCGAGGAGGACACTGGCGCGGGCATGATCGGCACGGTGGAGTTCAACTCCGCGACGCTGTACCGGTACGCGGCCGTGGACGTGGACCTGCTCGGGAAGAACCTGGGGGAGGGGCTGCGCGAGGACGAGCCCGTCAGTGAGCCGTTGCGCCGCGCGGTGGAGGCGTTCGTGCGCGGGTTCGTGGCGTCACTGCCCACCGGCAAGATCAACACCTTCGGCAACCACACCCTGCCCGACGCGGTCATCGTCAAGCTGCGCGACGCGCGCCCGATCAGTTTCGTGGGGGCCTTCGAGGCTCCGGTCGAGACCGGGGAGGAGCGCGGGTTCGTCGCAGGGGCGTGCAGGCAGCTCGCCGAGCACGCCGAGGAAATCGAGCGGGCCTACGGCGCCGAGGGCACCCGTGGGTGGGTACTGCGGATCGGTGAGCGGACCAAGCCGCTGGCGGAGCTCGGTACCCAGGCGCGGAGTCTGGACGAACTGGTCGGAGGAGTCGGCGAGGCAGTGGCGCAGCGCGTGGAGAGCGACGCATGAGCGTGCTGGCCCTCGTCCTGGCGGGTCCCCTCCAGTCGTGGGGGTCGGCCTCCCGGTTCGCCCGGCGCGGCACCGAGCACGCCCCCACCAAGAGCGGGGTGCTCGGGCTGCTGGCCGCCGCCCAGGGACGCGACCGGACCGCCGACCTGTCCGACCTGGCGGCGCTGCGCTTCGGCGTGCGCGTGGACCAGCCGGGAACCCGCGTGCGTGACTACCAGACCGCCAAACACCTGGTCACCGGCACGTCCATGCCGGTGTCGGAGCGCTTCTACCTGTCCGACGCCGTGTTCGTGGCGGCGGTGGAGGGGGAGGAATGCCTGGTCGCCGAGCTGTACCGGGCGGTCCGTAGCCCCGTCTACCTGCCCTATCTCGGCAGGCGGTCCTGCCCTCCAGCCCGGCCGGTCGACCTGGGCGAGCCGGTGGACGGCCGGGTCGAGGACGTCCTGCGGGAGCAGCCCTGGCAGGCCGCCCGGTGGTACCAGCGGCAGTGGCGGTGGCGCGCCCGGGAGGAGGTCGAGTTGAGCACCCTGGTCGACGCCGCGCCGGGGGAGACCCGGGCCGACTCACTGCGCGATCTGCCGCTCAGCTTCGACCCGCTGCACCGCCGGTACGCCCTGCGTACGGTACTGCCCGACTCGGTTCGCGTCCCCAACCCGACGGCTCGCAGGAACGCGCTGCCCGACCACGACCCCACGGCCGTGCTGGGAGGAAACTGATGCACCTGACCCGATTCCGGTTCAACACCCATCGTCCTGGCGCGAGGAGACTGCTGTCCTCGCCGCAGGCCATGCACGCCGCCGTCATGGGGTCCTTCCCCGATCTGCTGCCGGGCGACCCCGGTGCGCCCCGGGTGCTGTGGCGGGTGGACCGCAACGCCGCGGCGGAGGTGTTCCTCTACGTGGTGAGCCCCGCCCGGCCCGACCTGACCCACGTGGTGGAGCAGGCCGGGTGGCCGACCAACCCCGAGGGCACATGGCGGACCCACGACTACACCGGGTTCCTGGACGGGTTGGAGGCCGGGCAGTCGTGGGCGTTCCGGCTCACCGCCAATCCCGTGCACAGCATCCGGCGCAAGGACGGGGAACCCACCAAGGTCACCGCGCACGTGACCCCCCGCCACCAGGCGGGATGGCTGCTGAAGCGGCAGGAGGCGTGCGGTTTCGAGATCGTGCGCAGGTCAGCCGACCAGCAGTTGCTCCCGGGTGAGGACGAACACGAACTACTCGTGCACGACCGCGGCGCGCGCGGCTTCGACAAGCCCGACCCGCGCCCGGACAGGCGCGGGAAGCGGATGCGGGTTCCCGTGGTCACCGCGACCTTCGACGGGCGGCTTACCGTGACCGATCCCGACGCGTTGCGCCGCACGCTGTGCGCGGGCCTGGGACGGGCCAAGGCGTACGGGTGCGGGTTGATGACCCTGGCGCCGGTGGGCTGAGGCATGGGAACCGTGGGCAGGCGTAGGACATCGGGTCCGCGCGAGCTGACGAGGGTGGGCGACCGCTTGTCGTTCTTGTACCTGGAGCGGTGCATCGTGCACCGCGACTCCAACGCCATCACCGCCGAGGACGGTGACGGGACGCGCTACCTGCCGTCCGCGACCATCGGCACGCTGCTGCTGGGGCCCGGGACGAACGTCACCCACTCGGCCATGAGCCTGCTCGGCGAGTGCGGGGCGACGGTCGTGTGGGTGGGGGAGCACGGGGTGCGTTACTACGCGGCGGGGAGGGCGTTGACGCGGTCCTCCCACATCGTGGAGGCGCAGGCGAAGGCGTGGGCCAACCGGCAGCGGCGGCTGGACGTGGCGCGGGCGATGTACAGGATGCGTTTCCCGGACCTGGAGGTGGAGGCGTTCGGTCGCCAGGGGCTTCTGGGAAAGGAGGGGGACCGGGTCAAGGCGTGCTACCGGGAGCAGTCCGAGCGGACCGGTGTGCCGTGGCACGGGCGTAGGTACACGCCCGGTGACCACGACGTCTCGGACCCTCCGAACAAGGCGGTCACGTCGGCCGCCCAATGTTTCTACGGGGTCGCGCACGCCGTGACCGCCGCCCTCGGGTGCAGCCCGGGGCTGGGGTTCGTCCACTCGGGGCACGAGCGCGGTTTCGTGATGGACGTGGCGGACCTGTACAAGGTGGAGATCGGCATCCCCGTGGCCTTCGACGCGGCGGCGCAGGGGGACGACGACGTGGACGGGGTGACGCGCAGGCTGCTGAGGGACCGGATCAACCAGGACGGTCTGCTGGACCGGTGCGTGCGCGACGTCAAGGCCCTGCTGCTCGGTGAGGACCAGGAGGGGAACGAGGACCTCGCCGACACGGTCGGTCTGGTGGGCGACCGTGGCGAGCTGCTGGAATCGGGTTACAGCTACACCGACGAGGTGGTCTGGTGACGGTCGTCGTGCTCACGAACTGCCCGGCCGGGCTGCGCGGGTTCCTGACCCGGTGGCTCATGGAGATCTCGGCCGGGGTGTTCATAGGCAACCCGTCGCGTCGGATCCGGGAAGTGCTGTGGGCGGAGGTGAAGGAGTACGCGGGGAACGGGAGGGCGTTGCTGGCGTACAGCACCGATTCCGAGCAGGGGTTCACCTTCGAGACCTTCGAACACCACTGGGAGCCGGTGGACCACGAGGGGCTTACCCTGATGCACCGCCCCAAGAAGGTGGTGGAGGAGGACAGGCGCCCGCCGAAGAAAGGGTGGAGCAAGGCCTCGAAGAGACGGCGCTTTGGTGGGCGATGAGTTGTTTGGGATTTATGTGGCCTGTGGTGCGCGTGTCCGTCTTTGAAGAAGTTGGAAAAACGGCCGCTTGCCATTGGTAAGTTCGCAGGTCGTTGACTGTGCTCCCCGCGCACGCGGGGATGGTCCCCAGAAATCGACGTTTTCGGGATTCCCGGCCATGTGCTCCCCGCGCACGCGGGGATGGTCCCTCACCAGGACGCCGACGGCGCAGAGGTCATCAGTGCTCCCCGCGCACGCGGGGATGGTCCCACGTCGTTCGTCTTCATCTTCCAGCAGAAGACGTGCTCCCCGCGCACGCGGGGATGGTCCCTGGTGCTGGTCGATCTCCAACAGCGTGTGCAGGTGCTCCCCGCGCACGCGGGGATGGTCCCGTGGGTGGGTTCCACGAACTCACCATCGGAGAGTGCTCCCCGCGCACGCGGGGATGGTCCCCGTAGGACGGTTTGGGCGGCGGGGTCCTTGTTGTGCTCCCCGCGCACGCGGGGATGGTCCCTCCCACGGCACCGGCCGCAGGGTCGAACTCGTGTGCTCCCCGCGCACGCGGGGATGGTCCCCGCCCTGATGCACTCCTCCCAGTACTGGGCCTGTGCTCCCCGCGCACGCGGGGATGGTCCCACGGCACCGAGGTCTCCGATACGACCCTGGCCGTGCTCCCCGCGCACGCGGGGATGGTCCCTTGCGGTAGACCCCGCCCGAGGAGGGGCCCCAGTGCTCCCCGCGCACGCGGGGATGGTCCCGTGGGACCTGGCCGTCGACACCCTGCCCCAGGGTGCTCCCCGCGCACGCGGGGATGGTCCCCGCAACGTGTACCCGTGCGCGCCGCCCGCACCGTGCTCCTCGCGCACGCGGGGATGGTCCCGTCACCAGTGATGAGTTCCTGCTGGAACTTCGGTGCTCCCCGCGCACGCGGGGATGGTCCCGCCACGGGCACCATCGCGGCGGCCCCGAGCTGGTGCTCCCCGCGCACGCGGGGATGGTCCCGGCTATTGGCATCCCACCGAAATTTCTTCCGGGTGCTCCCCGCGCACGCGGGGATGGTCCCGTGACCGTCTCCTCGGCGGGCAGCTCGGCGGCGTGCTCCCCGCGCACGCGGGGATGGTCCCACAAGGAGGGGTTTCCGCTGGTCACGGCGGGAGTGCTCCCCGCGCACGCGGGGATGGTCCCGCTGGGGAGGGCTCTCGGGACCCTGTCAGGTTGTGCTCCCCGCGCACGCGGGGATGGTCCCATCTTCGCCCGCAACCTCGCCTCCAAGGTGATGTGCTCCCCGCGCACGCGGGGATGGTCCCGGGTGGCGGGTGAGTTCCCCCGCCGCCTCGGCGTGCTCCCCGCGCACGCGGGGATGGTCCCGCGTTCACGACCTGGAAGGGCATCGAAGCCACGTGCTCCCCGCGCACGCGGGGATGGTCCCGCGTTCACGACCTGGAAGGGCATCGAAGCCACGTGCTCCCCGCGCACGCGGGGATGGTCCCGCTGGGGAGGGCTCTCGGGACCCTGTCAGGTTGTGCTCCCCGCGCACGCGGGGATGGTCCCCGCCCTGCACAAGCAGGTCCGCGAGATCATCAGTGCTCCCCGCGCACGCGGGGATGGTCCCCGCCCTGCACAAGCAGGTCCGCGAGATCATCAGTGCTCCCCGCGCACGCGGGGATGGTCCCCCGTGCTCGGACGCGACCTCCAGGTCCCTCAGGTGCTCCCCGCGCACGCGGGGATGGTCCCAACTTCACCGACGTTGATGGGGCGATGGCCAGGTGCTCCCCGCGCACGCGGGGATGGTCCCTTCTCCAGAAAGGCGACGCTCTCCCGTGGGGAGTGCTCCCCGCGCACGCGGGGATGATTGCTGGAGCGGTTGAGGCCCGAACTGACAAGCTTCGTCGTGGGTCTGGGCGCTCGGTACTGCTACGGCTGACGCGCCTTGAGGGTGTTGAGGAGGCCGGTCCACTCAGGGGTACCGAAGGCGAGGCGCCCGAGTTCCCGGTTCTGGGTGTCGCGAACCAACACGCTCTGCCCCTCAGCGACCTCAACGCACTCGCCACCGTTGGTGCTGTAGCTGCTCTTGTGCCAGGTGCGGGGGTGCGGCGCGGTCATTTCCGTGTCTCCTCTTCTTTGCAGGGGCCTACTGATCCTCGTCCAGGAGCCCACGTACGAAGAGGACCGACTCATCGGGTTTGAGCGCTTTGCCCAGCAGGCTCCCGAACATCAGCGTATAGCGGCGGACTTCTTCAGGGTTCTCCGGAACGAGTCCACTACCGGCCTGTTCGAGGTAGACCACGTCGGGGTCGGCCTGTTCCGGGAACTCCAGGAGATAGAACGGGCCGTCCATCCCGGCATGGGCCCCGTGTGAGAACGGTAGAACTCGGATGGTCACGTGTGCTCGCTCGGTGAGTTCTACGAGGTGCCGGAGTTGTGCCCGCATGGTCTCGGGACCGCCGACCTGGCGACGCAGCACTGCTTCATCCAGCACAGCGACCACTTGCAGAGGGGCATCCGGACGGGTGAGTAGTTCTTGGCGAGACATGCGCACCAGGATCTTCTCGTCCACCAGGTCGGGGGTGGACGTGATGGCGGTCTGTTCGGTCACCGCGCGGGCGTAGGACTCGGTCTGGAGGATGCCTGGCACCACGATGGTCTGGAACGTGCGGACCACGGAGGCCGCTGCCTCCAGGCCGATGTAGCTGTCGAACCCGGGTTTGAGGGCCTGCCGATGGCGGTGCCACCACCCGCGCTTGCGGGCGTGCTTGGCCATCTCGATGAGTTCCTCGCGTTCTGCCCCATGCACGCCGTACACATCGAGCAGAATGGCCACGTCCCCAGGCTTCGGCCTGGTCATCCCCGTCTCGTATCTCCACAAGGTGCTGTCGGTGATGCCGACGTGATCGGCGACTTCGGCACGGGAGAGCCCTGAGCTGCTGCGGAGCCGGGTCAGTTCCGCCATCAGGCGTCGCTGACGAGCGGTCGGGCTCGGGCGTGCGGTCATACTGCACCTCCTGGTTCTACGTGAACCGTAACACATTGCATGATTCCTTATTTCGATTACGCATAGTGGACTACTTCTTTCTGAACTATTGCAGATTTAGTTATGGCACTTCATCCTGGTGGGGAGTCAACAGCTGCGGGTGCTCTTCGGCGTCCGGACGGCGTGTGTCACGGCTGTCGCTTGCACAACGCAGCCCACTTCTGTCACTTGGAGGAATCACGATGGACGGCTTTGGTGTGCCTCGACCGAGGCGGGCGGTGGAGGAGGAGTGGCGGGCGCCCGGGAGCGGACTGCCGCACCGGGTTCCCGGCAGGACGGGCACGGGAGTGCGCACGGCGTTCTTCGGCTCCCAGCCCTCGCAGGCGGCGCAGATCCGCAGCTGGTGCCAGCGAGGCGCCCGGGTTCCCGCGCACCGGGCCTTTCCCCTGTTGCTGGTGGTGAGCGAACTGGTGACCAACGCCTGGCTGCACACCGCATCCGGCACCGAGTGCGGGCGGGTGCGGGTCCAGATGCGGCACTTGCCCGGCCGACTCGTGCGCATCGCGGTCACCGACGACGGGCCACGCCCCGGACAGGGCGTCTGCCTGCCACGGCTGTCTCCCGAGGCCGACGCCCTGGCCACGTGCGGGCGGGGCCTGCGCCTGGTCGACAGGCTGGCCGTGGAGTGGGGCTGGGAGGGCGAACCCGGCCGACCCCTGACCGTGTGGGCGCACACCGACCCCTACGCGCCCGTGCCCGACACCGTCGGGGCCTGAGGGCCGGGGCATGGGGTGGGACCGCAGTCAGGACACCGCCCAGTACGAGGCCGCCCGCCTGTTGGATCAGCTGCACAGCCGCTGGTGGGTGCTGTGGGGGCCGGGCTCTCGCCGCTTTTTCGCCTTCCACCTCGGCCCGCACCGCGTCTCACCGCTGAGCGCGGCCACACCACAGTCGCTTGACGAGCAGATCCGCGCCTTCGAGCGGGAAGCGCAGCCCCGCCGGGGCCAATGACACCCGCCCGAGTACATCAATCCGAGAACACAAGCGCCCCGAACCGGTGTTAGGAGCACCGGATCGGGGCTCGATCAACCACCTGCACCAACCAGGAGGAGGACCGTGAACGACCACCCTAGTGGGCGACACCGCAGGCCCCGCCAGAGCCTGGCCGGACGCGTGTGGGCGCTGACCGCCGCGCTGCTGGCCCTCGCCCTGGCCGCCGTGTTCGTCCCCCAGCACTCTCGGCACCCCCGGCGGGAGAGGGCCGCGATCACGCCGCCGCCCAGCCGCCGGGAACTGCCGACCATCACCCCCGCACGCGGGGCCGAGGGGCCTGGCACCGGCCCCGAGGAGGCCGAGAGCGCCCTGGTCCGCCCCTACATGCCCCCGTTCCCCCGGGTCCCGGTCGGCGACCTGCTGGCGGAGCCCCTGACCGCACCCGTCCGGCCCACCCCGCCCACCGAACCCGCCCGGGACGTCCCCGACGACCTCGGCGACCTGGCCGACGCCGTCCGCCGCTACCTCGACCGGGTCGGGTGAGCCGATCGACGAAGCGGATGCGACTGCGACCTCGGTCACCCGCGGGGCTCCTGGGGTGCAGGAAGCGTGTGATCGCTGATGACGCCGGGTAGGGGCCTGCCAAGCCATACGACAGGGAGGAGGCCCGGACAATGAGCGTTCCGGAGGAGTCCAGGCCGAAGACCAGGGACACCGACCAGGTCGTCAACGCCGACCACAGCGACGACCAGCAGGATCCGGACACCCGGGGGGAGTTGGAGGCCGAGCTCCAGGACAAGATGGAGCAGGAGAACCTCCGCCGGGAGGACTTCGGAGAAGGCGGCGGGGAAGAGTAGCCGCCAGGAGCGCCGGGGCCGCATCGGCCCCGGCGCTCCTCGCGTGCGTGGGGACTACGCCGGCCCGGTCCACGCGACGGGCGCGGGCACCGCGAACAGTGAAAGCGAGACGATGAGCCCTTCGATCGCCACCAACACCCGTGTCGACCTCGACGGCCTGTTGGAGTTCGTGCGCCCCCGGCACCGGGCGCTCCTCATCACCCGCCGGTCCGACGGTGAACCCCAGGCCTCGCCGGTCACCTGCGGTGTGGACACCGAGGGCAGGATCGTGGTGTCCACCTACCCCGAGCGCGCCAAGGCCCGCAACGCCCGGCGCGACCCCCGGGTCGGCGTCGTGGTCCTGTCCGAGGACTTCGACGGCCCCTGGGTCCAGGTCGACGGCGAGGCCGAGGTCATCGACGGCGAGGAGGCCGTCGAGCCGCTGGTCGAGTACTTCCGCGTGATCTCCGGCGAGCACCCCGACTGGGACGAGTACCGCGAGGCCATGCGCCGCCAGGGCAAGTCGCTGGTCCGCGTCACTCCGAAGAGGTGGGGGCCTGTCGCCACGGGCGGTTTCCCCGCCGACCGCGTCTGAACCCGGCCGAGGCCGTACCCCGCCCGTCGCCCCCATGCATCGCCCGCCGCGTCCGTGCCCCGCCGGCCGTGTCCGAGCGGAGCGGGGCACACCTGCCCCGCTCCCGGGAGGTCACCGCCCCGCGGGCGGCGGTCTCCAGTCGTCGTCGGGCGGTGCCGGCCCGCGGTCGGGCGGATCACCGCCCTCGGGCGGCGGTTTCCAGTCCCCGCCGGACGGGGGCTCCCCGGCGGTTCCCTCTCCGGGCCGGGCGGTCCCCAGGCCGGGCATGCTGCCTCTGTTGTCCCATCCGGTCGGATACCGCCTGCCCTCCGGCCTCTCCTTCCAGTAGTCCGGCGAGCGCACGGCCTCCTGCTTGCGGATCGTCTCCCGGCGGATGATCCACAGCACGAGGAAGATCACCGCGATCGGGACGGCGATGGCCACCAGGATCCCGAACAGCCAGCCGAGTGTCGGCCACTCCATCGCTGCCCTCCTTCAGACGTCGGCGGCGCGGCCCCTCACAGGGCCGCGAGAAGCTCACGGCACGCGCTCTCGCAGCGGCGGCACGCCTCGGCGCACACCCAGCAGTGCTCGTGCTGTGCGGCGTGCCGCTCGCACTCCTCGCCGCACATGCGGCAGGCCTCCGCGCACGCCTTCACCAGCACCCGGACCAGGGTGTCGTCGCCCTCGGTCCTGCGGGAGAGCACCCTCTGGGTGACCTCGCACACGTCCGCGCAGTCCAGGTCGGCGCGCACGCACGTGACCAGGTCGGCCACCGCCCTCTCACCCAGGCACGCGTCCGCGCACAGGGTGCAGACCTGGGCGCACTCCCCGCAGGCCTCGATGCAGGCCCGGAGCTTCTCCTCGACCCCGAAGCCCCGGTCGCCGGGACGGGTGTCCAGCATCTGTTCGACGACGCTCATGTCTCCTCCTCAACGAACCCGGGCCGGATCCGTCGCGGATCCGGCCCGGAGCTCAGGTCGAAAGCGAGAACCGCAGTGCGAAGTGGTTCAGCGACGCGGGCAGCCCCGTCGCGGGCAGCGGTCCGGCCGCGTCCGCGCGGGCCGGGTTCCGGCCCCGGAGCAGCGCGCGCAGGAACAGGGACACCGCCAGCGGCACCATGTCGACCCCCGCGCACCCGGCCGGGCCGTAGCTGAAGGGCAGGATGCCCGGCTCGTCCTCGGCACGTCCGTCGAGCCAGATCCCGGGGTCGAACGCGTCGGCGTACGGAAGCCGTGAGGAGTCCCGGTGGAAGTAGGAGCTCACGATCAGGAAGGCGGTCCCGGCCTCGAACACCTCCTCCCGCCAGGTCGTCTCGCGCGTGCTCTCCCGGATCACCATGAGCGTGGTCGGCCACAGCCGCGCCGACTCGCGCACGGTCGCCCGGAGCAGCGGGAGGTCGAGCCCCTCCCGGGTGTCGATCTCCTCGCGCGCCGCGTACGCTCCCGGGCTGAGCGAGGTCAGAAGTGCCAGGGACCGGAACGCGACGATGGCGGCCGCGTCGAAGGCGAACAGCCAGTGCGCCGCCTGGTCCTCAGGCCGCAGGTCCGTGTCGTGGCCGTCTCCGGCGGAGCCTCCCGCGGTCAGCCTCCAGGCGAGGCTGCCCGGTTCGGCGCGTTCGACGTTGGCGCGCGTCCGGTCGAGGAACTCGGCCCTGGTCCCGTGGCGAACGGGAGCCGTGTACGTCCAGTTCGCACGTGCCCGCAAGGCGTACAGCAGCTCGGTCGTCCGGTGGTCGTCCGCGGCGAAGGCGCCGAAGACCATCCTTCGCGCCATCGCGTTGAAGGACTGGGTGAACCTCCACCAGTCCAGGTCACCGCCCTCGCGCAGGGCCAGCGCGAGGGTGAGCGCCTCCTCGTCGGCCTGCGCCGCGAGGGTGTCCCCGTCGGGGTGGATCGCCTGCCCGGGTGCCAGGGCGGCCTCGTTGGCCGCACGCCGCCGGGGGCGGTTCGCGTGGTCGGAGATGAGCACCCCGTGCGGCTGGAAGTGCGACAGGGCGCCGCGCTTCTCCCGTCCGTCGGGGGAGAAGGGCTCCGGAGTCTCCCGTAGCAGTCGGCGCACGTCCTCCGCGGACAGCACCAGTGCCGCCTGGCGCCCCGCCAGGCGCAGCGGCAGCGGGTCGTCGCCGTGGCGTTCGCGCATCTCGCGCAGGGCGGCGACCGCCCTGCGGTCGGCGTCCAGTCCGGTGACCAGTCTCGTCATCAGCGGGCGGCGCAGGATCACGCCCCGGGCCACGTTGGGCAGCAGGACCGAGGTCAGCAGACGGGCGGTCTCCGACGTGCTCGTACGCCGCGCCCGTCCCGGTCGGCCCGTCTCGTCCCGGCGGCCCGCCTCCGTCCGCGGCCGTGTCTCCCGTCGGTCTTCTGTGGGCATCGGAACCGTTCCTCCCCTTGGTCGGTTCGTCCCCGGAGTCCTGCCCCGGCTCTCCCGGCTCCCGGCCCCGGGCGCGGCGCCGTGTCGTCGTGCGCCGCGCCCGGGCGCCGGTCACAGGTGGTCGCGGGGCAGTGTCTCCCGCCACTGCCGGGAGAAGACCCGTTCGTCGTTCTCGAAGGCGTCCAGGGTCGCGTACACCCGGAAGTCGGTTTCGGTGCACTCCAGGATCGTGTGGGTCTCGGTCCGGGTGCGCCACCCGTCGCGGGCGAAGCGGACCGTCCACGTCGACTGTCCGCGCGCCGAGGTGAAGTCACCGGCCACGGACTCGTAGCACTCGTAGGCGCGCCGTCCGACGTCCATGTCGATGTCGTCGAAGTGCAGGACGCCCCCGTCCTTGACGATCTCCAGGGAGGAGTGGGTGTCCACCAGGTCACGGTGGACGGTCCAGCGGTGTTCCGGTTTCTCCTTGCGCGTGGTGGAGATCTCCGGCGCCGCCTCCGGCTCCCCGAAGGGCTGCGGGTTCGGCTCGTCGGCGTCGTTGTGCGGGCGCACCGGCAGGACCAGCCTGCTGTTCTGCGGGTGCACGGTCAGCATGACCGGACGCGGCGGCGGCCAGGCCAGCGGCCAGTAGGAGGTGGACAGCGACAGCCGGATCCGGTGGCCGACGGGGAAGGCCTGCGCGACACCGTTCAGCGTCAGCCTCACCTGGTAGATCTCGCCCGGCTCCAGCACCTCGGGGGTCTCGTGCCCGTTGCGGTGGGTGAGGTTGAGCAGCCCGTAGGTCACGCGTGTGGCGCTGCCCTCGGGGTCGACGTCGACCAGCCTGGCCGCGACCATGGCCACGGGCTCGGTGACCGAGACCTCCAGCTCCACCGCGCCGGTGCCCAGGATCTCCACGTCCTCGGACAGCACGTCGCTGTCGAAGACCAGGGAACCGCCGTCCTCCTCTCGCTGGTCGTAGGGCAGGTCGGGCGGGGCGTTGTAGGAGGCCCACTTGCCCGCGAACTGGCCCACGGTCAGCGGAGACCTCAAGGTCAGGGACTCGCTCTGGATCTCCTCTCCGGGGCGGCCGATCGTGTACTTGGCCAGGGGGTAGGAGATGTACTCCACGTTCGGTGAGGGCCACTCGTCCTCGCGCACCCATCGTCCCGGGCGCTCGTGGTAGGCGGTGGAGGGCGGAACGCTGTCCTGCATCCAGGCCCACAGGGCCGGGCCGTCGTCGATGCCGTTGTCCTCGCCCTTGAGCCAGTGGTCCAGCCAGCGCACGACCTCCTGGAGGTAGCCGATCGCCGGGCCGGGCTCGCCCATGTGCGGGTAGCGGTGCGACCAGGGGCCGACCAGTCCCCTGGCGGGGGCCTTCAGGTTCCACAGGAGCCGCAGGACGGCGTTGGAGTAGCCGTCGGCCCATCCGCTGGAGGCCAGGACGGGGCAGCGCACCTGGGAGTAGTTCTCCGCCACCGAGGCGTGCCGCCAGTAGCCGTCGTGCCGCTGGTGGTGCAGCCACTCCAGGACCCACGGCTCGCTGTCCTCCAGCCGCTCGAACCACATCCGCCGCCACTCCTCGCCGACGATGACCGGGTCGGGGGGCAGGGTGGCCGCGGCGAACATCGTCCCCGCCTCGGCGAGGTTGTCCGAGAGCAGGCAGCCCCCCATGTAGTGGAAGTCGTCGCCGTAGCGGTCGTCGGTGAAGGAGCTGATGATGATCGTGCCGAGGCTGGGCGGCTGCCGCTCCGCCACCTGTAGGGCGGCGAACCCGCCCCAGGACAGCCCCATCATGCTGGTGTTGCCGTCGCACCAGGGCTGTTCGGCCAGCCAGGCCAGGATCTCCTCGGCGTCGTCCTGCTCGCGTTCCAGGTACTCGTCGGTGAGCACGCCCTCGGAGTCACCGGTTCCGCGCAGGTCCACGCGGACGCAGGCATAGCCGTGCCCGGCGATGTAGGGGTGGTGCATGGAGTCCCGCACGGCCGTCAGGTCACGTCTGCGGTAGGGGATGTACTCCAGTACCGCCGGTACCGGGGTCGCGTCCGAGGAGGTCGGCCGCCACACCTTGGCGGCCAGCCGCACGCCGTCCGACATGGGGATCCAGAGGTGCTCGTCGGTGTGCAGGGCGTGCGGCAGGTTCTTGACCACGTGCATGGACGGGGGCCTCCCTTCAGCGCTGGACCGTGCTGTCGGAGGAGTCGTCCACCTCTTGGAACTCGAAGTGCAGTTCCTCCACACAGCGCTCGTACTTGGCGCGCATCTCGGTCTCGTCCTCGGCACCGATGGTGATCTTGACGAGCTCGTAGCTGTAGCTGTCCTGGTAGGCCATCTCCGAGAGGCGCTCGCCCTGCTCGGGCACGATCTCGTCGATGCTCACGCCGGGCAGGGACTCCTCGACCTCGGCGACCTCCTCCGGAGTGGGTACGCGCACGACGACGGCGTCGTCGAACCGGCGGTGGTACCACTCCGCGGCCACGTTGAACTCGCCCCGCATGTCGTCGGGCAGGCGCGGGCTCTGTCCGAGGGCCAGCCGGAGCATGCGCTCGTGGTTGGGGACTCCGTCCACCAGTTCGAAGAGCCTCGCGTGGGACTGGGAGTGGCGGGTGTTGACCTCCAGGACGTTGAGGCCCTCCTCGACCGGGTCGTAGAAGAACTCGATGCTGAAGGTGGCGTTGTCCATCCCGGACTTCCCGATGACCTTGACGGCGACGTCGCGCATCCGCCCGATCACCTCGTCGGGCAGGTCGGAGGGGTACTGGTGCCGCAGGAACACCGGGCTCGCCGGGTAGTCGATCGAGTCCAGGGAGCCGTAGACCACGACCTCGCCCTTGTACACGTAGCCCTCGACGGCGGCCTGTACGCCGTGCATCGCGGCCTCGGCCAGGCAGGTGCGTCCGCCCACGGAGGAGATCTCCGGGGGCAGGTCCACCCGCTCCAGGATCTGCTCGAAGGGCCGGCCGATCATGTCGATGCCCTCGCGCATCTCGGCCACGGCCTCGTGGAAGCCCTCGTCGTCGTCGACGCGGAAGGCCAGCAGCGAGGAGGCCGACTTCACCGGCTTGAGCCACATCGGGTAACCCGGGCTCTCCGGGGGCTTGACGTTCTCGTCGTTGAGGTCGACCAGGGCGAAGGGCGGGTACTCGTCGATGACCTCGCTCTGCAGCAGCCTGCTCCAGTACTTGTGCTCGCACTTGACGAAGGATTCCAGGGACGCCGAGGGCAGGCCGCGGCTGGAGCACAGGATGGGAACGAGCAGGGTCACCGGGAAGTCCCAGTAGCCGACGATCGCGTCGACGGATCCGTCGAAGTCGTCCAGGATCCGCTCCGCCTTGGCGATGAGCGGGTTGATGTCCACCTCGCCGGCCTGGAGCTCGTCCAGGTCCAGTAGTTGGTGGAACCGGCAGTTGCGGCCGGTCGGGGTCCTGCGCAGAATCTCCAGGTTCCGCTCGTCCAGACCGACCACGAACACGTTCTTCACAGCTGCCTGCACCGCCTTTCCGTAATAGGACTGTGATCTTCTGGTGCGTACAGGTGCGACTACCCGTGATCGTCGCGCCAAACCAGAAGCGTTCCGTCCCACACGGCGAAGGTGCTGGCCAGAGCGGTGGAGCCGGTCGCGGAGCCCGTCTGACCTGGTCGAACGCCGCTGGACCGTCCCCGGCGGACCCTGTCGGGAGGGGCCGCGCCGGATCCCGGCGGGGCCGCCCCCGACACCGCGCGTGTCGGCGGTCCGGACGGTCGACACCGTCCGGACCGCCGGCCCGGACGAGGGACCGCCGGGGTGCGGTCAGTCCACGCGGGCGTACTCGTCGATCTCGGCCAGCTCGTCCGCGTCGAACTCCAGGTCGCCGACCGCAGCCACGTTGTCCTCCAGCTGGGAGACGCTGCTCGCGCCGATCACCGCCGAGGTCACCCGCTCACCGCGCAGCACCCAGGCCAGCGCCATCTGGGCGAGCGACTGCCCGCGGCGCTCGGCGACGGCGTTGAGCGCGCGCACCCGCCCCAGCACCTCCTCGGTGATGCCCTCGGTGGTCAGGAACGGGCTGCTTCCGGCCGCCCTCGACCCCTCCGGCACGCCGCCGAGGTACCGGTCGGTCAGCAGCCCCTGCGCCAGCGGCGAGTAGGCGATGGAGCCCGCGCCCACCTCGTCGAGTACGTCGAGCAGACCGTCCTCCACCCACCGGTTGAACATCGAGTAGGAGGGCTGGTGGATGAGCATCGGCGTGCCCAGGCCGCGCAGGACGGCCGCGGCCTCGCGGGTCTGCTCGGGGGAGTAGTTGGACACGCCCGCGTACAGGGCCTTGCCCTGGCGTACCGCCGTGTCCAGCGCGCCCATGGACTCCTCCAGCGGGGTGCCGGGATCGGGCCGGTGGTGGTAGAAGACGTCCACGTACTCCAGGCCCATGCGCTCCAGGCTCTGGTCCAGGCTGGACAGCAGGGACTTGCGCGAGCCCCACTCGCCGTAGGGTCCGGGCCACATCAGGAACCCGGCCTTGGTCGAGACCACGATCTCGTCGCGGTGGGGGCGCAGGTCGCGGGCCATGACCCGGCCGAAGTTCTCCTCGGCCGACCCGGGCGGGGGACCGTAGTTGTTGGCCAGGTCGAAGTGGGTCACACCCAGGTCGAACGCGCGCAGGATGATGTCGCTCTGGACCTCGATGCCGCGGTCGTGGCCGAAGTTGTGCCACAGGCCCAGGGACAGGGCGGGCAGGCGCAGTCCGCTGCGGCCGCACCTGCGGTAGGGCATCGTCTCGTACCGGGTCGGGGCGGCGACGTAGGTCATGTTTCCCTCTCTCCTGGGGCTGTGCTGGGGCTGTGCGCTCATCGGAGCGCGGCCGGAGTCCTTCTCCGCCGGTCCGCGCGCCGGCCGGAACCGTGCGGTCGCAGTATCCCGCGCGAGCGGCACCCGCGGTGAACGGCGTGCGGGGAATCCGTACGTGTCCCGGCCAGTCACCGGTCAACCGGCGTGCGGAGAGTACAGAGCGGAGAGGAAGCGCACCAGGAGGGCCTCGCGCACCGACGGTTCGAGGCCGTCCAGCACGGTGTTGACCGCCGCCATCCCCGCGCCGCCGGGGCCCGTCAGGTCCACCCCCACCGAGGCCAGCAGCTCCACGAACCCCCGGTCGTCCAGGGTGGACAGGTCCAGTGCGGAGACCGCCTCGGCCAGGCCCTCGGGGACCGGCGGGCGCACCCCCCTCACCGCCGTGACCGCCCCGGCGAGCACCTCCAGCAGCGCGTCCACCCCGGCCAGTGACACCCCGGTCAGGGTCAGGTGCAGGTTGGCGGGGATCCCCGCGTAGGACAGCTGCGGCTGCAGGAACCAGCCCGACTCCGCCACCCTGTCGGCGAGCACGAACACGTCCACCTCGTCCGAGGCCAGTGCCACCAGCGGCGCGTCCGGGTCGCCCAGTACCCGCAGCCCGGGGATGTCCGCCACGCCCTCGCGCAGGCGGCGCGCGGCGGCCATCGCCTCCCGGGCCAGCTCCCGGTACCCCGAGGAGCCCAGCGCGTTCAGGGTGGCCCAGGCCCCGGCCAGCGGTCCGGCGCCCTTGCTGCTCTGCACGGTGGAGTTGACGACCGTGTAGCCGGGCCAGTCGGCGCCGGCGTAGTAGGCGCCCCTGCGCAGCCGCTCGTCGGTGAACAGCACCACAGAGGCGCCCTTGGGCGTGTACCCGTACTTGTGCAGGTCGCAGGAGAGCGAGGTGACCCCGGGGACCGACAGGTCGAACTGTGGTGCCGTGCCCTCCTCCAGCCACGGCAGCACCCAGCCGCCCACACAGGCGTCCACGTGGCAGAGCACGCCCCGCCCGGCCGCCAGCGCGGCGATCCCCGCGACCGGGTCGACCACGCCGTGCGGATAGGACGGCGCCGACGCCACCACCATCACGGTGCGCGGGGTGAGGGCCCCGGACACGGCCTCGGGAACCGCCCGCAGGCTCTCGGGATCCACCGGGACGGTCACCGGGTCCAGCCCCAGGTAGTGGCAGGCCTTGCGGAACGCCGGGTGCGCGGTCACCGGCAGGACGACCTCGCCGCGTCCCCGGACGGGGCGGGTGTCGCGGGCGGCCTTGACCGCCAGCATGATCGACTCGGTGCCGCCGCTGGTGAAGATCCCGGGTGTGGACGCGTCGCCGCCCAGGACCGAGGCGACCGCGCCCACCACCCGCCGCTCCAGGGCCACGGTGCTGGGGAAGGCCGTGGGGTCCAGGCCGTTGACCTCGATCATCTCCATGTACGCGCGGTGCCCGGCCTCGCGCGCCTCCGGTCGGCCCGGGTCGTACACGTAGGCGGCCACCCGCCCCTCACGCACGGGCAGGTCGCCCTCCCGGAGGCGGGAGAGCTCGGCGAGAAGGTCGTCGGTGGAGCGTCCGGACTCAGGTAGCACTGCGGTCTCCGGGGTCGGTGTCGGGTTCGGTGCCGGCGGGTTCGAGGGGGCGGTCGCCCCGGTCCCCGCGGCGGAAGGCGAGCAGCGGGGGCAGGCTCGCCAGGAGCAGTGCGGCGGGCAGCAGGGTGAACCCCGCGCCGATGCCGGTCAGGGCGCTGTCGGGCTGGGTCACCGCCACCGACACCTCGGCGGACCGGAACGCCGTCAGGCTCAGCACCGCCGCGAACAGTCCCGGGCCCAGCGCCATCGCGCCGGTCTCCAGGCCCGTCCACATCCCGGTGAACGTGCCCGCCTGGGCCTGTCCGCTGCGACCGGCGTCCTCGCGCACGGTCTCGGGGAGCAGCGACAGCGGCAGCAGTTGCAGGCCGGTGTAGCACAGGCCCACCAGGCCGGTCACCGCCAGCACGGGCACGGCCCGCTCGCTCAGCACCGCCGGGAGGAGCAGCAGGGCCGCGGCGGTCATGGCGGCCACCGCCGCCAGGTAGCAGCGCACCGTGCCGAACCGGCGGGCGGCGGCGGACCAGGCGGGGACCGCCACCAGGCTGGGACCGACCACGCACACGAACATGGCCGAGGTCAGCCCGTACGCGCCCAGGCGGTAGGTGGCCACGTACGGGGCGGCGGCGAGCATCACCGACACCGCCAGGGCCTGGAGGGCGAAGGCGAGGGCCAGGCGGAAGAACGCCCGGTTGCCCCGTGCGGCGCGCAGGGCGGCCACGGGTCCGAGCGTGCGCGGGCCGGGACGGCTGACGATCCACCGGGTACCGGCGGTGGAGGCCACCAGCGCCGCGCCCAGTACCAGGCCGATGGCCGCGCCCATCACCAGGTGTCCGGCGCGTCCGCCCCCGGCCCACTCCACCACGGCCGGCGCCAGGCCGCCCGCCGCCAGGATGCCCAGGGTCAGGCACACCACCCGCCACGACATGGCGCGGGCGCGCTGGTCACGGCGCGGGGAGATCTCCGCGGGCAGGGCGACGTAGGGGACCTGGAACAGGTTGAACGCCGTGGTGGCCAGGACGAACGCGCACCCCACCCACACCGCCGACCACCCGGGGGCCAGCACGGGTGCGGCGAACATGGCGGCGAACAGCACCGGCAGGGCGAGCGCGCCGGTGAGCATGAGCCGGGTCCGGTGGCCGGTGCGCACGGCCTCGCGGTCGCTGGCCACCCCGATCGCGGGATCGACCAGCATGTCCCAGACCTTGGGCAGGACCAGTACCAGTCCGGCCAGTCCGGCGGCGACGCCCAACACGTCGGTGAGGTAGTAGAGCAGCAGCAGGCCGGGCAGGGCGGAGAAGACGCCGGTGCCCACCGAACCCACTCCGTACCCCAGGAGCCGGGTACGCGGCAGCGGCGGAGTCACGGCAGGGCCCGTGTGAGGTGGGGTCCGGCTGTGACGGGAGAGGGAGCGGTGGGGGAAGAGATGGTGGGGGAGAGGCCGCGGCGCCCTGCGGAGGCGCGCCCGGCGTACGGGGGGAGGGCCACGCGCCGACGTTACTCCCGAAGGGGCGGGCGCATCAACGGCGCGCCCGCCGCCGGCCGGTCCCGTATGTCCTCGGAAGCCCGTCCCACCTGCTGTTTCGTGTCCAGGCTCCCGGGTAGCTGTGCCCCTACACCCCATCGTCGTACGGAGCAGAAGGGGAGGGAACGTCGATGCACGAGACCACACCCCCGATCGAGGGCTATGAGGGACTTCCGGTCGGGACGCTCCAGCACCGCGTCCGCTCACTCGACACAGAGCAGATGCGTCAGCTGGTCGACTACGAGGAGAGCCACGCCAACCGTGCCGGGGTCCTGGAGATCCTGCGCCACCGGCTCCACGACCTCGAAGAGGGCGCCGAGCCCTCCGGGGGTACACAGGACTTCCAGCCCGAGCGGCCCGGTCCGCCGACCGGCGGCTCGCCGGTGAGCACGGACACCGCGGCTCCCGCGTCGAGCCCGCCGCCGCAGGGCGTTCCCAACCAGCCCGCCAAGCCCAAGGGCGACCGACAGTGAGGCGGCTGGCCCCGCCCCACGGGGCGGGAGGCCGTATCCGCCGTTGCGCCCCGTGCGCGTGACGTGGAGGAAGGCCGTTCCCGACGGGCTCCTCCCCGCACCGCCACGGTGCCGCGGCGACGCCAGAAGGGGGAGACACCATGCAGCACGACACTTTCATCGGACAGGTCCAGGCACGGGCCCACCTGGACAGCCGCGGCGCCGCGGAGGAGGCCACGAGGGCGACGCTGGAGACCCTCGCCGAGCGGGTCGACCCCGGTCTGGGCGAGGACCTCGCCGCGCAGCTGCCGCGTGAGATCGGGGAGAACATGCGCCGGGTGACCCGCCAGACGGAGCAGGGGCCGGGCGCGGAGGGCTTCGACCAGCAGGAGTTCCTCAGCAGGGTGGCGCAGCGGGCGCACAGCGCCCCGCCGGAGGCCGCCCACAGCGCCCACGCCGTGTTCGACGTGCTCGACGAGGCCACCACCGGGGGAGTCATGGACAAGATCCGTCAGGCCCTGCCGGAGGACCTGCGGCGGCTCACCCTCCAGGGCTGAGAGGTCCCCAGGCCGGGCCCCGGCGCGGAACCGGGGCCCGCGAGGCGTCCCCCGGGTGCACGCGTGCACCCGGGGGACGCCCCGACCGCAACGCCGGGGCAGGGATTCGCCCATGTGCGGCCATCCGCGGTTTTCCGTTCCCCCACCTCGGGTAGCCGTACATCCGCACATCCCCCTGGACCGTTCCTTCGACGCACAGGGAGTGACATGGTGGTGGCACCTACCGCGCACCGGGTCTTCGACCACGACGGACGGAGCGGCCGGTGATGCGAGGCAATGCACCCTTGGTCCTGACCGCCGCGGGCTGGGCGGTGTCCAAGCTCCGGAGCAGGAACGAGCCCGAACCCGTGCGCCGCCGTCGCGGCGGCACGGCCTCCTGTGCCGTGGCCGGTGCCGCCCTGGGCGTCGGCGCGGCGGCGCTGTGCGGGAAACGGCGCGTCACCCGGCTGCCCGGCAAGGTCGCGCTGATCACCGGCGGCTCCCGCGGGCTCGGACTCCAGATGGCCCGCGAGTTCGGCTCACGCGGCGCTTCCGTCGTGATCTGCGCGCGCACCCGGGACGAGCTCGACCGGGCGCTGACCGACCTGGAGGGCCGGGGCGTGCGTGCGCACGGCGTCCAGTGCGACATCCGCGACCCCGACCAGGCCGAGAGCCTGGTGGAGGAGGCCACCGGAACCTTCGGGCGCCTGGACTTCGTCGTCAACAACGCGGGCATCATCCAGGTCGGGCCGCACGAGACGCTCTCCGAGAGCCGTTTCCGCGACGCCATGGAGACGATGTTCTGGGCGCCTCTGCGCATCTCGCGGGCCGCGCTCGGCCCGCTGGGCGAGACGGGCGGCTCGCTGGTCAACATCACCTCCATCGGCGGCCACCTGAGCGTGCCGCACCTGTTGCCCTACTCCTGCGCCAAGTTCGCCGAGGTCGGGCTGTCGGAGGGGTTGGGCGCCGAGGTCGCGGGCCGGGGCGTGCGGGTCACGACCGTGGTCCCGGGCCTGATGCGCACCGGCTCCCACAAGGCCGCCGTGTTCTCGGGCAGGCCCGAACGCGAGTACACCTGGTTCTCCCTGGGCGCCGGGCTGCCCCTGGTCTCGGTGAACGCCGAGCGCGCGGCCCACAAGATCGTGGAGGCGGCGGCCCGCGGGCGCGGCTACCTGGTGCTCACACCGCTGGCCAGGATGGTCATCATCACCCGGGGACTGTGCCCCTCCTTCGTCCAGGGCGTGACGCGCGTCATGGACAGTGTGCTGCCGGATCCGCCCGAGCAGGCGAGGGAGCGGACCGGAGGCGAGGTGGACGACGACGCCGTCAACCGCGCGCTGAAACTGCCCACGGCACTCAACGAGCGCGCCGGCGAACGCCTCAACCAGGGGCCGCGCGGTGAGGGACCGCCCAAGCAGGAGCCCCGTGGCGAGGGGCCGGACGCACCGGGCCGGTGAACGGCCCGGAACAGCGCGGAGCGCATGGAGACAGCGGCGATCGGGGGTTGCGACGTGACGCGTTTCGGATACTTTCTCGCCTGTGAGGAGCACGGACCCAGGGAGTTGGTCCGACAGGCCCAGGGCGCGGAGGCGGCGGGGTTCGACTCCCTGTGGATCTCCGACCACTACCATCCGTGGCTGGACTCGCAGGGGCAGAGCCCGTTCGTGTGGTCGGTGATCGGCGCGATCGGGCAGGTGACGTCCCTGCCGATCACCACCGCGGTGACCTGCCCGACCACACGCGTGCACCCGGCGGTGGTCGCGCAGGCGGCAGCGACCTCGGCGGAGATGGTCAGGGGCGGGTTCACCCTGGGCGTGGGCACCGGCGAGGCTCTCAACGAGCACATCCTCGGCCAGCCCTGGCCGCCCGCCTCCCGGCGTCTGTCGATGCTGGAGGAGGCCATCGGGGTCATACGCAAGCTGTGGACCGGCAAGCTCGTCAACCACCGGGGCGAGTACTACGAGGTCGACACAGCGCGCCTGTACACACTGCCGGAGGATCCGCCGAGGATCTACATGTCCGCGTTCGGCCCCAAGGCGACCAGGCTGGCCGCCAGTGAGACCGACGGCCTGATCCAGGTGGCGCCCAGCAGCGAGACCATCGAGCGCTTCCGCGCCGAGGGCGGTGCCGGCAAGCCCGTCCAGGGCGGGCTCAAGGTCTGCTGGGCCGAGACCGAGGAGGAGGCCCGGCGCGTGGCGTACGAGAGGTGGCCCACCGAGGCGCTGGCGGGCGAGGCCCCCCAGCTGCTTCCGATGCCGCGCCACTTCGAGCAGCTCACCGAGGGCCTGGTCACCCCGGAGATGGTGGCCGACGAGGTCGCCTGCGGGCCCGATCCCGAGGTGCACGTGGAGGCGATCAGGCCGTACCTGGAGACCGGTGTGGACGAGGTCTACGTCTGCCAGGTCGGTGACGACCAGGAGGGCTTCTTCGAGTTCTACGCGAACGAGGTCCTGCCTCGGCTCAGGGCCGAGGCCTGAACCGGGAACGGTGCGCGGGAGTCCCGCGCACCGTTCGGCGAGGAGGAGACATGAGCACCCGTACCCGTGACGGGACCCTGCGCGAGCCCGACCCGATGCCGCCGGACCCCTTCCCCCCGACCCCGATGCCGGAGCCCCCGCCGGAGCCGGAACCGGAGCCCGAGCCGCTCCCCGAACCGCCCGGCCCGGAGCCCGAGCCAGAGCCCGTCTGAGGACACCGCAGGGAAGGATCCCTGCGCGGAAGAGCCCGCGGGACGTACACGGCCTGTGCGTCCCGCTGGGTTCGTGCCTCCGATGAGGCCACGGATCCGGTCGCATACCCTCCCCGGTCCTCCGCAGCCGCCCGGCTCTCCCACCCGTCGCCGGCGGATCCGGTCCCGCCACGAGCGACTCGGATCCACTCCGTAAGGGGTATTGCCCCCTGTGTGACGGCTGGCCTACGTTGCCAGTGACAGGAAAGGCTCCTTCCGGTTCGGTCCGGCCGTTGTGCGCGGCGCCGAGCCGTCACCCGCTGGAGGAAGAACCGTGGCGCCACCCCCGTCCCCCGCCCGAGGCCGTACCGTCCTGGCCGTAGCCGCTCTCGTGGGCGCACTCCTCGCCACCCTGTCCCCGGCCGCTCCCGCGGCCGCGCGGGGCCCGGCCGACACCCCTCCCGCCGCCGGAACCGGCTCGGCCGCCCGGTCCGCAGCCGACGCGGTGGAGGCCCACGGCCAGTTGCGGGTCTGCGGCCTCAAGCTCTGCGACGAGAGCGGCGACCCCGTCCAGCTCACCGGGATGAGCTCCCACGGCCTGCAGTGGTACGGCGACTGCCTCACCGACGGTTCCCTGGACGCGCTCGCCCACGACTGGGGCGCCGACGTGCTGCGCGTGTCCATGTACATCCAGGAGGGCGGCTACGAGACCGATCCGCGCGGCTTCACCGACCGGGTCCACGAACTGATCGAGGAGGGCACCGAGCGCGGCATGTACGTCATCGTCGACTGGCACATGCTCACGCCCGGCGATCCGAACCACAACACCGACCTGGCGCGCACCTTCTTCACCGAGATCGCGGCCGCCCACGCCGACAAGGACAACGTCCTGTACGAGATCGCCAACGAGCCCAACCACGTCTCCTGGAGCGCGATCAAGGGCTACGCCGAGGAGATCATCCCGGTCGTGCGCGCCGAGGACCCCGAGGCCGTCGTCCTCGTCGGCACCCGGGGCTGGTCCTCCCTGGGCCTGTCCGACGGCTCCGACCACACCGAGATCACCGCGGACCCGGTCGACGCCGACAACATCATGTACGTCTTCCACTTCTACGCGGCCACGCACGGCGACTTCCACCGGGAGGGCCTGCGGGCCGCGGCGCGGGAACTGCCGCTGTTCGTCACCGAGTTCGGCACCCAGGAGGCCACCGGGGACGGGCCCGACGACTTCGCCTCCGCCCAGGCCTACCTCGACCTCATGGCCGAGGAGCAGATCAGCTGGGTGAACTGGAACTTCTCCGACGACTTCCGCTCCGGCGCCGTCTTCGAGCCCGGCACCTGCGCCGCGGGCGGCCCCTGGGCCGGCACGGACGCGCTCAAGCCCGCGGGGGAGTGGATCCGCGACCGTATCCGCGAGAGCGGGGACGTCCCGCCCACGGATCCCACCGATCCTTCGGACCCGCCCACCGACCCGGACGAGTGCGAGGTCCCGGCCTGGTCCCCGGAGACGGTGTACACCGGCGAGGACCGGGTCGGCCACGGCGGACGCCTGTACGAGGCCCAGTGGTGGACCCGGGGCGAGGAGCCGGGAACCACGGGTGAGTGGGGCGTCTGGAGGGACCTCGGGGCCTGCTGACCGCCCGGGGGCGGGCCGGGCGGCCCGCCCCCGCACGGCGACCGCGGGCCGCCGGATCCCCGCCTCAGAACGAGGGCACGGTGGAGATCCGCAGCTCCCCGGTGTCGTCCACGTCCACCAGCACGTGGTCGCCCGCCACGACCTGCTGGTCCAGCACCATGCGCGAGAGCCGGTTGCCGACCTCGCGCTGGATCGTGCGCGCCATCGGGCGGGCGCCGTAGGTGGGCTGGTAGCCGCGCTCGGCCAGCCACCCCACCGCCTCGTCGGTGAACCGCACGGCGATGTCCTGCGCGCGCAGCCGCTTCTCGGTGCGCTCCAGCATCAGGCGGGTGATCCGGCCCAGCTCCTCCTCGTCCAGCTGCTTGAAGACGATGACCTCGTCGATGCGGTTGATGAACTCGGGGCGGAACTCGTCCCGCAGCCGCCGCATCACCCGCTGCTCGGTGTCGGGGTCCACCTGGCCGCCGCTGGTGAAGCCCATCGGGCCGCCGCCGGTGATCACCTCCGACCCCAGGTTGCTGGTCATGATGACCACCGTGTTGCGAAAGTCCACCGTGCGGCCCTGGCCGTCGGTCAGCCGCCCGTCGTCCAGCAGCTGCAGCAGCAGGTTGAACACGTCCTGGTGGGCCTTCTCGACCTCGTCCAGCAGCAGTACCGAGTACGGGTGGCGGCGCACGGCCTCGGTGAGCTGGCCCGCCTCCTCGTAACCCACGAACCCCGGGGGAGCGCCCGTCAGGCGGCTGGCGGTGTGCCGCTCCTGGAACTCGCTCATGTCGACGCGGACCATGGAGTCCTCGGACCCGAACAGGGCCTGGGCCAGCGCCCGCGCCAGCTCCGTCTTGCCCACACCGGTCGGACCCAGGAACAGGAAGCTGCCCACCGGACGGTCGGGATCGCCCAGTCCGGCCCGTGAGCGGCGGATCGCCTCCGCGACGGCCGTGACCGCCTCGTCCTGGCCGATCACCCGCCCGTGCAGCACCTCCTCCAGGTTGACCAGGCGGTCCCGCTCCTCCTGGGTGAGCCGGGCGACCGGGATGCCGGTGCTGCGGGAGACCACCTCGGCGATGTCGGCGCCGGTCACCTCCGGCACCGCCGAACCGGTGCCGCGTGCCTGGTGGATCGCCCCCTTGGCCTCGGCGATCTCGTCGCGCAGCGCCGAGGCGCGCTCGTAGTCCTCCTCCCGGACCGCCTTCTCCTTCTCCTTCTCCAGGCCCTTGAGCCTGCCCTCCAGCTCGCGCAGCGAGGAACTGGAGCTCTTCAGCCGCAGGCGCACCCGCGCGCCCGCCTGGTCGACGAGGTCGATGGCCTTGTCCGGCAGGAACCGGTCGGTGACGTAGCGGTCCGACAGCTCGGCCGCCGCGACCATGCTCTCGTCGCTGAACCTCACCTGGTGGTGGGCCTCGTAGCGGTCGCGCAGCCCGCGCAGGATCTCGACGGTGTCCTCCACCGACGGCTCGGGCACCAGGATCGGCTGGAAGCGGCGCTCCAGGGCCGCGTCCTTCTCGACGTTCTTGCGGTACTCGTCCACGGTGGTCGCGCCGATGATGTGCAGCTCCCCGCGGGACAGCGCGGGCTTGAGCATGTTCCCGGCGCTCGTGGAGCCCTCGGCGGCACCGGCGCCGACGATGGTGTGGATCTCGTCGATGAAGATGAGCAGCTGGTCGGACTGGCTGCGGATCTCGTCCACGATCTTGTTCAGGCGCTCCTCGAAGTCGCCCCGGTAGCGCGTGCCCGCCACGACTCCGGACAGGTCGAGCTGGACCAGGCGGCGTCCGCGCAGGATCTCCGGGACGTCGTCGTCGAAGATGCGCTGGGCGATGCCCTCCACGATCGCGGTCTTGCCCACGCCCGGGTCACCGATGAGGACCGGGTTGTTCTTGCGGCGCCGTGCCAGCACCTCGATGCACTGCTCGACCTCGTCGTCGCGGCCGACCACCGGGTCCAGGCGGCCCTCGCGGGCCAGCGTGGTCATGTCGGTGCCGAACTCGTCCAGGGTCGGGGTGGGCGAGGGCTCCCCCTCGGACCGTCCGGCGGGGGACGGGGCCCCGGACGCCTTCTGCAGGGACTCGGGGTTGATCCCCGAGCTGTGCAGGAGCTGGCCGACGGCGTTGTCGGTGTTGACCGCCAGGGCGAAGAGCAGGTGCTCGGGCGTGATGCTGGAGCTGCCCGTGGCCCGCGCGATCTGCAGGGCGTCGAGCAGGGTGCGCTTGGCGGCGGGCGTGAGCCGGACCGATCCGCGTACCGACCTCGGGGCCTGGGCCACCGCCTGGTCGATGATGTCGATGATCTGCCGGGTGTCGGACCCGGTGTGCTCCAGCAGTTCACGGGTGGGCGGGTGCCGCAGCAGCGACCACAGCAGGTGGATCGTGTCGACGTCGGCGCCGCCGGTCTCCAGGGCGCTGCGCACCGCGGCGTCGGCCACCTGCTGGGCCTCGGGGCTCATGAGCTTGGACAGGTCCACGCGGCGGATCGGTCCCCGTGCCCCCAGGAAGCGCGCCAGGAACTCGTCGAACGACCCCGGGTCGCTGCCGCGGTCTTCGGGAAAGTCGTGTGTCATCTCGTCTCGTCCCCCGTGCGTTCAGTAGTGGCTTTTTCACCCTAAGTGAATGACCGTCGATCGGCCGGTAGCGGATCCCGGTGTGGGGGACGGAACGCGCGCGAGGGCCGCCGCCCGCCCGCACCGGGGTTCGCGCCAGGGAGCCCGCGCCGGGCCGGGTGCCCCGTTCCGGCCCGCTACCCGGGTCCGGTGCGGGATAACACGCCGCGACGGTGGGGGCGGTGGGGGCGGTCCGCGCCGTGTCCGACCGTGCGGCGGGGAGGACGGCCCACTCGGCCCGGTGTGCGGCGAATGTCCAGAATATGAGAAGCGTTGGTCACCTGTTGATACGGGATGTTAATCTCGTCCCATGATCGCGCTCATCCGACGACTCCACGTCGACCATGCGCGGGTGGCCGGCATGCTCTGTGGGCCCTGACTCCTCGGTGGTCGGCGGGGCCGTCCACCGTCCCAGAGCCCTGTTTCCCTGACCTGAACACCGAACAGAGGTTGCGCCATGACCGCCGACGCCACTCCCGAACAGGCCTGGTCCTTCGAGACCCGGCAGATCCACTCCGGGGCCCAGCCCGACCCCACCACCAACGCCCGGGCCACGCCCATCTACCAGACGACCTCCTACGTCTTCCGCGACACCCAGCACGGCGCCGACCTCTTCAGCCTCGCCGAACCGGGCAACATCTACACGCGGATCATGAACCCCACGCAGGACGTGCTGGAGCAGCGCATGACCGCGCTGGAGGGCGGTGTCGCGTCCGTCGCCTTCGCCTCGGGAGCGGCCGCCGTCACCGCCGCCGTGCTCAACCTGGTCGGCTCGGGCGGCCACGCCGTCGCGAGCCCCCTGCTCTACGGCGGCACCTACAACCTGTTCCGCTACACGCTGCCCAGGCTCGGCATCAAGGTCAGCTTCGTCGAGGACCAGAACGACCCCGAGGCCTGGCGCGCGGCCACCCGCCCCGAGACGGGGTTCTACTTCGCCGAGACCCTCGCCAACCCCGGCGGCAACGTCCTGGACGTACGTGCCGTCGCCGACACCGCGCACGCCGAGGGCGTGCCGCTCATCGTCGACAACACCGTGCCCACGCCCTATCTGCTGCGGCCCATCGAGCACGGTGCCGACATCGTCGTGCACTCGGCCACCAAGTACCTCGGCGGGCACGGCACCACCGTCGCCGGGGCGGTCGTGGACGCGGGCACCTTCGACTTCGGCGCTCACGGCGACCGGTTCCCCGACTTCGTCGAGCCCGATCCCAGCTACCACGGCCTCAAGTACTGGGAGGCCCTCGGCCCGGGCGCCTACGCGGCGAAGCTGCGCGTCCAGCTGCTGCGCGACACCGGCGCGGCCATCGCCCCGCTCAACAGCTTCCTCATCCTCCAGGGCATCGAGACCCTGTCACTGCGCATGGAGCGCCACGTCGCCAACGCCCAGGCCCTCGCCGAGTGGTTGGAGTCGCGTGACGAGGTCGAGAAGGTCTACTACGCGGGCCTGCCCTCCAGCCCCTCCAACGAGCTGGCGCGCCGGTACCTGCCCCGGGGCGCGGGCGCCGTCGTCTCCTTCGACCTGCACGGCGGCGTCGACTCCGGACGGGCCTTCGTGGACGGCACCGAGCTGTTCAGCCAGCTGGTCAACATCGGCGACGTGCGCAGCCTCATCGTCCATCCCGCCAGCACCACGCACGGCCAGCTCTCCCCCGAGGAGCAGGCCGTCTCCGGGGTCACCCCGGGGCTGATCCGCCTCGCGGTCGGCCTGGAGCACGTGGACGACCTCAAGGCCGACCTGGAACTGGGGTTCCAGGCCGCGAAGGCGCAGCAGTGACCGAGGCTCCCAGCCGTGGCGCCCCCCGGGGGGGGGGGGGCACCGGCGACCCCGTGGGCGAACGGCTCTGGGTCGGGTGGGACGCGCCCCTGGAGCTGGAGTCGGGGCAGCGCCTGCCCGGCGCGCGCATCGCCTACCAGACCTGGGGCACGCCCAACGCGCACGGCACCAACGCGGTCCTCGTGCTGCACGCGCTCACCGGTGACGCCCACGTCACCGGCCCGGCGGGCCCCGGCCATCCCAGCCCCGGCTGGTGGGAGGGGCTGGTCGGGCCGGGACTGGCCCTGGACACCGACCGGTTCTTCGTGGTGGCCCCCAACGTGCTGGGCGGTTGCCAGGGCAGTACCGGCCCCTCCACACCCGCGCCGGACGGGAGGGCGTGGGGCAGCCGGTTCCCGAGCATCACCATCCGCGACACCGCGCGCGCCGAGGAGGCGCTCGCGGACGCCCTGGGGATCGACTCCTGGGCGGCGGTGATCGGCGGTTCCATGGGCGGCATGCGCGCCCTGGAGTGGGCGGCGACCTTCCCCGAACGCGTCCGCCGGCTCCTGCTCCTGGCCTGCCCGGCGGCCACCACCGCCTGGCAGATCGCCTGGGCCGCGCCCCAGCTGCACGCCATCCGCGCCGACCCGGACTGGTGCGGCGGCGACTACCACGACACCGGCCGGTCCCCGGGTGCCGGACTGGGTGTGGCGCGGCGGATCGCGCACGTCACCTACCGGGGCGCGGACGAGTTCGACGACCGGTTCGGCCGCCGTCCCCAGGAGGGGGAGGACCCCGGGTCGGGCGGCCGTTTCGCGGTGGAGTCCTACCTCGACCACCACGCGCGGAAGCTGTCCCGCCGCTTCGACGCGGCCAGCTACGTACTGCTGACCGAGGCGATGAACGGCCACGACGTGGGGCGGGGGCGGGGCGGTGCGGCTGAGGCCCTGCGCCGGATGCCCGAGCGGACCATCGTGGCGGGGGTGAGCAGCGACCACCTCTACCCGCTGGGGCAGCAGGACGAGATCGCCCGCCGCCTGCCCGTGCCCGGGCGTGCCCGGGTGATCACCTCACCGCACGGCCACGACGGGTTCCTCGTCGAGGTCGAACAGGTCTCCGCCCTGGTCCGCGAACTCCTGGCCGACCAGGACTGACACGGACGCGGCGGGCCCTGCCTCCCCCGGCCCCCGGCCCTGACCCTCCCCTCCTGACGGATCCTGTCCGAGCGCGTCCGGGAGGGCGTCAGGAGGCCGTGGAGTGCTCGGGGTCGGAGGCCTCGGTGAGCAGGGACACGGGCTCCTCGCCCAGCCGGACCCGGTTGACGGGCAGCAGGTCCACGAGCTGCTGGGGACTGCGGGCGCTGGCGAGCACCGACACCACGGAGGGCCGGTCCGCCAGCCACGACAGCGCGACGGCCGCCTGGGGGATGCCGCTGCGCTCGGCGACGGCGTCCAGCGCCCGGAGCACCCGCTCACCGCGCGGATCGTCCAGGTAGGCGCGGGCCCTGCCCGCACGCGGGCTGTCGACCTCGGCGGCGCCCGGACGGTACTTGCCGGTGAGGAAGCCGCGGGCCAGGCCGAAGTAGGGCAGCAGGGCCAGACCGCGCTCCCGGGCCAGCGGCACCAGGTCGGACTCGATCCCGCGCTCCATCAGGTTGTACGGGGGCTGCACGCACACCGGGGCGTGCAGCCCCTCCCGCTCACAGACGTCCAGCCACTCGCGGATGCGGTCGGGGCCGTGGTTGGACAGGCCCACGTAGCGCACCCTGCCCTCGTCCACCAGCTCGGAGAAGGCCCGCGCGCTCTCGGCCAGCGGGGTCTCGGTGTCGTCGAAGTGCGCGTAGTACAGGTCGATGGTCCCCACGCCCAGCCGTTCCAGGGAGGCCTTCGCGGCCGCCTTGACGTTGGGTCCGGACAGGCCCGGGAAGTCGGGGTGCCGGCTGACCTTCGTGGCGATGACCAGGTCCGAGGGCCGCCCGCGGGAGGCCAGCCAGCGGCCGATGACCGTCTCGGACTCGCCGCCCCGGTGTCCCTCGACCCAGGCGGAGTAGGAGTCGGCCGTGTCGACGAAGTTGCCTCCCGCCGCCGTGTAGGCGTCCAGGATCTGGAAGGAGGCGCGCTCGTCCGCGGTCCAACCGAAGACGTTCCCGCCCAGGCACAGGGGGGACACGCGCAGGTCGGAGCGGCCGAGGCGGCGAAGCTGGACGTCGTTCATGATCACCGTGTCCTGTCGGGGTGCCGGATACGTGCGGTCGACAGGTTAGGCCAGCGGGCGGCGGGAAGGCCGTCGTCCTCCTCCCCGTCGGAGTGTCACACGCGGGTGTCAGGGGCGTTTCCTTTGGTACGGGGTTCCGGAAAAGGGGAATTTCCCTATGCGGCGCTTCAGGGATGAACCGGGTTTCGACTTGCTTCACCTCCGGCTTCGAGTCCATGGCATAACGCCGGGTCCGAAACGCCGTACACGCGAGGTCATCCACATGGCGTGCAGGAGAAGCGAAGCCGAATTTCCCCCGGCTGCTTCTCCGCGGAAAAGGCGGCGGTGCGGGCTTCGGTATGGGGGCGGACCGTTTCGTGGAAACCGTGGCGTGTGTCCGGGTGGACACGGACGGTTTCCGGGTGGATTCCCGGAGGGTTCCGGCGCGCGGGTCCGTCCGCACGTCCCGGTCGGTATCGGAATTCCCTGTCCGGGCGCGGTGGGACGACGAGCGCCCTGGCCCTCTCCGGGCGGGAAACGGTCCGGGGTGCGAGCGGGCGCGGTCGCGGGGAGTGGCCGCCGGACGACTCGCTGGCAGGGTCGCCGCGCAACGCGGGGCTACTTCAGGTAACACTTTCGGGAAAGCGGAAGAGGCCCTTGGAAACACATGAGAAACCTACTGTGTGTCGCCGTACTGTCGCCTTCTGTCCTTATGTCCTTATGTTCTTAGGGGTCTTCTAGGGGTTCCCGAGCTCGCTTTAGGGGTGGCCGTTCTGCCCTTTGTGTCTCTAATGTCGTCATAGATGGCAGCGAGGCCGTGGCAGTTTCCAGGGCATTGGCCCGGGTGAACAGCCACCTCGGCTTCCAGCAGAGTGGCGAGGGTCACATCGGGTTTATCCCAATGTTGAACTTTTAAGTCACCGTCGGGTGAAACCACTTCTATGGGAAGAGTCGAATGCGTATCAAAGCCCTGAGCGAGGTACTGCCGGGCACCCCCGTGACCAACCGCGACCTCGCCGAACGCTTCGGGCTGCACGAGCGGTGGCTCGAGCGGATCACCGGCAACCGCACCCGGTACCTGTGCGATCCGGACAGTCCGGACGGGGTACCCAAGCTCACGGGCGAACTGGCCACCGACGCCGGGAGACAGGCCATGGACTCCGCCGCCGTGGGGCCGGGCGACCTGGACTTCCTCATCCTCGCCACCGCCTCGCCCGACCACCTGATGCCGTCGACGGCCAACCTCGTCGCCGACCGGCTCGGTCTGAACGACCTGCCCGTCTTCCAGCTGATGTCCGGATGCGCCGGAGCCCTCCAGGGCCTCTACACGGCCCGTGCCCTGCTGGCCTCGGGGGCCGAACGCGGCCTGGTGATCGGCGCCGACACCTGCCGCAGGCTGATGCCCTCCAGCGACGAGGCGGTCCGCGAACTCGGTCCCGCCGGGATGGTCAACTTCGCGATGTTCGGGGACGGCGCCGGAGCCGCCGTGGTCGAGGCCGGGGGCGGGGGCCCCGCGCTGACCACCGAGCACATGATCCTGCGCACCGTCGGCAAGGGCCGTGAACCGGCCCAACTGGTCCGCTGGTACGGCGCCGGGGGAGCCCCTGCGGTCCCCGGACCCAAGGGCGAACCGGTTCCCGAACCGATGGCCGAGGAGGACTACAAGGCCATCGAGGCCAACGTGCCCGGCCTGGCCGCCGAGGTCCTCACGGAACTGGCCGCGTCCGTCGGCTGGCCGGTCGCCGAGGTCGAGCACGTCCTCACCCCCCAGCTCAACGGTGTGATGACCGAGCGCATCCGCGAGCACATGGGGGTGCGACCCGAGCAGGCGGTCTCCTGCGTCGCCGACACCGGGAACAACGGCAACGCCCTGCCGTTCATCCAGCTCAACCGGGCTCTGCGCCGCATCGCCGACGCCCCCGACGGCCACGGCGGACGCGTGCTGCTCACCGCGATCGAGTCCTCCAAGTGGGTCGTCTCCGGGATGGCGCTGCGCTGGGACGGAGGAGAGGACCGTTGAGCACCACCGAGCGCCTCGGACCGATCACCGAGTTGCGCGCGCTCAAACGCGCCGGCCTGGGCACCGACCCCGGCCGGGTCCGCGCGCTGATCGCCGGACTGACCGATCCGCTCGACCTGGAGGCGGCCGGGCGCATCGTCGACGGCGCCAAACAGCGCGTCGCGCTCACCGAGTCCGGCACCTTCCGCGAGACACGGATCGCCTTCCTCGCCAGCTCCACGATCGATCCGCTGCCGCCCATGGCCGTCGCCGTACTGGCCCGTGAAGGCGTCGTCGCCACCACACGCACCGCGGGGTTCGACCAGTGGCGGCTGGAGATCCTCACCGGGGCGCCCGAGCTCGGCGAGCTGGCACCCCGCGTGGTCAGCTGCCTGCTCGACGACAGGGCCGTCCTGTCGGCCGTGGCCGACCCCCTCGACCTCGATCAGGTGGAGCAGCGCTGCGCCGGGTTCGCCGCCGAGCTGGGGGAGTGGGCGCACGCGTGCCGGAGCACCCTCGGGGGCACCGTCGTCCTCAACACCGTGCCCCTGTCCCCGCTGGCCCGCGCACGCCACGTCGACTACGCCGGCCGCGCGCGCCTGGCCTCGGCCTGGCACCGGATGAACGCCGACATCCTGGCCCTGGCCGCCGACCACACCTCGGTGGTGGTCGTGGACACGGCCGGGCTCGACACCCCGACCGTGGCGGCCGACGACCGCATGCGCCACATCGCGAGCCAGGCGTTCTCCCCCCACTTCCTGCTCGCCTACGCGGAGGAACTGGCCCGCGTGGCCCGCGCCGAGCTCGGGCTGGCCCGCAAGTGCCTGGTCCTGGACCTGGACGACACCCTGTGGGGAGGGGTGGTCGGAGACGACGGTGTCGGCGGAGTCCGCGTCGGCGGCGCCTATCCGGGGTCCGCCTTCAGCGAGCTGCAGCGGATGGCGCGCGACCTCGGCCGTCAGGGCGTCATACTCGCGGTCAGCTCCAAGAACGACCAGGCCGTCGCCGAGGAGGCCATCGCCACCCACCCCGAGATGGTGCTCTCCCGTGAGGACCTGGTCGCCGTCCACGCCAACTGGCGGCCCAAGCCGGACAACGTCGCCGAACTCGCCCGCGAACTCAACATCGGCGCCGACTCCATGGTGTTCGTCGACGACAACCCCGCCGAACGCGAGCTCATGCGCCACGCGCTGCCCGAGGTCACCGTCCCGGAGATGCCCGCGGACCCGAGCGGCTACGCCCTGTTCGTCGCCCGCACCGCCGGGACCGACCTGCTGAGGCTCACACAGGAGGACCGGGGCCGCTCCGGCATGTACCGCGCCCAGACCGGCCGCGAGCAGCTGCGGGTGGGATCGGACAACCTGGAGAGCTACCTGCACGCCTTGGACTCCAGGCTCTCCCTGGAGCCCTTCGGCGAGCTCAACTCCGCCCGGGTGGTCCAGCTGTTCGCCAAGACCAACCAGTTCAACCTCACCGGCCGCCGCTACGGCGCCGAGGAGATCGCGCGGATCACCGACCGGGGCGGCGGCTTCTACGCCGCGCGCCTGTCCGACCGGTTCGGCGACAACGGACTGATCGCCGCGCTGGCCCTCGTCCCCGGGGACGGCGGGGCCTGGGAGATCGGCAACATCGTCATGAGCTGCCGGGTCTTCTCCCGTGACGTGGAACACGCGATCGTCGGCGGCGTCCTGCGCGCCGCGCTCCGCCACGGCGCCTCCGCGGTCACCGCCTCCTTCGTCCGGACCGACCGCAACGCGAAGTTCGCGGACTTCTACCCGGAGGCGGGGTTCACCGAGGTGACCGCCGAGGCGGGAGCCGCGGACGGCGCCCGTACCTTCCACCACGATCTGGCGGAGCCCCCACCGCTTCCCGCCTGGATCACCATCACCCAAGGCGAGGAGATCATCGATGCGCTCTGAGGAGCTGCTCAAAGAGGTCGTGGCCGACCTCCTGGACGTTGACGAGGACGGCCTGGCCCCGGAGGTGCGCCTGGCCGACGTCGAGGGCTGGGACTCGGTCAACGCCCTGCGCGTGCTCGTCTACCTGGAACGCGAGCTGGGCGCCGAACTCGACTACGACGCGTTCGAACGCGCCCGGACCCTCGGTGAGATGGCGGCGGTCCTGGACCCCCACGTGTCCGCCCGGGACGGGGCCGACCTGTGAGCACACCCCTGCGGGGCATCCCCGCCCAGCGCCGCCAGACCTACGCGTTCCTGCGCGACGCCCGCAACACCTGCCACGTCCACCTCCTGGCCGACGTCGACGTCACCGCGCTGCGCCGGGACCGCGAGGCCGCGACCGAGCGCACCAGCTACGTCAGCTACGTCGTCAAGGCCGCCGCCGACGCGATCGCGGCCAACGGCGACGCCCGCACGGTCCTGCGCGACGGCCTGCGCCCCCGGCTGGCCACGGTCGAGGACGTGCACGCCAAGGTCCTGTTCGACAAGACCGTCGACGGCCAGCGCTGTGTGCTCTCCGGATCCGTCGAGTCCGCGCAGGGACTCGGCGTCACCGACATCCAGAGGGTCATCGACGACCACAAGAAGGACGACGCCACGCCGGATGGCCCCTTCGCCCAGGTGCGCAGACTGCAGCGCCTGCCCCTGCCGCTGGTGCGCTTGCTCTACAAGGCCGTCCTGCGCGACCCCCGGCGCAGGGCCCGGCTCCAGGGCACCTTCTCGGTGACGTCGGTGGGCCACGAACCGGTGCGCGCCATCCTGCCGATGATCGGCGGGACCTGGGGTTTCGGGATCGGCACCATCACCGACACCCCTGTCGTACGCGACGGGGAGGTCGTCGTCCGACCGGTGCTCACCCTCAGCCTCACCTTCGACCACCGGGTCGTTGACGGTGCCCTCGCGGCGGAGCTGCTGGGCGAGGTCAAACACGGACTGGAGAACTGGAAATGACGACGCGCGAGACCGGCGACACGGTGCACACCGACGTCCTCGTCGTGGGCGCGGGCCCCGGCGGAGGGCTCCTCGCGCACCTTCTGGCCCGAGCCGGTGTGGACGTGGTCCTGGCCGAGAAGCAGTCCACGCTGGAACGCAGTTTCCGCGGCGAGACCATCGCCGCCCGCTCGGTGCTGACCCTGCGCGAGCTCGGCTTCGAGTCGGCCCTGCGCGAGCACGGGTTCGTCGAGATGACGGGCATCGGGCAGTGGGAGAAGGGCCGCCGGGTGATGCACATCGACTACCGGCGCTTCCCGATCGGGGCCGTGCCCATCGACATTCCCCAGCCCGCCCTCATCGGCGCGTTCCTGGACGGGTCGGCCGGGTACCCGAACTTCACGTACATGCCCCAGTCCAACCTGACCAGCCTGGTGGAGGAGGACGGCGAGGTACGCGGCGGTGTGCTGCGCCGCGGTGACGAGCGCGTGGAGGTGCGCGCCCGGCTCGTCGTCGGCGCGGACGGCCGCTTCTCCAAGACCCGCAAGCTCTCCGGCCTGGCCGTCGACGTCCAGCCGATGGAACGCGACTTCCTGTGGTTCAAGCTGCCGCGTCCCGACGACTGGGGGCACGACGGCAACCTCCTCGCCTCCGGGGACAGGCACCTGGTGATCCTGCCGGCCTTCCCCGACCTGCTGCGCGTGGGCTACAACCTGCCCAAGCGCGGTCTCGCCGACGTGCGCGCCCAGGGCCTGGAGGCCTTCAAGGCGGGGATCGGGGAGGTCGCCCCGCAGCTCACCGACCTGGTCGGGGAGCACATCACCTCATGGAAGGACACGTCCTTCCTGGAGATCTTCACGACCGACATGGAGACCTGGAGCCGCGACGGCCTGCTGCTCGTCGGCGACGCCGCCCACACCTGCACCCCCATCCTCGGCCAGGGCGTCAACCTCGCCATCCAGGACGCGGTGTACTTCTGCCCGGTGATCGCACGCGCGCTGAGGGAGAAGGAGGGCGCGCTCCCCGCGGGCGTCTTCGACGAGGTCACCGCCGAACGGCGCAGGCACAAGACGATGGTCACCCGGTTCCAGCGCTTCCAGGAGGCGGCCCTGGCCCACTCCTCGGCCGCGGGAACCGCCATGCGCCGGACCCGGATGCGGGTCATCAACCGGCTGCCGTTCAAGTACCGCCTGCTCGACCGCGTTCTGAACGCCCCCCACGACATGGACACCGAGGACCTGCATGCGCGCGCTTGACGAGGCGAAGGAGTTCGTCCGGCTCCACGCCCGGCACATGGGACTCAGCGCCGCCGAGATCGAGCGGGTGCTCGACCGGATCCACGACCTGGACGGCGTCGGAGAGGGCGGGTGGGTCACCGAGTGGTCCCGCCTGGCCGCCGAGTGCCACGAGAGCGGCAACACCCCCGATGCCGCGAACCTGTACGTCCTGGCGCGCTTCCCCTGCGCCGACACCCCGGCCAAGGCCTCCGCGGCACGTAGCGCCGCCTCGGCCACCGTCGGCTGGATGGCCGAGACCGGTGCGGGGGAGAAGCGGTTCGCCCGGGTCGGCGAGGCCAAGGTGTCCTTCCTCTTCTCACGCCCTCCCAAGACCGACGCGCCCCTCGTGGTGATGATGGGCGGCATCGTCGCGCTCAAGGAGCAGTGGAGCGGCTTCCTGGGGCTGAGCCGCAGACTGGGCTGCGCCATCGCCATCGCCGACTTCCCCGGCGTGGGAGAGAACGAGGTGCCCTACTCCAGGGCCGCGGCGGACGTCTACACCGCCATCATGGACGCCGTCGCCGACGACTGCGACGCGGCCAACACCCTGGCCGTGGCGCCCAGCTTCGGCGGCCACCTGGCCATGCTGTGCTCGGCGCGGGACGAACGCCTCCGGCGCCTGGTCACCGTCGGCGCGCCCCTGCGGGCCTTCTTCACCGACCCCGACGCGCACGCGGGCATGCCCCGGATCACCCGCGCCGCGCTGGGCCGCGCGGCTCGCGTCAGCCACGACGAACTGGCCGCACGGCTGGACGAACTGGCCCTCGCCCCCGACGAGATCGCCGCGCTGCGCATACCGGTCACCTACGTGGCCAGCACCCGCGACGAGATCATCCCCTGCCACGACTGGCGAGACGCCTCGGTACTCAACACCGGTCTGAGCGTCTACGCCTTCGACGACGTGCACGGCGCGCCCCACCACCTTCGGCAGACGCGCCTGCTCACCCTCACCGCCCTGTGCCAGCACGCCGGACGACGGGGACTGTCCTCCCTCCTCGGCCTGCTGACCCGCCGCCTGATGCGTATCCGGCCGCTGTACAACGGCCCCGTCGCCACTGGAGGAACCCCTTGAGCCCAGCGGACCACGGCAAGGACACCCGCGATGTCGCCATCGTGGGCCTGGCGAGCCGCCTTCCCGGCGCACCCGACCCCGGCGCCCTCTGGAACATGCTGACCGAGGGCCGCCACGCCATCGGCCCGGTCCCGGCCGACCGCTGGGACGCCACCGCCCAGCTCGACCCGGAGAAGCACGTCCAGGCCGTCGGCGGCTTCCTCGACGACGTCGGCGACTTCGACCCCGTGTTCTTCGGGATCTCCCCGCGCGAAGCCGGGGACATCGACCCCCAGCAGCGCCTCGTCCTGGAGGCCGCCTGGCGTGCCCTGGAGGACGGCGGACAGCCCGCGAGCCGTCTGCGCGGCACCCGCTGCGGCGTGTACGTGGGGGCCTCCTGGCACGACTACGAGCTCCTGCGCAAGGAGCGCGGCGTCCCGGCCACCCAGCACAGCGCGGTGGGCAACGCCCCGGACGTCATCGCCGCACGCGTGTCCTACTTCCTCGGCCTGACCGGCCCCAGCATGACCGTCGAGACCGGGTGCTCCTCGGCCATGGTCGCCCTGCACCTGGCGGCCCAGGCCATCCGGCACGGCGAGATCGACTCCGCCCTGGTCGGCGGCGTCAACCTCATCCTCGCCCCCGACGTGTCCGTCGGACTGACGCACTTCGGCGGGCTGTCGGACCGCGGCCTGTGCCAGGCGTTCTCCGCGGACGCCGACGGGTTCGTGCGCGGCGAGGGCGTGGTCGCCCTCCACCTGAAGCCCCTGGACGCCGCCCTGGCCGACGGCGACCGGGTCCACGCCGTCCTGGCGGGTACCGCGGTCAACAACGACGGCGGCGGCGACAGCCTGGCCTCGCCCAACCCGGCCGGGCAGGAGGACCTCCTGCGCACCACCTACGGCGGCCTGGGCCTGTCCCCGGACCGGCTCGCCTACGTCGAGGCCCACGGAACCGGGACCCCCAAGGGCGACCCCATCGAGGCCGAGGCCATCGGCCGCGTCCTGGGCACCACCCGCTCACCCGGGGCCGGTCCCCTGCGCATCGGGTCGGTCAAGACCAACATCGGCCACCTGGAGGCCGCCGCGGGCCTGGCCGGACTGGTCAAGGTCGTCCTCGCGCTGCGGCACCGCACCATCCCGGCCAGCCTGCACGCCGGGACGCTCAACCCCGCGATCGCCTTCGACGACCTCAACGTCTCCCCGGTGCGCACCCCGGTCGAGCTGCCCGGCGACGAGCCCCTGTACATGGCGGTCAACTCCTTCGGATGGGGCGGCACCAACGCCCACGCCGTCCTCGCCACCGCTCCCGAGACCGCCGGGCCGGGCGCCGTCGAACCGGTGCCCGCCCTGCTCACCGCGCTCAGCGCCCACTCCGAGGCCGCGCTGCGCCAGCGCGCGGGCGACCTGGCCGACGCCCTGGCCGCCGGGGAGCTGGACGTGCCCGGCGCGGCCGGGGCGCTGGCACGGCGCCGCGACCACCTGCCGGTGCGGGCCGCCCTGGTCGCCACCGACCCCGCCGAACTGGCCGAAGGGCTGCGCTCCCTCGCGGACGGCACCCACGACCCCGAGGAGTCCACCGACGTCCTCACCGGGCACCCCGGTCCCGTCGGACGCGTCGCGTTCGTCTTCCCGGGACAGGGCTCCCAGTGGGCCGAGATGGGAAGGGAGCTCTACGAGCACGCCCCCGTCTTCCGCGAGACCGTCGACCGCTGCGGGCGCGCCCTGTCCGCCCACGTCGACTGGGACCTCGCCGAGGTGGTCGCCGGAGAAGCCGGAACCTCCTGGACCGACCAGGTCGACGTGGTCCAGCCCGTGCTCTGGGCGACCTCGGTCGGGCTGGCCGAGCTGTGGCGCGCGGCCGGAGTGGAACCCGACGTCGTGGTCGGCCACAGCCAGGGCGAGGTCGCCGCGGCCACCGTCAGCGGCGCCCTGTCCTACGAGGACGCCGCCCGTGTGGTGGCGCGCCGCAGCACCGCGGTCCGCGCCATCGCCGGCAAGGGACTCATGATGGCCGTCGAGCTCGACAGGGACGGTGCCCGGCGCTCCTTGGAGGGCTTCGAGGAGTTCGTGTCCCTGGCGGTCAACAACGGACCGACCTCGTGTGTGCTCTCCGGCGAGTCCGACTCCGTCCTGGTGCTCAAGGAGCTGCTGGAGGCCGACGGGGTGGACTGTCGCCTGGTCAAGGTGGACTACGCCTCGCACAGCCCCCAGGTGGACGAGGTCTCCGACGGCCTGGTCCGGGACCTGGCGGACGTGGCGCCCCGCGAGGGGGACGTGCCGATGATGTCCACGGTCGAGGCGCGCGTGCTCACCGGCGCCGAGCTCGACGCCGACTACTGGGTGGCCAACCTGCGCCGCCCGGTGCGCTTCGCCGAGTCGGTCGGCGCCCTGCTCGACGAAGGGGTCACCCACGTCGTGGAGGTCAGTGCCCACCCGATCCTGGCCATGGCCCTGGAGGGGCTGGCCGGTGAACACGGCACCGACGTCAGCGTGCTGACCACACTGCGCCGGGACCGCGGCACCACCACCGACCTGGCCCGCGCGTTCGCCCGCGCCTACACCAGCGGGCTGGAGCCCGTGGCGCACGTGCCCGCCGACGCGCGCACCGAACTGCCGCCCTATCCGTGGCAGCGCACCCGCTACTGGGTGCCCGAGGCCCGCAGGCGCACCGGAGGCGGCACCGAACTCACCCTGTCCCCGCTCACCGTCGAGCAGGACGCCTGGCAGGGCGAGATCACCCTCGACGTGCGCGACCAGCCCTGGCTCGACGACCACCGCGTCCACGACTCCGTCGTCCTCCCCGGCACGGGCATGCTCTCGTTCGCCCTCGCCACCGCCCGTGCGCGTGGCGGCGCACCGCCCCGCGACCTGGTCGACGTGCGCTTCCTGAGCGACCTCACCCTGGCCGAGGACACCGCCCGCCTGGCCGTGCTGTGGCGCGACGACGTCGCGGAGGGGGGCAGCTTCACCCTGATGTCCCTTCCCGAGGGCGCCGGCGGCTGGACCACCCACGCCACGGCGCGCGTTCACCACGCCCCGGCCGGGGACGAGCGGGCCGAGGCCTTCCCCGAGGCCCTGCGCACCGCGCGGGCCGGTGACGTCGAGGCCTTCTACGACGCCTGTGCCGCGCGCGGACTCAACTACGGACCGACCTTCCGCGTCGTCACCGAACTGCGCCACGACGGCACCGAGGCCCTGGGGAGGATCGCCCTCGACGGGCGCGGCCGGGTCGGAGCGCGTCCCCACGGGCTGCACCCGGCCCTGTGGGACGGGGCCCTGCAGGTCACCCTCGCCCTGTGCGGTGACGACGCCACGGTCGTACCGACCGGGGTCGACCGGGTGACCCTCCACCACGACCTCGCCGAACCGGTGCTCGCCGGGTGGAGCCACGCCGTGCGGCGCGACACCCACCTGTTCGACCTCACCCTGTTCGACGACGCCGAGCGCCCCCTGGTGACCATGAGGGGGCTGCGCCTGAGCCCGCTCCAGGGAACCGAGGAACGCGGGTCCGAGGCCGAACGCCTGCACCGCATGACCTACGTCGACCGCCCCGCCCTCGGCCCCGCCTCCGCGACCACGTCCGCCTGGGCGGTCGTGGGCGACCCCGCCGACGGCACCGGCGACCTCGCCCGCGCGCTGGAGGCGGCCGGGGCCGCCGTCCACCGGGGACGCACCATGGCCGAGGTCTCCGGGACCCCGGTGGACGCGGTCGTCCACGTCGCCCCGAGCGCCGCGCGCGGCCTCGACGCCCAGCGTGCCGGGCTCACCGAGCTGACCGGGACCGTCCGCGCCTGCGCCGGGCGCGGCGTCCCTCCCCGCCTGACCGTGCTGACCCACGCCGCGCAGGCCGCCGACCCCACCGAGGTTCCCGACCCGGGCGCCGCCCTGTACTGGGGCTTCGCCCGTGTGCTGCGCCGCGAGCACGGTGAGCTGTCCCCGCGGGTGGTCGACGTCTCCGGAACCGACCGCGTCGCGGACGCGGTCGCCGAGCTCCTCTCCGACGACGGTGAGGACCAGGTCCTGGTGCGCTCCGACCGGCGCCTCGTCGGCCGCCTGGTCGGCGGCCCCGACGAGAGCGGACCGGTCCCCGTCGCCTGGGCGACGCCGCGCCGGTCCCACCGCCTCACCTCCGACCGCCCGGGACTGTGGGAGCGGCTCGTCTACCGGCCGCTCACCGCCGACCGCCCCGGCCCCGGTGAGGTACAGGTGCGGGTCAGCGCGTCGGCGCTGAACTTCATCGATGTCATGAAGGCCCTGGGCACCTACCCCGACCCCAGCGGCGGCGACCTGTTCGGCGGCGAGTGCGCCGGGCACGTCACGGCCGTCGGTGAGGGCGTCACCGGCTTCGGGCCCGGACAGCGGGTCGCGGCCTGCGTCTTCGGCGCCATCGCCTCCCACGTCACCCTGCGCGCGGACCACGTGCGGGCCCTCCCCGACCACCTCGGTGAGGCCGAGGCCGCCACCCTGCCGTTGGCGGCCATGACCGCCTGGTACGGACTGCGCGACCTGGCCCGCTTGGAGGAGGGCGAGACCGTGCTGGTCCACTCGGCGGCGGGCGGCCTCGGCCAGGCCGCCGTGCAGGTGGCGCGCTCGGCCGGCGCGCACGTCATCGCCACCGCGGGCAGCGAGGACAAGCGGCGGATGCTCCGTGAGTCCGGGATCGAGCACGTCTTCGACTCCCGCGACCTGTCCTGGGCGGACGGAGTGCGCGGTGCCACCGGCGGGCACGGCGTGGACGTCGTGCTCAACTCGCTCTCCGGTGCCGCCATCGGCCTGGGCATGAAGGTCCTGGCCGAGGACGGCAGGTTCGTCGAGGTCGGCAAGAAGGACATCTACCAGGGCCGCTCCCTGGACCTGTCGGAGTTCCGCAAGGGCGTGTCCTTCGCCGCCGTCGACCTGGCCGGGCTCATGTCCCGGCGCCCCGAGCGCTTCGCACGGCTCTTCGACCGCGTCTGGGCCGCGGTGCGCGAGGGGACGCTCACCCCGCTCCCGTACACCACCCGTCCCTTCGCGGAGGCCGCCGACGCGCTGCGCGACATGGCGCGCGGCGTCCACGTCGGCAAGATCGTGCTCACCGACCCCGACACCGTCACCTCCATCGCCCCCGAGGCGATGCCGGGCGGAAGCCTGCGCGCCGACGGCCGCTACCTCGTCACCGGCGGCCTGGGCGCGCTGGGCCTGTCCCTGGCCGAGCACATGGCCGACAGGGGAGCGGGCGCACTCGTCCTCGTCGGCCGGTCGGGGCCCACCGCCGAGGCCCGGGCGCGCATCGAGGCACTGCGTGAGCGCGGAACCGGGGTCACCACCGCCTCCGCCGACGTCACGGACGCCGTCTCGGTGGAGAAGTTCCTGGCCGAACTGCGCGAGGACGGAACGCCGCTGTGCGGCGTCGTGCACGCGGCCGGAGTGCTCGACGACGCCACCATCGACACACTGACCCCCGAGGCGATCGAACGTGTCATCGGCCCCAAGGTCGACGGCGCCCGGCACCTGGACGCCCTGACCGTCGACGACCCGCTCGACTTCTTCCTGCTGTTCTCGTCGGCCGCGGCCCTGGTCGGCAACGTCGGACAGGCCGCCTACGCGGCGGCCAACGCCTACCTGGACTCCCTGGCCGTGGCCCGCCGCCACCGGGGCCTGCCCGCGTTGAGCGTGCAGTGGGGCCCGTTCACGGACGTGGGCCTGGCAGCCGCCGACGCCAACCGCGGCGACCGGCTCGCCGACCGCGGCATGGGCGGGTTCACCGCCGCCGAGGCGTGGCGGGCCCTGGAGGGCCTGCTCGCCGCCGACACCCCCGTCACGGGGTACGTGCCCCTGAACCTGCGCCGCTGGTTCGACGCCTATCCCGAGACCGCCGCCCAGCCCAGTTGGGAACTGCTCAAGGACCGTGCCACCAGCGGCGGCACGGAGGGCGACGAGTTCCGCGTCCGTGTGCTGGCGGCCGACCCCGACCAGCGGCCCGGCCTAGTCGAGGCCAAGGTGCGGGAGCTGGCCGGACGCGTCCTGCGCATGGAGTCCGACGCCATCGACCGGCGCGTCCCCTTCAAGGAGCTCGGACTGGACTCCCTGATGAGCCTGGAGCTGCGCAACCGGCTGGAGGTCGCCTTCGGCCTCAAGCTCTCGCCGACCCTGCTGTGGACCTACGGCAGTACCGAGGCCCTGGCCGCCGTACTGGACGAGCGCCTCACCACCTCCGCCTGAACCTTTGACCTCGAGGACGAACGCGATGACCGAACCGAGCGGACGGCCGGGCGGCCCCACCCCCCTGAGCCGTGCGATGGACACGATCCGACAGCTCAAAGCCCAACTCGCCCAGGAGCGGGACGACCAGCCCGTGGCCGTCGTCGGCGCGGGGATGCGCCTGCCCGGCGGCGTCCGCGACCTGGACGGACTCTGGGACCTGGTGAGCACCGGCCGGGACGCCGTGGGCCCCGTGCCCGCGTCCCGCAGGGCCCCCTTCGCCGACGGGTGGGACTCCACCGTCGACCGGGCCGGGTTCCTGGACGGGGTCCTGGACTTCGACGCGGCCTTCTTCGGGATCAGCCCCCGGGAGTCCCGGGCGATGGACCCCCAGCACAGGCTGCTGCTGGAGGTCGCCTGGGAGGCGCTGGAGAACGCCGCGCTGCCGCCCGACCGCCTGGCAGGCGTACGCACCGGTGTCTACATGGGCATCACCGGCAGCCAGGAGGACTACCGCGACTGGAGCGGGGACGACACCGACGCCTACTGGTCCACCGGCAGCGGCCACTGCTTCGCCGCGGGGCGCGTCTCCTACGCGTTGGGCCTGACCGGGCCGGCGATCGCCGTGGACACCGCGTGCTCCTCCTCCCTGGTCGCGATGCACCAGGCCGCGCAGGCGCTGCGCACCGGTGAGTGCGACGTCGCCCTGGCGGGCGGCGTCAGCGTCATCATGTCGCCGCGCTCGACCCGCACCATCCAGCGGACCGGTTCCCTGGCCCCCGACGGCCGGTGCAAGGCCTTCGACGCCCGCGCCAACGGCTTCGGCCGCGGTGAGGGCTGCGGTGTGGTGGTGCTCAAGCGCCTGGACCGCGCGGTCGCCGACGGCGACCGCGTCATATCCGTGCTGCGCGGCTCCGCCGTCAACCAGGACGGCCGCTCCACCGGCTTCACCGCGCCCAACGTCCTCGCCCAGGTCGACGTCATCCGCCAGGCCCTGGCCAACGCGGGCCTGACCCCCGCCGACATCGGTCTGGTCGAGACGCACGGCACCGGCACCTCCCTGGGCGACCCCATCGAGATGGAGGCGATCGCCGAGGCCCTGGGCCGCTCCAACGGCGGTGCGCCGCTGCGGGTCGGCGCGCTCAAGAACAACATCGGCCACCTGGAGGCGGCCGCGGGCGTGGCCGGTGTGCTCAAGGCCATCGCCTGCCTGCACCGGGGCATGGTCGCCCCGCTGGCCAACTTCACCACCCTCAACCCCCGCGTCGACGTGGAGGGCACCGGCATCGTCCTGCCCACCGAGACCCTGCCCTGGGACGACGGCGGCACCGGTGCGTACGCCGGGATCAGCTCCTTCGGCATGTCGGGCACCAACGCCCACGTCATCGTCGGCCCGGCCGAACCGGACACGGAACGGCCCGGGGCCCCCGAGCACGTTCCCGGGTTCGAACTGGCCGCGGCCACACCCGAGGCCCTGCGCGACATGGCCGCCGCCCTGGCCGCCGAGGTGCCCGAGGACCAGGCCGGGTACGCCGCCTTCGCCTACACCCTGACCGAGGGCCGGTTCCGCCACCGCCTCCGCGCCCGTGTGCGCGCCACCGCCCCGGCCCAGGCCGAGGCCGCCCTGCGGGCTGTCTCCGAGGGGCGGGACTCGGAACTGGTGGAGATCGTCGACGACCCCGGCGACACCGCCGCCCCCGGCCTCACCGGCCTGCCCCGCGACGTGGCCGACCTGCCCGCCTACCCCTGGAACCGCGAACGGCACGCGCCCGGGACCGAGGCCGCGTCCGTGGCGGAGCCCGAGCCGTCGGGGGAGGGGACGGCCGTACCCGTACCCGCGCACAGCTTGCGCTGGCGGGAGGCCGGCCCCGGAGACGGAGCCGACCACACCGGTCGCACGCTCGTCCTCGCGGGAGACGACACCGACACCCTGAGCGAGATCCTCACCGCCGCCCACGAACGCGGCCTCACGGGCCGGGTCCTCGGCCCGGCCGGGAGCGACCGGCTTCCCCCGGGCTGGAGCGAGGGCCCCCTGCCCGGGACCGGGCCGGTCACCCTGCTCCTCGCCCACACGGCCCGGCCCCTGCCCGAGGCCCCCGACGCAGACCGCGACATCGCCGAGGAGGGCGCGCTGCTGTGCGCCGCCGTCACGGAGGAGGTCCGCGCCCTGGCCGCGCGCGGCGTTCCCGGCGACCGCGCCCACGTCGTCACCCGGGCCAGCCGCCGCGTCACCGGGACCGAGACCGTCGTCGCCGGCCCCCACGGCCTGCTCAACGGGCTCGCGGCCTCCCTCGGCCTCGAACTGGGCGAGGTGTGGGGCGGAACCGTCGACCTGCCCGCCGCCTCCTCACCCGACGACGCCCGGGCCCTGCTGGGCCTGGTCCTGGACGTTCGCGGCGAGGACACGGCGGCCGTCCGCGGCGGTGTCGCCCTCGTGCCCCGGCTGGTGGCCGCGCCCGAGGAGTACACCCCGCGACTGCCGGTCCGCCCCGACGCCACCTACCTGGTCACCGGCGGCCTCGGCGGGGTCGGCCGCGCCGTCACCGAGGACCTCGTCCAACGCGGCGCCCGCCACCTGCTGCTCCTGGGCCGCCGACCGGGCGACGGACTCGGCACCGACGCCGTCGGCCTCCTGGACAGGCTCGGCCGCGAGGGCGTCGAGGCCTCCTACCTCGCCGCCGACTGCGACGACCCGTCGGTCATCGCACGCGCCGGGGAGGTCCTGCGCTTCATGCCCGCCCTGGGAGGCATCGTGCACTGCGCGGGCAGCCTGCCCCGGCGCCCGCTCGAACGGATCGGAGCCGAGGACTTCGCCGAGGCCCTGCGGGGCAAGTACTCCGGCGCCTGGTGGCTGTCCCTGCTCAGCCGCGACCACGACCCGGACTTCTTCCTCCTGACCTCCTCGGCCTCCGCCCAGTGGGGCAGCGACGGATACGCCGCCTACGCCGCCGCCAACGCCGGAATCGACGCACTCGCCGCCCACCGGGCCGCCGCCGGGCTGCCCGCCGTGAGCCTGGCCTTCGGGCTCTGGGGACTGGACGGCATGGCCGACGGAGAGGCCCGCGCCGCCCTGGCCGCGACCGGGCTCAGCGACATCGCCCCCGCCCGGGGCGTCGCCTCCCTGACCGCCCGGGGACCCGGCGGAGACCCCCACCTGCTGGTCTGCCCAGTGGAGTGGGACCGCTTCACCCGGGTCATGGCCGCCCGGCGCGAACGCCCCCTGTTCGACGAGGTCGCGCCCGAGCGCGGCCGTGGGGGCGGGGGCCCCGCGGAGGCCGCCTCCCGCATCATGGCCGTCCCCGAGCGCGCCCGCGTCGACGAGGCCCGCCGCTATACCGCGACCGTCCTGGCCGACGTCCTCGGCCACGCCGACGCCGGGGCGCTGCGCACCGACACCGGGTTCTACGACCTGGGGATGGACTCGGTGATGGCGGTCGACCTCGTCCAGAGGCTGTCCTCCGAGCTCGGCGTGACCGTGGAGATCTCCGAGGTGTTCGACCACCCCACGATCGAGCGGTTCGCCGCCCATCTGTACGGTCGGATCCGCGGAGACGGCTCCGAACCCGAGGCACCGCGGGTACCGGTTCCGCGCGCCGCCGCGCGCGCCGGGGACGGGCGGGAGACGGCGGCGCCGACCACCACGGGGACCGGCGAGCCCGTCGCCATCGTGGGCATGGCCGGCCGGTTCCCGGGCGCCGACGACACCGGACAGCTGTGGGACCTGCTCAGCCACGGCCGCGACGCGACCGCCCCCGTCCCCGCCCACCGGTGGGCGGGCGCCGAGTTCGACCCGGGCGGCCTCACCACCGACCGGGGCGGCTTCCTCTCCGACATCGCCGGGTTCGACGCCCCGTTCTTCGGCGTCCCCGCCCGCGAGGCCCAGAGCATGGACCCGCAGCACCGGATGCTGCTCCAGTCGGCGTGGCACGCCCTGGAGGACTCGGGCACCTCTCCGTCCGTGCTGGGCGGTACCCGCACCGGCGTCATCGTGGGGCTGTCCAACTCCGACTACGCCCGCGTCCTGGAACGCGGCGGCCCCGACGGGGTGGACGCCTACTTCGGCACCGGCACCGCGCTCAACGCCGCCGCCGGGCGCATCTCCTACCTGCTCGGCCTCAACGGCCCCGCGTTCGCCGTCGACACCGCCTGCTCCTCCTCCCTGGTCGCCCTGCACCTGGCCGTCAGGTCGCTGCGCACCGGCGAGTCCGACCGGATGATCGTCGGCGGCGCCAACGTCATCACCGATCCGACCTGCACCGCCGCCACCAGCCGCGCCCACATGCTCGCCCCCGACGGCCGGTGCAAGACCTTCTCCGCCGACGCCGACGGGTTCGGCCGCGCGGAGGGCTGCGGCGCCGTGGTCCTCAAACGGCTCTCCGACGCCCGGCGGGACGGAGACCGGATCCTGGCCGTGCTGCGCGGCAGCGCCGTCAACCAGGACGGCGCCTCCACCGGACTGACCGCACCCAGCGGAAGGGCCCAGGAGGCCGTGATCGGCGCGGCGCTGGCCGACGCCGGGGTCAGCGGAGCCGACGTCGACTACCTGGAGGCGCACGGAACCGGGACCTCGCTGGGCGACCCCATCGAGGTCGAGGCCGCGTGGAACGTCCTGGGACGCGACCGGGACGCCGAACGCCCGCTGCTGCTCGGCTCCGTCAAGAGCAACATCGGCCACGCCGAGTCCGCCTCCGGTATGGCGGCCCTGTTCAAGACCGTCCTGGCGCTGCGCGAGGGCACGATCCCGAGCAGCCTGCACTGCGCCGAACCCAATCCGCACGTGCCCTGGGACCGGATGAACGCGCGCGTGGTCACCGAGCCGACCGACTGGCGCGCGGGCTCCCGGCCACGCCTGGCGGGGGTGTCCGGGTTCGGGTTCAGCGGTACCAACGCCCACCTGATCGTGGAGGAGGCGCCGCCGGCCCCGTCGGCGGACCCGGGCGGTGCCACCCGGGTGGTGCTGCCCCTGTCGGCACACGACACCGACGGGCTCGACCGACTCACCGGCGCCTGGCGGGAACGCCTGGCCACCGCCACCGACGACGAGGTGCCCGCCCTGTCCGCCGTCGCCGGAGCCGGACGCGCCCACCTGCCGGTGCGCCGCGCCGTCCTCGGTACCGGTGCCGCCGGGCTGCGCGAGGCCCTGGACCGGCCCCACGAGGGCCGTGCCGCCGACCGGGCGCCCCGCGTGGCGTTCCTGTTCTCCGGACAGGGCAGCCAGTACTTCGGCATGGGCCGCGAACTGTACGGGACCGAACCGGTGTTCGCCGACGTCGTCGACCGCTGCGACGAGGCCCTGGACGGCTCCCTCGGCGCCTCGCTCACCGACCTGGTGTTCGGCTCCGCCGACCCCGGCCTCATCAACCAGACCCGCGTCACCCAGCCCGCACTCGTCGCGCTGGAACTGGCCCTGGCCGCGCTCTGGGAGTCCTGGGGCGTCCAGGCGGTCGCGGTCATGGGGCACAGCGTCGGCGAGGTCGCCGCCGCCGTGCACGCCGGGGTGCTCGGACTGGAGGACGGGATGCGCCTCATCCGCGACCGCGCCGAGCTCATGCAGGCGACCGAGCCCGGCGCCATGCTCTCGGTCACGCTCCCCGTCACCCGCGTCCGGGAACTGGTCGAGGGCACCGGCCTGGACGTGGCCGCGGTCAACGGTCCGGAGTCGGTCGTGGTCGCGGGAGCCCCCGACAGGGTGGAGGCCTTCGCCGAGCGGGTCAGGCGGACGGGCGCCAAGGCCCGCGCGCTCACCGTCTCGCACGCCTTCCACTCCCGCCTCATGGAGCCGATGCTCGACGACTTCACCGAGGTCCTGGCCCCGATGGACTTCGCCAGGCCCCAGATCCCCATCATCGCCAACGTCACCGGCGGCCTGGCCGGACCCGGCCAGTACACCGCCGAGTACTGGCGGCGGCACGTACGCCAGCCGGTCCTGTTCCACGAGGGCGTGCGCGCCCTCGCCTCCCAGGACGTGGACGCCTACCTGGAGATCGGCCCCGGGCGTACGCTCCTCGGCCTGGTGCGGGCGGCGGGCACGGCCGGGGACCACCCAGCCCTGGTGGCGTCGATGCGCCGAGGCGCCGGCGAGCGCGACGTACTGCTCGGCGCAGCCGCCGAACTCTACGAGCTCGGCCAGGACCTCGACTGGAACACCCTCCAGCCCGCCGCCCGCACCCGTGCGGAGGGCGCCCCGCTCTACCCCTTCGACACCACCCCGTACTGGGCCGCCGTCGAACGGACGCCGGCACGTTCCTTCGGGAACACGTCCGAGGGGGTACGGCACTGGGGCGAGGAGGTGCGCTCGCCGGCCCTCACCGGTCGGGCCTTCGCCTTCCACCGGTCCGCGGACTTTCCCCGCTACCTCACCGACCACCGCCTCTACGGGACGGTCGTGACACCGGCGGCCTCCCACCTGGCCACCACGCTGTCCGCCCTGGCCGGGGACGGCAAACCCCTGGGCCTGACCGACCTGCTGTGCCCGCGCGCCCTGGTCATCGACGACCACGAGCGCTACGACGTCCAGCTCGTGGTCGGTGAGGGCGAGCGTCCCGCGCTCAGCGTCCAGAGCCTGGTCGGCAGCCGGGGGACCGCCTGGCAGGAGCACGTGTCCGCGCGGATCGCCACCGACGAGGACGCGCCCGCGCCCGAGCGCCCGGACATCGCGGCCTTCGTCTCCGAGGCGGAGCGCCACATCGACGGAGAGGGCTTCTACACCTACTTCCGCGACCTCGGCTACACCCTCGGCCCCTCGTTCAGGTGGATCGACGGAGTCTGGATCCGTGGCGAGGAGGCCCTCGTGCGCTACCGCGGCCCCGAGCTGCCCGACGACCCCGCCGACTACGAGCTCTACCCGGGCCTGATCGACTCCTGCTTCCAGAGCATCGCCGGATTCATGGTCGACACCCGCGCCGACGAGGCGCCCTCACTGGCGATCCCCTTCGCCGCGGACCGGCTGTCCTTCCCCTCCCGGGCCCGCCCCGGCGCCGAGCTGTGGGGCCACGTGCGGGTACGCGAAGCCGCCGAGCTGCCCAACGGACGGCTCCGGGTCGAGGTCGCCGACCTGCACATGTTCACCGACGGCGGTGACACCCTCATGGCCGCCGACCGCTTCCGCGTCCGCCACGCGCCTCGGGAGGTCCTCCAGCGCGGCCTGCGCGGCGACCACCTGCACACCGTCGAGTGGCGGGCCGACACGGCCGGGGCGGTCCCCGCGCCGGGCACCACCGCGACGGTCCTGCACGGGACCGGGGCCGGGGCGGGGAGTGGTCTGGAGGGTGCCCTGGCCGAGGCCGGGATCACCGTCACCGCGGACGGGGACGGCCTGGACGGCGAACTGGTCGTCGACGCCCGGTTCACCCGCCTCTCCGACACCTCGGCCGAGGCGTGCCTGGCCGCCGTCCTCGATTTGGCCGCCACACTGCGCCAGGTCCCCTCGGGCACGGCCTACGTGGTCCTGGCCGACGGGGCCGACGACCAGGCGCCGGTGAGGGAGGCGCTGTGGGGCATGCTCAGCGCCCTGGAGGCCGAGGACGCCGGCCGACGCCTGCTCCGGGTCACCCTCGCCGACGGCGCCGGGCCCGCGGAGGCGGCGGCGGCCCTGGCCGCGCGCCTGGACGCGCCCACCGGCACCCGCCTGAGGGTCGCCCCCGACGGCGTCCGCGCCGCGCGGCTCGTCACCAAGGACGCCGCTCCCGAGGACGCCGTCGCCGGCGGCGGGAGCGCGCTGGTCACCGGAGGCCTGGGCGCACTGGGCCTGAGCGTGGCCCGCTGGCTGGCCGGGCGCGGTGTCGACGACATCACCCTCATGGCGCGCTCCGCGCCCGACGAGGCCGCCCGCGCGGTCATCGACCGGCTCACCGCTGACGGCACCACCGTCCGCGTGGTCGCGGGCGGTGTCACCGACCCCGGCGACTGCGCCCGCGCGGTGGCCGAGGCGACCACCGGCGGTCCCCTCCACCACGTGTTCCACCTGGCCGGGAGCACTCGGGACGGCGCCTTCCACCAGCTGGACGAGGACGCCTTCCGCGGGGTCTTCGCCGCCAAGGCCGAGGGCGCCGACCGGCTCGCCGAGGCGGTCGCCGGGCAGCCGCTGCGCTCCCTGGTCCTGTTCTCCTCGGTGTCCTCGGTCCTGGGAGCGGCGGGACAGGCCAACTACGCCGCCGCCAACGGCTACCTCAACGGCCTGGCGGTGGCACTGCGCGCACACGGCGTTCCCGCGACCGCGGTGGCCTGGGGGCCCTGGGAGCCCGCGGGAGGGGGCGGTCTGGCGGCCGACGACCAGGCGCGCGCCGCGGCCGAACGCGCCGGACTGCGACCGCTCACCGACCAGGACGCCTGGCCCGTCCTGGCGGCCGCCGTCCCGGGCGACACCGCCGCGGTGGTGGCCGTCGCCGCCGACTTCGCCCGCTACGCCGAACGCCTGGGCTCCCCGGCGGCCCACCTGGTCGCCGAACTCGTCGGGGCCGGGGACGGAGCCGCCAGCGGCTCCGAGGACGGGCCGGAACGCGGCTGGTTGCGCGCCCGCGTCGCCGGAACGGAGGGCGATGACCGCCTCGAACTCCTGCGCGACGCCGTCCGGGAGGCGGCCGGAAGCGTCATGGGCTCCTCCGGCAGCGTCGCGGACCAGGAGGGCTTCGCCGACCTGGGCATGGACTCGATCATGGTCATCGACCTGCGTGGACGCCTGTCCCACGCGCTCGACCTCGACCTGCCCTCCACCGTCGGCCTCGACCACCCCACCGTCGGAGCGATGGCCCGCCACCTCGACCGACAGCTGCCCAGCGCGGCCCCCGCGCCCGTACGGCCCGCTCCCGAGGCCGACGCACCAGCCGGGAACCTGTCCGAACTGAGCACAGAGGACCTCGTCGCGGCCGCCCGCGCCGAGTTGACGAGCGAAGAGTGAGGAAGACCGTGGAAGAGAACGATCTGCGCAGCCTCGTGGAGGAACAACTCGCACTCACCCGGAGGCTCAAGGACCAGATACGTGAGCTCAAGGAACGGGACAGGGCCCCGCTGGCCGTCGTCGGCACCGGTCTGCGCCTGCCCGGAGGCCTCACCAGTCCCGACGGCTACTGGGACTTCCTGAACGGCGAGGGCAACGCCGCCCGGGAGTTCCCCGAGGACCGGGTCGGTCTGCGCTCCGTGTACGACCCGCACCCGGACCGGCCCGGTACCTCCTACGTCTCCAAGGCGGCACTGCTCGACGACCCCGCCGGGTTCGACGCCGCGTTCTTCGGGATCTCCCGGCGCGAGGCCGAGGCCCTCGACCCCCAGCAGCGCCTGATGCTGGAGGTCTCCTGGGAGGCCATGGAAAGGGCCGGCATCGCGATCCGGCGCGGCGAGCGACTCAACGCGGGCGTCTTCGTCGGCATCATGGCCGCCGAGTACACCGACCGGCTCGCACGCGGTGCCGACCTGGAGGGCATCGACCCCTACTACGGGACCGGCGGCGGTCACGCCTTCGCGGCCGGACGCGTCTCCTACGCCCTGGACCTGTCCGGCCCGGCGATGAGCGTGGACACCGCCTGCTCCTCCTCCCTGGTGGCGCTGCACTACGCCGCCCGGAGCCTGCGCCGGGGCGAGTGCCGCTACGCCCTGGTCGGCGGCGCCAACGCCATGTTCTCCCCGGAACTGATGGTCTCGCTGTGCCGGAGCCGGGCCCTGGCGCCCGACGGCCGCAGCAAGCCCTTCCTGGCCGACGCCGACGGCTACGGCCGGGGCGAGGGCGTGGGCGCCCTGGTCCTGATGCGCCTGGACGAGGCCGAACGGGAGGGACGCCCCGTCCTGGCCGTGCTGCGCGGCAGCGCCGTCAACCACGACGGAGCCTCCTCCGGGCTGACCGTGCCCAACGGTCCCGCCCAGCAGGAGGTCATCCGGGCCGCCCTGACCGACTCCGGGCTGCGCCCGGAGGAGGTCTCCTACGTCGAGGCGCACGGCACCGGCACCTCCCTGGGCGACCCCATCGAGGCGGGAGCGCTCCAGGAGGTCTACGGCCGGGCCGAGCGGGACGAACCGCTGATGGTCGGCAGCGTCAAGGCCCGCCTGGGCCACCTGGAGGCCGCCTCCGGCGTGGCCGCGCTGATCAAACTCGTCCTCATGCTCCGGAACGGCGCCGTCCCCGCGGCACGCGGGAGCGGGGACGGCCCCCTCAACCCGCACATCCCCTGGGACAGTGTGAACCTGGACGTACCCGACCGGGTCCGCCCCTGGCCGACCCGCGCACCCGTCGCCGGGGTCAGCGCCTTCGGGCTGAGCGGGACCAACGCCCACGCCCTGCTGGCCGCGCCGGACCCGCGTCCGCACGACCCGGGTCCCCGGGCCGACCGCCGGGAACTGGTCACCGTCTCGGCCCGCGACCGCGCCGCCCTCGCCGAACTCGTCGAACGTGTCGGCGACCACCTGACCGAGAGCAAGCGCCTGGCCTCGGCCTGCCACACACTGCGCTGCGGCCGCGCGGACTTCACCCACAGGATCGCCGTCACCGGCGCCGACGCCGCCGAACTGGCCGCCAACCTGCGCGCCGCGCTGGAGGCCGGGCAGCCCGACGACGCCGTGGGCCGTACGGTGACCCTGCGGCTGACCAGGGACACCGCGACCCTCACCGCGGCCGTCCGCTCCCTGGCCGCGGCGCTGCCCGGACTGGTCCCCGGCGACGGTCCCGGAACCGATCCGGCCGCCGCGCTGGGCTCGGTCCTCACCGGCCTCGGCCTGCGCACTGCCACCGAACACGCCGACGCCCCCGAGCACGCCGCCGCCCTGGAGTGGAACGGCCGCGCGCACCCGCTGCTGGCCACCGGGCCCGACACCTGCGCCGAAGCCTTCCTCGGCGCCCTGGCCGCCCTGTACACCGCCGGAGCGGACCTGGACATGACGGCGCTGCGCCCAGCGGGCACCCCGTTCGACCCCGACGTGCCCACCTACGCCTTCCAGCGGCGGCGCTACTGGATCGACGAGCCCCGGTCCGGAACGGTGTCCGGAACGGCGCAGGCGCGGGAGGAGGCCCCCGGCGACGGGGGCGGCGCCGACCGCGCCGAGATCACCTCCTTCCTCTCCGCCGAGCTCGCCACGGCCTTGCAGGCCGACGAACCGGTCGACCCCTCCAGCGGGTTCCTGGACGTGGGAGGCGACTCCTTCACCGCGATGACGCTGCTCACCGGCGCCGAGCAGCGCTTCGGGTGCGAACTCCCGCTGGACGGCCTCGACGTCGAGGCGACCGTCGGCGCGCTCGTGGAGGACCTGGCCGACCGCATCGTGGAGGCCGTGAAGGCCCCGTCCGGACAGGAGCAGGCCGCATGACGACCCCCTTCACACGCCCCCGCGAACCGCGGGACGCCGCCCTGCGCCTGTTCGTGTTCCACCACGCCGGAGGATCGGCGGCCAGCTTCTTCCCCCTCGTACGCGAACTGCCCGAGGACTGGGAGCCGGTCCTGTACGACCTGCCCGGCCACGGCCGCCGGCGCTCCGAGGACCCCCTCGGTGACATACCGCGGATGGTCGAGCGGGCGGTCGACGAACTGGAGCGGGAGCTCGACGGGCCCTTCGCCCTGTTCGGGCACAGCCTGGGCGCGGTCGTCGCCTTCGAGACCGCGCACGCCCTCACCGCACGGGGGCGCCGGCCCCTGTGGCTGGGCGTCTCGGGCCGGGCCGCGCCCACCCTCCCGGCCCGCGGGGCCCGAGGCATCCACGAACTCGACGACGCGGCCCTGCTCGCCTCCCTGAACTCCGTGGGCGGAGGGATGCCGGACCGGGTGGCCGAGGTTCCCGAGTTCCGCCGGCGCTTCCTGCGGCTGGTCCGCGCCGACCTGGGCGCGGTCGGCTCCTACCGGCCTGCACCGGACCGCGCGCCCCTGACCTGCCCGGTGACCGCCTACGCGGGCGACACCGACCCGTGGGCGCCGACCGAGTCCGTGGCCGCCTGGCGGGACCAGACCAGCGCCGCCTTCACCCGGCGCACCCTGCCCGGAGGGCACTTCTACTTCGTCGACCACGGGCCGGGCCGCCTGGCACGGGAACTGGCCGCCGACGTTCGCGCCGCCGCCCTCGAACCCGTCGGCCGGGCCTGACACCGAATCCGTACGCGCACCGCGCGGAGCCGCACCAACGAAGGAAGACCGATGCACGTCATAGAGACCCGCCAGACCATCGACGCCACACCCGAGCAGGTGTGGGAGACCCTGTCCGACCTGGAACGGTTCCGGGAGTGGAACCCCCTCATCGTCGAGGTCGAGGGCACGGCCGCCGTCGGTGAGCGCATCGAGTTCCGGATGGTCCTGCCCGACGGAGGCAAGAGCAGCCACAACCCGGTGATCACCGAGGTCGTCCCTGGCCGCGCGCTGTGCTGGGAGGGGACCGTCGGAGCCGCCTGGCTGGCCCGCGCCGTGCACGAGTTCCGCCTCGAACCCTCCGGCGGGGGGACCTCCCTGACCCACAAGGAGACCTTCACCGGCCTTCTGGTCCCCCTGGTCAAGGGCACCCTGAAGCGCACCGAGCAGGGCTTCCACGACATGAACCGCGCGCTGAAGGACCTGGTGGAGTCCCGCACCGCCGCGAACGACTGACCCGCACCCGCGACGACCGGTCCGCACCCGCGCGGCGCTCGCCGCCGCGCGGGTGCGGCGGTCCCGGACGGTTTCAGCGCGCCATGTCGCGGTCCCGGGGGAGTACGTCCGCGATCCGCTGCCGCTCGGTGATGTCGAACTTGCGGTAGATCCGGGTCAGGTGCTGCTCCACGGTGCTGACCGTGATGTGCAAGTTGGACGAGATCTGCCGGTTCGTCAGCCCCTTGGCGGCGAGAACCGCCACCCGGGACTCCGCCCTGGTCAGCTCGGGCGCGGCCGGTCGCGGCCCGAGGCGGTCGCCGGCCCGGGCGCCCGGACCCGGAGCGGGGGCGGGCACCGGCGCACCGTGTTCCCCGACCAGCGGCGCGCTGTGCTCGGCCAGGGAGCGGCGTGCCCTCTCACGCAGGCACACGGCCTCCGCGCCGTCGCCCAGGACCTCGTACGTGTCGGCCAGGTCCAAACGCGATCGCGAGGCCTCCAGCGCGTCGGGGGCACGGTCCAGCAGGTGGATCGCGTCCTCCAGCACCGGTACCCGCTCCTCGGGCGGCAGGACGGTGGCCAGGTCCCGAAGGACGACGCCCCGCGTGCGCGGACGGCCGGGGGCCGCCAGCGCCTCCTGCTCCACCACCAGCCTCCGGGCCGCCCCCGGCTCCCCGAGCCGCAGGTGGGCCCTGGCGGTACCGCCCCGCCACGGCACCAGGGAGGGGGTGTCCATCCCCCACCTCGTCATCAGCTCTCCGCAGACGGAGAAGTCGGCCAGGGCGCACTGGGCCCGTCCCGCGTTGAGGTGGTGGTGACCGCGCGCGTACAGGTAGTGCAGGCCGAAACGGGAGCGGAAGACCTCCTCGGTCACGGGCTCGGCCAGGACGCGGGCCACCTCCCGCCGGTCACCGGTGGCCTCGGCGATCAGGAGCAGGTCGCCCAGCGGCAGGCCGGCCACCACGCCCCAACCCGGTACGGACAGTGTCGACAGGGCGGTCTTCGCGTGGTGCCGGGCCACGCCCAGGTCACCGGTCCGCAGCGCGACGTGGGCACGCAGCATGTGGGCCTGGCCGCGCCAGAGCGGGGACCGGTCCGGCGCGTCGATGAGCGACTCGCCCCAGTACACGGCCCGGTCGAGCCGGTCGGTGTAGACCAGCGCGGAGAGCGCCGCGGACACCGCCTCCACCATGTGCTCGCCGAGTCCGGCGTTGGTCAGGACCTCTTCCGCCCTGTCCGTCGCGCAGCGGTCGTCCGTCCCCGCCAGGGCGGTGGCCAGCGACTCGGCCCCGCTGAGCCGCAGTATCGGTTTGGCGATGCTCGGGGCGTCGCTGACCTCCCCGGCTCCCTCGGCCCCGGGGACGAGCACCGTCACCTCCGGGTGGGTGGTCGCGCACACCGCCCGGGTGATGCGCGCCTCGACCGAGGCGTCCGGGTCGGAGTCCCCGCGCACGGCCTCCGGCATGCCGCGCAGTACCCTCTCCGCCTCCACGCGGTGTCCCGCCCACAGCAGGCCGCGCAGCAGCGCGTACAGCTCACACGCGGGGAGCCGACCGGCGAGGGCGTCGCCGGTGAGCCGCAGCAGGTGCCGGGTCGCGGCCTCGGGGTCCACCCGCCACAGCGTCGCGGCCAGCGCCACCGCGATCCTGGGCTTGGCCCCCTCGTCGGTGCAGAACGCCGACGCGGAGCTGAGGCAGTCGATCGCGAAGGCGAGGTCCCCGCCGGCCATGGCCTGTTCGGCGGCCGTGCACAGCAGCGGGACCGCCCACGGGTCGCTCACGCGGTCGGTGGCGCGCAGGTGGCGCGCGACCCGGATGACCGGCGCGTCGTTCTCGTACAGCAGCCGGGCGCACCCCAGGTGTGCCCCGGCCCGTTCGTCGGGCCCCATCAGGTCCAGCACGGCGGCCCGCGCCTCGGGGTGGCGGAAGCCGTCCGAGTCCAGGAGCCCTGCCGTCCCGAGCCGGTGCAGCGTGCTCCCCGCCTCCCGCCAGCGGGTCAGGACGTGGGGGAGCGGCTCGTCCCGCGCGTCCGTCTCACCCATGACCGCGAGGACCTTGGCCAGCTCCATCGCCGAGGGCCCGTGGCGGCGCAGGTACTCGACGAAGGCGGCGCGATAGGACTCTCCCGGCCGGAACCTGCTCGGGGCACCGTACCGGGGCGTGCGCCGTGCGGTACCGAGGTGGTCCCCCAGCACGGCACTCACCAGGCCGGGTACGCCCCCGGTGATCCGCACCAGGTCGGCCACGGCCTCGTCGCCGGCTTCGGTGAAGTAGCCGGACAGGAGTTCCCGCACGTCCGCGGTGCCCAGCGGCGCGAGCCGGATCTGGGTGCTCTGCGGTAGCAACGACAGTTCGGCGAGGTGCTCGGCGACGCCCTCACGTGAGGGCGACCGCTCGGTGACGACCGCCATGAGCGGCACCCGGCGCAGGCGCCGCAGGACGTACAGCAGGCAGCGGACGGAGGGGGCGTCGGCCAGGTGGGCGTCGTCGACGTGCACGGTCAGGGGCGCCTCCGAGGCCGTGAGCCTCAGTTCGCGGCACACCTCCTCCAACCGGGGGACCAGCCAGGGGAGCAGGTCGGCTTGGGGAAGCTCCGAGACCCGCCTCGCCTCCAGGGCGACGGGGGACAGCCCGACCGCGACCATGATCTGGTTGAGGAGGCCGAGCGGCAGGTCCTGCTCGCCGCGTACCCCGCTGACGGGAATGTGCATCCCGCCCGAGGCCGTCACGTGTCCGACGAAGTCGTCCAACAGCGCTGACTTTCCGGAGGCCGTGGGTCCCGTGATGTGGACGATCTGGCCCCTGCCCCTCAGGCACTCGGCGTAGAGGCTCCGGATGAGGGCGCGTTCGTGCTCACGCTGGACAAGATGCATCGGCTCCTCGTTCGCTCTTGAGTACGCCCCGATTCCAGGGAGGGGCCCCAAGCAAGATAAGGACTCGGTGTTTCTGCGCGGTGAATGCTCCGTGGCCTTCCGGCCGACAAGCTGGACCGATGGGGGCGGGCAGGCCGTTCCTCTCCTTCCAGCCGGACGCCGCGCACGGAACCGGGGACACGGCGGGCCCCGGGACGGCGGGCCGCAGGGGGTCCGCCTCCGGGGCCACCGTGCGCTTCCTCCGGGCCCCTACACGCCGTGCGTGGACCGGCGCGCCGCTGCGTAGCGCTCACGCACGTGCGGCGCGTCCACGGGGTCGGCGGCGGCCTCCGGCTCACCGGTGCCCCAGGACGGCGGCTCGGCGGTCCCCGCCAACGTCCACGCCGCCTGCCTGGCGGCACCGAGCGCGACGTACTCGGCGGGCGGCGGCACGACCACCCGCGCGCCCAGGACGGTCGGGGCGACCGCGCGCACGGCGGCCGACCGCGCGGCCCCGCCCACGAGCATGACCTGGCCGACCGGGATGCCGGTGTCGGTCATCGCGGACAGCCCGTCGGCCAGCCCGCACAGCATCCCCTCCACCGCCGCGCGGGCGATGTTCTCCGGACGCATGTTGGAGCGGCGCAGGCCGTGCAGGGAGCCCGCGGCGTCGGGCAGCACCGGGGTGCGCTCGCCGTCCAGGTAGGGCAGCAGCACGACCCCCTCTGCACCCGGCTCGGCGGCGAGCGCCAGCTCGTCCAGTCCCGCAAGGTCCACACCCAGCATCGCGGCGGTGGCGCTGAGCACCCGTGCCGCGTTCAGGGTGCACACCAGCGGCAGGTACCGGCCGGTCGCGTCGGCGAACCCGCAGATGATCCCGCCGGGGTCCCGCGTGGGGCCCTCACTGACGGCGAACACGGTCCCGCTGGTGCCCAGGGAGACCACGGCGTCGCCCGGGCGCAGGCCCAGGCCCAGGGCGGCGCCCATGTTGTCGCCGGTCCCGGGGGCGACCAGCGCGCCCGACGGCGTGCGGCCCACGGCCTCGGCCGGCTCGGCCACCCGCGGCACCTGGACCTCGCGTCCGAAGGCCCGCGCCAGCAGGTCGGGCCGGTAGGCGTTCTCGGTCGCCGACCAGTAGCCGGTGCCGGAGGCGTCGCCCCGGTCCGTGGTGGGCTCGGCCCTCGCGCCGGTCAACTGCCAGGTGAGCCAGTCGTGGGGGAGCATCACCCCGGTCGTGCGCGCGGCGTTGTCCGGTTCGTGCCGTGCCAGCCAGCGCAGCTTGCTGACGGTCAGGCTGGCGTTGGGGATGTTGTCCACGGACCCGGCCCACTCGGCGGTGCCGCCCAGCTCCTCCACCAGGTCCAGTGCCGCTCCGGCCGAGCGCGTGTCGTTCCACAGCAGCGCGGGGCGCACCACCGCGCCGAGCTCGTCGACGGCGACCATGCCGTGCTGCTGTCCGGCGACGGCGACGGCGGCCACGTCGTCGAGCAGGCCGGAGGAGGCCTGGGTCAGGGCGGACCACCACGCGTCGGGGTGGATCTCGGTTCCGTCGGGGTGCGGGGCGCGCGCCTCGCGCACGACCGCGCCGCTGTCGGCGTCGCAGACCACGATCTTGCAGGACTGGGTCGAACTGTCGACTCCGGCGACCAGGGGCATCGTTTCGCTCCGTGAGGGCAGGTGGGGTGGCAACCTTCACAACCTAGGGGATGGAGGCCGGGGCTGGAAAGCGCTGCCAGAGGGATACGCCCGTCCCCGACGCGCACGGCCGGGAGCCGCCGCCGGCTCCGGCGGCTCCTCCGCCGGGGCGGAGGCGAAGGCATGTGTCCGATCCCACGCGCGACAGGGGAGCTGAGGAACAATTCCTACTAAATAGGTTGGATAGGCTCTGACCAGCTCTGCGGCGTCTCCCAGGGGCCGAGAGTCGCGCGGTCGCCGGGTGCCGGCCGCCGCGTTCCCCAGCCAACGATCACGAAGGAGCGCACCATGCGCACGACCCCGGCCGCCCTCGGGGCAGCCACCCTCGTCCTGGCACTCGCCGCCTGCGGCGCGCCCAGCGAGCAGGCCGCCGACTCCAGTGGCGAGGGGAACGTGCTGCGGGTGGGCGTCAGCCCCGTACCGCACGGCGACATCCTCTCCTTCATCGACGAGAACCTCGCCGAGGAGGCGGGCCTGGAGCTGGAGATCGAGGAGATCTCCGACTACAACATCCCCAACACCGCCCTGGTCGAGGGTGAGCTGGACGCCAACTACTTCCAGCACCGCTCCTTCCTCGACGAGTGGGTGGCCAACGGGCCGGACGCCGAGCTCACCTATGTCACCGACGTCCACATCGAGCGGCTGGGCCTGTACTCCGAGACCGTCGAGAGCATCGGGGACCTGCCCGAGGGCGCCGAGATCGCGGTTCCCAACGACCCGGCCAACCTCGCCCGCGCCCTGGGCATCCTGGAGGCCCAGGACCTGGTGACCATCGACCCGGAGGCCGGCGCGTCCGCCACAGAGGACGACATCACCGACAACCCGCGCGACATCACCGTCACCCCGTTGGAGGCCGCGCAGCTGCCCCGCTCGATCACCGACGTGGACGCCGCGGTCGTCAACGGCAACTACGCCATCGAGACGAACCTGCCCGAGGAGTCCAACGTCCTGGCCTGGGAGCCCGAGGGCGAGGACTACGTCGAGGACTACGCCAACGGCCTGGTCGCCCTGGCGGAGAACGCCGACGACGAGCGCGTCCAGCTGCTGGCCGAGCTGCTGCACGACGAGCGGGTCCTGGAGTACGTCCAGGAGTCCTGGAAGGGCGTCGTCCTGGCGGTCGACGGCGAGGGAGACATCGTCGAGTCCGGAGCCGAGGGCGAGGGCGGCGACCAGGAGTGATCCCGGGGGCCGGACCCGCTTCATCCGGGGCCGGTCCGCCGCACACCCTTCTTCCGCTGTGAGGGCGGCGGAGCTCTCCGGCTCCGCCGCCCTCACGCTGTGTCGGAGCCCCGACATGCCCGGACCGTCAACGGTGATCCGCGTCACATGACCGGGGAGGGCGGGATCCGGTGGGACACGGCGCTCCGGGCGCGATCCTGCGTGCGGCCGCCTGAACTGCGCTTTCCGCGCGGGTCGGCGCCGCCCTCGGGGCCGCCCCCTCCCGTTTGGGCCGGTCATCCGGGGAAAGGGGGTCGGAGCGCCCAGCTTCCACAAAACCTACTCATTAAGTAGAGTTTGGTGCGCCGGTCCGGAACACCGAAACCAGAAGGATCCCGATGTCCCCGCGTACGTCCCCGCTCCGCGCCACCGCGGCGGCCCTGGTCCTGGCCGCGGTGACCACCGCGTGCGGGGCCACGGGAGGCCGGGACGACGACCGCGGGCTCACACTCGGGTACTTCCCCAACCTCACCCACGCTCCGGCGCTGGTGGGCGTGGAGAACGGCCTCCTCCGCGAGGCCCTGGGCGAGGACACCCCGCTCTCCACCCAGACCTTCAACGCGGGCCCCGACGCGGTCAACGCCGTCTTCTCCGGCGAGATCGACGCTGCCTTCATCGGACCCAGCCCGACCGTCAACGGCTGGGCGCAGTCCGAGGGCGCCGCGCTGCGCGTCATCGCCGGGTCGACCTCGGGCGGTGCGGGCCTGGTCGTGCGCTCCGGCATCGACGACGTCGAGGACCTGTCCGGCGCCACCCTGGCCACACCCCAACTGGGCAACACCCAGGACGTGGCGCTGCGCTGGTTCGCCCGGGAACAGGGCTGGCTGGTCGACACCGAGGGCGGTGGGGACCTGTCGGTCATCCCCCAGGACAACGCCGAGACCGTGAACGCCTTCGCGCTCGGTGAGATCGACGGCGCCTGGCTCCCCGAGCCCTACCTGAGCCGGCTGGTCATCGAGTCCGGGGGCGAACTCTTGCTCGACGAGTCCGGGCAGTGGCCCGAGACCGGCGGCGACTTCGTCACCACGCACCTCATCGTCAACGCCGACTTCCTCGCCACCCACCCCGAGGAGGTCGAGCGGCTCCTGCGAGGCCACATCGACACCGTCGACTGGGTCAACACCCACCCCGAGGACGCGCGAAGGACCGCCGCCGCACACCTGGCCGACCTGACCGGCAACCGGCCCGAGCCCGAGGTCGTCGCCTCGGCCTTCGACAACATGACCTTCACCGTCGACCCGATCGCCCCGTCCCTGGCCGCAGGAGCCGAACACGCCCAGACCGTGGGCCTGATCGATCCGGTGGACCTGAACGGCATCTACGCCCTCGACCCGCTCAACGGCCTCCTCCGGGAGGCCGGACGGGACGAGGTCGCCGGACCACAGGAGGAACAGTGACAGTCACGACCGAGAGCATCAGTACGGGCACCGCGCGCGCCTCCGCCGTCGAGATCGACCACATCTCCAAGGTGTTCGGTGAGGGCACGGGCGCCGTGACCGCCATCGACGGCATGTCCGTCTCGGTGCGGGCGCGGGAGTTCGTCGCGATCGTGGGCGCCTCCGGCTGTGGAAAGAGCACTCTGCTCTCGCTCGTGGCGGGCCTGGCACGGCCCACCACCGGGACCGTGGACGTGGGCGGACACCGTGTGGCCATGATGTTCCAGGAGTCGTCCCTGTTCCCCTGGCTCACCATCGGCGGCAACATCGAGGTCCCCATGCGGGTCAACGGGGTGCCCAAGGCCCGACGCAAGGAGCGCGTCGCCGAACTGCTCGACCTGGTGCGCCTGAGCGGCGTCGCCCGCAAGCGCCCGCACCAGCTCTCCGGCGGCATGCGCCAGCGCGTCGCCCTGGCCCGGGCCCTGGCCCAGGACGCCGACGTGCTGCTCATGGACGAGCCCTTCGGGGCCCTGGACGCCATGACCCGCGACATCCTCCACGACGAGCTGGAGCGGATCTGGCGGGAGAAGTCGCTGACCGTCATGTTCGTCACGCACAACGTGCGCGAGGCCGTGCGTCTGGGGGACCGGGTCATCCTGCTCTCCAGCCGTCCCGGTCGCGTCATCGAGGAGTTCGCGGTGGAGGGCGAGCGGCCCCGCCGGATCGACTCCGCGCAGATCGCCTCCCAGGCGGCCGAGATCACCGATCGGCTGAAGGTGGAGGTGTCGCGCCATGCCGGCTGACCCCAGTGTGCAGGACCGCCAGGTCCAGGGCCTGGACGCCCTGGAGATGGCGCCGTCGCGACAGTCCGACCGGCCCACCGCCGTGCGGGTGGCGGCCAGGGCGTGGGCGGCCACCTGGCCCAAGCTGGCCGCCGTGGCCATCGTGCTCGTGGCCTGGCAGGCCGTGGTGTGGAGCGGGTGGCGGCCGGTCTACGTCCTGCCCGGGCCCGACCAGGTCCTGCCGCGCCTGCTCACCGAGGTCACCTCCGCCGAGTTCTGGGAGGCCTTCGGGGTCACCATGCGCCGCGCCCTCACGGGCTTCGCACTGGCCCTCACCGTGGGCGTGTTCCTCGGCCTGGCCGTGACGCGGTTCCGACTGCTGCGCGTGGCGATCGGCTCCCTCATCACGGGCCTGCAGACCATGCCGTCCATCGTCTGGTTCCCCTTCGCGATGCTGCTCTACGGCATCAGCGAGTCGGCCATCATGTTCGTGATCGTCCTGGGCGCCGCGCCCTCCATCGCGGGCGGTCTGACCTCGGGGATCGACTACGTGTCCCCGCAGCTGCTGCGGGCGGGCCAGGCCATGGGCCTGCGCGGTGTCCAGAGGTACACGCTGCTGATCGTCCCGGCCGCCCTGCCGATGTTCGTCTCCGGCCTCAAGCAGGGGTGGGCCTTCGCCTGGCGCTCACTCATGGCGGGCGAACTGCTGGTCATCATCAACCAGCAGAGCTCCATCGGCTGGGCGCTGAGCCAGGCACGCCAGTTCAACGACTCCGAGGGCCTGCTGGCCTACGTCGTCATCGTGCTGTGCGTGGGCATCGTCATCGACGTGTTCTTCAACTGGGCCGACCGCTCCATCCGCCACCGCTGGGGCGTCACCGCCTCCTGACTCCGGCCGGCCGGAGCCGGGGCGGCCGGTTCCGCGCACACGACGGTGGGCCGGCCAGCGACGGCTGACCGGCCCACCGTGCGGTAGGACCTAGGCGCGCACCAGCGGTGTGTCCACCAGGTGCTCGGCCACGAACCAGGCCTGGAGTTCGTTGACGCGGATCACCTCCGACACCAGCAGGTCGTTCGTGCCGTCGTCCCCCAGCTCCTGCGTGCGTGCCGCCGCGTCGTGGCAGTCCTCCAGGATGGTCTCGTGCCCCTCCAGGAGACGGGAGAGCATCGCGGGCACCTCCTCGGCGCCGTTCGGCGGGCGCGGGATGTTGGTGATCTCCGCGACGTGCCGGGGGTCACCGACCGCCACACCGCCCAGGGTCTGCACGCGCTCGGCGATGCTGTCGATCAGTGCGGTCTGCTCACCGGCGTGCTTGTCCATCAGCAGGTGCAGCTGGTAGAAGGTCTGCCCCCGCATCAGCCAGTGGTGCTTCTTGTACAGGTCGTGCAGGATGCGCGTGTCGCACAGCACCTGGTTGAGCCGCTGGCAGGAGTACATCCGCGTGTCATAGGACAGCCCGACCGGGAACTGGCGAACCGTCCCGAACTCCTGGATCTCCTCGCCGCTCTGGTGCAGCCACGGCTGGCTGCTCCTGGGCTTTGGCGCCGTTCCGGTCCTGTGGTCTGCGGTCGTCACGTCTGGTCCCCCTCCAGTCGGTGTGACTCGTGTCGCGGCTGTGAGTACAAGCCGTGGCACGATCCGTCTGCCAGTCTCGGCTACCCACCGCTGGCGGACACCTAACCTCGCCCCGACCGGAGGCGGGTGTCACGTGCTTTCGTCGCACGGACCCCACCGACGGGCACGGGAGCGGTGCCTCGACGGGCGGCTTCCTGCACGGGGACGGCGGATGGAAGTCCTGCCAGGACTACCGCGGCCAGGGCCTCCTCCAGGTGCCACCGGAGGAACCGGGGCCTGCCACGGAGTCCTGGCTCCTTCCGGCCGCGCCGGTCAGGGGGCGATGGCGCAGGCGGTCTCCAGGACGAACCGCGGCCAGGGCCGGTGCGGGTCGTACCCGGTCAGCTCCCGTACCCGGCGCAGCCGGTAGCGCAGCGTCTGCGCGTGGACGTGCAACGCGCCCGCGGCGGTGGTCGCCGCCCCCTCCCGGAAGTAGGCCCGCAGAGTCTCCAGCAGATGGGCGTTGCCCTCCGACAGCAGCGGCCCCAGGACGGTGCGGCGGACCGCGGCCGGGGTGACCGGACCTCCGTTGAGCAGCGCCAGCACGCACGCGTCCGCGTCCCCCAGCAGCCCCCGGGCGCCGAACGCGTGCGGCGGAGCGGTCTCCAGGGCGTCGTCCGCCAGCCGGTAGGCGGCCGACATGTCGGTCAGCGCGCGCGGCTCCAGCACGCACCCGCGCCAGGGGCCCCGGCCGAGCACGGCGGCCATCCGGGCGTCGTCTTCGGGGGACAGCAGGACCACCACCCGTCCCGAGCGCGTCGTCAGCAGCGGATCGGCGCCCACCGGTCCCGCCAGGCCCAGCAGTTCCATCCCCGCCGACACCGTGACCGCCTGTGACGGTTCGTCGGAGGAAGGCGCGCAGGCCTCGGCCACCACCAGCACCGCCGGGTCGGGCGGCGTGATGCCCAGGGTCCGCGACCGGTCGCGGATCGCTCCGCGCGAGGCCTGCCTCCCGATGAGCAGGTCGTCCAGGAACGCCCGGCGGGCCCGCTCCAGGTCGGCGTCCAACCGGTGCGCGGTCTCGTCGTGGCCCGCGGACAGGCTCTCGGATATCTGGTCGATCGAGGTCAGCCACAGTTCGCTCAGAGCGAACACGTCGGCGGCGTCGAGCCGGTCGGCCGCGGCCTCCGACACCAGCCGCACCGCTGTCGCCGACCCCACACGGTGCGCCCGCACCACCGCCCCGATCGACCGCCCGTCGGCGGCCCGGGAACGCCCGATGCTCCGCAGCCGATCCACGTCCCCCGGCGGCAGCCGTGTCGCTCCGGCCACCCACAACTCCAGTGAACGGCTCACCAGCCACCCGGTGATCGCCCGCACCTCCGCCAGTTGGGAACCGTGCAGGGCCCGGTAGGCGGGGACCTCGGCGTGCACCTCGGAGACGATCCGCTCCACCAGTCCGGCCCGATCCCGCGCCAGCTCGGCGCTGACCAGGGCACGCTGTTCGTATCCCATCCCACCTCCAGCCCCGGGTCGGATCCGGGAAGCCTACCGGCGGCCCCGCGGTCCGGGCTGTGGGAGGGCTGGTCCCATCGGGGTAGGGGACAAGGGAAGAGACGGCTGTGACGGGGGTGTCATCAAGAACGGATGGTGAGTCAGGTGGTGGCGTGGACGTCACCGGGGACGCTTCCGCCCGCGGGGGCGTCCTCCACCACCGTCCGCCACCGGGCGCGAACGGTAAAAAGTGCGCACAGCTGTGCGCACCCGGGGCGGTGACCAGCACGAACATGGCAGTATGCGACTGCGGAAGGCCGCACGCCGCGAGAACGAGCAGAACCGTTCAGCGCCAACGGGGGATGAGACAGATGAAGCAGATGACAGTCCCGGAAACCACTCTGGGTAATGGACTACGCATTCCACAGCTGGGATTCGGTGTGTGGCAGGTACCCCCGGACGAGGTGGTGCCGGCCGTCTCCACCGCGCTCGACGCCGGTTACCGCAGCATCGACACCGCGGCCGCCTACGACAACGAGGAGGGGGTCGGCGAGGCACTGCGCCGCTCGGGCCTGGAACGCGGTGAGGTCTTCGTCACGACCAAGCTGTCCAACTCCGACCAGGGCTACGACGCCGCCCTGAGAGCCTTCGACGCCAGCCTGGAGCGGCTGGGGCTGGACGTGCTCGACCTGTACCTCATCCACTGGCCGCTGCCCGGGCGCGACCAGTACGTGCCCACGTGGAAGGCGCTGGAGCGCCTCTACGCCGAGGGCCGCGTCCGCGCCATCGGGGTGTCCAACTTCCAGCGGTCGCATCTGGAGCGGGTCATGGAGGAGGGCGGGATCACGCCCATGGTCAACCAGATCGAGCTGCACCCGCTGCTCACCCAGGAGACCATGCGCGCCTTCAACGCCGAGCACGGAATCGTCACCGAGGCGTGGAGCCCCCTGGGCCACGGCAAGCTCCTGAACCATCCCGCGGTCGTCGCGATCGCCGAGGACCACGAGCGCACACCCGCGCAGGTGCTGCTGCGCTGGCACCTGCAGCTGGGCAACGTGGTGATCCCCAAGTCGGTGACCCCGGAGCGGATCCGGTCCAACTTCCAGGTCTTCGAGTTCGAGCTCTCCGGCGAGGAGGTGGACCGTGTCAGCCGGCTCAACACCGACAGCCGCTTCGGTCCCGACCCCGACGAGTTCACCGGAGTCTAGGGCGCCGTCCGTCGGACGCGCCCTGAGGGCTCTCCCCGGGGAAGGGGCACTCGGCGGGGCCTAGTCGCGCAGTTCCCGGCGCTTGCGGGCGCCGGCCAGGACGGAGTCGGTGCCGTCACGGCGGACGCGCCGGACGTAGACGGCGCCCCCGACGAAGATGGCGGCGACCACCCCGAGCACGGCGACGAGTGCGATGACGGACAGCAGCAAAGTGATCGACATGCGCTCATCGTAGCCGCCCGCCCGGCGGAGCCCGGAGGGGCCGTCGGACGGGCGGCGGGCGCGACGCCGGACGGGAGGGGGCCTCGACGGGACGGACACCGCGGTCGGCGGTCAGCGGCCTGCGTGATCCGGACGTCCCCGGCGTCCCTGGCGGCGCCCCCGGGCGGGACCGCGTCCAACCGTCCTCCCGCCGCTCCGCACGTCGGCGCCTCCCTTGACGCCTCCGGTGCTCACCAGCACCACGGCCACCGTGCACACCGCCATCCCCGCCAGGGCGCCCGGGCCCACCGGGTCGCCGAACATCAGCCAGGACCACACCAGCGTGGTGGGCGGGGTCAGGTACAGCAGGGCGGACACCCGGGCCACACCCGTCCGGGCCAGGTTGACCCAGTACAGGCCGTAGCCTCCCAGCGTCGACAGCACCACCACCCAGGCCACCGCCGCCCAGAACCCCGGATCGGCGGGCGGGGCCAGCGTTCCGGTGGCGGCGGCCAGCCCCGTGAACAGCACCGCGCTCACCGCGCACTGCACCGCCAGGGCCTCCACCAGCGAGCCTCCGGGCCGCGCACGGCGCTCCAGCAGGGTCGCGGCCACCAGGGAGAGCATCGCCCAGAGCGGCAGCAGATACCCCCACCAGGGCGCCGCGCCCGGCCGCAGCAGGTCGGCGCCCACCACCAGCCCGACCCCGGCCAACCCCACCGCCAGGCCCGCCAGTCGGCGCGGCCGCACCCGCTCACCCAGCAGCGGGACCGCCAGCGCCGTCGCCACCAGCGGCTGGAGGGCGGCCACCAGTGCGCTCGTCCCCGCGGCCACGCCCGCCTGCGCCGCAGCGAACACCCCGTACAGGAACCCGGCCTGGGACAGCAGCCCGAGTACGGCGTGCGCCACCAGGTCCCGCCGTGGCATCCGTGCCCGCCGCCACAGGCACCATGCCGCCAGCAGCGCGGCCACCACCATGAAGCGCCAGGCCAGCAGGGTCGTCGCGGGCGCGTACGCGGTGCCGAGTTCGGCACCGACGAAACCGGAACTCCACGTCACCACCAGCCCTCCGGCGAGCAGGACGGGCAGCAGGGGACGGAGCGTGTGCGCTTTCCCGGGTTCCATGTTGCCAGGTAAACATACCGGTCGGTATACTCACAATGTAGTCACCGGCCGCCACACCGCGGGGCCGGATGGGAGAGCGGGAAGCAGGGGAGTGGACGCCATGACCAGCAGCGGGACCAGACCGATGACCCCGGCCGCGCGCCGCGTCCTGGACGTGGCGACCGAGCTGTTCTACACCCGGGGCATCAACACCGTCGGCATGGAGCTGGTCGCCGAGCGGGCCGGGGTCACCAAGAAGACCATCTACGACCGGTTCGGCTCCAAGCAGCAACTCGTCGTCCAGTACCTGCGCGCCCGCGACGCCCGCTGGCGCGAGCACCTCGACGCCTACCTGGGGCGGGCCGACGCACCGCGCGCACGCGTGGCGGCCACCTTCGAGGCCCTGGACGACTGGATGGGCGCGGAGAACCCGCGCGGCTGCGCCATGGTCAACGCCTACGCCGAGCTCTCCGACCCCGAGCACCCCGGCCGCGCGGTCGCCGAGGACCAGAAGCGGGGGCTGCGCGACCTGTACGCCGATCTCGCCGCGCGGGCCGGAGCGGATGATCCGGCGGCCCTCGGCGACGCGCTGGCCATGCTGCACGAGGGGGCCGTGGTCGCCCGCAACGTCACCGGGGTGGCGGACGCCGCCCGCACGGCCCGTGCCGCCGCGGACGCCCTGATGACCGTCCACGGCGCTGCCTGAGGTGTTCCGGCGGAAGTGCCCGGGGCCGTGCGCCCGCCCGGCTCAGCGGTAGCCGAGCCGGGACAGCTCCACGCCCGCCACCTCGTGCACCTCCCCGTGCTGCGTGCGGGACAGGCGCTCGCGCCAGGAGCCCACGCCCCACGACTCCTCGGTCAGCAGCTCCGAGGCCGACACCCGCGCCCCGGTGAACTCCCGCAGCCGCTCGGCGGTGTCCACCTCCCCGCCGTGCACGTCCTCGTAGCGCAGGGTCAGCAGCTGCTCGGCGCCGATGCTGCGGCGCAGCAGCGCCGACATGCGGACCGCGCCCCGCCACCGCATCGCGCACTTGGCTGCCGTGGACCCCTCCGTGAACGCGGTCAGGTCCGACTCCTCCTCCAGCCCGAAGAAGTGGTTGGGGAACTCGTGGTCCAGCTTCATGAAGCTCGGCTTGGTCCAGGCCAGGGAGCGCTCGTCCTCCATCATGTCCGCGATGACGTCGCGGCCGTCCCGGATGACCTGCACGAACAGCGCGTCTGGGAAGGCCGCGTGCAGGGCGGTGGCGCTGAACAGCAGGTCGGGGCTGGCGTCGCCGTAGCGGTGCACGTCCGCGCTGTGCTCGCACGGTTCGGCGGAGACGTTGGCGGGCACGCGCGTCCACGGCCTCGGGCACCGGGGACAGGTCAGGGGGGTGAGCTGCCATGCCTCGGCGTAGGCCTCACGCAGCAGGCTCGCCGTTCCCGCGGCCTTCTCCAGGGCGAGGGAGGGCCGCCTGGCCACGGCGTAGACGGCGTTGAGCACGCCCGACGAGCCCGCACCGATGTGGAACCCGGGAACACGGGACAGGGCACGGGAGACCTCGGTGACCCCGGAGTGGGGAGCGCCCAGCACGAACACAGGGCGTTGGACCTTGGTCCCGTTGACCACGAGAATGTAGGACGGCTGCTTCATGATTGTGTTGATTTTCGCACCCTTTGCCCATCTCGTGTGCATCGGCCGGGGATTTCGCCTCTGCACCCCACACGCCTCCGAGGTTACGGCGTGTCGGCGGGTGGAAGCCCCCGTTCGAGGTCAAAGGCGGGGAAAGCGGTCACCAAGTCGTTGTAAGAAGGGGATTATGGCCTCGATCACCACCGACTCCGCGTCCTTCGTCGACCCCGAGGACTTCGAACGGTCCGCCGACCTGCTGGTATCCGCCGAACGCATCACGGTGCTCACCGGCGCGGGAGTGTCCACCGATTCCGGGATTCCCGACTTCCGCGGTCCGCGGGGGGTGTGGACGACCGACCCGGGCGCGCAGGCCCTGTCGGACATCGACACCTACATGGGCGACGTGAACGTACGCCGCGAGGTGTGGACACAGCGCCGCGCCCACCGGATGCGGCGCGCTCGGCCCAACGCCGCACACCGCGCCTTCGCCGACCTGGAGGCCACGGGACGGCTGCGGACGCTGGTCACCCAGAACATCGACGGCCTGCACCAGCTGGGCGGGGTGACCGGCGACAGGGTCGTCGAGGTGCACGGCACCCTGCTGCGGGTGGTGTGCATGGCGTGCGGGCTGCGCACGCCCAGCGAGGAGGTGCTGGACCGCCTGGACGAGGAGTCCGACCCCCGGTGCGTGGAGTGCGGGGGCATCCAGAAGTCGGACACCATCTCCTTCGGCCAGCGGCTCGACGCGGACGTCGTCGAGGAGGCCACGCGGGCCGCCCGCGAGTGCGACGTGTTCCTGGCCGTGGGCACCTCGCTGACCGTGCACCCGGTGGCGGGGCTGTGCGACGTGGCCATGATGTCGGGGGCCGGCCTGGTCATCGTCAACGCCGAGCCCACGCCCTACGACGACTTCGCCGCCGTGGTCCTGCGCGACTCCATCGGTGAGGCCGTCCCCGCCCTGGTGGAGCGGGTGCGCGCGGCACAGGCCTAGCGGGGCAGCGGGTTCCCCGCGCCTGGCAGCGATGATCTTGCCCCCAGCGGCAATCTCGGCCGCTTGGGGTCAAGTGGTTGTTGCAACGAGGAACTTGTCGAGGGCCTCGGCCGGGGTGGCCCAGCCCAGGGTCTGACGGGGACGGCCGTTGAGCTCGGCGGCCACCCCGTCCAACCCCTCCTGCGA
>NZ_ML703341.1:91637-96778 GCF_008638365.1 Nocardiopsis quinghaiensis | reverse complement strand
TATGCGTCCGAGTCCCAACGGCGGGAGGCCTTCACCGGATGGCTGCATCACTACAATCACCACCGGTTCCACACCGCGATCAGCGGCCCTCCCGCCATGCGCGTACCTAACCTCTCAGGTCAGTACACCTAGGTCGTGTTCTTCGCATCGTTCCGGGCCCGCGTCCACCAGGCTGCCTCTCGCTACGCCTCCGCGCTCGTGAAGCACGACCAGGCTGGACTTCGCGCACCGTCTCGCGAGGGACCGCCTGGACGGCCGCTCACTGACCCGGAAGCCTCCCAGAGAACACTCCCAGGCCGTTCGGAGGCGTTACCGGTGTGGCGCACGAAACCCTCCCCGGCGCCACCATGGTGAACCGGTGGATCTCGTGCTTGGGCCGCGCCGGACGACGGACCACACGGCGACGGAACTTCCCCGACCGTTCACCCTGCTTCTGTCCGGATCCGTAAGGTGGAGGCGCACGGATCCGTGCGCGGGACCGGTTCGGGGCAGCGTGGACGGACGCCCCGGACCGGCCGCGCGCCGTCCCGGAGCGCGCCGGACGGGTTCACCCCCGGCCGTGCCCGGGCAGCAGCGGGGCCCGCGGTGCGGTCTGGAGGATCCATTGCGGCCGCGCCGACCAGCCGGACGAGCGCGGGGTCGTCGGTGGAGGCGGCCTCGGCCGCCGCCGTCAGGGCGGGCACGATCCCGGCCATCACCTCGGCGGAGGGGACCACGCCGAGTTCGACGAGGTCGTCCAGGGGAGCCCGGTGGCGAAGCCGCCGTGGGCGACCTCGGGGGTCACCCAGGTGGGCGGGTCCCCGACCGGAGCGCGGGAGCCGGCGGAGAGGGTGCCCTCCGCACGCCGGTGACGACTCGCCCCCAGGAGTCGGTGCGCCTGTGCGCGGCCTCGCGGATCCGGGGATCCTCATGGGTGAGTGCGGTCGTGAGCGCCTTGGCCATCTGACCGACGGCGTAGCCGGGGCCGGCCTGCTGGGGAGTGGAGGTGTCCATGCCAGCGTGGCGGGTCCTGCCCCGCACCCTCCCGGTCCCGGGCCGGGCGCTCTGCGGTCGAGCTACACGCCGTTCGGGGGGTCACGCTAGCGGTCCGGGGAAGGAGACCGGAAGTGTCTTTCCGTGCCGGACGCGCCGCCCCGGACCGGGAGCGGTGGACGCTCCCGGGTGAGGGCCGTCTGACGGGTGCGTCCGCGCGACCGCACCCGTCATCCCGTCAACGGTCTAGTGGTGGGGAGGCTTGATGACCGCGGCGAGAATCCCGGTGGCGAGCATCATCGTCAGACCCACGATCATGAGCACGAAGGCGACGGTTCCGACCATGGTGTTTCCTTAGTGTTCGTTGTTCCCGTGCGCCGCGCGTGACACGTGGCGCACGCCGCGCCGGGTGTCCGGGCATCGGGAGCGGCGCGTACTTCTTCGGAGGATCACCCTATCCCGGCCGTGTGCCGCCACCGCGCCGGGTGTCCGCTCTGACCAGCGTGGTCGTCGACACGGTTCTGCTGGCCGGTCCCGGCGGCCGGAGGGCTCCACCGGGACCGGTGCCGCTGGGCCCGGTCCCGATTCGGCGGTGTCGTGTTCAGCGTTCGGCCCAAACGCCCTGGTAGGTCCGTACCAGCCAGCGGTCGGCCCAGGCGCTGTCGGGTTCCTCGGGCAGGTCGGAGGTCTCGCACAGGCCGGTCAGCCGCTCCTCCAGCCCGCCCGCACGCGCCAGGGCCTCGGCGCGGCCGTGCTCGCCGCGCCGCAGTCCGCGCAGCCAGGTGCGGTCGGGCTCGGGCACGGGCAGGGTCAGGCGGCCGGTCTCCAGCAGTTCCACGCCCTGGATGCCCATCCGGATCATGTGGTAGGCGAACTTGGTGTCGAAGCCGTACCTGCCGACGAGTTCGGGCCGGTTGGTGTGCTTGCCGCCGCGCAGGCCCTCCATACGGTCGCGCTGTGCGCGCATGTAGCCCAGGAAGCGTCTGCCCGCCTTGCGGGAGAGCATCCGGTCGGCGTTGGCACGCAGGTCGCGGCCGGCGGAGGTGACGGTGACGATCTCGCTCTCGGGCACGAACAGGGGCAGCAGGACGGTGGGGTTGCCGTCCAGGGCCAGCCGCATCCACTTGCGCAGTGAGTAAACGGTCAGGTCCAGGTCGCCGGGGCCGGACCGGGTGTGGTCGGGCTGGGTGCGGTGGACGTACTGCTCGAAGGAGCGCAGGCCGATGACGTACTCGGGCGGTTCCACGCAGATGCCCATCTCGTCACGGTCCTCCTGGCGGGAGACGGTGATGCCGTGGACTCCGGAGCCGACCTGGCACCGCAGGACGGTTCCCTCCTTCGCGACCCGGGCGAACTCGGGAGTCGAGTGCTTCACCGGCTGCTCCTGTTCTCCTGGGTGCTGGGCTCCGGCACGGGCGCCGGGGACGGTCGCACGGCAACCTATCCGGCGCGGCCCGGGATCCACGAGTGCTTTTCCGCGGGGCGTTCCTCGGCACATGCGCTTCGGCACTTGCCCGGTAGGCCCTCGGAACCGTTTACTTGTCCAAGTACGCACCTTTTGTCGGCACAGCGAGCGCAGAAAGCAGGACCGTGCCCCCTGAGAACTCCGAGGGTTCCACTCCCCAGATCGACGCCTCCGTTCCGCACAACGCCCGTATCTGGAACTACTGGCTGGGCGGCAAGGACAACTATCCGGCGGACCGGGAGATGGGCGAGCAGATCCGTTCGTTCTTCCCCGAGATCGTGGACAACGCGGTCGCCGACCGGGGCTTCCTCGCCCGCGCGGTCACCCACCTGGCACACGAGGAGGGCGTCCGGCAGTTCCTGGACATCGGCACCGGGCTGCCCACCCACAACAACACCCACGAGGTAGCCCAGACGATCGCGCCCGAGGCCCGGGTGGTCTACGTGGACAACGACCCGCTGGTGCTCGCCCACGCCCGCGCGCTGCTCGTCGGCACGGAGCAGGGCGCCACCGACTACGTCGACGCCGACCTGAGAGATCCGGACACCATCCTGGAGGCGGCGGCGCGGACCTTGGACCTGTCCCGGCCGGTGGCGCTGATGCTGCTGGGCGTGGTCAACTTCGTCGCCGACGACACCGAGGCCCGCTCGATCCTGGACCGGCTCCTGGGCGCCCTGGCCCCGGGCAGTTTCCTGGTGCTCTCCCACCCCACCGACGACCTCGACCGCGAGCGGGCCCACCAGGTGGTCGCGGCCTGGAACGAGCGCGGCACCCCCAAGCTCACCATCCGCACGGCACAGCAGATCACCGCTCTCTTCGACGGGCTGGAACTGCTGGAGCCGGGCGTGGTCTCCTGCGCGCTGTGGCGTCCGAGGCCCACCGAGGTGGGCGAGGTCCGCCCGGTGGCCGAGTACGGCGGTGTGGCCCGCAAGGTCTCCTGACACCTGTCGGGGCGGGGGCGCGTCCCCCCGCCCCCGTTCGCGGCGGGCCCCGGACGTCCGCCTCAGCCGGCGCGGGCGATGGCGATGGTCGCCCCGAGCCTGCTGCCCGCCTCGTAGAACATGTACTGCACGCCTCCGTCGGAGCCGAAGGAGGGCGCCGCGCTGCGCCCGGAGTCCGGGGGCCCGGCCATGGGGGCGTGCACCGTGCCCAGGTGTTCGCGCAGGCCGAAGTCGCGGCCCACCTCGGTGAGGCGGATGTCGCCCCGGCTGGTGTGGTAGGCGACGTAGGTACTGCCCCCGCGCTCGACCAGGTGCGGACCCGACAGGTCGGACACCCCCACCTCGGCGTGGCTGACGAGCGGTTCGGGGTCGAAGTCGAAGGTGATGCCGTCGGCCGACCATCCCCAGCCGATGGAGCGGTGGTTGCCGGTGCTGTTGCGCATGAACACCATGACGTAGCGCGATCCCCGGTCGGGCAGCGGGTGTTCGAAGACCCTCGCGTAGGAGGCCTCCGTGGTGCCCGGGACCATCGCCGTGGTCAGCACTGTGCCCTCGTAGGCGAAGTGGATCCCGTCCCGCGAGCGGGCCAGCCGGGTGGTGGTGTTCTCCCCGTGGAAGTACAGCCACATCTCGCGGTGCTCGGCGTTCCACATCACGTGGGGCGAGGAGACGTGGCTGACCCGGTAGTGGGGATCCCACACGTTGGCCACGACCGGGTTGCCCGGGTACTCGGTGAAGGGTCCGTCGGGGCTGTCGGCGTAGGCCAGGCAGACGCCGCCGGGGGCGTCGTGCGGGGCGTAGTAGAGCAGGAAGCGTCCGGGTGGGTCGGGCAGGCGGCCCGCCGTTCCGCGCAGGCACGGGAAGATCAGCTCGCCCGTGGGGTTGTAGGCGAGCGACGCGGTGTCCAGCGCCTCGCGCAGGAAGGTGTAGGTCGGCAGGACGCCCGGGGCCCGTGCGGCGGCCGCCGGCGCCGGGGAGAGCAGGCCCGGAGCCAGCAGGGCTCCGGCGGTGGCCGCTCCGGCGCCCCGCAGGACCGTGCGGCGGTCGGGGGAGGGCCGGGTGCGGCGGGGGTGCGCGTCGGACATGACGATTCCCTTCCGGAGCGGGTCGGGGGGTGCTCCGAGGCCCGAAGTCTTCACCAGGGGCGATGCGTCAGTCAAGGTTCTAATACGTATTAAAGAAACCTTCTGGCCCTCGCTGGAAATCTCCTGCTCCCCCTCTTGACACATAGCGTGCCGCGGCTCACAGTCATCAACTAATGCGCATTAACACGGCGGCCAAGAGGAGAAACAGGTGACGGAAGTCAGGAGGGCGGGTACGCGGCGCCGCCCACGCCAGTCCGACATCGCGCGGATGGCGGGGGTCTCCCAGGCCACGGTCTCGCTGATCCTGCGGGGAACCCCCGCAGGGATGGCCCTGGCCCGCGAGACCCGCCAGCGGGTGCTGCGGGCCGCTGAGGAGCTGGGCTACGTCCCCGACCCCGTGGCCACGCGGCTGGCCTCGGCCAGCAACGCGATGCTGGGGCTGTACACCTTCAGCACCACCTTCCCCACCGACGTGGCGCACTCCTACTACCCGATCCTGGTCGGGGTGGAGGAGGAGGCCGCGGCCCAGGGGCAGGACCTGATCCTGTTCACCGGGTCGGCCCGCGCCGCGGCGCGGGCCGACGACCCCGCGGCGGTGGGGGGCGGGGGCGCCCCCCCCCCCCCCCCCGGGGGGGGCCCCCCCCCCCCCCCCGCGCCCCACCGCCCCCCCCCCCCCGG
>NZ_ML703341.1:54041-91627 GCF_008638365.1 Nocardiopsis quinghaiensis | reverse complement strand
GGCGGGTCCTGCGTCTGGGCCCCGGGCCGCCCCGCGGGGGGGGGCGGGCGGACGACCCCGCGGCGGTGCGGCGCGTGCGCGCCGCCGACGGCTGCCTGTTCTTCGGCCGCCACGTCCCCGAGGAGCCCATCCGCCGCCTGGCCGAGGACGGGTTCCCGTTCGTCTACATCGGCCGCCGCGACGAGCCCGGCATCCCCTACGTGGGCGCCGACTACGTCTCGGCCTCGGCGCAGGTCGTGGCGCGACTGGCCGCACTGGGCCACCGCGAGCTGCGCTACCTGCGCGAGCACGACGAGGCCCCGGCCTCGGCCGACCGCGAGGAGGGCGTGGTACGCGGCGCCCGCGCGTCGGGGACCGACCCCTCCCGCCTGGTCGTGCGCACCGACGGATCGGACCTGGACGACCTGCTGCGCCGCTGGCTGGACGAGGGCGTCACCGCCGTCGTGGTCGAGCAGACCGACACCGGCGCGGCCCTGGACGGACTGGGGGCGGCCGTGGACCGGGCCGGGCTGCGCTGTCCGCGCGACCTGTCCCTGGCCCTGCTCGGCGCGTCGACCGGGACCCGGGGGCACGCCCCGGGAGGTGGCGCGGCCTACGGCGGGTTCGACGTGCCCATGCGCGCGATGGGCCGCGACGCGGTCCGTCTGCTGCTGGAACTGATCGCGGGCGCCCACGGGGAGCCTCCCCGGCGCCTGCTGCCCTGCGAGCCGGTGGAGGGCGGCACCGTCGCCGCGCCCCGGACACGAGACACCTGAAAGGCGCAAGATGACCGAGACCAGCACAGAGATCCTCGTCGTCGGCGGGGGCCTGGGCGGGGTGGCCGCGGCCCTGGCCGCCGCCGACTCCGGGCGCCGCGTCGTGCTGACCGAGGAGACCGACTGGATCGGCGGACAGCTCACCTCGCAGGCGGTGCCGCCCGACGAGCATCCGTGGATCGAGCGGTTCGGAGCCACCGGGTCCTACCGGCGCCTGCGCGAGGGCATCCGCGACCACTACCGGCGCGCCTACCCGCTCCGCGCCGAGGCGACGGCCTCGCCCACCCTCAACCCGGGGGCGGGCCGGGTCAGCAAGCTGTGCCACGAGCCCCGGGTCGCCCTGGCGGTGCTGGAGGAGATGGTGGGCCCGCACCGCGCGGCCGGGCGCGTCACCGTGCTGCTGCGGCACCGGCCCGTGGAGGCCGTGACCGACGGCGACCGGGTGGCGGCCGTGGTCCTGGAGGACGAACGGGGACGGCGCCACACCGTCAGCGCCGCCTACGTCCTGGACGCCACGGAGAGCGGCGACCTGCTGCCGATGGCGGGTCTCGACCACGTCACCGGTGCCGAGGCGCGTTCGGAACACGGTGAGCCGCACGCTCCCGAGGCGGCCGACCCGGCCAACCTGCAAGGCATCACCTACTGCTTCGCCGTCTCCCACCACGAGGGGGAGGACCACACCGTCGAGCGCCCGGCCATGTACGACTTCTGGCGCTCCTACAAGCCCGACTTCTGGCCGGGGCCGCTGCTGGGCTTCTCCGCCCCCGACCCGCGCACCCTCGAACCGGTGGGGCGCACCTTCGTCCCCAACCCCGGCACCGACCCCCTGGCGGTGGACGCCGACCAGAGCGCCGACGCGGGGGACAAGGAACTGTGGGGATTCCGGCGCATCCTGGCCCGGCGCATGCACCTGCCCGGCGCCTTCGACTCCGACATCACCCTGGCCAACTGGCCGCTCAACGACTACTGGCTCAGACCGGCCCTGGAGATCGAGGGGATGGTGGACGCCGAGGCCGTCCGCCAGGCACACGAGGAGGCCCGCCAGCTGTCCCTGTCGGTGCTGTACTGGCTGCAGACCGAGGCACCCCGCCCCGACGGCGGCACAGGCTTTCCGGGGCTGCGGCCCCGGCCCGACGTCACCGGTGCCGAACTGGGCCTGGCCAAGGCGGCCTACGTGCGCGAGTCGCGCCGTATCCGCGCGGTCACCACCGTCACCGAGCACGACGTGTCCCTGGACCTGCTCGGCCCGCACGGTATCGTGCGCCGCCACGACTCGGTGGGTGTGGGCAGCTACCGCATCGACCTGCACCCCTCCACGGGCGGCGACAACTACGTCGACGTCGCCAGCGTCCCGTTCGAGATCCCGCTCGGGGCGCTGCTGCCCGAACGCGAGACCAACCTGCTCCCCGCCGCCAAGAACATCGGCACCACCCACATCACCAACGGCTGCTTCCGGCTGCACCCCGTCGAGTGGAACATCGGCGAGGCCGCCGGCCGGCTGGCCGCCTTCGCCCTGGAGCACGGCACCACACCGCACGCCGTGCACGCCAAGGACGAACTGCTGGAGGGCTTCACCTCCCTGCTGGACCGCACCGGCGTCGAGCGCCACTGGCCCGACGTCCGCGGCTACTGACCATCCCCATGGGGGTGGGCGGCCGAACCGTCCCGGCGCGCCCACCCCGACTCCCCACAGAAGGGGCGACATGAGCGACCCATCCCCATCCCCCACACCGGGCCCCGTGCGCATCGGCATCGACGTCGGCGGAACCTTCACCGACGCCGTGGCCGTCAGCGCCACCACCTACGCCCTGCTCGGGCAGGTCAAGGTCCCCACCAGCCACGACCACGCCGACGGGGTGGCCCACGGCATCATGACCGCGCTGGAGGGCCTGCTGGACGACATCGGCGTGAGCGCCGACGACGTCGGCTTCCTGGCCCACGGCACCACCCAGGCCACCAACGCCCTGCTGGAGGGCGACGTGGCCACCATCGGCATCGTCGGCGTCGGCAGCGGCTACGACGCCTTCGCCACCGGACGGCTGCGCTCCCTGGGCAGGCTGAGGCTGGACTCGGGCCATCCGCTTCCCGTGCGCTACTCCGCGCTGCGCGACCCCGACCGGGAGGGGGCGGCGCTGGCCAGCGTCGACCGGGTACTCGCCGAGGGCGCCGAGGTCGTCGTCGCCGTCGAGCCCTTCAGCGTGGACGACCCCCGCGGTGAGCTGGCCGTACTGGAGGCGGCCCGCACCCGCGGGGTGCCCGTCACCGCCACCCACGAGATCACCCAGCTCTACGGGCTGGGCAAGCGCGCGCGCACCGCCGCGCTCAACGCCGGGGTCATGCCCCGCATGCTCCAGACCGCCGACCTGGTCGAGCGCAGCATCCACAAGGCCGGGGTCACCGCCCCGCTGATGGTGATGCGCTGCGACGGCGGCGTGATGTCCCTGCCCGAGATGCGCCACCGGCCCCTGCTGACCGTGCTCTCCGGACCCGCCGCGGGCGTGGCGGGCGCGCTCATGGGCGAGAAGGTCAGTGAGGGCGTGTTCCTGGAGACCGGCGGCACCTCCACCGACATCAGCGTCATCCGGCGCGGCCGCGTCCAGATCCGCCACGCCCGCCTGGGCGGCAAGGAGACCTACCTGTCGGCGCTGGACGTACGCACCGTCGGCGTCGGCGGCGGCTCCCTGGTGCGCGTCGGCGGGGGAGAGGGACCCGGACGGGCGGACCTTACCGACGTGGGCCCGCGCAGCGCCCACATCGCGGGCCTGCCCTACGCCTGCTTCGCCGATCCGGCCGAGCTGGAGGGCGCCCGCCTGGTGCGGATCAGCCCCATGGCGTCCGACCCCGGCGACCACGCCGTCCTGGACACCGGGAGGCAGCGCTTCGCCCTCACCGTGACCTGCGCGGCCAACGCCGCCGGGCTGGTTCCCGAGGGTGACTACGCCCGCGCCGACGCCGGCGCGGCCCGCGCCGCGCTGGCCCCGCTCGCCGAGGCCCTGGGCACGGGTGTGGAGGAGGCCGCCCGCGCGGTACTGCACAAGGCCACCGAGCGCGTCGCCGAGGTGGTGGAGGAGCTGGTGGGCGACTACGGCCTGGACCGGCAGGTGTGCGCCCTGGTCGGCGGGGGCGGCGGCGCGGCCACCGTCACCCCCTACCTGGGTCGGCGCACCGGCCTGGCGGCACGCATCGCCGCGCACAGCGAGGTCATCAGTCCCCTGGGGGTGGCGCTGGCGCTGGTACGGGAGTCGGTGGAGCGCATCATCCCCGGCGCCACCCACGCCGACGTGCTCGCGGTGCGCGCCGAGGCCGAGCGGGCGGTACTGAGCCAGGGCGCCGACCCGGCCGGGATCGAGGTGGACGTCACCGTCGACCCCCAGCGCAACCTCGTGGCGGCCGTGGCCACGGGAGCCACCGAACTGCGCACCAAGGACCGCACCGCCGGCGCCGACGACGAGACCGCACGTGCCGCCGCCGCCGACAGCCTGGGCGCCGGCCCGGGCGAGCTGACCGAGTACGCCTCCACCGGCCAGTACCGGGTCCTGGGGCTGGTGCGCAGGCCCAGGGGGCCGCTGGGCCGCCTCGCCCGCGAACGCACCCATGTGCGGGTGGTCGACGCCGAGGGCGTGGTGCGCCTGCACAGCGCCGACGCCCGGGTGGACACGCTGGTGGCCGCCGAGGCCGAGGGGCGGATCAAGGACCTGGTGGAGGAGCGCACCACCTACGGCGACGGCGGGGCCCTGCCGCCGGCCGTGTGGCTGCTGCTGGGGCCCAAGCTCGCCGACCTGTCGGGCGTGCTGGACCCCGGGCACCTGGTCGCGCTGGCCTCGGCGGAGGTCGCCAGGCGCGCCCCCGACGAGCGGATCGTCGCGGTGATGGAGAAGCGCCGATGAGCGCGCCCACGGCACTGGCCGAGCAGTACGCGCGCATCACACGCGCCCGCGACGAGGACCTGGCCGCCGACCTGCTCGCCCTGACACCCACGCACGAGGGCCGCGACCGCGACCGGCTGCGCGCCTGGGCCTCCGCCGCACTGCGCTTCGGTGAGCGGATGGCCGACGAGGACGCCGGGGAGCCCGGGGGCACCGCGGCCGTGGAGGTGTCGGAGAGGGCCACCGGCGGACTGCGTCCGAGGGAGGTCCTGCTCGCCGAGTTCGTACACCGCTCCGCCGGGGACCGGGTGGTCGTCTACACCGACGCCCTCGACTACGCCCACCGCGTCGCCCGCGCCGCCGGGTGGGGCCGCGACTACACGCGCGCGGCCCTGCGCGGGACCGCCCTGGCCCACGAGCACGCCCACCGGATGCTGCACGACGGACGCGGCCGGGCGCTGCTGCGCGAACTCGACCACGTCGTCCTGCGCCTGGGGCCGCTGCGCCTGCGCGGGCACGTGGTCGGAGCCGACGAGATCGCCGCGCACGCCTACGCCCGCCGCCGCGCGGGGCTGCGCCGCAGCCCGGTCGCGCTCACCGCGGCGATCGCCGCCACCCTTGCCCACCGGGGCCCGGAACCGGACCGGACAGCCCCACGAACCTCCCCCGGAGAGTGCCCGTGACCGCCTTCGGAATCCTTCTCGCCATGGCGGTGGGCGTCGGCCTCATGCTGACGCGCCGCCTGCCCACCGCCTTCGCCCTCGTCCTGCTCTCCGTCGCGATCGCGCTCATCGCGGGAGCTCCGCTCACCGGCGAGGAGGGCAGCGTCCTCGGAACCGTCGTCCAGGAGGGCGCCCCGCGCCTGGCCGCGACCATGGTCGCCATCCTCCTGGGCAGCTGGCTGGGCACGCTGATGTCCGAGGCCGGGATCGCCTCCACCCTCGTGCGCAAGATCGTGGAGTTCGGCGGTGAGCGGCCCTCCCTGGTCGCGGTCGGCGTCTTCGCCGTCGCGATCCTGTGCGGCAGCATCACCGGGTCGGCCCCCGCGGCGATGCTCGCCGGTGTGGTGGGCATCCCCGCGATGATCGCGGTCGGGGTCACCCCCACCGTCGCCGCGGGGACGGTGCTGGTGGGTATCGCCGCCGGACTGCCCCTGGAGCTGATCAACTGGCAGTTCCTGTCCGACGCCATCGGCGTGCCGGTCTCCACCGTCCAGCACTTCCAGCTGCGCATGTTCCCGATCGCACTGGCGGGCGGGCTGGCCTACATCCTCATCGAGATGCGCCGCAAGGGTGCCCGGCACACCTGGGCGGTACGGGTCCCGGCCGGATCGGGCGCGGGGGGAGAGGAGACCGGTGACAGGGGGTCCGGGACGCCCCCGAGCCGCCGTGAACGGGCCGCGGAGCGGCGCAGGCGCCGCGGGGACGCACCCTGGTACGCGCTCGTCACGCCGCTGGTGCCGATCGTCCTGGCGCTGGGGCTGGAAGTGCCCATCGTGCCCTCGCTGCTCGCGGGGGTGGTCTTCGCGCTGGTGACGGCCGTGCCGTGGCGGGAGATGTCCTCCACCGCGCTGCGCACGCTCTACCGGTCCTTCGACGTGGCGGCACCGCCCATCGTGCTGTTCATCGCGATCGGCATGCTGCTGGCCGCGGTGAACCTGCCCGGGGCCGTCTCGGCGCTCACCCCGGTGGTCACCGCGATCAGTCCGAGCAACCCGTGGCTGTTCGTACTGGTCTTCGCGGTGCTGGTGCCGCTGAGCCTGTACCGGGGGCCGATGAACATCTTCGGGCTCGGCGCCGGGGTGGCCGGTGTGCTGATCTCCGGGAGCATCTACCCGGCTCCCGCGGTCCTGGGACTGATGGCCTCCTACGGGCAGGTGCTGGGGGTGTCGGACCCCACCAGCACGCAGACCGTGTGGAGCTCGCAGTACGCCGGTGTGCGCCCGGAGAGGTCGATGCTGTCCACGATCCCCTACACCTGGGTGGTCGCCGTCGCGGGGCTGGTACTGACGGTGTTCCTCTACCTGCTCTGAGGGTCCCGTTCCGGGTCTTCGAAAGCGTGGCGGGAGTCCTGCACGAGGACTCCCGCCACACCGCTTCGGGGGCCGCGGCCGAGCCGTCCCGGCTCCAGCTCACGAGGGTGGGAACATCGCCCGGACGGTGAGGGGGCCGCCCGCGTGGCCCAGCCAGTCCCAGTACAGGGAGAGGGACTCGACCAGGCGCAGGCCGTGGCCGCCGATCGGCAGGGGGCCGACGGGGTCGGCGACGCGGGGGAAGCCGATGCCGTGCCCCGGCCGGGGGCCGTTGTCGGTGACGCGGAGTTCGAGGTGCAGGCGGGTGCGGAGGAGTTCCACGCGGACGGTTCCGCCGGTGTCACCGCTGGCGGAGTGGCGTTGGGCGTTGGTGACCAGTTCGGAGGCGGCCAGGCTGATCCGGTCGGCCAGTCCGGGCCGGGCACGGCTGGAGCGGGCGGCCCAGCGGCGGGCGACGGCGACGTGGCGGGGATCGGGGCCGAGCAGGATGCCCGCCGTGGTGGGGCTGGGGCACAGACGCCGTGGAAGTTCGGGGAGTCGGGTGGTGGACTGCACTTGTCTCACCTTCTGGTTTTGTCGGCCAGGTGGGCCTACGCCTCGGAACCGCTGGACCCGGTCCTGAGGCGCTTTTCTTGCGATGAAGATGTATGTATTCCATCCTTAACCCCACAAAAGGGATAAGGATGATGTGGCTGTTCCGCTGTGGCGGCGGAGCGGCCCAGTCCACCCCGCATCCCAGGGGGTCTTCCTGGCCGGCGTGGGTGGAACGCCCTGGCCCGAGGAGCGGTTGAGCATTCAATCTTGTAGGCACAACTATGCACAAGTGCAGGTCAGTGGTCTATGGAAACATTGCAACTGTTCTTTCGGGGATTTGTGGGTGGCACTGAGTTGCGTTTTGTTGTTGAATGTTTTCATGGTCGAAGGTTCTCGGGGCAAGTGGATGCCTTTTGGTAAAGAGGTTCGAAGGCTCCGTGGTGAACTGGGTCTTTCCCTGTCCGAAGTCGGTAGGAGGCTTGGAGTCACCGGCTCCATGGTGGGCGCGATTGAGCGGGCCACACGTGTCCCCAAGCGCAATCATGTGGACAAATTGGATGCCCTGTATGCAACCAACGGCGAGCTGCTTAATTTTTGGAAGGACACCCTTCAAGAGGGTCGCGTCCATGAGGACTTCCGTGATGCTCTGGCACTGGAGAAGAAAGCCGGGCATATCAGGGAATATCAGTCAATCCTGTTCCCCGGCCTGGTCCAGACTCCTGAATATGCTCGTGCGCTCATTCGAGCCCGAAGTCCGCAAGCGAGCACGGAGGAGGTTGAGGAGCTTGTCAGGGCGCGCGTGTCCCGGCTGGAGGATCTCAGGCGGACGACTCTCTGGTTCATCGTTGACGAAGTCGTCATGCGTCGTCCCATTGGATCGGTGGATGTGTTGGCCGACCAGCTCGACTGGATAGCGAACCTGGTTCAGCGCGGCAGCATCCGGATCCAGGCGCTGCCTTTGGAAGGCAACCCGGGACTGTGCGCACCGTTTCGCCTGGTCACTCTGAACAAGCACAGGATGGTGCTCTACGCCGAGCACGTTGTCGGGGGCGAGATCCTGGAGAAGCCCGAGCTTGTCAGCGAGACGTTGACCCTCTTCAGTGCCATGCAGGCCGAAGCACTATCGTCCCAAGCGACGCTTGAGCTGATCACACAAGTCAAGAAGGAGCTCCAGGCATGACCGACTGGCACAAGTCCAGCTACAGCGACGGCCGGGGTGGGAACTGTGTCGAAGTCGCCGAAGGAGCGGTCACCGGTGTCCGTGACACCCAGAATCGTGAACAGGGACGCCTCGACGTCCCCGCCGTCGAGTGGACCGCCCTGGTCAGCGCAGTGCGCGGTCGGTAGCACCCCCACATACACGACCGGCCTCCCACCGTTTCCCCCTCCTCCTGGTGAGGGACCGGTTCGCGTGGTTGTCGGTGCGCGGTCCTAGGGTGCCCGTATGGGAAGCCGAATGCAGGTGGTCGCCATCGACGCGATCGACATCAGGACCGTGGCCGCGTTCTGGAGCCGGGTGCTGGACTGGCCCGTCGTGGAGGAGGCCGAGGACGGGATCAGCCTCGCACCGGCCGGGGGAGCGGCCCCCGGAATCGACGTGTTCTCCGTGCCCGAACGCAAGACCGTCAAGAACCGCCTGCACCTGGACCTGAGCGTCACAGGCGGGCTGACGGTCGCCCAGGAACTGGAACGGCTGCTGGAACTGGGCGCGGTGAAGGCGGACGTGGGACAGCCCCGGGACGCCCGGTGGACGGTGCTGGCCGACCCCGAGGGCAACGAGTTCTGCCTGCTGCACGGACACGACGACGCCCGCTGACCCGCTGCCCCTCCGGAAGGCCCCGCCCGCGTCCCCTCACCCGCTCTCCGCCACCTGTCTCTCCTCCGCCACCGCGCCGTGGTACCTGCCGATGGGAAGCATGAGCGGTTTCCCCGACGTGGGATCGGTGATGATCTCGCTGCGGAGCCCGAACACGGTCCGCACCGTTTCGGGGGTGAGCACCTGCTCGGGCGTGCCCGCGGCGTGGAGCCGGCCGGACGCGAGCGCGATGAGGTGGTCGGCGTACCGCGCGGCGAGGTTGAGGTCGTGTAGGACCATCACGATCGTCGTCCCGAGCGAGCGGTTGAGGTCGGTGAGCAGGTCGAGGACCTCGACCTGGTGGCTGACGTCGAGGAACGTGGTCGGCTCGTCGAGAAGGAGCAGGTCCGTTCTCTGGGCCAGGGCCATGGCGATCCAGACGCGCTGGCGCTGCCCTCCGGAGAGTTCGTCGACGGGCCTGTCGGCGAGGTCGACCGTCCGCGTCACCTCCAGGGCGTCGGCCACGGCCTCGTCGTCCTCCCTGCTCCAGCGGGAGAGCATCCTCTGGTGGGGGTGCCGTCCCCGCCCGACGAGGTCGCTCACGGTGATGCCCTCCGGAGCGATCGGTGACTGCGGGAGCAGGCCGAGCGTGCGTGCGACCTCCTTCGACGGAAGACGGTGGACCTCCCTGCCGTCGAGGAACACGTGCCCGCCCCGGGGCGCGAGCAGCCGCGACATCGAGCGGAGCAGGGTGGACTTGCCGCACGCGTTGGCACCGACGATCGCGGTGATCCGTCCGGGCGGGACGGCGAGGTCGAGGGACTCGATGACGACGTGGTCCTTGTAACCGAGCGTCAGTTCCTCGACGAGGAGCGAATGGGCCGTGGTCACAGGGAGCCTCCCACGCGGTTGGTGCGGACGATCAGGTAGACGAGGTAGGGCGCGCCGAGCACACCGGTGACGACCCCGACCGGGTAGCGGGTCCCGAAGGCGAACTGCGCGCACAGGTCGGCGGTCAGGACCAGCAGAGCCCCGACCAGCGCGGAGGGCACGAGCAGGGAGCCGTTCGGCCCGACGAGGCGCGCCGCGATCGGGCCCGAGAGGAAGGCGACGAAGGCGATCGGCCCCGCCGCGGCGGTCGCGAAGGCGATGAGCCCCACCGCCCCGACGATCGCGACGAGCCGGGTGCGGTCCACGCGCACGCCGAGGGCCGACGCGGTGTCGTCGCCCAGTTGGAGCGTGGCGAGGTTGCCCGACTGGTACAGGAGTACGGGGGTGAGCACGAGCAGCGCGACGACGACCGGGACGACCTTGTCCCAGGTGGCGCCGTTGAGGCTGCCGGTCAGCCACCGCATCGCCTCCTGCAGGTCCCACTCGGCGGCCTGGTCCAGGATGTAGGCGGTGACGCTCTCGAGCATGGCCGCGATGCCGATGCCGATCAGGATGAGGCGTGTCCCGGTGACCCCGTCCTTGAAGGACAGCACGTACACGACCAGGGCCACCAGCAGGCCGACGACGATCGCGAAGACCGACACCCCGGTCTCACCGAGCGAGAGCACCACGATCGCGAACGTCGCCGCCGCGCTCGCCCCCGCGCTGATGCCGATGATGTCCGGGCTGGCGAGGGGATTGCGCAGCATGGTCTGGAACGTGACGCCGGAGAGCCCGAAGCACAGCCCCGCCGCCACCGCGAGCGCGGCCCGCGGCAGCCGGAGCCGTCCGACGGTGAACGAGGCGCCCGGCACGTCCTGTCCCAGGACCACCCGCACGACGTCGCCGGGCGGATAGAAGGTCCGCCCGACCATCAGGGTCAGGGCGAACACGAGGACGATCGAGGCGGCGAGGACCACGATCACGGTGCGCCGCCGGTGCGCGCGGCGGACCCGGCCGCGGGTGACGGTCCCGACGGTGGAGGCGCTCCCGGTCTCGACGGTGGAGGTGCTCACAGTGCACGGACCTTCTGACGGCGGACGATGTGGATGAAGAACGGGGCGCCGATCAGCGCGGTCACGATCCCCACGTCGATCTCCCCGGGGCGCGCCACGACGCGGCCGACCACGTCCGCCGCGGTCAGGAGGGCGGCGCCGCCGAGCGCCGAGAACGGGATCAGCCACCGGTGGTCGACACCCACGAGCAACCGGCACACGTGCGGGACGACGAGGCCGACGAAACCGATCGGCCCGGTGACGGCGGTGGTCGCGCCGCACAGCACGACCGCGCCGAGGAAGGCCGCACCCCGCGCTGCCGCGACGCGTTCCCCCAGGCCCGCGGCGAGGTCGTCGCCCAGGGCGAGGAGGTTGAGCGCCCGGGCCGACAGCAGGCAGACGAAGAACCCGGCCGCGAGGAACGGGAGCGCCTGCGTGATGCTGTCGAACGTCCCGCCGCCCACGCCGCCGATCTGCCAGGACCGGACCCCGTCGGCGATGTCGTTGCGCGGGAGTACGACGGCGCTGATGAACGACGCCAGGGCGGCGGAGATCGCCGCGCCGGCGAGGGCGAGTTTGAGCGGCGTCGCTCCGCCCCGCCCCAGGGAGCCGATCGCGTAGACGAACACCATGGTCAGGCCCGCGCCGGCGATCGCCGCCCAGATGAAACCGGTCGCGGACGCCAGACCGAAGTAGGCGATACCCGTGACGACGGCGAGCGAGGCCCCCATGTTCACGCCCAGGATGCCCGGGTCGGCCAGCGGGTTGCGGGTCACACCCTGCATGACCGCGCCGGCCACGCCCAGGGCGGCACCGGCGAGAACGGCCAGCAGTGTCCGGGGGATCCGCTTGGCGACCGCCGCCTGGTCGAAGCCCTCGGCCGAGCCGCCGAACGCCGCCACGACGGCCGACCAGGGCACGTCGCGGGAGCCGACGGTGACCGAGGCGAACATGAGCGCGCCCAGCACGCCCAGCACGGCGAGCAGCCAGAGGGTCCTGCCGCGCCTCGGGCGCCGCACGACGGCGGCGCCCGGGACGGCGGGTGAGGTGTCCGTCGTCACTGCGCCTCGTCGGCTGCTTCGGCGAGGAGCGACAGGTAGTCGTCGAGGACCCACGAGATCGACAGCGGAGTCGGGTTCGCGGCCGTGCCGAGGGGGCTGTCCCCGGGGAGGTTGACGATCGAACCGTTCTCCACCGCGGGCATCTGCGACAGCAGCGGGTCGCCCTCCAGCGCGCTCACGAGTTCGTCGCCGCCGTAGGTGACGATGATGTCGACGTCGTTGAACGCGTCCGCCTGCTCGGCGCTCTGGCTCAGGGAGAAGCGGTCGGTGCTCTCCGAGGCGGTCGCGATGCTCTCCGGGGTCGTCAGCCCGAGGTCCTCGAAGAACATGGCCCGGGTGTCGTGCGTGGTGTAGAAGCTGACCTCGCTCAGGTCCGTGGTGTCCACGTGCGTCAGGAACATCGCCGAGCCGCCCTCGATCCGCGGGTGCTCCGCGACCGACTCCTCGATCTCCTGCTCAAGGGAGGCGATGATCTCCTCTCCCTCGTCCTCCATGCCCAGGGCCTGGCTGTTCAGTTGGATCATCTCCCGCCAGGGCGTTCCCCAGGCGGTCTCGGGGTAGGCGACGACGGGAGCGATCTCGCTCAGCGTGTCGTAGTCCTCCTGGGTCAGCCCGGAGTAGGCGGCGAGGATCACGTCCGGCTGGGTGTCCGCGACCGCCTCGAAGTCGATCCCGTCCGTCTCGTCGAACAGCACCGGTGTCTCCGCGCCCAGTTCGTCGAGCTTCTCATCGACCCACGGGAGTACGCCGTCGCCGTTGTCGTCGCCGAAGTTGGCGGCGGCCATACCGACGGGCACGACGCCCAGGGCCAGCGGGACCTCGTGGTTGGCCCAGTTCACCGTCGCGACCCGCTCGGGCGCGGTCTCGATGGTCGTCGTGCCGAGCGCGTGCTCGATGGTGACGGGGGTCCAGTCTCCGGAGCCCCCCTCCTCCCCGCCGGAGGAGTCGGCGGAGGACGAGGAGCAGGCTGCGAGTCCGACGGTGAGCAGCGCTGCCGTGCCGAGCGCGGCCAGCCTTGAAACGCGGGACATGGTTTCCTTCCCATTGCGGCCGTGTGGCCTCAGCCATGGCGGTGCCATGGTGCGGCTCCCGCACCGCCCGTGGCGCACGCGGGGGCGTGCGGCCCGGAGGGGAGCGGTCGGGCGGAGGGCGTGGAGGGGGTGCGCACGTCGACCCGACCGCGGCGATGCCGAGAGATTAGGTTTGCCTAACCGAATTTAGGGTGTCCTTGGTGAGTTCGCAATCACGTAGATGTGACACCTTTTGTAGCGAAACGGACAGGCATGGCAAGGCGGGGCCGGTCCGAGGGCCCGCGCGGCGCCTACTGGATTCCTGAGCGGAACCGTCCCGGGCTCAACCCCGTGACCCGCCGGAAGGCCACACCGAACGCGCTCGCGGAGTGGTAGCCCACGCGCACGGCGACCTCGTCGATCTCCTCTCCCCGCGCGAGCATCGCGACCGCGTGCTGCATGCGCGCGGTGGCCAGCCACTGGCTGAACCCGAGGCCGGTCTCGGAGCGGAACGCCCGTGTGACGGTGCGGGGACTCACACCGAGCCGCGCCGCCCACACGGCCAGGGTGGTGGCGTCGGCGGGATCCTCGCGCACGGCGGCGACGATGGGGGCCAGCAGCGGCGACCCGGGTACGCGCAGGATCAGCTCGTGCCGGGCGGGGGTGAGGAGGTCGAGCACCATCGCCTCCGTCCGCGAACGCGCGTCCGAGGTGAGGTCGTCGGCGTCGAGCCGGTCGAGCAAGAGGCGCAGGAGCGGCGTGACCTCCATCGCCACGGGCCTGTCGGAGATCGGCGGCACCGCGTGGACGCCGAACTGCGCGGCGCGGTGCCACGTTCCCGCGGGCGTCCAGCCGGAGTGGCGCGTACCGGCCGGGAGCCACAGGCCGACCGCGGGGGTGATCGTCCAGACCCGCGTGCCGATCGTCGCCGAGGACGCGCCCCGCTGGTTCCAGAGCAGCTCGTGCGTCGGGTGCGAGTGCTCCTCCCAGAACGTGTCCCGGGGGATGAGCTCGGTGCTGCTCATGACGACGAACGGTACGTCGATCTCACCGGCGGCGTAGAGGGGGAGTCTGCGGCTGTCGATCGCGCCGTCCCGCGACGACCCGGCGGCGTGCGGTCCGGCCGCCGGACCCGGTCGGATGTCGTGTGTGGGCACGTCAGCCAGGTTATGCGCTGATGGGAGGCCGTGACCGGGGCGGCCTGCCGGTCGCACATGGTGACGGCCGCCGCAGGGGGTCCTCTGTCCTCCCCACGACGGCCGTGACGCCTTCCGGGGCCCCGGTCAGTCCTTGGGCCGCTGGTCGATGATGCGGCGGAACTTGCCCACCGAGCGCTCGATCTGCTCGGGGTCGACCACGTCCACGCTCACGCTCACGCCCACCTTGTCCTTGACCGTGGCGACGATCTCCCTGCTCAGGGCCACACGGCGCTCGGGCGTGCAGTCCGGTGCGGCCTCGATGCGCACGGCCATGCGGTCCAGGCGGCCCTCCTTGGTGAGCACCAGCTGGAAGTGCGGGGCGAGTCCGTCCAGGCCCAGGACGATCTCCTCGATCTGGGTGGGGAAGACGTTGACGCCGCGCAGGATGATCATGTCGTCGCTGCGGCCGGTGACCTTGTCCATGCGGCGCATGGGGCGGGCGGTGCCCGGGCGCAGCGTGGTCAGGTCGCGGGTGCGGTAGCGGATGACGGGCATGGCCTGCTTGGTCAGCGAGGTGAAGACCAGTTCACCGTTCTCGCCGTCGGGCAGCACGGCCTGGGTGAGGGGGTCGAGCACCTCGGGGTAGAAGTGGTCCTCCCACACGTGCAGGCCGTCCTTGGTCTCCACGCACTCGTTGGCCACACCCGGGCCCATGACCTCCGACAGGCCGTAGATGTCCACGGCGTGGATGTCGAAGCGCTCCTCGATCTCGGTGCGCATCTTCTCGGTCCAGGGCTCGGCGCCGAAGATGCCGACCTTGAGCGAGGTACCACGCGGGTCGATTCCCTGATGCTCGAACTCGTCCAGCAGTGTCAGCATGTAGCTGGGGGTGATCATGATGACGTCGGGCTGGAAGTCCTGGATGAGCTGGACCTGCTTGGCGGTCTGGCCCCCGGATGCGGGGATGACCGTGCAGCCCAGCTTCTCGGCGCCGTAGTGGGCGCCCAGGCCGCCGGTGAAGAGGCCGTAGCCGTAGGAGACGTGCACCTTGTGGCCGGGTCGGCCGCCCGAGGCGCGGATGGAGCGGGCCACGACGTCGGCCCAGACGTCGATGTCCTCGCGGGTGTAGCCGACGACGGTGGGGCGGCCCGTGGTCCCGCTGGAGGCGTGGATGCGGCTGACCCTCTCCTGGGGGACGGCGAACATCCCGAAGGGGTAGCTGTCGCGCAGGTCGGCCTTGGTGGTGTGCGGGAAGTGGCGCAGGTCCTCGAGTTCCCTGAGGTCCTCGGGCCGCACTCCGGCCTCGTCGAACTTCTTCCGGTACAGGGGCACGTTGGCGTAGGCGTGCTCCAGGGTCCCTCGGAGGCGCTTGAGCTGCAGGGCGCGCAGCTCGTCGACACTCATGCGCTCGGCCGGGTCCAGGAGTTCGGGCGAGGGGGCCTGCCCCAGGCGGGGAGCCGCGTCGGCCGTCCGCATGGTGGTGTCGTGGCTTGCCATGGGCCTCTCCATGTGCTGTGCGCGGGACCCGCCAGGAGTGGTCCTGGAGGAGGTGGGCGGGCGTGTGCGCGGGGTATGGGCGGGTGCGGTCCGTCGCGGAGCGGACCGACTTGCTTACTGACCGAACGTTCGGTTACTAATGCATTAACGCAGTCTCCGGGCAGCCGTGTCAAGGAGGAGTGTCGATGAGTTCACAGGTGGCGGTGGCCCCGATCACCGCCGTTAACATGGGAGGCCGCACGTGAGCGAGGTCTACTTGGTCGACGGGGTGCGAACCCCCCAGGGCCGCTACGGCGGTGCCCTGGCAGCGGTGCGCCCCGACGACCTGGCCGCCACGGCCGTGGCCGAGGCGGTCCGCCGTGCGGGCGTTCCCGGCGAGGTCGTGGACGAGGTCATCCTCGGCGCGGCCAACCAGGCCGGTGAGGACAACCGCAACGTGGCCCGCATGGCGGCACTGCTGGCCGGGCTCGACCCGAGCGTTCCGGGCTACACCGTCAACCGGCTGTGCGCCAGCGGTCTGACCGCCGTGGCCTCGGCCGCCCAGGCCATCCGCGCGGGCGAGGCCGACGTGGTGGTCGCGGGCGGCGTGGAGTCCATGACCCGCGCCCCCTGGGTGATGGCCAAGCCCGGCACCCCCTGGGCCAAGCCGGGCGAGGTCGCCGACACCTCCCTGGGGTGGCGCTTCACCAACCCGCGTTTCGCGGAGGCCGACGCCCAGGCTCCGGACGGCGCCTCCCCCGACGAGTTGCGCTACACCCTGTCGATGGGGGAGACGGCCGAGGAGGTCGCGCGCCTGGAGGGCCTCACCCGGCAGGAGTGCGACGCCTTCGCCCTGCGCAGCCACGAGCGCGCGGTCGCGGCCGCCGAGGCGAGCCGCTTCGACGCCGAGACCGTCCCGGTCACCGTGCACGGCCGCAGGGGCCAGACCCACGAGGTCGCCGCCGACGAGGGCCCGCGCCCGGGATCGACCATGGAGAGCCTGGGCAGGCTGCGCCCGGTCTTTCGCGAGGGCGGCATCGTCACCGCGGGCAACTCCTCCTCGCTCTCCGACGGCGCCTCGGCCCTGGTGCTGGCCAGCGCCGAGGCCGTGCGCGACCACGGTCTGACCCCCCGCGCCCGTGTGGTGGCCTCCGCCTCGGCGGGTGTGGCCCCGCAGGTCATGGGCCTGGGGCCGGTCCCGGCCACCCGCAAGGTGCTCGACCGGGCGGGGTGGGACCTGGACGGGATCGGTGCCGTGGAGCTCAACGAGGCCTTCGCCGCCCAGTCCCTGGCCGTGATGCGCCGGCTCAAGCTGGACGAGGCCCGTGTCAACGCCGACGGCGGCGCCATCGCTCTGGGCCACCCGCTGGGCAGTTCGGGCGCGCGCATCCTGGTCACGCTGCTCAACCGCATGGAGCGCGAGGACGCCGCCCGGGGCCTGGCCACCCTGTGCGTGGGCGTGGGACAGGGCACCGCGCTGCTGGTGGAGCGCCCGTGACCGAGCACTCCGACACCGAACACCGCGACACCGAAGGGTTCGCCACGCTGAACGTCGACTGGCGTGAGGACCGCGTGGTGGTGGAACTGCACCGCCCCGAGGCACGCAACGCCATCAACGGGCGGATGATCGCCGAGCTGCACCGGGTGTGCGAGCGGATCGAGGCCGATCCCAGGCCGCTGCTGCTCACCGGGCACGGCACCGTGTTCGCGGGCGGCGCCGACATCTCCGAGCTGCGCGAACGCGGCCGGGAGGAGGCGCTGGCCGGGATCAACAGCCGCCTGTTCGAGCGCCTGCACCGCCTGCGGGCGCCCACCGTGGCGGCCGTGGACGGCTACGCGCTGGGCGGCGGCGCCGAGCTGTCCTACGCATGCGACATCCGCGTCGTCACCCCCACCGCCGTGTTCGCCCAGCCCGAGCCGGGCCTGGGCATCATCGCCGGCGCGGGTGCGTGCTGGCGGCTGCGGGAACTGGTCGGGGCCTCGGTCGCCAAGCAGGTGCTGCTGGGCGGCTACCGCCTGGACGCCGAGGCCGCGCTGCGCCACGGCCTGGCCGCCGAGGTCGTGCCCTCCGAGGAACTGCGCGAGCGCGCCCACGCCCTGATCGACCGCATGGCCGCCTCCTCCGCGCTGGCCCTGCGCATGACCAAGATGGTCCTGGACGCCGACGGCCCGCACCCGCTGGCCGACGACCTGACCCAGGCGGTGCTGTTCGAGAGCGCCGACAAGCACGACCGGATGACCCGTTTCCTGGAGAGGAAGAAGCGTTGAGCCCCACCGAGCACGGCCCCGCAGAGCAGGGCGTCGACGAGCAGGGCGTTCCCGCCACCGTCGCCGTCATCGGCGGCGGCACCATGGGGGCCGGGATCGTCCAGCAGTTCCTCACCAGCGGTGCGGACGTGGTGCTGGTCGAGGCCACCGATGAGGCGGCCGAGGCCGGTCGCGCCCGGGTGTCGGCCGGTCTGGACAAGGCCAGCCGGCGCGGCAGGATCGACGCCGACCCCGCCTCCTACCTGGCCCGGCTGAGCACGGTCACCGACGCCGCCGGCATCCCCGTCGACGCGGGGCTGGTCGTGGAGGCCGTGCCAGAGAAGCCCGAGCTGAAGATCGCGGTGCTCACCGCCGCCGAGGCCGCCGTCGGCGAGGACACCGTCCTGGCCTCCAACACCAGCTCGCTGTCGGTCACCGAGCTGGCCGCCGCCCTCAAGCACCCCCGGCGCTTCCTGGGCACGCACTTCTTCAACCCCGTGCCCGCCTCCAAGCTCGTGGAGCTGGTGGCCGCCCCCGAGACCGACGACGAGGTCGTGGCGTCGGTGCGCGGCTGGGTCGGAGCCCTGGGCAAGACCGAGGTCGTGGTCAGGGACGCCCCCGGGTTCGCCACCAGCCGCCTGGGTGTCACGCTGGGCCTGGAGGCCATCCGCATGGTGGAGGAGGGCGTGGCCTCGCCCGCCGACATCGACACCGCCATGGAGCTGGGCTACCGCCACCCCATGGGCCCGCTGCGCCTGACCGACCTGGTGGGGCTGGACGTGCGCCTGGCCATCGCCGAGTACCTGGCCGCCGAACTGGGGGACCGGTTCACCCCGCCGGAGCTGCTGCGACGTATGGTCGCCGAGGGAAAGCTGGGCCGTAAGAGCGGTCAGGGCTTCCACACCTGGGACGAGGAGAGGTAGAGAGTTGAGCGAGGACACTGCGGCCGAGCAGCAGGACCCGAGGGCGGCGGAGTTCAGCGAGGCCGACGGGCTGGCCACGGTGCGGCTGAACACGCCCGGCCTGACCCGGCGGGTCAAGGAGGAGCTGCTGGCCGCGCTGCGCCAGGCAGCGGAGTCCACCACCGCCCGCGCCGTACTGCTGCTGGGTTCGGACAGGGCCTTCTGCGTGGGCCAGGACCTGGGCGAGCACGCTCGGACGCTGGAGGACAAGCCGCAGGACGCCCTGGGCACCGTGCGCGAGCACTACAACCGCATCGTGCTGGCGCTGGAGGACATCCAGGTGCCGGTCGTGGTCGGCATCGGAGGGGCCTGCGTGGGCGCGGGACTGGGCTTCGCGCTGGCCGGCGACGTGCGGGTCGCGGCGCGCCGGGCCAAGTTCGGCACCGCCTTCACCGGGATCGGCCTGGCCTCGGACTCGGGGCTGGCCCACCGCCTGGTGACCGCGCTGGGACAGGCACGGGCCATGGAGCTGATGCTGCTGAGCACGGTCTTCGACGCCGAGCGCGCCCTGGAGCTGGGCCTGGTCACCGAGGTCGTGGACGACGACGCCTGGGCCGAGCGCGCCCGCGAGACGGCCCTGCAGCTGGCGTCGGGTCCCACCAGCGCGTTCGTGGCGGCCAAGCGGGAGGTGCGCTCGGCGGCCCAGGGCGGTCGCGAGCTGCCCGAGCTGCTGGAGGAGGAGGCCGACCTGCAGAACCAGCTGGGGCAGACGGCCGACCACGTGGGCGCGGTCCGCGCCTTCCTGAACAAGGAGAAGCCGACCTTCACCGGCAGCTAACCGGTCCTTCCCCCGCTCGGGGACTTGCCCGGGCGGGGGATTCCGGGGATACTAATTACTGACCGAACGTTCGGTTATGAATGGGGAAGAAGCCAATGACCACGCAGACGGCCCAGGCGCCCCCCGGCGCCGACCTGGACCTGCAGGCGGAGTTCGACGCCAAGGTCGCAGCCGACCGGCGCATCGAGCCGCGCGACTGGATGCCCGAGGGCTACCGCAGGACGCTCGTGCGCCAGGTCTCCCAGCACGCGCACTCGGAGATCATCGGCATGCAGCCCGAGGGCGACTGGATCGCCTCAGCGCCCAGCCTGCGCCGCAAGGCCATCCTGCTGGCCAAGGTCCAGGACGAGGCCGGGCACGGCCTGTACCTGTACGCGGCCGCCGAGACCCTGGGCGTGGACCGCGCCGACCTGACCCAGCGCCTCATCGAGGGCCGCCAGAAGTACTCCTCGATCTTCAACTACCCCTCCCTGACCTTCGCCGACGTCGGCGTCATCGGCTGGCTCGTGGACGGCGCCGCCATCTGCAACCAGGTCCCGCTGTGCCGCAGCTCCTTCGGCCCCTACGCCCGCGCCATGGTGCGCATCTGCAAGGAGGAGTCCTTCCACCAGCGCCAGGGCTACGAGCTGCTCATGCGCATGATGGAGGGCACCGGGGAGCAGCGCCGCATGGTCCAGGACTCCGTGGACCGCTGGTGGTGGCCGTCGCTGATGATGTTCGGCCCGCCCGACGCCGAGTCGCCCAACACCCAGCAGTCCATGGCCTGGCGCATCAAGCGCGACACCAACGACGACCTGCGCCAGAAGTTCGTCGACATGACCGTCCCCCAGGCCGAGAAGCTGGGCGTCACCCTGCCCGACCCCGAGTTGGTCTGGAACGAGGGGCGTGGCCACCACGACTTCGGCGAGCCCGACTGGACCGAGTTCAAGCAGGTCGTCTCCGGTGCCGGCCCCAAGAACGCCGAACGCGTCGAGCGCCGCCGGGCCGCACACGAGAAGGGCGCGTGGGTCCGCGAGGCCGCCACCGCCTACGCCGACAAGCACAGCGCCAAGGAGGCCGCGGCATGAGCGAGGACACCAACGCCACCGGCGGATCCGGCTCCGGGGCTCCGCGCCCCGAGTGGCCGCTCTACGAGGTCTTCGTGCGCGGCAAGCGCGGCCTCAACCACGTCCACGTGGGCTCCCTGCACGCCCCGGACGACACCATGGCGCTGCACAACGCCCGCAACCTCTACACCCGCCGCAACGAGGGCGTCAGCATCTGGGTGGTGCGGGCCGAGCACATCGCCGCCTCCAGCCCCGACGAGAAGGACCCCTACTTCGCGCCCAGCGGTGACAAGGTCTACCGGCACCCGACGTTCTACCCCATCCCCGAGGACGTCCCGCACATCTAGGACGTGCGCGGTGGACACCGCCCAGCCCTTGGGCGTCGCTCGGACACGGGGCGGAGCGGAGCGGAGCCCCCGAAGAACGCGATGGCAGGACCAGCGCGAACACGAGGCCAAAGGAAACGACCAATGAGTGGCGACCACATCTATTCGGTCCTGGGCGAGGAGCACGGCGGCGACACCCGCTGGGCCTTCGGGACCGGCTTCACCGACGCCCTCTCCGGGGTGGACACCACCCTGCCCGGGGGAGTGGACGGCCAGGACCTGGCGCTGTACTGCCAGATGCTCGGCGACGACGCGCTCGTGCAGGCCCAGAGGCTCGTCCACTGGGTCACCGACGCACCCGAGCTGGAGGAGGAGGTCGCGCTGGCCAACATCGCCCTGGACCTGCTCGGCCAGGCCCGTCTGCTGCTGGCCCGTGCCGGACAGGCCGACGGCACCGGGCGCGACGAGGACGACTTCGCCTACCGGCGCGGCTCCGCCGAGTTCCGCAACGTCCGCCTGGCCGAGGCTCCCCGGGGGGACTTCGCCCGCGCGGTGGTCACCCTGCTCGTACTCTCCAGCGCGCGCCTGGCCGTGTTCACCCGCCTGGCCGACAGCCGCGACCCCGTGCTCGCCGCCATCGCCGCCAAGGCCGTCAACGAGCTCGCCTACCACCGCGAGTACGCCCTCTCCTGGACCCTGCGCCTGGGCGACGGCACCCCCTACTCGCACGAGCGCACGGTCGCCGCCGTCGCCGACCTGTGGCCGTTCACCGGGGAGCTGTTCGCCACCCACCCCGTGGAGGCCCGCATGGCCGCGCAGGGGGTGGGCGCGGACCCGGCCGACGTGCGCGAGGAGGTGCACGCCGTCCTGACCCAGGTACTCACCACCGCCACCCTGGACGCCCCCGCGCCCTTCCCCGAGGCGGCCGTGGCCGGACGCGAGGGCAGGCACACCCCAGAACTCGACCCCCTGCTGGACGAACTCCAGAAGGTGGCCCGCGAGCACCCGGAGGCGACATGGTGACCACGGCCCGTGACAGAGCCCGGGAGGAGGCCCGCGAGCGCGCCCGGTCGGCGGCCGCCGCGGTGACCGACCCCGAACTGCCCATGCTCACCCTGGCCGACCTGGGCATCCTGCGCCGGGTTGAGGCCGGGCCCGACGGCACCGCCACGGTGTGGATCACCCCCACCTACTCGGGGTGCCCCGCCCTGACCGAGATGCGCGTGGACGTGGACCGCGCCGTGCGCGCCGCCGGCTTCGACCGGGTGGAGGTGCGCACCGAGCTGTCCCCGCCCTGGACCACCGACTGGATCACCGACGAGGGCAGGCGCAAGCTCGCCGAGCACGGCATCTCCCCACCCGGGACCGCGCCCCCGCGCGCGGCCGGTCCCGTCCCGCTGACCCTGTTGCCCACCCGTACCGTCCCGCGCTGCCCGCTGTGCGGGTCGGATCGGACCGAGGAGCTGTCCCGCTTCGGCGCGACCTCCTGCAAGTCGCTGCACCGCTGCCGGTCCTGCCTCGAACCTTTCGAGCACGTCAAGGAGATATGACCGTGACCACACCCGTCACCGAGACCGCGCCCGGGGCCGCGCGCCGCCGAGGCGCGTTCCACCGGCTGCGCGTGGCCGCCGTCGAGCGCCTGTGCGACGACGCCGTCGCCGTCACCTTCGACGTCCCCGACCACCTGGCCGAGGAGTTCGCGTTCGCCCCCGGGCAGTCGTTGACCCTGCGCCGCGAGGTGGACGGGGTGGAGGAGCGGCGCAGCTACTCCGTGTGCGCCCCCGTCGGCCAGGCCCCCCGCGTGGGCGTACGCCTGGTCTCCGGCGGCCTGTTCTCCAGCTGGCTGGTCAACGAGGTCCGGCCGGGCGACGAGGTCGAGGTGGGCGCGCCCACCGGCCGGTTCGTCCCCGACCTGGGCACCGCCGCCCGCCACGTGATGGTCGCCGCCGGATCCGGGATCACCCCGGTGCTGTCCATGGCCTCCTCGGTGCTGCGCCGCACCGACTCCCACGTCGTCCTGCTCTACGGCAACCGCCGCAGCGACACGGTGATGTTCGCCGACGAGATCGCCGACCTCAAGGACGCCTTCGGGGCGCGCTTCGAACTGGTGCACGTGCTCTCCCGGGAGCCGCGCGAGGCCGAGCTGTTCACCGGGCGCCTGGACGGCGCCAAGCTGGAGGCGCTGCTGGACACGCTCGTGGCCGCCGACGCCGTCGACCACTGGTGGCTGTGCGGGCCCTACGGCATGGTCACCGACGCCCAGGAGGTGCTGGCCCGTCGGGGCGTGCCCGGCGAGCGGGTGCACCAGGAGCTGTTCTTCGTGGAGGGCGCGGAGCCGCCGCCCCAGGCGCACCACGAGGAGCCCGGGGTGGAGGGGCCCTCCAGCGAGGTCACCGTCGTCCTGGACGGGCGCACCACCACCCTGACCCTGCCGCGGGGGGTTCCCGTGCTGGACTCGGCGCAGCGCTACCGCCCCGACGCGCCCTTCGCCTGCAAGGGCGGGGTGTGCGGCACATGCCGGGTCAGGGTCTGCGAGGGCGAGGTGCGGATGCGGCGCAACTACGCGCTCACCGACGCCGAGGTGGAGGCGGGGTACGCCCTGTCCTGCCAGTCGCTGCCCCAGACCGACACCGTGACCGTGGACTTCGACTCGTGAGCGGGCGCAACGAGGCCGCCTGGCGGATGTTCGAGGCCGACCGGGCGTCCAAGAACCTCGGAATGCGCCTGGTGGAGGCCACCGACGGACTGGCGGTCGTGGAGATGACCGTGGGGCCCCTGATGGTCAACGGACACGGCATCGCCCACGGCGGGTTCGTGTTCACCCTGGCCGACACCGCGTTCGCGTGCGCGTGCAACGTGGACGGGCAGGGGGTGACGGTGGCCTCCGGGGCGGACGTGACGTTCGTGGCCGCCGCCCACGAGGGCGACCTGCTGGTGGCCACCGCCAGGGAGCGGACGCTGTTCGGCCGCAGCGGCCTGTACGACGTCACGGTGCGCCGCGGCGAGGAGGTCGTCGCCGAGTTCCGCGGTCGCAGCCGCACCCTGCCCCAGCGAGGCTGAGGGGCGCGGTGCCGACCGGCGCGGGGCCGGGTCCGTCGAGAACGGGCCCGGCCCCGTTTCGCGTTTCTGGGACCCGGTGTCCACAACCGGCCATCCGTGTTCGGGATGAGGTCACAACGGGTGCGCGTTTTTTGCGCGAAAAGCGAAGCTTGTGGCTTATATGAGCGCAAAGATAGGTTTTTCCCGTTCATGTCCTGCCCGTCCACGAGGCGGAAATCGACTAGACAGGTAGTCCCCCTCATGCGTCACCCCCTGACCGGTTCGACGGTGGTCGCGGCCACCGCCGCACTGGTCCTGCCGCTCCTCTCCCCGTCCCCGGCACTCGCCGACGACAACCGCCCGCCGGACCGGCCCGACGCCGCCACGCTCACCGCGCGGGGAGAGGCGTGCTCCACCGACAAGCAGGTCCCCACCCTGCTCAACGACACCACACTCACTCTGAGCGGTCTCTTCGCCGACCCCGACGCCGAGACGGCGCCCCAGGAGGTCAAGGGCCAGTTCGAGTGGAGCCTGGACGGCGCCGACCAACCCCTCGGTACCGCGGAGTCCCCCTACATCTGGCAGCGCCCGGACAACACCCCCAGGATCCTGTCGGCCAGCGCCGGGGACCTGCCCGAGGAGGTCCTGGTCAGCTACCGGGCGCGCGGCCACGACGGCCAGGCCGGGGGCGAGTGGTCCGACTGGTGCTGGATCGAGATCAGCACCAGCAGGCCCGAGGCGCCGCCGCAGGTCACCTCCGAGGACTACCCCGACGACGACCGCTTCCACGGCGCTCCGCTACAGGCGGGGGACTTCACCTTCACCGGCAACGGGGTGGAGGACGCGGTGGCCTACTACCACGACGCCGGCAGCGGCGGCTCCTGCACCACCCGGGTGGACCCCGACGAGCCGGGTGGATCGGTCACCGTCTCGATCACGCCGAAGGACGACGGCCCCCGGTCGGTCTACGCCAGAAGCGTCGACGCCTACGGCAACTCCTCGGACTGCGAATTGGTGTACTCCTTCCTGGTCGCCCCGTTGGCGGACCCCGTCGCCTACTTCCCGCTGAACGAGGGGGAGGGAACGAGCGCCTCGGACCTCCTGGAACAGGGCCGGACCGCTGCGGGAACCGGGGACGTCGGCTGGACCCGGGGCCGGGTGGGCGAACGCCGGGGCGGCGGTTACCGGCTGGAGGGAGCGGCCGTGGACACCGCGGACGGACACCTGCGCACCGAAGCGGCGGTCGTGGACACCTCCGCCGCGTTCACCGTGTCGGCCTGGGTCCGTCTGGACGGGACCGGCTCCGACGCCGTGGCCGTCTCCCAGGACGGAGAGCACCTCAGCGGTTTCCAACTCGGCTACGACGCCTCCGAGGAGGCCTGGTTCTTCCAGCAGGCCTCCCAGGACGCCCCCGGGACCGGGTTCGACCACCGCGTGGCCTCGACCGCTCCCGTTCAGGCGGGGGTGTGGACCCAGCTGATCGGACAGCACGACCCGGCCACCGGGGAGATGGCCCTCTACGTGGACGGCGTCCGCCAGGGAGGCGCCGACCGGGGCCCGTCGTGGAGCGCCGAAGGGCCGTTCGTCATCGGAGGCGGCCAGGAACAGGGCGCCTTCGCACGGGGATGGCCGGGAGCGGTCGACGACGTGAAGGTGTGGAGCCGTCTCCTCATCGACGAGGACACGCACCTCACCTGGTCCGACAGGTCCGAGGTGTGGGAGACCGCCAACCAGCCCCTCGCCCCGGAGGGCTCGTGGCGGCTGGAGGAGAGCGACGGTGCGGCCGCCACCGACAGCTCCGACCACGGCCTCGACGCGACACTGCACGGCGACCCCGACACCGTGTGGAACGGAGCGCTCAACGACTGGCTCTTCACACCCGCGGTCCTCCTCGACGGAGCCGAACAGGAGCACCTGCGCACGGACGGGGCGGCACTGCGCACCGACCGCAGCTTCACCGCCTCCGCGTGGGTGCGCCTGGACGACGGCACCGCCGACGCCGTCGCGCTCTCCCAGAGCGGGGAGCACACCAGCGGCTTCGCTCTGGGCTATGACGCCGAGCTGGGGGGATGGGTCTTCGAGACGGCCGTCGAGGACGTCCAGGGTGAGGAGGAGGTACACCGCGTCACCTCCACCGTCGGCGCGCGTATGGGGGAGTGGGTCCACCTGATCGGGACCTACGATCACACCGACGGCACGCTGACCCTCTACGTCGACGGTTCCCGTGAGGGAACCGCGGCGAGTGGGGGTGCGTGGCACGCCGAAGGCGACGTGGTCATCGGCGCGGCCGGACACGCCGACGGGGTCGGCCGATCCTGGACGGGTGCGCTCGGGAGCGTCCACGTCTTCCAGGGCGTTGCGCTCAAGGACGACCTGAGCAGGCTCCAAATCGGTTACCTGCCGTAGGGGAGAGACGTGCCGGCCGTGCGGGCGCGGTCGGCCGGCACCGGGCCGTGCCCGGTCCTCCTTGCCGTGACAGGCGCGGGGCCGGGTCCGTCGAGAACGGGCCCGGCCCCTCTCGCGTGCCCCGGGAGCCCCGCCTCTCCCGACCTGCACCGTCGTGGGAGAGGTGGGAACGCTTTCGGACCGCGGGACGTCCCATTCTTCGTCATCCCCCTGACGGACGAGTGCGAAGGCCCCCATGAGCATCACTCCATCCCCCGGTCCCCCTCCCGCAGATCCCCTGCCGACAGGGCTCAAACCCCTGGAGAGGGGCGACCCGCGCAGACTGGGCCCCTACCGGCTCGTGGGCAGGATCGGTGCGGGCGGCATGGGCGCCGTCTACGGCGGACTCGACGAGAGCGGACGGTGCGTGGCCGTCAAGACCGTGCACGCCAAGTTCGCGCGCAGGCGCGCCTACCGCGAGGCGTTCGCCCGCGAGGTGGACATGCTCTCCCGCGCCCGGGGGGTGAGCACCGCGCACCTGCACGCCGCCGACGTCACCGCCCGCGTGCCCTGGCTGGCCTTCGACTACGTCCCCGGCCGGGACCTGCGCTCCCACGTGCGCGAGTTCGGCCCCCTGCGGGGGGAGATGCTGCGTGCGTTCGCGGCGGGAACCGCCGAGGGCCTGGCCGCGCTGCACGCGGCCGGGATCGCGCACCGCGACATCAAACCGGGCAACGTCATCCTCTCCCCGGACGGCCCCAAGATCGTCGACTTCGGTATCGCCACCACCATCGGCACCCGGCGTGCCACCGACCGGGGCGCCTCCTACGGCACCCCGGGCTGGGTGGCGCCCGAACGCTACGCCGGGGCGAGCGCCGCACCGGCCGCCGACGTGTTCGCCTGGGGCGCCCTGGTGGCGCTCGCGGCCACCGGCCGCGACCCCTTCGGCCGCGGCACCCCCGAGGAGCTGAGCCAGAGGGTCAGAACCGGGCACCACGACATGGAAGGGGTTCCGGAAGACCTGCGTCCCCTGGTGGAGCGCGCCCTGTCCACCGACCCCGACCAGCGGCCGAGCGCGGTGGAGCTCATGGGCGCCCTGCTGCTCCCGCCCGCCGAGGCCGGTGTGGACGGGCGCGGTCGCGCGGTCCCGGCCGCCGAGACACTGCGCGTCCTGCTGCGCGACTACTGGCGCGGTGTCGACGCCGCCGGACACGATCCCACCAGGTGGGCGGCCGCCGTGGGCATGGTCTCGGCGGCCGGCCTCGCCGGAGGCCTGCTCGGCGGCGCGGGAACCGGAGCGGGCACGGGGGTGGGCGCGGGGGCGGGCACGGGAGCGGGTTCCGCCGGGGGAGCGGCCGCGGGGTCGGGGGGCACGGCGGGTCTCGCCACCGGTACCACCACGGCCAGCGCCACGGGCGGGACCCTCAGCGCGATCGCGGGCTCCAAGGCGACGATCGCCGGCGTGGGCGTGCTGGTCACCGCGGGAGTGGCCACCGGCGGATACGTCGTCTACGACCAGGTCCAGGGCGCTCCGGCGGAGGCGGTCACCGCCGCCGCGACCAGTCTGGAGGAGGGCGACGGCTTCGTGGTCGAGGTCGAGCGCCGCTTCGCCGACGCGCACGCCGAGGAGGTCGCCGCGCGGACCGGGCAGTCCGTCGAGGCGGTGCTGGAGGAGAGCCGGGCCACCGTCGAGTACCGTTACGCGGCCGACCAGGACACCTTCCTCGTGCACGGAGAGGTGATGGGGCAGGGCTCCGTCGCGGCGGCCGACAGCGGCGGGCGACTGTACGTGTACGGGCCCGCGCTGGAGGAGGGCGAGGCCTCCCAACCGGCCACCCCCGCTTGGGAGGCCACCGCGGAGGACCTCGGCCCCGGCCTGGTCACCGGGCCCCTGCGTGGGATGGCCGAGTCCGGGGACCTGGAGGAGGGCGGCTCCGGGGACGGAGCGGACAGCCGTGTCTACACCGGCCCGCTCACCTCCAGGCTGGTGGTGGACGGGGAGGTGGTGGAGGAGGCCGCGCGGGGCCTGGTCGAGCTCGGCGCCGGAGGCGAGCCGGTGCGGATGGAGTACACCGGCGCGCTCTGGGAGGTGCGGGCCGACTTCACCGAGACGGGCGGCTCCGTGGAGGTGGTCGACCCGCAGCAGGGACCGGAGCTCGGCGGCGAGCGGCTGGAGGTGCTCCACGCGCCCGTCTGCGGTGAGACGGAGCTCTACGAGCGCGGCTGGCGGGTGCGCGCGGACGCCTGGGAGATGAGCTGCGATCGCGCCATGGAGGTGGCGGGACTTCTGGGAACCGAGAGCGAACGGGTGGAGACCCCCATCGGGTACGCCGGCACCGGCGCGGTCACCTACTTCGTGGACCGGGAGATGACGTGTACGGGGGTGAGGGAGTTCGTGCCGGAACTGCCGGGGGCGAGTTCCCCCTGGTCCCTGGTCGACTGCGAGCCCGCGGCCTCCGCCGGTGAGACGGATCTGGGATGGGAGGAACTCGATTTCGAGCCCTCCACGCTCATCCGGTTCCTCCGAGTGGACTAGCCGCGCGACCGCGAGGGCGCCCGGCCGGCACCGCCACCGCCGGGACGTCCCTCGCCCGGCACCGGCGTCCTAGCGCGGAGGAGCGCTCCTCCCCGCAGAGGCGCCGTGCCGGAGCGGTTCACGGAAGGGTGCTGAACTCCGGGGCCTCGGTCCCGGCCACGGACGCCCGGGCGCCCCGGCCCCGTCCCGGACGGTCCAGCAGGCCCGCCACCACCGCGATGCCCAGGCCCACCACGGCCAGGACCGCGCCGATGGCGGCCGGGGAGGTGTACCCCAGGCCGGCGCCGATCCCGACACCGCCCAGCCACGCCCCGGCGGCGTTGGCCAGGTTGAACGCCGAGTGGTTCGAGGTCGCGGCCATGGTCGGCGCCTGGGCGGCCTTGTTCATCACCAGCACCTGGAGCGGGGTGGCCACACCGAACCCCACCGCGCCCAGGACCAGCACCGTCACCGCCGCCGTCCAGGGGTTGTGCACGGTCACCGTGAACACCACCAGCACCACGGCCAGGGAGGCGAGCGCCCCGTAGATCGTGGGACGCAGCGCACGGTCGGCCAGAGGGCCGATGACCAGTGACCCGAGTGTCATACCGGTCCCGAACAGGGCCAGGACGATGGGCACGCCGGAGGCGGACATGCCCGCCAGTTCGGTCATCATCGGCGAGACGTAGCTGTAGACGGCGAAGACCCCGGCGAACCCGAAGACCGCCGTGACCAGGCCGAGGACGACCTGGGAGCGGCCCAGTTCGCGGACCTCGTGGCGCAGGCCCGTCCCGGGAGGCGAGGGCTGGCGCGGCACGAAGGCCGCGATGCCGACCATCGCGAGCAGGGCGATCCCGACCACGACCAGGAACGCCGCGCGCCAGCCCATGGCCTGTCCCAGGAACGTGCCCGCGGGCACGCCGACGATGTTGGCCACGGTCAGGCCCAGGAACATCCGTGAGACCCCCGTCGCCCGTCGCCCCGGACCGGCGATGTGCGCCGCGACCAGCGACCCCACCCCCAGGTAGGCGCCGTGGGGCAGCCCGGCCAGGACCCGCGAGGCGAACACGGTCCCGAAGGACGGGGCCAGCACGGTGGCGAGGTTGCCCGCGAGGAAGAGCCCCATGAAGACGAGCAGGACCGTCTTGCGGGGCAGCCGCGTACTCAGCGCGGTGAGCAGGGGAGCGCCGACCACGACGCCCAGGGCGTAGGCGGAGATGAGGTATCCGGCGGTCGGGACCGGAACGCCGAGGTCGGTGGCGACCTCGGGCAGCAGCCCCATGATGACGAACTCGGTGGTGCCGATGGCGAACGCGCCGACGGCGAGGGCGAGCAGGGCCAGAGGCATGGCGGGTCCCCTTCGGAGATGGGCCGGGGGCGCGGGTGCCGGGCGCCGTGAGCGGGTCGGCTGCCCGGGGTGTCCGGTCCATGGGATGCCGGACGACAGCGGAGGGTGATTTAGCACGTGCTAACTCCAGTGTCGGCCCCCTCCGGCACGAATCCAACCGTTCCGCCGTGTGATCTGCCTCCCTGATGTGACCGGCGCCGGCGGTTCCAGCGGTGCCGGCCCCTCAGCGCGGGGGAGCGGTGCTGTCCCGTACCGTGAGGGAGGGCTCCAGCAGCAGGTGGCGGCTACGGGTACGGCCCCCGTCGAGCCGCTCGGCCGCCGCGCGTACCGCCAGCCGCGCCATGTGCTCGGCGTCCTGGCGCACCGACGTCAGCCGCAGGAAGGACAGCTGCGCGGTCCGGCTGTCGTCGTATCCCACCACCGACACGTCCCCGGGCACGCTCACCCCGGCGCGGACCAGGGTCGCCAGCAGCCCGAACGCGCACAGGTCGTTGGCCGCGACCACGGCGGTGGGCAGGGATTCCCGGGCCAGGAGGCGTCGGGCCGCCCGCGCACCCGCCTCCTCGGAGTAGTCGCCGGGCAGGACCTCGACCCGGTCGCCCAGGCCGTGCTCGCGCATCGCCTCGGTGTAGCCCCGCGCGCGCTGCTCGGCGCCCGGAAGGCCGCCCCCGTCGACGTGGGCGATCGCGCGGTGCCCCAGCCCGGTCAGGTGCTCGACGGCCTGGCGGACACCGTCGGCGTCGTCGGTGCGCACACTGTCGGTGCCCTCCGCGCCGGTGCGCTGGCCGATCTCCACCACGGGGATCCGCTCGGCCACCCGGGCCAGGTCCGCGGGCGCCTCGGCGGACAGGCCGATCAGGAGCAGCGCCTCGCAGCGCAGCCCCATCAGCTCGCCGATCGCCTCGCGTTCGCTGCGGGTGCTGGCCATCGCGCTCAGCACCACGCCGTACCCCAGGTCGGCGGTGGCCGGATAGAGCGCCTCGACCAGGTGGGCGTCCATGGGGTACCCCATGCCGAAGAGCACGCCCACCTGCCTGCTGCGCGCCCGGCGCAGCAGCCGCGCGGCCGTGTCCGCCTGGTAGCCGAGTTCCTCGGCGGCCCGCAGGACCCGTTCGCGGGTCCGCGCGCTCGGACCGGGGCGCTCGCCCAGCACCAGTGAGACGAGCTGGCGGGAGACCCCCACGTGCGCGGCCACGTCGGCCATCGTCGGGTGCCGTGCGGACCGGGCGCCCGACTCGCTCTCGGACATCGCGTCCTCCCTGTCCTAGGGGATGCGGGTCACCTGCGGGACGGACTCCAGGCGTGCGACGTCGGCGCCGATCTCGCCCGCCGCGTGCAGCAGCAGGGGCAGGTGGTGGTGGGTGAGGTGTTCCAGCGGTGTCTCGGCGGCGTGGGTGTTGACGTTGATCGCGGCGAACACCCGGCCCCGTCCGTCCCGCAGCGGTGCGGCGACCGAGCGGATGCCCCGGGCCAGGTGCTCGTCGGTCAGCGCCCATCCCCGGGCGCGGACCTCGCGCAGGACGGCGTCGCGCTCCCCGCAGTCGGGCCGCCACAGCGGCACGAGTCCCGACCTGCTGGGTTCGGCCAGCACGCGGTCGACGTCCTCGCTCTCCAGGGCGGCCAGCAGGACCTTGCCCAGCGAGGTCTGCAGCGCGGGGAAGCGGGTGCCGATCTGCACGTCCAGCGTCACGATCTTGGGCACCGCGACACGGGCGACGTAGACGATGTCCGACCCGTCGAGCTGGGCGACGGAGCACGACTCGCCGGTGCGCTCGGACAGCTCCTCCAGGTGGGGGCGGGCCAAGTCCCAGAGGCCGGTCGAGCGCACGTAGGCCACGCCCAGCTCCAGCACGCGCGGGGTCAGGGAGTAGCCCGCCCTGCCCGAGCGCACATAGCCCATCTCCCGCAGGGTGATCAGGATCCGCCGTGCGGTGGGCCGGGCCAGCCCGGTGGCCTTGGCCACCTCGGCCAGGGTCATCGTCGGCTGGTGTGGCTGGAAGGCCCGGATCACGTCCAACCCCCGGGCCAGCGCCTCGATGAAGTCGGGTCCGGCGCCCTCGCGTGGCATGGTCACCCCCGTCGGTGTCGTGGAAGCGTCAGCATATCCGGCGTGTGTCCGGACAGCGGACAGCCCGACACCGGCGTTCAGCGGCCATGGGTGCCCGCGTCGCGGTAGTCGGTGTAGGTGTAGGGGTTGTCGAGGACCTTCGACTCGGGGATGTCGGGGTTCATCCCCGCGGCCCACTCCCGCTCGCCGACGGCCGTTCGCAGGTGCTCGACGGTGGCCTCCACGTTCCGTCGCACGGACGCCAGGTCCACGTCGACCAGCCGGTGCTCGTGTTTGACCACCCGGCCGTCGACCAGGACGGTGTGCACGTCGCCGCGCTGGGCCTGGAAGGCCACGTGGCCGTAGGGGTTGAGCACGGGGAACGACACGGGTGAGGCGTCGTTGCGGATCAGCACCAGGTCGGCCTTGCACCCGGGGGCGACGCGGCCCAGGTCGTCGCGGTCCAGCGCGGCGGCCCCGCCCCGGGTGGCCCACCCCACCACCTGGTCGGCGCGCAGGGCGGAGTGGGTGACGGTGTCCCCGTTCCGCTGGGCCTCCATGTGCTCGCGGCAGCGGTCGGCGCCCAGGGTGGTGCGCATGGCGCTGAACAGGTCGCCGCTCCACCACACGCTGCTGTCCATCGACAGCGACACCGGGATGCCGTGTTCGCGGATCGTCCAGGTGGGCGGGTAGCCCTGCCCGGCGCTCTGCTCGCTCTCGGTGGACACCGACACCGAACCGCCGGTGGCGGCGATGCGCTGGTAGGAGTCCTGTGACAGGGAGGCGGCGTGCACGTACACCGTCTCCGGCCCCATGAACCCGTGCTCGTACATGAGCCGGATGCCGTCGTCGCCGGTGGCGCCCCACACCCCGGCGTGGGTGGTGACGGCCAGCCCCAGGTCACGGGCGGCCTCGAAGGCGGGCTTCTCGGGGAACTCCGGGTCGCCGGTGACGTCGAAGGCGATCTGCACGTCGAGCAGGTCCCCTCCCCGGTGGCGCTCGACGAAGGAGCGGAACTCCGGCGCGGTGGCCCATTCGGCGGGTGCCCGCTGGATGTTGCCGTAGGCCAGGACGTGGCGTCCGGGCACCGAGCGCAGCGCGTCCGCGGCCGCGTCGGCGTGCTCGGGGGTCTGCAGGCCGTGCGACCAGTCCACGACGGTGGTGACCCCGGCGTCGAGTGCCTCGACGGCGGCGAGCGTGTTGCCCGAGTGCACGTCGGCGGGGCGGAAGTGCTTGCCGTGCTCCAGGTAGTACCAGACGAAGTACTGGGTCAGGGTCCAGTCCGCGCCGTAGCCGCGCATGGCGGTCTGCCACATGTGCCGGTGGGTGTCGATCATGCCGGGCATGACCAGGCCGCCGGCCGCGTCGATCTCGGCGGTGCCCTCGGGGACCGCGAGGTCCCGGCCCACGGCGGCCACGCGGTCGCCGACGACCAGGACGTCGGTGTCGTTCAGGACGGTACGCGCGTCGTCCATGGGCAGCACCGTGCCGCCGCGCAGGACCACCGGGCGGCCCGGGGCGAAATCGCTGTGCTTGTTCAAGGGGGCTCCTCGTCGTGAGCGCCTCGCTGACCGGTTCTCGCGCTGTTCGTCCTTATACGGACGATGGTCCGCTACGTGGTCGCGATGACGGACTCTACCTTTGGGGAGGCCGTCGTCCCTGTCAAGGGAGGGAGTGGAGGATCCTGGTTTCGGCTCCGGGGTACTTGCCCGGGAGGGCCGACTGGCCTGTTCGCGGGGGTTGACGCGGGGAAGGGGCGGGTACAGGATTGCCTCAGCGGACGTATGTCCGCTATACGGACATTGAAGAGGTGAGGCATGCTGGGGGACCCACACGCACGGGCCGGGGCCACGGGCGGGAACACCGCTGCTCCGACCGGGCCGCTGGCCGGGCTGTTGGTGGCGGACTTCTCCCGGATCCTGGCCGGGCCCTACGCCACCATGCTGCTGGCCGACCTGGGCGCCGAGGTGGTCAAGGTGGAGAGCCCCACGGGGGACGACACGCGCTCGTGGAAACCGCCCGTGCGCGGCGACGTGTCCACCTACTACCTGGGTGTGAACCGCAACAAGCGCTCCGTCGCCCTGGACCTGCGCCGGGAGGAGGACGCGGAGGCCGCCCGCGAACTCGCCCGCCGCGCCGACGTGGTGATCGAGAACTTCCGCCCCGGCGGGCTGGCGCGCTTCGGGTTGGACCACGACAGCGTCCGGGTCGCCAACGCCGGCGTGGTCTACTGCTCCATCACCGGTTTCGGCACCGGTGCGGGCCGCGACGTCCCCGGCTACGACCTCATGGTGCAGGCGGTCTCCGGGCTCATGAGCCTGACCGGGGACCCGGACGGACCGCCCTACCGCGCGGGTATCTCGGTGTTCGACGTCATGGCGGGCAACCACGCGGCCATCGGCATCCTCGCCGCGCTGCGCCACCGCGACGCCACGGGCGAGGGCCAGCGGGTCGAGGTCAACCTGCTGTCCTCGGCGCTGACCGGACTGGTCAACCACAGCTCCGCCTACGTGGCGGGCGGAACCGTGCCGCTGCGCATGGGCAACGCCCACCCCAGCGTGTTCCCCTACGAACCCCTGCCGACCGCTGACGACGACCTCATCGTCACCGCGGCCAACGACCGCCAGTTCCGGTCCCTGTGCGAGGTGCTGGGCGTCGCCGAGGCCGCCGACGACGAGCGCTTCGCCACGAACGCCGCCCGCACCGCCAACCGCGCCGAACTGCGCCCGATCCTGGTCGGGCGGCTGGCCCGGCGGGGCGCGCTGGAGTGGTTCGACCTGCTCGTGGCCGCAGGAGTGCCCTGCGGGCCGATCCAGACCATCGACGGCGGGTTCGCCATGGCCGAGCGCTTCGATCTGGACCCGGTGGTGGAGGTCGGCGAGGGGGAGCGCGCGGTCCCCACCACACGCAACCCGATCCGCTTCTCCGCCACCCCCGCCTCCTACCGGCTTCCCCCGCCCGACCTGGACGAGCACGGCGCGGACCTGCGCGCGTGGCTGGCCGGGCCCGAACAGCGAGAGGACCGAGCATGAGCGAGCACCGCGGACAGCCCGAGGACTCCGGTGCGGAGACGGACCCGCACGGCACCGGTTACCCCACCGCCCTGGGAGCCTCCAGCCCCACCGCCATCACCCTGCTGGGCCAGGACCTGGCCGAGGACGTCATGGGCAAGGTGGGATTCGGGGAACTCGCCTTCTGGCTGGCCACCCAGCGCCGCCCCGGCCGCGGCGAGACCCGTGTCTTCGAGGCCGTGCTCGCCGCGCTGGCCGACCACGGGTTCACCCCCACCGCCATCGTGACGCGCCTGACCTACCTGTCCGCGCCGGACTCGATCCAGGGCGCGCTGGCCGCGGGCCTGCTCGGCGGGGGGTCGCGCTTCCTGGGCGTCACCGAGGACACCGGACGCTTCCTGCACGGGGTGCTGCGCTCCCTGGACGGCGACCTGCCCGGCGACGACGCCTCCTGGGACGGGGTCGCGCTGCGCACGGTCCGGGCAGAGCGCGAGGCGGGCCGCTTCGTGCCCGGCCTCGGCCACCACGTGCACAAGCAGGGTGATCCGCGTACCCCCGCGCTCATGCGCATCGCCCGCGAGGAGGACCTGTTCGGCCCGCACCTGTCCCTCTTCGAGGCGATCGGACGCGTCCACCCCGAGGTCCTCGGCAAGAGGCTGCCGCTCAACGGCGCCGGAGTGTGCGGCGCGGCCCTGGCCGACCTGGGGCTGCCCATCGAACTCCTGCGCGGCTTCGCCCTTCTGGCCCGTACCGCGGGGCTGGTCGGCCAACTCGCCGAGGAGCTGCGCGAGCCCGTCGCCAACGACGTCTTCCTGTCGGTGGACCTCAACAACCGGCCCGTCGACCCCACCCCCTACACACCCGATCCACTGACCCCCTGAACCGCTGGAGGACGATTCCCATGGCGTTCGTGACCGAGGAGAACCTGACCGACCTGGCCGTCGAGCGCTGGGGAAGCGCCCACGACCCCCGCACCGCCCGGCTGATGACCGCGCTGGTGCGCCACCTGCACGCCTTCGCCCGTGAGGTCGAACTGACCGAGGACGAGTGGGCGGCCGCGGTCGAGTGGCTGACCGCCACCGGGCAGGCCTGCGACGACAAGCGCCAGGAGTTCATCCTGGCCTCGGACGTGCTCGGGCTGAGCACACTGGTGGTGCAGCTCAACAACCGCTTCTCCGGGGACGCCACCCCGGCGACCGTGCTGGGCCCCTTCCACATCGACGGCTCACCGGAGGCCGGGTTCGGCCACGACATGTCCGAGGGGATCGAGGGCACGCCCCTGTACGTCACCGGCCGCGTCACCGACACTGACGGCGTGCCCGTGGCCGGGGCGGTCCTGGACGTGTGGCAGGCCGACGCCGAGGGTGCCTACGAGGCGCAGTTGGAGGTGGACGAGGCGCGGCTGCGCGCCAAGTACCGCACACGCGAGGACGGCACCTACTGCCTGCGCACCATCGCGCCGCTCGGCTACACCATCCCCCTGGACGGTCCGGTCGGCGACCTGGTCGGGCGCACCGACATCAGCCCGTACCGCCCCGCGCACATCCACTTCCTGATCGACGAGCCCGGCCACGCCCGACTCATCACCCACCTGTTCCGAGAGGGGGCGGACTTCCTCGCCACGGACGTGGTCTTCGGGACCAAGGACGCCCTGGTCGTCTCCTTCACGGAGCACCCCGCGGGACCGGCACCGGACGGGAGCGCGTGCGATCGCCCCTATCTGCGCGCCGAGTACGACTTCGTGCTGGACCGCCGCGACTGACGCGCGCAGCCGGGAGGTGCCCGAAGGAGAAGCGTCCGGGGGCGCGCGGCCTTGGCCGCGCGCCCCCGGACATGGCTGTGGCCCACGTCCCCCAACGCGGGCCACAGCGGGCGCGGCCAGTGTGCACTGAGTGCGGTCTGGCCGCTGGGAAGGCGGATGCAGCGTATGGATACGTGTTGGAAACCCCCATTACCAACACGAGCGCGTGCATCCGCGCATGGATTGTGGTGAGCGCCTCTCAGGCCTTCGATCGGGGTCGTCGGGGTTTGGTCCTGGGCGCTTCATCTGAGAGAACGCTTCGTATGAGTGAGGTGTTCCCACTGTACGGACCGATTTTCGGATCGTCCGGTAAAAAGCAGGTGCGGACTGTGCATCCTCTCCTCAAGCTCCTGCCCACACTCCGTCCGAGGAAACGGTTCCCGGGGCGGGGAAACCCACCCCGTGGCGGGCCCCCCGGCCCGGGGGGCGCCCCCGGCGGGGGCGCGCGCCCCCCGGGGCGGGCGCCCCCCCCCCCCGGGGCCGGGGGG
>NZ_ML703341.1:0-54031 GCF_008638365.1 Nocardiopsis quinghaiensis | reverse complement strand
CAACAGCCCGCCCGTTCAAGGGTTCCCGGGGGGGTGAAACCCCCCCCGGGGGGGCCCCCCGGGCCGGGGGGCCCGCCACGGTCGGGGACGCGCGCCGACGGGAGCGGCCGCCGCGCCTGCCTGGGCCTGGGCGGACCGTCTTCCCTCCCGTCCCCAACGGGGACCACGCGGCGGGGATCGTACGGGAGCGGAGCCCGCCACGCGACGGTGAGGGGTGCGTCACGCGGTCTCGTGTGGCCGCGGGTCTCGTGTCCAGGTACCCCGTGCGGCGGGTCGGCGGACGCCCGCTCCCGAAGTCGTGGGCGTCCGCCGGGAAGTGCCGGTCGCGGTGGATCAGGCCTCGGACCTGTGGACGACCAGCAGGTCCGGGTCGACCTCGGTGAGGGCTGTCATGACGTCGCCGAGGGCGTCGGCGAGCACCACGGGCTCGCGGTCGGTCCGGTCTCGGTCCTGGTGGGGAAGGTGTCGTCGGGGATCGAGGGTGGTGGCCATGAGGTTGCGGGCGCGTGGGTCGGGGTGCACGCCCTCCTCCTTCGCGTGTGCTCACGTACTCAGCCGTGCCGGTCGCCGTGACACCCGGTGACCGTTCCGGTGCCAGCATTCCCAGGAATACCAGGGGATGGTGACATTTGACAGATACGGAGAGTGCCTGTGGATGAACGCTGCCCCTCGAAGCGGCGTGTGAGGGGAAGGAACAGGGGATGAACGCCGGGCGTTCGCCATGATAGTTTAATCGGAAAATACTTCTTTGGAAGCTACTTAGGGGGAGCTGGCCATGCAGTTCGGAATCTTCTCGGTGAGTGACGTGACCACCGACCCCACCACCGGACGTACACCGACCGAGGCCGAGCGGATCAAGGCGATGGTCACCATCGCGCTCAAGGCCGAGGAGGTCGGGCTGGACGTCTTCGCCAGCGGCGAGCACCACAACCCGCCGTTCGTGGCGTCCTCGCCGACCACCATGCTCGGCTACATCGCGGCCCGTACCGAGAGGCTCGTCCTGTCCACGGCCACGACCCTGATCACCACCAACGACCCGGTCAAGATCGCCGAGGACTTCTCCATGCTCCAGCACCTGGCCGACGGCCGGGTGGACCTGATGATGGGCCGCGGCAACACCGGCCCCGTCTACCCCTGGTTCGGACAGGACATCCGCCAGGGCATCCCGCTGGCCCTGGAGAACTACAACCTGGTGCACCGGCTCTGGCGCGAGGACGTGGTGGACTGGGAGGGCAAGTTCCGCACCCCGCTGCAGGGCTTCACCTCCACCCCGCGCCCCCTGGACGGCGTGCCGCCCTTCGTCTGGCACGGTTCCATCCGCAGCCCGGAGATCGCCGAGCAGGCCGCCTACTACGGTGACGGCTTCTTCCACAACAACATCTTCTGGCCCGCCACCCACACCAAGAAGCTCATCTCCCTGTACCGCCGCCGCTTCGAGCACTACGGCCACGGCAAGGCCGACCAGGCCGTCGTCGGCCTGGGCGGGCAGGTGTTCATGCGAAAGAACTCCCAGGACGCGGTCAGGGAGTTCAGGCCCTACTTCGACAACGCGCCGGTCTACGGAGGCGGCCCCTCCCTGGAGGAGTTCACCCGCGAGACGCCGCTGACCGTCGGCAGCCCGCAGGAGGTCATCGACCGCACGCTGACCTTCCGTGAGATGTTCGGCGACTACCAGCGCCAGCTCTTCCTCATGGACCACGCGGGCCTGCCGCTCAAGACCGTCCTGGAGCAGCTGGACCTGCTCGGCGAGGAGGTCGTACCGGTGCTGCGCAAGGAGTTCGCCGCAGGGCGGCCCGCGCACGTCCCCGACGCGCCCACCCACGCCTCGATGCTGGCGGCCAGGCGGGCCGCCCCGGGTGCCTGACCCGGCCCGCGAACGAGACAGGGGACCCGAGCACGGCTCGGGTCCCCTCTCTCGTTTCACGTGGTCCGCCCCGCGGTGTCCGTCCGGTCGAAGGAGCACCGCGGGGCGCACGGGGGAGCGGAACCCCCGGAAAGCACGACCTAGCCGACCGGCTCCCCGACCCGCCGCGCCGGGCTCTCGTCCCCGGCGTGCTCGCCGGAGGACCGGGGCACGGCGACGATGCCCTGTTCGACGGCCATGGTGTGCAGCAGCCGAGGCGTGGTCCACAGCGTCGGCAGCATGACCAGCCCCACGGGGACCGCGGTCACCACGATGAAGGACTGCAACGCCTGGATCCCGCCGTCTCCCACCACGAGCAGGGCGATGGCGGCCAGGCCCATCCCCCCGCACCAGAACGCGCGGACGAGCCCGGAGGGCTCTCCCTCGTGCATGCTGGAGGCCGCGATGGCGTAGGACATCGAGTCGAGCGTGGACGCGAGGAAGATCAGCGCGACGATCACCATGAGCACGCCGAGCACCGCGGTCATCGGCAGCGCCTCCAGGATGGACAGCGCCGCTGCGGGAAGGCCGTCCTCGGCGTAGGGAGCCGTGATCGCCCCCGGGTCGCGCTGTTCGAGCCAGATGCCGGTACCGCCCAGCGCGGTGAACCAGATCGTGGTCACCACCGTGGGCATCACCGTCGCCCCGACGTAGATGTCGCGTACGGTGCGGCCCTTGGAGATACGGGCGAAGAAGATCGCCATCATGGGCCCGAAGCCGAGGAACCAGCCGAAGAAGAACAGGGTCCAGTAGCCGAGCCACTGCTCGTCGCCCCGGTACAGGGCCATGGGCAGGAACTCCTGCACCTGCACCACGGCGGACCGCAGGTAGAGGTCCGCCACGAAGGGCAGCGACGCCATGCCGACGATGGCCAGGATGAGGACCAGCGCCACCCACACGTTGGCCCGGCTCAGCGTCTGGATGCCCCGCTTGATGCCGCTCAGCACCGACACCGCGGCCACGACGGTCAGGCCCACGATGATCAGGACCTGGGTGGCGTAGGTGTTCGGCAGCCCGAACAGCGCGCTGGAGATGTAGGAGATCTGGAGGCCGAGGAAGCCGATGGGGCCCACGGTCCCGGCGACCACGGCGAGCACGCAGCTGACGTCGACGACCGCGCCGATCCAGTGCGTGCGCACGCGCTCGCCCATGACCGGCCACAGCAGGGTGCGCGGACGCAGCGGCATGCCCTTCTCGACCCCGCGCATCATGACCAGGGTGGCCAGCGAACCGCCGACCGCCCAGCCGATGAAGCCCCAGTGGACGAAGCTCTGCGCCATCGCGATCGCCGCGCCCTCGGCTCCGCCGCCGACCTGGTCGGCGTACTGCGGCGGCGGGGAGGCGTAGTGGGCGATGGGCTCGGCCGCCGCCCAGAACACCCCTCCCGCGGCCAGCAGGGTGGTGGTGATCATCGCGATCCAGGAGAACCGACTGAAGCCGGGGGCCTCGGAGCCGCCCATGCGGACCCTGCCGTAGCGGGAGAACGCCAGGACGGTGATGATGACGAAGATGGCCAGCATGAGGAGTTGCCAGTAGGCGCCGAACCAGCGCGCGGACCAGGTGAAGGCCACGTCCACGGCGGCGCCGACCGCCTTCGGCGCGGCGAGCGCGGAGGCGACGAAGGCGGCCATGAGCAGACCGCTCACGCCGAGGACCCAGGGGTCGGTGCGTCTGCCTGGCTCGGGCACGCGTGAGCGCAGAGTGGAGAACATGAAGAAGAGGGTGCTCCTCGTGTGGAGGCACCGACCGGGACGTGCCGGTCAGCATCGAAAAGACCCATGCGCTGTGTGCGTGGCGGCCGACGGGACGGATGTCCGCGGTGGCGGCTGTCGGGCGGGAGAGCATGGGAACAGGCGGGGACGTCAGAGGCGAACCCCGCCGGCGCCGCCGTCGCGGCGGCGGAAGGGAACGAGGGAGAAGACCTCCGGTCCCCGCGGTGGTCAACGCGGCGGCGGCATCCCGTCATTCCTGCCGTCACAGCTCAGCGGCTGTGACGTCGGGAATAGCAGCGCGACGGGGGCGACACGGGCGTCTGACCAGGCGTTCTCCGCCACACTCGGGGCTGGGCGCCGGTGTCTGTGAGGGGAAGCACGGCCGCGCGCGGCCTCCGCCCCGCCTCCGTGGCAGGGGCCGTGGCCGCACGCCGCACCGCGTGCCTCGGGCGCCCTGGCTTGCCCCGCACCCGGGCAACAGCGTCGACCAGAGGAAGGAGCTGGGTCACGTCGTGGCGGTCGCCGCCGGTCAGCGACACGCGCAACGGAGTACCGCGGGTGTCGGTGAGCACGTGGTGCTTGGAGCCCGGCCGACCTCGGTCAGTCGGACTCGGCCCGACCTCTGGGTGGCTTCGCCCCCTCTTGGCCTGCACATGCGAGGCGTCGACCGTGGCACGCGAGAAGTCCAGCTGGTCCGCTGCCCGCAACCGGTCCAACAGCACCTGTCGCAGCTCCTCCCACACGCCGGCCTGCTGCCACTCGTCCAGCCGCCGCCAGCAGGTCGAACCGGCCCCGAAGCCTAGCTGTACTGACCATGGAGGTTGGTAACACCCGCCCCGCCTGACACACACGAAGAGGGTCTCCGGTATCGGTGTGGATTGTGACGTCCCACCGGCCACCAGGAGGCCCTCGATGCCCCGCACTACCCACGCCAACGCCCGACCGGCCTCCCGCAGGACGCCTCGCGTTGGCACGCTCCTCCTTCTACGCCTGGAAGAAGGGACGGACCGCACGCGCTGGGCGCGCCGCGCGCGATGCGGAACTGGTCGAGGCCGTTCCATAGGCAGGACCCGGCCTCCGGGGAGCCGTGGACTACCGCTGAGCTGCGTGAGAAGGGCTATGAGGCCAGCCACGAACGGGTGGATCGGCTGATGCGCGAGGCCGGGACCGTCGGGCTGCGCTCAGGGATGCCGACAGGACACAGGTGCACGCCTGTGCTCGGCACCGGCATCGGGCTCGTCGGCGTCACGGGGAGGGATTGGCGGGGTGATAGCGCGCGCATACCGGCCTGGCCCACGATCGACACCCAGGAGCGCGCGGAAGCCCCGCGTGCTCACGCGAAGACCTGCGACGCCCAGCGCGCCGGAAAGGAAGCCATTGCAGTGAGCAGGCACAACGGGACAGGGAACTCCGTGCCGGGGGGCTCGTCGGTCAACGCGGCCGCTGTCGACCATGTCCACCTCACGTACCACTACCTCAACAAACGGGACTTCGACGGTTACGCCTCCTTCCTCGCGGAGAACGTGCGCACCACCTACCCAGGCCTGGAGCCGGTGCGGGGAACCAGCGCGACCGAGGAGGTCCAGCGCTCCGCACTCGGTGACGACCGCACGCACGTCCTGCGCAAGGTGTTCGGCGACGAGTCGACCGTCGTGGCCCTCGGTGTCCTGGACACCGGCACGTCCCTCGAGGACTTCGCCGACGTCTTCCGTGTGGACGAGCACGGGATGATCCTGGAGCAGCAGCGCTTCCTCGGCCACCAGGATCACCCCCGCTGACAACCCGGACCGGTCGGCGGGGTCACTCGGCCGCCAGCGCCTCCTCCTCGGCCCGGCGGACCTCCTCGGCGGTCACCTTGCGCATCGTGAACGCCGTCGCGAGCAGAGCCACGACGACGGCGCCGCCGAACACCGCCTCCAGGCTCAGCAGGCTGCCGACCGCCCCGCCCACCGCGGCGCCGAGGGGCATGGTGCCCATCCCGATCAGGCGGTAGGTGGCGTTCACCCGGCCGAGGAGCTCCTCGCGGATCAGGCGCTGGCGCAGCGACACGAGCGTGACGTTGGTCAGTGTGGCGCCGAAGCCCACCGCGACGAAGGCGGGGAAGGCCACCGCGGCGACGGGGAACACCACGGGCAGGAGCAGCAGCAGGCTGCTGACCGCGGCGCCCGCGAGCAGGACCCGCACCTCGCCGAGCAGGCCGGACAGCCACTCCACGCCGAGCGCCCCGGCGACGCCGCCGGCGGCGAGCGCGGCGAACAGCGCACCGTAGACGGGCGGGTCCAACCGCATGACCGACGCGTCGCCGACCGCCCAGAGGACGAACACGGCGAGGTAGGCCGACGTGGAGAAGTTCAGCATCCCCGCGAGGACAGCCAGGGCGCGCAGGACGCGGTGCGCCCCGAGGTAGCGGATGCCCTCGGCGATGTCGGTGCGGATCTTGGCCTCCGAGGGCCTGCTGACCCGGTACCGCCCGCGCAGGGTGAGCATAAGGATCCCGGTCATCGCGTACAGCAGCACCGGGACGCCGAAGAACGCCACCGTGCTCGCGGCGACGAGGGCACCGGCGACGGGTCCGCCGAGGAAGTCGTTGGCGACGCGCTGGGCGGCGATCACCCGCCCGTTGGCTGCGCCGAGGCGCTCCCGGTCCACGGTCATCGGCAGGAGGGACTGGGTCGTCGTGTCCGCGAAGACCTCGAGTGTGCCCAGGACCAGCACGGCGACGTAGAGGACCGTGAGGTCGGTGAGCCCGGCGAGTGCGAGCACGACGAGCACGACCAGCGCGGCGACGCGGAACCAGGCGGCGGCGAGGATGATCCGCCGCCGGTCCAGGCGGTCGGCGAGGGCGCCGGCGTAGAGCGCGACCACCAGCCACGGCAGGGTCGCGAGGGTGGAGACCAGCGACACGAGCAGCGGCGACCTGGTCAGTTCGACCGCGAGCAGCGGGAACCCGACGAGCAGGATGCCGTCGCCGAAGTTCCCCGAGGCCGTCGCGACCCAGACCCGGCGGAAGCGCGCGCCCAACGGTGTGGTGCTCATCCTGGCTTACCTTCTCCTTCTGTCGGTCTCCCGGACCGCGCCGGAGCGGGCGGGCGGTGGAACCACGGAGCGCCGGTGCGCTCGTGGGACCACCGCCGCGCGACGGCAGGCCGACGATGGACGCGGGCGGTGTGCGCCCGCGACGGGATGGGGGCGGGGGTTCTCTGGTGACGCAGGGTCGCGGTGCCGACCGTCGCAGGCACCCTACCGACTCCGTCCCGGGGGCGACACGTCCTCCGTGGCGGGCCTTTCTCAGGTCCAGGCTCCGCCCCACCGGGTCGTCGTGGCGCCGACGGTCTCGCCGCCGTCCACGACGAGTTCGTGTCCGGTGAGGAAGGAGGCCTCCTTCGAGGCCAGGTAGAAGAACGCGTCGGCGATCTCCTCCGGGGCCGCGTGCCGTCCGGCCGGGATGCTCGCGTTGGTCTCGGCGAACATCTCGTCGGAGTACTCGGCCATCTGCATCGGCGTCATCACCGCGCCGGGGCTCACGCACGCGGTCCGGATCCGGGGGCTCAGCTCCATCGCGAACGTCTTGCACAGCGAGGCGATGCCGGCCTTGGTGGCGTTGTAGTCCGCGTAGTTGGGGTAACCGCGCAGGCCGTTGACCGACGCGGTGGCGAGGAGTACTCCCCGGCCTTCACCTCGGGCCATGATCCTGGTCGCGGCGACCCAGGTTCCCAGAACGCCGAGGAGGTTGACCTCGCACACACGGCGGGCCTCGGCCTCGGTGATGTCGAGGACGCCGTGGCGGATGCTGATGCCCGCGTTGGCGACGACGACGTCGAGGCCGCCCCGGTCCCTGTCCACCTCCTCCAGCGCGGCGGCGACGGCGGACCAGTCCGCGACGTCCACCTCCGTCCACGGGATCCGCGGCAGGGGCTCGACGGGTTTGTCGACGTCCAGGTTCACGACGTGGTCGCCGGCGGCGGCGAACCGCCGGGCGGTCGCCAGTCCGATACCGCTGGAGGCTCCAGTCACGACTACGGTACGCACGGGTGTGTGCTCCCTTCGGCAGTGGGCCCGCTGGGGGCGCCTCGGTCAGGCCAGGACCCGACGGCTCTCGGGCATGCGGTTCATCGCCGACTTGCGGACGTCGCGGCTCACGATCATCCGCTTCAGCCAGCGGTCGGTGCCGTCGTAGCGGCTGCGGAAGGGCTTGCGGCCGTGGACGGCCAGGTAGTTGTCCACCACCATCAGCGTCCCGGGCTCGACTACGACCGAGTGCTGGACGCGTTCCAGCTCCTCCATGAGGGTGTCGAGCGCCTGTTCGGCGACGGGGTCCTCGCCGACGCAGCGCATGAACGGCCGGTCGATGCGCAGGTACGGGTCCGCGTCCCCGCCGAACAGCACGGGGACGGGCTCCGGGCGCTGCTGCATGTCGAGCACGCGCTCCAGAGCGGGGTGGTCCGGGTGGTGCGTCTGGAGCTGCCGCACGTGCTCGTCGTCGGGCATGATCAGGAAGCGCGGCTCGGAGAGCACTCGGGCGGTCCCGGCATCCAGCTTCACGTCGCGGACCGAGGACAGGATCGTCGGGACCGCGTCGTGGTTGCGGATCCCGAACAGCATCAGGTAGTCGGCGCGACCGGGGTGGAACCCGTCCTCGGTGTGGAACTCCAGCAGGGCCTCGCTGCCGTGGCCGCTCTGGCGCAGCTCGTCGCCCTGGACCGGGAAGATGTTCTGGATCATCCTCCCCTCCTGGAGCGTGGACCAGGTGAAGGGCTCCCCGAGCGCCAGGGCGCACATCGCCATGAAGACTTCCTGCGCACGGGTGGGCCGCCCGTCCGCAGTCCTCCAGTGCTGGGGCGTCGGACCGACCGCGTCGGCGTCCACGGGGAATCCGTGGACGAAGCACGCCGTGGCCTCCTCCGTGCGGCGGAACCGCTCGATGAACAGGCGGAGCCGCTGGGGCAGGGAGGCGTAGAGCGCCCAGTGGCGCTCGTAGAACGCGGGGTCCGTGGGCTGGACCTCGTCGGGGTCCACCCCGCCCAGGGCCGCCTCGATCTCCTCGACCTCGGCGGGCGTCAGGTGGTAGTGCACAGCGATGTCGTCCGTCGGCATGGTGTTCACCGTTTCTTCCAGGGGTTCGTGCCTGTCAGGGGTTCGTGCTCGCCCGGGGCCCGGCGGTGCCCGCCGGGTCCGGGTGCCGCAGCGCCCGGTCGAGCACCGGGGCTACGCGGGACACGGCGTCGGGCAGGGTCATGTCCTCGTGGGCGCAGTCGACGGGGTGGCGCTCGATCCGGCCGCCGGTGTGGGGCGCCCAGTCGGTCGCGTCCCCGGCCGACGGCCGCGGACCGCCCACGGCAGGGAGGACGAGGATGTCGCCGTCGAAGACGCCCGGTTCCGCGGTCTCCAGCAGCGCGACGTTGTGGTCGGCGGCCCGTGTGAGGGAGTCGATCAGCGCCGCGTCCGGGGTGAAGCCCCCTCCCTCGTGGTCGAGGAGGTCGGCGACCTGGTCCCGTGTCGGGGCGGGCGTGCCGGATTCGCCGGTTCCGGGCGGGCGGGCGTCGAGCAGGGCGAGGAGGGCGACCTCCTCGCCGGCGTCGCGGAGGCGGCGGGCGACGGCGTGGGCGACCGTACCTCCGAGGGACCAGCCGAGCAGATGGTAGGGGCCGCTCGGCTGGACGCCGCGCACGTGGGCGACGTAGGTGTCGACCATCTCGTCGAAGTCGGCGAAGGGCGGCGTGTCCGCCCGCACGCTGGGGGTCTGCAGCCCGTACACCGGCCGGTCGCCCTCCAGTGCGCGGGCCAGGCCGGAGTAGCACCAGCTCAGGCCGGTGACCGGGTGCACGCAGAACAGCGGTTCCCGCTCCGTGCCGGGACTCAGGGTGACCAGGACCTCGGTGCCCGGATCGGTGTCGCCGTCCTCGAGCGCCCGGGCGAGCGCGCCGGGGGTCGGGTGGGCGAACACCATCGGGACGCCGACATCGCGGCCGAGGTCCCGGGTGATCCGGGCGGTGAGCCGCGCCGCGAGCAGGGAGGTGCCGCCGCGGGCGAAGAATTCGTCGGCCATCCCCACCCGTTCGACTCCGAGCACGCGGGCGAACAGGGCGCAGACCCGGCGTTCGAGGTCGGTGGCTGGCTCCGGGCCCGCGGCTGTCTCCTCCACGGCCGGTTCGGGCAGGGCCCGGTGGTCGAGTTTGCCGTTGGGGGTGCGCGGCAGCGCGTCGACGGGGACGACAGCGGCGGGCACGAGGGGTGCGGGGAGGACCCCGGCGGTGCGCAGGCGCAGGGCGTCGCCGTCGCAGGCGCCGCCCGAGGTGGGGACCACGTAGGCCACGAGGCGCCGGTGCTCGGCCTCGCCGCGGACGACGACGGCGGCCTGGGAGACCCCCGGTTCGCGTTCCAGGACCGCCGCGACCTCTCCCGGTTCGATGCGCACACCCCGGATCTTGACCTGCTCGTCGGCCCGGCCGAGGAACTCGAGCGCGCCGTCGCGCCGGCGGCGGACCAGGTCGCCGGTGCGGTACATCCGGGAGCCGGGAGGGCCGTAGGGGTCGGCGACGAAACGGGTCGACGTCAGTGCGGGCCGTCCCGTGTACCCCTGGGCCACACCGGCCCCAGAGACGTACAGCTCTCCGGGAACACTGACGGGGGCCGGGCGCAGGTCGTGGTCCAGGACCGACAGGCGTGCTCCGGCGACGGCGTTCCCGAGGGCCGGCGCGTCCACGGGGCCGATCGCGCAGCGGGTGGTCTCGACCGTGCACTCGGTCGGACCGTAGAAGTTGTGGGCCGCGGTGCCCGGAGCCTCGCGCAGGCGCTGCCAGAGGGAGGCGGGGACCGCCTCGCCGCCGAGGCAGAGGGTCCTCGGCGCGGCACCGTCGAGCAGGCCGAGTCCGAGGAGTTCCTGGGCGTAGGTCGGGGTCGTGTCGAGCAGGTCGATCCCGTGGGCCTCCAGGTAGGCGGCGACTCGCGCGGGGTCCTGGCGCACCTCCTCGGCGAGCAGGTGCAGTTCGGCCCCGGCGACGAGGGCGAGCAGCCCCATCCAGGAGCCGTCGAAGGACAGGGACGCGGTGATGGCCACCCGTCCGAGCGGTCCGCGTCCGCGCCGGTCGGGGTCCTCGGCGAGGGCCTTCCGATGCTCCGCGAAGACGCCGTTCTCGTGCCCGTGCAGCAGATTGCGCAGGTTCCGGTGCTCGACGACGACGCCCTTGGGGCGGCCGGTGGAACCGGATGTGTAGATCACGTACGCCTGGTGCTCCGGTGCCAGGTCGGCGACCCGGTCCGCGTCGGTGGGGTCGCCGGGCCGGACCGCGGTCTCGGTGCCGCGCTCCGGGGACGCGTCGCCGGGTCCGTCGAGGAGCAGAAGGTCGGCGGGGTGCGGGAGCCGAAGGTCGCGTGCCAGGCCGGACGTGGTCAGAGTGACGGCCGCGCCGGCGTCCTGGAGCAGGAGCGCGATGCGCTCGGGCGGGTAGGCGGGGTCGACCGGGACGTGCGCGGCACCGGCCTTGTGGACGCCGAGCCAGGCGGCGACCGCCGCGGCCGAGCGCGGAGCCAGGATCGCCACCCTCCGGTCGGGACCGATCCCCCGCTCGATCAGCTGCCAGGCGATGGTGTTGGCCCAGTCGTTGAGATCGGCGAAGGTGCGCGGGCCGTCCCCGTCGACGACCGCCACGGAGTCGGGGGCGCTGCGCACCCGGTCCTCGAACACCTCGTGGACGAACCGCCGTCCCGTGCCGTCCCAGGGCCCGGCGCCGCGACCCGCCGCGAGCAGTGCTGCCTCCTCGTCCGGGGGCACGAGCACGGGGTCCGTGATGGCCTGGTCGGGGTCCTCGGCCATGGCCCGGAGGAGCAGCGCGAACTGCTCGCCCAGGGCCGCGACCGTGTCGTGGTCGAACAGGTCGGTGCTGTAGTCGACGGAGGCCGTCACCCCCGCCGGGCCGCCGTCGGCGCCACGGTCTTCCCGGACCCCGAAGAAGAGGTCGAACTCCGCCACGCGGTAGTCGAGGGGGTGGTCGGTGACCTCCAGTCCCGGGAGGGACCACGTGTCTCCTTCCGTGTTCTGCAGCACGAGCATCACCTGGAACAGCGGGTGCCGGGCCGGGTGGCGCGGAGGGTTGAGGGCCTCCACCACGTGGTCGAAGGGCAGGTCCTGGTGCGCGAACGCGTCCAGGTCGGTCTCCCGTACCCGGTCCAGCAGGGTGGTGAAGGAGGGCCGGCCGGAGGTGTCGGTCCGCAGCACCAGCGTGTTCACGAAGAAGCCGACGAGATCGTCCAACGCCTCGTCGTTCCGCCCCGCCACGGCCGTGCCGATGGGGATGTCCTCGCCGCCGCCCGTGCGGGTCAGCAACGCGGCCAGCCCGGCCTGCAGGACCATGAAGAGCGTCACTCCGCGTTCCCGGGCCAGGGCGAGCAGCCGCCCGTGCACGTTCGCGTCCAAGGACACCTGCACCACCGACCCGCGATGGCTGGCCACCGGCGGCCGGGGGCGGTCCAGCGGCAAGGCGACCTCGTCCGCCACGCCCTTCAGCGCACCGCGCCAGAACGCCGTCTGGCGCGTCGTCACCGAGTCCTCGTCCTCCGCTGCGCCGAGCAGGGCCCGCTGCCACACGGCGTAGTCGCCGTACTGCACGGCCAGCGGAGCGCGCCCGGGTGCGCGGCCCGCGCGGCGTGCGGCGTACGCCTCGCCCAGGTCCCGGCCCAGAGGGCCCAGGGACCATCCGTCGGTGGTGATGTGGTGCAGGACCACCAGCAGCACCGCCTCCGTCGGCGAGGTCACACAGAGCGTCACCCGCACCGGCGGCTCGCACGCCAGGTCGAAGCAGTACTCCGCGGCCTCGTCCAGGACGGCGTCCGCGCGTTCCGGGGCGCAGTGCACCACCCGTACCAGGGACGCGCCCGGCGGCGGGTCCATCACACGCTGGCGTGGATCTCCCTCGACCGTGGGGAAGACCGTGCGCAGGCTCTCGTGCCGTGCGACCACGTCTTCCACAGCGGCGGTCAGCGCGTTCGCGTCGACTCCACCGGTCAGCCGGACCGCCACGGGCACGTTGTAGGTCGTGCTCGGCCCCTCCCACTGCCGCATGAACCACAGCCGGTACTGGGCGAAGGACACCGGCAGCAGTCCCGACCGCTCCACCGGCTCCAGGGCCGGACGCCGCGGCGCCCCATCCTGGCCTTCCGTGGAAACGGACCCAGGACTGGTCGGCGCCTCGTCCAGGAGCTCCGCCAATCCGGCCACCGTTGGTGCCCCGAACAGCTGCCGGATCCCCAGCTCCACACCGAGTACCGACCGCACCCGGCTCACCAGCCGCGTCGCCAGCAGCGAGTAGCCCCCGAGGGCGAAGAAGTTGTCGTCGACGCCAACGCGGTCCACCTCCAGGACCTCGGCGAACAGCCCGCACAGCACCTCCTCGCGCGGTGAGCGGGGAACGCGCGGGGCGGCCTCGAAGTCCGTCTCCGCACGCGCCGGGACGGCCTCCCGCCTCTCGCCGGGTGCGATCGCAGCGGGGTCCACGGCGGCGACGGCCTTGCCGGGGTCCCCGTCCGGCTCGAACGCCAGGTCCGTGATGGCCTGGTCGGGGTCCTCGGCCATGGCCCGGAGGAGCAGCGCGAACTGCTCGCCCAGGGCCGCGACCGTGTCGTGGTCGAACAGGTCGGTGCTGTAGTCGACGGAGGCCGTGATGCCCGCGGGACGGCCGTCGGCGTGATGGTGCTCCTCGGCGCGTACCGACAGGTCGAATTTTGCGACGCGGTAGTCGAGGGGGTGGTCGGTGACCTCCAGTCCCGGGAGGGACCACGTGTCTCCTTCCGTGTTCTGCAGCACGAGCATCACCTGGAACAGCGGGTGCCGGGCCGGGTGGCGCGGAGGGTTGAGGGCCTCCACCACGTGGTCGAAGGGCAGGTCCTGGTGCGCGAACGCGTCCAGGTCGGTCTCCCGTACCCGGTCCAGCAGGGTGGTGAAGGAGGGCCGGCCGGAGGTGTCGGTCCGCAGCACCAGCGTGTTCACGAAGAAGCCGACGAGATCGTCCAACGCCTCGTCGTTCCGCCCCGCCACGGCCGTGCCGATGGGGATGTCCTCGCCGCCGCCCGTGCGGGTCAGCAACGCGGCCAGCCCGGCCTGCAGGACCATGAAGAGCGTCACTCCGCGTTCCCGGGCCAGGGCGAGCAGCCGCCCGTGCACGTTCGCGTCCAAGGACACCTGCACCACCGACCCGCGATGGCTGGCCACCGGCGGCCGGGGGCGGTCCAGCGGCAAGGCGACCTCGTCCGCCACGCCCTTCAGCGCACCGCGCCAGAACGCCGTCTGGCGCGTCGTCACCGAGTCCTCGTCCTCCGCTGCGCCGAGCAGGGCCCGCTGCCACACGGCGTAGTCGCCGTACTGCACGGCCAGCGGAGCGCGCCCGGGTGCGCGGCCCGCGCGGCGTGCGGCGTACGCCTCGCCCAGGTCCCGGCCCAGAGGGCCCAGGGACCATCCGTCGGTGGTGATGTGGTGCAGGACCACCAGCAGCACCGCCTCCGTCGGCGAGGTCACACAGAGCGTCACCCGCACCGGCGGCTCGCACGCCAGGTCGAAGCAGTACTCCGCGGCCTCGTCCAGGACGGCGTCCGCGCGTTCCGGGGCGCAGTGCACCACCCGTACCAGGGACGCGCCCGGCGGCGGGTCCATCACACGCTGGCGTGGATCTCCCTCGACCGTGGGGAAGACCGTGCGCAGGCTCTCGTGCCGTGCGACCACGTCTTCCACAGCGGCGGTCAGCGCGTTCGCGTCGACTCCACCGGTCAGCCGGACCGCCACGGGCACGTTGTAGGTCGTGCTCGGCCCCTCCCACTGCCGCATGAACCACAGCCGGTACTGGGCGAAGGACACCGGCAGCAGTCCCGACCGCTCCACCGGCTCCAGGGCCGGACGCCGCGTGCCCTCCTCCAACTGCTCCACCAGCCCTCCGACAGTCGGCGATCCGAACAGCTGCCGGATCCCCAGCTCCACACCGAGTACCGACCGCACCCGGCTCACCAGCCGCGTCGCCAGCAGCGAGTGGCCGCCGGCGTCGAAGAAGTTGTCGTCGACGCCGATCCGGTCGATGCCCAGGACCTCGGCGAACAGCCCGCACAGCACCTCCTCCCGGAGCGAACGGGGGGCACGCGAGGATGCCTCGAACACCGCTTCCGGAAGCGCGCGGTGGTCGAGCTTGCCGTTGTGCGTCATGGGAAGGGCGTCCAGGAGCACGAACGCGCCGGGGACCAGGTGGTCGGGCAGGCGGTCCGCGGTGTGGGCCCGCAGCGAGTCGCGGTCCGCGTCGGCGCCGTCCCGGGCGACGACGTAGGCGACCAGCCGGTTGCCGCCTCCGGGGACGGGACGGGCCAGGACGCGGACCTGGGCCACGGCGGGGTGGAGCGCCACGGCCGTCTCGACCTCGACGGGTTCGACGCGGAACCCGCGGATCTTGACCTGGCCGTCCCGGCGCCCGACGTAGTCGAGGGTGCCGTCCGCACGGCGGCGCGCGAGGTCGCCGGTGCGGTACATACGGGAGCCGGAGGGGCCGTGGGGGTCGGCGACGAACCGTTCCGCCGTCAGTCCCGGCTGGTTGAGGTAGCCGGACGCGAGCCCGTCGCCGGCCACGTACACCTCGCCCACGATGCCCGTCGGCACCGGGCGCAGCTCGGCGTCGAGCACGTAGGCGCGTTTGCCCGCGATCGGGGTGCCGATCGGCACCGACCGCCGGTCGGCGGCGGTCGGCTCCCCGACCGCGTGGCAGGTGGTGAAACCCATGCTCTCGACCGGCCCGTAGCCGTTGCGCAGGGCCAGGTGCGGGTACTGCTCGCGGGCGCGGGCGACGTGCGCGACCGAGGCGGTCTCGCCAGCGGTCATGGCTGTCCTCAGCGCGGCGAACACGTCGGGGCGCTCGTCGAGCAGCGTGTTGAACAGGCTGGCGGAGAGCTGCAGCACGTTGACGCCGTGGCGGTGGACGAGCGCGGCGATCTCGTCGATGTCCGTGTGGGGCCCGGTCGGCAGGACACACGTCCCGCCGTGGAACAGCGCCCCGAAGAGCTCCAGCGCGAACGCGTCCCAGGACACGGGAGAGGACTGCAGGTAGACGTCGTCGGCGGCGAAGCCGAGGTAGTCCTGGCCCACGAAGGTGCCCACCACCGCGCGGTGCGGGGCGGCCACTCCCTTGGGGATCCCGGTGGATCCGGACGTGTACATCACGCAGGCGGTGTCGTGGGGGGCCACGTCCACCTCTGGCGGGGTGCCGGGCAGGGTCCGCAGCGTAACGGCGACGGTGTCGAGGTCGACGACAGGGGGAAGCCCCCGCGCGTCGGCGGCCGTGCCGAGCCCGTCGTCCTCCCCGGTGCGGGTCAGGACCGCGCACGCGCCGACGTCGGCGATCACGGCCCTCCTGCGGGCCCGCGGGAACGCGGTGTCGAGGAGCGTGTAGGCGGCCCCGGCCTTGGCCGAGGCGAGGACGGCGGTGACCAGGTCCACGCCGCGGTCGAGCTGGATCGCGACCACCGAGCCCCTGCCGGCGCCGAGGGAGCGCAGGTGGTGGGCCAGACGGTTCGAGCGCCGGTCGAGTTCGCGGTAGGTCAGGCTCTCGCTGCCGTGCACCACTGCCACGGCGCCGGGGCTCCGGTCCGCCTGGGCGGCGAACGCGTCCGGGATGCCGGCGGGGACCCGCTCGTCGAGCGGCGGGGGACTCCACGCGGTGAGCAGGGCGTGCTCGTCCTCACGGGAGAGGAGGGGGATATCGCCCACACGCGTGTGCGGGCCGGCGGCGAGGACGTGCGCCATGACCGTCCGGAGCATCGTGGCGAAGGCGGCCAGTTCGCCGTCGTCGCAGGCGTCGGGGTTCGCCTCGACGATCACGTCGAGCCCCGCCCGGGCGTTGCGGCTGTCGAAGACGAACTGCACGTCCTCCACGCGCCCGACGTTGAAGTGGCGCAGGGTGGTCGGGACCCCGTCCAGCTCCACGTTCTGTTCCCAGCGCATGATGTTGACGAGCGGGCCGAAGAAGGAGGTCCCCTCGCCGGGCAGGTCGAGGTGGCCCCGCACCTCCGCCGCAGGTGTGCGCTGGTGGCGCAGGACGGCCGCGAGTTCGGCCGTGGTGCACTCCACCAGTTCGCCCAGGGTGGTCGTGGCGTCGACTCGGACCCGTAGCGGCAGGACCTTGGACATCATGGCGGGGGTGCGCCTGGCGGCGTCGTCCACCCGTCCGGTGACCGGCAGGCTGAGCACGACGTCGTCGTCGCCGGTCGCGCGGTGCACGAAGAGCACGACCAGGGCGATCGCGAGGCGGGTCCAGCGGACCCCGAGGTCCGCGGCGAGTCCGCGCAGCCGCTCCAGGTCCTCCGGGGTGAGGCTCTCGATCCGGCGCAGGGCGCTGATGGGCGCGCTCGCCGTCGGTCGGCCGAGCGTGGTCGGCGCGGGCCGGTCCGCGAACCGCTCCGCCCAGAAGCGGCGGTCCTGCCGCGCCTCCTCGGAGTCGAGGTAGGCCCGCTCCTCATGGAGCAGGTCGTCCAGGGTGCCGAACGGGGACGCCGGGACGGGCTCGTCGGCGCACAGGGCGTTGTAGACGTCGGCGACACGGCGCACGAAGAGCGCGTGCCCGTAGCCGTCCATGACGATCTGGTGGAACCGCCGGTACCAGTAGTGGTGGTCGTCCGCGAGGACCAGCAGGACCTCGGCGCTGAGGCCCTCCTCCGTGAGACCGACCGGCCGGGCGCGGTCGGCCCGCATCCACGCCTCCGCCGCGGTCCGCGGATCGGACTCGGCCCGCAGGTCGACGACGCGGAACCGCGGTGCCGGCCCGGTGGGCAGTACCTGGACGGGGGCGCCCCGGTCGTCGGTCGCGAAGCGCGCACCGAGGGTGGGGGCGTCGGCCCCTGCCCGCGCGATCGCCTGCTCGAAGCGGTCCACCCGGACGGGTCCGTGCACCTCGAGGTGCTCGCAGAGCATGAGCGCGTCGGGCTCGGCGAGCTGGGTGGCGAACCACGCGCCCGTCTGAGCGCCGGTCAGCCGCACCGCACCTTCCTGCTTGTCGTCACGCGCCACGTTCTCCACTGGCAGCCTCTCCGTGGTTCATTCGCTCGCTTCGGGGTTTTTCCGCATCGCCACACAACCATCCTCGAATAACCGCGAAAGGCGGTTCGGGCGGCAGAAGGACGGCAGAATTCCTTGCCCGGCCCCACTGCCCCGCAGCGCATCTGCCGCCGACCTGCCGTGGAAACTGCCCTTGCGGTCGGCGGCCGTTCCCTACATTCGGAAATCACCCGACCCGCTCGAACAAGGGAAGGACCAATGAATCCGTTCGACGACCCCAACGGTGAATTCGTGGTTTTCGTGAACGACGAGGGGCAGCACTCCCTGTGGCCGGCCCGCCTCGACCGCCCGGCCGGCTGGGAGCGGGCCTTCGGCCCCGACTCCCGTGAGGCCTGCCTACGCTACGTCGAGGAGAACTGGGACGGCCTGCGGCTCGGTGCGCCCCGCGAGACCGGACACGTGGGATGACCGTGCATCCGACATCGCGCCAGGACCCCCGGGTCATCCGGCCGCTCGGACGCCACGACGCCGACCGCGTCCTCGTCTGCCTCGGCTTCTGCGGCGGCGGAACCGGCGCCTACCGCCGCTGGACCGACTGGGTCGACGACGACACCGACCTGGCCCTCGTGTGCTACCCGGGCCGTGAGGGGCGCTTCTGCGAACCGTTCGCCGGCTCCTGGGACGAGCTCGTGGACGACACGACCGAGACCGTGCTCTCGGTGGTCGACCGCCCCTACGTCCTCTTCGGACACAGCATGGGCGGGTGGATGGCCTACAGCGTCACCACCCGGATCGAGCACCGGGGGCCGACCGCCCCGGACCGGCTCATCGTGTCGTCCTGCAACGCCCCGAACCGGGGCCTGACCGAGCGCGACAGGTTCCCGAGGGACGACGACACCGACCACCGCCTCCTCTCCTGGATGCGCACGACCGGCTCTCTGCCCGAGTACGTGCTCGGCGACCCCGACCTGCGCGAGATGTCCCTCGAACTCATGCGCGCCGACATCGGCGTGCGCGACACCTATCGGCCCGAACACGGCCTGCGCACGGGTGTGGACGTGCAGGTCCTGCACGGAGCCCGGGACGAGGTCATCGACCCGGGCGTGGCCGAGCAGTGGGCCGCCGTCACCGCCGGCCGCTGCCACGTCGACGAGCTGCCGGGCGGCCACTTCTACACCGAAGAGATCTGGCAGTCCCTACCCCGCCACTTCCGGCTGCCGGCCACTGTCGCCGACTGACCCTCCTCCATCCCCGGACCGAAGCGAGTAACCATGACGCCCCACGTACCCGGACCCACTGACCCACTGCGACCCGTGATCGAACCGGGCAGGCCCGCCACGCTGCGGGCCCCGGCCCTCACCGGTCTCGCCGACGCTTGCGCCTGGCTCCAGGAGGCGCGGCCCGCCCTGCGCTCGCTGCTGGACCGCCACGGCGCCCTGTCCCTGAGCGGACTGCCGATCGAGGACACCGAGGACTTCGCGACGGTGCGGGACGCGCTCGTCGACGAACGCGCCGGGTACAAGGAGAAGGCGACGCCGCGCAGCGCGTTCGGCAACGACGTCTTCTCGTCGACGGACCTGCCCCCGGCCCAGGCCATCCGCATGCACAACGAGAACAGCTACACCCTGACGTTCCCGGGCCTGCTGCTCTTCTGCTGCCTGGAGGCCCCCGAGGAGGGCGGCGCGACCCCCGTCGCCGACTGCCGCGAGGTCCTCGCGCACCTGCCCGAGCACCTCGTGCGGCGCTTCCGCGAACACGGGTGGCTGCTCGAGCGCACCTACTCCGACTGCATCTCGCTCGGCTGGCGCGAGGCCTTCGCGACCACCGAGAAGGCACAGGTCGAGCGGTACTGCGACGAGAACCGCATCGGCTACCAGTGGACGGGCGAGGACGACCTGCGCACGAGCCAGCTCCGGTCGGCCGTCGTCACCCACCCCAGGACCGGGCAGGAGGTGTGGTTCAACCACGCCGCGTTCTGGAACGAGTGGTCGCTGGACCCCGAGGTGCGCGACGTCCTGGTCTCGGAGGCCGGACCGCAGGGCCTGCCGTTCAACACCAGCCTCGGGGACGGCACCCCGCTGAGCCCCGACGACGTCCGCGAGCTCAACCGGGCCTACGAGAAGGCGACCGTCCGGCGCCGGTGGGCCCCCGGCGACCTGCTCATCGTCGACAACGTCCTCTCCACCCACGGCCGGGACCCGTTCCGGGGGGACCGCAGGATCGCGGTCGCGATGGGCGAGCCCCTGCACGTGGAGTCCTGTGCGCCCACCGTCGCACCGGCTCCCGGCAGGACGAGGGAGATCGCCGTATGAGCGCCGAACGGTCCACCGCCCCCGACCTCGCCGCGCGGTTCGCCGCAGCGGTCCGGGAGCGTCCCGACGCCACCGCCGTCGCAGCCCCCGACGGCAGCCTGACCTTCGCCGAGCTCGACGCGCGCTCGGCCGCCGTCGCGGCCGACCTGCGCGAGCACGGGGTGACCCCGGGAGCGGTCGTCGGGGTCGCGGTGCCCAGGTCCGCCGACCTGCCCGTGGCGCTCCTCGCCATCTGGCGCGCCGGTGCGGCCTACGTGCCACTCGACCCCGCCCACCCGCCCTCTCGGCGTGCCGTCATCGTCGAGGAGTGCGGCGTGCGCGTCGTCCTCGGCCGGGACGCGGACGGGGAGGTCTGGCCCGGCAGGGTCCTGGTGCTCGACCCGCGGGACGCCTCCCCCTCCCGGGACCCGCGCCCGTGGCCGCCGACCGCGCCAGGTGACCCGGCCTACGTCATCCACACGTCCGGCTCGACCGGCCGACCCAAGGGCGTGCTCGTCACGCACGGGTCCGTCACCCACCTGGTCCGGGCACTGGAGAGCCGCGGGCTGTACGCGCCCGAACCGCGCGTCGTCGCCTGCAACGCGGCCGCCTCCTTCGACGCCTCGGTCCAGCAGTGGGTCCGCGTCTGCCGAGGGGACACGATCGTCGTCCTGGGCGAGGACATGCGCACCGATCCGGAGGCGCTGGCCGCACACCTGGACCGCACCGGCGTGACCGACCTGGACGCCACCCCCTCCCACTGGCAGTTCCTGGGCCCCGCCGTCGCGCGGTCCGCCCGCACGGCGCCGCTGCGCCTGCTCATCGGAGGGGAGTCCCTCACCCCGGCGCTGTGGCGGGACCTCGCCGCGCTCCGGCGCGCGGGCAGCGTCGAGGCGCACAACATGTACGGCCCGACGGAGTGCACGGTCGACGCGACCACCGCGCCGGTGGTCGGGGAGTCGCCGCGGATCGGCACGCCGCTGCCCGGTACGCGCGCCCACGTCCTGGACGGCGACCTGCGACCCGTGGACGACGGGCAGGAGGGCGAGCTCTACCTGGCCGGCGACGGGGTGGCGGTCGGCTACGTGGGCCGCCCCGGCCAGAGCGCGAGCAGGTTCGTCTGCGACCCCTTCGCCGCGGACGGGACCCGCATGTACCGCACCGGGGACCGGGTCCGCCGCGCTGCCGACGGTGCGCTGGAGTACCTCGGGCGCACGGACCGCCAGGTGAAGCTGCGCGGACACCGCGTCGAGCTCGAGGAGGTCGAGGCGGCCCTCGGCGACTGCCCCGGCGTGGCCCGGGCCGTCGTCACCGTCCGCGACGGCCTTCCGGGCGGCCGCGGCCTCGCGGCGTACTGCACCCCCTCGGCAGGCCCGCTCGTGTCGGAGGACGTGCGCGCGCACGCCGCGTCCCTCCTGCCGAAGGTGATGGTGCCGACCGTCGTCGTCCTGGACTCCCTGCCGCTCACCCCGAGCGGGAAGGTCGACGAGCGGGCGCTGCCGGCGCCGGCAGCGGCAGCGGCGGCAGCCGCCGAGCCCGGCGAGCCCGGCGACGCCCCCGCCACACCGCTCGAACGCCTCATCGCGGAGTGCTGGAGCGACGTGCTCGGCACCGAGGGCGTCGCCGCCACGGACAGCTTCTTCACCCTGGGCGGCCACTCCCTCGTCGCCCTGCGCCTCGTGGCCCGCGTCAAACACGAACTCGGCGTCACCGTCCCGACCAGGCTCGTCTACCGCCACCCCGTGCTGCGGGACCTCGCCGACCGCATCCAGGAGCTCGCCGACGCCGCCGAGCGCACGGAGCCCGCACCCGAATACGTCTAGACCGCCGACCGCCCCCACGAACGGAGAGCACCATGACCAGCAGCCCATCCGCCGTCGTCCGCCTGCCCGGAAGCTTCGACGTCCAGCGCCTCGAGGCGGAGCTCGAAGCGGTCGGCACGAGCCAGTTCAAGGCCCAGCGCACCTTCGATCGCAGCCGGGTCACGGCGGCCACCACCGTCGACTGGCGCGTGCTGCCGCTGCGCAGCCCGGGGGGCGACCCCGAGCGCACGGACCCCGGCGGTCCCGGAACGGTCGAGTACGCCGACACGCCCTGGATCCGCGAGACGCCGTACATGGCGTCGATCCTCGACAGCCTGCCGACCACCCTGCGCACCGCCCGCCTGATGGTGCTGGCGCCGGGCGCGGAGGTCGACGAGCACCGCGACTACCCCTACGGACCCGGAGCGGGTTGGGTACGGCTCCACGTGCCGATCCTGACCAACGACCGGGCCGCCTCCGTCATCGACGGCCAGAAGCAGCAGTGGCAGCCCGGCACCTTCTGGTACGGCGACTTCTCCCTGCCCCACTCGGTGTACAACCGTGGGACGACCAACCGCGTGCACCTGGTCGTGGACTGCTACGTCAACCGCGCGCTCCTGGACCTGTTCCCCGAAGAGTTCCGCAACGACATCCGCTGGACCGAGGTGCTCCTGAACCCCGACGTGGTCCCGCTGTCCTCCGAGGACCTGGACGCCTGCACCGGCCGCGTGGGCGTGCCGGCGGCGTTCCTGCAGGGCGACGGCCCCGAGGCGCTGATCGCCGGAGGCGCGCCCGACCTGCCCGCGCAGCTGCGCCGGGACGGTGACCGCCTGCTGCTCGACGTCGAGGGCGCCGACGCGATCGCCCTCGTGCACGTGGGGGGCGGCCTGTTCCGGACCGCCGGCTGGACGACCGAGCGCACGGTACACATCCACCCGGTCGACGGCGGACTCACCGCGGGGTTCCGTGTCCGCTACGGCAGCCGCGTCGCGGAGGAGACCCGCAGGGGAGACTCCCGCATCCCCACGGCAGTGGCCTAGGGGACCCAGCCGACACCCATCGGACACGACGAACGAGTGGACCCATGAGCATCGCAGAACCGCTGCACGCACCCTCGCCCGCCTTCGCACCGCCGGACCCGGCCCTGTCGCACACCGTTCTGGGAACGGGCATCGGCGTTCCCCCCACGGTCGTGGGCAACGACGCCCTGACGGCCGGCCTCGACACCAACGACGCCTGGATCCGATCGAGGACCGGGATCCGGGAGCGCCGCTTCCTGGAACCGGAGCGCACGACCTCGGACCTGTGCGTCGAGGCGGCGCAGCAGGCGCTCCGGTCGAGCGGACTGACCCCCGCCGACCTGGACGCTGTCGTGGTCGCCACGATGACGCCCGACCAGCCGATCCCCTCGACCGCGCTACTGGTCATGGACGCCATCGGGGCGCACCGCGCCCTGCCCCTAGACCTGAACCAGGGTGCCTGCGCGGGAGGTGTCCTCGCCCTGCACACCGGCGCCAGCCTGCTGCGGTCGCCGGAGATCCGCCACGTGCTCGTCATCGGCGCGGACGTCATGTCGCGCATCACCGACCCGGCCGACCGCACGACGCGCGTGTTCTTCGGCGACGCGGCCGGCGCCGTGGTGCTCGGGCGCAGCGACGTGCCCGGATACGGCATTCTCGCGTGGGACTTCGAGACGGCGCTGGACCACAGCGTCGAGATCAGGGCCGGAGGATCGGCCCTGCCCGCGTCGGGCGACACCGTCGACCGGGGGGAGCACTACCTCCGGATGGACGGCAAGGCCGTGTGGAAGCGCGCGACCGACATGCTCCCGCGGTCGATCCGCAGCGCCGTGGCACGCGCCGGTGTCGACCTGGACGACGTGCGGCACTTCGTCCTCCACCAGGCGAACCGCAACATCGTCGAGCACGTCCTCGACACCCTGGGCGCCGAACGCCACCGCGCGTGCGTGACCGTCGACTGGCTCGGCAACACCTCGGCCGCGTCGGTGTTCACCGTCCTGCACGAGGTCGTCATGGCCAAGAAGATCCAGCGCGACGACGTGTTCGTCGTCTCCGGCATCGGCGCCGGATTCATCTGCGGGTCACTCGTGATCCGCTACGGATAGGGGGCGTCATGCTGGCCGCGATCGCAGCGCACCCCTGCCCCGAGGACCCGCTGTCCGCACTCCGACTCGTCGAACGCCCTGACCCGGAGCCCCCCGAGGGGTGGACCAGGGTCAGGGTCCGGGCGGCGGCCGTGAACCACCACGACCTCTGGATCCTCAAGGGGGTGGGACTGGCCCCCGAGCGGTACCCGGTCGTGCTGGGCGTGGAGGCGGCGGGTGTGGACGAGGACGGCAACGACGTGGTCGTCTACCCCGTCGTCGCGGACGCGGCGGCGGGGAGGGGCGACCCGACACTCGACCCGCGCATGGGGATGCTGTCGCAGGAGTACGACGGGACGTTCGCGGAGTTCGTGACCGTCCCCGCGCAGAACGTCGTCCCCCTGCCGCCCTCGATCCCCGTCGAGGAGGCGTCCTGCCTCGCGGGGGCCTGGCTCACGGCGTACCGGATGCTCTTCGAGAACGCCGGGCTCGACCCGGGCTCCACGGTCCTGGTGCAGGGTGTGGGCGGAGGGGTCGCCACAGCGGCCATCCAGCTCGCGTCCGCGGCAGGGCACCGGGTGTGGGCGACGAGCCGGAGCGGGGCGCGCCGCGAGTGGGCGCGCTCCCTCGGGGTCGACGACGCGTTCGAGCCCGGGGCACGGCTGCCCGAACGCGTCGACGCCGTCATCGAGACCGTCGGCGCCGCGACGTTCGACCACTCGCTGCGCTCGGTGCGTCCCGGCGGGCGGGTCGTCGTGGCCGGCGCCACGACCGGCACCATGCCCCCGGTGGACCTGGCCCGGCTCTTCTACCGCCAGATCAGCATCGTGGGTTCGACGCTCGGCACACGCGACCAGCTGAGCGCTCTGCTCCGGTTCTGCGAGCGGGAGAAGGTGCTCCCCGTGGTGGACCGGGTCCTGTCCTTGCGGGAGACGCGCAGCGCGCTCGCCAGCGTGGAGCTGGGGGACATGCTCGGCAAGATCGTGGTGCGCCCGTGAGGACGTGCAAACCCCTTCCACCGCCGGGTGCCGGGGCGGGGACGGCGCACCGCGACCGGCCTGCGCGGGACGGGCCGGTCCGAGGGAGGGGGTGGGGGAGTACCGGGCCCCTACTCGTACTCGTCCCAGTTGCCGCCGTCCTGCTCGACGCTCTGGAGGACCGCCGCCGGGCTGTCGGTCTCACCGGCGCGGGCGGCGGTCCCGGTGAGGACGCTCAGGGAGGCGACGGCGGGGGCGGCGAGGGTCCGGACGAAGCGCATGTGAGTCTCCCAGTTCCTTGTTCCTGCTGACCTCCGTCACGTTAGGGAGTCGCGCCATCACGGCATCGGCCCTGTCGCTATCACCGTTCTATCCGCGGACCGGGTCCGTGCCCTCCGGGACGGTCGGGGACGACGCGCACGCGGCCCGGGCCGTCCGCCACCGTTGCGCTTGCGCCGCGGGGAGGCGGGACCCCGCGACGGACGGTTCGTCCGTTGCGCCGCGGACCCGGTGCGGCGGAGACCGAGCGGTGCCTGGCCGACGGCGCCTCCCCCGGCGGTGCGGGAGCGGGGACGGGCCGGTGATAAGCGGAGCAATACTGCCGGGATAGCCGCAGTCCACATGATCCTCTCTATGGGAACTCCACCACTGCGGAAGGATCCGGCGATGCTGACCAGGGAGACCAGCCAGGACTTCGGGGACGTGCTCCGGGAGCACCGCCTGCGCAAGGGGCGCACGCAGAAACAGGTGGCCGACTTCTCCACGATCAGCGTCCGGGCGATCCGGGACCTGGAACAGGGCAGGGCGCGCCGGCCCCGCAGGGCCACGGTCGACCTCCTCGCGGACGCGCTGCGCCTAGACGACGCGGAGCGGTCGCACCTCGTGGCGGTCGCCGACCGCACCGCCCGGGCGGCCCGTTCCCGCGTCGGCGACATGGTCGGGGCGGCGCCGCCCTCGGAGTCGCCCCCCTTCGTGGGACGCGGCCGCGAGGTGGAGGACCTCGTCCAGCAGCTCGTTGCCGCCGGGCGGCGCGTCCTCAGCGTGACCGGGGCCCCGGGCGCGGGCAAGAGCCGCCTGGCCCTGGTGGTCGCCGAACGCGTCCACGGCATGGCACGGGTCCCGGTCCTGGGGGCGGGGGACCACCGGCAGGACTTCGCGGCCTCCGGCTCCCACCGGACGGGCGGACTCGGCGAGGTCCTGCGCACGGTTCCCCGTGAGCTGTTCGCCCCCGCGTCCGCGGACCAGGCATCGCCGGGGCTCGACGCCCTGGCGCTCGCGGTCGGGGACCAGCCGGCGCTGCTGCTTCTGGACGTGCCCCGGTACGGAGCCGCCGACCGGGGCGCGTTCGACCGACTCCTGGCCGGCTGTCCCGGACTGCGTGTCCTCGCGACCGGGCGGCGGCCCCTGGGGCACCCGGCGGAGCGGGTCGTTCCGATCGGACCGCTCGACGCGGACCACGCCTCCAGGGCCTTCCTGGCGCACACGGACCCGGACCGGGCCGAAGACGAGCCCCCGTCCGCGGACGTGACGGAGATCTGCCGCATCCTCGACGGACTGCCCGGGGCGCTCAGCGCGGTCGCCTCCTGGCTGGCCGTGTACGACCAGGAGACCCTGCTCTCCTACCTGCGCGACGACCCCCTCCCCTTCCTGATCCCGTTACCGGGAGGGGGCGTCGGCCGCGAGGGCTGCTTCTCCGACACGGTGCTGGAGGACTCCTCCCCGGCGGAGAGGGCTCTGCTCGGCTTCCTCTGCGCCTCCCCCGACGGCGAGGACGCCGACGGGCTGGCCCAGGCCAGCGGGCTCTCCCCGGCCGAGAGCGGCCGCGCGCTGAACGACCTGCTCATACGCGGGCTGGTGCTCCGCGACACCGGACCGGGCGCCCTGCGGTTCCGCGCCCTCAACCTGGTGCGCGCCCTGCAAGCGGCCGCGGTGCCCACGCGGTGAGCGCCCCGTGCAGCGGCCACCGCGGCGGCGCCCTCCACCACTCCACTGACGACCGAACCCGTTCCTCCTGCGCGCAGGCCGGGGACGGCCGATCTCCCGCCCCGATTGAGGTTGACGAAATGCCGAACAGCACGCCCCCGAGGAAGAGACCGACGTCCGTCGTCTCGAGCACGGTGTCGGACTCCCACACCTGGAACCTCGTGTACATGCAGCTCCTCCTCGAGGAGATGGGCCACGACGTGGTCAACCTCGGGGCCTGTGTCCCGGAGAAGCTCCTGGCAGAGGAGTGTCTGCGGCACGAGCCCGACCTGCTCGTGGTGAGCAGCGTCAACGGGCACGGCTTCAACGACGGGCTGCGCATCGCTAGCCACGTGCGCTCCGTCGCGGGCCTCGAACACCTCTGCATGGTCATCGGCGGCAAGCTCAGCGTGGACGGCGTCCGGGACGTCGGGTTCACCCGCAGGCTGCTCAACGCGGGCTTCGACGCGGTGTTCGGCGACGACGAGCTGCCCGCCTTCCGGTCGTTCGTCGAGGTCTGCGGCCTCAGGGTCTCCGCGTGAGCGCCGCCGCGGTGACGTTCGGAGACTTCGTCGCCGAGGCAGAGCGCACCGGGCGGCTCGTCGTCCAGCCCCGGATGGGGTTCGGGGACCTGGAGCGCATGCGGCACGGCCTGGTCCGCACCAAGGAGGCCGAGGCGCTCACCGTCGGGACCCTCACCCTGGACAGCTACACCCGCACAGGCGACCACGAGGCGGCGCGCTGCGCCCTGGCGAACGGGGTGAAGCTCAACGGCTACCCCATCGTGGCCCGTCCCGACGCCGAGACCGCGGACCTCCTGCGGGGCGTGCGCGACGCGTCGTTCCCCGTCCAGGTCCGCCACGGCTCCTCGCTCCCCGAGGACATCTTCCGGACCCTGGTCGGGTTGGACCTCGAGGCGACCGAAGGCGGTCCGGTGTCCTACTGCCTGCCCTACAGCCGCACGCCCCTGCGCGAGGCCGTGGACTGCTGGGTGCGCAGCACCGAGCTCCTCGCGGAGATGGGCGAGACGGCCAACCCGCACATCGAGAGCTTCGGCGGCTGCATGCTCGGGCAGCTCTGCCCGCCAGGCCTGCTCGTCGCGATCAGCCTGCTGGAGGGGCTCTTCTTCCGTCAGCACGGCATCCGGAGCATCTCCCTGAGCTACGCCCAGCAGACCTGCCCGACCCAGGACGAGGAGGCGGTGCTCGCCCTGCGGAGCCTGGCCGCCGAGTTCCTCCCCGACGCCCAGTGGCACCTGGTGTTCTACGCCTACATGGGCGTCTACCCGCGCACCGCCGCGGGCGCCGCCCGCCTCATGGAGCAGGCCGCCCGCACCGCCGTCCGGTCAGGCGCAGCCCGGATCATCGTCAAGACTGAGGCCGAGGCACACCGCATCCCCACCGTCGAGGAGAACGTCCGCGCCCTGGAGAGGACCGCGCGCGCGGCCGCGCTCCAGGCAACCCGGCCCGCGTCCGCGGCGGACCCGACCGACAGCGAGACCTACACCGAGGCCCGAGCGCTCGTCGAGGCCGTCCTGGACCTGGACACCGATGTCGGACGGGCCCTGCCCGAGGCCTTCGAACGGGGCCTGCTGGACATCCCCTTCTGCCTGCACCCCGCCAACCAGGGCCGTGCGCGCAGCCGTATCGACGACGGCCGCCTGCAGTGGCTGACCGTCGGCGACATGCCGATCGCGCACGGGCCGAGGCGCCTGTCCCGGGGAGAGCTCACCGCGGACACCCTGCTCGCCATGCTCCACCACGTCGAACAACGTTACGACACGGCCTCCTGAGGCCGCGCCCCGACCACCACCGGAAACGGAGAAGACCGTGCACGAGGAACACGACCGCGCCGCCGGACCGGACACCCCGGTGATCCCACCGCTCGGCGAACACCTCACCTCCCCGCGGACCAGGAACGCGATGCTCGTCCAGCAGGAGGTGCTCGCCGCAGCCCGCGAACACCTGCGCGGTGAGGGGTTCACCGAACTCCTCCCGCCGCTGACCGGACCGGTCACCGACCCCGGCGGCCGCGGCGCCAAACAACTGGACGTGGACTTCTACGGCCACCGCTACAAGCTCATGACCAGCGCCATCCTCTACAAGCAGGTGTCGCTGAACGCCTTCCCCAAGCTCTTCTACGTGGCGCCGAACGTACGCGCGGAGCCGCCGGAGACCGCCTCCACCGGCCGCCACCTCTTCGAGTTCCACCAGATCGATGTGGAGATCGCCGGGGCCGACCGGAACGGGGCGATGGCCGTGGCCGCCGATCTGCTCGTGCACGTGGTCCGCCGGGTCGTCGAGAACCTGCCCGACATCCTCCGCGCGCTGGGCCGGGACCCCGTCTTCTTCCAGGAGCTGCTCCGGGGCGGGTGGGAGAGGCGTTCGCACGCCGAGGTCGTGGAGACCCTCACGGGGATGGGCCACGCCCAGGACGGCGGCTCCGAGATCGACTGGGAGGGCGAGGCGCTCGTCTCGCACAAGGCCGACCGCCCCTTCTTCGTCACCGACTACCCCAAGGGCTCGCGCGGTTTCTACGACCGGGAGGACCCGGAGCGGCCGGGCACCCTGCGCAACTTCGACCTCCTGGCCCACGGCGGCTACGGGGAGCTGGTCAGCGGCGGCGAACGCCGTTCCGACCACCGGTCGATCGTCATCGGCATCCGGGAGAGCGGCGAGAACCCCCGAAAGTACGACTGGTACCTGGAGGAGGTGCGCCGGGGCATCCCCTCCAGCGCCGGGTTCGGCATGGGACTGGAGAGGGTCACCCGCTACCTGACCGGGCTGGACTCCCTGTGGCAGGTCAGCGCCTACCCCAAGCTCCCCGGGGTGGTGACCCCGTGAGGAACCTGCACGCGGGCGGCTTCCCGGAGGAGGCCGTCCGGGAGCGAGCCCGACGCGGCCCCGCCGCCCTCTTCCCTCCCGACGCCGACTACGGCGCCACCGTGACCGGCGCCGGCGCGGAGCCCACGGCCGGGACCGGGTACCCGGCCGACGACCCGCTGGAGGGCGCCCGGCTCGTGCCGCCGGTGTTCATGCCCGAGCGGCTGGAGAAGCTCATCGACCTGGGCCGGGAGCCCCTCTTCGCCGACGTGGACCTGCGCACCGACATCGGCGGGTTCGCCTCAGCCCTGCCCCTGTACGTGTCGGCCTTCGGCTCCACCCAGGTCGGCTCCGGTCTCGCGCTCGCCGCGGCAGGCCAGGCCGGGCGGCTCGGTGTACCCATGGTCATCGGCGAGAACGTCGCCCCGGTGAGCGGGTACCGCGCCGACGCCTCCGTCCTGCGCAGGCTGGAGGCTTACGAGGCGCAGGTCCCCGACGGCGTCGGCGGCGTCGTCGTGCAGCAGAGCACGGAGGACGCCGACGCCGAGGTGTGGAACCAGGTCTACTCCGACCCCGCGGTGACGCGCCTGGTGGAGTCCGGCCGCCTGGGGTTCGAGCTCAAGGTCGGTCAGGGAGGGAAGCCCGGGCTCGGCGGCATGACGATGGTCGGTGACGACGCCGGGGGAAGGCTCGCGGACCGCTACGACGTGAGCGCGTCCCTGGGCGGTGAGGGCGGGCTGTGTCTGCGCAGCTCCAGCCCGGGTACCTTCACCGAGGAGATCCTCCACCAGCAGATCCGGTTCATGCGTAACAACTTCCCCCGGGCCCGGGTCTGGGCGAAGCTGCCGCCAGGCCGGGACATCGCCCAGGTGGTCCGGGTCGCCTGGGCGGCCGGTGCGGACTCGGTCACCGTCGACGGGGCCGAGGGCGGGACGGGCTGGGCCCCGTCGGTCTTCCTGAGCAGGGTGGGCCTGCCCCTGGGCGAGTGCCTGCGCCGGATCGGCTCCCCCGGGGGATGCCTGCTCGTCTCGGGGCGGATGTGGGAGGCCGGTCGCGCCGTGGTCGCCCTCGCCCTGGGTGCCAGGGCGGTCGGCCTGGGCCGGGCGGCGCTGGTCGCGGTAGACGAGGACTCCGAGCAGGGCCTGGTGCGCTTGGTCGAGGCCCTGGCCATGGAGGCCCGTCTGCTGGTCAGCGCGCTCGGGAGGTACTCGACCGCCGCGCTTTCCCCCGACGACGTCCTGCTGCCCGGCACCGCGGACGCCCCCGCCGCGACCGTGCTGTCGGAGCCCTGAGAGGGGGATGACGGGACCGGGAGCGCTACGGGCAGGACGAGGCCAGGAAGTCCGTGGGCTCGGCCCGCCTGTCCTCGCTCCTGAGCTCGTCCAGGACCCTGGCGGAGAACTGGGTGAGCTCGGCCGCCTGGTCCTGCTCCCCCAGTTCGAGCAGCTGGCGGGCCAGGGCCACGCCGCTCTTCGCCGCGCCCCTGCGGTCGAGGATCTGCTCGCGCACCGCCAGGGACCTGCGCAGGAACGAGCACGCCTGCTGGTGCAGGCCGAGCAGACCGTGGACCTGGCCGAGGTCGTGGAGCAGGTAGCCCTCGCCGATCGGGTCGCCGAGGCCTCGGACGAGGTCGAATGCCTCGGTGAGCCTGCGCAGCGCCTCACGGTGCTCACCCCGCTGGAGGTGGGACTGTCCGATGCGCCGCAGCACCTGGGCCCGGTCCCGCGGGTCCCCGACCTCGTCCATGTGGCGCAGCGCCCGGTCCAGCTCCTTCATGCCCCGTTCGACGTGCCCCGCACGGGTGTGCACGTGCCCGCTCAGGAGCAGTGTGCGCCCCAGGCCGGCGGTGTCCTCCACCAGCTGGAAGCCGCGGAACGCCCGGGCGCAGAAGTCCAGCGCCCCCTCGTCGTCGCCGTCGAGCTGCGCCAGCTGGGCCAGTTCACGGTGGCACATGGCCTTGCCCAGCTCGTCCCCGAGCTCGGCGAAGCCCACCAGGGCCCGGGTCATCCAGCGGCCGGACTCCGCGTACCGGCGGCGGTCCAGGTTGAGCGAGCCCAGGGAGAAGCTGAGGGCGGCGATGCCCGCCTGGTTCTTCCGCTCCCGGGCGAGGGCCAGGGCCCGTTCGGTGGTGGCCTCCCACTGGTCCAGCCACCCCCGGCGGTTGAAGTGCGGGCGCAGGGCGCCGGCCAGGTCCCAGCACAGCTCGTCGAGCCCCGCCTCCGCCGCCAGGTCGACGGCGGCGGTGATGTTGGCCTGCTCGCCCTCCAGCCAGGCCATCGGCTGGGCCAGGGCCGTGGAGACCGCCCGCGGGGGCAGCTGCCACCGGGGCGCGCTGCCGTGCAGGAAGAGGTAGTCGCCGCCCTGGACCCGCCGGTTGGCCTCGTCGACCATCATGAGCCACCCGCCGACGAGGCGGGCGGTCGCCTCGGCACCGACGCGGGCGGGCACTTCGGCGAGGCGCTCCTTGGCGAAGAGCCTGATGACCTCGTGGAAGCGGTAGCGCGGCTCCCCCTGGGCGTCGACTCCCGTCACCTCCATCATCTGGGTGTCCACCAAGGGCTCCAGCAGGTCCAGGGAGGAGGGCCCGTCGTCTCCGAGGAGTGCGCCGGCGACCCACCCCGGCTGGTGGGGGCCGTCGGCCAAAGTCATCAGGGCGAGGAGACGGCGGCTCGTCTCGTGGAGCCCGTCGTGGGTCAGCGAGATGCTGGCGCGCACAGTGAGCTCGCCGTGGGCCAGCTCGTCCAACCGGTGCCGCTCGTCCGCCAGACGGTCCACCATGGAGGCCAGCGACCAGTGCTCGCGCGCGCCCAGGCGGGCCGCGATGATGCGCAGCGCGAGGGGCAGCATCCCCACGGAGGCGACCAGCGCGGAGACCGCCGCGGGTTCGGCGTCGACCCGCTCCGGTCCCAGGACCCGACGCAGCAGGTCGACCGCCTGGTCCTCGCCCAGGACGTCGAGGCCGATGACCCGTGCTCCGGGGATGCCGGTGAGCCGTGCCCGGCTGGTGACGATGACCCCGCACCCGGGGCTTCCGGGGAGCAGCGCCGCCACCTGCCGCTCCGACGCGGCGTCGTCGAGGACGACCAGGACCTTCCGGGCGGACATGAGGCTGCGGTAGAGCTCGGCGCGTTCGTCCGTGGATTCCGGCAGGCCCTGGCCCGGGATGCCCAGAGCGCGCAGGAAGCGCCCCAGCACCTCGGCCGTGTCGGCGGGCTCGCGCCGACTGCCGCGCAGGTCGCAGTAGAGCTGCCCGTCGGGGAACCGGTGCGCGCCCAGCCGGTGTCCGGCGTGCACCGCCAGGCTGCTCTTGCCGATGCCGGGCTGGCCGACGATCAGCGCGACGCCCACGGCCGGGCCGGTGGTGGTGAGGGTCGACTCGATGGCGTCGATCCACTCGGACCGGCCCACGAAGTCGGCGCTGTCGGCGGGCAGCTGGCTCGGACGGGCCCGTTCCCTCATCGCGGCGGCCGGCTCATCCCGGTCCGCGCCGTCGTGGCCGTCCGGGGAGGCCCGGGACGGGAACGACGGCGGCGCGGAGGGTTCCAGGCGCAGGGAGCTGTCGTCGTTGAGGATGGCGTGTTCCAGGGCGCGGAGTTCCTCCCCGGGGTCCAGGCCCAGTTCCTCCAGGAGGAGTTCACGTCCCCTGCGGTAGGACTCCAGGGCCTCGGCGCGACGCCCCGAGCGGAAGAGGGCGAGCATGAGCTGCCCGCGCAGGCGCTCGCGCAGGGGGTGCTCCTTGACCAGTTCGGAGATCTCGCCGACGAGCTCCTGGTGGCGGCCCAGACCGAGGTCGAGGTCGAGGTAGGTCTCGACGAGGTTGACGCGCTTCTCCTCCAGCCGCGCGGCCTTCGTGGCGAGGAGGCGGCTGGGCACCCCGCTCAGGACGGGGCCGCTCCACAGACGGGTCGCCTCGCGGCACAGGGCGGAGGCCCGCTCCGTGTCGCCGTCCCGCCTGGCGGCGTGGGCCCGGCCGGACAGCCGTTCGGCGTGTCCGGCATCGATCCTCCCGGGGTCGACCTCGATGATGTAGCCGGACACGCGCGTCAGGAGGTCCACCCCGGCGGGCGCGAGCCGCTTGCGCAGCTTGGACACGCAGATCTGCACCTGGGTCCGGGCGGTGTCGGGGGGATCCTCGTCCCAGATGGCGTCGATGAGGTAGTCGGTGGAGACGACCTTGCCGACTTCCAGCAGCAGGGCGGAGAGCACCACCTGCTGGCGTCCCGGGGGAATCGGCACCCGGGCCTCGTGGGACCGGACCTGGAGAGGGCCCAGGACCCTGAAGGTAGGCTCCCCCATGCCTTCGGGCCAGACATGAGAAGTACTGATGCCCGCCTCCTACTCACAGGACCGAGACGGTCCGGTCGGGGGTTCCATCGAATGCTTTCCATCAAAGCAACGAATTTTCCCGATATCAAGTGGCAGACCTCCACTTTCTCTGGAACCCCTCTCGAAATCCTGCGAGGAAATCCCTTTCCCCTTACTACATTCGGAGTTGCGCGGGCAAGGGACCCTTCGACATCAGCATCGAGTAACTGTTCAGGTGTTTCGTGCCGGGACCGCTTGGGGAGCCGCTCGGTGAGAGCCGGCGGGTTCCCGCCAGGGCAGCACCGTCAGATGCGTCGGTTTTTTAGGAAGTCAGACCCACACCGAGCGGCTCTCCCTCATCCTCACTGTTCACCAGAGGCTCTCCAGATCACCGCCTCGATCCGCTGACGCAACCAGCCCGGGAACACCTTCACCGCAGGCTCGCGTTCGCTCTTGAACCCGGGGCGGATCAGTATGTGCCCCGGAACCGGTCATCCCGGCCGGCACGCTGATCACCTTGGAACGCGCGGCACGGCAGCGGTACGTCCCAGGCAGGGCGAATATGCTCCGTCTCCACCGGCGGTTGCGCGATCCGGGTGAGCAGGACGCCGCCGATCAGGTATCGCGTCCCCTGCGGTGAGGCCGTCGCTCATCACCACCGAAACGGGAGCGAAGACCTTACCCTGACGCACCCTCTGACGTCATCGCTCTCCTTGTGAAGGAGACGGCTCGTGCGGCGCCGTGTCCGCCCCCGTACTCACTCGGGGCGGACACGGCGAGGGTGTCAGGCGAAGGGAAGCCAGAAAGCTTTGTGGACGCATGAGGAATCGAGGTTGCTGCTCTTCCAGACGGAGAAGGTGACGCCCGTGCCCCTGTTGAGAGGGACGCTGAAACTGCCCGCGTTGCCGTCGTCGTCCACCCACGCGGTGATGTCGAAGGAACTCATCCCGGGGGGCTTCACGGTGGCCTTGAGCTCGGCGCTCGCGGCTTTCCCCGTATCGTGGCTGACTTGGATCCAGCCGATCAGGATGCCCGCGCATCCCGCATTGAACGAAGTAGGTTTGTCGTAGGTGCTGACGTTGCTGACCAGATTCCCCCGAAGGTCGAGAGAGGCGTTGTATCCGATCGTGGCCTTGTTCATCACCCAGATGTCGCCCGGTGACATACCGTCGTAGTTGGCCGAGTACCCGATGAGGACCCTGCCGTTCGCCGCGAGGTCCCCCGTCGAGTAGATCTGCCTGTCCGCACGCAGACCCTGCGGGAACTTGACGTCTGTCCCCTCCGTGGTGGTGATCTTGACGTCGTCGCCGTTCTTCACCAGGATGCCCTCGTTGGCGTCGAGCCGCTTCCTGGAGGTCAGCCCCCGTGGGAACTCCACGTCGCTGACACCGGAGGTGTTGAGCTTCGTCGAGCCCCCGTACCGCACTGTGAGATCCCCCTGGGCATTGGTTTTCCCGGTGACGTCGAGGTTCCCGTTGACGGTCACGTTGTGGGTGGTGAGGTCACCGTTCAGCACGCGAACGAGCAGCCGTTGCTTGTGTCGGACGTCGGTCGCCCAGGAGGGCACCAGTTCGAAGGTGGTGTCGGTGGTGAGCGGAGGGGTGTGCACGGGCTGCGGATGGTTCTTGTCGAGGGGGAGCTCGCTGCCGTTCGCGTAGAGCTTGTACTCGATCCCTTCGATCGGTGGAGCGAGCCAGGTGAGGATCGCCTGCTCCTTGTAGTCCACCGGGTTGTCGTCCGCTCGGAGTTCCTTCAGGTAGTAGCCGGTGGGGAACTTGCCGAGGGGAACGATTTTCCAGGCGGGTTCGTCGTTCTGGTCGGCCTGGACGCCGACCGCGACCGCGGTCGCCCCCTCCTGGGCGCTGACGGGGATGCCGTCGATGAAGAGAGCGACCGATTCACCGGGTTTGAAGGGATTTTCGTCTTCTCCGCCGGAGTAGGTGAACGCGTACCCTCCTGTGTTGTCGGAGGAAGGCGTTCGCGTGTCGGGTTGGCGGGTGATGTCCTTCCCGCGTTTGGACCAGCTCTCGCTGAGGAGTTCAGCGCTGGGGTTGTTGTCGTCGGCGACCTTGAGCTGAATCATGATCTTGTACGCCTTGGCCGAGGAATCGTTGTTCACGTTCGTCACCAGGACACGGAGCGCGGCGCGGTTTGGCTCCTGGTTCCGGGGTGAGGCCACCAGCGGTGACGGGTCGGTTCCCACCACTACACTCAGCTCGCCGGGAAAGCTCGCGTCAGTCCGGCTGATCCCCTTGGTCCCTTTCGATTTCTCTTCCGGTGCGTTCGTCATGGTCGTTCTTTCTGCTTCGTCGTTTCCGTGCGTTCGGGAGAGAGGGTGAATCCGTGTTCTCACGGACAAGGTCGCGCTTGGGGCATGACAGCCCCGTGCACAGGTGCGTTGGTGCCTCGGGGGCCAGGCGGGCCGTTCCGTCGTCGTCGCACACCGGTACCGGGTTCTTCCGGCCGGCTGCCGGGACCCAGGCCCACTCGCCGTGTTCGACCTCCGGCAGAGGCGAGGGGAAAGCTTTCGTCCCGGCCCGCGCTTTCGATCGCCGCGCCCGGGGCTGAGAACGCGGAAAGAGCCCTTCGGGGTACTTGTCGTCCGGCACGTGCACGGTCCCTGTTCGGGGCAGCGGTGCCCCGAACAGGGGTTCTCACCCGCTCGGTGCCCGGTTGCGGAAAAATCGCTGGCCACAATCCGCTATCAACTTATACAACACGCCAGATGAGTTCTTCTGGTATTTTCTTCCTGGTGAAGGTGAAGGGGGATCCCTTGATTTTTCCACCCTTGCCGAAAGGTAGCCATCTGAACGTCGTCCACCATTTGTAGTAACCTGCGCTCCAAGCTTGGACGCCGATAGTCAATGGCCTCCCAGGCAGTACCGGCAGGGTGAACGTCGCGAGGGTGGGGCCTTGGTTGTTGCCAGCGGCGGAGACCGTCGCTCCATTCCACTCCTCATGGTGGGCCCATATGCAGACGCGCGCTTCCGGGTTGGAAGACCGGTTCAGGTGTGCTGTGCCGATAAGCAGTCCGCTCGTCCTGAGGTCCTTCCAGGGGATGACGACCTCACCGAAGTAATCTTCTCTGTCTCCCGTGGCCCCGTCGCTGGAGTAGCCGAAATATATGAGATCGTGTTTCTCCCTGTCGAATACTTCTGTGCTTCCGGAGTTCAGGACGAAGGTGCCCGGATCTTTTTTGCCGCCTGTGGTGCCGGAGGTGAAGGTGCTCTTCACCGTCGCATTGTTCGCCGAGATATCACCGTTCAACACGCGCACCAGGAGCCGTTGTCTGTGCCGAACGTCGGTCGCCCAGGAGGGCACCAGTTCGAAGGTGGTGTCGGTGGTGAGCGGGTTGGTCTTCGCTGGCTGCGGTTTTCCCTGTTTCAGGGGGACCTGGGCGCCGTTCGCGTACAGGGTGTATTCGATGCCGTCGATCGGCGGCGCCACCCAGGTGAGGACCGCCTGCTCTTTGTATTCCACCGGGTTGACGTCTGCGCGCAGGTCCCTCAGGTAGTAGCCGGTCGGGAACTTGCCCAGAGGGACGCGTTTCCAGACGGGCTGGCTCTTCGCTCCGGCTTGGATGCCGACAGCGACAACGGTCGCTCCGTCCTGGGCGCTGACGGGGATATCGTGAACAAAGAGCGCGATCGAGTCCCCGGGCTTGAACGGTTTCTCGGAGTCCGTCCCGAAGTAGGTGAAGGTGTACCCTCCGGTGTCGTCGGAGGAGGGCGTGCGTGTGCCGGGTTCGTGGGTGACGGTCTCGCCGCGTTTGGACCAGCTCTCACTGAGGAGATCTTCCTTGGGGCTGTTGTCGGCGGTGACCTTGAGCTGGACGAGGATCTGGTGGGCCCCGACCGCTTTGTCGTCGTCGACGTTGGTTACCAGGACGCGGAGTCCGGCGCGGTTCGGTTCCCCGTTCAGGGGTGAGGCCACCAAAGGAGCGGGGTCGGTCCCCACCGCCACGCTCAGTTCGGGGGGAAAGGCCGGGTCAGTCCACGCCTTCGTCGGTACCTTCCGGTCGCCGTCCTCTGAGGCCCCCCTCGTCGTGTCCGTCATGAACGCCCCTTCTCCCGTTCTGTCGTGCCCGTCTCCCCGGCAGCTTCCGGGGCCGTGCCGTCGCTGACGAGACCGCGCTTGAGGTACAGCAGCCCCGTGCGCAGGTGCGTTGGTGCCTCGGGGGCCAGGCGGGCCGTTCCGTCGTCGTCGCACACCGGTACCGGGTTCTTCCGGTCGGCTGCCGGGACCCAGGCCCACTCGCCGTGTTCGACCTTCGGCAGAGGCAGGGGAAAAGCCTTCGTCTCGGCCTGCACGCCCTTGCCCGACTCGACCGTGACCGGGCGCTTACTGCCCAGGTTCGGTCCGATGTGGAACAGCGCCTCCATCCGAGTGAGCGCTTCCGCCACTGCCTCCGGCTCCAGCCGCAGCCGTGCAGCGGGCAGGATGTGCGTCGTCGCGTGCACCGACGTCCACGGGTCCAGCAGCAAAGAGACCTTCACGAACTCGTCCCGCTTGAGCCGCAGTGTGAGCCCGGACCCGTTGTCGCGGTCGGCCACGTACCCGCCCTTCTCCTTCGGCGGCGCAACCGCGTAGAACGTCCCGTACTCGCTCTCCTTGAAGTAGCCGACCAGCCCGTCGTTGAACGCCGCGTTGGAACCCAACAACACCGGCCAGGTGTGGTCCATGTAGAGGGGGCGGGGGTCGGTGGCGATGAGCTGGGAGTACTTGATCGGGACGACGGGCCCCGCGTCTGGTTCCAGGCTCAGCCGGGCACGTACCAGCGCCATGGGGCGGCCGAGCATGCGCAGCGCCGGGTGGCCGGCGGTGGGCCGGTCGGGACTGATGGTCAGCCGGGCCAGGTCCACCGCCTTGAGGAAGGCCGTCAGAGCGGTGGCGCCCCTGTTCGTCAACCCGGTGAGGAAGCCGGTCAGCACGGGATCGGGTGTCACGCCGCTGCCCGCGTCCTCCCACACCACGCTGCTGCCCGACGCCCGTAGTTCGCCCAGCAGCACACCGTTGTGGGAGTAGCAGAGGAGGCCCTGGTCCAGGTAGTTGGGCACCACCCAGGCGCGGATCTGGTCGCCGTCGGTCGGTCGTACGGGTGGCTCGTTCTCCGAGCCGCGGAGCAACGCGGTGAAGTTCAGCCGGGCCGGCTGTGGGAAGCGGGGCCGCAGGTGCACCACCCGCTTGGACCAGTCGACGTTCAGCCAGTCGGCCAGCACGGTCGCGTCCCCCATGCCGCTCCCGGGTTCCTTGTCGTCCGGTGTGGTCGTGGCCGAACGGGTCAGGTCGACCTTCAGGTCAGGTCGCCCCATCCCGTCTTCCTTGTCCACTACGCAGCATCGTCCGAACCGGTCGACGATCGCCAGACGGGAGAGGAAGAACTGTCCGGCGCGCAGCCCCTCGCTGGGCAACGGGACGATCCAGTCCTCCGGGTTCTCCGGGTCCTTCGGGGGCACGGGCTTCTTACCGGTCCCGAACTCACGGGTGGTGTAGGCGCTGTCGTGGTCGAGCAGTTCCCCCAGATGCTGCGGAACCGGCCGCAGCAGTGACTCCCGGCCGGTGAGCTGCTCGGTGAACCCGTCGAGAGCCTGCGAGATCACGTCGGTGCCCTTCGAAGTGTCCTGGAAGTTCTCCAGGATCTTCGAGACGAACTCCAAAAAACCCTGGTCCTGGCCCCTCGTCGCCTCTTTGAGGTGCTGGTAGCGATCGGCGAGGTTGTGGACGGCATGCGGGGAGAGCAGGATCCGTCCGCTCGTCGTGTGCAGGGGCGGCCGGTCTCCCTTCTTGGCGACGTGACCCTCCCCGCGCCACAGGTAGAGCTGACCGTCGAACCTCCAGTTCCGCTTACCCCTGTGCTCGGGGCGCTGGTCCTCGTAGGCCACGGGGTAGTAGTCGGCGGTCCAGACCAGGTACAGCGGTGTCCATGGCTGTGTCCACCATTCGGTCTGGAACCGGACGGCCGCCACCCGCGGTTCATCGGTCTTCGACCACGCGACCGCGGTCCCGCTGTCGGCGAAGGTCACCATCGTGGAGTCCTTGGGCCTGCGGTGGTCGTCCAGGCTGGTGAACTCGGTGAGCAGCGCGGTGTGCAGGCCGTCGGGCATGACGTTCTTCCAACCGGGCTGCTGCACGACCTTGTCGAACCCGTTCGGAGCGACGGTGCCGGGCGCGGCACCCTCCAGCTTCGTGACCGTTTGGTCGCCGTGGCGGCACGTGAGTTCCCCCGGTTTGTCACGGAGCAGGCGCCGGGCGCCTGTGCCCCGCAGCAGAACCACCGGTTCGGAGGCGTTCTGGAAGGGTGGCCGGGGGAACCGGGTGAGCACCCCGACGGGGTCGTTCCCGAGCTCCTCCCTCAGTTTCTCGAGTTCCTTCGCGATCGCGTCCTTGAGTTTGGCCTCATCGGTCTCCCGGAGGATCGCGCGTTTCTTCGTCAGGTCGTCCAGGCACGTCTTGATCCGACAGGCAAGGGACGACGCGTTGTTCCGGTCGAACTGGGGTTTGATCGTGGTGGCGAGCTTCGCCATCTTCTTCGCCCCCTCGTTCCCGAAGGGGCCGCCCTTCGTGCCGAGGTACCCGGCGTGCTGGTAGTACCCCCACAGATCTCGCAGGCGCTGCTGGAGCCGGGTCACCTCGCGCCGGGCCTCGTCGTGGGCCTTCTGATCGGTGTTGAGCCGCCTCAGCCACTCTTTCTGCTTCTCTGGGAGGTTCGGTGGCGGCAGCGGCTTTCCCTGCGCGGACGGCTTGCTCACGAAGTCCCAGGTATAACCTCCAGGGGCCGGTTCGAACCGCGCCTCGTGCGCCTTCTGCGCGACCTCGGCCCGGCCGTCCGGCGCGTCGTACCTGTTCAGCAGTCCGTACTGCAGGGCCTGTAGCCGGGCCTGGTATTCGGCCCGCTTCGCGGGATCACCGGGCCAAACACCGGGGATCCTCTGCGCGAGTGCGCTCAGGCCCTCACTCGACCCCTCGCCCATACCCAGGTGCAGGTTCTTCCACCTGCGTGTCCTGTCGTCCCGCTGGGGTTTCTCGTCTCCCGCGCCCTGGCCGTTCCTCCTCCAGGTGAGGCCGTGCACACTGCCGACGTGCACCGAACGCATCCTTCCCGGTACCTTGCCGGGAAGCCGCCACCGCAGCCGCTCCAACAGCGCACGCAACTGCTTCTCGTACTCCTTGGCTTCCGCGGCCGTGGCCCGCCCCAGGGGGTCGGCGCTCGTACTGCTGTACCAGCCGAACACCTGGTAACTGAGATCGATCCCGTCGGTCTCCTCGCTCAGCCCAGCCAGGTCGTCGTGCATGGAGAAGACACCCAGGTTGTAAGGCTGGTACACGGAAAACGTCGGTACACCCGGGCCGAACGCGGTGAGCGGGAGCTGCTCCGTGGGCTCCTCGATGCTCGCGGTCAGCTCCCACTGCCGCCCGATCCGCCACTGCACGATCCTGGGGGTGGCCGAACTCGGGTCCATGATCTCGCCGAAGGGGGAGTTGTCGCTCTGGTCGGGGATGTCCTTCGCCTTGCGGAGACAGTCACCCTGCACCAACCATCCCTTGGCCCGCCTCACACCGTTCTGCTTGGCGTAACGCACCACCATCCACCGGTCGGGCACGCGCAACGGACCGCTACCGTCGCGCAAGGGGTCGGTGTCGCGCAGGGCCGCGGGGGGCTCCCAGTGCAGCACCACCCCGTCGGGCGGGTCGTCCTTCTTGCTGAGGGGACTGCTGGCGGGATGCGGCTCCGGCCCCTGGTGGAAGGGCCTGGAGAAGTCCAGCCGCCATCGGCTCAGGTTGTCCGGTGAACTCGCCCGGACCGTCGGGTTGACCATCAGAGCGGTCACGCGCACCGGAACGAGCAGGGCGTGGTTGGTCATGGGCGGGCTTCCTCGTCGTACTGGTCTCCGTGCAGGGCGGCGGGGGGCCGCAGAACGGCCTTCTCCGGTGAGCGCACGAGCTGGAGCCCGAACTCACCGGGCGACAGGGCCGCACGACCGGAGGGCTTGTAGACGCCAAGGGCGGCCCAAACGGCTCCGAGCAGGTTGCCCGCCCCCTTGAGGTCGAGCACCCGGCTGTTGGCCCGGAACACCACCGGAACGTGCTTGGCCCCGCCGTTGTCCGGGACCTCGTCGCCGACCGCCTTTTCGCCGACCCTCTTCAGCGCGCGCAGGGTGAGCTTCTCCGCGCCGCCGTACGTGGCGACACCAAGATGCAGACCCTGGTCGGGTTCGGTGATGTGGACCTCCTTGGGCACCCCGTCGAAGAGCACCAGCAGGATGTCGGGTGAGAGCGCGGCACGGCGCAGCACCTTGGGAGAGTCGAGACCAGGGCCGAGGACCTGTTCCTTGGACGGTTCCACACCGAACTCCGGGTAGTCGGCCACCAGCCGTGAACGGATGAGCAGCCCGGACTTGGGGGTGGGCGGTGAGGCGGCGAGGTAGGCCGAAACCAGCTCCTTGACGGTCCCCTCGTCGTGCGAACCGCAGATGCCGGCCCACAGTGCGCCGTGCACCAATGCGTCGAGCCAGTCGGGGTCGACCCTGAACCAGCGCATACTCTCCGGTGGCAGCGCCTTGGCATCGGGGACCAGATGGTCGAACGGTACGCGCTTGAGCAGGCGCAGACCGTTCAGGAACGAGGTGAGCGTGGGCTCGGCCACCGGTGCTGTCGGAGGGTTCGCGGTTCCACCGGCGTCGGCGGAGACGGCTTCTTCGCCCCCGGCGGCCGATGCCCCCTGGGCAGTGTGTCCGAGGACGTGGGCGGCGAAGCGCCGCAGTACCCGGGGGTCGTCCATCAGCTCGGCCATGGTCTCGGTCGCGGACGGGGTGGCGGCCGGGAAGGTCAGGTCGCCAGCCCGGACCATCGGGATCAGCTCAATTCCGGGTTCCTCCTCGTCGTCGGCCAACCCGGTGACCTCCGCCCCCGCCAGGACGGCGTGGGCGTGAAACTGTGGCGGCTCCCCGGCCAGCACACGGTCCAGGGCACGCGCGTTCTCCGTCCCGTCGGCCCCGAACCCGTCCACCGCTGCCCCGGCGAACGCTTCCTCGAACGGCAGGCGCAGCCGTTCGGGCGGGGGCAGCAGTTCACCCACCGGGTCGGTGAGGGGCCTGTCGAGGGTGCTCCGGTCCAGTTCCGCGGCCACGGCCCGCCGACCACCGACGATCTGCACGAGGTTGCGGACCACGGCGTGGCGCACGTCGACCGCGCGGGCGAGCGCGTCCGCGAACTCCTGGTCGGCCAGGGCCAGGCCGCGCCCCAAGGCCCAGGCCGTGTGGTGGCCCAGGCTCTTGACCCCGAAGCTGTCCTCGACCGCCTCCCACCACCTGTCGTGGTGAGTGACCCTGGCGACGGGGTAGGGGGTCAACGGCCCCCGGTAGAAGGCGTAGTCCCCTGCGCGGGCGGCCCGCACGTGGCCCAGCGCGACGTGCCCGGTCCCGATGAGATAGCGGATGTGCTTGGTGTAGTCGTCGAGGACGTTGCCGTACCCGTCGGGTCCCGGGTGCTGGAGCAAGTGTGGGCGCACGGGACCCCTGGTGAGGTTGGCGCGTAGCTCGGTGTAGGCCGCCCCGGCCTCGACCGGCGCGGACACGAACGACCAGTGGTGCAGCGAGACCAGGCGCACGTGGTCCTTGACCTTCGTCGGGTCGTCCAGGAGGGCCTTGTGCCCCTCGAACGAGACCAGGTGAGCCACGTAGCGCCCACCCAGCGGATCGGGGAGGCGGTTGGCCAGTACGTAGGCGTACTCGGCCTTCCGACGTGCGGTGTCATCCTGCTCCGTGCCGAGAGGGGTGCGGATGTGGGCGAGGAGGGGCAGTTCCGCGGAGGTGGGCGTGATCCGGGTGAACACCGCCTTGGGTACCTGGATCGTGGCGATGGTCTGCTGTTTCTCCTCCGCCGTCAGCGCCGAGACCGTGGTGAAGTCGGGCAGGCTGACGTCGTTCCCCTCCGAGAGGAGCAGGGATTCGGCGGTGCCGTCCTCGGTCGCGCCGAGCGCCTTGGGGTCGTGGGGAAGCTCTCCCGGAGCGAAGAGCAGTATGCCGAGCCACGGTGTCGTGCCGTCGTCGTTGGAGGCGATCTTGCGTTCCCACGGCACCCCGCGCCGCTCCAGGGCCACGTGCGGCAGGTACTGGGCGAACCGTCCCGCGGTGCCGGCGGGTGGATAGACCCCGTGGATCTCGTTGGTCTCCGCGCGCAGTCGCAGGCCGGTGACGGTGAGCTCCTGGGCCAGCTCGAACTTCGTGCCGTCGGGGATGTCGCCGCCGCTGGGTGTCTGGGTGACCTTGATCGTGTAGTCGTCGGCCGTCACTTTCGGCACGAGGTTGTCGAGGAAGGTCAGGTTCCTGGTCTCGGTCACACCGGCTCCACCAGAAGATTCAGTCGCTTGAGCTTGTCCTTGAGGGCGGCACGTGCCTTGTCCTTGTCCGGTTCGGGTGACGTCGCGTCCTCGTTGTGTTCGGGGGTGGTCAGGGACAGCGGGTTGGCCTGCTCGGTGACCTCCTCGAATTGCACGGCCTTGCCGTCGGCGGTGAGTTCCTGACCCTTGGTCGTGGGCGGCGGCGCGGTGATCTGAGCGCCGCTCGCGTAGCCCACCGTCTGGGCCTCGTCCTTGCCCGGCGGTGCGTGGGTGGTGCCGCTGTTGGCCGCCCACAGGGCCATGGGGAAGCCGCCCGAGAGGGCTGCGGCGGTCCACCCGCTGACCGTGGTTCCGCCGCTGGTGACCTTCACCTCCTGAGTGATGGTCACCGCCGCGTTGTTCATGGGTCCGACCTTCAACTGTGGTTGGCCGTGGGGAGTCTGGTCAGTGCCGTTGCAGGTCAGGGTCGTGGCGGGCAGAGCGCTGCGTGTGCTGAACGAGAAACCGTCCGTACTGACCACCCAGCGCCCGCTCTTGGTGCCCCTGGACTTGGCGGGGTCGGTGAGCAGGCCGCACACGGGGCTGAGGCCGAGCGGATCCGCCGGGAGTTGTCTGGCCCGGAAGTCCGTCCACGAGAGCGGTTCACGCCGGATGTTCCTGGGTTCGCCGAAGTCGATGCTCTTGGAGAACGGGCCGACCTCGACCCGCGCGGTGCCACCGGTCGGCGGCCCCCAGACGGTGAGGTAGGCGCCGACCTCGGCCCGGATCGTCACATCCCACCCCAGCACGGTGGCCGTGTAGCTGGCACCGATGCTGATCCACATCCGCAGGTCGAAGTAGAGCGGCGCCCACCAGACGATGGCGTCGAACCCGGCGTTCAGCCAGGCGCGCAGGCCACCGGAGACGAAGTCGACCGACAGGCGACCACCGACCATGCCGACCTTGGGGGTGACGGCGACGTAGAGTTCGCCCTTGACACTCACCGTCGAGCTGATCGCCCAGCTGACGCCCAGACGCGGTACCTGCTGCGGATAGTGGGTCGGTGGGTGGTAGTCGGGGTGGTAACCGCCGACGGTGCCCACGAAGTCGCCGGAATGGACGCTGCCGGGAAACCAGACATAGAGCGCGGCACCGCCGGTGAGCTTGCAGTCAGGGTGGACGATCCACGAGTTGTCCGAGAGCGCCGCGGTGAGCGAGAGTTGGCGTTTGGCGTGCTCGTACAGGGCACGGAAGCCCAGCTCGACGTGGGCGACCCGGGGCTGCTCGTCTGCCGTGGGCGCGGCCTTGGCACCGGTCTCCGCGTCCTCCCCCTTCAACGCGTCCTTGGCTCGCGGCGGGAAGTCAGCGCTCATGGCGCCCAGCAGCGCGATGGAGAAATCGTCCGCGCCGAACTGCGCGATCAGCAGGGCCTGGACGGCGACGGTCTCGGCGATGGTGGCGGCCAGCCCCGCGGTGAACCACAGGTTCCCGGGCTCGGGCACCACCACGGCGTCGCCGGGGTCGCCCGAACCCCCGGTGATCTTCTCCAGGGTCGAGACGGGGTCGGGCGGATCTCCTGCAAAGCCCCTCATGTCGGCGAGGGCCTTGATGAACGGGAACTCCGGCACACCACTGGCCTCGGGAAGCCGGACCTTGCTGTTGTAGCCGATGCCCAGGGCCAGGCCGGTGAAGACCACGGGGGGCGGACCGGCGATCTTGCCTGCCAGGCCACCGAAGACGAACAGGGAGGTGTACCCGGGCCGGTTGGCGATGTCCTTGATCCGGGCGTAGGAGCCCACCGCGAGCAGGCCCCACTTGGTGGCCTGGACCAGGAGCAGGCCCTCGTAGGCGTACTCGTAGCCCGTACGGTCGCGTTTGGCGATGGCTCCGGCGACGGTCACCGGGCCGCGGGAGAAGCCCGCGCCCAGTCCGGCCAGGTCGATCGTGATGTGCGGGTCCTTGGTGATGGTCAGGCCGATGGCCAGGCCGGTGGCGTGTAGCTCGAAGCCGGCGGCGGTCAGCGCGGCGTCGATCTCCAACAGCACGCGGGTGGCGCCGGAACCGCCGCGGGGCACGACGAGTCGGGCGCCCACACGGTTGATGTGCAGTGGACCGAGCGCGCGTTGGACCTCGGCGGACGAGGGATCCTTGGGCTGGGGAGCGGGATCGTCGGCCTGTGGCCGGACATCGTCGGCTTCGACCGCGTAGGGGGAGTCGCGACCCTCCTTCCGGCCCAGAACGACGAGTGTGCGTTTGTCCTTGACGATCGTGACGTCCAGGCTGACCCGTACCCCTTTGGCGAGGTCCTGGGCGTCGGGAACGGGGGGTGCGCCTTGGGAGGCGAGGACTGTGTTGACCTGGGTCAGTGTGGCCTTGGGGACCTGGGCGGTGGCCGCGACGACGTTCACCGCGTCCAGAGCGAGGTCGGAGTCCTTGGGGACCTGACCCTTGAGGAGGTCGAGTTGGGAGAGGCGGGCCAGGGTACCGAGCGGGAAACTGGCCGTGAGGACCAGGGGACGTTTGCCGTTGTTCTTGGCAAGGACGGCCAGTCCCCAGTTGAAGCCTGCGGGTGCCTCACCCTCCTCGTCGGTGGAGTCGGGGGTGAGGACGACCTCGGCGCCGTTCCGTCCCGGGGCGTAGTCCAGCCAGAAGCTGCTCGCATGCGGCAGGAGGGGGCCGAAATCGGCCACGCCGACCACGCCCAGCTTTTCCATGGTGTCGATGAGGGAGAAGGGGGTGCCGTCCTCCCGACTGACGTGGAAACGATAGCTGGACGGCTTTTTCTTCTTGAACCCGAGTTCGCACGATACGAGGATCTTCGGGTCCGTCTTGATGGTGAGCTCGACAGCCAGGCGTTTCCAGGCCCCGTCGTGGAGCTTTTCCGCCATGAAGAGGACCTTGGGGGACTCCAGGCCGATCTCCGTGAGGACCCCCCACACGGGATGCGATGTGTCAAGGGAGATGGCCAGGGCGATACCGGTGATCGCTGTCGCCTCAGTCGGGTCCGGGGCCTCCGGGACGAAGGCCACGGTGATGCTGATTCCGGCTCCGAGTTTCCCGGTGATGGAGAGGTCGGTCTTCTGTGTGACCGTGATGACGCTGGCAACGGCATGGGCCGCCTCCTCGATGAAGGAGAACTCAACCAGGTCGAGGATTTCTTTGACCGCTTTGTGTTGGTTGGGTGATAGGTCCAGTCTGTCGCCTGTTTTGATCGTATTGAGCCAGCTCTTCAGAGTGCCGTAGGTGACCGTCACCGCGCTCCCTCCGGGGTCTCCCGACCAGATGATGTTCGCACGGAGGTCCAGGAGGAGGTGACATCCCGGGAACCGAGGAGTGTCTGTACGGGGAGGGGCAATCTTTCGGTCAGCGGAATTTCTTTCATGGGAGCCATTCCGTATGTGATGGGAAGATCGTGTTTTCTCCCTTTTTATGGGTGTGCTGCCCATGGGTGGCGGTGGGGCGAGTCGGGTGCGAAGTCAGTCGTTGGCGTGTATGTATGAAGGGAAGGCGTTCGAGGGGGTAGGGTTGACAGGGCTCGATATCCAATTCACAGGTCGAGGTACCATCACATGGCAGGATTCGGTTGATTTCAGGGATCACGATCTTTTTCTCGAGCATGGCGTGGGAGTGTCGTTCTCGCAACACCATATCGTCCCCTGGAATGTCCTGGAATCCTTCTGGAACCATCTGGTGAGGAATGGGCTTTTTGTTCAGTGTGCGCGTATCATTACTGCGCTCGCGGATCGTGTCGCTCACCACCCTGTGGTCTTCACCAGGGCGCGGAGTGAAGCGATGAAGGAATTCTCCGATGCCATCAAACCATGTTATTTCAAGCCGGGTGTTGGCATTGTCGAACTGGGGAACAAGCACAATAGGGACTTCGCTCCGATGCTCGATGACGCGAATATGCTGTACAGCTACCCTGCGGTTGACGTTTTTCCTGGGCCGAGTGGTGACAAGCGGGTGGATGACGCCAGGGAAGGTTTTGAGGACGTTGCTGTGTACGTTATTGAAAAGAAAGATGACTGGGTTCGCCTCGTGAGGGTCCACTCTTCTCTGAACCAAGCGATCGCCGAAGCCCAAAACGCACTGATAAAAAAGAGGAAGATCAACAGGAAGATTATGAACAAGGGGGTGGATTCTCTTGTTTCCATTCTCAACATCAACTCTCCGGAATACTGCAAGTTCGACAGGGGAAAATGGGACTGGGTCAAGAAGGAGGGTGGTAGTGAAGCGGTGATCACCAATCGGGATAAGTGGCAGAAAACCCCCGAGAGGAACCGAAAATACCAGGTGCATCCGCTTCGCTCCTGAGACTTCGTGTTCTGGGAGCCCATCTCGTGTGGTGGGTCTGCGGTAACGGATCAGCGTGCAGGCGATACCAGCGAGGGCCGGAAGGTGGTCGGCCTCGCGTTCGTGCCCGCGGCGCGGACGTCGGCATCCGGCCAGCCGGGCCATGGTGTGCTCGACCTGCCACCGGTGTCGCCCCAACCGTCGGGAGGGTTCACGCCCTTGCGGTCCAGGCGGTGTGCGATTCCGCTTCCGCGCGGTCATCGGCGCGGGTGGCCGCGGCCGTAGCCCCGGTCGTCGTGCGGTTGGGCCGAGCAGCGTCGTCGTGTACCAGAACGTGACCGGAGGGGAGGGGTTCCCCGCGCCAGAGGCTTCGGGCCCGGCTGCCACGGGCGCCGACCTTCGGGATCACCACGGACAGGGGTGGGCCGGTTCGTTCTGGTGTCTTCCGGGGTCCGTCCGCACCGGCTCATCGGTGTCCTGTGTGCTCGATGTCGCTGACCTGTGCGATCTCCGCAGCCAACGTCAACGACGATGAGGCACTCCCACCCCTGGTCCGAGGAGGCCCCACCGTGTGCTCACGCCGCGGTCCCTGTCGGCGGCGTCCGGTCAAGCTCCAAGGCGACGGGGCCCACCGCTCTCGTGCCGGGCGCCGGTGACCGGCACCAGGAGTTGCCGCCAGGCGCCGAACCAGTGGGCGGGCCAGGTGAAGGCCACATTCACGACGGTGCCGACCGCCTCGGGGCGGCGAGCGCGGCCACGACGAACGCGGCCGTGAGCGGGCCGCTCACGGCCAGGACCCAGGGGCCGGTGTGCCACGGGCCGGGAAGCGTGCCCGTGTGAGAGGGGACAGCGCCGGCGCCGCGGCGCGCGGGGCCGTCACAGCGAGGGCGTCCCGCGCCCACGGGTGTCAGTCGGCGGCGGCCCTCTCCGCCGCCCGGTAGAACAGGGCGATGGTCACGGCGCCGGGGTCCGGGCTGCCCAGAGCCGACTCGCCCACGTAGCTGGTGCGCCCCCGGCGGCCCAGGAGGTCACTGGTGCCCTCGGCTCCCCCGCGCGCGGCCTCCGCGGCGGACCGCAGTCCCTCCGCCAGGCCGGAACCGGCGTCGACCGCCCTGTCCAGGGCCTCCGACGCCGGGGCGATGGCGTCGACCATGGTGCGGTCCCCGACCCCGGCCGAACCCAGCCGTGCCACGGTCGCCCACCCGTTCGCGGTGGCCTCGGCCAGCATCGCCAGGGTGAAGGCCCCGGTGTCGGCTCCCACCTTGCCGAAGTCGCGGAACCACATCCCGAACAACGGGCCGCTGGTGCCGCCGCTGTGGGCGAGGAAGGTCTCGCCCATCACCTGGAAGGGGCTCCCGGCCGCGGCCGGTTCGGCGCCTGCCAAAGCCTCCCGTACGCGGCGCAGCGCGGTGACCATGTTGGTCCCGAAGTCGCCGTCGCCGCTACGGCGGTCCAGGTCGGTGAGGTACTCGCCCGACTCCTCCACCGCGTCGACGAAGCCGTGGACCCACCGTTCGACGCGGGCGGGACTGAGTTGGTCTGCCATGGCCGGTACTCCTGTGCGGACTGTGGTGGACGGGGTTTACCAGGTGAGCGCCGGGGTGGCGGCGGGAGCGTCCCACAGCTCCAGGACCTCCTCGTCGGCACGTACCAGGGTGACCGAGCAGCCCGCCATGTCGAGGGAGGTGACGTAGGAGCCCACGAGTGGACGCGCGATGTCGATCCCGGCGCCCCCGAGGAACCGCCGTACCTCGCCGAACACGCCGTACAGCTCCAGGTCGTGGGTGGCCCCCAGGCCGTTGACGATGGCGATCACCCGCTCGCCGCGCACCAACTCCAGGGCCTCCACCAGCGGTGACACCATCTGGGGGACGATCTCGCTGGTGGGCCCGAACGCGCGCCGCTCCCGGGCCCGCTCGCCGTGGATGCCCACCCCGAACTCGACCTCGTCTCCGGGCAGTTCGAAGGAGGGCTGGGCCTGCCCGGGGTGGGCGCCCGCGGCCAGCGCCACGGACAGGGTGCGGCTGTGGGCCGCGACCCTGCGTCCGAGCGCGGTCAGTGCCTCCAGGTCCGCGCCACGCTCGGCCGCGGCACCGCAGACCTTCTCGACCGCCACGACCGCCGCCGTGCCGCGCCGCCCGGGACCGTCGGAGTCGCCGGTGTCGGTGGCCAGGTCGTCGTCGACCAGGACGATGTCGCTGCGCACGCCCTCGTCGGCCAGGAGTTCGCCCGCGATGCGGAAGTTGAGCACGTCGCCGGTGTAGTTCTTGACCACGTGCAGGACGCCGCGGCCGGTGTCGGCGGCCATGGACGCGGCTCTGATCTGCACGGCGGTGGGGGAGGCGAAGACGGCTCCGGGCACGGCGGCGTCGAGCATGCCGGTGCCCACGAAGCCGGTGTGCAGGGGCTCGTGCCCCGAACCGCCGCCGGAGACGACCGCGACCTTGTCGGTGGCCGGACGGGCGCGGACGACGTAGTCGGGATCGCTGTTGAGGCGCACGTGGTGCGGCCAGGCCGCGGCGAACCCCTCCAACGCCTCGGAGACGACGTCGCCCGGCTCGTTCAGGAACTGTCTTCTCAAGGGCACGCTCCGCGGTCCGGCGACGGTGTTCGGCGGCTCATTCATAGCCGTGGGCCGCGCCCTCCAAACGTCCCGGGGAGCGCCGTCCCGACCTTCCACTGCCGGGCGTGGCCGCCCCGGTCCTGGGAAGGGGGTCCCATGGCCCACGCATGCGATGGTCCACGACAGGCTGCCAGGCATGTCCGCGCGGATCCCGAACCAAGGAAGAGAACATGACTGAACGCCCGATCCTGGCCATCACCGCCGGAGACCCGGTCGGTATCGGTCCGGAGATCACCGTGCGCACCCTCGCCGAGGTCGGCGCCACCGCCCCGGCCCGCGGGGTGGTCGTCGCCGACCCCGCCGTGCTGCGCCGCGCGGTCGGCGTCCTGGGCCTGGACACCGAGGTGCGCGCCACCACGAGCTGGGACCTGCCTCCCGAACAGGAGGGGGTGATCGACTGCTTCGACATCGGCGAGCTCGGCGACACCCGACTGGAGTGGGGGAGGGTCGACGCGCGGGCGGGGGCCGCCGCGGTCCGCGCGATCGAGGTCGCCACGCGGGCGGCCATGGAGCGGCGCGTCGACGGGATCGTCACCGGGCCCATCAACAAGGAGGCCGTCTGGGCCGCGGGCAGCCGCCACCTGGGCCACACCGAGATGCTCGGTGAGCTGACCGGCGCCATCCGTCAGAACACCATGTTCGTGGTGCGGGGCAGGAAGATCTTCTTCGCCACCCGCCACGTCTCCCTGCGCGGCGCTCTGGACCTGATCGACGAGGAACAGCAGGTGGGGGCCATCACCGAGGCGCTCACCGCGCTGCGCGTGTTCGGCCACGACGAGCCGACCCTGGCGGTGGCGGCGATCAACCCGCACGGCGGGGAGAACGGCGCTTTCGGCGACGAGGAGATCCGCCACCTGGCCCCCGCCGTGGAGCGGGTGCGCTCCTCGGGTGCGGACGTGGTGGGGCCGGTCCCGGCGGACTCGGTCTTCCACCGCCTGCTGACCGGCCACTACGACGGGGTGCTGTCCCAGTACCACGACCAGGGCCACATCGCCGCCAAGACCTTCGACTTCGACGGGACGGTCTCGGTGACGGTGGGACTGCCGATCCTGCGCACGTCGGTGGACCATGGCACGGCCTTCGACATCGCGGGCGGGGGAGTGGCCGAGCACGGCACCATGCGCTCGGCCTTCCTGCACGGAGCCGACTTCGCCCGCTTCGCCGACCGCGTCCGCGCCGAGTACGGAAGCTGACGGGCCGGAGCCGCGCACGACGACGTCCCCGTGCGCCGCGCGCACGGGGACGTCGTCGTGCGTCAGCTGCCCAGGCCCGACATCAGGTCGGCGAAGGGGGTGGGCTCCTCGTAGGGGTCACCGGCTCCGGGGACGCGCTCGTCCACCAGCGCCGCCAGCTGGCGCCCGGCGCGGTCGATGCGCGCGGAGAGTTCACGGCCGCCGCCCTCTCCCGCGCCCCAGTCCTCCGAGGCCGCGTACACGCCGGTGGGCGCGACCACCGAGCGGGTGTGGGCGAACATCGGGCGCAGGGCGTGCTCCAGCACCAACGAGTGGCGCGGGCTGCCCCCGGTCGCGCCGATCAGCACCGGCTTGCCGTCCATGTCCTCGGAGTCGACCACGTCGAAGAACGACTTGAACAGGCCGCTGTAGGAGGCGTTGAACACCGGGGTGACGGCGATGACCGCGTCGGCGCGGGAGACGTCCTCCAGCGCCGCGCGCAGTTCACCGGTGGGCACGCGGGTGACCATCGCGTTGACGATGTCGTGCGCCACCTCGCGCAGCTCCACGGTACGGATCTCCACGTCCTCCCCGCGCTCCTCCAGCGAGCGTGCCGCGGCGGCGGTGAGCCGGTCGGCGAGCAGACGGGTCGAGGACGGCGTGCTCAGCCCCGCCGAGACGGTCACCAGTGTGCGGGTCGCCATCTGTCCCCCTAGAAAAAGCTTCCTGAGAAGTAATTTAAGCTATCCCAGTGAACGGGTGCGGGAGCGGGGCTATTCCGGCTCCCGGGGCCACGGATCCTCGGCGGGGCGGGGCTCCACTCCGTAGGGAATGCGGTTCTTTACGGGGTGTTTACACGGAAACCGGGGGAGGTTACTCTCATGGGAGCGCTCCCGAATGAGCTGGATCACATCCGGAAGCGTGTACAGCCAACCGGCGCATCTAGTCCATCCCCTACGGCACCCCACTTTCGCTTCTGAGCTGGGAGCGCTCCCAGCCAGCGGAGAATCCCCTCGCGACGCCCTGGAGATCGCGTGCCCCGTGCACCTCCACACCCCCCGCTCCCCACGGATTCCACACGTCAGTCGGTGACCGCCTCTCATGTCCCGACACTCTGGCCCTCTGGCACACCCCCCACCATGAGGAAAGCAAGAGATGAACAGAATCCTGCGTGCACCGGGCAGACGTCCGAGTGCACGGCGCGGCTTGGCCGTGACATCCGCCCTGATCGTCGGCACCGCCCTGGCCGTCGCTCTACCGGCCTCCGCCGGTGCGGCTGCTGGTTGTGAGGTCGACTACCAGGTCAACGACTGGGGATCGGGCTTCACCGCGGCCGTGAGCATCACCAACCTCGGCGACGCGGTCGACGGCTGGACCCTGGAATGGGACTACGCCGGTAATCAACAGGTCACCAACTCCTGGAACGGCACGGTCTCCCAGTCCGGGCAGAGCGTGACCGCCACCGACACCGGCTACAACGCCGCCCTCGCCACCAACGCCAGCACGGAGTTCGGCTTCCAGGCCACCTACTCCGGAAGCAACCCCGCCCCCACCGAGTTCACCCTCAACGGTGTGGCCTGCACCGGCGACACCGACCCCGGCGACCCCGGTGACCCGGGCGACCCCGGTGACCCGGGCGACCCGGGCGATCCGGGTGATCCGGGTGAGCGGGTGGACAACCCGTACGTGGGCGCCGACGTCTACGTCAACCCGATCTGGTCGGCCAACGCCGC